>JBCBKU010000076.1:0-505 GCA_038521345.1 Pseudomonadota bacterium | reverse complement strand
GGGGTCCTTCCCAACCTCCTGCGCGATGCGTTCCTCCGACCGCCGTCCGATGACGGTCAGCGCTGCCTGAACATCTGCGCGCGGTGCTTCAAGGTCTCTCACCCACTTACCCAGCGCCTCGCTCCACTCGACCGTCGGGATGCCATCCTCGGGCAGGTCCGGCTCACCGCCCTTGGCCGCGCTTGCCAGGGCGTTGTGGCGGATATAGGCGCACAGGATCTCCATGATCTGGATGTGGTCCCGCGCGCTGTCCTGGCTTATTCGCTCCAGCGCATAGATCCCGCCCAGCCGCACCTCGATATTGGGCACCTGCCGCTCGATGCTCTCCCATCCCGGCCGGTCGATGTCGTCATCCGCCACATCCGAGGGGATCTGCGCAATCGCCCCCTCCACCTCTTCAACCTCCACCACATCCGCGCGGTCGCCCGCCGCGATCTTGTAGCGGATGGTGCGCACCCGCAGCTTGGCGGTCTTTTCGGCGCCCAGCTGCTCCACCGCCTTGGCG
>JBCBKU010000075.1:0-507 GCA_038521345.1 Pseudomonadota bacterium | reverse complement strand
TCCAGATTTCGCGCCGCTGCGGCCCAAAATCCGATCCTAAAGCAATTCCGGCCATCTCAGAATCGTCTTTCGCTGCCTCTCGCCTTCGGCTCGCACGCAAAAGACGATGCATGTTCCAGCCTAAGCCGGAAACGCCCTAGTTCACCGTCACCCAGCGCAGGATGAAGAAGTTATCGGGGCGCTGCGTCAGGTCGATATTGGCCTGCGTGCCCCAGACCAGCGGCTGGACACACATCGATCTATCAGGACGAGCACGCCTATGTGCCGCTCTACGTGCAGCCGCTCGTCTGGGGCACACGCGACAACATCGCCCTCACACAGCGCCCGGATAACTTCTTCATCCTGCGCTGGGTCACGGTGAACTGATCGCCGCCACGTATCTGAACGCGCCCGGGACCCACCCGGGCGCGTTTGCATTCGGAGATCGCCCATGGGCCTGATGATCGCGGGAACCTATCACGCCGAAGACCCGGGCCCCGATACGCAGGCTGGCGGTGAGTTTCAGCG
>JBCBKU010000074.1:0-508 GCA_038521345.1 Pseudomonadota bacterium | reverse complement strand
GTGACACCCAGGATCGCCAGCAGGTTGTTCACCGTCGTTCCCGGAAAGCGGTTGATGAAATGCACCGCGCGGTGGTGGGCGCGGCCATAGGCATGGTCTTCGAGAATACGATCAGGATCCGCCGTAAAGCCGCGATAGGCAAAGAACATCGCCTCGATGCCTTTGCGCAGCTGCTCGTCGGTCAGAAACAAAAGGCTTTCGCTGCTTTGCCCGCCGCCTTCGGCCATCGGTCCCGAACCCTCCCCGTTTCGGGGATTTTATGTCAGCCTTGTTGACATTCCAAGAATCAATTGCTAGCTCACGCCCACAATTTGCGCAATAAAAGTCCGCATCGGACCTACTTTGCGCAATAAATGAAAAATGACCCAAAGGGTCGACTGGAAGGAAGACTGCAATGGCCGGTGCGTATGACGATCGTGATGGCGTCATCTGGATGGATGGCAAGCTGATCCCCTGGCGGGAGGCCAACGTGCATATCCTGACCCATGCGATGCACTATGCCTCGTCG
>JBCBKU010000073.1:0-508 GCA_038521345.1 Pseudomonadota bacterium | reverse complement strand
CCGGCGGTTGCGGCAGAGCCGGCATATGACCCCAAGCCCTGGCAGCTTGACCCTGCGACGCAGACCGGCACGCTCGATCCGCTGAGCGCGGCGCTCACGGCCTTTGCGCCGCGCCCGGCCGGCGATCTATGCGACCGGACGGTGCGGATCTTCGACACCCGCCGCCTGTTCGCCGTGAGCCTGGAGGCCGAGAGCCGGCCGCAGCGCGGGGTGATCACCTGCGAGGCGGCCTATGTGCGCCTGGGCGGGTTCAAGCCGAAGATGCTCGCCAAGCCGCCCTTCCCCTTCCGCGTCGAATTCACCGAACGCCCGGACGGGTTGTGGCAGTTCGACCGTGCTATCGGTCAGACGCCCGTCGGCACCGCCGTGCTGGCGCGCAAGAAGGACTGAGCGGCAGGCTCTGTCACTCGGTCCGTGCTGCGGTGGGCCTTGGGCAGGCGATCGCATGGCGACCCTCGCCCACCCGCGTCATCGTTGCGCGGTTTATCTCAGCATTTGGTGAACGCGA
>JBCBKU010000072.1:0-512 GCA_038521345.1 Pseudomonadota bacterium | reverse complement strand
GTCTTGCCCGAGCCAAGCACGATGGGGGCGAGCATCAGGTGCAACTCGTCCACCAGACCGGCATCGACGAAACGCGCCAGCGTCTCCGCCCCACCCTCGACCAAGAGCCGCGTGAGGCCGCGAGCATCGAGCGCGGCGATGATGGCGTCGGGCGCGATACGGCCCTCGGCGTCCGGTGCGATCTCCAGCGCCTCAGCCCCCGCAGGGACGGGCCGGCCCGGCGTCGTGACCACCAGCACCGGGGCTGAGCCGTCTTGGAGCATCTGCAGATCGCACGGCAGGCGGCCGTTGGGGTCGATCACGACCCGGGTCGGATGCGCCCCGGGCACATGGCGGCAGGTGAGCTGCGGATCGTCCGCCACCGCGGTGCCCACGCCCACGATCACGGCATCGACCGAGGCCCGCAATCGGTGGAGGTGGGTCAGCGCCTCCTTGCCGTTGATGTACTTGGATGCGCCCGTGGGCGTTGCGATCCGCCCGTCCAGCGACTGACCCAACTGCCCGATCACCAG
>JBCBKU010000071.1:0-523 GCA_038521345.1 Pseudomonadota bacterium | reverse complement strand
GTGCAGGTCGAAGACCGCGCCGGGCACGATGTCGCGCGCGGCGTCGAGCGCTTCCAGCTCGGTCAGGCCGGGGGGCAGGGAGAGGCGCAGGACCTCGGCGTTCAGCGTGCCGAGCGCCTGGGACGAGAGCACGCCGAAGCCGGCACCGGCCAGGCGGGCACGGTCGGCGGCGCTGAAGCCGGGCTGGCCGAAGCCGATGATCTCGCCGGGCAGCGTCTCCCGGCCGCGGGTTTCGCCGCCACCGTCCCCGCCGCCGAACAGACCGCCGAAGAAGCCCCGGATCGAGCGCTCTTCGCGCTCTTCATCGTCGTCGTCATCATCGTCGTCGTCATCCTCGTCCTCGTCGCCGAAGATGTCGCCTAGGACACCGCGGAGCGATCGGCGGTCCTCGTCCTCATCGTCATCCCCGTCATCGTCGCCATCATCGTCCCCGTCGTCTCCATCATCCCCATCATCCCCATCGTCGCCGTCGTCTCCACCATCGTCCCCATCCCCATCCCCATCCCCGTCGCCGTCCCCATCC
>JBCBKU010000070.1:0-516 GCA_038521345.1 Pseudomonadota bacterium | reverse complement strand
ATGCTGGCTTTCTGTGCGAACAACCGGCGGCAGCGCCAGGTACATGCCTGGCGCGACCGGCCCTTTGCGAACGACCACCTCGATGCCTTCTTCAACGCCTCGGTCGATGCTGGCATCGCGCTGTCGGCCTTTGTCATCGCGGCGGAGGCGGCTGGTCTGGGCACCTGTCCGATCAGCGCCTTTCGCAACCAGCCCGGGGCCATCAGCGATCTGCTGGGCCTGCCCGAGCATGTTTTCGTCGCCGCGGGCCTGGCGGTTGGCCTTGTAGTTGGTGAAGCTGAGATGGATGGTCCAGATCAGCGGAAAGATGTTGATCGCGAGCAGAAGGGCGATGGTGGGGCCGACGAAGAGCCAGGCGATGGCGCGGTCGGAGAGGCCGCGGATGCGCCGGGCCAGCGGCGCGGGCGTCGCGCGGGCGGCGCGTTCCATCGCTGTATCGGGCTCGCTCATGCCGGGCGGTCTCCCTGGCTCGGCGGGGTGGGCGACGGGCTGCGGCCCCGGCGGGCCGCCGTTCCG
>JBCBKU010000069.1:0-534 GCA_038521345.1 Pseudomonadota bacterium | reverse complement strand
AGCGGCTTCAGGCTCGGCCGCGTAGAGACGATAGCCGAGATCGGGGTGGCGTGGATCGGCGAGAAGTGCCGTGCCGGGGGGCAGCCGGGCAGGATCGGGCGGTGCGCCCCAGACGAGGGCAACACCGATCTGCTGCGGCTCGGCGACAACCCGCGCATCGCGGCGCAGGCAATACATGCCGAGGCGTTTCGCGAGGGCGTCGGCCTGCGCGCCATCGGCGTCGATCAGCACATCGGCCTCGCTGCCGAGGGCCAGCTCCGCCGGGTCGATCAGGAAGAAATCGAACAGATACTTGCCCTGCGGCGTCAGCAGCGCCGCGTAGACCGGCGTGCCGGGCGCCAGTCGGGAGACATCATTCGTCACGACATCCTGGAGGACCTGTCGCGCGTCTGTCCCAGTCATCGCGATCAAGCGGCGTTCGGGGGTCGGCAGGCCGAGAAGCGGGGCGGGATCGGTCATGCGGGCTCCTCGCGGCGGCGCTGGTCGATGCAGCAGAGATATGCCATCGCTTGCCGCGCGGCCAGAGCCCCAGCA
>JBCBKU010000068.1:0-536 GCA_038521345.1 Pseudomonadota bacterium | reverse complement strand
GCCACGTGATCGCGGCGTGATGCTGCCGTGCTCCCGGGGCCGCACCGGGCCCCGGTTGGTCCGGTTTCCGCCGGCTTTCTCATGGGGCGCCCCCTTTCTTCGGGGCGCCCCTGCCTGTATATCTGACAAAAGCGCCTCGGCTTCGATGGCGCTTTTTGACGTTTTGGCAAGCCCCCGACCGGGGGTGCATCGAGGGAGAGAACGATAGCCAGACGACCGCATAACGCGCCGCCGACCCGTGAGACCGGCCCGCGCGTGAACCGCCAGATCCGCGTTCCGCAGATCCGCCTGATCGACGAGAACGGCGACAATGTCGGTGTCGTCCGCCCCGAGGAGGCGATCGACATGGCCGTGGAGGTGGGGCTCGACCTGGTCGAGATTTCGCCGAACGCCAGCCCGCCGGTCTGCAAGATCATGGACTTCGGCAAATTCAAATACGAGACCCAGAAAAAGGCCGCGGAAGCGCGCAAGAAGCAGCGCGTTATGCGGTCGTCTGGCTATCGTTCTCTCCCTCGATGCACCCCCGGTCGGGGGCT
>JBCBKU010000067.1:0-555 GCA_038521345.1 Pseudomonadota bacterium | reverse complement strand
TGTCCCGGGCCGGGTTGTCCCTGCGCCGTCCGCCGCGCCAGCCGGGGGCGGAAGAGTTGCGCAATCAGGGGCGGAAGTTTCCACCGAACCACCTGCACGAGACCTGGGTGGATTTTCTGTATTGGGATGCGGAACTGCAGGCGTAGGTCAGTTCAAACGCCCGCCGGGCACCCGGTCAGGCGTCAGCCATTCCGGCCAGCCAAATAGGCGGTCAACGGCATACAACGCCAGGCAGATGCCAATCACGCTGAGCACCAGGATCACCCGCTGGGTCGAGGGTGGGTTGCGCGCCCACAGCGCCATGCGCAGAAACCAGTTCACGTGAAACGGACCTTGCCGATATAGGGCAGGTTGCGGTTGCGCTGCGCGAAGTCGAGGCCATAGCCCACCACGAACTCATCCGGTATCTCGAACCCGGTCCAGGTGGCCTTCACATCCACCTCGCGGCGCGACGGTTTGTCGAGCAGGGCAATCGTCTCCAACCGGCGCGGGCCACGGTTGCCGAGGAACTTCACGACATGTGCCAGCGTGTGCCCGGTATCGACGATATCTTCC
>JBCBKU010000066.1:0-558 GCA_038521345.1 Pseudomonadota bacterium | reverse complement strand
CCGAGGCCGGCGAGAAGGGCGGCGTGCGCATCGCCAAGGGCGAGGACGAGGCGATCGCCTTCGTCGAGCAGATGCTCGGCAAGACGCTGGTGACGCATCAGACGGGCCCCGCGGGCAAGCAGGTGAACCGGGTCTATCTGGAAGAGGGCGCGGCGATCGCCAAGGAATTCTACCTGTCGCTGCTGGTGGACCGCGAGACCTCGGCGATTTCCTTCATCGCGTCCACCGAGGGCGGCATGGACATCGAGGAGGTGGCGGCCGAGACGCCGGAGAAGATCCTGACCTTCTCGGTCGATCCGGCGACGGGGATCATGCCCTATCACGGTCGCAAGGTCGCCAAGGCGCTGGGGCTGGAGGGGCAGGCGGCGAAGGACTGCCTGAAGCTGGTCGGCACGCTCTATAAGATGTTCATCGAGCGCGATGCGAGCCTGGTCGAGATCAACCCGCTGATCCTGACCGAAGAGGGGCGTCTGGTCTGCCTGGACTGCAAGATGAATTTCGACAGCAACGCGCTCTATCGTCAAAAGGCGGTGATGGCGCTGCGCGACGAGACCGAGG
>JBCBKU010000065.1:0-559 GCA_038521345.1 Pseudomonadota bacterium | reverse complement strand
CGGCGCCCGGGTGCGCAGCCAATACGACCGGCCCTGGCGGCCCGATGAGGCCCGCCGCAGCCGCCTGGTCGTCATCGCCGAGCACGACGCCATCGAGACCGAGGCGATCACCCAAGCGCTGACGGGCGCCTGAAGCGGGGGCAAGCTAGCGCGCCATGCATGTCGTCTTTCGCGAGAGCCACGGGCTGGAGGAGACCGATGTCCCAACGGACCTCGGCCAATCCCCGGCCGATCTGGTGGTGCTCTCGTTCTCCGACAGCGATCTCGGCGCCTTTGCCGCCGCCTGGCACCGCGCGGGGCCCGAGGTGGGGCGGCCGAGCCTGCGCCTTGCGAACCTGGTCGCGCTGCGCCACCCGCTCTCGGTCGATACCTACGTCGAACGGACGCTGAGCGGGGCCAAGGGGATCCTGGTGCGCCTGATCGGCGGCGCGCCCTATTGGCGCTACGGCTTGGATCAGCTGCGGTGGTTGGCCGGGCGCGAGGGGATCGCCTTGGCGGTCGTCCCCGCCGATGGGCGCCCCGATCCGCAGCTCGACGAAATGTCGACCGTCCCGGCTTC
>JBCBKU010000064.1:0-562 GCA_038521345.1 Pseudomonadota bacterium | reverse complement strand
TCGAGCCTCTCACCGCCCACCATCCCGCCCACGCCCATGCCGGTGCTCGCCCCTGACCGCTGGCTGCGAAATCCCTCAATGACGGTCGTGTGACGGCGAGATCGCGCTTGACGGATCGACGCAGGCTGCCCTATCTACCCCGCCACACGCCAGCGGCGTGTCCTGCGCGGTTGTAGCTCAGATGGTTAGAGTACCGGCCTGTCACGCCGGGGGTCGCGGGTTCGAGCCCCGTCAACCGCGCCACGTTTCCCACGCCCCGATCGTTGCCCCTGCGTGCCGCACCCTGTGTGCTGCCCTGGGTCCGCCCTGGGGCTGCCCAGGGGCCGCCCAGCCAGTTCGTTATCCCCCTGTCCGTCCTTGCGTGATACTGTCACGCATCCTCGGCTAGGCCATTGGTCTCGTTGACCGGGGACGGGGCAGGCCATACTCCCTTGAGAGCAAGCGCCACGTCGCGGAAAGCTAGTTAGAGCCACCGAGCGGAGCACGCCGTTGACCGCTGGCTGCGAAATCCCTCAATGACGGTCGTGTGACGGCGAGATCGCGCTTGACGGATCGACGCAGG
>JBCBKU010000063.1:0-563 GCA_038521345.1 Pseudomonadota bacterium | reverse complement strand
CCGCGCCCCCGCTCATCATGCCCTTCATCTCGCCGAGGCCCGAATGCCGCAGCATCTCTGCGAAGAACGCCGCTTCGAACTGCATGGCGACGTCTGTGGCGGCGGTTGGAGCTGCGGCAGCCGCGCCGCTCGGATGCAGCGCATGCCTGCTGGCGCTCTCCTCCACTACCCCAAGTGCCGATGCCGAGGCACCCGCCGGGCCGATCAGGATGGACACGTCCGCTCTCCTACGCCGCTCTCGTCTGTCGATCTCGCTTACCGTGGCTGCCGTGAACGCTGGGTTAGTGATTGCGGGCTAAATGTTCGCTCGATGGCAGAAGCGAGCCTTTCATGACTGCAGCTCAATCACTCGGCGCTCTCCTCGCCGCCCCTCAGCGGCAGGCGACGACGCCGGACGGCAAACCGAAGCCGACGACGGATGGGGCGTTCGAGCGCCTGATCGATGGCGGCGATGTTGGATCGGGCAGTTCGGAGCCCGCGCCGCCTTCCCGGAATGCAGCGGCAGCGTCGATGGATACCGTCAGCATCGTAGCGGGCGCCGCGCCCCTGGGCACCGCGAACCC
>JBCBKU010000062.1:0-565 GCA_038521345.1 Pseudomonadota bacterium | reverse complement strand
TGGTCGCCTTTGCGGCTTTGCTGGTCGCGGTGGAAGCCGGCGGACAGGGGGCGTTCATGGCGCCGACGGAGATTTTGGCGCGCCAACACCTGGCGGCCCTGCGGCCTTTGGCCGAAACCGCTGGCGTGGTCGTCGATATCCTGACCGGGCGCGACAAGGGGGCGGAACGGGCCGCGAAACTGGCCGCCTTGGGCCGGGGCGATATCCAGATTCTGATCGGCACCCATGCGCTGTTTCAGGCCGGCGTGGACTTTGCCGATCTGCGCCTTGCCGTGATCGACGAACAGCACCGTTTCGGGGTGGCAGAACGCCTGGCGCTGAGCTCAAAAGGCCGCGCGGTGGACACGCTGGTGATGACAGCCACGCCCATTCCGCGTTCGCTCGAATTGGCCACCTATGGTGATCTCGACCTGTCGGTGCTCGATGAAAAACCGGCCGGGCGCAAGCCGATCACCACCGCGCTGGTGTCATCGGGCCGCATGGATGAGGTTGTGGGCCAATTGCAAACGGCCGTGGGCGAGGGGCGCCAGGCCTATTGGGTCTGCCCCCTGGTCGAGGAAAGCGA
>JBCBKU010000061.1:0-565 GCA_038521345.1 Pseudomonadota bacterium | reverse complement strand
CGCTGCCGCCCAGACGCCCCTCGACGATGACACAGGGCGCTGGTGCCGCTTCCCATAGCGCCGCCTTGGACTCCGCCGCGCCCACGAAACCGACAGGGCAGCCGATAATCCCGGCGGGGCGCGGGCAATCGGGATCCTCCAGCATCTCGAGCAGGTGGAACAGCGCGGTGGGCGCGTTGCCGATGGCAACCAGGCTGCCCGCCAGATCGTCGCGCCACAGCTCCAGCGCCGCGGCGCTGCGCGTGGTGCCGAGCGCGGCGGCCAGGCCGGGGGTCCGTTCGTCCTGCAGCGTGCAGATCACCCGGTTGTCGGCGGGCAGGCGCTTGCGCGTCACCCCCTCGCTCACCATCCGCGCATCGCAGAGGATCGGGGCACCGCCCTCCAGCGCCGCGCGCACGGGGGCGGCGAAGTGCGGATGAAAGCGGATGTGCTGCGCCAGGCCCACGTCGCCCGCGGCATGGATCATGCGCACGGCGACCTGTTCCTCCTCGGGCGTAAAGCGCGAGAGCTCCGCCTCCGACCGGATCGTGGCGAAGTACTCCTGGTAGATCGCGGCGCCGTCCCG
>JBCBKU010000060.1:0-566 GCA_038521345.1 Pseudomonadota bacterium | reverse complement strand
TGCCCGGCGTGCCGCCGCCCCAGCCGTTCTCCATATCGCCGAACTGCACGTCGCCGGTCTGGAGAACGGCTGGGGCGGCGGCACGCCGGGCACCGGCGGCTCCTCGAAGGCCGATCTCGGCCAGGAATTCTCCAATGTGCCCTTCGAGCGCGGCACCGTCGGGATGGCCCGCACCCAGGACCCCAACAGCGCCAATTCCCAGTTCTTCATCATGTTCGAGGAAGGCAGCTTCCTGAACGGCCAGTATACCGTCTGGGGCCAGGTGATCTCCGGCATGGAGAATGTCGACAACATCAAGAAGGGCGTCGGCCGCTCCGGCTCGGTCCAGGAACCCGACCGCATGGTCAAGGTCCGCGTCGCCGCCGACGACTAAGCGCTCGGCGGGCGGGACGCCAGACGATCTCGCCCGCCGCTATCGCCCTCCCGGACCGGATCTGCCGCCGGTCCGCCCGCCGCTGTCGCGCCGCAGGACAATGACGTGATGGGCATGCTGCGATACTGGATCGAGACGGCCGGCACCCTGCCACTGCCCCCCTCGATCCCCGCAGATCAGGCGCTCGAGCGGA
>JBCBKU010000059.1:0-579 GCA_038521345.1 Pseudomonadota bacterium | reverse complement strand
CCGCAATCTGGACCGCCGCGCGCGCAAGATGCAGGCCGAGGGCCAAGGGTACTACACGATTGGCTCGTCCGGGCATGAGGGGATGGCCGCTGTCGCAGCCGCCTTGCGGCCCGACGACATGGCGTTTCTGCACTATCGCGACGGGGCGTTTCAGACCATGCGGTCGCGCCAGGTGCCCGGCGTCGATCCGACCCGGGACATGCTTTTGAGCTTTGCCACGTCCACCGAGGATCCGATCTCGGGCGGGCGCCACAAGGTCTTGGGGTCGAAAGCGATGTTCATCCCGCCCCAAACCTCCACCATTGCGAGCCATCTGCCAAAGGCTGTGGGGGCCAGCTACTCCATCGGGTTGGCCAAGCGCCACCGCCCCGAGCATGCGGTGCTGCAGGATGATGGGCTGGTCATGTGCTCGTTTGGTGATGCGTCGTCCAACCACTCCACGGCGCAGGGCGCGATCAACACAGCGTGCTGGACATCGTATCAAGCCATCCCCCTGCCCCTGCTCTTTGTGTGCGAAGACAACGGCATCGGCATTTCGGTCCGCACGCCTCAGGGCTGGATCGCGGCGAACTTTGCGGG
>JBCBKU010000058.1:0-583 GCA_038521345.1 Pseudomonadota bacterium | reverse complement strand
TTTGGCACCAGGCGCTTCGATCAGCTCCACCGGCGTCGGGCTAAGAAAGCCAAGACTGTCCAGAAACGCGCGCTGCCGCTCGATGCCGATCTCCATCGCGATGCGCGCGGTGCCGATGTTTGACGATTTCACGATCACGTCTTCCACAGACAGGCTGTCACCGTTGTCACGGAAGTCGCGGATACGGTGGCGGCCCCAGCGCAGCGGGCCTTCGGTGTCGATGATCGAGGCTGTGTTGAACAGACCGATCTCGATCGCTTGGGCGGCGGCGAAGATCTTGAAGGTTGACCCCAACTCATACACGCCCTGGACCGCACGGTTGAAGAGTGGACTGTCGGCTGCATCGCCCTCGGTCAGGGGCACGGGGCGGTCGTTTGGATCGAAATCGGGCAGGCTTGCAAGGCTGATGATTTCGCCCGATTTGGCGTCCATCAACACCGCCGCCGCGCCCTTGGCGTTCATCATCTTCATGCCGCCATAAAGCACACGCTCGGTCGCCGCCTGCACGGTAAGGTCGAGGGAAAGTTGAAGCGGGTCGCCGCCGTTGCCGGGGTCGCGCAGGTAGCTGTCGAAGGCCTTTTCC
>JBCBKU010000057.1:0-592 GCA_038521345.1 Pseudomonadota bacterium | reverse complement strand
CGCAGAACGTGTTGTACCCGCCCATACATACGACGCCCTCGGCTCCGGCAAAGAGGGTCTCCATCTTCGAATCGAACCCAACCGCCGTCACACGCCCTTCCAGCGCGTCGACCCGCGCTTCGAAATCCGCGCGCGTCTCACCGGACAGGAAGGGCCCGTAGACCAGCTTGGCTTGCGGGCCGAGGCCGGGGTCACGCTCATAGGCCGAAAGGACAAGGTCGACCATCGCCTCGCCGTCCCCGCCGCCGCCGGGCGTAATCAGGATATAGGGCGCCTCGGGGGCTTCTGGCGGCTCTGCCGCGGCCCTGCGCAAATACCCGGTCCAGTGCATCCGCGCGCGCGCGGCTTGCGACAGGGCCAGACCCTGCGCCGGGTCGTAAACAGAGCGCGGGCCGTAAACCCAAATCTCGTCATAGAAGGCTTCGGTCGCCTCCAGCGCGCCCTTGCGGTCCCATTCGGCGCGCAGAACCTCGGGCTCGTCCAGCACATCGCGCAGGCCAAGCACCACATCCGTGCGGCCCTCGGCGCCCAGATGCTCCAGCGTAGGAAGCAACTCGCCGCGAAAGCCGGTCGGTTCCTTGTCCACGATCAG
>JBCBKU010000056.1:0-594 GCA_038521345.1 Pseudomonadota bacterium | reverse complement strand
AGCGCGCGGACGATGCGGTGCACGGGCCGGTAGTCGACGGCACCGGTGGCGAGGCGGTCCTGCACGGTGCGGATCTCGGCCATGTGGTCGAAGGTCTCGCGCGCGCTGTCGATGCCGTCCTCCAGCTCCTCGCGCAGATCTTCGGGCAGGTAGGAGATGTCGACGCCGGCCATCCGGTCGATGGCGGCGCGGATCGTGTCGCCGTTGTCGCGGAATTCCTCATGCACGAACTCCTCGAGGCAATATTGCAGCGAGGGGTTGAGCGGCGGCGGCGCATTCTCGGCCGTGAGCGAGGCGCGCGTCGGCAGATAGTTCACGAGCCCTGGGTTGAAGCCCACGATGACCAGCGCCAGGAGCTGCAGCCCGATGAAGGCGATGACGCCCTTATACATCTGGATCGTGCGCACCGCCGCCGGCGCCACGCCGCGCAGATAGAACAGCGCGAAGCCGAAGGGCGGCGTCAGGAACGAGGTCTGGATGTATAAGGGCGTCATCGCCTTCATCGGGCTCCAGCTCCTGGCGCTGGTGATCGTGGGCTTCAACCCAGGGCTGGTGAACTACCTGCCGACGCGCGCCTCGCTCACGGCCGAGAAT
>JBCBKU010000055.1:0-601 GCA_038521345.1 Pseudomonadota bacterium | reverse complement strand
TCTCACCCTCGGCGTGGCGGAGGCCTTGGGCGCGTTCCTCGTGGGTTGGGCCATCGATCTCGCCCGCGCGGCGGAGATCGGCGGCTATCAGGCGCAGTTCTTCGCCGAGGAATGGCTGGCGCTCCTCGGCATCGGCTTCTTCCTGCTCGTCGCGCGCCCGGTGCTGATGGCGATCAACGCCGGGCTCTCGTCGCTCTCGATCACGCCGGGCCTCGCGCAGCTCTCGATCTGGCGGCTGCATCTGCACACGCTCGGCCAGTCGGTCAGCTACTTTCAGGACGATTTCGCCGGGCGCATCAGCCAAAAGGAACTTCAGACCGCCAACGCCGCCGCGACCAGCACGAATGAAGTGCTGAACTCGATCACCTATGGCCTGTCGGCGGTGATCGGCGCGGCGCTGGTGCTGGGGGCGGCGAGCGGCCTGCTCCTGCTGCTGCTCACGCTCTGGTTCGCGGCCTATGTGGCGCTGGTCGCGCGCTATCTGCCGATGATCCGCAGCGCCGCCCGGGCCCGCGCCGACACCCGTTCCGCGCTGTCGGGCCGGCTCGTCGACCAGATCAGCCATATCGAGACCGTGAAGCTCTTCGCCCATACCGGGCGC
>JBCBKU010000054.1:0-602 GCA_038521345.1 Pseudomonadota bacterium | reverse complement strand
CGAGCCGATGACCAGGCCGAAGGCTCGCCAACATTCGCAAGACAAAGGTGATGTGTCGGGTTTTATGGTCGTAGACCAATATCTCTATTGGCAGAACGCAATTTGTCAGGCACCGCGCCCCGGACACGCTTGTATCACTCCCGGCTAATATGCCGTCAGATGCTCAATCCAGAGCATGTTCTGCACAGAGATGCCAGCTAAGTCGCGCCACTGGCGAGCTGGAGGACAAGTTGGGGAATATTCCTGAGATCCGATCTCACCAATCTCTAAAGAACCAATATTCTCTAAAAACTGGTGCCGCTGAAGGGACTCGAACCCCCGACCCCATCATTACGAATGACGTGCTCTACCAGCTGAGCTACAGCGGCGGTGGCGGGCGTTTACCGTTCTTGCAGGACCGGATCAAGGACATTTGTGGAGAGTTGGCTGCCCAGACGAGCCAGTCGCGGCTTGCTTCGCCCGTATGCCGGTGGCGTGCACAACGCCTCGGGACATATTGCCGGCGATGCTCAAAGTGCTGCATTCTTTTCAGGGGCACGATTGGTGCGAGGCATAGACTGGAGGATTTGCATGACGAAGGATGTATTAAAGGCCGGCAATAC
>JBCBKU010000053.1:0-626 GCA_038521345.1 Pseudomonadota bacterium | reverse complement strand
CCGTCTCCATCGAGGTGATGGAGCCGCGGTCGAGGTCGCTGAGGTCGACCGCGGCTCCATCACCTCGATGGAGACGGTGATCGGGCGGTACGAAACCGCGGCCGAGGATCTGATCACGCAGCACCAGAACTGGGCCACCGCCACCACCGGCTGGGCGCAGCGGCGGCAGGAGGTTTTTGGCAAGGTCGAGTTCGTCAGCCGGGTCGCTGCGCTCTTGATCGGTCAAGAACCCGACGGCGACATCGAGGACTTCACGCTCTTCAACCTGACCTACCAGCAGAGCGCGGTGATCACCGGCGTCACGGTCGGCGCCTCGCTCATCCAGTTCGTCTATGGGCTGACCCGCACCGTGGATGCCGCGGACGATGTCGTCGCGGCGGTGGGCCGTTGGGCGCGGATCAAGCAAGCGGCGACGACGGCCGGCAAATACGCCGTGCCCGTGCTGACCATCGCCTCGATCTCGATGACCGTGGTGACCTATTTCATCAACGATCACCAAAAGCGCGAGGGGCTGAAACTGGCCCTGGACGAGTACCGCGACTGGTACGCCGCAACCGATGCGCAGATCCAAGAGATGGCGGCGATCATCGGCCCCAAGACCCCCGGGGAAGAAGCGACACTGGCGG
>JBCBKU010000052.1:0-650 GCA_038521345.1 Pseudomonadota bacterium | reverse complement strand
TTCATCAATGAGATCGCCGATCTCTGCGAGAAGACCGGCGCTGACGTGCAGCAGGTTGCCAAGGGGATCGGGCTCGATGGCCGCATCGGCTCGAAGTTCCTGCACCCGGGGCCCGGCTATGGCGGCTCCTGCTTCCCAAAGGACACCTCGGCGCTCGCCCGTTCGGGCGTCGAACTCGCCTCGCCGCTGCGGATCGTGGAGACGGTGATCTCCGTGAACGATGCCAGAAAACGGGCCATGGTCGGCAAGATCGCCGAAGCCCTCGATGACCGGCTGTCGGGGCGGACGATCCTGATCCTAGGCGTCACCTTCAAACCGAACACCGACGACATGAGGGATTCGCCCGCGCTGACCGTCGTCCCCGCTCTCATCGGCGGGGGCGCGACCGTTCGGGTCATCGATCCTCAGGGTCGCAAGGAGGGCGAGTCGCTCCTGCCCGGCGTGAGCTGGCACGAAGATCCCTACGCTGCGGCCGACGGCGCCGACGCGATTGCGATTCTCACTGAGTGGAATGATTTCCGCGCCCTCGATCTCGATATCGTCGCGCAGGGCCGCGGTCGCGGCGACGATATGGCCGGACTGGCGACGACAGCTCTCGCAGTGACAGGCAATGACGGGGCGGAGCGGTCCCGTGATCCTCAGGCCCACCG
>JBCBKU010000051.1:0-659 GCA_038521345.1 Pseudomonadota bacterium | reverse complement strand
CCGACGGCTGGTTCATTACCGGCGATCTCGGCCTGATCGACAGCCACGGCTATGTGCAGATCGTCGGGCGCGGCAAGGACCTGATCATCTCCGGCGGCTTCAACGTCTACCCCAAGGAGGTCGAGAGCGAGATCGACAGCCTGCCCGGCGTGCTGGAGAGCGCGGTCATCGGCGTGCCCCATCCGGATTTCGGCGAAGGCGTCGTCGCCGTGGTCGTCAAGGAGCACGATGCCGTCCTCGACGCCGACAGCGTGATCGCGCCGCTCGCCGACCGGCTGGCCAAGTTCAAGCAGCCCAAGCGCGTGATCTTCGCCGAGGCGCTGCCGCGCAATACGATGGGCAAGGTCCAGAAGAAGGCGCTGCGCGAGGCGCATGCCGCCCTGTTCGAGGGCTGACGCGCCTCAGACCGCCAGGCTGTGGCGCTTCGCCGAGCTCTGCAGATAGACGTCGAAGACCGAGGCGATGAGCCGGGTGCGCTCACGCCAGGCCGGCGCGATCTCAAAGCCCGCGCGCCCGTCCGGCAGCGGCACCAGCGAGCCCGCCGGCGCATCGCGCTCCAACAGCTTCGCCTGCCGGATCACCGGCCCGGCCAGGTCCCCGAACCGCTCACGCAACGCGTCGAGATCGACGGCAAAGCGGCAGAGCAGGGCATAGATCAC
>JBCBKU010000050.1:0-667 GCA_038521345.1 Pseudomonadota bacterium | reverse complement strand
CTCGAGGTCCAGATCCGTACCAAGGAGATGCACCAATACGCCGAGTACGGCGTCGCCGCCCACTGGGCCTACAAAGAGGGCAAGAAGGCCCGAAGCGAGGACCATCAGTTCAACTTGCTGCGCCAGCTGATGGACTGGCACAAAGACGCGGCCCGCAGCGAAGCCGAGGCCGTCGAGTCCGACCCCAGCGCCCTCGCCGAGTCACTCAAGACCGACATCTTCCGCGACCGGGTGTACGTGTTCACGCCGCGGGGCGGTGTGCTCGATCTGCCGCGCGGCGCCACGGTGCTCGACTTCGCCTACCGGGTGCACACCAACGTTGGGCACCGCTGCCGCGGCGCGAAGATCGACGACCATATCGTCCCGCTCGATCGCAAGCTCGAAAACGGTGACCGGGTAGAAGTGCTCACGAAAAAGCACCCCGAAACCACTGCCGCACCTTTTGTTTGGCCGAGGCAGTGATGAGGTACTCGAGGTGGGGGTTGAGCCAGTCTCGGCTGGGTTCGGGGTGCTTTTTCGTGAGTACTTCCACCCGGTCACCGTTTTCGAGCTTGCGATCGAGCGGGACGATATGGTCGTCGATCTTCGCGCCACGGCAGCGGTGCCCCACGTTGGTGTGCACCCGGTAGGCGAAGTCGAGCACCGTGGCGCCGCGCTGCAGATCGAG
>JBCBKU010000049.1:0-699 GCA_038521345.1 Pseudomonadota bacterium | reverse complement strand
CAAAATTCCTACAATTTGCGCTGTGCTCACAAGAATTCTCTAGATATAGGTGACGACAGGGATGTCGGACGTGCTAGCTGTTGTGAACGACTCTTTCTGAGACGCGAGCGGACTATGTCGAAACGCGCGAACCTGGGCAAACCCGTCGGACGGGCCGAAGCGGCGGAAGGTCTGAACCTGGTGAAGCTGTGCGTCGGCGCGGAGACGCCGCGCGATCTCGCCGCCTGGCAAACCGCCCGCGCCGCAGAGCGCGCCGCCCGCGGCGTCGACCCCCGCCCGCGCCACACCACCCGCATGCGCCCGACCCGCGAGGCGGAGCTTCTGGCCGGCGGCTCGCTCTACTGGGTGTTCCGCGGCGTCATCCGCGCCCGCCAGGTCCTGGCCGCGATCGAGCCGCTGGACGGCCCCGACGGGATCCGGCGCTACGACCTCGTGCTCGAGCCGAAGCTGATCGCGACCGAGCCCCATCCCCGACGCGCCTTCCAAGGCTGGCGCTATCTGACGGGCGAGGACGCGCCCCGCGATCTGCTCCGCGGCTATGACGGGCCGGTGATCGACCTGCCCGACCGCCTCGCCGCGACCGTTGCGGAGTACGGCGTGCTCTGACAGCGGAGGGCCCTCAGCGCGCCGCGCCGCCGGTCTGCTCGATCCAGACCTGAAAGCCTTTAAGCGTATGGGGGCCGAAGCTGTGGATCAGCG
>JBCBKU010000048.1:0-921 GCA_038521345.1 Pseudomonadota bacterium | reverse complement strand
CCAGACCAAGAGGTACTTGGCACGCTGGTTGTTGAAGAGGGCCGAATCGCGGATATTCAGCCCGGTGTTGTTGGCACTGGCCAAGATGGGGACGGCGACTATTTGCTACCGGGGCTGGTGGAGCTGCATACCGATAATTTGGAGCGCTGCCTGTCGCCTAGGCCGGGGGTTCGCTGGCCCATTGCTGCTGCGACGACGCACCACGACCGGGACTTGGCTGCTGCTGGCATTACCACAGTGTGTGATGCGATCGCGGTGGGTGATGTGACGCCGACTTCTCTACGCATGACAGAATTTGGCGCGATGATCGATGGCATCGAGTCGGGCCAGCGGTCGGGTAAGTTTTCTATCGATCACCGGCTACATCTGCGCTGTGAGCTGGCCTATGAGGAAGTGGCTTCGGTGGTGAGCACCTATGCGACCCATCCGCTGCTAGCGCTGATTTCTTTGATGGACCATACGCCCGGGCAGCGGCAGTTTGCCAAGCTCGACAAGTTTAGGCAGTACTACATGGGTAAGCACGGCGTGACCGAGGATGAAATTGATGACTTTATTCGCGATCGCATTGCCGCGCAGCAGGCCAACGCGGTTACCAGCCGTAAGGCCTTAGTTGAAATTGCTAGCGATCACGCTTTGGCAATGGCTAGCCACGATGATGCCACGGTAGAGCATGTGCAGCAGGCCGCCGCTGAAGGGGCTAACATTTCAGAATTTCCCACTACTTTAGAGGCGGCAAAAGAGGCCCATGCGCATCAGATGCAGGTGCTGATGGGCGCGCCAAATCTAGTGCTGGGGGGCTCCCATTCTGGCAATGTGTCAGCGATGACACTGGCTGAGTTGGATCTTGTTGATTTGATCTCTTCTGACTATGTGCCCCATAGTTTGCTGCTGTCTGTCTTTATCATTGCGGCGGCGACTCAG
>JBCBKU010000047.1:0-1143 GCA_038521345.1 Pseudomonadota bacterium | reverse complement strand
CCCATCCCACCAGGCCGCGGCGCGCCTTAGAGGACTTTCGCTTTCGTGTGCCCTTGGCTGGCGCGCGCCGCTTGGGTATTGGTTGTCCTTTGTCCGTGACGGCCTTTTCGGTCATTTTTGCTCCATGTCGCCTCACAGGCTTACAACGTCAGGATTCATGAATCTTTCATGAATCCTGACTTGACACGATTCACAAACGTCTTCGGTTTCAATAGAATCGCGAACAAATACACACAAGATATTGGATAAAACCATGTCTACAGAGGCATATGCAGCATTACTGGGTGGCTTGTCAGGAGGAGCACTGGCACTGATCGGCACTTTGATTTCAGTGTTTATCACGGTGCAGTTGCATCGTAGCACACTTCAGGCCCAAGAAGTAGAGTCCGGGCGCAACCAAGACGAAAACGAAAAGACAAGAGAGGAACTTCGAAAGTTCAGAGTTACCTACGATCTGAACTTCCAGCGGACGAAGTTAGAGACGAAGAACGCGAAGCTGCGCGACCAGTTTAAAACCATGCAGATTATCGAGGTTCAACTGGAGCCCTTGGTTACCGACATTGTTCTTGTCAAAGGAACAGCCGAAGACTTTCGAGATGGTCGCACGGAGGAACTCGACGAACTCGTCGTCTCACATGCATCTTTCATCGACGATCCGCGACCGGAGGAATTGACGGACGAAGTGTATCGGCTGGTGCTGAACCTTACACGCCAGCTTCGCAACCTTCAGACATCTTGGAGCAACCTGAAGACGTTAAAACAGTTGGATCGAACCGATCAAACGCTAGTTGATTTTATTGAAGAGATAGACGAATTACAGTCGGAAGTTGCGGATCTATCCGAGGCTATCAAAAGCGAAAAGCGAAGACTCACAAATGAACTTAGACCCACCGAAGGCGGAGATACGTGATATGTCCGCTGGTGCTTACAACCAGCTGTTGGAAAAACTCAGAAAAGAGATATTTCGAAACGCCCGTGGTCAGGCGTCACGGCGAGAAGCCGGAAAAAAGTTCAGGAAGAAAAAAGCCGACTGGGATCGTCACAGACCAGGCGGAACTGACGACTAGATCTTAGCCTCGATCTCGGCCTTGGATTTGCGACCGCGCTCGGTGGCAGATTTGAGCTGCCCGCATGCGGCCATGA
>JBCBKU010000046.1:0-2133 GCA_038521345.1 Pseudomonadota bacterium | reverse complement strand
CACCTCTTGAAATGGTTCTGGCCTCGCCGTAGAGATGCTTTAAGAGCCCTTGAAATGGAGCGCAACCGCATGACCCTGGATGATCTGCTCGCCGCGACCCGTGCCCTGCCCGCCGAGGCGCCCCTGGTGTTCTCGACCGAGGAGGGGCCGATCGGCCGGGGCTACCATGTCACCGAGCTGAAGCGGGCCGCGATCACCAGCGTCGATTGCGGCGGGCGTACCGATGCCTGGTCCGAGACGATCCTGCAGCTCCTCGACGGCCAGGGCGCGGATTACATGACCGCGGGCAAGTTCGCCACCATCCTCGGCCGCAGCGTAGAGCTGGTCGACGGCCTCGGCGCCGGAGCGCTGCGCGTCGAGTTCGCCCATGGCAACGCCGGCATGCGGACCTTCGACCCCGCGGCCCCCGAGATGGTCGACGGCGCCGTCTCCCTTCGCCTGCGCGCGATCCACGCCCAGTGCAAACCGGCGGTCGAGGCCACGCGCGACACGGGGCAGCCGGCGTGCTGCGGACCAAGCGCCCCCTCCTGCTGCGGATAGGCCCGGACCCGTCAGTAGGTAGCCCCTGCGTACGCTCCGTCGTGTGCGAGCGTGGCACGGCTGGCGCCTGCAGCGCCCCAAGAGGTGTTTCTCGGCAAAGCATGCGACCCATCGCGTCAGTGCGGCGATTTCACTGAGACGCGGGCATTTAGCGTGATAGACGTTTCTGTACCAACGGGTACAAAAGACCGGATCAAGGGACCTCCATGAAGCGATTCTCGATCCTTGGCGCGGCGCTCGCGCTGACACTCCTCGGCGCGCCGGCGCCGGCCGCGATCCTCGTCGAGGTAACGCTGACCCAGGACGGCGTGGGAGATAACGGGCCAGATTGGTTCGGCCGCTTGGCCTTCGATCCAGTCACGCTGGAGTATCGGTCCGGATCGATCCTCGTGGACGATGTGCTCTACGACTCGCCGTCCTGGTTTCAACTCAGGTTCTTACCGGATCGCGAGGGTATGTTCGGGACTCTGTCCCCTGTGCCGATAGAGCGCTTTTCCAACGTTTCGACGGAGGTTCTTCAGTTTGGGACATCGATCACCGGTATGCGCGTCATCCGGCAGTGGAACTTTGCGCCATGCAGCGGATTTGGATGCGGTGGTGGCGTTTTGGCGGGGAGCTACGAGCTCAACATCGTGCCGCTACCGGCGAGCGGCGTGATGATGATCGGCGGGTTACTCGGCGCCGCGGTCTGGGCGCGCAGACGAGGGTCGGCGTCCGCAACCTGACACCTCAGCACGCCCCGATCTGCCCTTGGAAGTGACA
The DNA here is from genome assembly GCA_038521345.1 of Pseudomonadota bacterium. Classification (GTDB taxonomy): domain Bacteria; phylum Pseudomonadota; class Alphaproteobacteria; order Rhodobacterales; family Rhodobacteraceae; genus JBCBKU01. Next base: position 831 of record JBCBKU010000046.1, on the reverse strand, counting down.
CGTCATGGAACGGTCGGCGCTACGGCCATCACGGGCTTGCGAAGTCCCGTGCGTTGTTCTCTGTTCGTGGCGGGGCCGACAACAATTTCGTGCGAGACGATGAACAAAGACTTGGATGCCGCTGACGCGGTTCGCGCCTGCATTGCCTGTTTCGAACACATTGATGCCCGCGCCACGGTATGTCCGCATTGCGGGACCCGGCAGAACCCTTGGTCGCGCTTTTTTCTTCGCTTCCTCACCGTCGTGGGCGGCCTGGTGACGGTCCTGTCGCTGGTCTCAGCCGGGATTGCGCTGGCGCCGCAAGCCTATTCCTTTATCTGGCCGAAGCCGCAGCCAAGCATCTTCCAGATGAGCTTCGATACGCGGGACTTCAGCACGCGGAAGGCTGGGGTCTTTGATCTGTACAACGGCGGCAACCGAGACGTCTTTGCCACAAGGCTAATCTTCACGCCCAAAGGGGACGCGTTCGCACGGCTCGGGCCGGTCAGAATCTCGGTCTACGAGACGATTGCCGCGGGTGCTGCGGTGGAGCATCGGATCCAGTTGATCTCCGCCGCCAATCCAAAGCCGCGGCCCGCCAGAGCGTTGATCGAAGACCAATTCGTCAATCTGTCGCGCTTTCTGGATGAGCGCGGAGCTTTCGATGCGCGGTGCTTTGCGCTGCTGCCGCTCAATGCCTCGAAGCGGCGCGGGGCGCCGGAGAACGGCCGCTTTCGGTACGACATCGCCAGCACGACGCTGACGACGGTGCTGCAGTACCTGACGGTCGAGGATGACCGCATCCTGGCCGAGGTCGAGGTCGCCGATTTCTACGTCGAAGCCGCCGTCTAC
>JBCBKU010000045.1:0-3321 GCA_038521345.1 Pseudomonadota bacterium | reverse complement strand
CGTGACCACGACATTCGAGTCCGGTCTGCGCGAAACTTTCGACATCCCGGTCTCCGGAGTCGTCACCCAGTATTTTGGCTTGGGCGCGTATTTGAGCCACGCCCATCTCAACGCGCTGTTTCGCCAGTCACCCCGTATGTCGACGGTCAACGTGACTCTGGCCGATCCCTTCGATCCGACAGCTTTTGACGCACGCGTGACCGACCTGCCGGGTGTGATGGGCACCATTGACATGACCGAAAACCGGATGAGCTTTGTCGACACCATCAGTCAGAACATCCTGGTGGTCACGACCATCTACGCTGTCCTGGGCAGCATCATCACCATCGGCGTGTGCTACAACGCCGCACGCATTCAGTTGTCTGAGCGGGCGCGCGAACTGGCGTCCTTGCGGATCCTCGGCTTCTCGAAGTTTGACGTCAGCAAGGTGCTGGTCGGCGAGGTGATGATCCTTGCGGTGCTGGCGCAGCCCTTGGGCTGGTGGTTCGGCACCGAAGTTGCGCGCTGGATGACGGAAGGCTTTTCGTCGGATCTTTACGCCATTCCCTTGGTGCTTGATCGCGCCACCTATGCCCGCGCCAGCCTCATCGTCCTGACGGCGGCGGCGATTTCGACCCTCATTGTCGCAAGGCGGCTTGGTCAGCTTGATCTGATCGCCGTGATGAAAACGAGAGAGTGAACCCATGTCCCTGAGCCCGCGCACCATCATTCTTTCCGGTCTTGGTCTGGCCCTCGTGGCGGGACTTGTCGTCACCGCCTTCAGGGAAGATCCGATCCCGGTGGACATTGCCGAGGTCGCGCTGGGCGACCTTCGCGTCACCGTCGATGCGGAAGGCGAGACAAGAGTGCGGGAAAGATATGATATCGACGCCCCGATTTCGGGGACATTGAAGCGTATGCCACTTGATGTGGGAGATGCCGTGGTTCTCGGCGAGACGGTCTTGGCCAGTATTGAACCGGCAACGGCCCCCTTGCTGGATACGCGAAGCCGCGCCGAAGCGCTTGCGGTGCTCAACGATGCCGAGGCACAGATTGCCTTCGCGCTTGCCGAGATCAGTCGTACCGAAGCCAATGTGACGTATGCCAAGAGCCAACTCGCCCGCTCGCAGGCTTTGGTTGGGTCAGGGGCGGCGACGCCGACACGCGTTGAAGACGCGGCCAACCGTCTGGCCATCTCCGAAGCCGAATTTGTGTCGGCAGAGGCGCGCTTGTCGATGGCCTTGGCCGCCAAGGAACGCGCCGAGGCGGTGTTGCAGGAACCGGATGTCGGAGATCAGTCTGGCGTTTGCTGCGTGCATCTGACCGCGCCTGCGGATGGTGTCGTCTTGACCCAAGTGAATGTCAGCGCGCGGCCGGTTCTGGCGGGTGAGAACCTCGCGGTGATCGGCGATCCGCACGATCTGGAAGTTGTGGTTGACCTGTTATCCACTGATGCCACGCGGCTTCACGAAGGCGCGGATGCAATTCTGGAGCGTTGGGGGGGTGCCGAACCCCTCGCGGGGGTCGTTCGGCGGATTGAACCGACAGCGCGCAAGGTCGTGTCAGCCCTGGGGATCGAAGAGCAACGGGTCGATTTGCTGATAGACATCAACTCCCCCAAAGACGATTGGGAAGGGTTGGGTCATGGGTTTTCCGTCTTCGCGCGCGTCGTCGAATGGGAGGCAGAAGATGTTCTTCTGGTGCCGCTCAGCGCGGTCTTCCGGACTGATGACGCCTGGTTCACCTTCGTTGTCACCGAAGGATCGATAGCACAGCGGACAAAGATAGAGATCGCGGAACGCGACGGGCGGATGGCTTTGGTGGTCAGCGGGCTTGAGGCCGGCGCGCGCGTCGTCACCCACCCTCCTGACACGCTACGCGATGGCAGCGCAGTGACCGAGCGCGAGAGATTCTGAGATGCGATGGGCACGCTCTGCAGAGATCCGGCGTGGCGAGAGCACAGAACAAAGATGAGCAATCCATTCTTCGGGCCAAGGCGATCTGGCGCTGCACTTTCAGCACCGATCCGGCGGCCCCCGGTCACTCGGCGGAACCTTGCATTGCATGGATGGTATACGACTTGGCGGGATGGAACGGCAGGAGGATCCGGAATGTCGATCCCTTGCCTTTGCCATCGCTTTCCGCGCTGACAGTTCCACCCAGCGCCGAAACAATCTCTTCGACATTGGCAAGCCCAAGGCCGAGGGACACCTCGCCATCGGTGGGCTTCGAGGAAACCGTCTGGAACCTCTGGAACAGGCATCTCAAATCGGACGGGCTCAGACCCTGTCCGGTGTCGGCGATTCTAAATGCCAGAATGTCCCGGTTTTTTGAAACAGAAAGGGACACGCTTCCGCCCTTTTGCGTGTATTTGACGGCGTTATTCACGAGGTTATCGAGTGCTTCGAGAAGAAGGTCGGGGTCGACATGCACATATCGGATCTCTGAGGGCGTCACATCCAACGTGATCCCCTTGTGCATGGCCCGTTCAATGTTGAGGTCCGCCACGTTCTGCACCAACGTGCGGAGATCCGTGCGCCGCGGCTCGGGCGTCAAGCTCTTGGTATCGCTTCGAACTTGGTCCAGTGTCCGGGTAATCAGACCGGACATCAGGTCCGCTGTGGCAGAGATCTTTTGGCAACGCCCCAGCAACCTGTCCTGATCGCTTGAATCGCGGGCAATCAGTTTCTCGAGCAGTTCAACTTGGCTCAGGATCGCGGTGAGGGGGTTGCGCAAGTCGTGGGCGATCATGCCCAAGAGACGCGTCTTGAATTCGTTGGCAGCATGCAACTCGCGATGGCGCCGTTCAAGACGAGCGCCTTGGTCCTGAAGCTCACGGATGAGGCATTCGCGCTCGGCGGCGTCGATTTTGGCATGTTCGTCCAATTCGATGCGGCGTGCGGCGAGCTTCAGTGTTTCAAGCGCGGCCGAAGGGTCGGGTATTGGGTTCCGCGACAAAACAGCGATATGGCCGATGACCTCGTCATTGGGTCCGTTGATCGGCATCCCGAGATAGCCTTCATAGCCAGCTTCCGCCGGGAAGGCGCGGGCGACGGCACACGGGATCGAGACCGCTTGCCCATCATAGACCTCCCGACACGGTGTTTCGGCGGCTTCGTAACTGAAACGCTCACTGGGTGTGCCATCTTCGTGGACGACCAGCGCGGACAAGTGCCGGACAGGATGACCGTCTGGACGCGCGATAAAGATCAGGTCGGCATCAATGCTGGCCCGAAGAGCCAAGGCAAGTTGTGACATGTAGGCCGTGCCGAGTTCCGGCGAGATCATCAGGGCAAAGTCCGATGAGATCTGGGTTCTGTGAGCAAGATCAAACGTTTCGAG
>JBCBKU010000044.1:0-5032 GCA_038521345.1 Pseudomonadota bacterium | reverse complement strand
CCCGTTCTTCACGATCACCGCTTCGGCCCCCGCCGCGCGGTAGCGCGCGGCCGTTGCCACCGGATCCGCATCTCCAAACCACTCCGCCTCGTCCTCGAACGAGGGCAAAGCCAGATGGCAAAGCGCGGCGGTCCGCATCACCTCGGCCCGCATGTCGTCCGGATTGGACCAGAGCCGCGGTCTGAGATTGGGATCGAAGGCGATGGTCCGGCCTGCCGCACGCGCCGTCTCGAGTTCGCCAAGGAGCGCGTCCCGGGCGGCGGGGGCGAGAATGGCCATGGTGATCCCTGAGACATACACGATCTCCGCCTCGGCCATGGCGGCTGCAAGCGCGGCCGGATCATCGGCGAGGTGTCGTGCCGCCGATTGTCCGCGCCAATAGGTAAAGCTCCGCTCGCCGTCTTTCAGCGTGATCATGTAGAGCCCGAGCGTGCCGCCAACCTCGGTACTGATATGACGGGTGTCGATTTGGCCGGCCTCGGCAAAGCGCCTCAGATCCGCCGACGCGGGATCATCGCCCAGCCGGGTAAAATAGGCGACCGAGCCCGCGGGTAACAACCGGGCGGCATACCAGGCCGTGTTGAACGTATCGCCCGCGAACCCGAGGCGGTAATGGCCTGCTGTTTCGCTTGGCGAGAGTTCGGCCATGCATTCGCCAACCGCCAGAAGCCGCATGGCGATCAGGCCCCCAAACCGCGTTGGCCGTGGCACCCGAACGGCCTTGGGTTCGGGGCCAAGCCCGGGACGCGTCCGCCGAAAGGGGCGTGGTATCGGGGAAACATCAGAGGGAACTACCTTCCATAGTAACGGATGCCCAGTGATAGCGGGATAGGCGCCGGGGATGAAGGTTTGCCGTTCCCTGCCCGCACGGCACCGGTTGAAGCGGCTTGCCCACCTGTCCCTGTCGACCGACCCCGCCCGCGCAGGGCACCGGCACACCGGATCTCTGGATCAGATCGCTCCGGCGGTCGTTCAACGAATAGTGAGCCCGGAGTATTTTCGCATGTTTTCCAGAACAAGCGCGAAATTACGCAAGAGCTTTCCGCTGAGATCTGGCCGGCAGCCCGAGAACGGCTACTTGTTTCTTCTAAATCGGGAGAATTTGAAATGAACGATCAAACACCCGTGCGCCGCCTGACGGCTGCCGATTTCGACCAAGATCTATTGGACCTTTATGACTATTATGCCCATGGCAAGATCTCGAAACGAGAGTTTCTCGATCGCGCGGGCAAATGGGCGGTCGGGGGTCTGACCGCCGCTGCTATCCTGAGCACGCTTTCCCCGAACTACGCGTTGGCCCAACAAGTTGCCGCGGACGATCCGGAGATCGAAGGCGAGGACATCGTTTACGCGAGCCCGAACGGGACCGGAGACATCACAGCATACCTTGTGCGGCCAGCCGAGATTAACCCCGACAGGCCGCCTGCGGCCGTGCTCGTGGTCCACGAAAACCGGGGGCTGAATCCCTATATTCGCGACGTGGTGCGGCGCCTCGCAAAGGCCGGTTTCATCGCCATGGGACCGGACGGTTTGTCGTCGCTCGGAGGGTATCCCGGGACCGACGACGAAGGCCGCACGATGCAGCGCACCCTGGATCAAGGCGCACTTCTCAATGACTTCTTTGCCGGATTTGAGTACCTGCAGGCGCTGGACGGTACAAACGGCAAGGTCGGCGCGACCGGCTTTTGCTATGGCGGCGGTGTTGTCAGCAGGTTGGCGGCGGCCTACCCAGAGATGGCGGCGGGCGTTCCCTTTTACGGCTCGTTCCCGGACGCCGACCAGGTGCCCGGCATCGAAGCGCCGCTGATGATCCAGCTTGCCGCGCTTGATCGGCGCATCAACGCGATGTGGCCGCCCTTCCAAAAGGCGATGGAGGCCAACGACAAGATCTATGAGGCGCATATCTATCCTGGCGTGAACCACGGTTTCCACAACGACACCACACCGCGCTATGACGAGGCGGCAGCCATGCTTGCGGAAGAGCGTATGGTGGCGTGGTTCCGGACGTATCTCGCAGGCTGACCGACAACCGGCCCGTTGGAAACCAAGCCCTGCAAGGATCGGAAAGACTCTTCTGAGCATTGAAGGCGGGCGTGGTGATCACGCCCGTCCTGCCGATCTGTGATTTGGCCGTGACCGGATTAGGCTGGTAACCGATCTCTATCGTAGTCGATCAGCCCCGACATGGAGAAACAGATGAAAATTCAGTATATTGCGGCCCTATTTGCCGCAACGGCACTGGCCGTCCCTGCAACCGAATCCCAAGCCGACACTTGGGAAGTCACCGTGCAGAACACACTTTCGGAAGAATACGTCACGCAGTTTGTGCTTGCCCCCGTGGAACACGATTCTCATTTCTTCGACGAAACCGGATCGTTGACATACGAGGCGCGCGCGCTGGCATTGCAGGGCCTGCCCTACTTTCTTGCCGGGAATATCGGCCCGGAGGCCATCATCGGCAACGGGCCTGACAAGGTCGGCAGTCTTCCCGGCCGCACCTTGCCCGGCAATACCGGCAGCTTCACCATGGAGACAGAGGCTGGCGTGGTGCGCTTCATGTCCATGGTCAGCACGCAGAACGAACCCGACAATTACGTCATGGGCATTGTCGATCTGGCGCACTCGGACGAGGTATCCGTCCCGATGCAAAGGTTCGATCTGGGCGAAAACGAAGGACGGGACCGGCACGCCTATGTGAGCAGCGGCGAAGTATTGGTCACTTTCCGCCGTCTGAACTAAGTGCCTTGCGCCGCGCCCGTCTCCGTGGCGGGCGTGGTCGCGACCTTCGCCGGGTGCCACACCGACCGCTTCCGGCCCGACCAATCAACGGCTTCACAACTCGCTGTCGCACCGGTTTGCCCAACGCCATGTTAGGGTTTTTCCGGTTTACCTGTTGTGATGGTGCCCCCACACGGACTCGAACCGCGGACCCACTGATTACAAATCAGTTGCTCTACCAGCTGAGCTATAGGGGCACGACGCGCGGTTTACGCGAAGCCGGCGGCCAAGGGCAAGGGCTTTGACCCCGACCCGGACACCGGGTAACGACAATGTCGGCGCCACTGCGCCGCGCAAACCCGGGGGTCCGCACAGTTCATGGACGTCGTCTTCCATATCGGCGCGCATTTCACCGACCGCGAACTTCTGATCAAGACGCTGCGGCGGAACCGCGAGCCACTGGCGGAGCTGGGCGTTGCGGTCCCCGATCCGGCGGCCTATCGCCGCCCGCTTGGTGAGGCGGTGGCGCGGCTTCGGGGTGCGGCGCCGGACGCCGAGACCGCGCACATGTTCCGGGACCTCATGGGGATCACCGATACGACGCGGCGGGTCATCCTCTCGAACGAGAGCTTCATTTCCATGGCGTCGAAGGCCGTGGAAGACGGGCAATTCTATCCCAAGGCCTTCAAGGCTGGCTGGTTGCGGGCGCTTTTTCCGGAAACCACAGTGGCCTTCGCGCTCGGGCTGAGGGATCCCGCCGGGCTACTGGCGGCACTCTACAAGAAACGGGCGCAGGATTCGCAGGACTTCCCGGATTTCCTTGGTGGGCTGACACCCACCGACCCGCTCTGGAGCGATTATGTCACGCGGCTTCGTTCGGCAGCGCCGGATGCGCCCATCCTCATCTGGTGCAATGAGGATACGCCGCTGATCTGGCCCGACATCATTCGGCGCATTGGCGGATTGGCCCCCGGCGCACCCGTGGCCGGTGCGCTTGATGTGGCCGCTCAGGTTCTCTCGAAAGAGGGAAAGAAACGCCTTGCCTCTTTTCTTGTCGAACACCCGCCCGCCACGGCCTCGGCCCATCGCCGCGTGTTGGCCGCGTTTCTCGACAAGTATGCCGAGCCTGAAGCGATGGAAGACGAGATCGACCTGCCGGGATGGACCGAGAACGACGTTGAAAACGTGGCGGCGGCCTATGACGCGGACGTAGAGCGGATCCGTTCGATCCGAGGTGTCGACGTCCTGCTGCCCTGACGCCCCCTACATCCCCAGTGCCTGACGGTAGAGATCCAGAACGGCCTCTTCCTCGGCCAGATCCTCTTTGTCGCGTTTGCGGATGGCGATCAGCTTGCGCATGACCTTGGTGTCGTATCCGCGCCCCTTGGCCTCGGCCATGACTTCCTTTTGCTGGTCGGCGATGTCCTGCTTTTCCGCCTCGAGCCGTTCGAACCGTTCGATGAACTGCCGCAGTTCGTCCGCCGCGACGCGGTAAGTGGCCCCTTCCGGATCGGTCTGGGCCTCGGCTGGGTTGGTCACGGTATCGTTATCGCTCATGGCACCTCACATTGCAGGAACAGGCTCGGAAGCCCTCGTCCCTAGCCGCCTGCCGCAGGACCGGCAAGCGATTCGCACCTTGGCACGGCGGGACCTTGCGCCCGGAGCGCCAAGTCTCTACCCGCCGGTTCGAACGGATCGCGACACGGAACCGGAGAAGCAACGATGGAAGCACTTGTTTGGGGGGGCGCCGCGCTGACACTGATGGGGATCGCGGGGCTGATCTGGTGCATCGTTTATGTGATGCGTGTACGGCGCGCCGACCTCGACGACGACGTCATGAAGGCCCGGCTCCAGAAAGTGGTGGCCGTCAATCTGGCCGCACTCGCGGTATCGGCCCTTGGCCTGATGGCGGTCATCGTGGGGATTTTCCTGACCTAGTACGGACCGCGATGGCCGTTCGTGACATCACTAGACGGGAACGTTGTCCCAGTACTCATCAGGGTCGGAATCGATCGCCTCGGTCGAGACCGCGGGTTTCGGCCGGATCGACGTGACCGACGCCAAATCCCGAGCACCTTGGCCACGGTCCAACAGCGCCCGCACCTCGTCCCATCGCGCCGGATCCGCCATCAGACGCGTGACGATGGCGTCGATTTCGTCTTGAGCAAGAACCTTAGTGTCTTTGGCAGTTTCGGTCATCGTGGCCTCCCAGGTTTGGTTCTTATCGTTCGCTGCACCCGCCTCGCATAAATAGCAAAGTTGTGGCTGTTTTGCGACAGGCAAGGCCGAACGATTTGCCGCATGTCAAAGCGAC
>JBCBKU010000043.1:0-6031 GCA_038521345.1 Pseudomonadota bacterium | reverse complement strand
CGGCCGCGTTGTTCGGCCCGGTCGCGGTGGACCATCATCGAAAGCGCGTCCACCGGCTCCTCGTTCACCAGGACGGACATCTTGACGAGCGCGTCCTCGCGGTAGCCGGTCAGCTGGTAGTCGAAGCTTGCATAACCCTTGGTCACGGATTTGAGCCGGTCGTAGAAATCAAAGACGACCTCGTTCAGGGGCAGGTCGTAGACGGCCATAGCGCGTGAGCCTGCATAGGTCAGGTCGAGCTGGATGCCGCGCCGGTCCTGGCAAAGCTTCAGGACATCGCCCAGATATTCGTCAGGCACGAGGATCGTGGCCTTGATCCGTGGTTCCTCGATCCGGTCGATGGTCGCGGGATCGGGCATGTCGGCGGGGTTGTGCAATTCAACCATGGTCCCGTCGCGAAGATAGACGTGGTAGACCACCGACGGCGCGGTGGTGATCAGTTCGATCCCGTATTCGCGCTCGATCCGGTCGCGGATGACTTCGAGGTGGAGAAGCCCGAGGAAACCGCAGCGGAAGCCGAAGCCAAGGGCGGCAGATGTCTCCATCTCGAAACTGAAGGAGGCGTCGTTCAGCGCGAGTTTCTCAATGGCGTCGCGCAGATCCTCGAACTGGGCGTTGTCTACGGGGAAGAGGCCGCAGAAGACCACCGGCACGGATGGGGCGAAGCCGGGCAGTGGCTGGTCGGTTCCCTTCTTCTCATGCGTGATCGTGTCGCCGACCTTTGTGTCCCGGACCTGCTTGATCGACGCCGTGAGGATTCCGATTTCGCCGGGGCCGAGCGAGGCGATATCCTGCATGGCGGGGCGCAGCACGGCGAGCTTGTCGATCCCGTAGGTGGCGCCGGTCTGCATCATCTTGATGCGGTCGCCTTTCTTGATGCGGCCGTCGATAACCCGAATCAGGACGACGACGCCCAGATAAGGATCGTACCAGCTGTCGACCAGCATGGCCTTCAACCGGGCGTCGGGATCACCTGTCGGGGCGGGTAGACGCGTGACGATTGCCTCGAGCACGTCGGGGATACCCACTCCGGTCTTCGCCGAGATCTGCAATGCATCCGTCGCATCGATGCCGATGACGTCCTCGATCTGCTCACTGACGCGATCAATATCCGTAGCGGGAAGATCGATCTTGTTCAGGACGGGGACGATTTCATGATCCGCGTCGATCGCCTGGTAGACATTGGCGAGCGTCTGGGCCTCGACCCCTTGGGTGGCATCCACGACAAGAAGCGAGCCCTCAACCGCCTGCATGGAGCGGCTGACTTCGTAAGCGAAGTCCACGTGGCCCGGCGTATCGATTAGGTTCAGGATGTAGGTCTGCCCGTCTTTGGCAGGGTATTCGATCCGCACCGTGTTGGCCTTGATCGTTATGCCGCGCTCGCGCTCGATATCCATCGAGTCGAGCAGTTGTTCCTGCATGTCGCGTTCGGCCACGGTCCCTGTGAGCTGAATCAAGCGGTCGGCCAGGGTCGATTTTCCGTGATCGATATGGGCGACGATGGAAAAGTTGCGGATGTTGGAGAGTTCGACCATGGCCGAGGATATGGAGGGGTTTCGGGGGGTTGTCGAGAGGTCGGAGTGGCGATCACCTCAGCCTGAGGTGACTCAACGCGTTTCGGCGAGCCAGGCGTTCAGGCGGTTGCGCACGATATCATGGTCACCACCGGTGTAATGGTACTGCATCAGGGGATGTGTGGTGCCATCCCGACAGACGATCATCAGGGATTGTGCTTCGTCGTCTCCGTCGACAGCGACCTCTTTCACATCCGACAGCGGTACGATCTTCACGTCTTCCATCCTCCATCGGCTCTGAAGGATTTCCGCCGTGTTGCGTGTTCGATCGAGTGTCAGTCGGAGCCGGTGAACCAACGCCAGAAAGAAGAGGCCAACTGCAATAAACATCACGCCAATGACCGGTGCGATGGGATCTTTGTCCAACCCGAACAGCAGAATGCAAATGCCTCCGACCACTGCGAGTGCAAACAATGTTGCGTGGAACCAAGGTGAGTTGGTCAAAACGAGCCGGTTGGGTGTGTCCTCAACGATTCTCATCAGCAAGTGCCGGTGGAGTTGCGGTCATCTTTAACAGAGCCGATCGATGCGGCCAGATCGCGTCTCTGTGCGGGCGAAACCTAGGCGTGGCCAATATCGAGACTTCTTGCGCACCTTTACCTTCGATGGTCCCGGGGGAGAAGCGCGTTCCGAGAAGCGACATGAAAGGCTGAAGTAGAGATTGCGCCCTCCGGCAGCGAGGCGGCGCAAGTGAAGAAGGCAAATGCCAAGGTAGTCTGACCAGTGCGGATGACCCAGATCAATGCAGAACGCCTGCGGCCACGCCTATCAGTTGATTGCCCGATGTGAGGGTTTTGTGTGGTCGATAGGAGGATGCCATGGCGAAAATGATGAAGGCGGCAGTGGTCACGAAGCTCGGCGATCCGCTGGATATCCGCGAAGTGCCTGTTCCCGAGATCGGTCGTGGCCAGATCTTGGTGCGTGTGCGCGCCTCGGGTGTCTGCCACACGGATCTCCACGCCGCGAACGGAGACTGGCCGGTAAAGCCCGAACCGCCATTCATCCCCGGTCATGAGGGTGTCGGTGAAGTGGTTAAGCTCGGGGCTGGAGTGGACTTCCTGAAAGAAGGCGACCGGGTCGGGATGCCGTGGCTACACACCGCCTGCGGGCATTGCGAGCATTGTGTCGGGGGGTGGGAAACGCTTTGCGAAAGCCAGCAGATGACCGGCTATACGGTTGACGGGGGCTATGCAGAGTATGTCCGCGCAGATGCCAACTACGTCGGACGGCTGCCCGACGGACTTGAATTCGGAGCGGCGGCCCCAGTCCTTTGCGCAGGTGTTACCGTCTACAAGGGTCTGAAGGAAACTGAGGTCAAGCCCGGTGGTTATGTGGCCATCTCGGGAATTGGCGGCCTTGGGCACATGGCGGTGCAATACGCCAAGGCCATGGGCATGCACGTCCTTGCAGTCGACGTGGCCGAGGACAAGCTGGCGCTCGCGAAAGAACTGGGCGCAGATATCACACTGAACGCCGCCGTGGTCGACGTGGCCGACGAAGCCCAGCGGCTCGTGGGCGGTGTCCAGGGTGCACTTGTTACCGCGGTTTCCACCGATGCATTCCGGCAGGCAATTGGAATGCTGCGGCGCCACGGCACAATGTCGCTGGTTGGTTTGCCGCCGGGGGACTTTCCTTTGCCCATCTTCGAGGTGGTGCTGAAACGGATCACCGTCCGAGGATCGATTGTCGGGACACGGCTTGACTTGCAGGAGGCTCTGGCTTTTGCGGGCGAAGGCAAGGTGGCCTCGCATTTTGACTGGGACGAACTGGACAACATCAACGCCATTTTCGAACGGATGAAGGTAGGCGGCATCGACGGACGAATAGTCATGCGGCTTTGAAACCTTGAGGCCTGGATCTGTGCCACGTGTCTCAGACGTCCATTGGACACGGTGGCAGGCTAGCCGGAGTTGCCGAGGCCGGGCAACGGGTCCGGGCTTCTTCGGTTAGGTCAATGGCTGCGCGGCGACGGCTCGGGAAACGTTTCGACAACGGGCCTCCCCTCGTCATGTGAATTCCGCTAGCTCTTGTGAAAACCGATTGGGAGGATGCGGATGGACAAGGTGCGATTGGGACGGACAGGGGTCCCAGTTTCGGAGCTATGCTTTGGAACTATGACGTTCGGGAACGGTGCGGATGAAACCGAGAGCGCCGAGATCTATGGGGCCTGCCGGGATGCGGGCATCGACTTTTTCGATTGCGCCGATGTCTACGCGGGCGGCGAAAGCGAACGTATACTCGGACGGCTGATCAAAGATCACCGCGATGAGGTGTTCATCACTTCCAAGTGTGGGATGGGCGCAATCAAGGGTGCGACCCGGCGCGGAATACGGGCGTCCTGCGAGGCGTCTCTGCGACGCCTCGGCGTCGAACGGATCGATCTCTATTTCGTCCATCGCTGGGATGCGGCTACGCCCCTAGAGGAAACGCTGCGCGCGCTCGAGGATCTGAGAGCGGCGGGAATGATCGCCTATCTCGGTTGCTCAAACTATGCCGCATGGCAAATCGCGATGGCCAACGGAATTGCGGCGAAGGAGGGACTCGCGCCTTTCGAGGTGCTGCAGCCCATGTACAATCTGATAAAACGGCAGGTTGAAGTGGAGATCCTGCCATTGGCCCGGCAAATGGACCTCGCCGTAATGTCCTACGGCCCCGCGGCCGGAGGATTGTTGACCAACAAGTATGCTGGTGGGGGCGCAGGGCGGTTTTCCGTCAACACCGAATACCAGAAGCGTTATGACGATCCTTGGTTCCATGAGACAGCAGCGGCCTTTGCGGCCCTTGCGCTCGAGGAGGGCGTGGACCCCATGACACTTGCGGTGGCTTGGGTGATGGCGAACCCGGATGTCACTTGCCCCCTCATCGGGGCCCGGTCAGTCGCGCAGCTTGGCCCTTCGCTCGCCGCAGCAAGTTATGAAATGCCCGCAGAGGTCATGGACTTGCTCATGGCTATGTCCCGAACTCCGCCCCCCGCTACGGACCGGCTCGAAGAGCAGCGTTAGAGACTGAGAAGCCGTAGGGTCTGGTCGCCGTAGTTTGTAACGGCGAGACGCCCGTCATGGACGTCGAGGCCATGCGGCATCTGCATGTTTCCTAACTTTCGCACCAGACGGAGCCGACCTTCAGCGGTCACGTCAAATACATCGATCCGGTCGAGATATTGGTTGGCGGCGTAAATCGTATCGCCCGCCGCCTTCGCCCCGTCGATATGGCCACGCCCCTTCCAACGCCCCACGAGAACCGGTGAAGCCGAGCGCAGGTCGTTAGGCAACCGGTAGATATAGGCGGTCGCGAACATACGCCATTTGCGACTGAACCGCCGCACGCGTTTTGTACCCGCCATGATGTGGTTGGTGCGTGCAAAGACAATCGCGAAGCCACGGGTAAATGCGATGTCTTGGCATTGCTGATCAGTCTCGAATTCATGAAGTACAGTGCGAGTCCTGAGATCGACGACTAAGTGGCATCGGTTATGTGCCCCACAGAAGGCCAACCAGAGCAAGCTTGGATCTGAGGGGAGAAATCGTACACCATGCAGACCCCGGTACGGCACCACATCAATCTCGTCCTCGAAACGAATCCGATCACCCTCGACGCGGTAGAGACTGGCCGTTCCCTGATAGAAGTTTGACACTACCACCTGGTCGCCAGCCGCATCCATAAGGTCTGTCTGTACCGGTGTACCGTCTGCAATCACGGTGGCTTTTGTGTCGAGCTGCGCCAGTTCATCATGCCGGAGAGCCGCGAGGTAAATCCGCTTCTCATTGAAGTCCGCCGCGACGAGACGGTCGGCTTCAAGAAAGGCCACTGAAGTCAAGCCACTGTTACGAGTTCGATCGCGGATTGTCGCGTAATGGGGCGGGCTTTCACTGGGAAAGGTATAGGAAATTGGGGCAATCATAGAAAAGTTTTTCTTTTTAGATACTTACGCCTTTGGGGTTCGTTTCAGCACTGCAGAAGTGACCGCTCGCGATCGACGTCCTGCCATGCGCTCCCGGTGCAAGGTATAAAGCCCGGTCGCCACAATGATAGCCGTTCCGATCCACGTCCAGCCGTCCGGGAAGTCACCGAATACGAGGACACCATAGAGCGTGCCCCACACAATCAACGTGTATTGAACGGGTGCTACAACGACAGCGAGCGCGAGTTCCAATGCCTTGATCACACAGATCTCGGCGACTGCGGCAAGGACGGCGATGCTGGCAAGGAGAGCCCACTGCATCGGCTCGGACGGCCAGACCCAGATGAACGGGAGAGGTAATGACAAGATCGCCGACCCGGCGAGGGCGGTGTAGACAACGGTGGTTCCGGTCCGGTCTGTAGCTCCAAGAACCCGGCTTACAATCTGGCGCAACGCAAAAAGCAAGGCAGCAAGCACCACGAGAAACGCTGCGGGATGTACCGCGCCAAGACCGGGGCGCAGAACAATTAGTGTTCCGATGAAACCCAGTGTAACG
>JBCBKU010000042.1:0-6997 GCA_038521345.1 Pseudomonadota bacterium | reverse complement strand
CACGGTCACACCGTAAGTGGCCAGCGCCTTGGAGACACTTTGGGTTTGCGACAGCACGACCTCGATGCCACCGAACCGGTCTGCCGGGAAGAAATTCTGGGCGAGGACAAGCGGTCGGCCATCCGCGAACCGCAAGACCTCGGTCTGGATCATGCGCGTGCCCGGCGGAAGGCCCATGGCGTCGGAAAAACGGGTGGGCAGACCGATCGTTCGGGTGGCAAGCAATTGGGTATCGCCCCGTTGACCGAGCCGCGCGAGGTTCGAGTTGAACTGGGGGCGGTTGTCGATTCTGTACGTGACCCGTTTCTCAGAGACGCGGTGGCCCACGCCCTGCCAGCTCTCGACGCGTCCCTCGTTGCGCAGGCGGGCCATGACCTTGCGCGCCCCGTGCGCCGTGAGCCCGTGGAGGTCGGCCAGTCTCGACAGCGTCGGCAGCGCATCTCCGGGTTGCAGTTCGCCGGCTTCAATCTGAACCCGGAAACTCCGGTAGACGTGACGCCAGTGTTCATTTTGCTCTTGCTTGTCGAGCGTCATGCCATGCCCCACAGGTCTGGAGTTGTGAGTCACACTACATTCGGATTGTCACAGTATCATGGCCCCTAGAGGCGGGACCGGCACGTCTGGTGGCAGAACTCCGCCGGAACAGCCGAATTTCCCGCAGGCAACCGACGACAAAGCCACGCCGTTTCATGGGCTTGGAGTAGTATCGGACGCACACCACACGCGATCAGGAGCGCACTGATGGCCAATGACCTCGAGCATTACTGCGCGCGCTGGGGATTGCAGGTGCAGGAAAAACTGGCCGAGGATCGACCGACCAGTCAAATCTACCGGGTCGAGTATGAGGGTCGCCCGGCCGTGCTCAAAGTGCTGACCTCTCTGGGCGCAGAGGACGAACGCCATGGCGCGGCAGCTTTGGCATGTTGGAACGGAGATGGCGCGGCCCGGGTGTATCAGGCCGACGCGGGTGCACATCTGCTGGAGTTCCTCGACGGGCGGGATTGTGTGGCCCTTGTTCGGGAAGGCCGGGACGATGACGCCTCTGTCATCATTGGCGACACGCTCGCGCGTATCCATTCGGCCCACAAAGGATCGCCGCCCCACGAGTTCACCGCACTGGAAGCACGCTTTGGCGAATTGTTCGATGCGGCCGGGCAAACCGGCATGGACCCGCTGTTCGGTCGCGGGGCAAAGATGGCGCGCGCCTTGCTTGATGCGCCACTGAACGACGCGGTTCTCCACGGCGACCTGCATCACGAGAACATCCTGCAGTCGTCGACCCGCGGGTGGCTCGCGATCGATGCCAAGGGCTTGCGCGGCGAAACGACCTATGACGGGGCAATGGCGGTTCTGAACCCGCTCGGTTTTTCAGACCTGGTCGAAACACCCAAGCGCATCCGAAAGATCGTGACGATTCTCGCCCGGAAACTGGGGGTAAGTGACAAACGGTTGCTGCAATACACGTTTGCGCATGCCTGTTTGAGCGCCAGCTGGTCGTTGGAAACGTCAAACTTCTCGTCAGGTCGGGCCCTTCGGATCGCCCGGCTGATTGAACCGATGCTGTCCGATTAGACTGCTGTCGGGATCGAAGCGGGCTTTCATCCGGTCCGCGACGGCGCACAAGGAGGGCGCGGCTGTCGCTCCTGACGGTCCGCCGCTGCGCTAGAGAAGCTTCAGGGGTTCAAAATGGTGCATGTTCTCGAAGCTGCAGAATTCGACGGGGCCAAGCATCACTTCGGGAACCTCCTCTACCAGGCGGCGCCCGACGTCCTCGGAAAGCGCGATGATCTGCAACGCTTCCTCCGGCTGGAACCAACGCAGGTTGTAGGCCAGCGTAATATGGAACCGATAGGCGTTGTGGTCAGATCTCCGGATGTGGCTTGCCGCGCTCAGCGTGTCGCGGGTCTGGCGCAGAAGGCGTTCGGCGGCATCGTCCTTGCCGATCATCGAGACGCTGAATCCACCGAAGACACCAACAGGGCGGGCCTGAAAGGCCTTGGCGATTTCAATGCCGTCCAGATTCTTCGATATGTCGTCCGTGATTTCCTCGACCGTCGCGTTTTCCGGCAAATGCGCGGGAACCCGTTCACGCGACCGGCCGCTTTCGATGAAGGCATCGAATATCGTCATGTGAAAACTCGCCGGGGGCAGATAGGCAAAATCGCCTGCGAAGGGCCCCGCCTTCAACGCCTCTTGCGCGCGGGTGATCGCCGCGAAGGCGGGAGACGTCTTGTCGACATGGCAGATTGTCGTGCAGCCGGGATCCCGAAGCACCGCCCCGTCGGGGGCAAACTTCTTGCCGATCGAGGAGGGCTGTGCGCCGCCCGTCAATGCTCCGGTGAGATAGTCAAAAGCAATCATGAGGTCTTTTCCGAGAGTTTGAAGATCAGTGCACCAAGAACAATGGTGGCGAACAGCCCGACAAGCCCGAACATCAAGCCCGTGGCAAGCAGTCCCGTGATTTCCGCCGTGATCCCGAAGATCAAGGCGCCCGTGGCCGGACCAACGCGAAAAACGATGGTGTAGAAACTCAGGATGCGGCCGAGGCGTTCGGGGGGTGCCTCGATCTGAACATAGGCCAGTGCGGCAATGTTCGAGGCAGACATGGCCGCGCCGTGGCACACCAGAAAGACCAAGGCCAGCCAGAAGACGGACGTCACCGAAAAGGCCAGCAAGGTAATGGCAAAGAGCGAAGACATGAGCAGGATCTGACCAAGGGCATCGGCATTCTCGCGCTGCTTGGACAGTGCCAAGGCGCCGATGATGGCTCCGATGCCGAGTGCCGCGTTCATAAAGCCAAGGCCATCTGCACCCAGATCGAACACGAGTTCCGAAAAGGCGGGGAAAAGTTCTGACGCAGGGCGCAGAAACAGCCCCTGGGCGGCTTGGATGAGAATAACGCAGGCAATGACCGGAACTTGCGGCATCTCTTTCAGCACCGACCATGTGCTGATGGTGCGGTTGCTGATGCGCCGGGTCTGGGGGGGCACATTGCGGATGCGGTAAAGCGCGAAGGCCAATACCAGAAAGCCAAGGGCGGCAACAAAAAAGACAATGCTGGCAGATCCCGCAACCAGCAGACCCGCCGCCAGCATCGGGCCGATGAAACGGGCAAGGTTGAAGCCGGTCGAATTGACCGCAATCGCTTGCGGCAGCAGTTCTTTCGGCGCCAGATGGCTGGCCATGACAAGCCGTGCCGGCAGGACAAGGCCCGAAACGGCACCCAGAAGGACCATCACGACCACGATCCAAAGCTCGGTCAGAAGCCCTGCGACCGAGAGGAACGCCATGATCGACGCCACGGCCGCACTCGCGATCTGGCCCCAGAACATGATCCGGGTCGCTGGATGCCGGTCGACCAAGGCCCCGCCATACACGGCGGTGATGATCGAGGGAAACAGCTCTGCGAAGGCGACAAGACCCAGCCAGTACTCGGACTTCGTAAGCTCCCATGTGACCCAGCCCACGGCGATACGCTGCATCCAGAAGCCTGTGGTCATCAGGAAGTTGCCCGCCTGGAAGGTGGCGAAGGCGGGAATAGCGAAGACGGCGCGAAAGCCGCCGAACTGGGTACGGACGGCGTCCAATGGTGAGGCGCGCATTCAGATGTCGATGGTGACGAAGATCGGCTGGTGGTCAGAGCCCTGAGCGTCATTGCCGATCTGCATCTCGGTCACGCGGTCGGCCAGATCGGTGGTCACGAAACAATGGTCGATTCGGCGCGGTGGCCGGCCTTCGCGCGGGATCGTGTCGCCTTCGCCTTCCTCGTGACCGGCCAAAGTCCACGCGTCCGCCAATCCATGCGCCCGGATTGTGCGCCCGTGCCACCCCGAGACATCCCCGACAACCCTCGTATATTCAGCGCTGTCAGGCGTGAAGTTCATGTCACCCATGATGATTGCCGTCATGGGTTGCGGTGGAAACGGCTTGTCCATCCAGTCTTCGGCGGAGATTGCGCCACCGGCACTCGCACCGCGCTCGTGACCGCGAAGCATGATGTCCATCATGTACTCGACCTGCGGCATCCGCGTGTCGGTCGACACATGATCAAGATGGGTCGAGCAAAACCGGATCGGGCCGGACGGAGCCTCGATCACGGTTTCCACCAGCGTGCGCTGCAGGTGGAAAATGCCACGAAGGGCGATCTTGGGAAGCGTGTGGTTGATCGAGGACAGGATCGGCCAGCGCGACAGAACCATGTTCCCAAATTGCCGACGCCGATGCTGAGGCTTTCCGTCGACGATTTCTGACGCGTCGAGGTCTATGCCCGGGCCGTAGATCCAATGCATATGCGGCAGGCGCGCGGCGATGTCTTCTGCCTGATCCAGCATGCCGCCGCGCCGCGAAAAGGTCTCGACCTCCTGCAGCGCGATGAGATCCGGATCGCCCAGTTCGTCGACGATACGGGCGTTGTCGAATTGCGCGTCTTTTCCCTTGCCGTATTGAATGTTGTAGCTGGCAAGCTTCATGCCGGAACCCCGTCGGCCATTGCCGGAGTGGCCGAGAGAGATATCCGCTTGCCCGTTTCGGCGTGGAACAGGTGCACGGCGGAGGGGTCGACATTGACACCCACCTTCGTTCCCTCGGCCAAGCGCTGCTTGTGCTCGTTCAGGACCGAGAACGGAACGTCTTCGACCATCAGGTGGTGCAGGCCTTCGCTGCCGAGTTCTTCGTAGAATTCGAAGCTGGCGTCGAAGGTGCCAGCGCCGGGCGAGGTCAGTGACAATGTCTCGGGACGGACACCCAAATGCACGATGGTCCCGTCGAGCTCCGGCGACACACGCGTCGGCAAACCGATACGGTTGCCATCGCCCAGTACAACCGCGCCGTGCTCGGCCGAGAGCAGGCCGTCGAGGAAGTTCATCGCCGGGGAACCAATGAAGCCAGCGACATAAAGCGTCGCCGGGCTGTTGTAGATCTCTTCCGGGGTGCCGACCTGATCGATGGTGCCGTTGTTCATCACGACCATACGATCGGCGAGTGTCATGCCCTCGTGCTGGTCGTGGGTAACGAAGACAGACGTGGCCTTGATGCGATTGTGGATGCGCCGGATTTCATGGCGCATCTGCACGCGCAACTTGGCGTCGAGGTTCGACAGCGGCTCATCGAAAAGGAATACCTTCGGTTCCCGGATAATCGCCCGGGCCATGGCGACCCGCTGACGCTGACCACCCGACAACTCGCCCGGCTTCCGATCCAGGAACTCTTCAAGACCCACGGACTTGGCCACCGCTTTGACCTTGTCTTCGCGCTCGGGCTTTTTAACGCCAGCCACCTTCAGCGCATAGCCGATGTTCCCGGCTACCGACATATGCGGGTAAAGTGCATAGTTCTGAAAGACCATGGCACATCCGCGATGGCGCGGCTCCATGTCGTTCACGACCGTGCCGCCGATGGCGATGTCACCTGACGTGATTTCTTCCAGCCCGGCGATCATGCGCATCAAGGTCGACTTGCCACACCCCGAAGGGCCAAGGATGACAACGAATTCGCCATTCTGGATCGTCAGGTCGACCCCGTGGATGACCTCGGTCTTCCCGTAGGACTTGCGGACATCACGGATATTGATCTCGGCCATGGGGTTTCTTCCTATTTGTCGGTGTTGATGAGGCCGCGTACGAACCAGCGCTGCATAACGATAACTACAATGACCGGCGGGATCATAACGATCATCGTGCCGGCCATGGCGATGTTCCACTTCGGGATGTCACCGCCGGTTGTGTTGGTGTCGGGAACAAGCTTTCCGAGTTCCACGGCAACGACCCCATAGCTCGGGTCGGTGATGATGAGGAGCGGCCAGAGATACTGGTTCCAGCTGAAGACGAACATGATTGTCGCCAAGGCCGCGATGTTGGTGCGAGACAGCGGCACCAAGACGTCCCAGAGGAAGCGAAGCGGCCCCGCCCCGTCCATCTTGGCAGCCTCGACCAGCTCATCGGGAATGGTGAGGAAAAACTGACGATAAAGGAATGTCCCCGTCGCGGTCGCCACCAGCGGAAGGATCAACCCGGTATACGAGTTGAGCATGTTCCACTCGAGCGACAACTCGATACCGGTCAGCGCGTTGAAGAGCCAGGAAATGCCGACCGCGTCAAAGATCGTCTGAAACGGTGACAGCGCGTTTGCGGCGACCGCGTAGGTCGGGACGATGCGCACTTCCAGCGGCAGCATCAGCGTGATGAACACCATCCAGAAGATCGGCATGCGCAGCCGGTGGTCGAAGAACACGATGCCGAACGCGGTTATGCACGCGATGGTGATCTTTCCCACCACGACCCCCAGCGCAAGGATCAGCGTGTTGGTGAACTTCTGTCCGAAGTCGCGGCTGACCCAGGCTTCCACCAGATTGTCCCACAGATGCGGTCCTGGAGTCAGTTTCGGCGGGATCGAGTTGACCGTTTGAATGTCCAGGGTTGCCGCGTTGAACACCAGATACATCGGGAACAACAAAGCGAGGAGCCCGAGGAGCAGAATGATGTGCGTGGCGGCGTTCAGCCAGGGTGTCTTTTCAACCATCTCGTAGCCCGCCTCAGGTATAGTGGATTTTGCGTTCGATGTAACGGAACTGGAACACGGTCAGCGCGATCACCAGAAGCATCAGGATGATCGACTGCGCCGCCGCGCCAGAATAGTCCAGCCCTTCGAAACCGTCGGTGTAGATCTTGTAGACCATCAGGTTCGTCGCCCGCGCGGGCCCACCCGCGGTCATCGTGTCAACGATCCCGAAACTGTCGGTGAAGCTGTCGGTGATGTTGATCACGAGAACGAAGAAGAAGGTCGGCGCCAAGAGCGGAAGCTGGATGTCCCACATGCGTCGCATGACGCTGGATCCGTCGATGGCCGCGGCTTCGGTCAGCGATCTCGGGATCGATTGAAGCCCGGCAAGGAAGAAGATGAAGTTGTAGGCGATCTGCTTCCAGGCTCCGGCGAAGATGATCATGAGCATGGCGTGATCGCCGTTCAGGATCGGGTCCCATAGGCCCGGGAACGTCTGGTT
>JBCBKU010000041.1:0-9009 GCA_038521345.1 Pseudomonadota bacterium | reverse complement strand
CTCGAAACGTTTGATCTTGCTCACAGAACCCAGATCTCATCGGACTTTGCCCTGATGATCTCGCCGGAACTCGGCACTGGTAAAACCCCTTGTCGATGATGTCGTCGACGGCGTCGGGAAAAAAGCTTGAGGCCACAAGGGTCGAGACCGCCAAGGCGACCCCGATCAGCGTCGTGGCGGCGCGGACCGGCCACCGCGACAGGCTCCGCAGGATCATCCGCGCGGGCTGAGACAACCGAAAAAGATCGGCCAGGCTGTCAAAAACGGACCGGCGGAAGTTCGGTGGTGCGGGCGGAGACATGGCAATTGCGGGCGCCAACCGTGCCGCCTTGACGGCACTGCGCAGTGCTCCAACCGATGTGGCCGCCAATGCCAGTAGCGCCGATGCGGCATAAACACTGCCCGGCACGCCGAAAACGAGGAACGGAAAGTCGTAGTAGCGGGCATAGAGCGCCGCCATCGACCGAGCCAACCAGCTGCCCGAGACCATTCCGATCGCAATACCGACAAGGGCGATCAAACCGGCCAGCATGAGATAGTGAAGACAAATATCCCAACTGGAATACCCGATGGCCTTCATCAGGCCGATCTCGGATCGTTCGAGGAACACGATCCTGCCGACAACCATGTTCACGAGAAAGACCGAGATCCCCAAGAAAACGGGCGGCAGGACATAAGCCAGCACTTCGAGTTGCTGGATCTCCGCATCAAGAAACGCGTTCGATTGTTGCTCGCTCCGGTCAACCGTGTCCCGCCCGCCATAGGGATAAAGCAAGCGGTCAACGTCTTCCGCCACATCCGTTGCATTTGCCCCGGGCAAGAGCGCAAGGGAAATGTCGTTGAACGCGCCTTCCATATTGTAGGCCGCGTCCACCAACGCGTCGGACAACCACAGAATGCCGAAGGTTTCATTTTGTGGCATCAGGGCGCCGGGACCGATCGTGTAGATGAACTCGGGCGACAGGGCGGTTCCGGAAATACGAAATTCGCGCTTGCGACCGTTCAGGTTGACGGCGAAGGCGTCCCCAATCCGAAATCCGTTGGCGTCCGCAAAGGGTTCGTTGACGACGACCTCACCGGCGCGCTCCGGCCAATTGCCCGACCGCAGGATCGGGATGTTGAGCACAGGCGGCTGAGCGGCATTGTAGGACAGTAAGAGCCCGGTGGCCGGCTTGGCACGTCCGGGGATATCCAGTGTCGCGTAGTTCCGGACCTGAGCATCGACTTCCATCACACCGGGAATGCTTCGAATATCCCGGATCAGACTGTCTGGCGCCCGACGCGCGGCTGCAAACAGATCGGCAAAACGGTTCTGCGCGTAATATGCCTCGCGGCTTTCGTTGAGGGCGCGGCTCATACCCACGGACATGATGATAACGGTCACGCCCGCCGCCAAAACGAGCGCAATAGCGAGCCCCTGGGCCCATAACCGTACAAAATCGCGCAAGAGCTTTCGATCAATCGCCTGCATGGCGGTCACCACGTGATCTCGGCCGGAGACACGCGCGTCGCGTTCTCATCGATCCGGTCGACGCGTCCGTCCTGAAAGCGGATGACCCGGTGCGCCATTTGCTGGATCGCGGCATTGTGCGTGATGACGGCCGTGCTGGTGCCGAACGTATCGTTGATGTGTTTGAGCGTCTCCAACACCTGTGTGCCGGTCTTGCTGTCGAGCGCGCCGGTCGGCTCGTCGCAAAGAAGGACATCCGGGCGCTTGGCTACCGCGCGGGCAATGGCCACGCGTTGCTGCTCGCCCCCCGACAATTGCGCGGGGAAGTGATCCATACGCTCTTCCAAACCCACCAGCGCCAGCGCTTCGGCGGGCGGCATCGGCGTGTCGGCGACATCGGTGACCAACTGCACATTTTCGCGCGCCGTAAGGCTCGGCACGAGGTTGTAGAACTGGAAGACAAAGCCCACGTGATCCCGCCGATACCGCGTCAGTGCACGGTCGTTGGCGGAAGTCAGTTCCGTATCGCGGAACCAGACGCGTCCGGTTGTCGGATGGTCCAGCCCGCCCAGAATGTTGAGGAACGTCGACTTTCCCGAGCCGGATGGACCAAGCAGGACCGCCAATTCGCCCTCGAACAGCGAAACTGTGACATCGCGCAATGCGTGCACCTGAACCTCGCCCGTGTCGTAAATCTTGCAGATGTCTTCGGTGCGAAAGACGGGTTGTATGCCGGCATCCTTCATGGCGTGGACACTCGGTCTGAGAGTTGGGTCGCAAATGCCTCGAGCCGCTCCCCTCCTCCGGGAGCGTCTTGTGCCTTGTTTGACAGGACAAGCGCAGCCTTCAGCGGCCGCCCCAAACGCTGCGCCATCTTCTCCAATGGCCCCGTCTGTTCCTTGGGGTCGCCACAAGTCAGAGCTGCGGCCACGTGCTGTTCGCCGGGCGCCAATGCGTCGATCACCGTGTTGAGAGGAGCCGCGGGCCCTCCGGCCCAGACAGGGCCAACCAGAACGATGGTCCCTTGCGATGGAAGGTCGAGCGGTTCTGAAAGAGGAACCGCCCTGCCCTGCATTCCGTCACGACCGGCCGCAATCCACCCCAGGATGGGCAAAGAGTAACTGTTGGTCGTGATCTCAGATGGCGTGACGCCAAGACGGATTCCAAGGCGTTCCGCCACCCGCTTCGAGTGCCCGGATTTGGAATAGTAGATGATGGTCGTCAGAGGCAGGATCTGTGACATGGCAGCTGCATAACAACCTGCGCCCATCCGACCATTGAGACAGATCAATCCGCAGGCGCTCTCAGAGGCCATTCAACCGGCTACCAAAGAGAAACTCTCGGTCCCCTAGGCCGAGAGCAGACCACACCATTCAGCGCCTGCGGCGGCGCACATGATGGGAAGTGCTGCCCGCTGCCAAACACAACCCCGCTCCCTTCGACACAGACCCGCGCGCAGTTAGATACGAGCTTCCTTCGGCTCGGTCCGCGCCGCCGCGTTGCGCCCAAACCGGTAGGCACAATAGCTGGCCACAACGATCAGGATCATCCCAAAAGTGTCCATCACGGACGGCACTTCGGCAAAAACCATGGCCCCGGTGAGAACCGCAAAAACCAGCCGGGAGTATTCAATCGGGGCCAGCGCCGAGACATCGGTCAGCCGGTAGGCCGAGATAAAGCACCACTGACTCAACATTCCGAATAGCCCTGTGCCGCAGGCCAGGAGAAAGGTCAGTCCGTCCATCGGCTGCCATGTCAGAAAGGCGGGTACGGTAAAAAGGATCACCATCCCCGCCTGGGGGTAGAACATCATGCGCAACGTGGGTTCGGTCGCGGACAGACGCTTGATAACAATGGTAAGAAGGCCCGCAAACACCGCGCCCAGCAGGCCCACAAGCCCGGCGAACACCGTCCCGCCGCCGGAGACATCCATCACGAACACCACACCGACGAAACCAAGAAGCGTGGTCGCGAACTTCAGTCGCGTAAGTCGCTCGGACAAAAAGAGCGTCGCGAGCCAAAGCACGAAGAGACCCTTGGAAAAGCCAATCGCGGTGGCCACCCCCAGCGGTAAATGCGCAATCGAGTAGATCCAGCAGGTGACGGCCCCGCAGGCCAGACCGACCCGCAAACCATAAAGCCGGTACTGCCCGTGCGGCAGGATCGGGATTCGGGACAGGCGAAAGGCGGGCAGCAGAATGAGAACCGGCAATACCGACTTGAACACGACCAACTGCCAAAGCGACAAGCGATCGGCACCGAATTTGAGCACGACCATCATGCCCGCCATCGAAAGCCCGCTGCACAGGATCAGCGCAACCGCAATCCTGTAGCGTGTGTCCGCATCAAGGGCCGCCGCAGCCGCGCCGTCGACCAAGAGATTTCGGATCCCACCCAGTTTAGGTCTGCTCACCCGCTCAGGCCGGGGTTCGGTACGGGTGTTCGATCACGCGGAAGTAGCGGTGGCCCTCGCCTCGGGTCCAGTTTCGGAGGTCCATGTTGATCATGTCCTCGGGCTCGTGCGTCCGAACCGAAAAGCGGTCGCCCGAGAAGTGGATCTCGAGGAACCCGACCCAGGGCAGACCGCCCCAGCGGCCATGCGAGCTGGACATGAACGCGGTGCCGGGGGCCCAGATATGGGTGATCCCGTCGACGCTCATCTGCTTTTGACGGTGAAGATGGCCGGACACGACAAAGCGCACATTCGCCGCGCGAAACAGACCCAGATAATCTGCGCGCGGCCCGGGTGTAACAGTGGCAGAGGTGTCCACATCATCCTCGTCGGGGTGTTCGGCGAAGAACGGAACATGGGTGAAGACGGCCACGGGGCCATCATGGGTCAGTGCGTCAACCACCATCGCGCGCTGCTCGGCCTCGGCGGCGAGGCCGCTTTCAAAGAGGAAGGGATTAAGCCCAATGAACCGCCACTGTCCGCGATCCACCTGCCAGAAATCCGCGCCGACACGTGAAAGATAGGCCTCACGGCGCGCCTCGGTCATCTTCTGTTCGGCACTCTCGGCCGCGGGCGAATACCCCACATCGTGGTTCCCCGGCACCATATGAACCGCCCCGAGCCGTTTCAATTGCGCGGCCGCGAAGTCGAGATCTTCCGGAACATCGGGACCGTTCAGCGAAAGGTCCCCCGTGACAACGGCCACATCGGGCTTCAGCGCGGTGACTGCGTCCACGGCCACATCGAAATTGTGGAAGAACAGCGGATGGGTTCGGCTGACATGGGTGTCCGACAACACCACCATGCGGAAATCGGTCATTGGGAATTTTCCTTTGCGCGCGGCATGCGGTGCGGGGTTCAGGCGGCAACGAAATGCCCCGCCGCGACCTCGTGCATGTTGATCGGTTCGGTCACCGTCCCGCGCGGCGCGATGGGGGATTTCCGGCCTTCGTCATAAAGCTGCGGCGCCGACATCGGCTTGGCGGGATCCGGGACCGGGATCGAGGACAGAAGGTTCTTGGTGTAGTCGTGTTCCGGGCTCATCAGGACCGTCTTTGAGGGTCCGTATTCGACAAGCCGGCCCATGAACATGACGGCCACAGCCTCGCTCACCTGCTCGACGATCGCGAGGTCATGCGAAATGAAGAGGTAGGTTAGCCCAAGTTCGCGCTGGAGTTCCGAGAAGAGCTCCAGAACCTGCGCCTGCACCGACACATCCAGCGCCGAGACAGGTTCGTCGGCGATCACCAGTTCGGGCTCCAGCGCCAACGCGCGTGCGATGCACAAACGCTGGCGCTGACCGCCGGAGAATTCGTGGGGGTAGCGTCCAAGATGCTGATCCCCAAGGCCCACGCGGTTCAGCAGCCAGCGCACACGCTCGCGGATCTTGGCCGGGCTGCCCCAGCTATGGATGACCATCGGTTCCGCGATCTGGTCGAAGGCGGTCCGGCGGGGCGAAAGGGCGGCAAATGGATCTTGGAAGACAATGCCGGTCTTCCTGTGGAAGGCGAACCGCTCTGTGTCCGTCAGTGTCGACAGGTCGGTGCCATCGACGCGGATTTGGCCTTCGCTCGGGGCGACCAAGCCCATTATGGCGCGTGATATCGTGGACTTGCCGCAGCCCGACTCGCCGACGAGACCGAGCGTCGCACGCTTGGGCACCTCGAACGACACGCGGTCCACTGCCAGAACCTCAGCCGTCACGCGGCGCAACAACCCGGTGCGCACTGGGTAACGGACAGAGACCTCGTCGAGGACCAGCATGGGCTGATCTGCGGGTTCGAGGACAGGTTTCGCCGGTGCCGTGCCAAGCACGGGCACGGCGGACAGGAGCTTTTGGGTATAAGGGTGCGACGGCGCGCGATAGATCTGCCCGACCGAGCCGATTTCGACCAGATTTCCCGTCTGCATCACTGCAACGCGGTCCGCGATCTGGGCGACGACGCCCAGGTCGTGGGTGATGAATAGGATCGCCGTGCCGTGGTCTGTCTTCAGTTTCTTGATCAGCCACAGGATCTGCGCCTGGATCGTGACATCAAGCGCCGTGGTGGGCTCATCGGCGATGAGGATCTTGGGCTCGCATACCAAGGCCATCGCGATCATAACGCGCTGGCGCATGCCGCCGGACAGCTCGTGGGGGTACTGGTTAAAGCGCCGCTGAGGCTCGGGGATCCGCACCTCGTCCATTGCCGCAAGGGCCCGGGACTTGGCCTCGGCCTGGGAGAGCCCAAGATGCGTGATCAGCGGTTCGATGATTTGTTCGCCCACCGTGAAGACCGGGTTCAATGAGGTCATCGGCTCTTGGAAGATCATCGCGATCTCGTTGCCGCGGATCGCCCGTGCCTCGGGTTCCGTGGCCGCGACCATGTCGACGCGTCCGTCATGGATGATCTTGCCGCCTTCGATTTCGCCGCCGGCCTGACGGATCAGGGCCATGGTCGACATCGCTGAGACGGATTTGCCCGACCCCGATTCTCCCACGATGGCCAGCGTTTCGCCGGGCATGAGGTCAAAGGAGATGCCCTTGACCGCCTCCACACGGGTTTCGCCCGCGCCAAAGGCGACGCGCAGGTCTTGAACGGAAAGAACTGGATCGGTCATGGGGCGTGTCTCCTAAAGGGTGTCGGGGGCCGCATCTGGCCCCCGACCGCAGGCTTATTTGGTGATGCCGTTCTTTGCATCGGCGATGGCGCCGGCGCGGAAGTCGAGCACATAGGGGATGTGGCCGGGGAAGGGCGCCCAATCGAGGTCAGTGCGCATGCCCCAGCTCTCGTAGGGCTGGTAGTTCAGCAGGAAGGGCGAGTCTTCCTTGACGACGGCCATCACCTCGGCAAAGGCCGCATTGCGGGCGTCTGGGTCGGTCTCGTAGCGGAACGCGTCGTAGAGCTTGGTATAGGCGTCGAGCCCGATCAACGGCTCCCAATACCCGTTGGTGATCCCGGCGCCCACGGGCGACCACATGACACCAAAGCTGCCATGAGGATCGGCAAAGTACATCGGGTTCGACCAGGGGCTGATCTTGTCGGCGCAGCCCCAGCATTCCCAAGAGGAGGTCACGATGATCTCGATCTCGATGCCGATCTCGCGCCACATCTCCTGCATCGCTTGTGCCGCGAGGAGACCGTTGGTGTAGTAGAAGGCATCGGTTATGAACTCGACTTTGGTGCCTTCCAGGCCGTTCTCTTCAACGATCGCCTTGGCGCGCTCGGGATCATACTCAAAGGTCTGGATCTCGGGCGTGTAGTAGACGCCATACTGCGGATAGGTGTGGGTCGGCGGCACGACTGCCTTACCCAGCCAGAGCGCCTCGTTCAGCAGGTCGCGATCCACCGACAGCGACAGCGCCTTGCGCAGTTCAGGTGTGATGATCTTGTTGTCGGGACCACCGGCGAAGAACACGAGGTGGAAGATCGGGGTTACACCGCCCACCGTTTTGTGCTTGGGCGAGTTGTCCACGACCGCAAGCTGATCGGGCGGCAGGTTGGTGATAAGATCGACTTCGTTGTTGACGAGCGCGGTCACGCGGGCGGACAGTTCGGGGATCTTGCGAACCGTGATCCGTTCGTATGGCGCGGGTGTGCCCCAGTAGCCATCGAAGCGTTCCCAGATGAGACGCTCGCCCGGCACGAATTCGGCGATTCGGTACGGGCCGGTGCCGATGGGCGCAAGACTGAACGCCACGAAATCCTCTTCCTCGGCAAGATTGGGATCGCCTGTCAGACCCATCAGATAGGCCTTGGGCAGAATGAAGCCGTTCTGAGAGTTCAGGATGAGCTCCATCAGCGGTTCGGGGCGCTTGGCAATGACCTGCAACGTGGTCTCGTCGATGACGTCGACCCGGTCGATATTGCCAAAGATCTCGCGCGACCGGGCGATGCGGCCGTCATAGGCCGGGGTGATCATCGTCTCGAGCGAGAAGACCACGTCATCCATGGTCATCGGATCGCCATTGTGGAAGGTCACGCCCTCGCGGATCTTGAGTTCGGCAACCGTGTCGCTCACGAGGGTCCATTCGGTGGCCAGCGCAGGGAGGAATTCGTTCTCGCCGATATTGGCGTTCTTGCCCAAGAGCGGCTCAAAGGTGTTGACGTAGAATTGCGATCCCACATTCGAGTGATCGCGTCCCGGCTCCAGAGTGGCCGACATATTGGCGACGGCGACAGTGAGCTCCTGGGCTTGGGCGGTGGCGCCGGCGGCGAAGACAAGAGCGGCGGCGGTGGTCAGCAGTTTTTTCATGGTGGTCTCCTTGGCAAAGGCAAAGGGCGTCCCGAAGGACGCCCAGCCATGGATCATTTGGTGATGCCGTTCTTGGCGTCGCCGACCATGCCGGCGCGGAAATCCAGCACATAGGGGATGTGACCAGGGAACGGGGCCCAATCCAGATCGGCGCGCATGCCCCAGCTTTCATAGGGCTGGTACTTGATGAAGAAGGGCGCGTCTTTCTCGACCTCTTCCATCACGCGGGCAAAGGCGGCGTTGCGCGTTTCCACGTCGGTTTCATAGCGGAAGGCGTCGTAGAGCTTGGTGTATTCCTCGATGCCGATCGAAGGTTCCCAGAAGCCGCGGCTGATGCCCGCGCCGGTGGGTGCCCACATCTTGCCGAAAGACCCGTGCGGGTCGGCAAAATACATCGGGTTGGACCAGTTGGCGACCTCGCGGATGCTGGCGCTTGGGCGTTCCACGGCGACGTTCAGCTCGACGTTGATGCCAATCTCGGCCCACATCTCCTGCATCGCCTGAGCGGCCAGAACACCGTTGGTGTAGTAGACCGGGTGGGTGTGGAACAGGAGTTCGGTCCCCTCGAGGTTGTTCTCCTCGACGATCTTCTTGGCTTCTTCGAGGTCGTGGCGGAACGTGACGATGTCGGGAGTGTAAAAGTCGCCATACTGCGGATAGGTGTGCGTCGAGGGCACGACCGCCTTGCCTTCCCAAAGCGCCTCGTTCAGGAGGTCGCGGTCCACCGCCAGCATCATCGCTTTGCGCAGCTCCGGGGTGACCTTCGGATTGCGTTCGCCCGTGCCAAAGAAGACCACGTGGAAAAGCGGTGTCACGGCGCCTTCGGTTTTGTAGCCAGGGGCGTTGTCAATGACCGGCAACTGATCGGGCG
>JBCBKU010000040.1:0-10406 GCA_038521345.1 Pseudomonadota bacterium | reverse complement strand
TGCGCCGGGCTGGGTGCTTACGGAGAAGCAGAAGGAGAAATGGGTGACCGACGAAGGGCTGACTGCCCACGTTTCGAGACAGTGCCTGAAAGACACGCTGGACCCGGACGATATGATCGGCGGTGTACTGTTTCTAGCTTCCCGTGCCAGCAAAATGATGACTGGCCAAGCCTTGGTGATTGATGGCGGCGTTGTGGTGACCGGGTGAACGCGGCGGCCCAGATATCCCCCGATTGGGTGGCGGTGGACTGGGGAACATCCCATCTTCGCGCTTGGGCCATGGATCCGTCGAGCCATGTCCTGGCCGAACGACGGTCGGATCGCGGCATGGGGACTCTCGGCCGGGACGCTTTCGAAGCCACGCTTCTTCAGGTGATTGCGCCATGGCTGGGCTCTGCCCCCCTCACCGTGGTCGCTTGCGGTATGCTGGGCTCACGACAGGGTTGGGTCGAGGCACCGTACCGTTCCGTACCCTGCACCCCCGGCAGCGCCAAGCTGGTCCGAGCGCCGGTTACCGACCGACGCGTTCAAGTCTTCGTGGCATCCGGACTTCGCCAAGATGCGCAGCCGGACGTCATGCGCGGCGAAGAGACCCAGATCGCCGGTTTTCTCGCCGGGAACCCGGGATTTGAGGGCATTGTCTGCCTTCCCGGCACTCACACGAAATGGGCCGAAGTATCCGCGAACGAAGTGGTCTCATTCCGTACAATCATGACGGGCGAGTTGTTCGCGCTTTTGACCCGGAACTCGGTCCTACAGCACTCCGTGGACCAGGACTGGGATCCCGTCGCGTTCGATGAGGCGGTCGCAGATGCCTTGTCGTCTCCCGAAAGAGTCGCCCAGCGCCTGTTCTCTGTGCGGGCAACGGACCTTTTGGTGGGTCTCGCGCCAGGGGAAGGTGCGGCACGGATTTCCGGGGCCTTGATCGGAATGGAACTGGCGGCCACGAGGGCGTATTGGCTAGGCCGCCCAATTGCTGTCGTCGGCGGAGACGCAGCCGATCGCACCTATATGCCTGCGCTTCGCGCGCAAGGCCTGAGCCCGGTGTTCTGCGACGCGGATGTTGCGGTTCGGGCCGGGCTTGCCGACGCACATGTCGCCCTGGAAAGGCCTGTCGCATGAGCCGCCCGCTGATTGCCATCCTCCGTGGCATTCGGCCAACCGAGGCCGTTGAAATCGGAGAGGCCCTTTTAGAAGCGGGCATCGACCGCATCGAAGTTCCGTTAAACTCTCCCGACCCTTACCAAAGCATTGGCGCAATGGCCGATGCTTTCGGGTCGCGCGCATTGGTTGGAGCGGGCACCGTTCTGTCGGTCGATGAGGTCGCTTCGGTCGCCGAGGTCGGCGGCCAGTTGATCGTCTCTCCCAATTTCGACGAGACAGTGGTTCGAGCAACCAAGGAACATGGATTGCAAAGCTTTCCGGGCGTCCTTTCCCCATCCGAGTGTTTTGCGGCCCTGAAATCGGGTGCAGACGGGATAAAAGTCTTTCCGGCTCCGAACCTTGGCCTCGGAGGATTGAAGGCGATCCGTGCGGTGCTCCCCGAGAACACCCAGATCTTCATGGTCGGCGGTATCAACGATGGCGATCTCGCTGAATGGGTTGCCGCAGGCGCCTCGGGCTTCGGGATTGGCACATCCCTTTATCGCCCGGGTGACAGCGCCGAAAGAGTTGCAAACCAAGCGTCTGCCTTTGTCCGCGCCTGGGACGCAGTCCTATCGTGAATTCAGTTTTTGATGATCGGCGGTGCTGGCTCGGGGAGGGACCGCTTTGGCACCCGGGACGCAACCAGTTCTTTTGGTTCGACATTCGCTCGAACCTTTTGCTTAGCCGAGATTCGAACGGACCACAGACCTGGGATTTTGGCGAGAATGTCTCGGCCGCGGGTTGGCTAAGCGATACCGAACTCCTTGTTGCGAGTGAAACGGGTCTCCTGAGGTTCGACATAGAGACCCGTCGACGCGAGAGCGTCCTGCCACTCGAGGCCGATGATCCCACCACCCGCAGCAATGACGGCCGCGCCGATCCCTGGGGCGGATTCTGGATAGGTACAATGGGCAAGGCAGGCGAACCTGGGCCGGGACGTATCTACAGATACTATCGCGGCGAGCTTCGGACGCTCTATGATCGGATCAAAATCCCGAATGCGATCTGCTTCACACCGGACCGGCGCTACGCGTACTTCACCGACAGCGCAACCTATGTCGTACAACGCGTACTCCTGAACTCCGAAGACGGTTGGCCAGCCGAGGATCCAGTCCCGTGGCTTGATCTCAGGGCCGAAAGACTCCTTCCCGATGGTGCGGTTGTTGATACTTCGGGCAATGTCTGGATCGCCCATTGGGGCGCATCGCGTGTGACATGCTACGGACCGGATGCAAGGCCGATTCAATCCATAGGCTTTCCCGCGCTCAACACCTCGTGTCCGGCATTCGGCGGGCCAGAGATGTCGACACTCTTCTGCACCACCGCCACGCAATACCTTCCTAAGGATCGGGAAACGGAGGACGAGCAAGGGCGAACGTACCACGCCCCGACGGATGCTGTCGGACAGCCAGAACACAAGGTCATCCTGTGAAGCGCACGCTGGGCGTTTGCTACTATCCGGAACACTGGCCGGCAGAGCGGTGGGCAGAGGACGCTCGCTTGATGCGAGAGGCCGGTTTGACGTGGGTTCGGATTGGAGAATTTGCCTGGAGCCGACTTGAGCCCGAACCGGGGCAATTTGCGTTCGACTGGATGGACAATGCAATAGACTCCCTAGGGTCCGAAGGCTTGCATGTGGTTTTGGGCACGCCAAGCGCCACCCCGCCGCGCTGGATGCTCGACCGATTCCCCGACATGCTACCGGTCGGGCCAGACGGGCAGGTGCGCGGCTTCGGTTCACGTCGGCACTATTGCTTCAGTCATGCGGGATATCGGGCCGAGTCCGCCGAAATGGCGGCCCGACTGGGCCAAAGATACGGAGGCAACGCCTATGTCCGTGCCTGGCAGATCGACAATGAGTTTGCCTGTCATGACACAACGCTCAGCTACTCTGAGCCCGCACTTCAAGCGTTCCGACAATGGTGCCGGGACAGGTATCAGACGCCTGATGCCCTGAACCGCGCGTGGGGCAACGTGTTCTGGTCCATGGAAATTCGCAGCTTCGACGAACTCAGGCTGCCAAACGGCACGGTGACCGAGCCGAACCCTGCGCATGTCATGGCGTTCCGGCGTTTCTCGTCCGAACAAGTCGCACGTTTCAACCGCGCACAGGTAGAGGCGTTGCGCCCACACACCGACGCGCCGCTGATCCACAACTACATGGGCCGCGAAGTCTCCTTCGATCACTTCGAGGTGGGACGGGATCTCGATATCGCGTCATGGGACAGCTATCCGATCGGGTTTCTGTCCGATCGCATTGAAGCCAGCGACGCGCACAAGCTGGCCTTTCTTCGGCAAGGCGACCCTGACGTACAGGCCTTTCATCATGACCTGTACCGAAGCGTGGGACAGGGCCGCTGGTGGGTGATGGAACAACAACCGGGGCCGGTGAACTGGGCACCGTGGAACCCTGCACCCTTGGACGGAATGGTGCGGTTGTGGGGCTGGGAGGCCTTTGCCCACGGTGCAGAGACTGTGACCTTCTTCCGGTGGCGGCAGGCGCCATTTGCGCAGGAACAGATGCACGCGGGGCTTCTCCGACCCGACGCCGCACCGGCCCCTGCACTGACCGAGGTCGCTGCTCTTGCGCGCGAAATTGCGGAGCAACCGGAGGTCAGCGCGCCCAAGGCCACGGTTGCGATCCTGTTCGACTATCCATCGGCGTGGGCTTGGGAAGCGCAGCCACAGGGGCGCGATTTCCATTACTTCGAGCTTGTTCTCGACACCTACCGCGCCTTGCGCAAGCTCGGGTTTTCGATTGATTTCGTCGAAGCCTCCGGACACTTCGACGACTACGCGTTGATCCTCGCGCCTGGAATAGCGACGTTTTCCGCCGAAGCATTGGCACGCATCGAAATGACCGATGCGCATGTGATCGCCGGACCGCGGACAAACGCAAAAACATCTGAAATGGCGATCCCGGTGCCCTTGCCTCCAGCGCTGCCAGGGCTGGACACACTGGTCACCCGGGTTTCCTCGATCCCGCCCGACGCATCGGTTCCAGTCGTGGGAGGTGGCGCGTTCTGCCGTTGGTTCGAGGATCTGGAGGGAGACGCGCCTTCAAAGCTGACCACGGAAGACGGCCGGCCAGCGCTCGTCGAAACGGGTAACCTTTCCTACGTCGCCGGGTGGCCGGATGCTGTGCTTTGGCGAAGGATTCTCGAAGACGCGGCGGATCGAACCGGCCTTACAACCGAACAGTTGCCGGACGGCGTAAGGATCCGGGACGACGCAACGCATCGCTTTGTCTTCAACTACAACCAGCAAGAGGCTTTCTATCGGGGACGAGAGATACCCGCTGGAGGGGTCGCCAGTTGGCCCAAATAGAACCTTTCGGCTCACTGCCAGACGGGCGTCGTGTCGATGCGATCATGCTGCGGTCTGACGCAATCGCCGCGCGGATCTTAACTTATGGGGCGCGACTGACGGACCTCCGGGTCGACGAGGGCCCCAGCGTGACCGTCGGCTCCGAAGATCTTGCCGATTATGGACCCGGAGCGTCACTTGAGTTCTGCGGCCCAGTCATTGGTCCTGTTCTGAACCGGATTTCCGGTGCGCAAGCTAACCTTGATGGCGAGAGGCTGACCTTCGAGGCCAATGTTGAAGGACGGCTTTCGCTGCACAGCGGATCCGCAGGCACCCATCGTGCGATTTGGAACATCTCGGAGGTTGGTCCTAGTGCGGTTACGCTTTTTGTCGAACTTCCGCACGGTGAAGGCGGCTTTCCCGGCAACCGCAGAATCGGCGTCACTTACCGCTTGGGGCCTGGACCGTCGATCAGCATCGGAATTTGGGCCAGGACTGACCGACCGACAGTCCTGAATGTCGGTCATCATCCTTATTGGAACCTCGACGGCACTGACAGCTGGAAAGGACACAGACTGACGGTGCACGCGTCCCACTATCTGCCGGTCGACGCTGACTTTGCAGCGACCGGCGAAATCGAGTTGGTCGAAGGGACGGAATATGACCTTCGCGAGGGTGCGCTACTTGGTACGTTGATCGACAACAATTACTGTTTGGACGCTCGCGCGTCCGTGTTGATCCCCGCGGCAGAGCTGATCGGATCTTCGGGTCGCGGACTTCGCTTGGCGACTTCGGCCCCGGGTCTCCAAGTGTTTACCGGCCAGCCCTATGGCGTCGCACTCGAACCGCAGATGTGGCCCAACGCCCCGTCCCACAAACGGTTTCCATCCATCGTGATCCGTGAGTTCGATTGTTTCCGTCAGGACACCAGGATTGCATTTTTTGTGATTTAAAGCGCTTTGATCCACAGGGTATGCGCAATTGCAAACACATTGTTTCGCCAATGATGGTGCGAACTGACCGTTTGGGCAGGGCGAAAATTCGAACATATCCGCCTAAACCACGATGGTTACCGTAGTGAGTGCCCGAGTATACAAGGGGTGACGGAGCCACGGATCTGATCCTGCTCCGCTATTTTTTTTATTGTGGGACGCCCCGGGGAAGGTTGAGTCTCCGGGGCGTTTTTTTTAATCAAATGCCATTCGGCGTCCCGTCGAAGTGCTTCTCAAGATCAGACCAGACCTCGATGTAATCGTCCTGCAATGGCGCCTCTTGGCCGGCGAAGGTCGTCAAATGCTGGGGAAAGCGGGTCTCGAACATGAAGGACATGGTGTTGTCGAGTTTGACCGGCCCTAGGGCCGCGTTGGTTGCGGCCTCGAATGCCTGTTTGTCCGGCCCGTGCGGAAGCATCATGTTGTGAAGACTAATGCCTCCGGGCGCAAAGCCCTCAGGCTTGGCATCATAGATCCCATAAATGTTGCCCATAAGCTCCGACATAATGTTCTTGTGATACCAGGGCGGACGGAACGTGTTCTCGGCGACCATCCAACGCTCCCGGAACAGCACGAAGTCGATATTTGCGACACCCGGATGACCAGACGGAGCCGTCAGAACCGTGAAAATAGACGGATCTGGATGATCGAACAGGATCGAGCCAACCGGGCAGTAGGCCCGCAGGTCGTATTTTAGTGGGGCATAGTTCCCATGCCACGCCACCACGTCCAAAGGGCTCTGATCGATCTCGGTCCGGTGGAACTGGCCGCACCACTTGATCGTAACCCTGGACGGAACTTCCCGGTCCTCGAAGGCCGCAACCGGCGCTTTGAAGTCGCGGGGATTGGCCATGCAGTTCGCCCCAATGGGGCCCCGTTGCGGCAATTCGAACTTTTGCCCGTAGTTTTCACAGACGAACCCTCGCGCCGGGCCGTCGATCAATTCCACACGGTAGACAAGCCCTCGAGGAAGAACAGCGATTTCCTGAGGTTCAAGGTCGATCAGTCCGAGTTCGGTATGGAAGCGCAGACGCCCGGCTTGTGGCACGACCAAGAGCTCGCTGTCAGCCGAGTAAAAATAGTCGTCAGTCATGGACTGCGTGACAAGGTAAACATGGGCCGCCATGCCCGTCTGACTGTGCACGTCACCAGCAGTCGTCATTGTCCGCATGCCTGTCACCCAGGTCAGCGAGTCTGAACCAATCTCGATCGGGCTCCATCGATATTGGCCCAGAGATACGACGTCGGGCGGCACGTGCGGGGCCGTTTTCCAGTAGGGCAGATCCACCCGCTCGTAACGCCGAGAATGCCGCACGGATGGTCGGATTCGGTAACACCATGTTCGCTCTGGGCGAATGTCTGTGAACGCCGTTCCCGAAAGCTGTTCGGCATAAAGTCCATATGCGCATTTCTGTGGAGAGTTCATGCCCTGCGGCAAAGCACCCGGCAAAGCCTCGGTTTCGAAGTCGTTACCGAAGCCCGGCATATACCCGGGCACCGTCCCATTTGTGG
Source organism: Pseudomonadota bacterium (assembly GCA_038521345.1). Taxonomy (GTDB): domain Bacteria; phylum Pseudomonadota; class Alphaproteobacteria; order Rhodobacterales; family Rhodobacteraceae; genus JBCBKU01. The sequence goes on along the minus strand of JBCBKU010000040.1, from coordinate 3,450 downwards.
CCAGTTGCTGAACGATGTTGCGTGTTTCGTGACTGTTCATCGCGTCCTCCAGTGTTGCTAGGCTGGTATTAGTTGAAAATGTAACTAACAAGTGGGACCTGAGATGACGGACAAGCCTTTCGCACTCGAGCAATTCCTTCCCTATCTCCTGAATCTTGCAGCAGAGGAATGTGGTCGCGGCTTTCAAGCGGTTTACAAGTCGCGTTACGGAATGCTTCGCACAGAGTGGCGTGTGCTGTTCCATCTCGGGCTGCATGGCGAGATGACGGCGCGTGACATCTCGATGCGCGCCCGCACACACAAAACGAAGATCAGCCGTGCGGTCGCGGCGCTTGAACTGAAGAGGTTCCTGAAGCGCGATCGTTCCACACGTGACCGACGCCATGAAGTCCTTCGATTGACGTCAGCCGGTGAGGCAGCGTTCGACGACTTATCCGCAACAGCATCTGCATTTGACGCGAAGCTGGTCGCGCGTTTAGCACCTGATCACGCGTCCATCTTGCGCGAGTGTCTAACGAACCTGATCGAGACAAGTGCTTAGGGACAATCATGCCTTGGTGGCGCCGAGCCCGCTCATTCAGTCGTCACCGACCACCTTGGCCCCAAGAACATTGCGGGTTGCACGTGCGATCACGAGCTCTTCGTTGGTCGGGATTACCATCACGCGCACCCCGGTACCTTGCGACGAGATCGTCGCCGCGTTCCGCGCGTTCGCTTCGTCGTCCAGATTTATTCCAAGCCATGACATGGGTTGACAGATTTCGGCGCGAACACCGGGTGCATTCTCGCCAATTCCGCCTGAGAACACGAGCGCGTCGAGTCCTTCGAGGACAGCCGCCATGGCGCCAATCCCCTCGCGAACCTTGCGCGTGAAGTAAGAGATCGCAGAGTTCGCCTCCGCGCTGCCGGCGGCTTCGAGCACGCGCATGTCGTTGGAGAAACCGGACAAGCCCAGAAGACCCGACTGCTTGTAAAGGACCTCCGAAATCTCTTCGGGGCTCAGGCCCTCCGACGTCATCATGTACAAGACGACACCGGGGTCCAATTGTCCTGACCGCGTGCCCATGGGAAGGCCGTCCAGTACAGAAAAACCCATTGTCGAGGCGATCGACACGCCTTGCTGTAGCGCGCACAACGAGGCCCCGTTACCCAGATGAGCGATCACCACACGACCGTTTCCGGCAACCGGATCGAGGCGCGCCAATTCGCCCGAGACATACTCGTAGCTAAGACCATGAAACCCGTATCTGCGCACACCAGCCTCGTAGTAGCGGCGCGGGAGGGCGAAGGTCTCGCTCAGAAAAGGTTGGGTTCGGTGAAATGCGGTATCGAAGCAGGCGACCTGCGCCGCGTCTGGGAACGTACCAGTTGCCGCGGCAATGCCGGCAAGGTTGTGGGGCTGATGCAGCGGCGCAAAGGGAACAAGTCGTGCGAGTTGATCCAGTTCGGATGGCCCGACACGCGTCGGCTCGTTGAATAGACGGCCACCGTGAACAACCCGATGACCGACGCCCACGACTTCAAGGTCCCCGAGCGCATCGGACAGCACGGAAATTGTGGTCTCGAGCGCTTGGGTATGAGTGATTGCCCGGCCCGTCGGCATCGGGACCGGCGCGCCAGCAACGCTTAACTCTAGAACACCTTCCGGACCAATCGCGTCCGCCTGACCCTCCGCGAGCGGCGTGTCGTTGCCGACAAGCGCGTACACAGCCAATTTGAGCGACGATGATCCGGCATTAAGCGTCAGGATCGCTCGTGTCATTGGATTGGGTTCGTTTGTCGGGCGTGGTGGATAGCAGCGACAGCGCAGGACGCAAGCCGCGACATCACACTGTCCGAGCGAGAGTTCAGAATGACGGGAACCTTTGCGCCCAGAACCAGCCCCGCACCCTCCGCATGACTGATGAACGACAGTTGTTTGGCCACCATGTTTCCGGCGTCAATTCCGGGCACAACGAGTACGTTGGCGTGCCCGGCCACGTCGCCCTTCAGTCCCTTAGTACGCGCGGCATTCAGATCGACGGCGTTATCCATTGCCAGAGGACCCTCGACCGTTCCACCGATGATCTGACCGCGATCGGCCATTTTGGACAAGAGTGCCGCGTCCATCGATGACTGTATCTCGGGGTTCACCGTTTCGACTGCGGACAAAACTGCCACGCGTGGCGTGCCATGCCCAATGGAAACCGCCAGATCGATGGCGTTCTGCACGATGTCGATCTTGGCCTTCAGGTCCGGAGCAATGTTGATTGCCGCGTCCGAGACAAGCAAAGGATGCGGCAAACCGGGAACATCCATTACAAAGACATGAGTGAACCGACGACCCATTCGAAGACCTTCGGACTTGTCCAGCATGGGGCGAAGCAGATCGTCGGTGTGAAGATGTCCCTTCATAACCGCCGCTGCGTGACCTTCGTTCACAAGTCGACACGCAGTTCTGGCGGCCTCGCGGTTTTGAGCCACGCCGACGATTTCGATCCCGTGCAGATCCTCACCGAGTTCTCCCGCCGCTGCCGCAATCTTTGATGGGTCGCCCACCAAGATCGGCGTCAGGATGCTTTCGCGCGCCGCTAAGATCGCCCCGCCCAACGAATTCACTTCTTCCGGACACACAACGGCGGTCCGGATCGGTGGAAGCGGTCGGGCCCGTTCCAGAATATCCTCGAAGTGCCGATGACGCTGAACGACCAAACCAGGGACATCGATATCGTCCTTGGAGAACCTTTTTTGGGGGGCGGTGACTTCGGCAGTGCCGTCAAGGACGGTCGCACCGTCGGCGTCCCGCAGCACCTCGGTCCGCAACCGCAATCCGCCGTCATTCAGTTTCTCCATGACGGTGACGATGCAACGCAACTCGTCGCCCGCGAAGGCCCGGTCACCAAAGGCAAGCGTCTGGGTCCGATAGGATGTGCCCGGCCCCGGAAGCAGAGTGCCAAGTACAGCCGAGATCATGGACGCGGCGAACATTCCCGGTGCCACGCTTTCGGCCCGCCCGTCTCCGTCCCCGTCTTCGGTCGGCAGGTGCAGTGGATTGTAATTGCCCGAGGCGGCCGCAAAGACATAAAGGTCATCGAGCGTCACCAACCGCCTCAACTCGGCATTATCACCGACTGACAGTTCTTCATAGGTGCGATTAACCAGCTTCATGCCGCACCGCTTTGCGGGCTTGGAGTGGGTCGGCTTCTCGCCGCGCCAACGATCGCGAATAAGATGAGCATGTGCAGGCACCTCACAGACTTGGGGTACTCGTGTCCCGCGACCCTAGCGCGCTTCGGAAACGAAAGCATGGCAATCGCTAGCGAAGCACAAAAGGGTCCGTACCGCCAATCCTGGTTCGCGGAACTCGCAAGGCACACGCCGACAATCGGTGATTTTACCTAATGAGCCGAGCCGAGCCGAGCATCAGGGTATGTTGCTGAGAGAATGGTAGCGGAGGAGGGACTTGAACCC
>JBCBKU010000039.1:0-10452 GCA_038521345.1 Pseudomonadota bacterium | reverse complement strand
TACCGTCCAGATTGACTTACTTTTTGCGACTCTCGGGCGTCAATACCTTCCGCTCACGACACCTCGTCCACCCGATCCAGGAGACACCGCCATGAAATTGACCGCATTGATCGCCGGGACCGCGCTTGCAATCGCGCCGCTCGCAACCACCACCCTTGCCGACGGCCACGCCGACGTAAAAGCCCTCGCCATCGAGGCCCTGACCGAGACACTTGGAAAGCTCAACGCAGACGCGGTCGATACGTATTTCGGTCCGGAATACATTCAGCACAATCCAATGGTTCCGAACGGCGTCGATGGGCTGAAGGGTCTGATTGCGCAACTGGCCGATGGGGGCACGTTCGAATCCGATTTCGTCCGGGTGATCGCGGACGGCGATCTGGTGGCTTTCCATGGGCGATATGACGGTTTTGGTCCCAATCCGATGATTTCCTTCGACGTCTTCCGAGTTGAAGACGGGAAGATCGTCGAACATTGGGACAATCTGATCGACGAAGCGCCGCTGAACCCCTCGGGCCGCAGCCAGATCGACGGCGCGACCGAAATCGTGGACCTCGACAAGACCGAGGCAAACAAGGCGAAAGTTCTTGAGTTCATCACCAAGTCGCTGATCGACCACGAGGAGGTGAACATTACCGACTACATCAGCCCCGTCACCTACATTCAGCACAATCCGATGGTGGCCGACGGTCTAGAAGGCTTCGGCGCGTTCATGGCCCAGATGGCCGAACAGGGCATCTCGATGGACTATACGAAGGTCCACAAGGTCATCGGAGAAGGAAACTTCGTCCTGACCATGTCGGAAGGTACGCTCGGCGCGGATGCCATGGCCTTCTACGACCTGTTCCGCCTCGAAGACGGTCTGATCGTCGAACACTGGGACGTCATTGCGCCGATGCCGGGTCCCGACGCACCGCACAACGAAGCCGGCAAGTTCTGAACACCGCCCCGCCTCCGAATGCCGGGATCGACCAGGAGACCGCAATGCACCGCAGAACCGTACTGACCACCTCGCTTTACGCCTCCTTGGCGTTGGCGCTTGCAACGAAACTTGGAGCTCAGACAATGGACACGACAAGCCAAGCCTCTTTCGACACCGTCATGGCCTTCATGGGCGCTATGGGCAGTGGCGACATGGAACAGATGTCGGCGCTGATGGCCGACGATATGGTTTGGCACAACGAAGGCGATACCACCCTGCCCTGGATCGGCGAAACCGTTGGAAAAGAGGCCATCTTCGCGTTTCTTGGGGTCTTTTCGTCGAATCTTCAGACGACGCTTTGGGAAAACACCGATGCCTTTGCCTCGGGCGATACGGTGGCCGTGTTCGGCCGAATGAACGGCGTCACCACCCAATCGGGCCAGGAAATCGGTGAATTCACCTTCGCGCTGCGTGCGAAGGTTCGCGCTGGCCAAGTCGTGCTTTGGCATTGGTTCGAAGACAGTTTCGCAGTCAGTCAGGCCTTCCACGGTCGCTGATCTTCGTGGCGCGGACGCATCGGTCTGCGTCGCACCAATTCACCCGATGAAAGAAGAGAGAACTCCAATGACACAGACACTGAACCGCCGTGATCTGATGAAAGGTGTCGCTCTGTCCGCCGGTGCCGTCGCCTTGATCCGCGGCAGCATCGCCCCGACCCCGGTGCGCGCGCAGGGCGCATTGCCGGCCGGCACTGTTATGTCCTTCGCAAAGGCAGGCGTCACATTTCACACCTATGTCTCGCCCGCCCAGGCCGTGAACGTCACATCGCATGTGATCGAACTGGGCGATCAACTGCTTCTCGCTGACGCGACGATGCTGCCGCCGACGGCAGCCGAGGTCGCAGCCTTGGTGGCATCAACCGGCAAACCCGTCCATACCGCCTATGTCAGCCACGAGCACCCGGACCATTGGGGCGGCGTGGCGATGTTCGAGGGTGTGGAATTCGTCACCTTGCCCGAGATCCGCGACGGGCTGCGCGCCGAAGCAACTGGAGGCGAGTTTCCCGAACCGACCTCGCTTCTGAACGGGGCGGACCTTGCCCTCGGCACAACCGAGATCGGCGGCGTCAGCGTCGAGTTCCGGGCCTACGACAATGCTGAAGCACCGAAAACCATCGTCGCCGTTCTGCCCGAACAGCAAGTCGCGGTTGTGCAGGATCTGGTCTACAACGGCGTGTATTTTGCCCCCGGAGTAGATCGGAAGAACTGGATTGCGACACTGGAGACGCTGCGCGACGATCCTGCATTCGACACGCTTCTTGTTGGTCATGGCCTCCCGACCACCAGGGGCGAACTCGACACCGCCATTGCCTATCTCAAGGTCTTCGACGCAGCTTGGGATGCCGGTGAAACTCCGGACGCCGTGATGTCCGCCATGAAGGAGGCGTTCCCCGGGTATGGCGGCGAATTCCTTCTCGGTCTGATCGAACCCTACTGGGACAAGTAACCAAGCAACTCTCTGGGCCGGCCACCAGCCGGCCCAGTTCGATAGTTCCCGACGAAACTGCCAAAAGGACCGTATGCATATGGGACAGGGATTGGACAACGTACGCCGCATCTATCTGGAAGGGATCGCCGGCGGTCAGGCCCGCGAAGCCGTCCAGAAATACACCGGTCATCGCTATACCCAGCATTCCACGGGTGTCGGCGACGGGGCCGAAGGCTTTCTTGCCTTCTTCGAACCCTTCGTCGAACGCAATCCGAAGCGTGAGATCGAAATCGTACGGATCTTTGAAGATGGCCCATGGGTTTTCTGTAATGCCTATCAATCGCTGAACGACGGAGAAGCGCGGTGGGTGACCATGGACCTGTTTTACACGGATGCCGACGGGCTGATCCTAGAACATTGGGACACAATCGCGCCCTATGTTCCCGAGACCACATCGGGCGAAGACATGGTCCGAGGAACCACCGACGTGGATCTGTCCGCTGATGCTGCGGCCAGCAAGGCAATGGTCCTTGAGTACACCAAGCAGGTCCGTCAGGAAGGGAATCTGGCGCGGCTTGGACAGTTCGTGGCGCAGGATCTTGTCCAGCGTACCCCAGAGATCGGCGCCGGTCTGTCCGGCCTTGCCGATTGGCTCGGATCCGACGCCGCCGGCAGCTACGAGATGATGTTCCAGCTGATCGGTCAGGGCGACTTTGTCATGACCTATGGAAAACGGCATGCACTTGGGAAAGACTACGCCGTCTTCGATGTTTACCGGATCTCGGCCGGCCTGATCGCCGAACATTGGTGCAACGAGGAAGCGATTGGTCCCCGTGAGAGCTGGGGAAACTCGGGCAAGTTCTGAGGCGGACGGCGCCGCTGCCTGTCTCAGTCCGTGGCGGGCAGAACGGTCCCGACACAAGAGCCAAAACCGATGCGGTAACTATCGCCCTCCGCCCAGCCGCGAAGGTTTACGGTATCGCCATCCTCGAGGAACCGGCGGGAACCGCCGCCGGACAACGGCACCGGGTCCCGGCCGCCCCAAGTGATCTCAAGAAGCGAGCCGCGCGTCGATGCGTCGGGACCCGAGATCGTGCCCGATCCCAGCAGATCCCCTACCCGCATGGGACAACCGGAACTGGTGTGGTGCGCCAGCTGTTGGGCCGATGAATAGTACATCTCGCGGTAGTTCGTCCGCGCCAGGATCGTCTCGGGTCCGTTGGCCGGCGACAGGCCGACCTCGAGCGCGATGTCATAGAGCATCGGGGCGGGCGACGTCAGATAAGGTAGAAGCGGAATTTCCGGGTCCGGTGTCGGCACCCGGAACGGCTCGAGCGCAGCGGCGGTCACGATCCAAGGACTGATGCTGGTCGCCGTCGCCTTGGACTGGAACGGTCCGAGCGGCTGGTACTCCCAAGCCTGGATGTCGCGGGCCGACCAGTCGTTCAAGAGTACGTAGCCAAAGATATTGTTAAAGGCTTCAGCAATGTCGATGGGACCGGCAGACGGCTGCCCGACGACGGCCCCCAGCTCAAGCTCGATATCGAAGCGTTCCGACGGCGCAAAGCGCGGGCGGGTATCGTCCGGCCCCTTGAGTTGTCCCTTCGGGCGCTTGACCGGGGACCCAGACACGACGACCGAGGAGGCCCGCCCATTATATCCGATTGGAATGTGCAGCCAGTTGGGAGGCAACGCGTTCTCGGGGCCCCGGAACATGGTGCCGACATTCGTGGCATGGTGGCGGCTGGCGTAAAAGTCGGTGTATTCGCTCACCTGAAACGGCATGTGCAACCGTGCCGCCGCCTGCGGGACAAGGTGGGCGCGAAGCGGCTCCTCTTGCACGGATCCTGCGTGCAACGCCTCGGTCAGTTGCCTGCGAAGCCGGGCCCATGACTGCCGCCCAAGAGCCATGAATGCGTTCCAAGCGGCGGTCTGAAGGGATCCGCCGAAATCGGTCCAGCCCGCCGCCTCGAGACCGGCAAGATCAAGGACGCGATCACCAATCGCAACACCACAAGCGGGCTCTCGGCCCTCGATCGAAAAGACTCCGTAAGGCAGGTTGTTAAGAGGAAACTCTGCCATGGGTACGTTGGCACTCTCGACCCAGGACGGAATGAGTTCAGGCATTTCGCCCCTCCTTGATCTCGCCGCACCATCGGCCCTGGGCTCCCGGATAAGGCGTCCGAGCACGGGGCGCCAGCCTGTGCTTGATCCGCCGCAACCGTCATGCCCGGGCGACCCGACACGCGGTGCCCTCAAGCGCCGCCTTGCCCAACCAACCCGGACCGATATGATGTGCCCGTGCAAAGTTCCCGCTAACCTCCCATAAAGGCTGATAACTCGATGACTCGGCTTGGGCCGGGGATGCGGGGGCTGCGCAGGGGCTCCTAAAGAGAAGCAACACAAACATGATCCGCCTCCTCGCCGTTTTGGCCTCAGTCATGCTCCTGGGCTCGACCATTGCACCCATAGCTCAGACAGCCTTGGGGATTCCGGGCTCTGAACCTGCCGCGGCAGCGCCGGACCCCGCGCTCGAGGCTCTGATCGAAGCGTTGGAAGACCCCGATGCGCGCGCGCGTCTGGTCGAAGCCCTGAGGGACGGAAACGCCACGTTGGGGCAGACCGACCCGGCCGCAGATGCGGACGCCCCGCCCACGACGCTGGCCGCGCGCGTCGCCCAGAAAACGCAGCAAGTCGTAGACAATCTTCTGTCGGGAACATCGGTGGCTGTCCGCGACGCCAGCCAATTGACACGGATCCCGGACCTTTTGACGGCAGAACGGATCGACCGGATCGCCCGCGAGAGCCTCGCTCTGTTTCTGACGATTGCAGCGACCGTCTTCATCTACCGCTTGTTGCGGGGCTTGTCGCGCCGGATCCAGTATCAAGGTGATCGGTCGGACGGGTTTTGGAACCAGGCCACGATCTTTGCCGCCCAAATGGTGCTTCGAGTTCTGTCCGTCCTGTTGGCCTGGCTGATCGGCTATGGTCTGGCGGGTTCGGTCTTTGCACAAGACAGCATTCTCCTGAGTCAGGCACTTTACCTGAATGCGTTCCTGATCTTCGGAGCGTTTTCGGTGATGCTGTCGGTCTTTGTCAGTCATCACCCGGCGGATCTGACCTTTTCCAACCTTCCCCTCGCGGCCGAGGCCACGATCTACCGTACGATCCGGCGTACCTTTGGCTTTCTTTGCTATGGCATCGTCGCGGTGGTCCCGATCACCCAGGACTGGTTCAATTTCGTCGCCGCCCGGTCAGTTCGGTCCATTGTGATCACCCTGTCGGCAATCACCGCCCTTTATGCGGTCTATCGCATTGCGAAGATCCTGCGGAACGAGCGCGAGATCCTGGCAGGTGCGGTCCCCGACGAAGACAGCGACACCGAAAACAAACTGACCGAGACAATCGCGACCCACAGCATCGGCCTTTGGGATCGCGTCTGGCCATTTCTGGGCTATGGCTATGTCCTTGTGTCGTTCAGCGTCGCCATGGCACGCCCCAACCTCATCGTGGAACTTGTCGGCCGTGCGACTGTGTTCACAGCCCTTGGATTGGTCATCCTGCTATTGGGCCTTCGCGTTTTCGCACAGGCGGGCAAGGGCCATGAGGCACCCGTTCCAAAGCCGCTTGCTCAGGCGTTTCCAACGCTCAGGCAGCGCCTCTCGGCCTTCGTTCCGCTGACGATCGTGGTCTCGGGGCTTGCGCTTGTCGTGCTCGCCGTGACGCTCACGCTTGAGGGCTGGCGGTTGATTGATCTGGCAACGTGGCTCTCTACCGGAGGAACAGACTTTCTCTGGCGGATCGCCTCGATCGTGCTGATCGTCGGGAGCCTTGTCGCCGGCTGGGCCGGGCTCTCGGCCTGGATCGACAACCGCCTCTCGGCAAACGACCCCGCGCGGCAGGTCTCGGCCCGATCGCGGACACTGCTGGCCCTCTTTCGAAACGCGCTGACGATCTCCCTCGTCATCTTTGGCGGGATGGCGGCACTCAGCGAATTGGGGATCGACATTGCGCCGCTTCTGGCCGGTGCCGGTGTGATCGGCCTTGCCATCGGCTTTGGCGCGCAGAAACTGGTCCAGGACATCATCACCGGCATTTTCATCCAACTCGAAAACGCGATCAACGAAGGCGACGTGATCACCGTGGCCGGGGTCACGGGCGGGGTCGAGAAACTCACGATCCGCTCGGTCGGCCTGCGTGATCTGGCGGGTGTCTATCACCTGATCCCGTTCTCGGCCGTGGATACCGTGGCGAACTTCATGCGCAGCTTTGCCTACCACGTGGAAGTCGTCGGCGTGGCCTACGAAAGCGATCTCGATGCAGCCGAACGGGCCATGAACGAGGCGTTCGACAAGGTCAAATCGGGCCCGTTGGGACGCGACATTATCGCGCCGCTCGAGTGGCACGGTGTGGTCGGACTTGGCGACAGTTCGGTGAACTTGCGCGCCCGGCTGAAGACCCGTCCGGGTGAGCAATGGGCCGTTGGCCGTGCCTATACCGAAGAAGTCAAATACGCCTTGGATCGCGCCGGCGTCGAGATCCCGTATCCGCACCGTGAACTGCGATTGCCGAAAGATATGCTCGGGCGGTTGGGCGCAGCCCCCGAGACCTCCACAGCCGATCCCGAGCCCTAGTCCGCGCCGCGCGGAATGGACCAGCAGCCAGCAAACGACCTCGCGGGTCGTCATAAGACTGAAGAGAGCTATGAAAAGTGGTGCCCGGGGGCGGAATCGAACCACCGACACGAGGATTTTCAATCCACTGCTCTACCCCTGAGCTACCCGGGCACGGGTGGCGGGGTTGGCCCCCGCCAGGGTCGGCGTGTTCTAGGCACCGCTCCCGGCCTTGTCCAGCAGGAATTCAGGAGAGCCCGTCGGTATCCTGCGGGTCGTCCGGCAGGTCATCCGTTGGCACCCGGTAGCGTTCGATCATCCATCGGCCAAGGTCGATATCTGCGCAGCGCTTGGAACAGAAGGGCCGGTATGCGGCCTCGCTCGGGCTTTTGCAGATCGGGCAGTTCATTTCAGGACCTCGTGAAGCGGGCGGCGTTCGCGTTTTCGCTGGATTTCGTACAACCCGAGCGATGTCCAGCCGACAAGGGCTGTTTCCACGGGATCAGTCCGAAAGGCAGATTTCAACGCTTCCTCGAGCCGGCGCCGATCCTTCTTGGGCATCGGCGCGAAATCCACGACGATCTGGCCTCCGTAGCCCCGAAGTCGGAGCTGGCGCGGCAGTTCCCGCGCGGCGGCGATGTTGGTCTTCAGGCCCGCCGCGGGGGAGAAGTCGCCGCCGGTGTTCACGTCGACGGCGATCAGGGCATGGGTTGGTTCGATGAACAGAGAGCCCGGGGAAAGTGGAACGTCCGGACTGCGCAAGGAGGCGATCGCGTCCATGAGATCATGTGTCTCGAACCCGCCTGCCTCAACGACAAAGGTGTCGCCGGACGTGGCCCATTCGCGCTTTGCGAGGGCGTGCGCGTCCGGAGCCCGCCGAAGGATGGCCGGTTCTCCCGTGACGGCGGCAAGGACATCGTCGGCCTGCATCAGGATCTCGTCCACCTCTCGAGCGATCTCGGCGTCCTTCGCCGCAACCGCGGCCGTGCGGACAACGATACCGTGGGGGCTTTCGACTGCCGCCTTGGTTCCAACCGCGTTCAAGAGCCGGTCGCGCGTATCGCCATCCCGGACCTGCCGCGAGAGATTGATGCCGGCGGCCCCGGGCGTGACAATGACGGTGCGTCCCTTGAAGATCAGTCGCTCGGTCACCGGCACCGCCTTACCGGGATCCGCAAACCCGCCGATTTGAACCAGCACCATTCGGCCGGACCGGTATCCACCGGCGCCGCGCAGAAACCCTTGCCCTCCGGGCAAACGGACGAATGCACCCCCCTTGATCACGCGGTCGACGGTCCCGCGCAGTATCGCACCCTGCGCGAGGTCGGTGCCCGGGTCGACCAGCAGATCCTCGAGGCGCCCGTCCACGACGAGCGCGGCCGCGGCCCGCCCCCCCAGGTGGTCAAGCACGATCTGGCGGCCCGTCATCGCGCCAAAACCGGATAGCCTGCAGCAGCCAGTAGCTGAGCGGTCTCGAAGACCGGCAGACCCATAACGGCACTGTAGGATCCTTCGATCCAAGGAATGAAGGCGCCGGCAGGGCCTTGGATCGCATACCCGCCCGCCTTCCCTTCCCAGTCACCGGTGGCGAGGTAAGCATCTATGTCCTGCGGGCTGAGACGTTTCAGGCGCACGGCGGTGACGACATCCCGCTCCCAAAGGCGTTCGGATGTGCGGACCGCAAGAGCCGTGATCACCCGGTGTCTCCGCCCAGAGAGCAGACCCAGAAACGCCCGTGCCTCCGCGGCATCCGCCGGCTTGCCGAGAATCCGACGCCCAAGCGCCACGGTCGTGTCGGAGGTCAGAAGGATCTCGCCAGGCGCCAGGTCCAGCGCCTGGGATTTTTGGCGGGCGACCCGGCGGCAATAGGTGCGGGGCAGTTCGCCCTGATGGGGCGTCTCGTCGATATCTGCCGGGCGCACGTCGTCCGGCACGATCCCAAGCTGACCCAGCAACTCACGACGGCGCGGACTGGCCGACCCGAGCACAAGCTTCGGGACCATCAGGTCGCCATCGCGCGCGCTATTTGAAACGGTAATTGATGCGGCCCTTGGTCAGGTCGTAGGGCGTCATCTCAACCTGCACCTTGTCGCCAGCAAGGACGCGGATGCGGTTCTTGCGCATTTTTCCTGCCGTATGCGCGATGATCTCATGGCCGTTTTCCAGCTCGACCCTGAATGTCGCATTCGGCAGGAGTTCCTTAACGACACCGGGAAATTCGAGCAGTTCTTCCTTGGCCATGTGGTCTCCTTCACCAATCGCCCGGACCCACCGGGCGTGCGTTAAATGAGACCGCCCGGCCACATTTTCAAGCGAAATCTGGAAGCGGGCCCCGTTGTTGGCAGGGTTGTGACTTTGGCTCGCGCAGAACGCATCACGTGCGAGGTTCTCCGAAACGCGACAACATTCGGTCCCGGATCTGGTCCCGGGCTTGTCGATAGCGGGCCAGCTTCTCGTCCCGCGTCTCGCCGATTCCGGTCGGATCCAGAATGGGCCAGTACTCGACGTCGAGGTGGTGGTACCGCGTGAGCTCCAGCGCCCGCCGTTGGGCGGCTGGCGACAGGGCAACGATCAGATCGAAGCTCGACAGGTCGTCGCCCCACTCTTCCATCTCATCGAAGGACCGGGATTTGTGTCGGGCCAGTTCCACGCCGATCTCGTCGCAGACGGCCACCGAAAAACCGTCGATTTCAAGCTCCGAGCGGACGCCGGCGGATTGGACATAAGTCTTTTGCCCATAATACTTTTTCATCATGCCTTCGGCCATGGGCGAGCGGACGGCATTCATGTCGCAACAGAAAAGGACCGACCCGGGCAGTCCTGCGACCATACTAGCCCCCGAAATGCAGGACGCAGATCAGTGTGAACAGGCGTCGCGCCGTGTCCGTGTCGACCTCTGCCTTGCCTTCAAGCCGCTCCTGCAGGACCCGTGCGCCTTCGTTGTGGATGCCGCGACGGGCCATGTCGATGGCCTCGATCTGGGATGGCGGCAACCGTTTGACCGCATCGAAATAGCTTTCACAGATCTGGAAATAGTCCTTCACCACCTGACGAAACGGCCCAAGCGCCAGCTGAAACTCGACGATCGGGGCATCATCTTCGGCGCGAATGTCAAAGACCAGCCGACGGTCACGAATGGCCAGCAGCAACCGGAAGGGACCCGCGGGCGCCGTTTGACCGTCGCGTCCCGGCACCACGAAGCTGTTGCCTTCGAGCAAGTCGAAGATCGCGACCTTTCGCTCCTGCTCGATCTCGGGCGTGGGCGGCGGCAGGGCGCTGTCGTCAAGCTCGATATTAATGAGGCGGGTCATTGTGCGGCAAGGCTCTTCGGTCTGATGGACCCTAAATCGGGCAGATTGATCGGATCGTCAAATCAGCGATCGGGGGCAGCCTGCAAAAAGTGCCGGTGAAGCACCTCAAACACCGCAA
>JBCBKU010000038.1:0-10928 GCA_038521345.1 Pseudomonadota bacterium | reverse complement strand
CTGTCGACCGAAACCCGAGTGCTGCTGCCAGCCGAAGGTGCTCGCCCGGCACATGCGCCCATTCCTGCAGGATCAGCCGCGTGGCGAGCGGCAGGTTGAAGAAAACATGGGCCAAAGCGACGCCCGCCAACCCATAAATGTCGACAGGCCCCTGCCCTAAATGGGCAAGGAGACCGCTGATCCATCCGCTGCGCCCGTAGACGGCAACAAGCCCAAGGACCGCGACGATAACCGGCAAGATAAAAGGTGCGCCGAGAACTGTCACGAGAAGCCGCCGGCCACGAAACGACCGACGCGCCAGCGCCCGGGCCAGTGGAACCGCAAAGAGCACAGACAGTGTCGCGGAAAGCGAGGCCTGCACCAATGTGAACCGGACCGCCGCCCAATCTGCGGGTCCTAGTCCACCGGCTTCTCCGGCCCGAGCCAGAACGGCGGCAATCGGCGCCAGAGACAGGGTCAGCAGAAGGCCGGCGGCCGCTCCGCCGGCCCAGACCCAGAGACCTAGCGGCTGAGCGCGCTCAGCCATTCAGAGAGCGCTGTTTCCCGAAGCACCGGTACCGAGACGGGATCTATCAAATGAGTTGTTTCCGGTACCAGAAGCGTTTCGAACCCATCGGGCAGTCCGTTCGCTGGGGTCACGGCCGGGTACATCCAGTTCGTTGTCGGGATGACGGATTGAAATCCGGGCTCTGAAACAAACCGAAGGAATGCGTCTGCCAGTTCCGGTTCGTCCGAACCAGAAAGCTTGGCCACGACTTCAATCTGAATGTGATGCCCTTCGTCGAAAGCAGCGGCGGCTTTTGTCGCATCGCCCTCTGCGATCAGGTGATAGGCGGGCGAGGTGGTATAACTCAGCACCATTTCGGCCTCGCCTTCGAGAAAAAGGCCATAGGCCTCTGACCAGCCCGGTGTCACCGCGACGATGTTGTCGGCAAGGTCGGCCCAAATGTCGCCAGCCTCGTCGCCATAGACATCCTTGACCCACATCAGCAACCCGAGTCCCGGTGTCGAAGACCGCGGATCCTGGATCAGGATCGAAACGTCGCTGTCGGCCAGATCCCGGAACGACGTGGGCGGAACCTCGAGCCGGGTTGAGTCGTAGACGAAGGCGAAATGGCCCCAATCATAGGGAACGAAGATCGGGTCGGTCCAAGTGACGGGCAAATCGTTATCCAAGTCACCTTGGCCATGTGCCGCAAAGAGACCTGTCTCGGATGCTGTCGCAATCAGGTTGGTGTCGAGGCCCAGAACGATGTCGGCATCACTGCCAGATCCCTCAAGGCGAAGGCGTGCCAAGAGACTTGCCCCATCGCCCAATCCTACAAACTGAAGGTCGCAAGCGCAGGTTGCTTCAAAGTTGGCTTCGATAACGGGGCCCGGGCCCCATTCAGACACGAAACTGTCATAGGTGTAGATTGTCAGTACAGGTGCGTCGGCGATGGCGGCACTGGCCACCAAGATGCCGGCAAAGGTCAGGGGGAACCGCATGTCATCCTCCATATCCAAGCCGGACGGAGTCTGGATGAGCGGGTTCTCAACCTTCCCTCCGCCGGTGTTAACCGGTTCAGGTTCAACGGGTCCACGCTGATCGCGCATCTCAGCCCAATGGGCACCCCGAGGTGTTGTCGGTGTATGCACAGGGTTCGGATGATGCAACCCGAAAGCCCTTGAGAGGCCGATCCCCCGCCGATAGACCGGCCCGCGGAGGACGACGATGAGCATCAACACATACGGTCATATTTTTTGCGTCACAACATGGGGTGAAAGCCATGGACCTGCGCTTGGGGCCACGGTAGACGGCTGTCCGCCTGGGATAACGCTTAGCGCGGAGGATCTGCAGATCTGGCTGGATCGCAGAAAACCGGGCCAGAACCGTTACACGACTCAGCGCCGCGAAGCGGATGCCGTCGAGATACTGTCCGGCGTGTTCGAGGGAAAAACGACCGGTACGCCCATCCAGCTGATGATCCGAAACACCGATCAACGTTCCAAAGACTATTCCGAAATCGCGGCTAAGTTCCGCCCCGGGCATGCGGACATCACCTATTGGCAGAAATACGGTCATCGAGATTATCGCGGCGGTGGCCGATCCTCGGCTCGGGAAACAGCGGCGCGCGTGGCGGCCGGTGGTGTTGCCCGGGCGGCGTTGAAGGCGCTGGTGCCGCAAACGACCGTCACGGGGTATATGGTGGGCATGGGCCCTCATGAGATCGACCGCGCCCGATTCGACTGGGACGAAATCGACCGCAATCCGTTCTGGACGCCAGATCCCAAAGCCGCAGAGGACTGGGCCGTCTACCTCGACGACCTGCGGAAGTCCGGTGACAGTGTCGGCGCCATGATCGAAGTCACCGTTCGCGGCGCGTCCGCCGGTTTAGGGGCACCGGTCTACGCAAAGCTCGATACGGATCTGGCTGCGGCGATGATGTCGATCAACGCTGTAAAAGGCGTGGAGATCGGCGAAGGCCTGGCCGCCGCACGTCTGACGGGATCGGCAAACGCGGATGAGATTACTATGGGGACGGACGGACCGGTGTATACGACGAACCATGCCGGCGGTATTCTTGGCGGCATTTCCACGGGACAGGACATCGTCGTGCGCTTTGCGGTCAAACCCACTTCTTCA
This sequence comes from Pseudomonadota bacterium, assembly GCA_038521345.1. Classification (GTDB taxonomy): domain Bacteria; phylum Pseudomonadota; class Alphaproteobacteria; order Rhodobacterales; family Rhodobacteraceae; genus JBCBKU01. The sequence goes on along the minus strand of JBCBKU010000038.1, from coordinate 8,302 downwards.
ATCCTCACGCCGCGGAAGACGATTACCGTGGGGGGAGAAGAAACCGACATCATAACCAAGGGCCGCCACGATCCCTGCGTGGGCATTCGGGCCGTCCCGGTGGCCGAGGCGATGGCGGCGGCAGTGTTGCTCGATCATATCCTGCTTGACCGTGCGCAGACCGGCGGCGTCCGAGGATCAATCGGCTAGGTCTTTGCCGAAGAGACGGTTCAGTTCAACATCAATCCCGGCGCGCCCCTTGGCCATGGCCCAGTTATGGTTCCAGGCAAAGAGCGGCTTTAGCAAGGGCGAAAGAACCCTTAGTACGGGCTTTTCCGCGTCCACGCGCCAATCATAGTGCGCGTGTACCACGGACCCATCGGGGCGCAGGTTCCAGACGCCCCGGCCGCTCAGGTCACCGCTTGCGCCAATCTCCCAACGTCGTGGGAAGTCCTCGGTCAGGAGTGTGGCTTGCCAGCGCAGGGTGTAGGGCAAAGCGCCTTTCGTCAGCACCTCGACCACCGAGCCGACCCCACGATCGTCGCCCTCTGAGATTTGCCGCACCTCAAGATAAACGTCTCCCCACCAAGAAGGCAGTCGCTGCGCATCTGTCAGGACGTGGCAGACTTGATCAAGGCCTGCCTCGATCCGCCATGAAGTGGTCAGGTGGAAGCTGTGCGCCGCCACCTTCGCGCTCAGGCCGTGGCCGCTGCAAGCGCGGTATCCATGAGGGCCTTGATGTCGTCCTTGCGCGTTCCCGCGACAATGCGGCCGAGTTCCTCGTTGCCCCGCAACACGATCAGCGTCGATCGACGCGGGACGGCAAGGTTCTTGGTGATCTCTGCGGAACGGTATTGATCCCAATCCACGCGGATGAACGCGACATTCTCGGCATAGGCAGGGTTTTCGGCCATCAACTCGGCTATCACGCGTTCCTGGCGGGCACAGGTCGTGCACCAGTCAGCAGCGAAGTCTAGAAAGACGGTCTTTCCGGCTGCCAGTTCCTGTTGGACCAGACCAGGCGTGTAGTCCACGCCAATTCCGGCAAGGGCCGGCGTTGCGACAAAGGCGACCGTGGTGAAAAGAAATGCGCGACGGTTCATGAGACTTCTCCGTTCAAAGGGAAACTGACAGGTCGATCAGCCAAGTGGGAAGGTTCTGGATCGCCCAGAACTCAAGCATGTGGTGCACCTTGAAAAGGATGCCGAGGCCAACGGTAACGAAGACGGCGCCAAGGATCGGGCGGGCCTTGCTCGCTATCTGCCGCATCAGTGCCTGCCGCTTCTGGATAACCGAACGGGCCCCATAAGCGAGAGCGAGAATGATCGTAGCGACACCCAGCGCGAAGGCGGTCATGATAGCCCCAGCCCAAAGCAAGTTCTGGCCCTGGCTTGCCAAGCTGATCGCGCCGCCCAAGGTTGGGCCGATGCATGGGCTCCAGACCGCACCAAGAAGTGCGCCCCCGAGGACCTGGCCGCCAAGACTCGACCGGTCAATGTCATCCATGCCGGTATCGGCCCGGGCGGCGAAACCTGCGGTTGCAGTGGCAAATCCTTCCGAGAAGCGAGGCACCAGCAGGACCAATCCAAAACCGATCATCAAAACCGCGCCCGCATTGGCGATCGTCTCTTCCGTGATGCCGAATGCATAGCCCAAGGCGGCCACGCCGAGGCCAAGTACGACGAACGACACTGCCATGCCACCGGCCAACGCAACGGGACCAAGCCGTCCGGCCTGAAGTGCCGAGGCGAGCACGATTGGCAGGATCGGAAGGACGCAGGGATTGATCAGCGTCAGGAGGCCAGCAAGATATCCAAGAAGTAAATCCATTGCGGAGCAAATAAGGGTACGACGATGTGTCCGTCACCCCAAAACGCCTTCATTGCGTTCACATGCGCGTCAGCGCCGGAGCGGCCGCGACAGCTGAACAATGAGGATTCCGCCGGCGATGATGGCAACGCCCATCACATCGCGCGTGCCTAGTCGTTCACCAAGCAGGATCGCCGCAATGGCAACGCCAAGAAACGGGTTCAGAAAGTGGAACGTAGCCGCACGCACGGGGCCAATTCTGTTCACCAGCTGAAACCAGACCCAGGTTGCCAACAAACCGGGCACCAAAGTTGTATAGGCGAACGCGAGCCCCCACGTCGGGCCGAACTCGAGGAAGAACGGCTCGTTGACGACGGCATAAACGGTCAATGGAATGGCACCTACGATCATCTGCAGGCCCACAATCGTCATGACGTTGCCGCCGGACCCCGTTCCGCGCATCGCCAAAGTTGCCATGGTCAAGGCCAGAACACCGACCACGCAAAGTCCCAATCCGAAAAGGTCGACCCCTGCCGAGATGCGGGAGCCCATCACAAGCGCGACGCCTGCAAATCCAGCGACCAATCCAAGGACGCCAACAGGTCGCAAGCGCTCGCTAAGGCCAAACAGGCTCGCCACTGCCACAAGAAGCGGCATCGTTGATGCAACGATCGCCGCGACCGAGGCAGTGACAGTTTGCATTGCGACGAAGTTCAGACCGAGATACAGCGCGTTCTGGCAAATCCCGAAGATCACCACCGCCAGCCACTGAGCCCGGCTCAGACGAAACTGGCCTCCGGTAGCGAGACCTACCCCGACTCCGATCAGCCCCGCCACCACGAACCGTATGGCCAAGGTCCAGATCGGCGCCGCATCAGCTACAAGAATTCGGGCCGAGGTAAATGCGGATGACCACATCACCGCAAAGGCCAGACCCATCAAGAGCGCTCGGGTGTCCATATCTCCCCCACGAAAAAGGGGCCGCGCGTGGCGACCCCTCTTTCCGAAATGGTCCGACTCGGATCAGTCGTTAACACTGTCCTTCAGGGCCTTGGCAATCGTGATTTTCACGACTTTATCGGCTTCTTTCTGAATTTGTTCGCCGGTGGCTGGGTTGCGCACCATGCGCGCCGGGCGTTCACGGCAATAGAACTTGCCAACGCCCGGAAGGGTCACGGCGCCGCCACTGGAGACTTCCCGCGTGATCAGCCCCGTCAATGCATCAAGTGCCGTGCTCGCCGACTTCTTGTCACTGCCCATTTCCTCGGCCAGTGCGGCGACGAGCTGGGTCTTGGTCATGGGTTTCGCCATGGGTGCTCTCCTCGTTAAAGCCCCCTTCACTTGGGGGTGATTAGAGCGAGTTAACTGCATATTGTCGGTGAACACAACGATTTGTGCTGTGAATTCTGCCTGTTTCGGGCGCAAAACGTGCTGTTTTGGGCACGATTTGGGGCTTTTCTAGAGGAATGCAGTCTCTTCGAAGCTTCTGAGCTTGCGCGAATGGATTCGCTCCAGCGGCATCTTCCTGATGGTTTCCATCGCCCGAATTCCGATCTGCAAGTGGCGAGCCACCTGGGTTCGATAGAAGTCCGAAGCCATGCCCGGAAGCTTCAGCTCGCCGTGCAGCGGCTTGTCCGAAACGCAAAGAAGCGTTCCGTAAGGCACCCGAAACCGAAATCCGTTCGCCGCGATTGTCGCGCTTTCCATATCGAGTGCGATCGCCCGGCTTTGGCTTAGCCTTTGTACCGGACCCGATTGATCCCGCAATTCCCAGTTCCGATTGTCGATCGTGGCGACGGTTCCCGTTCGCATGATCCGCTTTAGCTCATAGCCTTCCAGTGCGCTGACATCGGCCACTGCCCGTTCGAGTGCGATCTGGATTTCGGCGAGGGGAGGTATTGGCACCCAGACGGGAAGATCGTCGTCCAAGACGTGATCCTCGCGAAGATATCCGTGTGCCAGCACGAAGTCGCCAAGGCGCTGGGAATTTCGAAGACCGGCGCAATGGCCCAGCATCAGCCATGCATGGGGGCGCAAAACCGCGATATGATCCGTGGCCGTTTTTGCGTTGGACGGACCGACACCGATGTTGACCAGAGTGATACCCGAGCCGTTCTCTCGCCTCAGATGATAGCTGGGCATCTGGGGCAGCTTCTCGGGCTCAGGAAGAGGTGCGTCGGCCTCGGTGATCACGTGGTTTCCGGGACCAACGAACGCAGTGTATCCGAGGCTTTTGTCCGCCAGCAAATTCCGCGCCGTGATCTCGAATTCGTCGACGTAGAATTGGTAATTCGTGAAGAGTACATGGTTCTGAAAGTGGTCGGCGGCAGTTGCGGTGTAGTGTGACAGACGGGCAAGCGAGTAATCTACCCGCTGGGCCGTGAACGGTCCCAAAGGTCGTGACCCGTCCTCGTTCACGTAGCCGTAACCGTTGACAATATCGTCGTGCGTCGTGGACAAGTCTGGCACGTCGAATACATCGCGCAGCGTGAACTCAAGCGCCCCTTCCTGTGGGACGGTCAGATCAGGCACGTTTGCGACGGCAAAGTGCACCGGCATCGGAGTTTCCGAGGCGCCGATAACAACGGGAACGCGGTGGTTCTCGATCAAGAGCCCAATCTGCTGTTCCAGGTAGTTCCGGAAGAGATCGGGACGCGTCACAGTTATTGCGAACGAGCCCGGTTCGACCACATGGCCGAAGCTTAGGCGGCTGTCGACCGAGACGTAGCTAGTCACCCGGAGGCGGACCTCAGGATAGAATGCCCGGTAGCGTGCACCCGTCGAACCGCCGGACAGGGTTTGGCTGAAGCGTTCGGTTAAGAAACGGGACGCGGTTTCGTAGAGATCGATCAGCCGTTCAACCGCCGCCGCCGGGTCCGAGAACGATTCCGGTGAAGGGATCGGTGGCGAAAGAACTGGAAGGTTGGGGTCAGAGGCATTCATGGCGTGTCCTCAAGCAATTCGGTGATCTCGAACCGGGTGACATCGACCAAACCAAGATCCGATATTCGCAATTCCGGTATCACCACCAGAGCCAATAGCGAGTGCTGCATATAGGCGTTGTTGAGCGTGCACCCGCAAACTTCCATCGCCGTTACCATCGCTTCGGCCTTTTCCGCGACCTCGGGTGCGGGACGGTCCGACATCAGCCCTGCGATCGGCAATTCGACAAGTGCCAGCTCTGCGCCGTCTTTCCAGACTGTCACACCGCCGCCGATCTCACGCAGCCGGTTCGCGGCCCGAGCCATCATCCCTGTGTCGGTGCCCACAACAATCATGTGATGGCTGTCATGCGCGACCGTAGATGCCACTGCCACACCAGGCGCGTAACCGAAGCCGGACACGAACCCGTTCGTGACATCGCCCGTCGCCCGGTGGCGTTCGACCAGTGCAATGCGCGCTACGTCTCCTGCAATCTGGACCTTGCCGCCTTCGACAGGCAGCGCTGCGGTCAGCGCTTTTGTCGGTGCCTGATTTTCGACGACACCGATCACCCGGGCCGTAACCTGGTTCGCGCCTTCCGGCGCGGCCACTTCGAATCCTTCCGCTGACACGTCGCCGGCCATCCGAACGGATTGCCGGACATCGGTCGGCCAATCGATGTGCGGGCACTCAACCAGGCAATTGCCCTTTTCAGCAACCCGGATTCCACGGGCGAACACGACGTCGACCGGCAAAGACACAAGATCAGTGGTCAGGATCATGTCGGCCCGGCGACCGGGTGCGATTGACCCGATTTCGCGTTCGAGCCCGAAATGCGTCGCCGTGTTGATGGTTGCCATCTGAAGCGCTAGAACCGGATCGGCCCCGCAATTGATCGCATGCCGAACAACCCGGTTCATATGCCCTTCGTTGACCAGCGTGCCGGAATGGCAATCGTCGGTGCAAAGGATGAAGTTCCGCGGATCAAGGCCCTTCTCGGTCACCGCCGTGATCTGTGCTTTAACATCGTACCAGGCGGACCCAAGCCGGAGCATGGCGCGCAATCCCTGGCGGGCGCGTGCAACCGCATCCGCCTCGGACGTCCCTTCGTGGTCGTCGGCGGGTCCACCTGCGGCATAGGCATGAAACGCGAGGCCAAGATCAGGCGACGCGTAGTGACCGCCGACCACCTTTCCGGCCCGCTGGGTGGCCGCGATCTCGGCCAGCATTTGGGGATCCCCAGCGGCGACGCCCGGGAAGTTCATCATCTCGCCTAGTCCTATGATCCCGGGCCACGCCATGGCCTCGGCCACGTCTTCGGCCGAGATCTCGAACCCCGTCGTCTCGAGACCCGGCGCAGAGGGCGCGCAGGACGGCATCTGCACAAAAATGGACACGGGCTGCATAAGCGCTTCGTCATGCATCAGCCGCACGCCGCGCAACCCGAACACGTTCGCGATCTCGTGTGGATCGACGAACATGGTCGTCGTGCCGTGCGGAATAACCGCGCGTGCAAACTCGGCCGGCGTTAGCATGCCGGATTCAATGTGCATGTGCCCGTCGCAAAGGCCCGGGACCACATAGCGGCCTTCGGCATGAACGACTTCGGTCGCCTCGCCCACGCAATGCTTGGCGTCCGTGCCAACGTAGGCGAACCGCCCTTCGGCCACGGCAATATCGTATCCGTTGAGAACTTCCCGCGTCTGTACGTTGACGAGACGCCCTTGTCGGACCACAAGATCCGCAGGCCGCCGTCCGGCGGCAACGTCGACAAGCGTTGCGGCGCTGTCGGCCCAGGATGTCAGAGGGCGCCCGTCCATGAACCAAGTGTCCAGAAGACGGAGGCGGGTGCAAGGGCCTGCCAAAAGTTTCATCTGACTGATACGAAACACCGCCGGGCTGGCGGATCGAAGGAGACAGCATGGCCGTCGTCATCCATCACAATCCAGATTGCGGAACGTCGCGGAACGTTCTCGCCATAATCCGCGACGCCGGATATGCGCCGGAGGTAATCGAGTATCTTCAGACCGGCTGGACGCGCCCACAGTTGCTGGCGCTGTTTGCCGCAGCCGATCTCACTCCGAAGTCGGCGCTGCGCGTCTCGAAGTCGCCCGCGGCAGAGCTTGGCCTTACAAAGGACGATGTTTCCGACGACACGATACTGGATGCAATGTTGGAACACCCGATCCTCGTGAACCGGCCCCTCGTCGCGACACCGAAGGGTGTTCGGCTTTGTCGGCCGTCTGAGGCGGTGCTGGACTTGCTCGATCAATGGCCTCCGGGACCCTACGCCAAAGAGGACGGGGAGCTGATTATCGATGTTGATGGCAATCGGGCAACTGGCTAGGGCCTTGTGCAACCGATCCCTGCCGTCATCGATGGTTCGATGAAAACTCTGTTCTCATTTGGGCACGGCTTCTCAGCCCGCGTGTTGGGCCAGCGGCTTCTGGCGAAGGGATGGCGAGTGATCGGGACCACGCGCTCAGAAGAAAAGGCGGATAACTTGCGCGCGACCGGGATCGAGGCACTTGTATGGCCTGGTGCCGAGATTGCCGGACCTCTTTCCGAGGCCACGCATGTTCTCACATCTGCGGCACCGAGTGACGAAGGCGACCCGGTTCTTGCCGGAGCTGGCCACTTGATCCGCGAGCTGACTGGAATCAAATGGCTTGGTTATCTGTCGACCACCGGTGTCTACGGCGACCATGGTGGGGCATGGATCGACGAGAGCGCGCCTCTCACGCCGGCGACCACGCGCGGCGCTCGGCGTGTAGACGCTGAGGCTGCGTGGCGACATCTGGCCGATTCTGCCGATCTGCCGCTTCATATCTTCCGTCTTGCCGGGATCTATGGACCCGGGCGCGGGCCGTTTGCAAAGGTACGGGCAGGGACGGCGCGGCGGATCGTGAAGCCCGGTCAAGTGTTCAGCCGGATCCATGTTGACGATATTGCCTCAGTCCTCGAGGCATCGATAGCACGGCCCAGCGCCGGCGCCATCTACAATGTGTGCGATGATGAGCCGGCGCCACCGCAGGACGTTCTGGCCCATGCAGCCGAACTCCTGGGCCTGCCGGTTCCGCCTGAAACGCCGTTTGACGCGGCCGAGATGACCCCAATGGCGCGAAGCTTCTACGCAGAATCGAAGAAAGTTCGAAACGACCGAATCAAGGACGAGCTTGGGGTTCGTCTTGCTTATCCGACGTATCGCGAAGGCCTTAAGGCGTTGCTCGACGCAGAAGGCGGCTAAGGCCCCAGATTACACCCAGTACGACGAAGGCAGATATTGTCGTCTGGACATAGAAGATCCCGCGCTCAGCTAATACCAGGTCGTTCAAGAACGGATATGGCAGGCCATCGGTGATCTCTCCGAATGGTGAATCGTTGAATGGCCCGACCACGATTTCGACCCAGAGAATGTAGACGAGGATCACCGCGAATAGTCCAGCAAAGGCCGCTCTGAATGCGCGCAGATTGCGGTGGATGAACAACATGTCGATCCATTGCAGCAGCGGTCCGAGCAGATGCAGATAATACTGGACCCACCACACCGGCGGTCCTGCTTCGCCCGTCACATTTGCCGGATCGGCGAAGT
>JBCBKU010000037.1:0-15047 GCA_038521345.1 Pseudomonadota bacterium | reverse complement strand
ATCGGCGCGCCTTTTTCGATGCGCTACAGCGGGCGCGGGACGTGATGGCCTGGCCCGGCGACAGGGTGACATTCGGAGCCCAGATCCGGTCCCTCGCCGAAATTGCCGGGATCGCGGTCAGGCACCGCGTCACCCTCGAGCGCGCCTCAACGTGGGGGATCGAGTGGAACGGAAGTGATCAGAGCTCCATCTCGTAGGTGCGTCTTCCGGGCTCGAGGCGTTCGCCGGCTTCGATCGCCTCGATCTCGCGGCGCAGAACGTCGAGAGGGCCGATCATCCGCTTTGCTCCGCGCGCGTTGTCATGGGCCGAGCGCAGGACCCGCCGGTCCTGTTCAACCGCGACCCGGAACATCGGCCGGAAGGCCAGCGCTTTCAGGTATCCCAATCCCCCCTGACGCGGCGCCGTAAGCCATCCGATCCCCTCGACCGTCTCGGGATCGCTCTGGCGAAGGTGAAACGTCGTGGCAAGAACCATGCCTTTCGGTCCCCAGTACTCGAGTTCGGCAATCCCGGGCCGGCGGTACCGCCCGACGCCCTTGGTCCTTGCGCCTTCAAGAAGTGCACTGACCAGCCCGTGCTGGCGATCCTCGCCGGTATAGACCGCCTCGACCCAGTCGGGCCCGGTGGTGACCTCGACCTTGACGCGGTGGCGCTTCGCCGAAAGGCCCCGCAAAAGCCCCTTGTGCGTGTAATGGGTGTGGGTCGCGTCAAGGATGTTCTCGGCCGCATCGACCAGCGTGGTGCGCGTGGAACTGGTCACAAGCGCGCTGACGATGTCCTCGCCCTGCATCGGATGAACCACCGGCGGCCCCGCCGGTTCCCCCGACGACAGAAAGATGCCCCCCTCGATCTCCAGAGCCTGCACCGTCGGCACCCGGCTTCGGGGCAACGCGCGGGTGCATCCCGGAATGTCGACGCAATTCCCGTCGGGCCCAAAGCGCCAGCCGTGATAGGGGCACTCGATCGTATTTCGCACCACCCGTCCCTTCGACAATTCCACCAGCCGGTGGGGGCATTGATCGTGCAGCGCCGCAATGCCGTCCCTGTGCCGGAAAAGAACGATCGGGCGGCCCTCGAACGCCACGCGAAGGGGCGCGCCGCGAAGATCCCGCGCACGGGCGACAGCGTGCCAGAGGGCGTCACTCATAGTTCGAACCTTTGCAAAAGGGGAATGCCGATACGCGTGAGCAGGCCCGAGATCACCGCGGTCGCCCGGCGTTGTCCGCCCGGAAGATGGCGCGTGTAGACGGCACTGTATTCCACAGCAGGCACCGCGCCCCTGAGGCGTTTGAAGCCCGCCGCCCCGGCGCTCATGTTGAAAAGAAGACCCTCATCCATCGCGTCCCGCTGGGCTGTCGCCGTGATCAAGCGGTAAAGCCCGTCCTTCTGCGGCCGCGATGTATCATAGCCCAGTAGCGGCTGGGTCAGTGTCCGACCATAGACGAACCGTCCGCCGACCGCGGCAAGCCGGCCATCCGCATCCCGGAACCCTTCCATGCACAAAAGCCCGGCTCGGTGCATTTCGGCCAGAAAGGTTGCCGTGTATTGCGGGTTCAGCGCCGTGTACTTGTCGAGGTATAGCTGGGCATAAAGCCGGGCACTCTGTTCAAAGTCCCCGGGTCCGAACCCGTCGTTGCCAACCATCTGCAGGGGCGTCTTTCGCAGCAACGCGCGGTCACGCTTCATGTCCTTTGTTGCCGCCCCCGTGGCACAGCCGTCGAAAAGGTAGATCTGGCGCGACGGCAAAAGCGTGAACCCCTCGGCGCCCAGCGCGTCCAGCGCCGCTTGGTCCGCATAGGTATTCAGCGACCGGATCAACAGCCCATGGGCCGGAAAGCGCGCGACAAGCCCGTCGCGCATGGCGGCCGCGGTCGCGCGGTCAATGTCCGGCGCGGGATTGGTGGAAAAAAGCCAGTTGTTCACATGCACCGATCGGTCGAGCCCGGTCGCCCGCAAAACGGGTGCGGTCGCGCGGATCAACCCGACAAGGCCACGCCGCAGGAGTGGATGGGAGACGAAGTTGCGTGTCTCTTCGATGGCGTAGTCCGTGTACCCCGTAACCGGATTGCAGATGTAGCAGTTCCCGGGCCGCCCCCCGTCGTTGATCGTGATGGGGAAGACATGGCCGTTCAGGTCCAGCCGCTCCACCCGGGTGGAAAGATTGGCAATCAGCGCCGCACTGCCATGGCGGGCAAAGCAATCCACAAGGGCATCCACGCGCGACCCCTGCACCGTCATGCGACAGATCCGGGATCGACCCGGCACTCGACGCGCCGCAGCTTGCGCGTGACATCAAGCGGCAGGTCCCCGTGAACCAGCCGGATCTCTGCGCAAAGACCCTGTTTGCTCAGTAGGGTGCGCAGCGCAGCCACCGCCGCCTCTGCGGCAGGATCGGCAAGGCCCGAAGGCAGAACCAGCTCGATGTCGCGGGCGCCTTTCTGGATGATCCGGAAATCCGCAATGCGCCTGTCCGCATCCAGCACGGCGTTCCTCAGGATGTCGGGCGTGATCAGCCCGGCTCCCCCGGGGCCCGCAAGACGAAAACAATCGTCCATCCGCCCCACAACCTCCGACACTGCCTGCAGGGGTGCGCCGCACGGGCAGGGTTCCGGGTCAAGCCGAAGCAGGTCGTTCATCCGGTAGCGGGCTAGGATCTGGGTCTCGCGCCGGAACGACGAGATCAGCGGCGTCACGAGGCCCCCACCTGCCGCCTCGTATTCGAAATAAACCGAGTCCTCGGCCAGGTGCAGGCGCCCGTGGCCGCACGAGACGCCAAGAAGCCCCTCGGTCGCCATGTAGATCTGGCGAAGCGGCGCGCCGTACGCGGCCTCGATCACCGGGCGGTCCACAGGGTCCAACGTCTCGGCGGCTGAAAACACCCTGACCGGCGACAGGCGGAACGCGCCCTCGGCCATATGGCGCAGCACCTTGGGCGGGGCGACGATCACCGTCGGGTCGAAGGCTTCCAGCGCGCTCTGCCAACTGTCCGGGTGCGCGGTCAGGTCAAAGAACTGGAGCCGGATCCGCTGAAACCGGTTGGCGCTGTCGTAAAGCCCCGTGCCCTGCGGCAGGATGATCGCCACGCGCTGCCGCTGCCAAAGCAGATCGGCAATTGTCTTCGCCAGAATGCTGCCCAGCCAGCGGAACCGCTCGGCATTCGAGATCACGAAGAGGCCCCGGTTCCCGCTGGTTCCCGTACTGGCGCCTACAGTCAGGTCACCGATGCGATAATCGCGCGCCATGGCTGCGCGCACCTCTGCATCGGTAATCCCGTGGATGTTGTAGGCCGAAAAGCCCGCCATGAGCGCCGCCTTGTCCATGACGGGCAACGCCGCCAGATCGCGCGGCGCCCCCGCGAAAGCGCGGGTCTTTGGAAGGGCGCGGACAAGCCAGCGATCAAGCGCCCGGCGCTGTGCCCGCTCAAAACCAGCTCGGTCGAGCCCTGGGCGGGACAGGCGACGGGTGGTAAGAAAGCTCGCCGGGGCGTTCAGAACCGGGATCACAGCCGCGCCCCCGCACTCAGATCGTATTGCGTCGGCGCATCGTCGTGGCACAGGACGACATCACCCCCGGTATCGCGAAACGCCGCGACCAGATCAGAGCTCGATGCCACGGCGCCATAATCCGTCGACAGCAGCCGGGGCAGGATCCGGGGACGGGACCCGCGCACAAGCGCCTCAAGCAACCATTGGGCATCGGCGCCATAGAGAAGGGGCGGATCGGTCTTCGCAAACAGCAGGCCGAAATGGCCGTCGGCATGCCCCGGCAGCGGGACGGCAAGCACGCGGCCATCGCCGAAAAGATCATGCCCGCCAATGCCGCCGGCATGCGTCGTGACCGGCTGCGCCTCGATCGGATCAAGCCGCTCTGCAAAGTCCGCCGGAAGCAGTTCCGGGAACACCCCGTGGCGAATGGCCTTGATCACACCTATGCGCTGGAGCCGCTTCCAAGCGGTCCCGCTCGCGACAAACCGGGCATTCGGAATTTCTGCAAGGCCCGACACATGATCGGCGTGGAAATGCGTGACAATCACCGTGCCAATGTCCCGCAATTCAAGACCGAGCGTTGCAAGGGCCGCGCCCGGTTGCTCGGATGTGTTGATTTCGGGCGCAAGCGTGCGGGCATAGGCCCCCAGCCAGAACGAGCGGTCGGGGCGGTTGAGGCCCGACGCCGCGTATCCGGTATCGATCAGAACCGGCCCCGCCGCTGGATGCACGAAGACACCGTAGCGCACGCAAAGCCGCCGCATGCGCCAGCGCCCGCTTTGCATAAGAAACCGCTCGGGTCCCGTCACCCACGCGCTGTTGGCGAAAACGGGCGTCATGCCGGACCCTCCGGACCGAACGTGCGCGAAAGTCCCTCCGCGAAACCGACGTTCGGGGTCCAGTTCAGGACCTCGCGGGCACGGTCGATATTCAGACTCTGCTCAAAAGCGAAAAGACCAAGGGCATACCGCGTCACCAGGGGCTCTTGCTGGCCCGGCGACCAAAACGCGGCGGTCTCTGCCAGCCGCGCGGCCCAAAGCGCGGGGCGAAGCGGCATGTCGCGCCACCGGGGGATGACGCCCGCAAGGGCGCAGGCGCGCTCGACGATGTCGTGCACCGGGATCACTTCGCCACCGGAGATGTTGACGGTTTGCCCGGCGGCGACGTCGTCCGCCGCCAGCGCGGCAAGAACGGCCTGCACGACGTCATCGATATAGGTCAGATCGATCCGCGCCCGGCCGTCCCTGAACCGTGGCAGCGGACGGGCCCCGGCCGTCTTCAGCAGACGCGGCAGCAGCGCGGTGTCGCCCGGGCCATACAGACCTCTCGGGCGCAGGATCACCGGGCCAAGTTCTGGCCGGGCCCGCACCAGCGCCTCGGCCGCGATCTTGCTTTCGGCATAGGCCGTGAAAGGCCGGGGCAGATCCGCGTCTTCGCGCATGTCCAGTTGGTCTTGCAACGCGAAGTAGACCGACGGGCTCGACACGAAGACAAACCGTTCGACGCCGCGAGCCTTGGCAAAGTCGATCACCGCCCTTGTCCCCAGCACATTGGCTCGGTGAAACGCCTTCGAGGAGCCAAAGGGCGCGGAAAGACCGGCACAATGCACAACCGCTGTGATTTCCGCCAACTCAGGCGCAGTCGGCGCCGGGCCCGGCAGGTCCCAGCGCACGACGCTCAGACCCCCGGTCTTTAGGGCATCCAGCATCGCCGGGTTGCGCCCCTGACCGACACCCCGCGCCCCCAGCCGGCGCAGCACCGCGCCGCCCAGAAACCCCGTGGCCCCCGTGACAAGGACGCGCCCCACCTAGATCACCAGCGCCGCGCCGCCGAAACTGACACCTGCAGAGGTGCCAAGAAACAGGACCCGGCTGCCTTTGGGTACGTGCCCCTCTTTCCGGGCCAGATCGAATCCGAACGGGATTGACGCGGCGATCTGGTTGCCAAATCGCTCGGCAATGCGCACGACCCGCGCCCTGTCGAACCCTGTTTGGTGGATCATGTGGTCCAGCGCCGCCGGGCTTGCCTGATGCGGAACCACGAGATCGACATCGCGCCTATCCCACCCCGCATCGGCCAGAAGATCTTCCACAAAGTCGCCGAAGTACTTCGATGCAAGACGGAACAGCGTCTTGCCTTCCATGGTGAACTTGGAATGGGCCAGAAACGCCTCGCGCTCCGCCTCGAGATCGAACCGCGTGCCGCCGGCGCCGATGCCACACGCCTCGTAACCCGAAGGATAGCTGCGCAGGCGCACCGCTCGGATCTCGCCCGTCTCGTCCGGAGCCGAGGCCGAGATCACCGCCGCCGCCGCCCCGTCTCCGAACAGCGCGGCCACCTCGGGCTGCGTCTCCCAAGGAACGGCGCGCGATGCGACCTCGGAGGCAACGACGAGCGCCCGGCGGGCACCGCCCCCCTGAATCATCCGGGCCGCCATTTCCATCGCGCTCACGAAGCTCAGGCAGGTGCTGTTGACGTCGAACGCGGCGGCGGATCCGTCGGCGGTGCCAAGCGCCCGCATGATCAAGGGCGCCATGGCCGGGATCGGCTGATAGGGCACGGCAGAGCCTGAGATGATCAGGTCGATGTCCTTGGCCGTCACACCCGCATCGTCCAAGGCCGCGGCCGAAGCCGCCACCGCCAGATCGATCTGCGTTTCCTCGCCGCAGACAAAGCGCTGCGTGACCCCGCTGGCACAGGTCGCCCCCCCGGGCCCGAGAATATCCCCCAGATCCGCGGTCGTGACCGACCGGGCCGGAAGCGCCCGACCGGTTCCGCGAACAGCTATTCTCAGGGCGTTGTCTTGCACGTCGTCGGCTCCCGGAGCCTGTTTCACTTGAGGTGCAGCCGGGGCCGCATGCGCGCGCGGACCTCGGCACCCCGATCGCGGCTCGCCCGTGGCGGGCGGTTCGGCAGAGGGCATCGGCCCCTTGCGCACTAGCGCGACGCGGCGGCTCCGTTCAAGGGCGGGCATCGGCGAACTCCAGTTATTAATCACTGATCAAAATATGAAGTAGAATTAATCATCGATCAATAAATTTCTTGACGACGCCGCGTCATCTCCCCTAACCATCTGAAATATGGCAAGAAGATCAGATCATACGCGGGTGGAACTCAGGGATATGGCGCTGGCGGCTGCGCGCGAGATCATCCGTGAAAAGGGTGTCACCGCTCTTTCGACCCGCACCCTTGCGGCGCGTATCGGGTATACCAGCGGAACCCTCTACCAGGTTTTTCGGAACCGCGACGCATTGGTCGAAGAGATCAATATCGGAACGCTGGACCTGCTCTACGCCCATTGCAAGTCGAGCCCGGACGACCCGTCGGTGCAAGGCCGCCTGCGGCGCCTCGCCCACGGATTTCTCGAATTCGCAAACGACCACCCACGGGAATGGGACGCCGTCATCAGCTATGCCTTCGGGGCGGATCATACGGCGTCGCCCGCCTATCATCAGCAGGTCGCACAACTGCTCGATCTTCTCTGCGACGCGATTTCCAGGTTCTACGGCCCGGACGAGGCCAACCAGCGCCTTCGCGACGCGCGCCTGCTCTGGAACAGCCTCTACGGGATCTTCGCGCTCGCCGCCGCCGGGCGCCTCAGCGCGGATCGAAGCCACGACGACGCCGTCGATGACCTGATCGATCTCTACCTCGCTGCGCGGGCATAAGCGCCGGGCGCTCAGGCGGAAGGGCCGGGCGGCAGGGTCCGGCGCACCAAAAGAATTGTGCGGGGTGGCAGCAGGGTCGATGTTGCGATTATGGCAAACGAAACAGAGTTTTCCTTCGCAGCGCTCCCCGATCCGGCACGACGGCACGTTCGGCTGTTTCAGATACACCAGTTTCTTGATCGTTTTGCGATGGGTTTGACGGTTGCGGTTGTCGCGCTGGCGTTAAGCGACCGGGGCATGGACCTTGTTCAAATCTCGCTTCTCTTCGGGGTTTATTCGCTCACCACTATGGCGATGGAGCTGCCCTTTGGCGGCCTGGCAGACAGTATCGGACGCAAACCGGTCTTTCTGACAGCGGTCATCGCCAGCTTGATGTCGCTCGCGCTCTTTCTCGCAACCAGCGACTTCATTGTTCTCGCCTTGTCTTTCGCGTTCATCGGTTTCGGGCGCGCGCTTCGGTCGGGGACGCTTGATGCGTGGT
Organism: Pseudomonadota bacterium; assembly: GCA_038521345.1. Classification (GTDB taxonomy): domain Bacteria; phylum Pseudomonadota; class Alphaproteobacteria; order Rhodobacterales; family Rhodobacteraceae; genus JBCBKU01. Next base: position 7,413 of record JBCBKU010000037.1, on the reverse strand, counting down.
TTGTCGAAACGTTCACCGCAACCGCGCCCAATGTGGATGTCCAGCCCGCGCTGGCCAAGGCGCAATGGGCCAATGCCACCGGGTTGGCCATCGGCGCGATCTTCGGAGGTCTTCTGCCTGATCTCTTGGGTTCGGTCGCGGAACACATCGGTTTCAGCGTCTATGACGTCTCCTATGCCGCGAGCTTTGCCGTGATGCTGGGCGTGTTTGGTTTCACGGTGGTGGCCATTGTCGAAGAACCACGCGCCGTGACCCAAGACGCACTCAGACAGGGGTTCGCGAATGTCCCGGCGGTGATCAAGGACGCGGGCCTGCTTGCGGTGAGACATCCCGCACTGTCCCTCCTGCTGACAGCGCTGGCACTCTTCCTGATGGCAACCAACCCGGTCGAGATCATCTGGCCGACCTTTGCCAAGCCAATGTTGGACAACGGCGCCGCCAATACCGTCATCGGCGCCCTGACAGCGACCTACTTCTTTGCCATCGCTTTCGGCGCATCTTTGTCGCCATATATCAGCCGGATCTTCAAGCGGCGGCACGCCATGACGCTTGCGGCGACGTTTGCCTGCCTCGCTTGCGTTCAGATCGCCCTGTCATTTCAGGACAGTATCCTTGGCTTCGCGTGTGTCTTCATCCTGTATTCGGTGGTCCTTGGTGTGGCCGAGACACCGGCCAGCAGCATTCTGCACCGTTGCGTGGACGACGGTCAGAGGTCGACCATGCTGTCCTTGAGATCACTGATACAACAGCTGGGGGCCGCATCGGGTCTCGTGTTCGCCGGTGCACTCGCCGAGATGTATTCCACTCCCATCGCATGGAGCGTCGGTGCGGCCTTTCTCCTCCTCGCCGCGATACTGTCCTTGGTCTTGGTCCGACGCCTGGCCGCGGAAGGCCGGTAGCTGCCATCCGACGCTTTCCGTCGGCCATGCACGCCTCCCCACGTCACTGAGCGGCGGCTTGGCGGACAAACCAGACAGTCGCTCGTTTTGATCGGGGATGGGTTTTTGTGCTACGGAGAACTTCAAATTCATTTGTTGAAAGTGACGCAAATGAAAATTGTCGAAGCACGTTCGCGGACAGAAGTTGATGATGCCGCGGCGCTCATGCGCGGATTGTACGAGGCCAACAAATCTCTTTATGACGACGATCTTCAAACCATTGTGGACTACTACCGCGGGTCGTGGTTCTTTGAGGCCTCGCCACAAATCCCGACCGAATACTGCCCCCCGCAAGGAGACGTGCTCGTTGCGTATCTGGATGGCATAGCCGCAGGAACTGTGGCGATTTACCGAATGGACGACAAGCACTGCGAGTTAAAGTCGATGTTTGTTGAGCCCCAGTGCAGGAGCAACGGAGTTGCTTCGGCTCTATGCAAGAAAGTGATCGATCTGGCGGGGGCGCAGGGGTACAGGACGATACGACTGACAACCGGGGAACGCCAACGTCCCGCTAGGCGCTTGTATAAGCGGCTTGGCTTCAGAATTGTCACCCCTTGGGACGCCAATCCACCCGAGGGGTATGACTATTTCGAACTTGAAATAGCCGGTTAGTTTTCAGATCAAGTATTTCTCTCGCTCGTTCACAGGTTCGCTTAGGGCTCACAGCTGCCATCCGACACTTTCCGTCGGTCATGCACGCCTCCCCACGTCACTGAGCGGCGGCTTGGCGGGACATAGCGCCCTTTCGCTGCGACTGCGCGAGGGACAGCTTATTCTCGACAATCATAAAAGGAGAGGACTGCAAACGCGGCTATTCGCGACCCACTGACAGTTGTTCCCTCATCGCAATGTCAGCGTCGAGAAAAGCTGCTTCGGGACTAGCGCCGACAGCATCGAAATAGCGGCTCATGAAGTTCCTGAACGACGCCGCAAGCGCGATGTCAGCGATGTTGAGGTCGCTGAATCCTAGCGCTCGGAGCTTGTCGATGTCCTGCTCTGAGATCGTTGATGCGTTTCGGGTTATCTTCTCGGCATATTCCAGCATTGCGACCTGCCGCTCGCTCAATCCGGCAGTCCTGTAATCGCGATGAATGGCAATCGCGGTCTCGCGGTCAAGCATCTCTGACAGCATCTTGAAATACACGTGGGAACAGTAACTTGAGGGAACGTGCCGCGCCGCGACAAAGGTAATGAGACGGAAATCAACCAGGTCGAGTGAGAAGCCATCCCTGATCTGGTGCAAGAGAGACTCCACCGGGATTATGATATCGGGTCTGGCCGACCAACACTGGGTCGCTTCCATGACACACCCCATGGATGCAATTTCTGCATCATAGAGCCGCGCGATATCTCCGGTCGCCTCGTCCGGCTCAATTGTCTTGATGTACATGCCCGAACTCCCGGCAACGCTGATAAAAAGTACACCCCACTAGTGCTTTCGGCAATTCTGAAAATGCTTGTTGGCTTGTTCGGCAAGCACCCGATTCAGCTAGAAAACGTCTTTCATAAATCAGCCACTTCGACGCATAGGGTCATGCATACCGGACATTCGGCTGCCGTACGAGGATCGTCACTTTGGGCTCACAGCTGCCATCCGACTCTTTCCGTCGGTCATGCACGCCTCCCCAAGTCACTGAGCGGCGGCTTTGCCGGACGAGGCGGACAATACATGACTCAATCGGAGCGTCCGCTTAGGCGTGCATTGCGCCAAGTAGACGGCGATTGGTTGAACTTGGCCTGAAAGGCTCGGCTGAACGCTTCTTTGGAGGTATACCCAACCCGATCTGCAATCGCTTCAATTGGGGCGCTCGAATGCCGCAGCGCCTCAGCGGCTTGGTCGAGCCTCCATCCCCGCACATATGCCCCGGGTCCTTGTCCCATGACCTGCTTGAAGCGGTCGGCAAAATTCGAAACCGACATGCCGGCCAATTCAGCCAGCTCGTTGTTGGACAGGGCTCTCGAAGCGTTGGAGTGGATCGCCGCGACCGCACGGGCAATGCGCTCGTCCTTGGCCGCTGCCAACCAGCCGGGAAGACTGTCATCCGACTGGGCCCATCTGCGCAGGATGACGACCAAGAGGAGGTCCAAGAGGCGCGACACCATCAGGCTGGCGCCCGGACGTGTCGTGCCCAATTCCCGCAAGACCAGCTCGCACATCACGTCGACCCATTCGATTGGGTTTTCAGCAAGACCGTCGAGCACGATCACCTTGGGCAAAGACTGCAAGACGCGAGCAGCCAAATCGCCATCGACTGTAAAGCTCCCGCAGAAGCAGTTGATTGCCGGTTTGAGGCGCTCTCCGGTCTCAGGGTCAATTTTGCGCGCTTGTGTGGTGTTCCGTCTTGGGTCGCTGAACAACGCCTTATGCGCCGTTCCTTGCAGCATCAGCGCGATTTGTTTTTCATGGAGGATTACTGGACCGCCGCCCTGAGGCGTGATCTCCAATGCGCCCTGTTCGACGATATAGACGCAAGGCTTACCCGCAGGAACGTCATATTCCAGCGGTCCATCGGGCGTCACCACGCGCGCGGTTTCCCCGCGCACATGGACGATATCGAGCACTTCGGAAAACGCGTCGGTCGCGAACATCGGTGTTTCTGCTAACACTTCCGGCGTTCCCGTCATCGGCAAACACCACCCGCCCTTTTACCTCTTGGGTCAATGCTAACCCAATCATGAGGGAACTCAAAATGTCCAATCCTCTTAACACCTTCCGGGCGACAGTTGCGGCCGCGGCCCTGATGCTTCCGGCTGCGGCCTTGGCCGATGACGTATCGGTCGTGCTGGTCCACGGCGCGTTTTCCGACGGCTCCGCCTGGCACCGTGTGATCCCGCTTCTTCAGGACGCCGGCGTTCCGGTCAGCGCGGCCCAACTGCCGCTCGCATCACTACAAGGCGACGCAGATGTGGTGTCTCGTCTGATTGAGATGCAGGACGGGCCGGTTGTTTTGGTCGGTCATTCCTATGGCGGGAATGTCATCACCGAGGCCGGGGCGCATGACAAAGTTGCGGCGCTTGTCTATGTGGCAGGCTTCGCGCTCGATGCCGGGCAGTCGCTTTCTGATCTCATCGAGGGCCAGCCGGCCGCCCCGTGGCAGGCCGAAGTCTATCCCGATGCGGAAGGGTATCTTCGACTGACCGCGGACGGTATTTCAACTTTCTTTGCTCCAGACCTTCCGGCTGAAGAGACCGCCGTAATGGCGGTGACCCAGGGGCCGCTGAAATACGACACCAATTACGACGCACCCACAATCGCAGCATGGTCGATGAAGCCGTCGAGCTACGTGATCGCGGAGAACGACCAGATCATCTCGCCCAAGGTCCAAGGCTATTTCGCCCAAAAGATGGGGGCGGATATCACGACCGTGTCCTCGAGCCATGTCGCGATGCTGTCGCAACCCGAAGCCGTGGCAGAGGTGATCCTTAACTCTGTCGACGCGGCCTCTGCCGACTAAGGCAAAGGGTCGAGGGCTTAGGCCCTCGACCCAGTTCCTCAGGAGAACACCCATGACATTCTGGATTTTGGCCGCACTGGCCCTCTACTTCGTTCAAACCCTATTGCCGGTGACGTTTCGCTATCGCGGCAGCCCGGCATCCTTCACTGCCCGCGATACGATGCCCGAAGTTACTGTACTGGCGGCCCGCGCAGAAAGGGCGCTCGTGAATGTTGGCGAGGCAATGATCCTGTTCTTGCCGCTTGCACTTCTGACGCTTGAGGCCGGAGGTGCGGTCTTCGGTGCCGCGATCTTCGTTATGGCGCGGATTGCCCACGTCGTCCTTTACCTCACTGGCGTACCGTATCTGCGGACTATCGTTTGGCTGATCAGCCTAGCGGGCCTTGTCATGATGGCCTTGCACATCGGCTGAAGCACCCCTCCACGTTCAAATAGGAGAAGTCTCATGATCGCAGAGACCCGCTTACCGAACCACAAGGGGCTCATTCTCACCGCTCGGTTCTTCTTCACGTCCCTTTTTCTTATGTCCGGCGTCACTCACTTCAAGAACATTCCCAACTTTGTCTCACTACTGCCTGACGCCGTGGCGCCAAACCAACCCAGTCATGGAAGCTTCGCCAGATTGTCACAGACCCTGAGCGTATCTGTCTTGTGACGTCCGTATCCTTGCCACCTACGCGTGACTCAAATCCCCGAGGAGACGGAAACATGAAAACGACCTTCGTGAGCGCGGTCGCTTTGGCTGCTGTTCTTGGCTCGGCCGCCAACGCACAGAGCGACGACCGCATCAAGTTCGAATACTGGTACGCCCTTGGTGGCTATCTGGGCGACGTCATTCAGTCGACCTGCGATAGCTTCAACGCATCGCAGGACACCTACGAAATCGTCTGCGTCGGTCAGGGTGGCTACTCTGCTGCGGTTCAGAACTCTATCGCCGCGTTCCGCGCCGACAAGCACCCGACGATGACGCAGACCGGTGAAGGCTTTACCGCCGATATGATGTTGTCCGGCGAGTTCTATTCGGTCACGCAGATGATGACCGACTTCGGTATCGAGATCGACTGGGACGACTACTTCCCGGGGATCGCGAGCTACTGGGCGTCTTCGACCGGTGAACTCTACGCCTTGCCGTTCAACGTATCGACGCCCGTGGTGTACTACAACGTCGACGACTTCAACGCGGCAGGTATCGAACCAGCGGAGACCTGGGAAGAGTTCGAAGCCAATCTGCGCGCGCTGAAGGCCACCAACCCCGAGAAATGCGCGATGGCCTGGGAACTTGGGGGCTGGGTTGAACTCGAGCAGTTCTCGATGATCCACAACATTCCGGTCGCAAGCAACAACAACGGATTCGACGGTCTGGACGCCGAACTCGTCTACAACACAACGCTGCACGTCAAGCACATGGAAGACCGCAAGCGTTGGTTCGACGACGGTCTGATGGAAATCAAAGATCGCGCCGTAGGCGCGGGCCAGCGTTCTTCGTTCACTTCGAACCAGTGCTCGGTGTATATGAACTCGATCGGAGAGCACCAGACCGTTCACGAATCTGCCGTGGAAGGCCTGAACTGGGACGTGTCATTGGTGCCTGTCTACGAAGGCTATGAGCGCCACAACACCGTCGTAGGCGGCGGCGCTTTGTGGGTTCTGTCGGGCAAGACCGAGGGCGAGTACCGCGGCGCAGCCGAGTACCTGAAGTTCCTCTCCACACCCGAGAGCGCGATCTACTGGTCGAGCAACACCGGCTACATCCCGGTGACCAACTCTGGCTACCAGGCCATGATGGCCGACGGCTTCTACGAAAACCCGCCGTACAAGGGCCGTGAATTGGCGATTGAATCGCTCACGGTCACCCCGCCGACCTCGCTCACCCGCGGCATGCGTCTGGGTTTCTGGGTCCAATCCCGCTCCGAGTGGGTTTCGGAAATTCAGGCAGCCTTCGCTGGCGAGAAGACCATCCAAGAGGCTCTGGACGCCGCCGTTGAACGTGGGAACCGCAACCTGCGCAAATTCGAGCGGACCTACAGCGGCAAGCAGCTGCCGTAAGCGGCCCGCACCTTTCCGTTTGGCTTCGTGGCCCTTCCCCCCCGGGGGAGGGCGCCTTCGGCAAGAGGGCGGATCCGCGTGTGCGCCGTACCTTTCCGAGACCGGCCGCCGCATCGGGCCGCCCGCTCGGTGACCCCCGACATGGAACATGCACAGTGAAACTCGTCAGCTACAATATTCAGTACGGCAAAGGCAAAGACGACCGTTTCGATCTCGACCGGATCGTCTCGGAGCTCGGCGACCCCGATCTGGTGGCGCTGCAGGAGGTCGAGACCTTTATTGCGCGGTCGGGCATGGTCGATCAGGCGCGCGAGATCGCGGCGCGGATGTCGCATTTGCATTGGGTCTATGGCCCCGGCATCGATGTGGATGCCTCGGAGGTCGTCGATGGCAAGCCGGTGCACCGCCGCCGCCAGTTCGGAAACATGGTGCTGTCGCGGTGGCCCATTCTTTCGGTCATCAACCACACGCTGCCCAAGATCGCGCTTCTCGATCAGTCCCACGTCCAGCGGACGCTGGTGGAAACGGTAATCGATGCGCCCGGCGCGCCCCTGCGCTTTTGCTCGGTCCATCTCGATGCGGTTGCGCCCGAGACCCGCATGCCGCAAGTGGAAGTCTTGAAAGAGATCCTTTTGCGCGGCCATGAGCGCGGCGCGAGCCTGGGCGGTCCGCTTGGGCCGGACTGGTTGGACCGTCCCGTACCGCCGCAGCCGATGAGCGCGATCCTGATGGGCGACATGAACTTTCCACCCGACAGTAAGGAATATGACTATCTCCTTGGTGGCAACAGCACGTCGCGCGGCCGAATGATCCGCAGCCATGGCCTTGCCGATGCCTGGGTGCTGACCGGCCATGACGAGAACGAAGGCGACACGTTCCCGACCGAAGGCAATCCGCCGTGTCGCATCGATCACTGTTTCGTCACCACCGACCTCGTCGGCAAGGTGACCTCGATGGAGATCGGTGACGACTCG
>JBCBKU010000036.1:0-16686 GCA_038521345.1 Pseudomonadota bacterium | reverse complement strand
CACCGCATGGCGTCGCCGGCCAGACAGTCAATCTCCGTGGTGGGCACTGAGAATATCGTTGCAGGCAAGAATGACCGCCAACGCCATCCGTTCCGGCGCGACATCCTCGTAGCTCACATCTACGTCCACCGCCCAGGTCTTCTGGGGGCCGTGAACGACGCGTCCGATGATCCGATCAAGATAGACTTCCAGTTCGCTGTCGCGGCCTATGCATCCGGCACGCGTTGTGTTCTCGAAGACAACCGTGCCCTGACGGATCCCGTATTCATAGGGTCCATTCAGAAAGGACAGGAGACTTTCCTTCGGCTGGCCCCGTCTGAGCCGCGCGGCACTTTCATCGACAGTGCCTTCGACGGACTGAAGGCCCCCCATGAGCGCGCGGCCTTTCACCTTGTCCCCATCAAAAGTGAGAAAGAGTTCTCCGTTATAGACCGTGTCAGCGATCATGCGCCTTTGCGCGCGGTATTCGTATGTTGCAGTTACATGACGATCGTCGGCGGTGACCTGAAACGCATACGGAAATGACAGCGACCTACCCAGTGTCGGAGCATCCGCATTGACGCAAACCAACGTTCCTGTCGCCTTCGGATGTCCGGGAAGCTGAGAATTGGGTCCGTATCCGTGCTTTATCGCTTTCTTGTTAAGCCGAAACAGTTCCCGGGCGAGAATCGCAAAAAGCAAGATCACACCGAAAAAAAGAGCCAGGAACCACGCCATGGGATGCTCCAGCGCAAAAACAATCGAAATGGGTCCGGTTTACGGCTCCCCGCGGGATGAACCGAAGAACAGAAGAGTTTGACGACTTTATGAAATCCGGCCGAATGACCACAGGATCGGGACAGAGCGCCAAGTTGATGACTTGGTCTCTCCGGACCATTGCCGCGCAAGCAACGTTGGGCCGAGAACTGCCGCGGCGGCGCGGGCACTCGAATGTGAACCCGTCGCTTCTCGGGAGCTGAGAGGAACGAGTTCGGACTGGACCGACACCCCCTGCCGGGCGGGAGTTCAGAACATGTCCTCTGCCAACGCCTTCGTGACCAGCCCGTCCTGCACATCGTTCTCGATGGCTTCTCGGGATCGACGTTTCGGGTCGCCGTAACCACCACCGCTTGGGCCCGTCGACACCAAGGTCTCGCCGGCCTTTACCTTAAAGTACGGCACTTTCGAAGGCAGACTGGTGGTTGTGCCATCGGTGTGGACAAGCGTCAGTTCGGCCTTGTGGCCGTCCGCTCCGCCGTCAAAGCCCCATGGTTCAAACGCATGTCCTTCCCCTTCAAGCGAGAAGCCAGCCTCGTCGAGGAACGTGAATTCCCGGATCGCGCCGATCCCGCCGCGCCATTCACCGGCGGCCATGGCGTTTTCGCGGAGCTCGTATCGGTCGACGCGGATGGGAATATGAGATTCGATATCTTCGATCGGGTTGTTGCGGGTGTTGGCATAAAGCGTGTCGACCGCGTCCATGCCATCGATCCCTTTGCGTCCGCCATAACTGCCTTCCATAATCTCCATATGGACCCAGTGATCCCCATCGCGTAGGCCGGACAAGGCAACCACCCGCAGGTTCCCGATGCCGGCAGAGACCTGATCCGGGACGATCTGAGCGAAGGCCTTCATCACTGTGTCCGCAAGCTGGTTGCCGGGACAGAAGCGGGCGATGACCGGAGCAGGGAAGATCGGGTTCACCAAGCAGCCTTTTGGCGCTTCGATCTTGATCGGACGTGTCAGGCCCGAGTTCTGCGGGATAGCGCCGTAAGTCACGGTGTCGAGAAGGATCGACCGGATTGTCAACCAGACCGAGCAATCGACGGTTCCGACCAACGGCATGTTGATCGGTTTGTCGGGCACTTGCGGTGCGGTTCCGGTGAGGTCGACGGTGAGATCGTCGCCACGCACCTTGAGAGTAACCACAAGCGGCAGCTCCCGCCGTGCGGGGTTTGGGTCGTCGAGATAGCCGTCGATCTTGGTTGTGGCGCTGTAGTCGCCGTCCGGCAACGCCCGGATTGCGTCGCGCATGAGACGCTCCGAGTAGTCCATCAGATCATGAAAGGCGGCCATGGTCGTGTCCAGACCATAGCGCTCGACCAGTTCCAGCAATCGGGTCGCTCCGATGCGCGCGGATTCAATCTGCGCCTCCATGTCGCCAACCACGAGGTCGGTGGCCCGAATGTTGGCGCGAAGGATGTGCCAAACCGCGTCATTGCGCGTGCCCTGATCGAACACCTTGATTGCTTTGAACTGGAGCCCTTCAGCGTAGGTGTCCACCGCATCCACGATCCCGCAACTGCCGGGCGACAATGCACCGATGTCCAGATGGTGTGCTGTTGTGACGGACCATCCGACAAGTTGCTGGTCCAGGAATACCGGCACGCAAAACGCAACATCAGGGCCATGGGAAGCGCCACCATAGGGATCATTGTGCATGATCACATCGCCGGGCCGTACCGGGTCGTTCCGCTCTGTCAGGACCTCCAGCACATTGCGCACATAGCCCGGGATGGGCCCGGACTGCAGGGGCGTGGACATCTTGCACTCGCACATCTGGAAGCCTTCGGCGTCGGTCAGTGCCGCGCCGAAATCCTCCGATTCACGAATGATCGATGAATAGGACATCCGCATCAGCTTGTGCCCCATTTCCAGAGCGATGCTCTCAAGAGCGCCCTGAATTACGGCTCCGGTGACGGGATCAATGCGGCTCATGACCGATCCTCCAAGGTGATGATCACGCTGCCGGTTTCGTGTGGTGTGGCAGTCGCGTTTGGCGGCACGACGGTGGTGCTGTCTTTCTGCAGCAGGATCGCAGGGCCTTTTACAGGCGTGCCCAGTGGCAGCGCATCGCGACGATAGACCTGCGTTTCAAATGTCTGCAGTTTGCCCTCTACACGGAACACGGCGTCGCGGGTGCGGATATGCGCTGCCTCCAAGTTGCCGCCGTTGTAGCTTGGCACGTCAACCGCGGGCGAAGCACCGATGGCGGTCATGCGCAGGTTCACCACTTCGATCGGGCTTTGCTCGAATGCGTGGCCATACTCGGCGGCGTGGCTGTCGTGAAATCGCTGCCAGACGGTGTTCAGGCTGTCCTCCGTCACCTCCCCGAGATCGATAGGGATGCGCAGTTCATAGCCCTGGCCGAGGTAACGCAGATCGCCGGCCCGCTCAAAGCGCACGTCCGCGGCTGTCAGCCCGTCCTCTGTCAGGCGGGCGGTGAGCGTGGCCTGCATGTCTTCGAACTCGCCGTTGAACCTCGAGATGTCGGCGGATGTGGAGACTTGGAACTGGGTATGGATCACATCGTATTTAAGGTCCGCAATCAAAAGCCCCAGCGCGGAGGTGATGCCGGGGTGCGGCGGGACAATCACCTCCGGCACTTCCAGCATAGTCGCAACTTCTGCTGCTTGCAGGGGGCCGGCGCCTCCCATGGCCACCATCGAAAACGTGCGCGGGTCAATGCCGCGTTGTACGGTTCTGGACCGGATTGCGTTGGCCATGTTCGCGTTCAGGATGGTCAACACACCCTCCGCCGCTTCCAGCGGTTCAATTCCGAGTTCGTCCGCAAGTGCGTCAATCACTTTGTGAGAGGCCGCAAGATCCAGCCCCATGTCGCCCCCAAGGAAATCGCTCGGCTCAAGTCGTCCCAAGACAAGGTTGGCATCCGTCACCGTCGGTTTGTCTCCGCCGCGGCCATAGGCGGCGGGCCCGGGATCGGCCCCCGCGCTTTGCGGGCCGACTTTAAAGGCGCCGCCCTGGTCGACATACGCGATCGAGCCGCCTCCGGCACCAATGGTGTGGATGTCGAGCATGGGCAGCAGCAAGGGAAATCCCGCGATCGAGGTCGAGCGCGCATCGGTCTCGGCACAGATGCCATCAACCGCGATGCCGATATCGGCAGAGGTGCCGCCGATGTCGAAGGTGATCACCTTGTCGCGGTCGCATTTCGCACCAATCCACGCGCCTCCCAGCACACCGGCGGCAAGGCCGGACATCATCGTCAGTGCCGGGTTCTCGGTGACCATGCGCGGGGTGACGACCCCACCGTTCGACGCCATGATCCGCAGATCCCCACTGACGTCCTTAGAGGCCAGCGCGCCTTCGAGGTTCTTGATGTACTGGCCGACCTTTGGGCCGACAAACGTCGCCAGCGCGGCTGTGGTGAAGCGTTCAAACTCGCGGAACTGGGGCGAGATTTCCGCCGAGGTCGTGACAAACGCATCCGGCATTTCGGATTGAACGATCGCCTTTGCGCGCGCCTCGTGTTCGGGATTCAGGTAAGCGAACAGAAAGCAGATCGCCACGGCATCGACGCCATCTGCCTTAAGCTCTTGCGCGGCGACGCGAATGGCGTCCTCATCCAGCGCCTCCAGTTCTTCGCCCGTCGGCGGCACAAGCCGGCCCGGCACGGTCTTGCGATACCTGCGCTTGATCAGAGGGCGGTTTTGCCACGGGATTTCTTGCATGATCGAATAGTGATCCGGGCGCTGGTGGCGCCCGATGTGAATGATGTCGCGAAACCCGTTGTTGGTGATCATTCCGGCCACCGCGCCGCGCCCCTCGAGCACCGCATTGGTGGCCGTTGTCGTTCCATGGAAAATCTGGGCGACGTCGCTAGGGGCGATGGCCCCCTGTACCATCAGCTCCGTGAGGCCGGTGATCACTCCGACGGAAGGATCATCGGGGGTGGTCGAAACCTTGTGTATGCCCTGCTCGCCGCTATTCCGATCCACGTAGATCAGGTCCGTGAACGTTCCGCCCACGTCAATGCCAATCGCTTTCAACTTGTCCCCACCTCGGTCTCTCCCGCGCCCGGGACCCTATGCAGGCGGGAATTGCCTGTCTGCGCGTCGATGTGGATGGCATGCCCAAAGGACCGTAACTGACTAAAAAAGTTACACAATCGCCCAGAGTGCCGTGATTTCTTGCTCTCTTTGGGCGCACTTGCCTGTATTTTGATTGAAGGCTTGCGCAGTTGGGGGCGACTGTAACGCTGCTGCAAATCGGGGATGGGGACACATGGCACTGCCTGAAATGCCTAAGATCGACCCTCGCGAGGTCGAGCACAAAATCCTGACTCTCGCCAAGATCGGGGCGGTCGGGCAAACCGGAGTATGCCGTGTTGCCTATTCCGATGAGTGGCGCGAGGCGCAGGAACTGGTACGTGCTTGGGCGGATGAAGCGGGGCTTGAAACCAAACATGATCAGGTCGGCAACCTTTGGGCCTCGTCCACCGGGACTGGCGACGCAATTGTCACTGGATCGCATATCGACAGCCAACGCTCCGGAGGTCGCTACGATGGGGCTCTTGGGGTTCTGGCGGGGCTCATTGCAATCTCGGGTTTGACAAGGACGTTCGGTCAACCAAAGCGACCGTTGCAACTCGTGAGTTTTTGTGAAGAGGAAGGCAGTCGTTTTCCAACCGCGGGTTTCTGGGGATCACGCGCGCTAGTCGGGCGCACGCAAGAGGCTGATTGCGAGGCGGTGCGCGATGCAAATGGCATTCCGATCGGCGCAGCGATGAGGGCGCTCGGTTACAATCCTGCGCGGATCAACGAAGTTGCCCGTACCGATATCGCTGGATTCATCGAACTTCACATCGAACAGGGTCCGATCCTTGAGGACGCCGACCTTCCAGTGGCGATTGTCGACGCGATTACCCACATTCGGCAAACCGAGATTGTTTTGGAAGGAACCGCCAACCATGCGGGCGCGTTCCCGATGGACATCCGGTCGGACCCCATGGCGGGTTTTGCAGAGGTTGCCGCCGCCGTTATCCAGCATGCCGAGATGTTGGGTCGCCCGGCGGTAACCACCGTGGGGCGATGCGAGGTCGACCCCAATGCGTCGGCCATCGTTCCAAAACACGTTCGTTTTACCATCGACGCGCGTCATCCGGACCCTTCGACGGCGGCGGCCATGTATGCCCACCATGACAAGGTGATTGAAGGCATTGCCGCCAAGCGCGGGCTGAGCTTCGAACGCCAGATCCTGATCGATCACCCGGCGTGCCCGAGCGATCCGGTCTTGCTTGGCGCGCTGCACGAGTCTGCGGATTTGGCGAATGTTCAAACCATGAGGATGGCCAGCGGTGCGGGACATGATGCACAGCAAATGTCGCGCATTTGTCCGGTCGCGATGCTGTTTGTTCGAAGCAAGGATGGCCGCAGCCACACACCCGAAGAGTTCTCGGCCATTCCAGATATTGTCCGGGGCATTCAAGTCCTGACCGGGGCGCTCTATCGCCTCGCATATACGTAGGAGCCGCCATGCGTGCAGTTGTCTTTGAACGGCCAGACGGAAAGCCAGAATCCATGGATATCAAGGATGTGCCGGCACCGGTGGCTGGGCCGGGTGAGGTCGTTATCAAAAACGCGTACGCCGGACTGAACTATGCCGATCTGATGATGCAGACCGGCATCTACCCGCACCCCAAGGGATACCCATTGGTGGCCGGTCTTGAGATGTCTGGCGTGATCACGGAAATTGGCGAGGGCGTCGAGGGCTTTCAAAGCGGGCAGCGTGTCGCGGCCTTCAGCGAGGATGCGGGCGCGTTTGCCGAGTACTGCGCCGTCCCGGTCGAGCGTCTGATTTCCCTGCCCGACGCGGTGCCGTTGGAAACCGGTGCGGCATTCTACCTCCAATCGATGACGGCGTGGAGCCTCTTGCACATCGTAAGTGAAACCAAGCCTGAGGATACGCTCTTGGTTCACGCGATTGGGGGCGGGGTGGGTTTGCAGCTTACCCAATTGGCCAAAGCCGCGGAGGCGAGGGTGATCGGCACAGTCGGAACCCCCGGCAAGGAGGCCGCGGCGCTCGCCTATGGGGCCGATCGCGTGGTCCTGCGAACTGAGGCTGACTTCGTTGCGGTATGCCTCGAGATGACGGGCGGCAAAGGGGTCGACAAAGTCGTGGATTCAACGGGTGCCTCGATCCTTAATAGGAGTTTTGAGGCCATTCGTCCGCTGGGCCATGTGGTCAGTTATGGAGAGGCCGAGGGCAAACCCTTCGACACGTTGTGGGAGCAGTTGGTGCGCAAGTCGTTAACCTTCACGCGATTGCATATCGGTCACCTCGACTATTCATCGGAGACTTGGCACCGGGCGGTTCAGTCGGTTGTTGACATGATCAGCTCAGGAGCGCTCGACATTCCCGTGAAGGGCATCTTCGAGCTAGGCGAGGTGGGCAAGATGTTCGACGCGCTCGCGTCCCGCCAGACGGCTGGAAAACTGATCCTGAAAATCTGCTAGTCGCCGGCCAAAAGCTCCCTCAGCGATCCGCCCGCCGACTTGGGCGGGGTCAGATCCAACGCGGAATGCAGGTCTATCAGGTGACTTCTCATGAGCGCTTCAGCCTCATCCGCATCATTCGCGGCAATGGCGTCCACAAGCTTGTCATGAGCGTGCTGCTCGCAGATCGCGCTTTCGCGCGTCCAGTAAAGCGCGACCACCAACGACGATCTTGCGATGAGCGTTTGGATAAAACTGGTGATGGTGTCTTGGGCTGCGATTTTCGCGATCTCGACATGCAGCTGACCAGACAGATAAAGCGCATGGCCGCGATCCCCCCGGTGCATGGCCTCATGCTCTTGTTCTATGTGAACTTTCAGTCGCTCGACATCTTTGAGCTTTGCCTTGAGTGCGGCAGAATGGGCTGTGCGCGGCTCCAGCAATTCGCGGGCTTCGAAGACTTCCTGTGCTTCCTTTTGGCTGGGCTGGGCCACAAAGGCTCCGCGGTTGCGCACAACCTCGACCAACTGCCCGTGGGCAAGCGTCCGGAGAGCCGCACGAATAGTGGTGCGGGAAACGCCATAGACTTCCGCCAGCTCGTCCTCGCCAAGTTTCAGACCGGGCGTCAGTTTGTGTTCGTGAATGGCGCGGGACAGCGATTGGGCGATGCTTGCATCCGGGCTGCTTCCCAATGTTGCTCTCGACATACGCTGTTGCCTGGAGTTCATCGCCGCGTCGTCCATTGCCCGCTCCTGCCCTAGGGCTGTGTGGTAATCAAGATTCGCGGGAAGTCATTCACTAATCAAGACGTTGTTGTATACAATCTTGCGGGCGTTTTGCGTGCAGTCACCCCCGCGTTTGCCTAAAGTTTCAACAATTCTAGTGCGCCGAAGGGTGGCCGCTCCCAATTCCATTGCCCGTGCCGAGGTGACCACGCCTTCATCTTTGCAGGTTTCGGGGGCTTGCATTGGCGTCACATTCTGATCTTGAGCTGGTTTCGGTAACGAAACGGTATGGTGCCACGGTTGCCGTGAATTCGGTCAGCCACAAGTTCGATCCAGGCAGTTACACATGTCTGCTTGGTCCCTCAGGCTGCGGCAAGTCGTCGACCCTTCGCATGATTGCAGGTCATGAGATTGTTTCGGATGGCTCAGTTTTGCTGGGCGGCCGCGAGATCTCGCATCTGCCTCCCGCCAAGCGCGGCACGGCGATGATGTTTCAGAATTACGCTTTGTTTCCGCATCTTAGCGTGCGGGACAACGTGTGTTTCAGCCTCAAGATGAAAGGCGTCGACAAGCCGGAACGCTACAAGAGCGCGGACGAGATGCTGGAACTTGTCGATCTCACGGCCCTTTCGGACCGGATGCCGGATCAGTTGTCGGGCGGTCAGCAACAGCGGGTCGCCCTGGCCCGGGCCCTGATCACGCGACCACAGGTTCTGTTGCTTGATGAACCGCTGTCCGCCCTGGACCCGTTCCTTCGGATCCGCATGCGTACCGAGCTGCGCCGCCTGCAAAAGGAACTCGGCATCAGCTTCCTGCATGTGACGCACGGGCAGGACGAAGCGCTCGCACTTGCCGATGAAATCGTCGTGATGAATGACGCGGTGATCGAGCAAGCCGGTCCCGCGCGCGAGGTCTTCAATGCGCCAAAGACAGAGTTCGTCGCGCGCTTTATGGGCGGTCACAACGTGATCACCTTGCCCGAGGGGCAATTCGCCGTGCGCGCCGACGTGGTGCACCCGACCGCGCCCGACCAAGGCCGCGTTTCGGCGAGTGTCCTCTCCGTCGAATACCAAGGCACGCATGTTTCGATCCTGACCAAGATACCTGGCGATCTCGAGGTGACGGCACTGGTGCCGGATGCCGAGTTTTTCGCCAATCCGCATCATCCCGGCGACACGATCGGGCTGACATGGGACGACGCCCATCAACACAAACTCGCCGCTTAGTGCGACGGAAAGACTGACAAGGAGAATTCGATGACACGATACACCAAACGAAACGGCCTGAGCCGCCGTACGCTGCTTAAGACCACGGTCGGCGCGGCGGCTGGAACGTTGGCGGCACCAATGGTCTGGTCGCAGTCCAACATCGTCCTACGCCAAGCGGGGACGGGTGTTTCCGCGTTCAACGAGATCGCGGAGAAAGCGTTCGAAGACCTTGGCATCACGCTGGAAATGACAGCGTTGGATTCTGACTCCGTGACCCAGCGCGTCGCCACTCAGCCGGACAGCTTCGACATCGCAGACATCGAGTACTGGATCTGTAAGAAAGTCTGGCCGACCGGCAACCTGCAGGCGATGGATACCTCGCGTATCGCAAACTATGACAAAATCGCCGGGACCTTCCGCTCCGGCAAGCTGACGCCGACATCGGAAATCGCGCAAGGGACGGCTCCGCATACCGTTGGTTTTGTGGAAGGTGCGAACGGGACCGAGTTCGTAGACAATGAATCCGGTTGGATGACCCTGATCCCGACAATCTACAACGCGGACACGTTGGGCATTCGTCCTGACCTCATCGGTCGCCCGATCAGCAATTGGTCTGAGCTTCTGAACCCCGAATTCGCCGGCAAGGCGTCCATTCTCGATATCTCGTCGATCGGGATCATGGACATGGCCATGGTGGTCGAGTCCATGGGCGAGTACACCTACCCGGACAAAGGAAACATGACCAAGGAAGAGATCGACCTCACCCTTGGTATCTTCACGGAAGCCAAGAAGAACGGCCAGTTCCGCGCCTTCTGGAAGTCCTTCGACGAGAGCGTGAACCTGATGGCCTCCGGCGAGGTGGTGATCCAATCCATGTGGTCGCCGGCGATCACCGCTGTCCGGGCTCAGGGTATTCCCTGCATCTACCAGCCGCTCGAAGAAGGCTATCGGTCCTGGGGCGGCGGCATGGGTCTGGCCGCGTCGCTCGAAGGCGCCAAGTTGGATGCGGCCTATGAGTACATCAACTGGTATCTTAGCGGCTGGGTCGGCGGTTTCCTTATGCGTCAGGGCTACTACTCTGCCGTACCTGAAACCTCGAAGCTGTTCATGTCCGACGACGAATGGGGCTTTTGGTACGAAGGCAAGGAATCCGTGGGCGACATCGTCAGCCCGCAGGGTCAGAAGCTTGAAGGTCCGGGCGTCGTTCGCGACGGCGGCTCCTTCCTTGAGCGCATGGGCGCCGTCGCCTGCTGGAACTCCGTCATGGACGAAAACCAATACATGGTGCGTAAGTGGAACGAGTTCATCGCAGCCTAAGCGATGTAAGAGAGGCGCCCAAGCGGCGCCTCTCTGCTTCGGGGCTTGTCGAGAAGATCAGGTCAAGCGACGCGCTGTCCGGATGGGTGATGGCCGCGCCGCTTACGGTTGTTCTTGGGATCTTTCTGGTTCTGCCGATCATCATGATCGCGATTGTCAGCTTCTGGCGGGCAACCGAATTCTCGATCATCCCCGATTTCGTCTTTGACAACTACGAGTTTCTGGTTGGATCTCCGGTCACGTACACGGTCTTTTTGAACACCTTCAAATACGCTGTCCTGACCTGGATCTTCACGTTTTCGATCGGCTTCACGGTCGCCTATTACCTTGCGTTTCACGTGCGGCAGTTGCGGTGGCAAGTTGCGCTTTTTCTTCTGTGCACGATCCCTTTCTGGACCAGCAACATCATCCGCATGATTTCCTGGATCCCATTCCTTGGCCGCAACGGGATCGCCAATTCGACGCTTATTTCTTGGGGCGTGATTGACGAGCCGCTCGAATGGCTTTTGTTCAGCGACTTCTCCGTCGTTCTCGCCTTTGTTCATCTCTATGCGCTGTTCATGGTGGTTCCGATCTTCAACACGATGATGCGGATCGACAAATCCCTGATCGAAGCCGCCCGCGATGCGGGCGCGTCGGGCGCGCAAATTCTATGGAACGTAATCCTGCCCCTAACGAAACCGGGCATCATGATCGGCACGATCTTTGTGGTCACACTTGTGATGGGCGATTTCTTCACCGTCCGGATCATGTCGGGCAGCCAGTCGGCGAATGTCGGGCGCCTGATCTCGAACGACATTGGTCTTCTGCAATATCCCTCTGCGTCCGCGACCGCCATCGTACTGCTTTGCACCGTGCTGATCGTGATTGGCATCCTGCTGCGCTTTGTCGACATTCGGAAGGAACTGTAGCATGGAGCCGCGCCCGAAGTCCTTTTACGTTCTCACCGCCTTTTTCTGTCTCTTTATCCTGTTCCTTTATGGCCCGACGCTTACCATCGGGATCCTGTCGTTTCAGGGGGAAGGGGGCGGGTTGACCTTCCCCATGCGTGGCACCTCGCTTCATTGGTTCCGCGAACTCTTCGAGCAACAGGCCGTGGGTGACATTTGGGGCAGCTTCCGCCGCTCATTTGTGTTGGGCCTGATGGTCATGGTCACGACGGTTGTCGTCTCAGTCTTGGGAGGGTTGGCATTCCGAAAGAAGTTCCCGGGTTCGAGCATCCTATTCTACCTGATCATCACCTCGCTGGTGATCCCGTCGATCCTGATTTCTCTCGGTGTTGGGCTCATGTTCGACCAAGCGGACCTGACCGTCCATTGGTCGACGTCGGGCTACGGTGCCCAGCTGACATGGACACTGCCGTTTGGCCTCTTGATCATGTTCGCTGTCTTCAACCGTTTCGACAAGAGCTACGAGGAAGCGGCCCGGGATCAGGGTGCAAGCCCTTGGCAAACCGTACGCCACGTGGTGCTGCCGATCATCGCGCCATCGCTTCTCGGCGTCGCACTCTTCGGATTCACTCTCAGCTATGATGAATTTGCACGGACCCTGCTGACCTCGGGCAGTCGCAACACCTTGCCGCTCGAGATCTACGGGATGACCACCAACGTGACAACGCCGGTGCTCTATGCCCTTGGCACACTTACGACCGTGTTCTCACTGATCGTTATTGGTGTGTTTATCAGTGTCACTACGTTTCTTGCCCGCCGCCGGGCCAAGGCCGGCTCTGACGCCGGCAAGGGTCTGGTATGATCGTCCTGATCAACCCCAACAGCACCGAGACGATGACATTGTCGATGAAGGACACCGCTAGCAAGGCGGTGCCCGGGGCTCGGATTGTGGCCTGGACATCCCACGATGGTCCGGCCGCGATCGAGGGGCCAGAGGATGGTGAGGCATGTGTCCCACCGCTGCTTGAGCTGGTGGGCAAGGCCTCTGACGACGGCGCCAAGGCCATTATCATTGGATGCGCCGATGACACAGGCTTGGCGCCGGCGCGCCGTCTCGCGAGTTGCCCTGTCATAGGCATTGGGCAGGCGGCATACCACATGGCGGTTCTGGCGGGTGAGAAGTTCTCGGTTGTTACGACGCTTCCGGTGTCCATTCCCGTTCTGGAGGCGAACATCGCGGAATATGGACTGAGCGGCAGCCTTAGCCGCGTTCGTGCATCGAACGTGCCGGTCCTCGACCTTGAGACTGACAAAGAGGCCGCAACGGCCCGTGTGCTGGCGGAGGCCGGCCGCGCCGCCCGCGAAGATGACATCCAGAGCGTGGTCTTGGGTTGTGCAGGAATGTCCCACATCCCCTGCGTAGCACCCTCCCACACGATCCGCCTGATCGACGGCGTAACTGCTGCGGCGAAAATCGTTAGCGTCCTTGCATAGGAGACACCCTCATGTCGCGCAAATTGGTCACTGCCGCCGCCCAGATGGGGCCCATTGCGAAATCCGAAACCCGTGCCGACGCCGTCGCCCGCTTAATCGAGATGATGCGCGAGTCCAAATCCAGAGGGTGCGAGTTGGTCGTGTTTACGGAACTGGCGCTGACCACGTTCTTCCCGCGCTGGATGATTGACGATGAAGAGGAACTGGACGCGTACTACGAGACGGAGATGCCGTCTGCAGCAACGCAACCCCTCTTCGAGGAGGCGCAGAAGCTCGGCATCGGTTTCTACCTCGGCTATGCCGAGTTGACCCACGAAAACGGTGTAAAGCGACGCTACAACACATCGGTTCTCGTCAGCCAAAAGGGCGAGATTATTGGCAAGTACCGAAAGGTGCATCTGCCTGGCCATGCCGAACCGCAACCGAACCGTGACTTTCAGCATCTCGAGAAGCGCTACTTTGAGCCGGGCGATCTGGGCTTCCCGGTCTTCAAGGGCTTCGGCGGCAATATGGGTATGGCGATCTGCAATGACCGGCGCTGGCCTGAAACATACCGGGTGATGGGCCTTCAGGACGTCGAAATGGTCATGCTGGGCTACAACACCCCGTTTGGCCATGTGGGCCGGCAAGAGATGGACAGCCTTACGCTGTTCCATAACCACCTTTCGATGCAGGCCGGGGCCTACCAGAACGCAACATGGGTTGTCGGCACTGCGAAATGCGGAACCGAAGAGGGCTCAAGCATGGGCGGTCAAAGCGTCATCATCGCCCCGTCGGGCGAAATCGTGGCTCAGGCTGTCACAGTCGGGGATGAGGTGATCACCGCATCCTGCGATCTGGACATGGGCATGCACTACAAGAGCACGGTGTTCGACTTCGCGGCCCATCGTCGTCCCGAACACTACGGATTGATCGTGGAACGCACAGGCGCCATCGCGCCCTGAGGAGGAGAAGAGAATGCCAAAGAAGATCATGTGTGCCTTTGGCACCGACATCGACTCTGTTGCCGGTTGGATCGGCTCCTATGGCGGCGGAGACAGCCCCAATGACATCCAGCGCGGAATCTTTGCGACGGAAGTTGGTGTTCCGCGCTTGCTGCGGCTATTCGAGAAATATGGCCTCAGGACCAGCTTCTTTGCCCCGGGCCATTCGATCGAAACCTTCCCAAAGGAAATGGAGATGATCGTCGAAGCTGGACACGAGATCGGCGCTCACGGCTATCTGCATGAAAACCCGGTGGCCATGACGCCAACACAGGAAGAAGACGTGCTGGTCAAATCGATCGAGTTAATCAAGGCCCTGACAGGGGAGGCGCCGAAAGGATACGTCGCGCCCTGGTGGGAGATGTCGGCCTCGACTGCGGACCTCCTCCTGAAGCACGGGTTCTCGTACGACCACAGCCAAAGCTATCGGGACTTCCAGGTTCACTATGCGCGCACCGGGGACGAATGGAACGTGATCGACTACACCAAGACAGCTGCGGAATGGATGAAGCCGCTGAAGCGCGGACCGGAAATCGATCTCGTTGAAATTGATGCCAACTGGTACGTTGATGACCTGCCGCCGATGATGTTCATCAAGAAAGCCCCGAACAGCCACGGGTTTGTCGACCCTCGCGTGATTGAGCAGCTTTGGAAGGATCAGTTCGACTGGGTCTATCGGGAAATGGACTACGGCGTGTTCGCGATCACGATCCATCCCGATGTCTCCGGACGTCCGCAGGTCCTACTAATGCTTGAACGTCTGATCGAGTACATCAACGGGCACGAGGGCTGCGAATGGATGACGTTCGCCGATATCGCAGATGACTTCCGTGCCAAATACCCGTTTGACGGTGGAGCGCGGCCAGAGGTGATCTGATGTGCAACGCCTGCGGATTCCCTGCGGCACCTGGGCATTGGACCGAGGCGGGGGCTGACACAGCCCACGATCGACTGCGCGAGAGGCATCGACGCGTTGCCATGCTGAACGCTTTGCTGAAACCACAAGGTGTCTCGGTTCATGATGGCGGCAACGTGCCTGGCTTTCTTGTCACAGGGCCGGGCGGAGCTTCGACCATCGTCGGAAATTTGGAAGAGCTTTGGATTGAAGTGGAGCGTTTGACGGGTCGCATTTTTGATCCGTTGTCACCGTGAGCAAGGGGGGCAAACGGCTCAAGCTGACCATTGTCGGCGGCTTTCTCGGCTCGGGGAAGACGACATGGCTGCGCCACCAGCTTCATGAGGGACGATTTGCAGACGCTCATGTCCTGGTGAACGAGGCAGCCGGGACACCGGTTGACCATAGCCTTCTAGGATTGGCGAACGACCTGACCGTACTCTCTGGCGGTTGTGCTTGCTGTGACGGGAAAGGGGCGCTCGAGGCGGCGCTTCTGACAATCTGCGATGCCCGGAGCAAGACGGGCGACCCTGCACGAGAGCTGACCGAGATTGTCCTTGAAACCAGCGGGCTTGCTGACCCTGCGGCAATTGCAGAGCTGGTGCAGTCGCATCCTGTTCTGATCCGCCACATCCTTGTCTCGGACGTTATCGTCGTTGTCGACGCGCTTTACGGTCTCGCCGCACTGAAAACCGAGCCCCTTGCGCGGGCGCAGATCAGCGCGGCGGACGGGTTGGTGATCACCAAGTCAGACGAAGCAGACCCGAGGAACGTCGCCTATCTGCGGGCCGTCCTTGCGTATCTCGCGCCGGCGGTCGCGCAATCGGGTGCGTCATTCGGCGCCGACATAGACCTTCCGGAGGCGATCCAAGTACCGCTTGACCTGCCCGCGTTTGCTGGTGCGACGACGGGTGCCATCCGCGTCTGCAGTTTAGAGCTTGGGAATACACCGGATTGGACAGTGCTGACGCTATGGCTCTCGTCTCTGCTTCATGCCCGGGGCGATCAGATCGTCCGGGTGAAAGGCGTTGTGACCTCCGCTGCTGGCGATCTGCTGGTTCAGGCCGTTCGCACAACCGTTCAGTCTCCCGAGAAGTTACCTTACCGCCCCGGCTCGGCTTTGCAGAACGAGCTCATCTTGATTGGGACCGGTGTAAATTGTGATGAGATTCAAAAGTCTTATGAGCGCTTCTTAAGTCTTGGCTGACGGCACGCTGAGAGAATGCCCAAAAGGCGCGAAGTTCATCCGATGTCTGCGTCTCGACAGCTGCGACGTGGTCGGATTCCTCCGACAGCACCGCCAAGCACACGTTTGATCACGCCGTGTCGTGCGTGGCCACAAACGACGTCAGGAGCTGGGCTGCAGCCTCCTTGTTTCCGCCGACCCGAAGCCGGAGAGCTCCAATTTGCGCCTCTTCGTGCTTCACCACGAACGCAAAGAATTCCGCATCCTGACTCGGGGCCGCCCGTTGGAGTTCCTTGAGCTCTTCAAGGTACTTGATGGTGTCTTGTTAAGACGATTTCCGTCATGGCAAGTCCGGTGATCCCAGTGGAGTCCCGTCTTGGGCAGGGCAGGTGGAGCGCTTGGCGTTCAGGCATGTTCAAGCCGCGGTTCTTGGCGGTGAGACTGCCTGGCGAAGAGTTCCGACGTCTAAACCGACGGCCCTGCAAACCCGGTTCGGCCCGATCGGACGGTGACGTGAATTCGCTGAGGTTCCAACACCTCTGACGCTCTCCCGGCGACCTGCGATCCGGTCCGGTTCAGCCCGGTCTCCCAAGGTGTGTGGCGATTGACACGGACGAATGCCCCCACTAACCTACCAAATAGTAGATAAGGGAGGATCTAATGAAACTTGTCTCTGGGCTTGCTGCGATTGCCGCGGTCGGCATGCTAACTGCCCCTGCAAATGCACAGGATTACAGTTGGCAGCCGGATCGGCCGATCAACATCATCGTGCCG
>JBCBKU010000035.1:0-18094 GCA_038521345.1 Pseudomonadota bacterium | reverse complement strand
GGGCCAACCTGCCGGGCGGACTCTGTCCCGCCCGTGCGGAAATCGATGCGATAGTCCTCGGTCCGCCAATCGCCGTCCTCTTCTTCCCAGGCGAACCAGCGGCGCTTCGTCTCTGGATCAGTCCATGCCTGCCAGAGCGTGGCTTGGCGTACGCCAAAGCGCCTTGAAATGCAGAATGTCTGAAAATCGGTGCTCATGTCTGCTGATCCTTTCCGGGTTCGGCTGCGCGTTTCTCAAGCGCCTCGGCCAGATCGCCCAACCGGTCGAGCCGGCGCTCCCACAAGCGGCGCTGGCGATGAAGCCAGCCCTCGGCCTCGGCCAGGGGTGCAGCTTCGATATGGACCGTGCGCACGCGCCCCGACTTTTCGGACCGGACAAGGCCCGAGGCTTCGAGAACCTTCAGGTGTTTCAGAAAGGTCGGCAGCGCGATGTCATGCGGGGCGTGCAATTCACTGACCGGGGCTGGGCCCTCGGCCAGCCGCTCGATGACGGCGCGGCGGGTGGGATCGGCCATGGCGGCGAAGAAGCTGTCGAGATGGTTAGTCATGTGGCTAAGTATCCGCGCGTTACGCGCCCTGTCAAGATACCTAGTCAGTCGGCTAAGTGTTTGCGGATCTCCGCTCGGCCTAGGGCGCGTTCCTCTGGGTCGGGTCCCGACGGAACGCCTCGGTCGGATGTCCCGCATCCCGTTCCCGGCGCGCCGCCCGACTCCACCAAAGAAGCTGCGCCAGCGTTCTGTCGAAATAGGCCTCCCACCGAGCTCGGTCCGCATCCGGTGCAAATTCGCCGCCCTCTGTCAGAACCTCGTGGGCTTGGGGGATGTGGATCATCGCCGAGACGGGCAGGCATCCCAACTCGCCGAGATAGGTCCGCATGTTCACCGCCGCCCGTGCGCCGCCCCATTGACCGGCCGAATAGGTCACGATGGCACTTGGCTTGAACGAGAAAAGCGAGCTGCCAAAATGATTGAGCAGGTCGGCCAGGGCCGGGCTCATCGCGTGATTGTATTCCGGGCTGACCATGACAAAGCCGTCCGCCTCGGCGATGGAGCCCGCCAGCGTCTCAAGCGGTTCCGGCGCCCGGCCTCTGGCATAGGCGAAATGCGGCTTGAAAGGCCGCGGCAGCTCGATCTGAAGCGGGTCGACAATGTCGACCTCTGCGCCCTCGGCACAAAGATGGGTGGCCATGGCCCGCGCCACCCGGGCACCCAGACGCGCGGGCCGCGGGGGCGTGCTGTCCCGCACAGATCCCAGAAAGACGAGGGTTTTCATCCCATGAAGCTCCCTTGACGTTTGCGGCCCGTCCGCATGACCCATTTTGAGCGTACGGGGTCAACCGGATTCCTCCCCCGTGCGGATATCCCGGATCAGGCTCGTGCGCAGTCCGATTGGCCATGGCACACCTTGCACATCCCGGCCTTGCGGCGGAAAACCGGTCTATGAGCAGGGCACCCCGATTCATCCATCTCCGCGTGCATACCGAATATTCGCTTCTCGAAGGGGCGATGCGGCTCAAGAAGCTCCCCGCGCTGGCGCGCGAGATGGAAATGCCGGCGATCGCGGTTACGGACACCAACAACATGTTCGCCGCGCTCGAATTTGCCCAGGGCGCGAAGGCCGCGGGCATCCAGCCGATCCATGGCTGCCAGTTCGATGTCGGCTATCAAGACGTCGAGGCGGGCAAGACCGCCCCGGACCCGGCGCCTCTGGTGCTTCTGGCGCAGACCGAGGCCGGATACGCGAACCTGCTGAAGCTGAACTCGGCGCTTTATCTCGCGCGGCCCGACCAGCAGCCCCATGTGACGCTGGACGAGATTGCCAACCACGCGGCGGATGTCATCTGTCTGTCCGGTGGTCCAGACGGCCCGCTCGGCCGTCTTCTGGGCGCGGGGCAGCGCGCGGCGGCCGAGGCTCTGGCCGGGCGATTGCACCGGATCTTCGGGGACCGTCTTTATATCGAGCTTCAGCGCCATCCGGGCGAGGCCGGCGCCGCGCCGGAGGCCCGGGATATCGAGCGCGGACATCTCGAGATTGCCTACGGGATGGGTCTGCCTCTTGTCGCGACGAACGATGTCTACTTCCCGAAACCCGACATGTACGAAGCGCATGATGCGCTGATCTGCATTGCCGAGGGCGCGTATGTCGACCAGCAGGAACCGCGCCGCCACCTGACGCCCCAGCACTTTTTCAAAAGCCAGGCCGAGATGGCGACGCTTTTTGCCGATCTGCCCGAGGCGCTGGACAACACGATCGAGATCGCGCGGCGCTGCGCTTTTGCCTCGCCCAAGCGCGCGCCGATCCTGCCGCGCTTTGCCGAGAACGAGGTCGAGGAACTGCGCCGCCAGGCCAAGGACGGCCTCGCCGAGCGGTTGAAGGTCATCCCGCACGCGGCATCCGTGGAGGAATACCAGGAACGGCTTGCATTCGAACTTGGCATTATCGAGCGGATGGGATTCCCGGGCTATTTCCTGATCGTCGCCGACTTCATCAAGTGGGCCAAGGAACAGGGCATTCCGGTGGGGCCCGGACGCGGCTCGGGCGCAGGTTCGCTCGTCGCCTATGCACTGACCATCACCGATCTCGATCCGCTGCGCTATTCGCTTCTTTTCGAGCGGTTCCTGAATCCTGACCGGGTCTCGATGCCCGACTTCGACATCGATTTCTGCATGGACCGGCGGGAAGAGGTCATCGCCTATGTGCAGGAGAAATACGGACGCGACCGGGTGGGCCAGATCATCACCTTCGGCGCGCTTCTGTCGAAGGCCGCTGTCCGCGACGTGGGCCGCGTCTTGCAGATGCCCTATGGTCAGGTCGACCGCCTGTCGAAAATGATCCCGGTCGAGGGGGTCAAACCTGTCTCGATCGAGAAGGCGCTCGCGTCCGAAGAACGGCTGCGTGAGGCTGCGAAGGCAGAAGAGGTGGTTGACCGGCTCTTGACCTATGGTCAGCAGGTCGAGGGGCTTCTCCGAAACGCCTCGACCCATGCCGCGGGCGTCGTGATCGGGGACCGGCCGCTCGACGACCTTGTCCCGCTTTACAAGGATCCCCGGTCCGATATGCCGGCGACCCAGTTCAACATGAAATGGGTCGAGGCGGCGGGCCTCGTCAAATACGACTTTCTCGGTCTGAAGACGCTGACGGTGATCCAGAACGCGCTCGGTCTTCTGGCCGAGCGGGGAGTCGCGATCGACATCGGCGCCATCCCCCTCGACGACGAAAAGACCTATGCGCTTTACGCCTCGGCCAAGACGGTCGCGGTGTTCCAAGTTGAAAGCTCGGGCATGATGGATGCGCTCCGGCGTATGAAACCCACCTGCATCGAGGATATCATCGCCCTTGTGGCTCTGTACCGTCCGGGCCCGATGGAGAACATTCCGACCTTCTGCGAGGTCAAGAATGGGCTGAAAGAGCGCGAGTTCCTGCATCCGACGGTGGACCACCTTCTCGACGAGACGATGGGCATCATCGTCTATCAGGAACAGGTGATGCAGATCGCGCAGGAGATGGCGGGCTATTCGCTTGGCGGGGCGGATCTTCTGCGCCGCGCCATGGGCAAGAAGATCCAAGAGGCGATGGATGCCGAGAAGCCCAAATTCCTGAAAGGTGCCGCCGAGAACGGGGTGGACGAGGCCAAGGCGGTCGAGGTCTGGGATCTCTTGGACAAGTTCGCCAATTACGGGTTCAACAAATCCCACGCGGCGGCCTACGCAGTCGTCAGTTATCAGACCGCGTGGCTGAAGGCGAATTACCCGGTGGAGTTCATGGCGGGCGTCATGAACTGCGATCTGCATCTGACCGACAAGCTTGCCGTCTACGCGGATGAGGTGCGCCGGGGTCTCGCGATCGAAATCGTGCCCCCTTGCGTGAACCGGTCGGATGCGACCTTCACCGTCTCCGAGGGGCGGATCGTTTACGCGCTGGGCGCGCTGAAGAACGTCGGCGTCGAGGCCATGCGGATGATCGTGTCGGCGCGGGGTGACAAACCCTTTGCCACGCTTTTTGACGTCGCGCGCCGTGTCGATCTGAAACGGGTGGGCAAACGGTCGCTTGAGATGCTGGCGCGGGCGGGCGCCTTTGACCAGCTCGATCCGAACCGCCGTCGCGTGTTTCAGTCCCTTGATGCTCTGACGGCCTATTCGGCGGCGATCCACGACCAGCGCGGTTCGGCACAGGTGTCGCTCTTCGGTGAAGCCGGCGATGATCTGCCCGAGCCGCGACTGTCCCCCGTTGAGGACTGGCTGCCGACAGAGCGGCTCTCGGAAGAGCATATGGGCATCGGCTTTTACCTGTCGGGCCACCCGCTTGACGACTACATGGCGCCGCTGAAGCGAAAGGGCGTGAAGACGCTGGCCGAGGTGACCGAGGCCGCGGAAAAGGCGCCGCTGGTCGCCAAGATGGCAGGCGCCGTCGCGGGCCGTCAGGAACGGAAATCGGCGCGTGGCAACCGGTTCGCCTTCGTGCAGCTGTCGGATCCCACGGGGCTATACGAAGTCACGATCTTCTCCGATACGCTCGAGGCCGCGCGCGATCATCTTGAACCCGGGACCAATGTCGTGATCCAGGTCGAGGCGAATATGGAGGCCGATCAACTCAAGCTTCTCGGCCGCTCGGTCGGTCTGGCCGACCCGGTTGTTGCCGAGGCGGGTGCGACGGGCCTTCGGGTCTTTATCGAAGAGGATACCGCCGCCGCCTCGGTGGCGTCGGTTCTGGCCCGCGCGGCCGAGGGTGCAGGGCGCGCCAATGCGCCCGTATCACTTTGCCTGATGGCGCCGGACCTTCCGGGCGAGGTCGAAATGGCTCTGGGCAACAGGTTCGTCGTCACGCCGCAGATCAAGGGCGCGATCAAATCCCTTCCCGGCGTCGTCGCCGTGGAAGAAGTCTAGGTCACGCCAGACGGCCCCGGTCGCGGCCTTCTGGCCGGCGGGGGGTGTCATGATCGGCTCTCTCTTGTTGGGGGAGACGTCACCGAAATCCGACCGGTCGGATCAGGCCATGGAACCCGGGCTTTGCCCGGACCATCGGGGCCTGAAGGGTGCCCGCGCAAGGCGGGTATGGCATGCATGCGCACGATGGTTCTGACGACCAAAGGTTGCGTCGGGCTGACCCGACCGTGCGCGCCCTAGTAATGGGGCGGGCGGCGGTCCTGCACCGCGACGCTGCCGCCTGCATCGGCTTCTCGTTCCGCCTCGCGCTCCATCAGCATCGCCACCCGCGCGGTCAGCCGGTCGATCTCGCGGGCTTGTCGCGCCACCACATCCGACAGATCCTCGACCGTCCGCGTCAGATGCGCCACTTCTTCTTCAAGCCGTGTTGCGTTCATCTGCGTCCCTCGTCTTGCCGCCATCCGGGCCTTGGGCTATCCCGCCCGCGCAATCGCGTGACGGGGATCCCATGGCCAAACCCAAGAAGCAGCCGCGCCCGAAGGCGGAGCCGCCCAAGGGGTTCCGCGACTATTTCGGCGCCGAAGTGGCCGAACGCAAGGCAATGCTTGATCGCATTGCCGAAATCTACGCGCTCTACGGGTTCGATCCGCTCGAATCCTCTGCCGTCGAAACGGTAGAGGCGCTTGGCAAGTTTCTTCCGGATGTGGACCGACCGAACGAGGGGGTCTACGCGTGGCAGGAAGACGGGGATTGGCTGGCGCTGCGCTATGATCTGACCGCGCCGCTGGCCCGCGTCTATGCCCAGCACCGGAACGATCTGCCGACCCCCTACCGGCGCTATACGATGGGGCCCGTCTGGCGGAACGAAAAGCCGGGACCGGGGCGGTATCGCGAATTCTACCAATGCGACGCCGACACGGTGGGATCGGCGTCCATGGCGGCTGATGCCGAGATTTGCGCGATGCTGGCGGACACGCTCGAGGCGCTCGGGCTGGGCGGTGACTTCATCATCCGGGTGAACAACCGGAAGGTTCTGAACGGGGTGATGGAGGTCGCCGGCATACTCGACCCTGCCGACCCCGAGAAATTTGCGGCCGAGCGCGGGATCGTCCTGCGTGCCATCGACAAGCTCGACCGGCTTGGGACCGCCGGTGTGCGGGCGCTTTTGGGCGAGGGCCGCAAGGACGAAAGCGGGGATTACACCAAGGGTGCCGGACTTGGTGTCTCGCAATCCGATGTCGTAATGGGTTTTGTCGACGCGCGGCGCGACACCGGCGCGGCCACGGTTGCGCGGCTGCAGGAACTGGTCGGCGGTTCCGAGATGGGCAAACGCGGCGTCGACGAACTGGAAGAGATTGCCGCACTTCTTGCGGCGCAGGGCTATGGTCCCGACCGGATTGTCATCGACCCGTCGGTCGTGCGCGGGCTCGGCTATTACACCGGGCCGGTCTACGAGGCCGAGTTGACCTTCGAGGTCATGGACGAAAAGGGCCGCCCCCGCCAGTTCGGCTCGGTTGCGGGCGGGGGGCGCTACGACGACCTCGTCAAGCGCTTCACGGGGCAGGAAGTGCCGGCAACGGGGATTTCCATCGGCGTGGACCGGCTTCTGGCCGCGCTTCGGGCCCGCGCCGAAACCTCTGCCGCACCGCCGGGACCGGTCGTCGTGACCGTGATGGACCGGGATCGGATGGCCGATTACCAGGCCATGGTCGGACGGCTCCGGCGTGCTGGAATTCGGGCCGAAGTCTATCTCGGCAACCCGAAGAACTTTGGGAACCAGCTGAAATATGCGGACAAACGCGCGGCACCCGCCGCCATCATCCAAGGTGCCGACGAGGCGGCGAAAGGGGTTGTCCAGATCAAGGATCTGATCCTCGGGGCCAAACTCGCCGGCGAGGTCAGCCACGAAGAATGGCGCGCACAGCCTGCGCAGGTCGAGGTGCCGCTCGACCGGCTCGAGGCGGAAGTCAAGTCGATCCTGGACCGCCACTGATGCCCCATCCCGCCACCATCCGGGCCGAGGCCGATCGCCTCGCCCGCGCCTTCGAGGCCGCCGGCGCCGAGCCGGTCGAGGTCGACGTTTTGCAGCCCGCCGAAACGCTTCTGGATCTTTACGGCGAGGACATCCGGTCGCGCGCCTACGTCACTCGCGATCCGCACCGGGGCGAGATGATGTTGCGGCCGGACTTCACCGTCCCCGTCACCCTGCGCCACCTCGCGAATGGCGCGGACGAAGCGCGCTATTCCTATGTGGGGGCGGTCTTTCGGGTGCAGGAACTTGGGTCCGATCGGGCGTCGGAATACCTTCAGGCGGGGTACGAACGCTTCGGCGGCGACGATCCGGCCGTGGCCGATGCCGAGGTGTTCGGGCTGTTCGCCCGGCTTCTGGCGCCTCTGGGCCTGCGGGCGGCGACCGGAGATATGGGCCTTGTCACCGCCGCGATCGAGGGGTTGTCGACCACTCCGGCGCGCAAGGCGGCCCTTTTGCGTCATCGCTGGCGGCCCCGAAGGTTTCGCGCGCTGCTTGATCGGTTTGCCGGCCGGTCCGAGCCAAAGCCGCGGCCCGCGCCTGCGCCCGGCGACGCGCCCGAAATCGGATTGCGCACGGCTGCCGATGTGGCCGACCGGCATGCCTTTTTCACGGCCGATGCCGCGACCCCCCCTTTGTCGGCGGTCGAGATGGAGCTTTTGGACGATCTTCTCTCGATCCGGGAAACCGCGCCCAACGCCCTGTCGCATCTGAGGGATCTGGCGGTCGACATGTCGGCCATTCAGGGCGCCGTGGACCGTCTGGCCCGCCGGTTCGACGCGCTTGATGCGGGCGGTCAGCCGGTAGACGCACTTGAGTTCGAGCCAAATTTCGGGCGCACCACGCTGGAATACTACGACGGCTTCGTGTTCGGGTTCACGATTGCGGGGCGCCGCGATCTGCCGCCCGTGGCGACGGGCGGGCGCTACGATGCGCTGACGCGCGTCCTGTCCGGCGGGCGCGAAGTGCCCGCGGTCGGCGGCGTGATCCGCCCGGCCCTCGTGGCCGATCAGGAGGCGGCAGCATGACGGTTCTGATCGGGATGCCCTCGAAAGGCCGGCTGATGCAGAAGTCCTTCGACTGGTTCGGCACGCGCGGGCTGGCGGTCGAGGCGTCGGACGATTCCCGCGAATACAAGGCCGAAACCGGGATGGACGGCGTCGAGACCGTGCTTCTGGCCGCTGGCGAAATCCCGCGGGAACTGGCCGCGGGCCGCCTGCATCTGGGCGTGACCGGTCAGGACGTCGTGCGCGAACGCGTCGCGCTTTGGGAGGACAGGGTGGTCGAGGTGGCTGAACTGGGCTTCGGGCATGCGGACCTCGTGCTTGCCGTCCCCCGGTTCTGGACCGACGTGGTGGATCTTGACGATCTCGATGCCGTGGCGGGGGCGTTCCGGGCGACCCACGGGCATCGGCTTCGGATCGCGACCAAATATCACCGGCTGGTGCGCGAGTTTCTGCGTGAAGAGGGCGTCGCGGATTACCAGCTGGTCGATAGTCAGGGCGCCACCGAAGGCACGGTGCGGAACCTGACGGCCGAGGCCATTGCCGACATCACCTCGACCGGCGAGACGCTGCGCGCCAATCACCTGAAACCGCTCGATGGCGGTCTGATCCTGAAAAGCCAGGCAACGCTCTTCAAGAGCCGGGTCGCCGAATGGACGGATGCAGACCGGCAGGTAGCGGCGGATCTGTTCGCCCGGCTCGGCGTGGCGTAGCCACGGGATCGGGCCCTCGTGCACCGGCGTCCGGTGCGCGCCCGTTGCAGCCCGGGATGGTCCCTAGCGCACCCCGATCTCGGCGAGCGCGGCGAGCAGTTTCGGCGGTACACCGGGTTCGAGCGTGCGGCCCTCGGGCAGGTCACGGGGCGCATCGCTGCCG
This sequence comes from Pseudomonadota bacterium, assembly GCA_038521345.1. GTDB lineage: Bacteria > Pseudomonadota > Alphaproteobacteria > Rhodobacterales > Rhodobacteraceae > JBCBKU01. The sequence goes on along the minus strand of JBCBKU010000035.1, from coordinate 9,303 downwards.
GCCAGATAGCGCCACCCCTGGAACGGGCGCTTTGGCACGGCCTCGGTCCGCCGGATCTCGGGGTCGAGCACGATGCCGCAGCGGGGGATACCATCGGCCCCCCGCACCTCGTCCAGTCGGAGAATGGGCTGGCGGGCGAGGATCACGCCCTTGAACACCCAGTAGAGCGAGCCGCCGTCCAGAAGCTCGTCCGCGCGCTTGGGCCACATCCGCGTCACGTGACGGGGCAGCCCGTCGGGGCCCTTGGCGCGCGCCTGGCGTTGCCAGTGAAGCAGATCCTCGACCTTTTCGGCGCCGACGCAAAGCTTCAACAGGTTCAAATTATCCACAGAGTCGTCCCCAAACCACACGCAATATGGTAGTGGATTAGTGGCGGCCTTCAAGCTATTGTGGTGGGCCGCTAGCAGCAAGGAATCACCGGATGACCCGCTTCGCCGCGCCCATCGCCGAGCAGATCTGGGACATGAAGTACCGCTTTAAAGAGGCGGACGGCACCCCCATCGACGACAGCGTCGAGGATACGTGGCGGCGGATCGCACGGGCCTGCGCGGCGGCCGAGGACGACCCGGACACGTGGGAAGAGCGGTTCTACGCCGCGCTCGAGGATTTCCGGTTCCTGCCGGCGGGGCGGATCGTGGCCGGGGCGGGCACGGCGCGCTCGGTCACGCTGTTCAACTGCTTTGTCATGGGAACGGTGCCGGACAGCATGGGCGGGATCTTCGACGCCCTGAAAGAGGCCGCGCTGACCATGCAGCAGGGCGGCGGGATCGGTTACGATTTCTCGACGATCCGGCCCAAGGGTGCCGCGGTCGCGGGCGTGGCGGCGGATGCCTCGGGGCCTTTGAGCTTCATGGATGTCTGGGACGCCATGTGCCGCACGATCATGTCGGCCGGCGCGCGCCGCGGCGCGATGATGGCCACGATGCGCTGCGACCATCCGGATATCGAGGATTTCATCACCGCGAAATCCGACCCCGCGCGCCTGCGGAACTTCAATGTCAGCGTTCTGGTGACGGACCCCTTCATGGCGGCGGTGAAGGCGGACAAGCCCTGGGATCTGGTTTTTGACGGGACCGTCTACCGGACGGTCCCGGCGCGGGATCTCTGGAACAAGATCATGCGGGCGACCTATGATTACGCGGAACCGGGGGTGATCTTCATCGACCGGATCAACGCGATGAACAACCTCGCCTATGCAGAGACCATCGCCGCGACCAACCCCTGCGGCGAGCAGCCGTTACCGCCTTATGGGGCGTGCCTCTTGGGCTCTATCAACCTGGCGCGGCTGGTGGAGCGTCCCTTTGCCGAGGATGCAGGTCTGGACGAGGCGGCGCTGGACGAGCTGGTGGGTACCGCCGTCCGGATGATGGACAACGTGGTCGATGTTTCGAAGTTTCCGCTGCCCGCACAGGCGGCCGAGGCGCAGGCCAAGCGCCGGATCGGGCTTGGGGTCACGGGTCTTGCCGACGCGCTGATGATGGTGGGGCTGCGCTATGGCTCGGACGAGGCGGCGCGACAGACGACGCGCTGGTTGCATGCGCTTGCCCGCGCCGCATACCGAGCATCGGCGCGTCTGGCGGCCGAGAAAGGCGCCTTTCCGCTTTATGAGCGCGACGCGTTTCTGGCGAGCGGTGCGCTTCAGCATATGGACGAGGACGTGCGCGCCGAGATCGCCGAACACGGCGTGCGCAACGCGCTTTTGACATCGATCGCACCGACGGGGACCATCAGCCTTTACGCGGGAAATGTGTCTTCCGGGATCGAGCCGGTCTTCGCCTTCGCCTATACCCGCAAGGTTCTCCAGAAGGACGGTTCGCGCACCGAGGAAGAAGTGGTGGATTACGCGGTCCAGCTTTGGCGCGAGATGATGGGCGACGCGCCGTTCCCCGAGCATTTCGTCAATGCCCAGACGCTGGCGCCGCTTGAACATGTCAAGATGCAGGCCGCGGCGCAGACATGGGTCGATTCCTCGATCTCGAAGACGATCAATTGCCCGGCGGATATCGACTTCGAGGCGTTCAAGGACGTCTATGCAGAGGCCTACGAGACCGGCTGCAAGGGCTGCACGACCTACCGGCCGAACGCGGTCACCGGGTCGGTTCTGAGCGTCTCTGACGAGGCTGTCGCCCCATCCGCACCGGCTCCGGAGACGATTGCGGGGCGGATCGAGACGGCGTCTGCGGCGGTGGGCATCGAGGCGATCGAGGAACTGGCCGAGCGCTCGGGGGTCGAGCCCGACACCATCGCCGCCTGGCACGGCGATGCCAAGCCGACGAACCGCGACGCGCGCGCGGTGGCCGATGTGCTGGGCGTCACGGCGCGGTGGGTTCTCTTTGGCGAGGGCGAGGGGGCCGAGACCGCGGACGGGGCCGCGCCGGCGCCGGAAGTTCTGGGCGCCGGACTGGCCGAGCCGGCAACGCCCCATGGCGACGTCGTCTATATCTCGGACCCGCTCGACCGGCCCTCGGAGCTTGAAGGGCAGACCTACAAGCTCAAATGGCCGGAAAGCGAACACGCGATCTACATCACGATCAACGACATCGTGGTGGCCGGCCATCGTCGGCCGTTTGAGGTCTTCATCAATTCGAAGAACATGGAACACTTTGCGTGGACCGTGGCGCTGACACGGATGATCTCGGCAGTGTTCCGGCGGGGGGGCGACGTGTCCTTCGTGGTCGAAGAGCTGAAGGCGGTGTTTGATCCGCGGGGCGGTGCGTGGATGGGGGGCAAATATGTGCCGTCGATCCTGGCGGCCATCGGCGGCGTGATCGAGCGGCACCTGATCGCCATCGGCTTTATCGAGGGTGAAGGGATGTCGCTGAAATCGGATCCGCGCGCCGAGGTCGTAAATCTCGGAACGTCGCGCGGACCAGCCTGCCCGCGATGTGGGCAGTACTCGCTTCAAATGATCGAAGGGTGCATGACTTGCACGGAATGCGGGCATTCCAAGTGCGGATAATGCGGCATTTCTGCAATTTCACCTCTGCAACGATGCAAGAAGGGGATTCCTCGGATTAACCTTTTCTGCTAAAGCCTTCGCCAAGAACAAAAACGGGCAGGCAGGCGGCAATGCCGTTCGGCACAGGCACTTATGTAATTTCTTGGTCCCAGACCGAGACCGATGGGCTTCCGGCCGCGCCGGTTTCGGCGCTTGAAGTCGGCTCGGTCTGGCGTTGGGACGGCGTCGCAACCCGGGTCGACGGACCCGACGATATCCTGTTGCTTGGGCCCACCGCGCAATCCACCGACATCCGGACCCGGGCAGCGCGCACCGTGCGACGTGCGATCGCCGCGTCGGTGCCGTCAGGGCGCGCGCGCGATTACGGAGCGATGGCCGAGCCGGATTTCGATCGGTCGTTTACGGTGACCGACGGGCACGTGGCCTATACGCTGACCCTGATCGACGTGCCGGAACTGGCGCGCCCGCTGGTTCTGATGGAGGGGCGGGTGCCGCCCTCGGGCCGCGAATACTGGGTGGTCCGCGCGCTTGAGATGCCGCGCCCGGTCAACCGGGTCACCGAAATGCCGGTGGGGGTCATCTGCTTCACCGCCGGCACTCGGCTTCGCACGCCAGAGGGCGACGTTCCGGTCGAGCATCTTTCGGAAGGCGACCAGATCGACACCAAGGACAGCGGCCCGCAACAGATCGTCTGGATCGGCAAGCGGCGGATGTCCGGGGCCCGACTGCACGCGATGCCCGAGCTGCGGCCCATCCGCATCCGGGCCGGTGCGCTGGGCGATGGCGTGCCGCCGGGCGATCTGCTGGTGTCGCCGCGCCACCGGATGCTGATCGAAGGTCCGGTGGCGGACGCGCTGTTCAACACGCCCGAAGTCCTCGTGGCGGCCGAAGATCTGGTCAATGACCGGACTGTGTTCCGGGATCACACGGTTCGGTCGGTCGAATACGTGCATCTGCTGTTGCCGCGCCATCACGTGGTCTGGGCGAACGGTCTTGAGACGGAGAGCTTTCATCCCGCGTCGACCGCGTTCGAAACCATCGAGCCGGCGCAGCGACGCCGCCTGTCATCGATCGTGCCGGGCATCGAAGCGGATCCCTTTGCCTACGGGGCGGCGGCCCGGCGGGAACTGACGCGATCCGAAGCGGCGCTTTTGGCCCATGACGGGATCGTTCGGGTCTAGACCGGGGCACGACGCATGACGGCGCAGGACGGCTATCCCGTAAAACACGATCGCCGCGCCGGGCGAGGGTACCTGCGCCGCAACGTCGCCGTCATTCTTTTGGCTGCGCCCTTCGCGGTTGGGGCCTGGTTGCTGGGCCTGGGCATTTCGGGTCTCGGAGGGGTTCTGCTGATTGCGATCGGCGCGGTCATTCTTGGGGAACGGCAATTCGTCCGGACCTACCGTTGCCCCGAATGCGGCGGCCCGACCGAGCGGCCCGCCCGGTTTTGGTCGGCGGAAGAGGGCGAACGGTTGTACTTTGTATGTCACGCGTGCCGCATCCGCTGGGATCTTGGTTTGCGCGGTTCAAGCGACGCCGGTTGACAGCCGCCCCTGGGCCCGTATAAGCGCGCATCTTCCGGCAGCGATGCCGGTTTCATTTGGTGTTGGTGGCCCCCGCGAGGGGATGCCTGTCAGCCGTCCGATCCCGTCGGGCTGCAGAGGACAACGCCCTTCATAGCCGCCTGACCGCGGCGCCAGAGAAGGAGATCAGCCGTGAGCAAACGCACGTCTGCCAAACATAAGATCGACCGCCGGATGGGCGAAAACATCTGGGGGCGTCCGAAATCCCCGGTCAACCGCCGCGAATACGGCCCCGGCCAGCACGGCCAGCGCCGCAAGGGCAAGATGTCGGACTTCGGCACGCAGCTGCGCGCCAAGCAGAAGCTCAAAGGGTACTACGGTGACCTGACCGAGAAACAGTTCCGCCGGATCTATGCCGAAGCGGAACGGGTCAAGGGCGACACCGGTGAGAACCTAATCGGTCTGCTCGAGCGGCGTCTGGACGCGCTGGTCTACCGCGCGAAGTTCGTCGCGACCATGTTCGCCGCCCGTCAGTTCGTGAACCACGGACATGTGAAAGTGAACGGCAAGCGGGTCAACATCCCGTCCTACCGTCTGCGCGAAGGCGATGTGGTCGAGGTGCGCGACCGGTCCAAGCAGATGGCCGCGGTGCTCGAGGCCGTGCAACTGCCCGAGCGCGACGTGCCCGATTATGTCGAGGCCGACCATTCCAAGATGACCGCGACCTTCGTCCGCACGCCGTCTCTGGGCGATGTGCCCTATCCGGTGATGATGGAACCGAACCTCGTCGTCGAATTCTACGCCAAGAACTGATCCCCGGCGTAAAGCACGCGACAGGACCGCCCGCGCACAGCTGGCGGTCTTTTCATTTGGGAGCGTGGCGCCAAGGCCCCGCGCCGGACCTGGGTTGAAATGCTGGCCTTTTCAGGCCTTCAGCGAAAGCCCGCTTTGGGCCCGGACCTTGCGATAAGGCTCACGAATGACCGCTTCAAGAGAGACAGGCCCGCCGAGTGCGGGCCTGTGATGCGTGTTCGAGTTCGACCTAACGTCGAACAAAGTCCAGAAGATCGGCGTTCACGAGGTCAGGATGGGTGGCGAAAAAGCCGTGTGACAAACCCGGGTAGACCTTCAGCTCACCGTTAGGCAAGAGCGCGATCGCTTTTTCGGCAGAGTTCCCGATAGGCACAACCTGATCGTCGTCGCCATGCATGACAAGCGTGGGCACATTCATCGCCTTCAGGTCTTCTGTCTGATCCGTTTCGGAAAACACGGCGATGCATTGATAGTGTGCCGAGGCGCTTCCCATCATGCCCTGACGCCACCAGTTGTTGATCAAGCCCGGGCTGACCTCGGCGCCTTCACGGTTGAAGCCGTAAAACGGGCCAGACGGCACATCGAGAAAGAACTGGGCGCGGTTGGCGGCAAGCCCTGCGCGCAAGCCATCAAACACCTCCAACGGCACCCCATCGGGATTGGCGTCGGTTGCCAGCATCAAGGGCGGAATGGCCCCCAAGAGTGCGGCTTTGGCGACGCGGCCGGGCTCGGCCTTGGCGACATAGGCGGCAACTTCACCGCCGCCTGTCGAGTGTCCGATGTGGACTGCATCTTTCAAGTCGAGCGCAGCCGCAAGGTCGACCACGTCGTTCGAATAGGTCGCCATATCGTGGCCCTTGTCGGTCTGACCGGACCGCCCGTGCCCGCGCCGGTCATGTGCAATCACCCGATAGCCCTCGGCCAGAAAGAACAGCATCTGGTTGTCCCAATCATCGCCGCTCAGCGGCCAGCCATGGTGAAAGACGATGGGTTGCGCGTCACGCGGACCCCAGTCCTTGTAGAAGATCTTCGTACCGTCGCGTGTTTCGATCGTTGACATGGTTCCGTCTCCTTTTCTTCCGTCAGTTTTTTCCGCCGCCAGTGCGGCCGGCAGGGTTAAGTGCAAGTTGATCGCGCCACTGGCCTTCAAGACATCCGGGCCGGTTGGTGTGTTTGGTTGGTCTTCGCTTGGTCTTTCTTCCGATGTCGATGAGGGGACCATTGCAGCCGGCTTCGTCTCCTGCGATTGTCATAAATGACAATTTGGAGTTCAAAAGTGACATACGGTGCCTGGGCCGCGGAAATCGGCTTGTTGCTCTATCCCGAGTGCCAGCTTTCAGCCGTCTACGGGTTGACCGACTTGTTTCGGATTGCAGGAGAGTGGGCCGAGGGCGACATCCAGGCCGTGCGCGTCACGCATTGGCAACGTCAGGACGACGGGCTACCGCATTGCATCTGGGACTCACACCCCGGCAGACCCCACAAGCTTGACTATATCATCACGCCGCCCAGCCTCGTGATGCCGGAACGGATGCAAGCCATGCCCCGGGAGGCCGAGTGGCTGAACGCCCAACATCAGAGCGGCAGCCGACTTTGTTCCGTCTGTGCCGGTGCGTTTGTTCTGGCCGAGAGCGGCTTGCTGCAGGGTCGGAGGGTCACAACGCATTGGGCTTTTGCGAAAGAGTTGGCGGCACGATATGGGGACATCGACGTCGCCGACCGGAACCTGGTTCTGGACGATGGCGACATTATCTCGGCGGGTGGCATTCTCGCCTGGACAGATCTGGGCCTGACGCTGGTCGAACGGTTTTTTGGACGCAGCACGATGCTGTCCACAGCACGGTTTCTGGTGATCCAACCCCCGCGCACAACGCAATTGCCGTACACCGAGTTCATTCCAAATTTCGACCATGGTGATGTGGCCATTTTACGGGTTCAGCACCATATCCATGCCGATCTGAAAGTGCCTTTGAAACTGGATCATCTTTCAGAACTTGCGGGCCTCGGAATGCGAACATTCATGCGTCGGTTTGCAAAGGCCACAACGCTCAACCCAAATCTCTACGTTCAACAGGCCCGGATCGCGAAAGCCCGCAGCATCCTTGAGTTGACGGATCTTCCGTTGGATCAGATCTCTTGGGAGGTGGGCTACAAGGACCCGTCGGCCTTCAGCAAGACCTTTCAGCGACTTTCGGGAATGTCCGCATCAGAGTATCGCAAGCAATTCGGTGCGCCGGGAAGCTAACCGATGGCAAGACATACGATACCCAATCACCGCCTTTCGTCTGCACGGCGGTCGTGTGACCGCACTACAGCGAACGCCTTCTTCGAGCCTATCTGGGTCGTTGATCTCGAGCGCTGCAGGTGTCCGCAATACTCGTTTCAGCTTGCTTCATCGCCGTCCACCTGCAGGGAGGTCGGCATCGATGCACATGGGACTTCGCGCTTGATCATCAGCGCTACAGGTATGCGCTACTCAGACCAAACGTTGCATCGATAGCTCCGATCGCGAAGCCAGCTGGCAGACTAGCAAGCAGAAAGAGCGGCTTGGGTTTTTTCGTTTCTCTTCCGGACGAGGCGTCATCTTCATCCAAAGAAGAAGGACCCGCTAATTCGAACATAAAGAACGTGAAAACCAACAAAAAGCCAACCGGGATAAAGTAGAAGACAATCGATAAGAAAAAGGCCGGCTCGTCAAAGCCTACGAGTGCAACAACTGCCAGCCCGAGCAACGCTCCCACTACCAACAACGCAATCCAGATAAGCCAATCACCTAACTGCATCCTACGGCGGTCGCGCATGTATGAGTTTCTCGCGGTCAGCAGGGGCCGGCTTCACAAGACACCGGTGGTACATGCGTGGCAAGTCTTCTGTCTGTTATCGTTGCGCTTCATCCGCAAAGGTCGAAGACACGACGTCCTCTTTCGCCGCTCACTGGTCATTGCCCAGATTTCGGCGAATGCCCGGTTTTGGAGAAGCCATCGTTTTGCCACGACGGCCACCTATCCCAAGACCTGCAGAGTCGAATGTTGGAGCGCGCTTTGGAGTTTGCACACGATGTCTGGCATGCAGTCGTGGATCACCCGTTGGAAGTAGCCATCTGCATCGGGTTTCCGGTGGCGCTGGCTTTTCTGCTGGGTGGTGACGGCACCGATTTCGGCGGTCGCGGAGATGACTGCGATGGAGACGGCGGCGACTGACCGCATTGCAATGCAGCGGAGTGTTCCACGGCTGAGAGGCTGCACCCCGACGTTTGGTTCGTCGCTCTGTGTTGGCTTTGGCGACCAGCTCTGCGGCACCAAAATTTACCAACTCGTCGGTGGCCGCTTTGAGCCCTCTCCGGACCTCTCAGATTTGTGCTGCGCGCGTACGCAGCGCAAAAGTTGGCGAGGGTTTTCTCCGCGCTTCGGTTTTTATGTCTACCTTGTCGTCGACCTTCCGGGGCCGATTGAAAAACCCCGGATCGAAGACCGTATGCTCCGCAAAGGGCGTCTCTAGTCCACTTTTCTGGTGCTCGGAGGAAGGTTCAGAGCGCGGCGCCGCAAAGTGGCGTCGCGTCTGAAAAGAGGCGCTGCAGTGAAACCTACCGGGCGAAGCCGCGCGAGACGAGATACTCGGCAGAGGGGAGAATGGCCTCCTTGTTGCGCAACTCGAACACCAGGCGCGGGGAGACCTCCAGAGCGGCAATCGCGTCAAAGACGCCTCTCCACGGGATGTCGCCTTCGCCCACGCCCCAATGGCGGTCGCAGGTCCCGTCGGTGTCCTGAAGATGCATGTGGAAGAGCCGGTCGCCAGCGGCACGAACAAAGGTATCTACCGCGGGCGCCTCGGTGCGTTTGTGGGCGCAGAAGGCGTGGCCGGTGTCGATTGACACCTTGAAATGCGCCGATCCGATCTGGTCCACGATTTCGTTGCGGAAGCTCGGGTCCTTATCCTCAATATTCTCGATGACGATGGTCACGCCCAACGTCTCCGCCCGGCGCACCGCAGCGATCACGAGCGTGATCG
>JBCBKU010000034.1:0-19415 GCA_038521345.1 Pseudomonadota bacterium | reverse complement strand
GGAAAACTCACGCGAGTCCCCATGCGCCGACTGCCGCCCCTTACCGCCCTCCCCGCCTTCGAAGCCACAGCGCGCCTGGGATCGGTCTCGGCCGCTGCCGACGAACTGGGCAGAACCCACGGAGCCATCTCCAAGCAATTGCGCAACCTTGCCGAGGATCTTGGCCACCCCCTATTCGAGAAGGAGGGAACCGGCCTGAAACTGACTGCGGCGGGCCAGACCTACCTTCCCGTCGTGACCAAGGCGCTTGAAGACCTCACCGAGGGATGGGCCCAACTGCGCGGCACCCGGCCCACGGAATACATCGAAATCGGGCTGAGCTCGACACTTAGCCAGCGTTGGCTTCTGCCTCGCATTTCCGCCTTCTACGAGAAATATCCAGAGATCGAGGTCAGTCAGCAGATGGGTTTGCGGACACCTCTGGTCCCGAACGACTTCACAGCACACGGCACGTTGACTTGGGACCGGTTGCGTTTCGACATCGAAGACATGACCAATTTCACTTCCGTCGGGGATGCCGAATTCCTGCTCATTCATGCGCCGGAGTACCCTGTGACGATCGAGAATGGGCGCGTTCGGGCCGCCACCCGGCTGGTGCAGCAAACGACCCAAAACGGGTGGGAAAAATGGCAGCACCTCACCAACCTCGTGGTCGACACCGATGAGGTCGCCGTCTTCCCCCATACGCATCTCATGCTCGAGGCCGTGGCCGAGGGGCACGGAATTGCGCTGACGGAACGTCGGCTGGTCCAGCGCGATCTGGACGCGGGGCGCCTCGTGACACCCCTCGCGGCGCTTGTCTTCCCCGGCGGGTTCGGGATCACTCTGGCCGACCGGGGCAAAAGCTCTCCCGGCTGTGCAGCATTTATCGAATGGCTGAAGACGCTCACCTAGACGCCCGCATGGGCCGGTCGGCGGTCTCACGTGCTTCTGGTGGAATTAGCGACGCAATACCCGATGACATCCGTCAGAATACGCCCATATATCCGGCATGCTGAAGTTTACGCCGATCCTTTTGGCCATCCTCTATGCAGTCGCGATGTATCGCTTTTCAGCGTGGCGCACTGCGCGCGAACTCGATGCGCAATCAACTGAGCTGGCAGACCCGATCCTGAAGGTGCTGACCGACCGGATGGCGGCGGCCCTCGATCTTGAGCGGATTCGCGTTCACATCTATGAAATCGAGCCGGTGAACGGGTTGGCCGCGCCGGACGGTCGGATCTTCATCACGCGTGGCTTCTTCAACAAGTATCGCGCCGGTGAGGTGTCGGGCGACGAAATGGCAAGCGTCATCGCCCATGAACTGGGCCATGTGGCTCTTGGGCATTCCCGCCGGCGAATGATCGATTTCTCCGGGCAGAATGCCCTGCGGACTGCGCTCGCCATGGTGCTGTCACGCTTCTTGCCGGGGATCGGCGTTCTGATCGCCAACGCGCTGACCACCTTGCTGGCCGCACGGTTGTCGCGCTCCGACGAATATGAGGCAGATGCTTATGCCGCAGCGCTTCTGACCAAGGCGGGAATTGGTACGGAACCCCAGAAAACGCTGTTCCGGAAGCTCGAAGATCTGACACAAGCTCGCGGCGGAGCCGTGCCGGCGTGGCTGATGAGCCATCCCAAGACCGAAGACCGAATCCAGGCGATCGAAGCAATCGAGGCGCGCTGGGCTGACGCCTAAACTGACCCGGCCTCGACGGCCTTGCCGAGGCGCGGCAGCCGCGCCTTCTTCATCAATCCCCGCGCTGTCCACTCCGCGCCGGACAAGGCCTCGGCCTTCCGGCGCACCGTCTCGACCACACCGGCGACCGACACCGGATCGTCGTGGTAAAGTCCGAACAGAAACCCATCGGGATCGAACCGCGCCACACCTTCGGAGGTCAGCGTTCCGCGCGGAAAATCCTGTGCGTTGAGGGTCACGATGCCATCGGCGGACGCCGCTATCGCGGTGCCGAGCACGTGGATGTCGTTTTCGTCGGGCAGCCAAAGACGGTTCAGATCCGAAGGCCGCGCGGACACCGCCGCCCGGGGCCAGGCCGCCCGAACCAGTGCGATCTCGCCCCGCGCAACTGCTTCCTCGCCGGCACCGTGCCGTGCCGCTGCTCGGGCCCATTCTTCCAGAAGTCGGTCGGACCAGACCGGGTCAAACATCCCGGCAGACGCTACGCCCAAAAGGACTTCGCGCATCACCGTTGGATAAAGAACACAGGCATCCAGGACGACCCTCACGTCAGGATCCGGAAAACGATGGCCTTCAGATACCCGGACTCGGCCAGTTCAGGGTGCTGCGGGTGGTCTGGCCCTGCGCCGCCTGTATGAAGAACCTGAGCCTCGCGTCCCGCGCGCCCGATGCCCCGGATGCACGCCGCCCTGAACTTGGTGAGATCGGCCGCGTGCGAACAGGAACACAATGTCAGCGTCCCGCCGGCCTCGACCAACGGCGCGGCAAGCCTTGCGACCCGTTCATAGGCCCGAAGACCCGCGCCGAGCGCCTCCTTCGATGGCGCGAAGGCAGGTGGATCGCAAATGACCGTCCGGAACGTCCGCGCATTTTCGGCAAGTGCCGTCATCGCGTCGAACGCATCAGCGCGGTGAACATGGAACCGGTCGCCGACCCCCATTTTGTGGGCACCGACCCGCGCCAGTTCCAGCGCAGGTTCTGATCCGTCGACCGCGAGGGCTTCGGTCGCGCCGGCGGCGAGCGCGGCAAGAGCGAATCCTCCGACATGGGAAAACACATCCAGCACCGACCCACCGCGCGCCAGATGCGCGACGAAGGCGTGGTTTGGACGCTGATCGTAGAAAAGCCCGGTCTTCTGGCCGCCGAGAAGGTCCGCCATGTAGATGGCGCCGTTCATCGGAACCGGAACGGGACCGTTCACGGCCCCGCGGAGCACACCCGATGCGTCGTCCAGCCCCTCGCGGGCGCGGGCGCGGCCACCGGCGTTCTTTAGAACGGTCGAGGCTCCTGTCACGGCCACCAGAGCATCGGCCAGAAGATCCAGCCGCGCGTCGACCCACGCAGCGTTGGGCTGGATCGACAGGGCAACGCCGAACCGGTCAACGATCAGTCCCGGAAGGCCGTCACCCTCGGCATGGATAAGGCGGTAAAAGGGCGCGTCGAACAGCGTGTCCCGAAGCGCGAGGGCCCGGCGCACCCGTGCAGCCATCCAGCCTGCATCGATCTGGGCTTCCGGATCCCGATCCAGAACCCGGGCCGCGATGCGTGAAGACGGGTTAAAGGCGATGCGGGCGAGCGGCTGGCGACCAGAATCTTCCAGCGTGGCGATCGTGCCGGGCGACAGCGCGCGCGTGCGCCGGTCCAGAACCAGATCGTCCGCATAGACCCAAGGCAGGCCATGGCGGATCGCCCGCGCATCTGCCTTTGGCTTCAAACGAACGACCGGGCCATCGTGGTCCGGTGCCGACGTTGTTTCATCAGGTTGGTCAGAGCCGGACATGCCCGCTCGTACACTTTCGGGTCGCGCGGGAAAAGGCAGTTCAGCTTGTGCGGTCGCGACGGAACTCGAAAACGCGCGCCGTCCAACGCGCAGCGGCCAACACGCCCTCTGCCATTGCTTTGGCGCGCATGCGGCGCGCTTCCAGTTCGATTTCGGCAAGGCGTTCGGGACTGAGATCAGGGGTCGTATACATCATGCGATGGCTTTCCACTTTCGGCAACTGTCTCGTCCTCCCATGCGCCCTAGTTATGTCGGAGGCGGGGCGCCGACCACCGCCACCCGGACAGCCCCGCCATGCAGAGATTGCATGCCCGAACCGGCAATGAATGCTGGAAACGTTAACGCTAACATGATATCCGCGCCATCGAACCTGACGGGACGAGCCGGTCCGAGGGAGGACACCAGAAATGAGCCTCAACGCCACGATCGAGGCGGTCACCGCCCGCGTTGTCGATCGCAGTAAGACCACGCGCAGCGCGTATCTTGAGAAGATCCGCCGCGCCGCTGAGGGCGGCCCGAAACGCGCGCATCTCTCCTGTGGAAATCAGGCCCATGCCTATGCCGCCATGGGCGATGACAAGGACGCGCTGGTGGGCGCTCGCGCGCCGAACCTCGGCATCGTGACGGCCTACAACGACATGCTGTCGGCGCATCAGCCCTTTGCCACCTTTCCGGACCGCATCAAGGCTGCTGTCCGTGCCGCGGGCGGCACCGCGCAGGTCGCCGGGGGCGTTCCGGCCATGTGCGATGGCGTCACTCAAGGCCAGACGGGTATGGAGCTGAGCCTGTTCTCGCGCGATGTCATTGCGCTTGCCGCCGGCGTGGCGCTGTCCCACGACACCTTCGATGCCGCGGTCTATCTGGGGGTCTGCGACAAGATCGTGCCGGGGCTGATCATTGCCGCCGCCACCTTTGGCCATATTCCGGCGGTGTTTCTGCCCGCCGGGCCGATGGTGTCCGGGCTTCCCAACGACGAAAAGGCCCGCGTGCGCCAGCAATTCGCCAGCGGCGAGGTGGGCCGCGATACGCTCATGAAAGCCGAGATGGAATCCTATCACGGGCCCGGCACCTGCACGTTCTACGGCACGGCCAACACCAATCAGATGCTGATGGAGTTCATGGGTCTGCACCTGCCTGGCACGTCCTTCGTCAATCCGAACACCCCTCTTCGGGACGCCCTGACCGATGCCGGCGCGACCCGCGCGCTCGAAATCACGGCGCTGGGTAACGATTACCGGCCCACAGGCGAAATCCTGGACGAGAAGGCCTTCGTGAACGGAATCGTCGGCCTCATGGCCACGGGCGGATCAACGAACCTTGTCCTGCATCTTCCGGCGATGGCACGGGCGGCCGGTGTCATCCTCGATATCGAGGATTTCAACGACATCTCGGCGGTGACACCCCTGATGGCAAAGGTGTATCCGAACGGCTTGGCGGACGTGAACCATTTCCACGCCGCGGGCGGGCTCGGCTACATGATCGGCGAATTGCTTGGCGACGGCCTTCTTCATGCGGATACCTCGACCGTGGCGGGCGACGGGCTCGAACGCTACACAAAGGAACCGAAGCTGACAGAAGCCGGCCTGATCTGGGAAGACGGCGCAGGCGCGACGCTGAACGACAAGATCCTGCGGCCCGCATCGGATCCGTTTCAGCCCTCCGGCGGGCTGAAAGAACTGAAGGGCAATCTTGGCCGGGCAGTGATGAAAGTCTCGGCGGTCAAACCGGAACACCACGTGATCGAGGCCCCCGCACGCGTCTTTCACGATCAGACCTCGGTCAAGGACGCGTTCAAGGCCGGTGAAATCACGGAAGACACCGTGGTGGTGGTGCGCTTTCAGGGCCCGAAGGCCAACGGCATGCCGGAACTCCATTCGTTGACACCAACGCTCGCGGTTCTGCTTGATCGCGGGATCAAGGTGGCGCTGGTGACCGATGGCCGGATGTCCGGGGCCTCGGGAAAGGTTCCAGCCGCCATTCACTTGGCGCCCGAAGCCGCAGCGGGCGGTCCGCTGGCCCGCGTCGTGGACGGTGACGTCATCCGGGTTGACGCTGTTGCCGGAACCATCACCGTTCTCGCCGGGGATTTCGACACCCGTACACCGGTTCAGCCCGATCTCTCGGCGAATGAAGTCGGGCTTGGGCGGGAACTTTTTGCAGCCTTCCGCGCGGGATGCGGCGACGCCGCGACTGGCGCCTCAACCGTGTGCTGATCCTATGACCAACACTCCTGCCCTCACGCCCGCTGCCGCAAGTGCCGAAACCGCCAAGGTCTGTGCACTGGCACCGGTCATCCCGGTTCTCGTCATAGACGATCTCGATCACGCCCGCCCCTTGGCCGAAGCCCTCGTCGAGGGCGGCCTGCCCGCGCTGGAAGTGACCCTGCGCACTCCACAAGCGCTTGAAGCGATCCGGATCATGTCCGAGGTCGAAGGGGGCGTTGTCGGGGCCGGCACATTGCTGACGCCGGACGATGTCCGGGCCGCGCGCGAGGCTGGCGCGCTTTTCGGCGTGTCACCGGGCGCGACGGATCACCTTCTGGATGCCTGCGAGGCAGAGGGTCTTCCCACATTGCCCGGAGCCGCGACCGCGACCGAGGTCATGCAGCTTCTTGAGCGGGGCTATACGACCATGAAGTTCTTCCCTGCCGAAGCCTCGGGCGGGGCACCGGCGCTCAAGGCCATTGGAGCGCCCCTGCCGGCGGCCACGTTCTGCCCGACTGGCGGTGTAAGCCTTGCCAATGCACCCGACTACCTCTCGCTTCGCAACACGCTTTGCGTGGGCGGGTCGTGGGTCGCGCCGAAGGACCTGATGGCCCGGGGCGATTGGGACGGCATTCGCGCGCTGGCCGCCGAAGCCGCCGCGCTCTAACCGATCCGGGCAGCGCGGCCGCCCCGCCGTCCGGTGCGACGCGGGGCTTCCAGCCCTTCCCTGAGAACATGGGTCATCGGATGATCCGGCGCATCGGTTTCATGTCGCGCGATAAGAGCACGGATCGCCTCGGTCGCCGCGTCACCCTCCGGCGCACCCAGAGCCCAGTCGAGAAAGATCGACCGGCATTCGGGTTTGGTGATCCCATGGATCCGGTAACTCTCGGCGATCACGCCCTTCGGATCCAACGGGTCTTTATCCGCCATCGCCTGCCTCCTCGGCTTCCAGAATGCGGTCGATGATCCCTGCCGCCGCGGCGGCTGTCGCGGTCATCGCCCGCTCCAAAGCGGCCATATCCGCCTCACCGGTCTGCTTCAACAAAAACGCACGGGCCCCCTCACCGAGTGCAGCGGGGTCGAGAGCGCCGTCCAAGATCAGATGTCCCGACGCCTGAAGTGCCCAGAACAGGCGGTCTGCGTTCCGAAGCGTCTCCCTGTCCGAATCCGAAAAAAGCAGCGGCCCCGCGACGGCCAGTTGTTCCGCCACCCCCCGCACCGCTGTTCCGGCCAAGAGCGCATTTGTTTGCGCCAGAAGAGACACGTCCTGAAGACGGCCGCGCTCGGCCTTGGCCTCAAGAACCTCGACGTCCGGCCCGGCGGCCGCGGCCAATCGTGCGCGCATCTTTGCAACATCTTGCAGGACGCCGTCGGGATCGCGGTCACGCGCCAGCAAATTGCGCCGAAACGCCTCGACATCGTGCCCGACAGTCTCGGACCCGGCGACGAACCGGGCCCGGGTCAGGGCCAGATGCTCCCATGTCCAGGCGTGGTCCGATTGATAGTCCGTAAAGGCCGCGAGAGAGGTGGCCACTGGACCCTGACGTCCCGAGGGTCGCAGCCGCATGTCGACGTCATAAAGCTTGCCCTCGGCCATGGGCGCCGACAGGGCCGTCACAAAAGCCTGCGTCAGCCGCGCGTAATAGGTGCGTACCTGCAATGGCCGGCGCCCATCCGACATGTCGACGCCGGCCGGGTCATAGATCACGATCAGGTCCAGATCCGACCGGGCAGTCATCCGCGCCGATCCGAGCGACCCCATGGCCATCACCGCCGCACCGTGACCCGGCGGCGCTCCGTGTTTGGCGGCGAAGCCATCAACCACCTCGGGCCATAGCGCCCCAGCGACCGCACCCGCAATGTCGGCATACTGCGTTCCTGCCACTTCGGCGTCGATCACACCCCGCAGGTGATGCACACCCACGCGGAAGTGCCAGTCTTTCATCCAACGCCGCGCCGCATCGAGCCGGCGCTCATAGTCGTCCTCGCGCGCCATCTCGCCCGCCAGATCCGCCTGCAAGGCCGCGCCTCCCGGCCAAGCGGCAAAGAAATCGCCATCAAGAACCGCATCGAACACTCCCGCATTCCGCGCCAGATATCGCGCAAGGCGCGGGGCGATGGCCGCGATATCGACGACGAGATCAACCAGCTGCGGGTTCGCCTCGAACAAGGCAAAAAGCTGAACGCCGGCCGGCAATCCGGCGAGGAACCCGTCGAGGTGACCGAGGGCCTCGTCCGCATCCCCTGCCCGTGCCACCCGGTCGAGGATCCGCGGTGCGATCCGCTTGAAGCTGTCGATGGCCCGTTGCGAGCGCAAGGCGGGATATCCGCGCCACCGCGCCTGCATGGTCTCCCACGCATCGGGATGCTCTGTGGGCCCGGCGATGACAGGTCCGGCCATTCTGTCGGCCTCCTGACCGAAGAACTGTTCCGATATGCGCCGGACACGGGCGAGCCTCAGGGCCAGATCCTCCATGAAGGCCGAGCGTTCCGCACCCATCAGCGCTGCGATCCGGTCGAACCCCGCTTCCGTCGTCGGCAATGCATGGGTCTGCTGATCGCCCACCATCTGAAGGCGATGCTCGATATCGCGGAACCGCGTGTAATCCTCGATCAGCGTCTCGGCGTCGTCGCACCATCCTGCGTCGTGCAACCGTTGAAGCGCCGGAACCGTTGCGCGCAGACGCAAGGAGGGATCCCGTCCACCGGCGATCAGCTGCCGCGTCTGGGTGAAGAACTCGATCTCCCGAATGCCCCCGGCGCCAAGCTTGAGATCGCGGCCCGCCAGACTGTCCGTATTGAACAGCGCCTTGTGATCGCGAATCTTCAGCCGGATGTCATGGGCATCGCGGATCGCCGCGAAATCGAGATGCCGCCGCCAGACGAAAGGCGCCAGACGATCCAGGTATGCTGCCCCCGCGTCCACGTCACCGGCCGCGGCGCGCGCCTTGATATGGGCCGCACGCTCCCACGTGCGCCCGACACTTTCATAGTACCGTTCGGCCGCTTCCATGGACATGGCGACCGGCGTGACCGCCGGATCGGGGCGCAGGCGAAGATCGGTCCGAAAGACGTACCCCTCGCCGGTCAGATCCGAGAGCGTCGCAGTCATTGTGCGCGTTGCACGAACGAAACCAGCGCGAAGCTCGGCTGCGTCCGCAGACGGGAAACGGTCCTGATCGTACAGCATGATCAGGTCGATATCCGAGGAATAGTTCAGTTCACCGGCACCCATTTTGCCCATGGCAATCGCCACGAGGCCCAGAGCCGCCCTGGCGCCCGGATCCGGTAACCGGCCCCGCGCCACTTCGCGGGCAATGCCGTGGCCAAGCGCCGACGCGACCGCCCGGTCGGCGAAACTGGTCAGTGCGTCCGTAACCTCGGGCAAGGACCAGACCCCACCGAGATCGGCCAGTGCCACCAAGAGTGCCACCCGGCGCTTCAGGGCCCGAAGCACGGGGCCCGGATCCTCGCTGAGTTGCGCCGTGGCCGCATTCAGTTGCGACAGCCGCTCGGCGGCGGTGTCCTCGGCACCGGACAGCACCCAATCGGCCTCTCGTGCCATGAGCCCGGCCAGATAAGGGCTCGACCCTGCGGTTCCGGCCAAAAGCGCCTGCATCTCCGCGCCGAGATCTGCGAAGGCAGGCGGCAGATCGGCGGCGCGGTCGGGATCGAACGCCCGCGGAACGCGGCGGATCGGATCGGAGAACGCCATACGGGGACCAGACCCGAGCCGCCGGACGCCGTCAAGATGAGGGGCTTGAGCCCGCCCAAGTGGCCCGCTAGGCATCCCCCCATGAGCAAAAGCCTGACTCGCGTCCGGACCGCGCTTGCCGAGGCCGGCCTGACCCCCGAGATTGCAGAACTGGGCGAAACCCGCACCGCCGAGCAAGCCGCCGCAGCTGTGGGCTGTGCGCTTGATCAGATCGCCAAGTCGATCATCTTCATGGGCGCGGAAACAGGACGCATCCACCTCTTCCTGACCGCGGGCGGCAACCGGGTCGATGCTGCCAAAGCCACAACCGTGGCCGGCGAACCGATGGGTAAGGCGGATGCAACCCAGATCCGCGCGCAAACCGGGTTTGCGATCGGAGGTGTCGCACCTTTGGGCCACCTGACGCCCTGCCCCGGCTGGTGCGATCCGCGCCTTATGGATTTTGACGTCGTTTGGGCAGCCGCTGGCACGCCGCGCCATGTCTTTCCCGTTCAACCGGCGGATCTGATCCGTATCTCTGGCGCGCAACTTACTGATTTCACGTCGTGAATCGCTTTATGTGAATTTCTTTTACATTTTTCCTTGAACGTGAGCCCGGGCCTCCCATATCGGTGATGTGAAACGAATTCACATTGATCCAAACCGAAGTTCCGACCCACACACAAGGAGACCCGCATGACCCCCGCCCCCGCCGCAACCGCCCATATGCCGTCGCGACCCAATTGGCTCGCCCGCGCCGAAGCCTGGCTTGATGCCCGCGGCAAAGGCGCATGGATCGCCGCGATGGTCCTCGGGTTCATCTTCATCTGGCCCATCGGCCTCGCCCTTCTCGCCTACATGATCTGGAGCAAACGCATGTTCACCGGTTCCTGTGCCAAGCGCACACATTCCGCCCGCCATATCCGCCACGCCGTACGCTCGTCGGGCAACACCGCCTTCGACGCCTACAAGGAAGAAACGCTTCGCCGTCTCGAGGAAGAACAGGACGCATTCGAAGCCTTCCTCCAGCGCCTGCGTGACGCAAAGGACAAGGCCGAATTCGACCAGTTCATGGACGAACGTGCCCGCGCACCGAAGTCAGAGCCGAAGGATGACACGCCTCCGGCCGCGCCGGCGGAAGCCTGACCCACACTCCGAGGCGGCCCTTCTCCCGAGGGCCGCCTCGACCTCGTCTGAGACCGTTCCTGATGACAGCGCGCGCCATGGCCCACCGCACCGACCCCCTTCCCGATCCCGATCACGATGCGGACTTTTACGCCGACGTTTCGGTCAAGCGCCTCTTGGCCTGGTTCGTCGATGTGATCGCGATCTCCCTGATGCTCCTTGTGATTGTCCTCTTTACGGCCTTCCTCGGAGCGTTTCTTCTGCCGCTCCTCTGGCTGACCATCAGCTTTGCTTATCGGTGGTGGTCCCTTGCTGCGCGCTCGGCGACCCCGGGGATGCGCCTCTTCAACATCGAGTTCCGGCAGCCCGACGGCCGCCATTTCGACGGGCCCACGGCGTTCTTTCACACCGCCGGGTTCACGCTTTCGATGGCGATCTTTCCGCTTCAGCTGCTCTCGATGGCGCTGATGGTCATGTCCGCACGGGGTCAGGGGCTCACCGATCATCTGATGGGAACCGTGGCAATTAATCGCCCGGCCTGAGCGTCGTCACCGTTTCTGGGGGGTTGGCGGGTCCCAGCGGGCTTGGTAACCTGATCCCAGCAGCAGATCCGGACGCCCATGCGCCATACCCTTCCCATTGCGCCGCAGTTCTATGTGACGGCGCCTCAGCCCTGCCCTTACCTTGAGGGCCGGATGGAGCGGAAGCTGTTCACGGCGCTCCAGGGCGAGTACGCGGAAAAGCTCAACGATGCCTTGTCCAAGCAGGGGTTTCGGCGGTCACAGAACGTTCTCTACCGCCCGTCCTGCGCCGAGTGCTCGGCTTGCCTGTCCGCACGGATCCGCGTGGCGGATTTCAAACCCTCCAAGGGTCACCGCCGCATTCTCAAGCGAAACATCGGATTCGACCGCGAAGCGACCTCGCCGTGGGCGACCGAGGATCAGTACGCCTTGTTCCGCCGCTACCTTGAGGCACGGCATGCCGATGGTGGCATGGCCGACATGGATATCTTCGAATTCGCGGCGATGATCGAGGAAACACCGATCAGAAGCCGCGTGATCGAGTATTCCGCAGTCCATGAGCGGCAGCGGCGCCTGGGCGCCGTCTGCCTGACGGACGTGCTCGATGACGGGCTGTCGATGGTCTATTCGTTCTACGAGCCCGACTTTGCCGATCGGTCGCTCGGCACCTACGTGATCCTCGACCACATCGAGATCGCACGCGATGCCGGCCTTCCCTATGTCTATCTTGGCTATTGGGTGCCCGGCAGTCCAAAGATGGGATACAAGGCGCGGTTCTCGCCGCTTGAGATCTATACCGCCGGCGCGTGGACCGAATTGCAGGATCCCGAGACCTATTCGTCCGAACTGCACCCGCTGTCGACCGATCCGATCGCGGAACAGGTGGCCCAGATCAGCCTGCCTGACACGCGCCCGACGCGCGGTTAATCGGGCGCAGGGCACGCGTCGTCCGGCCCGGCCGATCTTCCCTGCATGCGTCCGATCCATCCTCACGCCCGATGCGGACCGGGTCCGGTGCCGATCCGATCCTCTTCACAATGGTGCGAATACGCCGAGGGGCTCCGGGGGAGCAGCGCTCCCCCGGTGGGTCGGCTCCGAAGGAGCCGAAACCGTCAGCGGCCGATCAGATCCGGGACAATCGTCACGATTTCAGGGAAGGCCCAGAAGATCGCCAGCCCCACGACCTGGATCAGCACAAACGGGATGATGCCGCGGTAGATGTGGCCCGTCGTCACCGACGGTGGCGCAACCCCCCTGAGATAGAACAGCGCGAAGCCGAAGGGCGGCGTCAGGAACGAGGTCTGCAGGTTCACCGCGATCATGATCGTCACCCATTTCGGGTCCATCGTGCCGCCGTAGATCACCGGTCCCACGATGGGCACGACAATGTAGATGATCTCGAGGAAGTCGAGCACGAAGCCGAGGATGAAGAGCACGAGCATCACGATCAGGAAGACCGCGATCTCGCTGTCGAAGCTCCGCAGGAATTGCTGGATATAGTGCTCGCCGCCAAAGGAGATCACGACAAGGTTCAGAAGTTGCGATCCGATCAGGATGGTGAAGACCATCGAGGTGACCTTGGCCGTCTCGCGCACAACCGGCGCCAGAACACCGTCCTTCAAGAGCACCCAGCACGCATAGAGGATGCCGAAGATCGAAACGTGGTAGGCCGCGCTGGCCACTGTGGCCGCAACCCAGTCGGCGATGGTGATATCCGACCGCTCGGTTCGCAGATCGAAATTGATGCCGACAAGGATCATCACGACAATCGCGAACGATCCGATCAGGATGATCCGGCCCGATACCTGCTGCTCTTCCAGCCGGCGATAGGCGGCCAGCATGATAGCGCCCCCGGCCCCGAGCGCGGCGGCCGGCGTCGGGTTGGTGATCCCGCCAAGGATCGACCCAAGCACCGCGACAATCAAAACAAGCGGCGGAAAGACGACACGGATCAACTCGTTGCGCCCGAGCCGCGCCACCGCGGGGCGCGCGCCATAGATCAGGATCGCAACCGGTATCGCCATCAAAAGGAACGTCGCACCGGGCGATGTGAGCGGCGTGATCATCGTCGCGTCGACGAAGAGCGCAAGCAGGATGCCCCCCGCCCCGATCAAAAGCGGCATCGGGTCTTGCGTGGGTGCGATCCCGCGGCCCAGTACCAGCACGAGCGCACCGAGAACCACGATGGTCGCAACGCCATTGCCGATGGGTGCCGCCGTCTCTACGGCGGCGGTCCTTGCGGCCGCGAGCTCTTCGTCGGTCAGGTCCCGCACCTCGGTCGACACACCTGCCGCGGATTGCTCCGTCGCCAGCGCGACCGACCGGTCCCACTTCTCCTGGCCGTGGATCTCGATCATCGACGCCTGACATTCGGGGGAGACATTCGTACGAAGCTCAGGCGCCACGGCGTCCTGAACCGAGCTCGACACATTGATGGACTGGCTGCCGACAAGGCCCAGATTGCCCCCGATCAAAAGCGCGCCGAAGATCAGAACCGGCGCCGCCACGAACCAGGTCAGCGCGTCCTGCCGCGTGACAATCTCGGCATTGGCCGGTTCTTCCGACAGCACGGGCGGCGCCTTCGACGGGTTCAAAAGCGCGTATCCGAACGCATAAGCCGCATAGAGGCCAGCCAGAAGGATGCCGGGCAGAAGCGCCGACTGGAACAGGGTACCGACCGACACCACCGCAGGCTCGCCCAGAAGCGTCAGCGCGTCAGAACAGCCCGACAGGCGCGCGCGGTCTTCCTGCGCGGTTGAATACAGATCCCCCGCCAGCGTCCCCAGAAGCACGATGACGATCGACGGTGGAATAATCTGCCCCAGGGTCCCCGAGGCCGCGATCACCCCGGTCGAGAGTTCCGGCGAATAATTGTTCCGCAGCATCGTCGGCAGTGCCAGCAGGCCCATGGTCACCACGGTCGCGCCAACAATACCGGTCGAGGCGGCCAGAAACGCGCCCACAACGACGATCGAAACCGCGAGACCACCCGGCAAGGGGCCAAAGACCCGTGCCATGGTTGTAAGAAGGTCGTTGGCGATCTTCGAACGCTCAAGCGTGATGCCCATCATGACGAACATCAGCACGGCGAGCAGTGTCTCGATGGATTGCCCGGCGATCACACGCTCGTTCATCCGATTGACGATGAACGAGATATTCCTGTTCAGCGCCTCTTCCCAACCGCCTTTGAACAACGCTTCTTCAACGCGCGGAAGCTCCGGGTACCGGAAGACTGATATCGACTCTCGAACCGTGCCCTCGGCAATGAGAGCGGCGTATTCCGTCGAGCTTGTGTCAATAGCCTGATGGATCAGGATCCCCGCCCCATCGAGCGCGGCGATGATCCCAAATGAGATGACTGCCGACCCACCGATGGCGAAGGCCACCGGAAACCCGGTCATGATCCCGCCGAAAAGGCAGAAGAAAACGATGATCAGGCCAATCTCGATCCCGTCCAAGCCGAACAGCATACCCCGTGCGCTCCTTTAGTGGTGTTCTTCGATGGCGTGGACCAGTTCGGCTTCTTCGTCGCCAAGCCGGTCCCGGTCGAGGTTCTTGCCCTCGGCCTCGGGGCCTTCGAGAAATTCGAGATACGAGCGGTAGAGCACCGCAATGGCCTGCAGGAAGACGAGACCGGTGAAGAGAACAATCAGGACCTTGAAGAGGAAGTAGGCATCAAAGCCGTTCGGGCTGAAGCCGATCGTTTCAACGTTCCATTTCAGGATCTGCGCCTTGCGCATCAGGAGATCCAGCTTGTCCGAGGCCGAGACCTTGGGTGTCACAAGGTGCCGCCACATGAAGAACCACGCGTAAAGCCAGACCAGAATGGTGGCCGGCATCATGAAGAACAGGGCGCCGAACATGTCGATGATCTTCTTCGTGCGGAACTTGACCGCCGAATAGACAAGGTCGACGCGCACATGGCCGCCCTGCACAAAGGTGTAGGAAACGCAGAGGCACACGATCATCGCGTTGTACAGCTTCAGCTCTTCCGAGTACCAGCTGAGGTCGCGGGTAAAGACCTGACCGAAGGGCCCGACGGAGATTTCCGAGACCCGGAAAATTCGCTGCAGGAAGATAATCAGGATCTGCTGCAGCACCATGATCAGGCCCGCCCAGGCAGCGAACCGCCCAACACCGTTGGCGATGCCTTCCAGGACACGCACCGTGCCCCACATAAAATTGCGCCGCGCGAGGCCAATCCCGGTCAGGATCAGGAATGCCACGAAGATAACAAAGAAGAACTCGACCGAACCACCGAAGTAGATGAAGCGCATCAGCGCCTCTTTGTCGGACCAGTTCAGCCAAAGATGCGGGTGGGTGATCGCGTATCCGAAGTTGTAGAATGCAAGTCCGATATTCGTGAAAAACCAGACGATCCCGTCCATCGACTTCCCCTCACCCTGACGTGGGACAGGCCCCCAATCGGGGACCTGTCCTTGGTTTCCGTTGTGCGATTAACCGAGGATCCGGTCACGCTGAACGCGGTAGACGCCTTCCGAACGGGTCAGCCAGCCCGACGATGCCTTCATCGAGGTCATGGCGCTGTCGTAGGTGCGCTTGAAGATGTCGTCGCCCATGTATTGGCCAAGGGTTTCGGCAGCGGCTGTGCCCATGGCGTCCCAAACGCTGTCCGGGAACTCCTTGACGGTCACGCCACCGGCCTGAAGACGCTGGAGCGCGGCACCATTCTCGGAGAGGAACTGCGAAAGGTTCCACTGGTGCGCTTCGGCAGCGGCAATTTCGAAGATCTTCTGGTGGCCCGGCGACAGGCTGTCGAAGACTTCACGGTTCATGGCCAACGAGAGACCTGCGCCCGGCTCGTGGAAACCGGCAGTGTAGTAGACCTTGGTGATCTCCTGGAAACCGGCCTTTTCGTCAGCCCAAGGGCCGATCCACTCGGTGCCGTCGATCGCGCCCGAAGCGAGGGCTTGGTACACTTCCGAACCCGGCAGGTTCTGAACCGAGGCGCCCATTTTGCCAAGCGCTTCGCCGCCAAGACCCGGCATGCGGAACTTGAGGCCGTTGAAGTCTTCCGGACCGGTGATCTCGTTCTTGAACCAGCCGCCGGCCTGTGCGCCGGTGTTGCCGGCAAGGAAGCCCTTCAGGCCGAAGATCGAGTTCAGTTCGTCGTGCAACTCCATGCCGCCATCGTGGTAGTACCAGTTGACGAGTTCCTGTGCGGTCATCCCGAACGGAACGGAGGTGTAGAACGCATAGGCCGGGTGCTGGTTGACCCAGTAGTAGTCGGCACCGTGATAGATGTCGGCCTGACCGGCGGTCACGGCGTCGAACACTTCAAAGGCACCAACAAGTTCACCGGCTGCCTTGAGGTCGATTGTGAGTGCACCATCCGTCATGGCGGTGATGGTGTCGGCGCAGCGCTGAGCTGCATCATGCACACCGGCGAGGCCGCGGCCCCAAGTCGTGACGAGCGTCAGGGTGCGGTTGCCTTGCGCAATCGCTGGCGCAGCCAGCGAGGTGGCGGCGACGGCCGAGCCGCCAAGCGCCGAGTTCTTAAGGAAAGAACGACGATCCATTCAGTTATCCTCCCGTCTGAAAGCCCACCCCTACGGCGGGCGGATCTGGTTCGTGATCGGGAACCTAGCGGGGAACCCCCCGGACGGGAATAGCGAGTTTCCGCTTTTGTGACGTTTTTTTGAACGAAGGTGCTGATTCAGCGATCAAATTCCGGCCAGCAGGCACCGTTAGCGCCAGCATGAACACTGTGTTTCGCAACGAAGAGCGGCGTCATGTGACAGCCTGGACGAGGACGCCTACAGAGACCATCAACAACGCCAGCAGAGTAAGACCCATTCCGCCCACCCGGCCCGGCACATTTCCGGGTGTGAAGGCCAGAGCCCACCCATGGGCGAGACGCCCCACCAGAAACACCGCGCCCACGCCGCCAAGCCACCACGCGCCTGCCCCCTGCAATTCCGAGACCGCGAGTAGGATCAGAAAGATCGGCGCGGTCTCCGCCATGTTCCCATGAGCGCGTATCTTGCGCTCCAATGGGCGGTGGTCCCCGTGCCCGAGCGAGGCACCGGCCTCGGACCGCCCGCGGATCACAACGACCGACAGAAACAGGATCCAAAAGCCCGACAGCGCGGCCACGACCGCCGTCACCGGTATCGCAATTGCTGGTTCCAAGATAAGATCTCCGATCCTTGTTGGGGAACGCGACGAGCCTCTCCCATGGGCGCCCTTCCCGCAACCCATTGCGCGGACACTCGAGCAGACGCAACTTTCGGCATGAGAAATCATGCCTCGCGACATATGTGAAAAGTCAAATCCCTGTTGACGGGCCTTTTGAGCCCTCCTAATGTCTCGCCCACCGAAAGAGAGACGTGATGAACAACCTCGTAGTCATTGTAGGAATGTGGCGCATGGGCCGGTAACGGTACTCCATAACAGGATCCCATGCGCCCCCGACTGACACCGGGGGCTTTTTTGTGGCCAAACCTCCCGCAACGGGACACGGCCGACGGACGGAGACGAAAAGATGACACGCACGATGACCGGTGCCGAAATGGTCGTGACAGCGCTGAAGGATCAGGGGGTCGAAGTCATTTTCGGCTATCCGGGCGGTGCCGTGCTTCCGATCTACGACGAGATCTTCAAGCAGAACGACATTCGTCACGTCCTCGTCCGCCACGAACAGGGGGCGGTACACGCTGCCGAGGGCTATGCCCGCGCCACCGGCAAGCCGGGTGTCTGCCTTGTAACGTCGGGCCCCGGCGCGACGAACGCTGTCACCGGACTGACCGATGCATTGATGGATTCAATTCCAATCGTGGTGCTCACGGGACAGGTTCCGACCTTCATGGTGGGCACCGACGCCTTTCAGGAAGCCGACACCGTTGGCATCACCCGCCCCTGTACGAAGCATAACTGGCTGGTCAAGGAGACCGACGCGCTGGCGGACGTGATTCATCAGGCCTTCCATGTTTCGACCTCGGGGCGTCCCGGACCGGTGCTGGTCGACATCCCGAAGGACGTCCAGTTCGCGTCGGGCGCCTATACCGAGAAGCCGCAGGCCCGTACCAGCCATTACCGCCCGCGCCTCAAGGGCGATCCCGAGGCGATCGAGGCGCTGGTCGAGATGATCGAAACCGCAGAACGCCCGATCTTCTACACCGGCGGGGGCGTCATCAATTCGGGTCCGGCGGCCTCGCAACTGCTGCGCGAGCTTGTTTCGGCGACGGGCTTTCCGATCACATCGACATTGATGGGCCTCGGCGCCTACCCGGCCTCCGGCCAGAACTGGCTGGGCATGCTGGGCATGCACGGGCTTTACGAGGCCAACCTTGCCATGCATGGCTGCGACCTGATGATCAATGTCGGCGCCCGGTTCGACGACCGCATCACCGGCCGGATCGCAGATTTCTCGCCCGGCAGCCGGAAAGCCCATATCGACATCGATCCATCGTCGATCAACAAGGTCATTCACGTGGACGTCCCGATCGTCGGGGACGTGGCCCATGTCCTCGAAGACGTACTGCTGGTCTGGAAATCCCGGGGCCGCAAGGTGAACCGCGAGGGTCTGGCCGCGTGGTGGCGCCAGATTGAGGACTGGCGTGCGGTGGATTGCCTGAAATTCACCCAAGACAAGGGCGCCAAGACCATCAAACCCCAGCATGCGCTGGCCCGGCTCGAAGCGCTCACCAAGGACCACCCGAGCCGGTACATCTGCACCGAAGTGGGTCAGCACCAGATGTGGGCCGCCCAGTATCTGGGCTTCGAGGATCCGAACCGCTGGATGACTTCGGGCGGGCTCGGCACCATGGGCTACGGCTTCCCGGCCTCGATCGGCGTCCAGATGGGCCATCCCGACGCGCTCGTGATCAACGTGGCTGGCGAGGCGTCGTGGCTCATGAACATGCAAGAGATGGGGACGGCCATCCAATACCGCCTGCCCGTCAAACAGTTCATCCTGAACAACGAGCGTCTGGGCATGGTCCGGCAATGGCAGGAACTGCTCCATGGCGAGCGCTACTCTCACAGCTGGTCCGAGGCGCTGCCCGACTTCGTCAAACTGGCCGAGGCCTTCGGCGCCAAAGGGATCCTCTGCAAGGATCCCGCCGATCTCGATGACGCCATCATGGAAATGCTGAACTATGACGGCCCGGTCATCTTCGACTGTCTTGTTGAAAAACACGAGAACTGCTTTCCCATGATCCCCTCGGGCGAGCCCCACAACAAAATGCTTCTTGGCGAAGGCGCGTCCACGCAGGACGCCATCGGTTCCAAAGGTGCCGTACTGGTGTGAGCGACGCGCGCCTCGCCGAACTCGGAATCGATCTGCCGGAACCGAGCAGTCCGGGGGCGAATTACGTCCCGTTCCACATCGAGGGCGGGCTCGTCTTTGTCACCGGCCAGCTGGCGCAATGGAACGGCGAGCGCCGGT
>JBCBKU010000033.1:0-19568 GCA_038521345.1 Pseudomonadota bacterium | reverse complement strand
GACCGGAATAGCCCTGACGTACGGCATCGATAATACTGTCCGACGGAAGGCCGGCGCCTGAGAACATCTCGTCGAGCGGCGTCAGAGACAGCGCCACCGCCTCTTCGATCTGGCTGAAGATCCGGTCATTGCGTTCTTCGGTCAGCGCAATATCGAATTCCATGGATTCGATGTTGGCGCGATAAGCCTCGGTCTGGGCAAGCATCTCGTCACGCTCGCGCGCTGTTACGGTCAGCGCTTCGGCGAGATAGTCGATGGCCGGGCCAACGTCGCGGGCCCGCGCCAGAACGGGGTCGACCGTTTCGGTCTCTTCCGCGAGCCGTGCGATGGCTTCGGTCTCCGCGTTCCGGGCTGCGTCGCGTTCGGCCATGGTCTTTCGGAGCGTGGCCTGGACGACATCAAGACCCTTCTCGACCTCTTTCCGGCGCTCTTCCGAGGCGAGAAGACGCGACTGCATCGCCGAGACCTCGGCAAGCGCGGTTTCGAACCGGGCATGGGCATCGGCCAGTTCCGACGAACGTAGGTCACGTTCGGCCGAGAGGTTGTTCAGCCGTTCTTCGTAGATCCGTTGCTCACGCAGCGCCTGCTCGCGCAGACTGCCCGCACCGAGCGCGTCCATCAGGATTATGGCGGTGGCCATGATCGACCAGCCGAGAACCATGGCGCTTCCGGTCACCGCCACGAACTGCGTCATCGGCGGGATGCGCATGTAACGCGTCTCGGTGTCCGAGCGCAGGAACAATCTCTGCTCGGGGAAAGTCTTGTGAAGCTGCCGTTGCAGCCAGTGCCCGATCATTCGTGTCACGTATCCGTCCCATGCGGCCATACATGGCCGTGCTACCCATCTCACTTGCTTCCGAATGGTTAACTCTGCACGGGATACCGGTCCATCGATTAGCCCAAAGCAGCAGCAATATCCGGGGCTTGATCGTGTTTTCGGCAAGAACTCGCCGAAGAATGTTGCGCTAATGCCCGTTTGCCAGTGGCCAATAGAAGTCCGGGGCAAGCCCGGCCTCTGCGCGCTTTTCTTCGTTGAACGGGGGCTTCAATCCGCCGGGAAAGTACCGGCGGACAAGGTCATGGAAAACCGGCGTGGGATCACGGTCCGAGCGGCCGCAAAGGAAATGGAACCATTTCGCGCCGTAGGCGACGTGGCCCACTTCCTCGGCATAGATCGTTTCAAGAGCGTCGACCGCGCCCGTGTCACGCGCCATGCGAAAGACTTCGATCATGCCGGGGGTCACATCCAGACCGCGCGCTTCCAGCACCATGGGGACGATGGCAAGGCGGCCGAGCAGATCGTCGGCTGTGTCCTCGGCCGCGCGCCACATACCTGCATGCGCCGGCAGCACCCCGTAATGCGCGCCTTTATCTTCAAGACAGTCGCACATCAGATTGAAATGTTTCGATTCCTCGTCTGCGGCCTTTACCCAGTCGTCATAAAAACCGATCGGCATCGGCGTGTCGGTGAAGCGCGCGATGATGTCCCAGTGCAGATCGACGGCGTTCAGTTCGATATGCGCCACGGCGTGCAGCAGCGCCAATCGGCCCTCGGGCGATCCCGGTTTGCGCTTGGGCACGTCCCGTGGTGCCAGAAGTTCGGGTGTTTCGGGCCGGGCGGGACGGTCCGGTGGTGCGGCCCGACCGATCTCGGGCCGCGTGCCGGCCGCGCGCGCATCCCGCCACGCGGCAGCATGGGCACGCGACAGCGCCGTCTTGGCGCGGCCGTCGGCGGTGGTCAGGACCTCCGCCGCCATCTCGGCCAGAGGGATCACAGGGCCTTGACGGCCTCAAGGACGGCTTCGGCGTGGCCCGGCACCTTCACCTTGCGCCAGACTTGCGCGATGTTGCCGTCCCCATCGATCAGGAAAGTCGAGCGTTCGATGCCCATGTACTTCTTTCCGTACATGCTCTTCTCGACCCACGTCCCGTATTGCTCGCAGACATCTCCGTCGGCATCCGAAAGAAGCGGGGTGCCCAGCTCGTGTTTGTCGCGGAACTTTTCCTGCTTGGTCACCGGATCCTTGGAGATCCCGTAGACCACGGCGCCCGATGCTTCGAAGTCCGGGATCAGCCCGGTGAAGGCGATGGCCTCTTTCGTGCAACCGGAGGTATCGGCCTTTGGGTAGAAGTAAAGGACAACGGACTTGGGGCGCAGTGCCGAAAGCGTGACGTCCTCGCCTCCGTCGCGGGGCAGCGTGAAATCGGGTGCGGCGTCGCCGGTGTCTGGCATGGGGACCTCGTTGAATTGTGTTAACCTTGTCCTTGTGTTTCTAGGCGTCCTTTGGGGAGAATAAAGCCCAAGGCCGGAGAAACCGGTCCCGGGATCCACGAGGGACCCAACACGCGCAGGTGGCATGGCAAACGTTCGCTACACAGGTAGCCCGAAAATTCCTCCGCTTCCCGAGCGGCCGAAACGGCGGCGCGTTTTCAAGACGCGGCATCTTTTCCTCGTGCCATTGGTCTTTTTGGGCGTGTTGTTGGCGGCCCTCTGGGGCTCTGGACAACCCGTGCGCCTTCCCGCCTGGGTCACAGATGAAATCGCGGCCCGTGTGAATGGCAACGCCGAGGCCCCGGCCGTGCGGTTCGGAGATATCGAGGTGCGCTTTGAAGAGGGGCAACCGCGCGTCGTCCTGCGGGATGTGGGGATGCGGGACGCGTCGGGTGCGACCCTTGGCGTCCTGAACGAGGTGCGCGCGCGTCTTGAGACAGGGGCGCTGGCCCGGGGGCAGGTGGTGCCGACGGAACTGCGGGTATCGGGTGCACAGATGACCGTGCGCCGCGCCGCAGATGGAACACTGAGCCTGAACCTCGGGGGCAACAGTTCCACCGAAGGCTCGCTTGCCAGTGTCCTCGACGCGATCGACCGAAGCTTTCAATCCGACCCCCTGTCCTCGGTGGAGCGGATCGAGGTGGACGACCTGACCCTAACGCTGGAGGACGCCCGGTCCGGGCGGGTCTGGCAGGCCACGGGAGGCACGCTCCGGCTTGTGAACCTTGCCGACACGGTTTCGATCACGATCTTTGCCGAGGTCTTCAACGGGACTGTCGATCTCGCGGCCGTTCAGCTCTCGTTCCAGTCCACCAAGGCGGATGCGGGCGCCTCGGTCGGGGTAACCATGGAGGAGGTGCCGGCGCGGGACATCGCCGCGCAGGCGCCCGGGCTTGCGTTTCTTGGTGTGCTCGATGCGCCCATCTCTGGCGCCATGCGCACGATCGTGGACGACCGGGGCCGCATCGGGCGCACGGCCGCCACGCTGACCGTCGGCTCTGGCGCGCTGCAGCCCACGGAGGCGGCCCGTCCCATCGGGTTCGAGGCGGCGCGCATCGCATTCACCTTCGATCCCGTCGACCGCCGGGTCAATTTCGACGAACTGACGCTGCAGACGGATCTTGTGCGCGCCACGGGGGGCGGTCACGCCTATCTTGCCGAGATCGAAACCGGCTGGCCGCAATTCATGGTCGGGCAGGTGGCGTTCACGGAACTCACACTGTCACCCGAGGGTATGTTCGAGAGCCCCGCTGCCTTTTCAGAGGCAAAGGCCGATCTGAGGTTGACGCTGGATCCGTTCACGGTCGAGGTCGGGCAATTGTCGATCAGCGACGGACCCCGGACCTACATGGCGACAGGGCTTATCTCGGCGGATGAAGACGGGTGGGACACGGCGCTGGATCTTAACGTGGACGCGGTGACGCCGGACGATGTTTATCCGCTATGGCCCGTCGATTTGGTTCCCGAGACACGGACCTGGCTGGAAAGAAACGTTCTCTCGGGCACGCTCACGGATGTCGAGGCCGCGGTTCGGTTGGGGTCCGACACGGCACCGCGGATCGGCGTCAGTTTCGGCTTCGAGGATGCCGAGGTCCGGTTCCTGAACCGGATGCCGCCCATCGTCGGGGGCCGCGGACATGCGACGATCTTCGACGACCGGCTTGATCTTATGGTCGAGGCGGGCACCGTGCGCCCCGCTGCGGGCGGCCCCATCGATATCACGGGCTCCTCGTTCTCGATCCCGGACCTGAAACCGAAGGTTCCGGATTCCGAGATCGGCATCGCAGCCACCGGAACGCTAGAGGCGGCGCTGACGCTGTTGTCGAACCCGCCCTTCGAGGTGCTCGACAAGATCAACGAGCCTGCGGACATGGCCTCGGCGGAGGCCGTGGTAACCGCAGAGATCCGGCTTCCTCTTGCCGAGAATCTCTTGCTCGAAGACGTGGATCTGCGTGTCGACGGCACGCTGAACAACGTGTTCACCGACACGCTGATCCCGAACCGCGCGCTCGAGGCCGATGCATTCGCTGTTGCGGTCACGCAAGAGGGTATTTCTGTGCGTGGACCGGGCACGTTGGACGGTCTGCCCTTCGAAGCGGTCTGGACACAGTCGTTTTCGGCGGAAGCCGGCGGCGCCAGCACGGTCTCGGGGATCGTGGAGCTCTCGCAATCGTTTCTCGACACATTCGGGATCGACCTTCCGCCGGGTACGGTGGGCGGGCAGGGATCGGGCGCCTTCGAAATCCTGTTGCCACCGACAGCGCCGCCGGAGATCACCGTGTCATCGGACCTTGCCGGCATGACGATGTCCGTGGCGCCCCTTGGATGGCGGAAAGGGGCTTCAACTACCGGGTCGCTTGAAGTCGCGGGGCGCCTGTCCGAGATCCCCGAGATCGACAGCATATCGCTGGAAGCACCCGGTTTCTTTGCCGAGGGCACGGTGACGCTGGGCGAGGGGGCGGTGCTTCAATCCGCTGATTTCACCGAGGTGCGGGCGGGCAACTGGTTCCGCTCGCAGGTGCGCATCACCGGGCGCGGCGCGGGCGCGCCGGTGGATGTCGACCTGATCGGCGGACGGATCGATCTGGCCGAGGCGCCGACGGGCGGAGGCGGCGGGTCGGCGTCAGGCCGGCCGATCGATATCGCGCTTGATGAGTTGCGCATCACCGACACGATCGCGCTCCGGCCCTTCGAAGCCCGCGTGGCGCCGGGTCAGGGGTTCAACGGAACGTTCCAGGGCCGCGTGAACGGACAGGCGCCAATCGAGGGATCTGTCGCGCCGTCGCCGAACGGGACCGCGATCCGCGCGATCGGCCGTGACGCCGGGGCGATCTTCCGGTCTTCCGGCATCTTCCGGTCGCTGGAGTCCGGATCCTTCGAAATGATCCTGCGCCCACGTGCGGGCGACGGGTATGACGGGCGGCTTGAGATCGAGGATACGCGGTTGCGCGACCAACCGGCCATCGCCGCTCTTCTGGACGCGATCAGCGTGGTGGGCATTCTCGACCAGCTGAACGGGCCCGGAATATTCTTCGACACGGTGGACGCGGATTTCCAGATCCTGCCCGGCCGGATCGTGGTCAATCGAAGCGCCGCGGTGGGCGGGTCGCTCGGGCTATCGTTGGACGGGTATTACGATCTTGCGCGGGACCAGCTTGATATGCAGGGCGTCATTTCGCCCATCTATCTTCTCAACGGGATTGGACAGATCTTTACCCGCCGCGGCGAGGGCCTGTTCGGGTTCT
This sequence comes from Pseudomonadota bacterium, assembly GCA_038521345.1. Lineage (GTDB taxonomy): Bacteria > Pseudomonadota > Alphaproteobacteria > Rhodobacterales > Rhodobacteraceae > JBCBKU01. The sequence continues at coordinate 14,051 of JBCBKU010000033.1, read as the reverse complement.
CGTTCCGAATGACCGGTTCGGCCGAGGCGCCGCGGCTTGCAGTGAACCCGCTGTCGATCCTGACCCCAGGCATGTTTCGCGAGATCTTCCGTCGCCCGCCGCCGGATCCCAGTTGATGAAGCTGTCCGACTTTGAATTCGATCTGCCCGAGGACCTGATCGCGGTGCGTCCGGCCGAGCCTCGGTCGTCCTCGCGGCTTCTGGTGGCCGAGGGCGATCGGATAACCGATGCAATCAGCCGGGAGCTTGCCGAATTCCTTCGCCCCGGCGACCGTCTTGTGCTGAACGATACCAGGGTGATCCCTGCGCGCCTGTTCGGGACCCGGACACGCGCGACACGGGATGGCGACGGGACCGCCCGGATCGAAGCCACCCTTTTGCAACCGGACGCCAACGGGCACTGGCAAGCGTTGGTCAAACCCCTACGCAAGGTCCGAGATGGCGAGGTGATCCGGTTCGGAGCGGGGCTCGAGGCGGAAGTAACCGGCCGGGGCGAGGGGGCCGCGACGCTGGCCTTCAACCTGACCGGCCAAGCCTTCGACACCGCGCTGAACGCGGCCGGTGCCATGCCCTTACCCCCCTATATCGCGGCGCGCCGTGCGGCCGACGCCCGCGATCATGAGGATTACCAGACCATATGGGCGCGGCGAACCGGGGCGGTGGCGGCCCCGACCGCGTCGCTGCATTTCGACAAGGCGCTTCTTGACCGCGTGATCCAGCGCGGCGTCGGCACGACCCATGTCACGCTTCATGTCGGGGCTGGCACGTTCCTGCCTGTGAAGGTCGACGACGTGTCCGAGCATCGGATGCATGCCGAATGGGGTGAGATTGCGCCGGGGGCCGCGGAAGAGATCAACGAGGCACGGATGGAAGGCGGGCGTATCATTCCGGTCGGCACGACCGCGTTGCGGCTTCTTGAAAGCGCCGTCAACCCCGACGGGACGCTTCGGCCATGGCGGGGCGAGACGGATATCTTCATCCGTCCCGGCCATCACTTCCGCATCACCGATGCCCTGATGACGAATTTCCACCTGCCGAGATCGACTCTCATGATGCTGGTGGCCGCGCTGATGGGGACCGAGCGCATTCGCGCCATCTACGCGCACGCGATCGCGGCGCGGTACCGCTTCTTTTCCTACGGCGATGCGTCGCTGCTGGTGCCCGATGCACCCCCTCAGGTTTGAACACGACAGCGCGTTGTCGCAACAGAGCCGGACAGAAACCAGCTCTCCGGCCTAGGGCGGTGCCAATCGGGTTCCGGGCGGAAAGGCTGGCCGCATGATCAAGGTGTTTGCAAGCGCTTGGGCGCTGTTTCTCGGCCTCTTGCTGTTGATGCTGGGCAACGGGATCCAAGGCACGCTCTTGGGGATTCGGGGCGGGATCGAAGGGTTCTCGACCGGCTCTATGGCCTTTGTGATGTCGGCCTATTTCCTCGGGTTCCTCGGGGGATCGCGGATGACCCCAGAGCTGATCCGGCGGGTCGGACATGTGCGCGTTTTTGCGGCCCTCGGGTCGATGGTGTCCGCGGTCCTAATTCTCTATCCGACCATCACCGACCCCATTGCCTGGGTCATCCTGCGCGTGATCGTTGGGTTCTGTTTTTCGGGGGTCTACGTCACTGCGGAAAGCTGGCTGAACAACACGGTCGACAATGCCAATCGTGGCAAGGCGCTATCGCTTTATCTGATCGTCCAGATGATGGGCGTGACGGCCGCGCAGGGCATCATCGGCCTCGGGGACCCGTCGGGCTTTATCCTGTTCATAATCCCCTCGGTGCTGGTGTCGATTTCATTCGCGCCAATCCTCCTGTCGGTGACGCCAACCCCGGCTTTCGAGACCACGAAACCACTGTCGCTGCGCGAACTCGTCGCCATCTCGCCATTGGGCTGCGTGGGTGTCTTTCTGTTGGGCGGCGTCTTCTCGGCACAGTTCGGGATGGCGTCGGTCTATGGGTCTGAGGCGGGGCTCAGCGTCGGTCAGATCTCAACATTCATCGCGGCCTTCTATCTCGGCGGGCTCCTCTTTCAGTACCCGATCGGCTGGATCAGCGACCGCATGGACCGGCGGGTTCTGATTTTCTTCGTGTCTCTCGGGGCAGGGGCGGCGGCGGCGATCGCGTTCCTGACCGGAACCAATTTCGCGGTTCTGACCGCGGCGGCGTTCGTTGTGGGCGGCCTGTCGAACCCGCTCTACGCGCTGTTTCTGGCCTATACCAACGACATGATCGACGGCGACAACATGGCGGCGGCCTCGGGCGGGCTCGTCTTCCTGAACGGGGTCGGTGCCATTGCGGGCCCGATCATCACCGGTGCTGCGATGAACGCGGTGGGGCCGGCTGGGTTCTGGCTCTTCGTGGCGGCACTGCTGCTGGTGACGTCGGCCTATGCGCTCGTCCGGATGCGTCTGCGTCCGACCACCACGTCGACGGACGACACGGCCAGCTACGTGCCCGTCGGGTTGTCAGCGAGCCCGGTCGTCGTGGAACTGGCGCAGGAGGTTTATGTCGAGAACCTTGAAGAGTTGAACGACGACGGTGCAGAGATGTCACCGCCCGAAGATGACGCAGTCCGATCTGCTTGAAACCCCGCCTGTGCCGTGTAGGGTTCCACGCGCCTCTGGGGTGGGGCAACGAGGTGGAGAGCAAGATGGCGACCCCTGAAGACGTACTGCGGTTCTGGCTGGACGAGGTCGGACAGAACAAAGAGCGATGGTTTCGTTCCGATCCGGAATTGGATGCCGAGATCCGCGAACGGTTCCAGTCCACTTGGACCGCCGCAATGGATGGCGCGCTGTCGCTCTGGTTGACCTATCCTTCGGGATCGCTGGCTTACATCATTCTCACGGACCAGTTTCCGAGAAACATGTTCCGCGACACGCCAGAGGCCTTTGCGTCCGACGCGCTGGCGCGCGCGGCGGCCAAGTCGGCCATTGCAAAGGATTGGGACCTGCGGATCGACGAACCTGCCCGCCAGTTCTTTTTTATGCCGCTCATGCATTCCGAGTGCCTGCCGGATCAGGACCGTTGCATCCGGCTTTTGATGACGCGGATGCCCGAGACCGGTGACAGGAACATCCTGCACGCCCGCGTACACCGTGAAATCATCCGCAAGTTCGGGCGCTTTCCCTACCGCAACGAGGCGCTGTCCCGCGATACGAATGCAACCGAAGCCGCGTTCATGGCCGATGGGGGATACGGGGCCACATTGCGCGAACTGGAAGCCGAATCCGCTGAATAGCCGTCAGTCCGTTCCGCGGAAGGGCTCTACATACTGAAGTGCCATGTCCCACGGGAAGAAGATCCACGTGTCCTGGCTGACCTCGGTAATGTACGAGTCGACCATCGGGCGGCCTTTGGGCTTGGCATAAACCGTCGCCACATGGGCGTTTGGCATGAGCGCGCGCACGACTTCGAGTGTCTTGCCCGTGTCCACCAGATCATCGACCACGAGGACCCCGGTGCCGTCGCCGACAAGATCCATATTGGGCTTCTTGATCACGCGTGGTTCCGACTGCGTCTGGTGGTCGTAGCTTTTTACACTGATCGTATCGACGGTACGGATGTCCAGTTCACGGCTGACGATCATGGCTGGCGCCATTCCGCCACGGGTAATCGCGACGACGGCCCGCCAGCCGCCATCATCAGGCCCGTGTCCATCCAGCCGCCATGCAAGCGCACGGCTGTCGCGGTGGATTTGATCCCAGCTGACATGGAAGCCTTTTTCGTGGGGCAATCGGTCGTTCATCGAAGTCCCTCCTTGGCGCGCCGATGGGGCTCAGACAGTCGAGATGTCCGGGGCGTCCACCGCCTTCATTCCGACCACATGGTAGCCCGCGTCCACGTGCAGGACCTCGCCTGTCACGCCCGCGCCGAGATCAGACAGCAGATAAACCGCTGATCCGCCGACATCCGTAGTTGTGACGTTGCGGCGCAGCGGCGAATTCAGCTCATTCCATTTCATGATATAGCGGAAATCCCCGATGCCCGACGCAGCAAGCGTCTTGATCGGACCTGCGCTGATTGCGTTGCACCGGATGCCGTCCTTGCCGAGATCCTCGGCAATGTAGCGCACGCTCGCCTCCAGGGCAGCTTTTGCAAGGCCCATGACATTGTAGTGGGGCATGACCTTTTCGGCGCCGTAATAGGTCAAGGTAAGGAGCGATCCGCCCGGACCCATCATCGCGGCAGCGCGACGTGCGACCGCGGTGAAGGAATACACCGAGATGTCCATCGACATCAGAAAGTTATCGCGGCTGGTATCAACGTACCGACCGCGAAGCTCATTTTTATCTGAAAAACCAATGGCATGCACGACGAAGTCAAGGCTTTCCCAGCGCTCTTTCAGCGCCTCGAACAAGGTGTCGATCGACGCTTCTTCGCCTACGTCGCACGGTAGGACGATGTCTGATCCGAGTTGCGCGGCCAGAGGATCAACGCGCTTCTTCAGCGCTTCGCCCTGATAGGAAAAGGCAAGCTCTGCCCCCTGTTCCGATGCCGCCCGCGCGATGCCCCAGGCAATGGACTTGTCATTTGCAAGGCCCATGATCAGACCCCGCTTTCCCTGCATCAGCCCGCCTGTCATGCCGTTCATTCCCGTCCCACTTTTCGTCCGGCTGCTCTAGGCCATTCCCCCAGATGTGACAAGGGTGGCGCGGGTCCGCTGAGGGGGTTGAGGCCAGTCCGGGAATTCGACTAGAGAAGATGTCCCACCCCTCTAGGAGCCGCCAACCATGTCCGACCGCGACGGCATATTCGCCGGTGATGACCCGTTCGTCCTTGCGAACGCGTGGTTGTCCGAGGCCACCGAGAGCGAACCGAACGATCCCAACGCCATTGCGCTGTCCACAGTGGACGATGGCGGGATGCCCAATGTCCGCATGGTGCTATTGAAGGATATCGAGCCCGATGCTTTCGTCTTCTACACGAACTACGAAAGCACCAAGGCCCGCGAAATTGCCGCGGGCGGGAAGGCGGCCTTCGTGGTACACTGGAAATCGCTTCGTCGACAGCTGCGCGTGCGTGGATTGGCAGAGCGAGAGGATGGACCGATCGCTGATCAGTATTACGAAAGCCGGCATCTCCAAAGCCGTCTGGGTGCGTGGGCATCTGCCCAATCGCGCCCGCTGTCGTCGCGCGGCACGCTTGTGGCAGACGTGGCCCGGGTCACGGCGCAGCATGGTACGGCTCCAAAACGGCCACCGCATTGGGGTGGCTTTCGGATTCGCCCGCTTGAGATCGAGTTCTGGGCTGACGGTGCCTTCCGGCTCCACGACCGGTTCCGCTGGCGTCGCGAGAGCCTTGGCGAGGCGTGGAATGTTCAGCGATTGTATCCCTGAATTGCGTGCAACGCTGGACGAATATGTTGGAGATTGTAAACTTTTTGTCTTGCAACCAACGACTGGCGTGCCACTTACTGAGCAAAACAAGGCAGAACGCCGAAGAAAAGAGACGTTGGGATGAATGACGGGGATGACGGGACGCACCGGGTCTTCGGCCGCGTAAAGTGGTTTGACCCGTCGAAAGGATTCGGCTTTGTCGTTGCCGAGTCCGGTGGACCCGATATTCTGCTCCACGCCAATGTTCTAAGGAATTTTGGCCAAAGCTCGATCGCTGACGCGGCCGGGGTCGAGATCGCTGTGCAGCGCACGGCACGCGGTATGCAGGCGGTTGAGGTCCTCCGGATCGAGCCGCCCGAGGATGCGGCGCCAGAGGCGGATGCAGAGGCGGCAGATGGCGGATTGGCCGAACCGGTCGACATGTCTTTGCCGCTGGAACCGGCGCGGGTAAAATGGTTCGATAAAGGCAAGGGCTTCGGATTTGCCAATGTTTTTGCCCGCTCAGAGGATGTATTCCTTCATGTCGAGGTTCTTCGCCGTTCGGGACTTGCAGATCTGCAACCCGGCGAAGCGGTTTCGCTTCGGGTGGTGGACGGAAAACGGGGCCGCATGGCGGTACAGGTGACAAGTTGGGAATCCGCGCTCGATCAAAGTTCCTGATCGTTTTCAGCTGGGCACTTGCCCTTTCCGGAGCCCACGCCTTGGCAGCCTGCGCGCCCGATCGCGTGGATCTCCGCGGGGCGTTCGGCACTGCCCGCTTTACCGTAGAACTGGCGGATGAACCGCAGGAACGGTCGCAGGGACTGATGTTTCGCGAAAGCATGCCGACCGGGGCGGGGATGCTCTTTCTTTACGAGCGTCCGCAGCGGGCGACATTCTGGATGCGCAACACGCTTATTCCGCTCGACATGATTTTCATGGATCCCACGGGCACGGTGACACATGTCCACGCAAACGCGGTTCCGTTGGATGAAACCACGATCGACGGCGGCATCGGAGTTTTGGCCGTTCTCGAGATCAACGGAGGTCTGGCCCAGGCTATCGGGATCGCAGAGGGGACAGAACTGCGACATCCCTCGCTGGATCAGGCCGTAGCAGCCTGGCCGTGCGAGTAGGGCTTCCCTGATCCGTCGCAAGACGTTAAGAGGCATCCGTCGGGGCGTGGCGCAGTCTGGTAGCGCACCTGTTTTGGGTACAGGGGGTCGTGAGTTCGAATCTCGCCGCCCCGACCACTGCCGCACTGCTTGAGTATCTCAGGGGCGTCGGTGATGCGGTTGATCCTCCATGTCGGAACCCACAAGACCGGCACTACTTTGATCCAGGACTCGCTCTTTCGTCATCGTGCGGATCTTGAGCGACAGGGCGTCCACTACAGCATTCCAACTGGCCAACTCCGCGTAACAAAGTCGGCCCATCACGGATTGTTCCGGGGCCTTTCGCGGTTTGGCGCGGCGGAGCGGGCGGCGCTTGAATCCTATCGCGCGTCGGCGCTTGGGTCGGGGGCACATACGCTTGTCCTTAGCGCCGAATCCCTCATGCAAAGCGTCGACGCCGACGAACGCGGGACGTGGGAAGAGCGGCGGGCACGGTACCTTGCTCGGCTGGCCGAGTATCTTGCTCCGTTTGAGACCGAAGTGATTGTGTACCTGCGCCGTCCCGACAGTTTCGCGGTGTCGTTTTTCAAGGAGCGGGCGGCGCGGTCGACCTCTCCCATCACCTTTCCTGAGATGGTCGCCGATCTTAAGCGTCACTACGTCTATCAGCCGCGCATCGAAGATTTTCGGCGCGCCTTTCCGAAGGTCACCGTACGCTCCTACGAAGCGGCCAGCGCGTCCGGGCTCATCGCCGACTTTGTCGAGCAAACCCGGATACCCACCATTCCGGTCAGCGCGGGAAGGTCCCTGCGTTCCGGTGTTTCGGTCCGCGCGTCGCATTGGCTGATGACCGCCAAGCAATACGAAGAGCTGGCGTCCCCATTTCGCTGGCGGTTCGCGCTTGAGGCGAATGCGACCCATTTCGCCGATCCCCGCGGAACAACGTTCTGGTCATCGGACGAGGAGCGTTCGCGCTTCTACATGGCGATGGTGAAGGATCTGGACGAGGCGTCGTTCTGGGACGGTCCCGGGCGCGGGGGTCAACCCATTGCCTATGACGCCTATGACTTTGCCGCAGACGAGCAGGCATTCAAGATGTGGTGGTCGCAGAATCGTTCACGACAAATGGCGCGGGTGCACCTCGGTCTGATGGCCTTCGCCGAACCGCTGGGGGTCGAAGTGGCGCAACTGGCCGTGCTGACCCAATACTACCGGTTGGGGATCAAAGGACGCGCCCCCGAACCCCAATTCGCCTGATCGCCCTGCGTGGAAAGGCTTCGCGCCTATGCCGTGCAAGACGCATCCCCGGTGCGAATCCCCGGCGGGCTACCGTCAAGACAAAAAACTGTATCGTCGGGTGAAACTTTTTGTTGACGGTCACGCCGCTGTTACGCCAGTTTGTGTTGGCCGGTCGGCGGAACACTAGATTTAGTGGTAGCGGGCAGGGACAGGGAGATCAGGCACCATCGCCCCACGATCCGGGGGCAGGGCGGATAGCAGCACCGCCCCGTGCCGCCTTGTGCCGCCCTTCTGCTGACCGGCGCGAAGACCGAACCCGGAACACCGGGGCGGACGTTGAAAAAGGCGGGGCAAATGAAAATCGAACGTACCTTCACCGAAGCTGGACAAGACGCCTACGCGGCGCTGAGCTTTACCACGACGACATCGGAAATTCGGAATCCGGACGGCACGATCGTTTTCCGTCTGGATGCTGTCGAGGTGCCCGACACGTGGAGCCAGGTGGCATCCGACGTGATCGCGCAGAAATACTTTCGTAAGGCCGGTGTTCCGGCACAGCTCAAGAAGGTGCGCGAGAAGGGCGTTCCTGAATTCCTATGGCGTTCCGTCGCCGACGAGGCGGCTCTGGCCAAGCTTCCCGAGGACGAGCGCTATGGCGGTGAAACCTCGGCCCGTCAGGTGTTCGACCGGCTGGCCGGTGCGTGGACTTATTGGGGCTGGAAGGGCGGCTATTTCTCCTCGGAAGCCGACGCCCAAGCGTATTTCGACGAGATGCGCTTCATGCTGGCGACCCAGCGCGCTGCTCCAAATTCGCCCCAATGGTTCAACACAGGTCTGCACTGGGCCTACGGCATCGATGGGCCGAGCCAGGGGCATTTCTACGTTGACCCGGCGACAGGCAAGCTGACGAAGTCAAAGTCCGCTTATGAGCATCCTCAGCCCCATGCCTGCTTCATCCAGTCCGTTGCCGACGATCTGGTGAACGAAGGCGGGATCATGGATCTCTGGGTCCGTGAAGCGCGGCTTTTCAAGTACGGGTCGGGCACGGGCACGAACTTCTCCAGTCTCCGCGGGGAAGGCGAGCGCCTGTCCGGCGGCGGCAAGTCGTCCGGTCTCATGGGCTTTCTCAAGATCGGTGACCGCGCCGCGGGCGCGATCAAGTCCGGAGGAACGACCCGGCGTGCGGCGAAGATGGTGATCTGCGACGCCGACCATCCGGATATCGAGGATTTCATCAACTGGAAGGTCAAGGAAGAGCAGAAGGTGGCAAGCCTTGTCGCCGGCTCGAAGATGCACGAGGCGCATCTGAACGAGATCTTCACCGCGATCCGTTCGTGGGATGGCGCCGAAGACGATGCCTTCGATCCCAAGGTGAACGGGGGTCTGAAGACGGCAATCCGAGCCGCAAAGAAGGTCGCGATCCCTGAAACCTACGTGAACCGGGTCCTGCAATACGCGCGCCAGGGCTATTCTTCGATCGAGTTCCCGACCTACGACACCGATTGGGACAGCGAAGCCTACAGCTCGGTTTCGGGCCAGAACTCGAACAACTCGGTCCGTGTCACCGACAGCTTTCTGAAGGCGGTCGAGGACGACGCCGACTGGGAGCTGGTGCGCCGCACCGACGGCAAGGTGTCCAAAACGGTCAAGGCGCGGGATCTCTGGGAACAGATCGGTCATGCCGCGTGGGCTTGCGCCGATCCCGGCATCCAGTACCACGACACGGTCAATGCGTGGCACACCTGCCCGGAAGACGGTGAGATCCGCGGATCGAACCCGTGCTCCGAGTACATGTTCCTCGACGACACGGCATGCAACCTCGCCTCTATGAACCTGCTGACCTTCTACAAGGACGGTGTGTTTCAGGCAGAGGATTTCGTGCACGCTTCACGGCTCTGGACGCTGACTCTGGAAATCAGCGTGATGATGGCCCAGTTCCCGTCGAAGGAAATCGCGCAGCTCAGCTACGACTTCCGCACGCTCGGTCTTGGCTATGCCAATATCGGCGGGCTTCTGATGAACATGGGCTACAGCTACGACTCGCCCGAGGGCCGTGCGCTTTGCGGTGCCCTGACTGCGATCATGACCGGCGTGGCTTATGCCACCTCGGCCGAGATCGCCGGCGAGGTCGGGAGCTTCCCGGGATACGAACGCAACGCCGAGCACATGCTGCGAGTGATGCGGAACCATCGGCGTGCGGCGCGCGGCGAAGCGGACGGCTATGAGTCGATGAACGTGACGCCCGTGCCGCTGGATCACGCCAATTGCCCGGACGCACGGCTGGTGGACCTGGCCAAGGCGTCGTGGGACGAGGCGCTGACCCTCGGAGAGCAGAACGGCTATCGCAATGCGCAAGCCACGGTGATTGCGCCCACAGGCACGATCGGCTTGGTGATGGATTGCGACACAACGGGCATCGAGCCGGACTTCGCACTTGTGAAGTTCAAGAAGCTCGCGGGCGGTGGATACTTCAAGATCATCAACCGCTCGGTGCCGGCGGCGCTTGAGACGCTTGGGTATTCTCCCGCCCAGATCGAAGAAATTGTCTCCTACGCCGTCGGCCATGGCACGCTGGGCAATGCCCCGGGCATCAACCACACGGCGCTGATCGGCCATGGCTTCGGCCAGGCGGAGATCGACAAGATCGAGGCGGCGCTGCCGTCGGCCTTCGATATCCGGTTCGTCTTCAACCAGTGGACACTGGGCGAAGAGTTCTGCACCGGGACGCTTGGCATTCCGACCGAGAAACTTGCCGATCCCACCTTCGACCTTCTGAAGCATCTGGGCTTCTCGAAGGCGGATGTTGAAGCGGCGAACGACCATGTTTGCGGAACCATGACGCTTGAAGGTGCGCCGTTCCTCAAGGAAGAGCATTACGCCATCTTCGACTGCGCCAACCCCTGCGGGAAGAAGGGCAAGCGGTTCCTGAGCGTTGAAAGCCACATCACCATGATGGCCGCGGCACAATCGTTCATTTCGGGCGCGATCTCGAAGACGATCAACATGCCGAACGACGCAACGATCGCCGATTGTCAGGCGGCCTATGAGCTGTCGCACCGGCTTGGGGTCAAGGCAAACGCGCTTTATCGCGATGGGTCGAAGCTCAGCCAGCCTTTGGCGGCAGCCTTGGTTGAGGACGATGACGAGGCGCTTGAGACCCTTGAAAGCGGCACGCCGACCGAGAAGGCGCAAATCATCGCCGAGAAGATCGTCGAGAAGGTGGTCGTCAAAGAGATTGTGCGCAGCCACCGCGAGAAGCTGCCCGAACGCCGCCGGGGCTATACCCAGAAGGCGACGGTCGGGGGGCACAAGGTCTACCTCCGCACGGGCGAGTACACCGACGGCTCGCTGGGCGAGATCTTCATCGACATGCACAAGGAAGGCGCCGGTTTCCGGGCGATGATGAACAATTTCGCCATCGCAGTATCGATCGGTCTTCAATACGGCGTGCCGCTTGACCGGTTCGTGGACCAGTTCACGTTCACCCGGTTCGAACCGGCAGGGATGGTGCAAGGCAACGAGACGATCAAGAACGCCACCTCGATCCTTGACTACATCTTCCGGGAACTCGCGGTCAGCTATCTCGATCGCACGGACCTTGCCCATGTCCAGCCCGAGGGAACGCATTTCGACGATCTCGGTCGCGGCGAGGAAGAGGGTGTGTCGAACGTATCGGTCCCGACCGAGAGCGCCGCGACCAAATCGCTCGAGGTCCTGAAGCAGATCACGTCGACCGGGTATCTCCGAAAGCGTGTGCCGCAGGAACTGGTCGTGCTGCAGGGCGGGGCGGGGGCCGTGGCCTTCGACGGCGAACTCGATCCACAGGTCGCGCTCCAAACTCTGGTGCCAGCCGCGGCGGCCGAAGCCAACGGGGCATCGACCGCGTTGTCCACCGGCAGCGTTCAGATTGACGCATCCGCCAAGGCCAAAATGCAGGGCTATGAAGGTGACCCCTGCGGTGAATGCGGCAACTACACGCTGGTCCGCAACGGAACCTGCATGAAGTGCAACACGTGCGGGGCAACAAGCGGATGCTCATAACGACAACACGTTTGGATAGGGAGGTCGGACTCTGCAGATTGCTGCGCAATCCACTCTATCCGACCTCCGCTCAGGCGCTTCGCGGCTGAGCGGAACACGGGGCGGGTGCGCTCGCCCCTGACGCGGGTCAGGCCGCAGGCAGAAACCGGGCGGTACACAGAACGAGCCTGATCAGCGAAACTCAGACGGGGGGCTACGGCCCCCCGATTTTCTTTTGGGCCTTGGTGCGGTTGCGATCACGCCCGGCGCGCCCAGATGTGAGTGGACCGTGTGGCCCGCCATGGGCCATCACGAGATCATTGCCGAACGGGAGACACCGATGCGCCGGACTGTTCCACTTTTTGTCGTCCTCTTTGGGGCCCTCGCCGCCTGTTCTGGAGGTGGGTCCGGGGTCGAAAGCCTGCAGCTAAGCGCAGCGCGCAAGGCAGACCGTTTTGGCGTCACGATCAATCCCTCGTCGCTTAGTCCCGCGGAAGCGGGCCGTATCCTTGGCTACAACACGAGCGACCGATCCGACGCGCAGATCCGGTCTTTCTTCCGTGGATTCGGCCGCTAGGAGCGGGTTGCCCCCGCTGCTTCCTTTTTCGGCGCAATCCCGAGTTCCGACCGGAGGTTTGCGCGGGCACGCGCCACCCGGCTCATCACGGTTCCGATCGGGAGGCCGTGGCGCCGCGCCAGATCCGAGAAGCTAACCCCGTCGATCGCGTGGTCCCGCAGCAAAAGCGCCTGATGGGCCGGAAGATGCTCCATGGCCGTCAGCACCTCGGTGGTGGCGACGCGTGCTTCCTGACTCCCCTCGACCCCCGCATCTGAAGCCGCATCCAGCGGCAGATCCGTCGTGCGCCGCCGCCGCGCCAGATTGCGCATCGCCACGATCACATAGGGTTCCAGATCGTCGATCTCGTCCAGTTCGCGGGCCCGGGCCCACACTCGCAACAGCGCCTCTTGAACCAGATCCTCGGCCGCGTCCTTGGTCGCCACATAGCGCCGTGCACGGCGCAGAAGCCGTGGGCGAAGGGCAACCAGCGCGTCCGCGCGGGCAGGCGTCATAGGGTGATACTCCTAAGGCCGGGGTTCAGCAGCGTCCCCGATGCCATTGGCATGACACAGAACACTCGGGTTTGTCCCGTCACGAACACTCGAAACCGTTGCCTCGGCGGGCTTTCGCGCGGGATTGCCCGCGTGATCGGCAAGGCGTCGCGGCTTCGTGCGCTTGGTAACCGCCCAAGGGATGAAAGTCGGGCCCCGCGGCTCTTACCCAGGTGAAGGCCATGGAATGCCTTCGGACAAAACAGAAAGGAAGATCCATGAAGCGGATGACAGGCATCGCGGCGATCGCCGCACTCACCATGGGCGCCCCGGCGCTGGCACAGAGCATGATCGATACCGATGGCGACGGGGTGTACTCGTTCGACGAAATGCTGACCGCCGTGCCCACGCTCACCGAAGAGGCGTTCATTGCCGTTGACGTGAATGGTGACGGCACGCTCGACGAAGAAGAGTTGGCCGCGGCCCAGGAAGCCGGGATCATCCCGGCAACAGACGGCTAAGGTCGCCCAGGACGGTCCACGCTCCTTCCCCAGGTACCCACCCTTCCCAGCGTGGGCCGTCCACCTTGTCAGTCCGCACCGCGTTTCAGCGCGGCGACGCCGGTCCGGGCCAGCTCCACCAGGCCAAGGGGCCGCATCAGATCCGCGAACGCATCAATTTTCTCTGGTGTGCCAGTCACTTCGAAGACGAAGCTTTGTAGCGTGGAATCGACGACGTTGGCCCGGAAGATCTCGCCCAGTCGCAGCGCTTCGATCCGTTTTTCGCCATCGCCGCGTACCTTGAAGAGCGCCAGTTCGCGCTCGACCGAGGGGCCGTCCACGGTAAGGTCATGAACCTCGTGCACCGGGACGATGCGTCCGAGCTGCGCTTCGATCTGGTCGATGACCGATGGCGTCCCGGTCGTGACGATGGTGATGCGCGACCGGTGGCCTTCGTGATCGACCTCGGCGACCGTGAGGCTTTCAATGTTGTAGCCCCGCCCCGAAAAGAGCCCGATGACGCGCGCCAGAACGCCCGCCTCGTTGTCGACAATGACAGCGAGCGTATGGCGCTCCACGGCCTCGGCATTGGGGTCGCGCAGGTCGTAGGCCGAATGCCTCGACGAGCCTTTTTTGATTTTCAGAGCAGCCATGGCGGTTCTCGGTCCTTCGTCTGTCTGTCCCCTACAGCACCTGTAGGGATGCGTGGTTCGCGGGTGTGCTTATGAGCCGATATCGGATTGGTGAAGCGCGAAGACGGCCTCGACCTCGGCGGCGACGTTGTAGGGCAGGGCGGCAACGCCAATTGCCATGCG
>JBCBKU010000032.1:0-20469 GCA_038521345.1 Pseudomonadota bacterium | reverse complement strand
AGTTCGGTCAGACGCGCACCCCGGTTCAGAAGGCGCTGCGTCGCGGCGTCCAGATCCGATCCGAACTGGGCAAAGGCCGCCATCTCGCGGTACTGCGCCAGTTCCAGTTTCACCGGACCCGCCACCGACTTCATCGCGCTGGTTTGGGCCGAAGATCCCACACGGCTCACCGACAGACCGGTGTTCACCGCGGGCCGGATGCCCTGGAAGAAGAGTTCCGTCTCAAGGAAGATCTGGCCGTCGGTGATCGAGATCACGTTGGTCGGGATAAACGCCGACACGTCGCCGCCTTGCGTTTCGATGATCGGCAACGCCGTCAGCGAGCCCGCGCCATTGTCCTCGTTCATCTTCGCCGAGCGCTCGAGAAGCCGAGAGTGAAGATAGAAGACGTCGCCCGGATAGGCTTCGCGACCCGGCGGGCGGCGCAGAAGCAGCGACATCTGACGATAGGCAACCGCCTGCTTCGAAAGGTCATCATAGATGATCAGAGCGTGGCGGCCATTGTCGCGGAAATACTCGGCCATGGCCGTCGCCGCGTAGGGCGCCAGGAACTGCATCGGCGCCGGGTCAGACGCCGTGGCGGCAACCACGATAGTGTAGTCGATCGCGCCCGATTCCTCGAGCTTCTTGACCAGCTGGGCCACGGTCGACCGCTTCTGCCCGACCGCAACATAGATGCAGTACAGCTTCTGGCTCTCATCGTCGCCAGCCGCGTCGTTGTACGACTTCTGGTTCAGGATCGTATCAAGTGCCACCGCCGTCTTGCCGGTCTGGCGGTCACCGATGATGAGTTCGCGCTGGCCGCGGCCGATGGGGATCATCGCGTCGATGGCCTTCAGGCCGGTCGCCATCGGTTCATGCACAGACTTTCGCGGAATGATGCCCGGCGCCTTTACGTCGGCGACGCGGCGCTCGGCCGAAGCAATCTCGCCCTTGCCGTCAAGCGGGTTGCCCAGCCCGTCAACCACGCGTCCGAGAAGCGCCTCGCCCGCCGGCACGTCAACGATCGAAGCAGTCCGCTTGACCGTATCGCCTTCCTTGATGTCCCGGTCGTCGCCGAAGATCACGATGCCGACATTGTCGGTCTCGAGGTTCAGCGCCATCCCCATGATGCCGCCCGGAAACTCGACCATCTCGCCGGCCTGAACCTTGTCCAGACCGTGGACGCGGGCGATGCCGTCACCCACCGACAGAACCTGGCCCACTTCGGCCACCTCGGCTTCCTGACCAAAGCTCTTGATCTGCTCTTTCAGGATTTTTGAAATCTCGGCAGCTTGGATAGCCATTATCCGACCTCTTTCATGGTGTTCTGGAGCGCGCCAAGGCGCGAGCGTAGCGATGCGTCGATCATCCGCGATCCGACTTTCACGACGAGACCGCCGATCAGGCTTTCATCGACGGACGTGCTGATCCGGACGTCCTTGCCAACGCTCGCTTTCAGCGTCTGGGCAAGCTTTTCTTCTTGGGCCTTGGTCAGCGGCTTGGCCGACGTGACTTCGGCAGTAACCTCGCCCTTCTCGTCGGCGATGCGACGGGTGAGGGCCGACAATAGCTGCGGAAGGACGAAGAGACGCCGCTTCGTTGCCATCAGACCAAGCGTATTCGCCAGCGTCGGAGAAACGTCCATCGCTGTAGACACGGCCATGATCGCGGATTTTTGATCGTCACGACTGTAGACAGGAGACGAGATCATGGCATTCAGATCATCGCTGTCGGCCATCGCCGCGGTCAGTGCCGCAACATCGGCTTCCAGTTTGGGAAGCGACTGATCGTCTTTGACAAGCTCGAAAACGGCTGTGGCATAGCGCTCGGCGATGCCGGAGGAAAGCGAAGCAGGTTCGGACACGTCCACCCTTCCGATTTGGCAATTGCCCCACCGACGGGACCGGCGACTGGGGCTGTTTGCACGGCTCGCCCGGGTGGCGCCCCGCCCAAAATCGTGGTGGATGTAGCAGACGCATTCCCGCCCCGCAACCACCTTGACCGCCGCAAAAAACAGCGCCGGAACAGAGGTCGCACGGCACGCCATCGTATGCCTTTGCAACCGCAGCAAAGGCGCCCCGTCCTGCGCCGGTCTGCGGCCCTCGGAACCTGCTATTTCCGGGGGCTGCCAACCGGCTTGGGCACGGGCCGCGCAATCCCGTCGAGAACCTCAAGCGGCTTGCGTACCGCCTCCGGCAAGCCCGGCCTGCGCGGCGCCTCGACATGTTTCGTGGCCTCGGCAAGTATAACGCCCCCGGCGAGCGAGTTTGACACCCCCCGGCCCAACCGCTCCCAGTACCGCGCGGTCTTCATCCAGAAGCGCTGCGTGGATGGCGGCTGGAACAGTGCCGCCAGATGCCGGCCAGGGGCAAAGTCGTGCCGGCGAAGCTGCGCCTCGAGTTGCGCGGCCGTGTAGGGCCGGCCGAATCCAAAGGGCGTGGCATCCCGGCGCGCCCAAAGCCCGGCCCTGTTCGGCACAATGAAAAGAACGCGGCCCTCCGGCGCCAAGACGCGCCAGCTCTCTTCCAGAAGCGCCGAGGGATTCTCGCTCGTCTCAAGCCCATGGATCAGCAAAAGCCGGTCAACCGCCCCTGTCTCCACGGGCCAGAGCGTTTCTTCGCAAAGGACCGAGACATTGGCTTCGCCCGGGGGCCAATGCATCACCCCTTGCTGGGCAGGCATCAGCCCCATGACGCGGCGTGCTTTGCCCTTGTAAGGCCGCAAGAACGGCGCCGCAAAGCCAAAGCCCACCAGCGTTCGCTCGCTGAGATCGGGCCAGAACTCGGCCACCTGTTCCCGGATGGCCCGCTGCGCGATGCGGCCCAGACCGGTCCGGTAGTAAAAGTTGCGAAGATCGCGGACGTCGAGGTGCATTGCAGGCGCGCCGGGGATCGGAGATGGTCTTGCGGACCTTATCCCAGTCGGATCGAAAGACCATGCCCCTTGAACTCGTGACGATCCCCTGCCGCACAGACAACTACGCGTTCCTCGTGCATGACACCGCCAGTGGCGCGACGCTTTTGGTCGATGCCCCCGAGGCAGCTCCGATCGCCGCCGCGCTCGACGCCCGCGGCTGGACTCTGTCGCACGTGCTGCTCACGCACCATCACGGGGATCATGTCGAGGGGCTCGAACTGCTCCGGACCCGCTTTGATCCGACTGTCGTGGGGGCCGAGGCCGACCGCCACCGACTGCCCCCGCTTGACGAAGGCGTGGCAGATGGCGACCAGATCGATTTCGCCGGCCACACGATCACGGTTATCGACGTCCCGGGCCACACCGTCGGGCACGTGGCCTTCCATATGCCCGACGCCGGGGCGGTCTTCACCGCCGACAGCCTGATGGCCCTCGGGTGCGGGCGGTTATTTGAAGGAACCGCGGACCAGATGTGGTCCAGCCTGTCCCGGCTGGCGACACTCCCACCCGAAACGCTGGTCTGTTCGGGGCACGAATACACCGCCGCCAACGCGCGTTTCGCGCTCACCATCGAACCCGACAATGCCGCGCTTCAGGCACGCGCCGACCGGATCGCGGATGCCCGTTCAAGGGGCAAGCCGACCGTGCCGTCCACGCTTGCGGACGAGCTGGCGACAAACCCCTTTTTGCGGGCGGGATTGCCATCGGTAAAAGCAGCCATATCTATGCCCCAATCACCGGATGCATCGGTCTTCGCGGAAATCCGGCGTCGCAAAGACGCGTTCTAGGCCCGCCCGATTCTCCGGCAATCGCAACGCTCTTATCCACCGACGCTGTAAATGTGAGCGGATTTGAGCAGAAAATCCTTGAAGCTTCGGACAGATCACCGAACTTTAACGTAAGGGCGCGCACGGTTCGCCCGACCATCCGCGCGCCGACCTAGTCAAAGGAGCACGCCGCGTGCCGTCATTTTCCAACACTCTCGAGCAGGCGATTCATTCGGCGCTGGCCCTGGCCAATGCGCGCAGCCACGAGTTGGCGACGCTGGAGCACTTGCTGCTGGCACTGATCGACGAACCCGACGCAGCGAAGGTCATGCAGGCCTGCTCGGTCGATCTGGACGCTTTGCGCAAAACCCTGATCGAATTCATCGACGACGACCTGTCGACTCTTGTGACCCAAGTGGAAGGCTCCGAGGCGGTCCCGACCGCAGCCTTCCAGCGCGTGATCCAGCGTGCGGCGATCCACGTTCAATCGTCGGGGCGGACCGAGGTCACCGGCGCCAACGTGCTGGTCGCGATCTTCGCCGAACGGGAATCGAACGCCGCCTACTTCCTGCAGGAACAGGAGATGACGCGTTACGATGCCGTCAACTTCATCGCGCACGGTGTGGCGAAGGATCCCTCTTTCGGAGAGTCCCGCCCAGTGACCGGTTCGAACGAATTCGAAGAAGAAAGCCAGGCCGCCGAGGAAGAGGGCAAGGAATCCGCGCTCTCCAAGTACTGCGTCGACCTGAACGCGAAGTCGCGCAAGGGCGATGTCGATCCTCTGATCGGGCGCGAACACGAGGTCGAACGCTGCGTGCAGGTCCTCTGCCGCCGGCGCAAGAACAACCCGCTTCTGGTGGGTGATCCGGGCGTGGGCAAGACCGCCATCGCCGAGGGGCTCGCCAAGAAAATCGTCGAGGGCGAAACACCCGAGGTGCTTCAGGGTGCCACGATCTACTCTCTCGACATGGGTGCGCTGCTGGCGGGTACACGGTACCGTGGTGATTTCGAGGAGCGGCTGAAGTCGGTCGTGTCCGAACTGGAAGAGCATCCCGACGCGATCCTCTTCATCGACGAAATCCACACGGTGATCGGCGCCGGCGCCACGTCGGGCGGCGCGATGGACGCCTCCAACCTCCTGAAGCCCGCGCTTCAGGGCGGCAAGCTGCGCTGCATGGGTTCGACGACCTACAAGGAGTTCCGCCAGCACTTCGAGAAGGACCGCGCACTCAGCCGCCGATTCCAGAAAATCGACGTGACCGAACCGTCCGTGGACGACTCGATCAAGATCCTCAAAGGCCTCAAGCCGTATTTCGAGGATCACCACGACATCAAGTACACCACCGACGCCATCAAGACGGCGGTGGAACTTTCGGCACGCTACATCAATGACCGGAAGCTTCCGGACAAGGCCATCGACGTGATCGACGAGGCGGGCGCGGCCCAGCATCTCGTCGCGGAATCCAAGCGACGCAAGACCATCGGCGCCAAGGAGATCGAGGCGGTCGTGGCCAAGATCGCCCGGATCCCGCCCAAGAACGTCTCCAAGGACGATGCCGAAGTGCTGAAGGACCTCGAAACAACGCTGAAGCGCGTGGTCTTCGGGCAGGACAAGGCGATCGAGGCGCTCTCGTCGGCGATCAAGCTTGCCCGTGCGGGCCTGCGCGAACCCGAAAAGCCCATCGGCAACTATCTCTTTGCGGGCCCCACCGGCGTCGGCAAGACCGAGGTCGCCAAGCAGCTTGCCACCACGCTGGGCGTTGAGTTGCTGCGCTTCGACATGTCGGAATACATGGAAAAGCACGCGGTCAGCCGCCTTATCGGCGCGCCTCCGGGCTATGTCGGCTTCGATCAGGGGGGCCTCCTGACCGACGGCGTCGACCAGCACCCGCATTGCGTGCTTCTCCTCGACGAGATCGAGAAGGCGCACCCGGATGTCTACAACATCCTCCTGCAGGTGATGGACCACGGGAAACTGACCGACCACAACGGGCGGCAGGTCGATTTCCGCAACGTGATCCTGATCATGACCTCGAACGCAGGTGCCGCAGAACAGGCGAAAGAGGCGATCGGCTTCGGCCGTGACCGGCGCGAGGGCGAGGATACGGCGGCGATCGAACGCACGTTCACGCCAGAGTTCCGGAATCGTCTCGACGCGGTCATCAGCTTCGCGCCCCTCGGCAAGGAGATCATCCTGCAGGTGGTCGAGAAATTCGTCCTCCAACTCGAAGCGCAGCTCATGGACCGGAACGTCTCGATCGAGCTTTCGGGGCCGGCTGCCGAATGGCTGGGCGACAAGGGTTACGACGACAAGATGGGCGCCCGGCCCCTTGGCCGCGTGATCCAGGAGCACATCAAAAAGCCGCTTGCGGAAGAGCTGCTCTTTGGCAAGCTCGCGAAAGGCGGCCTCGTGAAAGTCGGCGTCAAGAACGGCGAGATCCACCTGACGATCGAACCCGAAACGCGCCGCCTCTCGTCGAAGAAACCGCCCCTCCTGACCGCCGACTAGGCCCGTCCGGAAAAGCACCCTACACGGACCGCCGGCTCAAAGCCGGCGGTCTTTTTTTTCGTCGGGAGCGTGGCGCCACAGCGCCGCGCCGGACCTGGGTTGAAAGGCTGGCCTCGTCAGGCCTGCAGCGAAGGTCCGCATCGAGCCCAAACCCACGCTCCGAGCTTGAAAGAATCGTGAAGCCGGTTAGAGAAGCTGCTCGGGTAGAGCAGAAGTATTGGATGAAGTTTTGGACGAACTTGGTTTCTCAGATTGCATGGGTCCCAAACTTCGCAGGTATGTTGAAGAACAACTTGTAGCCGACTTAAACTGGTACTTACCCGAACAGCAGACCTATCAGCGTTCTGACATTCAGTTTGATTGGTCGGAAAGTTGTGTCGAGGGGCATCGAACACGTTGGCTCGACGGGGAAATCGAAAACTTTTCCGGTATAGCCGTTCTTTACAAAGACGGCAGGCTGGTTGCCGAAGGTTGGATGAATTTCATCGAGACAGAGGATGGTCTTGAGGTTTTTTGGTGGTTCCTGACTGGCGCAGATCAATTTGGACTTACGGGAAAACACTCAAACACGGTTCCTAGCCACGTCTGGAACCGACTAAGTGCCAAGGTGCGCACCCTGTGGCGAGATCATGCGCCAAAGAAACCGTTACCCTGAGTTTCCGAAGGCCAGCTTAGTCCGCCAAGCCGCCGCTCAGTGACGTGGGGAGGCGTGCATGACCGACGGAAAGCGTCGGATGGCAGCTACCGGCCAGAACCGTCTGTCCGATGGGGCTTGCATCGGGGGTATCTTCGGAAGCCTTGGCAATCTGGCGATCCTGGCCCTGGTCGCCGTTTGGGCGATCATTCTTGCTGTGAAGTCATTCAGGAATGCAGAGTTGCACGCTGGCCTGAAGCCACTTGGAACTGTCGCCTTGTCAAGCGTTATCGCCATTTCCATCGGACTGAACGCTGCGCTGGGCTGCACTGTCTAGCTGACCTCAGAACCTGTCGGACGCGTCGCAAGCCATCCAGAGCTGCGCGCGTCCGCGAATGTTGCGATGGGCTGGCGCATCTCTATTAGGGGCCCGGTAGACTGCCGGCAGACCGGCCCGCGATCACGGGGGACAACCATGCACGAAGACGCGCTCGACGTCCCGCCCGATCTGATCGCCGGGGAGATCGCGCTTCAGGCGCCGGGTTTTGCCGGTCTGCCCCTTACCCCGCTGGCGACCGGGGGGACGGAAATGCGGATCTTCCGGCTGGGCACGGCACATACGGTGCGGGTGCCCTGGCAAGTGGCTGGCGCGCCTGTCATCGACAAGCTCGGGCGCTGGCTTCCCGGGCTGACGTCGCATCTGCCGCTCGCCTCGCCGGATATCGTGGCCATCGGCAGGGCAACCGCGGCGCTGCCCCTGCCGTGGATCATCCAGACCTGGCTTCCGGGAACCGACGCCGACCGCGCCCCGATGGCCGATCCCCTCCGCACCGCCGACGCGCTCGCCGATTTTGTCTCTGCACTTCAATCCCGTCCCGTGCCCGAGGACGCGCCCAAGGGCTCGCGGGGCGGTCCGCTTGGCCTCCACGACGCGCGCTTCCGCACGGGCCTCTCAGAGGTCCGGACATTGGACCTCGCCGATGCGGATGCAGCCGAGGCGATCTGGACCCGGGGTCTCACCGCACCGCCCTATGCAGGCCCGCCGGTCTGGCTGCACGGCGACCTGATGCCCGCCAACCTTGTTCTGCAGAACGGAGACCTGACCGGTATTCTCGACTGGAACTGCATGGGGGCCGGCGATCCGGCCTATGACCTCATCCCCGCATGGTTTCTCTTCGACGCCGCTGCGCGGGACCGTTTCCGTGCGCGGCTCGCGCCGGACGATGCCATGTGGGACCGGGCCCGGGCCCGGGTCGCGTGGCAGGCCACGTTGGCCTTGCCCTATTACCGCGACACGAACCCGGTGATGATGCGGCAGGCCCGCCGCGGGCTGGCCGAGGCCATCGCCGATCTCGGGCTCTAGCGCCCCGCCCCGAGATCCTTCACGTAATAGACCAAATGCGGCTCCAACTCCGGACCGTTCTCGCTTTCGTCGTAACGCCCGGTCTCGGCATACCCCATCGACGCATAAAGCCGCCGTGCCGCGGTCATCCAAGCCCCTGTATCCAAAAGGATCTGAGCGCAGCCGATCTCACGCGCGGCCTCTTCGGTCGCTTCCATCAGCCGAAACCCGAGGCCCGTGCCCCGCGCCGCGGGCCGCACGTAAAGGCGCTTGATCTCGGCTACGTCCGATCGGATCCGCTTGACGAAACTTGTCCCGACCAGCGCGCCCGCCGCGTCATGGGCCATAAGCAACCTGCCCCGGGGCGGGAGGTAGGCACCGAGGTTGGACAGTGTCGTGTCGGCCAACGCGTGCGCATCCGGCGCCGTGCCCACCCCGTCCGGAAAACCGTCGAGTGCCCCACCGAGATATTCCAGAACGATGGCCCGCAAAGCCTCGGCGTCCTCGACATAATCCGGACAGGTGATCCGCGCCATCACCGCTCGGTCAGCTTCAGTTCGATCCGCCGGTTCTGGGCCCGGGCCTGCGCCGTGTCGGCCGGGTTCACAGGACGGTACTCGCCAAAGCCCGTGGCGGCGAGACGCTCGGGCGGGAAGCCCAGCTGGTCCACCATGAACCGCACCACCGACAGCGCCCGCGCCTGGCTCAGTTCCCAGTTGTCGGCAAAAACGCCTCCGGCAATGGGAATGTTGTCGGTATGCCCGTCGACGCGCAGGATCCAGTCGACGCCCTCGGGGATTTCGTCCGAGATATCCTGCAGAATTCCCGCCACCTCGGCGATCTGGTCCTGACCCGCAGGGGCAAGGTTCGCGGACCCGACCGAGAACAAGACCTCGGACGAGAAGACAAAGCGGTCGCCACGCACCTCGATGCCTTCGCGCCCGCCAAGCACCCGGCGCAACTGTCCGAAGAATTCCGACTGCGCCTCGCGCAGCTGTTCTGCTTCAGTCTGGCTCAGCTCGGCCTCAAGCGCCAGACGCTGTGCTTCTTCCTCAAGTCGGATCCGCTCGGCCTCTTCCAGTTCCGCGCGCCGCTGCGCCTCGGCCGCCGCCCGCGCCAGCGCGGTGTTCAGATCCGACCCAAGTGTCTGGATCCGGACCTGAGAGGCCGCATCGGCTTCGTTGGCGGCGTCCAGAAGCCCTTGCAGATCACCCAGCTGCGCCCGAAGCGCCGCGACCTGCTGGTTCAGGACCGCAACCTCGCGCAGGCTCTCGGCCGACCGTGCCTCTTCCGCTTCCAGCGCGGTATTGGCCGCCGCCAACAGGGCCGCGCGCTCTTCCGCGGCGCTCAGTCCCTCTTCGGCCGCCGTTTCGGCCGCGGCCTGTGCCGCCAGCGCCGAGGCCAGTTGAGCGCGCAGCGCGTCGGCATCGATGGCCCGTCCTTCGAACACGCGCAACTCCGCCTCGAGCGTCGCAATCCGCGCATTCGCCGCCGTCAGCGCCGCCTCGGTCTCGATCGCACCCGTCGCCGCCGTTTCGGCTGCCTGGCGGGCCGCAATGGCCGCGGCCAGCTGGTCGTTCAGATCGTCGCTCGCCGCCTGTGCCGCGGCAAGCAGCGTCAGGGTCTCCTCCGCGCGCCGCCGCTCTTCTTCCAGCGCTAAGGTCATCGCGGTCAGTTCAGCATCGGAATTGGCCAGACGTTCGCGCAGCGCTTCCGCCGCCGCGGCCTCGGCCAGGCGCGCCTCTTCTTCCGCCGTCAGCGCAGCTTCGGCGGATTCGGCCCGGGCCGTCAGGTCCGCGGTCAATGCTTCAAGCGCCTCGCGGCGCGCCGCCGCCAATCGGGCGGCCTCGGCCTGTGCGTCGATCTCGGTCCGAGCCGTGGCCAGTGCAAGGGTCAGCGCCTCTTGTTCCGAAATCAGCTCGGAGCGCGCGGCCTCGAGTTCTTCGACCGAGGCGGCAAGCGTGTCACCCCGGGATACGGCGGCGTCGCGTTCGGACAGAAGAGATGCCACCTGGGCCTCGAATGCGGTGATGCGGGACGCCCGCGCCTCCAATTCATCCTCGGCCGCGTTGATCTGGCCGGTGAGCGTCGCGATCAGCGCCGCCTGGCTTTCAGCGGTGGCCTCGGCCTGGGCCAGGGTGTTGGACAGGCGCGCGCCCTCTTCTTCGAGGTTTGCAGCCCGTTGCTGTTCCAGCCCCAGCGCCTGCGCGAGAATGGACACTTCCGACGCCAGCTCGTTCAGTTCGTCTTCCTGCCCCGAGATCGTCTCGCGCAACACGAACTGAACCACCATGAAGATGGTCAGGACGAACATCAGAACCAGAAGCAGCGCCGTCATCGCATCAACGAAACCCGGCCAGATCGAGGCCGAGACCCGGTTGACCGAACGCCGCGTAAGCGCCATGGCCCTAGCGCCTCAGATCCGAAGCCGAGGGCGCCCGGCCGGGTGACGTCGCCCCGGACAATTGCCGCACGGCCTTCGTCAGGTTGATGATCTCGGATCGCAGGTCTCCGATCATCTCCTGCCGACCGGTGGCCATTTCCTCCAGAATCCGAAGAAGCTGCACGTCCATCGACCGCAGACGCATCCGGCTTTCGGCATCCACGCCGCCTCCGCCGCCCGCGCCGTCTGCCATCTGCGTCTCCAACACAGCGGTCAGGCGGTCCTGCCCCTCGGCCAACCGATTAAGCGCGGCCTGGGATGATCCCTCGGCCTCGATCCGGGCGACCAGCCCCTCAACAGCCGTGGCCAGCGACCCCAGCCGCTGGTCGACCTCGGCGCGGTTGGCGTCGGAAGCCGCGTAAAGCGATTGCAGCACGTCCATTTGTTCGGCCATGTGATCGAGAACCGCGGCGGTCGCACCGCCTTCGCCTTCGCCTTCGCCTGACGAGAAGCTGAGGCGCGTGATGCTCGACAACCATTCCTCGAGTTCGCGATAGAACCGGTTCTGGCCATGGCCGGCAAACAGCTCCAGAAGCCCGACCACCAGCGATCCCGCAAGGCCCAGCAACGACGACGAGAATGCCACGCCCATGCCACCTAGCTGGGCTTCAAGACCGTCCATCAGACGGCCGAAAACCTCGATCCCTTCCTCTCCCGCGGCCGGCGCAAGGCTGCGGATCGTGTCGACAACCGCCGGAACCGTAGTGGCAAGACCGAAGAAGGTTCCAAGAAGGCCAAGAAAAATCAGAAGGTTGACGATATATCGGGTGATATCGCGCAACTCGTCGATCCGTGTCGCCACCGAATCGAGGATGGACCGCGACGAGGCCGAGCCGATCTGCATACGCGCGCCGCGTGACCGCAAAAGCGCCGCGAGCGGCGCCAGCAGCCGCGGCACCCGGGTCATGGCATGGCCCGGGCGCTCGGCCGCAAACCCCTCGATCCAGCTCACCGAAAGGCCGATCTGAAGCACCTGCCAGAAACAGGCCAGAACCCCGATCACGAACACCAGCGCGATGAAACCGTTCAGCCATGGATTGGCCAGAAAAACCGGTGCAACCTCGGGCCACGCGATATAGGCGCCAGCCCCGACAAGGATCAGCACCAGTATCATGGTCACAATCTGGCGCACTGGCTGCGTGAATTGCACGTTGCCGTCGCGGTCTTCTCTCGCCATGCGCGTCAGGTCCTGCCCTGCTCGTTATCCGTCGGGACAATAGGCTTTGGCGCAATGCTTTCCAACTGCGAAAACGTCACGTGTCCGAACGGATTGCCGCAACGCGGCGAGAAAGCCATGTCAGGTCCGGATCCGCGATGCCTAGTTCGTCCAGATGATCGACGGTGTTCAACAAATACTCGACATTGGGACCGCGCCCGCCCACCGCTTCGGCAATAATCCCGGCCTGCTCTTCAAGGTCGAGCCCGCCGCAATACTGCACGTGATCGGGATCCACCACATAAGTGACAGCCGTGACCGCCCGGCCATCCAGCAACCGGATCGCATGCGTTTCCTCAAGATATGCCGAAGAAATCAGCTCGCGCTCACGCAGATAGGCCATCACCGGGTCCCGGTCGGCCTCGGCCACCCGGAACGCCACGCCGTCGCAGGACCCCCCGGGATGGCGGTCCAGCGCAAGGACAAGACCCGGCGCCTCGACAGTCCCCCGATGATGGATCGAGCGCATGCAGAACGATCGCGCATACCCGTCCAGACGGGCGCGCAACCGCTCTTCAAACGCAAAGCCCGGGTCCCAGATCAACGAGCCGTATCCAAAGACCCAAAGCGTATCGCTATCCATATGCTGGCCCTTTCTCGACCGCGCCACTAGAACACCAGCCAGAGCACGGGGGAAAGGGCCCATGCGTCGGCTGTTCACAATCATACTGGTGCTCGCACTGCTTTGGTCCGGCTATTGGGCAGCGGGGGCCGTGGCCATCGACCGCGGTCTTTCATTCTGGCTGGACGAACGGCGCGCCGAGGGCTGGCTGGCCGAAGTGGCCGAGGTCCGGACGACCGGCTATCCCGGGACCTTCATCGCAGAGTTTGCAGGCGTCGAACTGGCGGATCCGGGAACGGGTCTCGCGTGGTCTGCCCCGACATTCCGCGTCGAGGCCGCCAGCGCCTGGCCCACGCGCGTGACCGCGATCTGGCCCGAAATCCAGTCGCTGTCGTCTCCCTTCGAACGTTTGACAATCGAGGCTGACCGGATGGAAGGCACTGTCGAGGTGGAGCCGAGCGCGCTTGCCGCGCTCGTCGCCTCCGACATTCGGATGAACGGGGTCGAGATCCGCTCGACCGACGGCTGGTCGTCGCGGCTGACCCTTGGCACGCTCACGACGGTACAAACCGAAACCGACGCGCTGGCCCATGACATTCTGTTCGAAGCGGTCAACGTCGAACCCTCCGAACCCCTTCGGGCGATGATCGATCCCGCACGTCTGATGCCGCCGGTCATCGACGTGTTGTCCATCGACGCCACGATCGGCTTTGACGCGCCCTGGGACCGGCACGCCATCGAACGCGCCCGGCCGCAGCCTCGGAAACTGGACCTCGGGCTCATGCGTGCGACTTGGGGGCAGGCGGACCTGCGCGCGGCCGGCGATCTGACAATCGATGGCAACGGCGTGGCTACGGGCCGGATCACCGTCAAGGCGCAGAACTGGCGCGAGATGCTTGCGCTCGGGCAGGCGGCCGGTCTTGTCCCTGAGGCCGTGGCGCCCACGATCGAAGCCGCGCTCGAAGTGCTGGCGGGCCTCTCGGGCAACCCGCAGACCATCGACGCGCCGCTCAGTTTCCAGAACGGATTCGTCTCGTTCGGCCCCGTCCCGCTCGGACCGGCGCCGCGTTTCGTGATCCGCTAGCGGCAGTAGCTCTGTGACCGGCGCGGGGCGGTGTCAAAGTGGAAATGATCGCGGTGAAACCGGTCGGCCTCGGGGCCAAGCACCGTTCCGAAGGGTCCGCAGGCCGTACGATGCAGCCGCCGTAGCAGCCGCCCGTCCCGGCCTCGTCCCCAGCCCTCGAGAACGGTCAGTACGGTGCCGTCGCGGAAGGTGATCGCCGAGATGTCGATGGCACGCCCCTTGCCATGTTCGGACACTTTCGCGCCCGGCTGGTTGTTGCGCGTCCGGCAATCGTAATGTGCGGCGACCCGCAACGCGGCCGGCCCCCCGCGGCGACGCCCCGCCGCCGGCAACAACCCGTCATCAACCCAGGTCTCAAGCGCCGCGACCGTCCGACAATCAAGGATGGCACCCTGATTCAGGCGCACGCCCGCGACCTCGGTCACCCAGTAAGGTTCGGCCACGCCGCAGCCCGGCAAGTCACCGGGAATGGCGGCCATGGCTCGCCCGACAGCGGTGCGGGTCCCGCAGATCGCCCCCGACGACCTGCGGGCCTGCGACACCACCACATCCGCCTCCGCACCAACGCGCGGCACCGGGCGCGGTGACCGATCCGGGGCGGCGGCGCCGGCGGCTCCTGCCACAAGCAGCGCAAGAAGAACGCACCATGCTCTCAAGCGCGTGTCCCCTGACGCCCGAAATCCGGGGCATCGGTGTCCTGTCCCGCCTCGACAATCCCCCGCCGGATCCCGCGGGTCCGCGTGAAATAGGCATGCAGGTGGTCACCATCCCCGGTCCGGATCGCCCGTTGCAATGCAAAGAGCTCTTCCGTGAACCGACCCAGGATCTCAAGCGTCGCGTCCTTGTTCGAAAGGAAGACATCGCGCCACATCGTGGGATCCGACGCCGCAATCCGGGTGAAATCACGGAACCCGGCGGCCGAGTATTTGATGACCTCCTGATCGGTCACCCGCCGCAGATCGTCGGCAACGCCCACCATCGTATAGGCGATAAGGTGCGGTGCATGGCTGGTCACGGCCAGGACCAGGTCGTGGCGCTCCACATCCATCAGATCCACGTTCGAGCCCAGCGCCCGCCAAAACGTGCTCAGAGCGGCCACGCTGTCCGGATCGGTTCCGTCATCCGGCAGCAAGAGGCACCAACGCCCATCGAACAGTTCGGCAAAGCCGGACCGCGGCCCCGAATGCTCGGTTCCGGCCAAGGGATGGCCGGGGATGAAATGCACGCCGTCGGGCAAATGCGGAACCACGGCGTCGACGACGGCGCGTTTGACCGATCCCACATCCGTCACGGTCGCCCCGGGCGCCAGATGCGGTGCGATCTCCGCGGCAATGGCCCCCATCGCGCCCACCGGTGTCGCAAGAACCACCAGATCGGCGCCCGCCACGGCCTCGGCCGCCGTCGCCACCACCCGGTCGCAAAGGCCGATTTCGGTCGCCACACGGCGGGTCTCTTCGGACCGTGCGGTGCCCACGATCTCGGCCGTCATTCCTGCCCGCCGCATGGCATGGGCCATCGACGCCGCGATCAGGCCCAACCCGATCAACGCAACACGCGAATAGGGCCCGCTCATTTGGCCCTGCCCCGAAAGGCCCCGATCGCCGCGATCACCCGTGCGCAAGACGCCGCGTCGCCCACCGTGATCCGCAGGCATTGGGGCAACTGATAACTTGCCGTCTTGCGGACAAGGATGCCCTCGGCCCGAAGCGCCTCTTCACAGGCATCGGCCTCGGCGGCATCGCGAAACCGGGCCAGCACGAAGTTGGCCGACGACGTGTCCGATGCCACGCCAAGTTCGGCCAGCCCCTGTGCCAGTTCACCCCGAAGACGGGCGTTCTCGGCCCGGCAATAAGCGGCGTAATCGGTATCGCGTATTGCCGCCTCGGCCGTGGCAAGCTGCGTACCCGACAGGTTGAACGGCCCGCGAACCCGGTTCAGAACGTCGATGATCTCTGCCGGTCCATAGGCCCAGCCGATCCGCAATCCTCCGAGACCGTGCAGTTTCGAAAAGGTTCGCGTCATAACCACGTTGGGACGCGAACCCGCCAGCGCAGCACCGCCATCATAACCGTCGACGTACTCCGCATATGCCCCGTCGATGACCAAGAGCACATGCGGGGGCAATTCGTCCGCCAGCCGGGTCAGCGCGGCCATGTCGATCATCGTCGAGGTCGGGTTCGCGGGATTGGCAACGAAGACAAGACCGGTCTCCGAACCGGCCGCCGCGAGGATGGCGTCCACGTCCACGACCCTGTCCTGCTCGGGCACCTCAACCGGCATCGCCCCTGCCGCAAGGGCCGAAATGCGGTACATCGCGAACCCGTGAGACGTGTGGATGACCTCGATCCCCGGTCCGGAATAGGCCTGGCACAGAAACGCGATGATCTCGTCCGATCCGGCACCGCAAATGATCCGCGCGGGATCCAGCCCATGGACCTCGCCGATCGCCGCGCGCAGGTCCGCGTGATCCGACGAGGGATAAAGATGCAGATGCTCAGCCGTCGCCCGGAACGCGGCCTTGGCCGCTTCCGAGGGGCCCAGCGGGTTTTCGTTCGAAGACAGCTTCACCACGTTCGAAAAGCCGGGCACATGAGCCGCCCCGGCCTGGTACAGCGCGATGTCGAGAATACCGTCCTGCGGTCGGGGTGATGTCGTCATGGGTCTGGCCTTCGGATCAGCCTGCCATGTGTAACCGGCGCCGCGGGACGGTGCCAGCACCCATTTTTTGCCGCCGCGCGAGAGGCGAACAGCAGCTAGTTCGGCCGGCCCTTGGTCTTGTTCAACGGGGCGCCGGCCTCGGGCTGATCTCCATCGGCCCGCGCTTGCTGCTCGGCTTCGAAGACGCGGATCGATTGTTCAAATGCGGCGACCGAGCCGGTCATGCCGCGCTTGGCTACTTCGTCACGCAATTCTTCAAGGATACGCGTAATCCAGTGAAGACCCGATCCTGTCGCCATGCTTCCACCAAATTTCCCTGTGTTTCAGCCTACTTGGTGTCCCGACTCTTTGGTGACGGCCACCTTTTTCTGTTTGGGACCCCGCAAAGCCGGTTTTGCGCAAACGGTCGGCTTCGTGGTTTCAGATTGTCTCGGTTTCGGCCTCCGGGGGCGAATCTTCTGCGGCGTCATCGTACGCCGTGACCTGCTCGAGAAATTCGATCGCCATGCGCACGACCGGGTCTTTCCTGCGCCCTTCGTGATAGCTTATCCAGACCGGCAAAGAACCCATTGGTCGGTCGATAGGGCACTCGACAAGATCGGGTTGCGTATTCAGATACTGCCGCGGAAGCGCAGCGACATAGGGTCCATTCAGAAGCAGGCTTCGGGTGAGGTTAAGCCCCTCAATCTCGACTTTGGCGGGACGTCCGAAATGCGCCCGCAACGCCTCGGCCGCCGGAAGCGACAGCCCCGGCAGATACAGCACGTCCACCCAATCTGTGATGTCGCATTCGGACCCAGTCCGGCAGGCCACCGCCAGATCCAACATCGTGAGCAGCCGCCGCACGATCCGCCCCTCGGTCGGTTGTTCGAACCCGATCCGTATGTCGCATTCGTTCAGCGCCAGACTCTGCTTTGCCGTCGTCAGGCGGAAGCTGGCGTAAGGGTGACTGGATGAGAACCGACCAAGCCCCGGCACCAGCCCGCACTGAAGAATTTGCATCGCGCAACTGATGCGCAGGCGCCGCTCGGTCGTCTGCTGACCCGGTTCAGGCACCGTCTCGCGCAATTTGAGCTCGGTCTGTTCCGCCAGATCGGCAAGGTCGGACCCAAGCTCGGTTGCGGCCCAGCGGTTCCCGGCCTTGATGAACAGAGGCTGGCCATATTGGTCAGCCAGACGCTGCAGACGGCGCGATACGGTGGCGACATTGGTTCCGAGCATGCTCGCAGCACCGCTCATGGTGCCAGAGCGATGAACCGCAAGGCAGAATCTCAAGTCGTCCCAGTTACTCATGCCGAATTCGGCGCGGTTCATATTCATCCCGACACAACCCTACCCGGATCAATATTTGGAACAAGTTATACTATTTGGTAGGTAATTGGGGGGGTCACCGCACCAGAACGTTCCGGAATTGCCAGGGATCGGCCGCGTCGATGTCCTCGGAAAACAAGCCGGGCCGCCCGGTCAGCGGTGTCCAATCCGTGTAATGGGCCTCGACCGGGCCCAGATACGGGCGCTGCACCTCAAGGCACCGTGCATGGTCCATCTCGTCCGTTTCGACGATGCCGGCATTCGGGTTCTCCAGCGCCCAGACCATCCCGGCCAAGACCGCCGAGGTCACCTGTAGCCCGGTGGCGTTCTGATAGGGCGCCAAGGTCTTGGTCTCTTCATTCGAAAGCCGTGACCCGTACCAAACGGCGTTCCGCGCGTGCCCATAGAGCAGCACGCCCAACTCGTCGATCCCGGCGGTGATCTCGTCCACGTCAAGGATCTCGTGCACCGTTTGGGTTTCACCCGATCCGAACGCTTCGTGCAGCGACAGGACCGCATCGTCGCACGGGTGATAGGCATAGTGGCAGGTGGGCCGAAACTCGGGTGCGGCCGGATCACCCAACGTGAAGTAATCCGCGATGGACACGCTTTCATTGTGGGTCACGAGAAACCCGTATTGCGGTCCGGGCGTCGGGCACCACGTCCGCACACGGGTGTTCGCGCCGGGCTGGTCCAGCCAGATCGCCGCGTGGCACCCCGTCTCTTGTCGGTGCGCATTCGGGGGAACCCATGTCTCGTGGGTGCCCCAGCCAAGCTCGGCAGGCTGGAACCCCTCGGACAGGAACCCCTCCACGGACCAGGTGTTGACGAAGGTGCCCATCGGTTTTCCCCGGGCACGAACCTGGGTGTCACGCTCGGCGATATGCACGCCCTTGACCCCCAGATCCCGCATCAGGATGCCCCAACCCCGACGGTCGGTCGGCACGGTCGCATCGTGGCCGGTATCCCGGGCCAGGATCAAGAGCGCCTCTTTCACGAACCACGACACCATGCCCGGGTTGGCGCCGCAGCAACTGACCGCCGTGCTCCCGCCCGGATTGGCCGCCTTCTCGTCCCGGACGGCCTGCCGCAGGGCATAGTTGGTGCGCGCCGCATTGTCCGTCGTGCCGAAATAGAACCCTTCCCAAGGCTCGACGACGGTGTCGATGTAAGGCACGCTGATCGACCGGCAGTAGCGCATGAGATCAAGCGAGGATGTGTCGACCGAAAGGTTCACGCAGAACCCCTTGCCCGGCTCCAGAAGCCCGCCCAGAACCTCGCGGTAATTCTCCGGCGTGATGGCAATCTGGGTATGAGAATAGCCCATCTCGGCGATCATCGGCGCCTGGCTCCCGTCCGGCTCGATCACGGTAAAGCGCGCCCGGTCGAACTCGAAATGTCGCTCGATCAGCGGCAGCGTCCCTTTCCCGATCGACCCAAAACCAATCATCACGACGGGCCCGTCGATCCGGCCATAAACGGGATATTCTGTGGACATCGGCACACCCCTTTTTCTATTTGCGGGCACTCCTACGGCCTCGGCCCGAAAGCACAAGCCCAAGTTCCCGGCCATTTCCCGACCCGCCAGATGCTTGTGGCCAGCGACGCCGGGCGGCCTACCTTCCGGTGCGGGGTGTTGCGCGTTGTTGCCGCCGATGCCCCCGCATCCACAGATAAGGGAGGAGGACCCATGTACCGCATCGCATCCGCCATAACCGCACTCGTATTCGCCGGCACCGCAGCCCTGGCCCAGGGCACGCCGTCCGCACCGGGGACCGAGGTTTACTTCGTCGCTCTCGAAGACGGGGCCACCGTTTCAAGCCCGGTGACCGTTCACTTCGGGCTCTCTGGGATGGGCGTCGCACCGGCCGGGGTTGTGCAGGACGGGACAGGCCACCACCATCTCTTCGTCAATCGCGAACCGTTCGGCGAAACCCAATTCGGCGCCGAGGAACTCGAACTCGCGATCCCCAACGACGACAATCACCGCCATTTCGGCGGCGGTCAGACCGAGGTCACGCTTGATCTGCCAGCCGGCCAGCACACCCTGCAGCTTGTCCTCGGCGACGCCGGTCACGTCCCCCACGATCCGCCCGTTGTCAGCGACGTGATCACCATCACCGTCGAATGACATGCACGCCGCCCTTCGGGGCGGCGTCGCCGGGTCCGTCGGCCCATGGCAACTTGTCCCCCGTTGCGCCATAAACCCGGCATCCCCGCGGGATCGAACGCGGGGCCCCTCGGCCTCAGACCTGCGCGGGAGAATTTGGGTGGCAGGCACGAGATCAGTTCTGATTTCCGGGGCGCGGGCGCCCGTGGCGCTTCATATGGCGCGATTGCTGAATGCGGCGGGCCATCGTGTGACGCTGGTCGACCATCTGAAACGGCCGGTTTCTGCCAGCGGCCAGTTCGCAAATTGCTATCAGTCCATTCCCCCCTTCACGTCGGACCCAGAGGGCGCGTCAGCGGCGCTCTCCCATATCCTTGCGGCAGAAGACATCGACGTCGTCATTCCGACCTGCGAAGAGGTTCTGCATCTCGCCGCTCTCTGGGCGCGCTTGCGACCGAACGCCGGGCTTTTCGCCCCCGAGCATGGCCTTCTTTCCCGCGCGCACAGCAAACATGGCTTTATCCGACTCTGCAAAGAGATCGGTCTGCCGGTGCCCGAAACACATCTGTTGACCTCGCAGGATGCCCTGCGCGCCTTCCGGTCATCTGCCGGTGACATGGTCTTCAAACCCGTCTGGTCGCGCTTCGGATCAGCGGTTCTGATCCGGCCGCGTCCTTCGGACCTCGACCGGGTGCGGCCCACGGGGGCGGCGCCCTGGGTGGCGCAGACGTATCTTCAGGGGCGCGAGATCAACGCCTATGCGGTGGCGCGCAACGGCCGGGTCGTCGCGCTGGCCGCGTACCGCGCGCTGGTGCGCGCCGGTCCGGGCGCGGCCGTGTGCTTTGAACCCGCGGATCCCGAACCGACCCGGGACTTTGTCGACCGGTTCGCGGCGG
Source organism: Pseudomonadota bacterium (assembly GCA_038521345.1). Lineage (GTDB taxonomy): Bacteria > Pseudomonadota > Alphaproteobacteria > Rhodobacterales > Rhodobacteraceae > JBCBKU01. The sequence goes on along the minus strand of JBCBKU010000032.1, from coordinate 39 downwards.
CCACCGCGTGGACCGGGCAGATGTCCTTCGACCTGATCG
>JBCBKU010000031.1:0-22871 GCA_038521345.1 Pseudomonadota bacterium | reverse complement strand
AGGTGTGGATGCGTACGGGCAGCGGGTCGACCACCTCGACCTTCTCGAAGTTGTAGAACCAACGCCCCCAGGAGGCGGCGAATTCCGGGTCGCGCTCGACCAGCATCCGGTTGAGCGAAAACGCCACGTCATCGGCATCCATCGTGGTGCCGTCATGCATCATGACGCCTTCGCGCAACTTCAGTTCCCAGATGGTAGGCTCAACCTTGGCCCATTCGGTAGCCAGACCGGGCTTGAAGGTCAGCGGGTTCGAGAAGCTGTCGCGCTCGATCAGGGTGTCATAGACCTGATAGAGCATCGGTGCGCCCGAGTTCCCGGTTTGGTCCTGGGGGTCCATGTTGGAGATATGGGTCGACACAGCCACGCGCAGGTCCTGCGCCTGCGCCGCGACCGCACTTGCCGCCAAGATAGCGGTGGTGAAAAGTAGGCGTTTCATTGGGGTCTCCCTTGTTGAAAATCAGTCGAGCCAGAGCGGGTTGGTCCACGCTTGGCGGCCCATCGCGTCGCGCACGACGACGCGGCACCATGTGCCTGCGAATTTCTCAATCGGCAGTGTCGCGCGGGTCAGCGCAGTGCCGGTCACTTGTGCCGATGTAGCAATTGGTCCGACCGCAAATACCTGCGTGGCAGGTGAGCATCGTAGGACGAGCATGTCGTCCACCCGGCGAAGATCGGTGATTTCCGGACCTTGAGAGGCATAGAATCGGCCCGCCTTGAGCGCGTCCAAAAGCTGGCTTGGTTCGTTCTCTTCGGCCTTGACCATCACCCAACCTCCAAAAGCATCGGGCGTGGCCGGCTTCCAATGGCTGTCATCAACCGCGATACCAGTGACGCGCCGACCGGCAGACAGCATTGCATCCCACATCGCATAGCTGTCGCCGCGTGACGTGTGCACCGCGCAAGTGTGATTGTAGACTTCCACGGCATGAGCCGCGTCGAGCGCGAGCGCGTCCTCAAGCTCGAGATTGTACCAGGCCGGATGCGCCACGGCGACAAAGGCGCCCGCTTCGGCACATCGCCGGGCAAGCTCTACGCCGGTCTCTGTTTCGGACGTTGCCGGAAAATCCGCTGGAAGTCCCACGGCGAGGATATGCCAATCCACACCGCGGGTGGTCGTGGGTGCATGTACCTCGGCACCCAAGATAGTGGTGAAGCCGTCGCGTCGGTAGGCGCGCGTATCTGAAACCGGAAAGTTGTAAGTCGGACGAAAGTGGTCCGAGAGGCAGATGAAGTCATAGCCCTCGGCATGATATGCGTTACAAACATCTTCCGGCGAAAGACGGCCGTCCGAGTTCGTGGAATGGCCATGAATGTTGCCGCGCCAGAACGAGCCCGGAGATTCGAAAGCTTCAAGCATAGGGCACCCCATATGAACATGCGGGTGCAGAAGGGGCACGGCTTGATGACAGCCAGAAAACAAGTGACCAGAATCTGCAGAGTGTCAGAAATTCTTAACGCAAACTCCCCACGTTTGCGTTCCGCCACCGGTTATAGGTGGCCTGGTGAAGACGCGGCCACGAACATTGTCCTTGATACGCCTTTTCGCCTTCGGGTCTTGCGCGAATGCCATGCTGGAAACCAACTGCATTCAGGCAAAAGGTGCCGCGTTCTAAAGCCACCGCAACGCCGTTCTGACTGCGGATGCCGCTTCCATCCAGTAGCTCGCGTTATTGTTCTGTCGGGTGCGAATGAACGGCGCCTTTGCTGACAGGGTCAAAGCTCACGACTGACAACATGGCCTGATCTGCTGGAAGAACACGGATCTCGATGCCATCCGCAAGTGTTCGAGCGATAGCCTTGCTCAGATCGGCAAAGTAAAGAACGTGTCGAGTGTGCTCAGAGCTGCTCCCTTGGAAATGCAGCCCCGTCGCCGAAAACGAGTTCAAATGTGTCACAAGTCGTTTCACCGGACAGGATCGGGATTCGTTTGGTGTCTGCACGGGACGCGACTTGCGCAACTTTTGCCAATATTTTGTCGGCCAGAGAGGCTCGAATGACGACAACGCCGGTGTCATCACTGACGACGATGTTGTTCCGTTGATATCTTAAATCCCGTCACATCGACCGGGTGGACACAAACCCATGCCAATGATGCTGCGCGGGCCGATTTCCCTGGCGATGGAGGAAGCTGAGCCGAACGGCGTCCCTGTCGCGTGCCATCCGTCCTCATCCATATGCGGTTGTCTGACACCAAACAGGGCGCTAGGGCTACGATCAAATGCCCGTTGACGCAGCAGGTAAACGTGGAAACGGTTCCGAAATGAAGGGCATACGGATTTCCGACGCGATTACCGTGACTGATCTCGCGCGGGGCTCGGGAGAGGCAGGCCCTTTCGTTGTGACGAACGAAGCGACCGGGCGGCACTTCTCGGCGAACGCGGCCACCATCCGGCTGATCGATCAGTTGCGCCGCCACGGGAACTTGGGCCACGCCGCTTTCGCAGCTGGCATTACAAACGACCACGCCGGCCGCCTGATCCACCAGCTTATCCGCAGCGGTATCGCGTCAGCACCCCGCCACGAGATCGCCAAGGACGCTCCGATGCAGCCCTTCGAAGGCAAGCTAATATCGGTCCGGTTCGATCTGGCTAATGTTGCGCGACTGGCGCGCAAACTCGGATGGATCGGACATCTTCTTTTCTCCGTTCCGGCCGTTTTGGTTTGGGTTGCCCTCGTCGCCTATGCCCTGTCTCAGTTGCTCGGCAATCCTGATGCCGTTTCGGCCAGCCTTCGCCAACTGTCGCTGTCTGGGCCGGTAGGCTGGATCGCGTTTGCCGGGCTATATGTGGCAACTAAAATCGTTCATGAGGCGGGTCATGTTCTTGCCTATCGCGTGATGTCTCTGCGTGAAGGAATGGACCCCGGTCCCATTCGTGTTGGTCTCATGATTTTTGCCGCGACGCCGTTCCCCTACACGGATGTTACCGGAAGCTGGCGTATCGCCTCGCGCTGGCGGCGTGCCACAATCGGTGCGGCCGGAATGTACTTTGAAAGCCTGGCTGTCGCGTTTCTGGTGTTGGCATGGAGCCGCCTTGACCTGGGAATGCTTGACCCGATGATCCTGCAGGTTGCAGTGGTGTCCGGCGCGATGACCCTTCTCTTCAACCTCAATCCGGCTGTGAAGCTTGACGGCTACTACATCCTGACCGACCTGACACGGCAGCCGAACCTTGCCGGCCGTGCAAGTCAAGCGGCGCGAAGTCTCGTATCACGGATAGTCGGCGTTGATGCCCCGGCGCCTGGGTCCCTCGAGATTTTGTATTGGGTTGTTTCGTATGTCTACCGCTGGACAATCTTTGCCGGCGTGTTCTGGCTGGCCTACAGGTTCGACCCGCGACTGTCGTCTGTCGTCGCGGTTGTTGCTTTACTTCTACTAGTGGTACGTCCCGTTATGGCAACGTTTCGACCGCTATTGAACAAGGCTTCTCCGATGCGTTTGGGACTTGTTGTTACTGCCCTCGCTGCTTTCGGCGCGCTGGCGTTCATCCCGTTCGAAGCCCGGTTACTCGCCAATGGGCACCTCAAGCAGTTCCGGACCGAGTATGTGCGCGCGCCAGAGGCCGCCAAGCTTGTTGACCAGGGCACCGATGGCGCATCCTTCCTGTTTGAACAACCCGATCTATCCCATGATATCCTCGCATTGACGACACGCCGCGAAGTTCTTGAGAACCTGACCCGCCGTCCTGGTCTTGAAGCTACCGAGCTGGCCAGTCTGGATAGTGATATCCGTGGAATCACAAACCGACTGGACGACCTCAGCCAGCGTGCCGCACGGCTATCGCCCGCAGTCTCCGAGGCGGCGGTTGTGACGCCGATGGGCAGCCGGGTTCTCCTTGATCAGTGGGTGGCGCCCGACGCAGAACGGCCACTCGCGGCGGTCTCTAGACCTGCGGATGTACATGTGACCATTGCAATCCCGCAGAACCGACTTGAGCCCGAGATGAGCGAGGACCTGGTTGTCCGCCTTACTGGCGATCCCGATTGTCTTTTTGAAGCGCGTTTGGTCCGGCCATGGGCTGACGCGATTGCACGCTCGGGCTCGGTCGAAATGGAGGCAAAGCCGATCATAGAAATACCCTCATGCGCGGCCAAACTTCGCAATGGTGCGTCTATCGTCGCGCGTCTCCCCTTGCCGCCACGTTCGATTGTCGAGAGACTTGGCCGCAACGTCAGCCGTCTTTTGCAAGAGAGGCTGCCATTCGAACAAGAGCAGTAGCCCAAAAGGCCGAAAGAATGTCCAGACGCCGTGCAGTAGATCCCGACGACCGGGCTCCGAACATCGACAAGCTTCCCTTGTTTTATCGGACCTTGGTGCCGCTGGCGCCGGAGCGGCACCAGACACTTCGACTTGCAACCGAGCGCCAGTTTGGCTTTGCCGCAAAGGCCAACGCCATTCCCGTCACGGTGGATGAATTTCCCGTCGCAATGCGACACTATCCTATCGTGCTTGCGCCAGGCAGCCCGGCAACACCGGTTGCCTTGGTGGGCTTCGAACGCGGAAAGAACGCCTTTGTAACAAAGGATGAGCGCTGGATGCCGGGGGTATACGTCCCGGCTTACGTGCGGCGTTATCCGTTCGGACTGGTCCGGGAAAGCCAGGATAGCGAACGCCATTTCTTGTGCGCCGACATGTCCTCTACAGCGCTTGGGGAGCGCGCCGACGGTGAGGCACTTTTCGACCCGGACGGAACCCCGTCGGATGCGGCCAAACGCGCGCTGGACTTCTGTCAACGTTACGCCGCGTCTACTGAACGGACGCGGGCGATCCTGCAAGAAGCAGAGGATCTTGGTGTGATCGGGCCATCCGAGGTGACGATCTCGCGGGGCGAACAGAAGAGCAAGATTGATGGATTTGCTCTGGTGTCGGAAGACAAGCTCCGTGCTTTGGATGACGCGACCCTTGCCGATCTGGCGCGCCGCGGAGTTCTGAACATTTTTGCCGCGCATCACATGTCCCTGGCCAACTTCTCGGATCTTGGGAGCTAAGGCTATGGCTCGGATTGTTCTCGCGCTCGGTCTGATCCTATGGGCAACGGTGGTGTCAGCTCAAAGTGTGACCGCCGTTCTCGAACCGCTGCGCGCGGTTGAGCTGCGCAGTACCGTGAACGGACGGGTTACCGAGCTTGTTGACGTCGAAGGCTCACGGGTCTCGGAAGGCGACGTGGTGGCTGAGATCGATGCCTCAGTTCAACGTGCCAGGGTCTCACTGGCCAAAGTTACCGCAGAATCCGAAGGAACGGTTGCCCGGGCTCGCGAATTGCTGGCGCAGGCTACGTTCCGACAAAGCCGCGTGGTCGCAGCACGGGAGAAAGGCGCCGCCCAATTGTGGGAGGTGGAATTGGCGGATCAGGCCGTTGCGGTGGCCAAGGCCGATGTGATTGTAGCCGAAGACGAACAACGCCGCCGAGTGGCTGAACTGGGTCTTGAGCAGGCGACACTCGCGGAATTCACCATTCGCGCTCCATTCGACGGGACCGTAATGAGCGTTTCGGTCGACCCCGGCGAGATTGTTGATACCGCCACCGTGTTGGTGAAGATCGGCTCGTTGGATCTATTGGTGGCGACGGCATTTGTGCCGGTGGATTGGGCGAATGCGTTCGAGGGGATGACCAGCCTGCCGGTCATCCTTGAGGATGGGCGCCAGTTGGAAGCAAACGTTCGCGCCCTGGCCCCCGAGATCGATCCCGCAAGCCGGACGGTTCGGCTTCTTGTTGAAGTCGCCAATACAGACGGAGCCCTGAGACCGGGTGAGATCGTCGAAATTGCCGACCCAAGATGATGCAAGACAACCGCCCAACCCGCGGCCAAGGGCCCACGTTGTCCGAAGCCATCGGCGCGGTTTTCGATACAACTCAGTCCACTGAGGCCTTCGCACAAGAGCTGGCAGGTCTGTGTACTGCACTTGTCATGGCGTCCGAATGCCACGTGTTCCGGGCTGGCGAACTCACTCCCATCGCGTCCCACCCCGAATCTGCCAGCCTGCCGAAGCGAATCACCGATTGGCTTGGCCAATTGCCGGACGCAGAGGCCGAGCCCCAAGAAGCGCATGATGCATTGGCGATTGGTGTGTCACTTCCTGGCGGTGGAACCGGGTTACTCGTTGCCCGCCTAAAAGGCGCAACCCCTGCGACTCGCGCGTTGGCGTTTGAACGCATGGTCGGTCTTGCGCGTTTGTCCAACGCTGTGTTCCGACATCCCGATATCTCGGCATTGGAATCTGTGGCGGAGGGTTTGACACTGGAAACGGATCTAGAGACGGTCGCGTCTCGGATCCGTGCTCTTGTCGACGCGGATATGGTCGCGATTGCCGAGTTTCGTAACCAGGACATTGTAGAACTTGCCATCTCGGACCAGCCGGCGGCCGCGACCCGCGCGGGTCTGCCGGATGCGCTGGGCGACGAGTTTCGCGTGGCACTCGATCCGGCGCGGCGCGCATCCGACGTTTTCGTGGCGCGTCAGGGTTCGGCCGCCATCACGCTCAAAGCTGACCGCGCACGTCGCCACGCTTCCCTTCTACCGCTGCTTGCACATGGGATCTCTGCAGCGCGGTCAGACCCATCAGCACGCCGCCGGGCATGGAACGCACAAATGGTTCGCCGCGCTGCGATGGCTCTGGTGGCATTTGGGCTGGCGTTTGTTCCGGTTCCGGACGCCCGGCGGGTCCCAGCCGAAGTGATTTCGGTCGAAACCCGATTGGTCACAGCGCCTTTTTCAGGTCTCATACTTGAGATGCGTGTGAGTGATGGCGATGTGGTCACCGCCGGCGAAACCGTCTTGGCCCAATTGGAAACCGAAGACATCGCGCAGGAATTAGCTATCGCCCAAGCCGATTATTCCCAGACTCTGCTTGAGCGTGAAACCGCACGCGGAGCTCGGGACGCGACGACCCTTCGAAACGCCGAACTGGAGTCGGAAAGCCTCCGCGCGAGGATTGATCTTCTCAAGGCCCGTCTGGATCGAGCCACATTGCGTGCGCCGATCGATGGAGTGGTGTCGGGCAACGACTTGTCATCATTCACAAGCGCCACAGTACGCCAGGGCGAAACACTCATGTCGGTTCTGCAACCTGAGGCGCTGGAACTTAGATTGGACGTTCAAGACCGTCTTTTGCACCGAATTGACGACGGAGAAGCGGGGATCTTTCGACCTGACTTTGCACCGGGTGAGGGCTTTGAGGGGCGCGTCCTCGAGATCTCGCCGGCGCAAAGCGATCGCGCCGATGCCGCAGTCTTTCAGGGCCGCGCGACCCTGTCGGAAAGCACCGAAACACTGCGCCCGGGTCTCCGAGGGGTGTTTGTCTTCGACCGCGAGTTTCGCCCGCTGTTTCAGATAGTCGGCGAGGCGGTGCGAAATTGGGTTCTGCTCCGCCTCTGGCTTTAGTGCCGCGCTAGCGGGCCGTACCGCCTGGGATCGCAGTTTCTTCGCTCAAGAACTCGTAGTTGAACCGGTTTAGTCCCGTGGCCAATGGATCCACACTTGCCGCGTAAAGATCTTGGACCGATCGATCGGCAATCGTCTCGAAAACCTCGTCAACACTTAGTACATCCCCGCGCGCAAACGGTTCACCTACCACGGCAGGGGCAAAGAACACCCGGGCATTGAACATGCCGCGATCCTGCGGAAGCGTCGAAGGTCGATCATGGTTGATCGTCACGTTGTACGTGTCGTCTTGAAGCTCGGTCCCAACAAAAGAGGTTCTTTGTTGGATAGGCGCTCCGTTGCGGTCGAAAGCAACGCGATCATCAAGATACTGAACCGGTTCCCGGAACAAGACCGAGGTCTCGTAGGATTGATGGAAGTCGTCGTCGATCGATTCGAGACTAACCCGAGGGAACACGGCGATCCAATGACCACCGGCATCAGCGACCACGTTCCGGACATATGCAAGAGAACCGTCCAACTGGTAGAGTTTGATGGTGACATTGGCTCCGTACTCGGCGGTGCCAGTGTAAATCGGGTCAATCGCAAGCACCGGCAGGAACTGGGCGTCGTCGATTCCGCCGCCTACGAGGCGAGGGATTTCTTCGAACGCCGGTGCGGGCACCGGTTCCACTTCAATGATTTCGCTGTCGTCATCGACTATGGGACGGCCCGGATTTCCGGGATCTCCCGAAGTGGTGCCGGTGACCTCCGCGGTGTTTGTCACATCAGTGAAGACCGGTGTCGCGTACCCCACGAACACATCATAAACAATCGTGACACTCTCGCCCGGCTGTAGGAGCGGAATGGAAACGACCAGCGTGCTACCCGACCCCGATGTTACGGATGCGCCCGCACCGGATAGCGACACGCTGACCACAGAAAGATCAGTCGGCAACGGATCCTCGACTACGAGGTTGAGCGCAGGACCAGTGGCGGCCGGATCGTTGGTGACCGTCACGGTGTAGGTGATTACCTCGCCCTGTTGCGGCTCGGGATCGCTTACGTCCTTTACGATGTCGATGAGCGGTTCCACCACGTCAACCGATACGGCATCTGTGACCGGGGTCAGTGGCGCCTCGTTCTCAGGTGTCACCACCAGGGATGCATCGTTCGTCAGGACCGTACCATCGGTGACAGACGGAAGATCTTCGACCCGCACGGTCACGTCCAAGACAATCTCATCGTTTCCGTCGACCACGCCGTCCGAAAACGTGTTGTCGAGCGCACCGAAAGTGAAGATGACGTCAGAGCCGGACGTGCTGACAACAGTTGCCTCATCCGACGTCGTGACACCGGAGATCTCCGAACCCACCGACACAATATCCGCCGAGACAAAGGACAAGCCGGTCGGCAACGTATCGGTAAGGGTGACCGCGTCCATCGTGATTTCCGGCAGCGTGATCACCAGTTGGTAAGTGATCTCTTCCCCGATGTTCACGTCAGGATTGCCAAGGTCATGCTCACCGTCGCCCGTGGCCGAAAGGCTGGTGGACAGGATCGACTTGTCCAGCAAAGGAGGAAGGGCCACGCGCGCGGTGTCGGTCAGCTCGGGGTAGTCCCGTTCATTAGAATTGGCCCCCGGAGAGCTGTCATAGTTCACGGTCGCTGAGTTGATATAGCTTTCGGGGGCGACAGCGCCGGCGCCGACGTTGGCCGTATACGTTATCGTAAGCACCTCATCCGGCCCAATCACAGGGATCGTTGCCGAAAACCCGGTGGCATCAGCCGTGACACTCGGACTAATCGTCGATCCGTCGATCTGAAACACAAGGGACCCGGTATTCAGTGTGAACTCGGCGGGAAGTGAATCGGTGACGATGACGTCATATGCGGGGCCCGCACTGCCTGTTGGAGGTCCGACATTCTCGATTGTGAGTTCATAACCAACCGTGTCGCCGGTATCGACCACGAGCGGGGCCGATTTCTCGAGCTCCAGAAGCGGTTCGACAATCTCGACATCCGCTGTGTCCGATTGCGGGTCGAAGGGCGCTTCGCCGGCCGGAGTAGCCGAAATTGTCGCTGTGTTGGTCAGCGTTGCCCCGGCAGTCGCGGCGGCCCTGTCAACGATCACCGCGGTGACCTCGATCGTAAAGGTATCGTCGACACCAGGCGAGCCGTCCGCCGCGTTGGTCACCGCTCCAAAATCAAAGCTGATGTCCCGGTTATTTGCGGCGACATCGACGGTAGGGGCCGCAAGCCCCAGATCTCCGGCTACCGAGACCAATGTGCTGGACACGTATTCCATGCCGACCGGCAGCGCATCGTCGAGAACAACGCTATCCATCGCGATCTCGGGCAAAGTCACTACATATTGGAAAGTGACCTCTTCCCCGATCGCGAGTTCGAACGGATCGCTGCCCGACGCACTGTCTGTGTCGAGATTGCTGGACGTGATTGGCGTCTTTGTGATGCTTGGCACAGTTGCGACAATGCTGTCATCGCTGACGCTGTAATCCCGTGCCTCGCTCGTGTTCAACATGTCATCATCGACCGTATCGAATACGGCTGTCGCGGTGTTCGGGAAGCTCTCCGCTGCAGGTGCGTTTGCATCGAGAAGCGCGTCGAATTGGATCTCGATCTCTTGGCCGGGAAGCAAGTTCAAATCCGAAACCTCGAACCCATCCGGCAATGTTTCCGTGATCGTGGGCTGGGGGGCCAATGGTGAGCCGCCCAAAAAGACTTCGATCGACCCGGTGACAAGCGACAGGTTTGGGTCCGCCAATGTATCGGTCACGAGCATATCGTATGCGGGCCCGTTTCCGTTGTTCGTCAGCGTGATCGAATAAGGTACGTTGTCGCCCGGATTCGCTCCGATTGGCGACGACTTCACGATGTCGACTTCGGGTTCAACGATGTCGACAGTTTCGGTTGCCACGACATCTGGTTGAAGATTGGTTCCCGTATTCGACGGATCGACGACTTCCAAGGTTGCAGTGTTTTGCAACGTCGCTCCGTCTGTCACAGCGCCAATATCTTCGACAATGGCCGTGACGCGTACCACGATCTCGGTGTCGGTCGCTGCCGTGTCGTCCTCTCCCGGGACGACCACTGTCCCGAAGTCAAAAGTCACGCTATCGCCGTTTGCGGCAATTGTGATGCCACCGCTTGACCCCACTCCCGTTTGGGTTGCTCCGACTGAGATGTCAGACGTAACGCTTGTGGAGTTGTTCACGCCGACAAACGTTGCGGACTGCGCGGAGAGCCCGGTCGGCATCACATCGGTCAAGGTCAGGTCGGCGGTGCCCTGGGGCGCTGTAATCACGAGCTCAAACGTGACCGTTTCACCGATCGTGACGTCATCATCGGCGGTATTGGCATCGGACGATTCAACAAGCGTCTTCGACAAAGATGCGTCGGGTGTGGTGACCGTGGCGTCATCAGATGGAACAGTGTAGCCGGCAAGGTCTTCGTCGTAGACGCGACCGTTGTCGGTCGTTTCATCGCCAGCGGGATCCGAGTCATAGCGTGTGACTTGCGCTGTATTGTCCACGGGGCTCGAAAAAAGCGCGGCGTCTGTGACCGTCGCATCGTACACAATCTCGATCGTCTGCCCGGGCAACAATTCCGGGATGACGGCCTGCAATGCCCCTCCCAGATCAAAACCCACGGATGGCGCATCAGCTCCGCCAGGGGTTACATCAGTCGCGCCATCAAGAATCCGGACACTTGGTGTCCCAGTGGCCGACAACCCGGCATCGGCCAAATCGTCGTCAATGACGATATCATAGGCCGGTCCGGTGCCGCTATTTGACGATGTGACGGTATAAGTAATGGTGTCTCCCGCATCAGCGCCCGTGGGACTTGCGGTCTTGTCGATATCAAGGACAGGCTCCACGACGGTCACATCTGCAGTGTCGCTGGTGCTTGCCGGATCGCCGTTGCCATCCTCGTAGTCGAGCGTCGAGGTGTTTGTAAGAACGTCACCCGAAGCATTGGCAGGGTCATCGACCAGAACGGCTACCAATTGAACCACGATCTGATCGTTGGCATCGTCTGGATCCGAATTCATATCGAAGGCGTTGAAGATGTCGCCGAACGTGAACGTGGTTGCGGCGCCGCCGCCATTAGAGCCGCTGCTTCCGACAAGACCTGACAATCCGGCCCCAGAGAGATCGCTTCCGACGCTGATCACCTCAGAAGAGACATATTCCAGGACGCCCGGCGGCGCGGTCGGCAAAACGTCGGTTAACGTTACATCGGTCGTATTGCCGTCTGGGATGGTCACCACGATCTCGTACGTGACTTCTTCGCCCATGGAGAGGTTCGTTCCCGCGGTGTCGTCGAACGAAGAGCCGATCACAGACTTGTCGAGCCCTGGCCCAACCGGAGTAATCTCTTCTGTTGCGGTCAGACTGTAGTCCCGGTCGTCGCTGTCGTCGGCGGCACCGCTGCCGACGCCTTCGTCCTCTGGAGTTGAATCAAAGGTCAATCCCGCGGTGTTCGGGATCGTCCGTCCCGAGAGAATTCCGGTATCCACGGTTCCGGAATACTCGATTGCGAGGGTGTCACCTTCATTGAGGCGATCCACGTCGATAACGAAGGTGTTTCCGATTACCGACGTCACGGTGTAACCCGTCGTCCCAGTGACGTCACTGCCGTTTAGTAGAATCCGGACACTTGTCGGATCCAGCGCCAAGTCGGAGTCCAGCGTGTCCGTCAGCCGGAGGTCGAAGGCGGGTGCGTCGTATTCACCGGTCAGGTTCTCGACTTCGACCGTGTAGTCGACCACCTGCCCGGCCGTAACGACGGTCGGCGACGCTGTCTTGTTCATCGTCAGGTTGGGTTCGATCACCCGCTGCCCAAGAAAATCCTGAACCTGGCCACCATCAAAGGCGAGCCGAGCCCGGTTAACCAGTTGATCGCCGGCGATGTCGGCATTGGCGTCCGGCAAGCGTGCGTCCACACGAATGACGATTGAATCGTTGGACTCGTCGTTGTCCGATGGCAGCGTCAGTGTTCCAAAGTCGAAGGTCACACTCGTCCCTGCAGGATTGGCGACAACCGTCGAATTCAACCCGAGTCCGCCGGTATTTGATATCGAAGCGTCATAACCAATGATCTCGGCTCCGATGAGTTCCAGTCCTCCTACGGTGACCACATCGGTAAAGACGGCGTTGTCGATAACGCCTTCAATTAGGTCGATCGTGATTTCGTACGAGAAGTTCTCGCCGATCACTACCTGAGAGCCGGTGCCTTCGTCGAACTCCTGCGCGTTGAAGACCTTATCGATTTCGGGGGCTTGAACGGTCGCGGTCGCGTCGTCTTCCAACCCTCCCGCGGGCACGCGGTTGACAGGAACATCGCCACCGCCACCTTCGAAGGCATTGTACTCCGCGATTGCGGCCGTGTTCGAAATCGTCTGGTTCGCGGTGACGGCATCTTCGACCACAAGGTCATAGGTCAGAATGACGACATTGTCTCCCGAGGTCGCACTGTAAGCTGCGATTGCGCCTTCGGTGGCACCGTCGGTCAGCGTCAGGCCGCCTGCGGTAAACAGGTCTGCATCGACCGCAGGGGCATCGAATGCCACTGGGTTGCCGGCACCATCGGTCACCGTCAGGTTCAGTCCCGCCCCACCGGTCGGAATATCAAACCCAGCCGGTAAGGTGTCGGTCACATTGACATTAAAGGCTCCATTGGGCGCTCGACCGACATTCTCGACAACGATTGCGAAAGTCACGAGGTCTCCGGCGTCCACATTCTCGATGTTGGCGTCGATTGGCGTCGTGTTGAGGTCGTCAGAACTGATCGTGCCAGAGAAGCGTGTGCCGGTTGTTCCCGGATCGGAGAAGGAGACCGGTCCAGCGCTGGCGTCCAGACTCGTATCGCTGTCGGGAGACGTGAACGCCACGACCCCTTTTGTGATCTCCAAGGACGGCTCGGAATACTCGAATAATGCAATTGCGGTGGTGTCTGTAACGTTGCCGAAGCTATCCGTCTCGAACGCCGTAACCTGGTTTGTCAGAAGCAGTTCAGGCGAAAACACGGCATCGATCACGGTAACGGTGAGCATGAGTTCGACCGACACCGGCTGCCGTGGATCCACCGCTAGGTTAGTAAAATCGAAGCGGACTTCGTTGTCGACATCAACGGTCGAAAGGACCGGAGCGGCTCCTCCATTTGAAAGGAATTCGTCGCCCGGTCCGAACTGGGCCGCCCCTGCAGCCGGAGGTGTCGCACTCGAGATCGGGTTGAACGTCGTGACTTCAGTCGCGTCGAATACATTCTGTGGAAGATTGTCGACGATGTTGAGGTCTTCAAATGCGCCAAGCGGAGCCTCGTAGACCACAAGGAACGTGACTGCGTCCCCAGCAGCGATCGGCACGTTGGGGTCAAAGCTTGTGCTGCCATTGACCGCATAAACTTCCTTCGAGCGGATCGAACCGACTGTCAGGACAACGTCGGTACTTGAGGTTTCGTCTTCCGTTCCAATTACAGAGGACGGAGTTGTGTTGTCCCGGACTGTTCCTGAGACCGAAACATCGTTGCTGAGGGTGTCACCCTGGCTAAGCGCCGGCGTTCCGGACACAGGACCCGGATACTCGTCCAGGATCTCGGCCTGGTAAGTTATAGTGACCGTCGTCTGTGCGCCGCTGGACGAGCCGTCGCCAGCCACATCTCCAGCCAAAATTCCATCATCGCCCAAGGAAACCAAGGCCGCGCTGATGTCCCAAGTGTTGGTCGTTTCGCCCGTGCCGACACTAAAAATCGACGTTTCGAACGGCGTCAGCGAAACCGGAGTTCCTTGCGAACCGGTCTCCTCAGAGTAGGTGAACTGCGCCGACCCCGCGACATATTCGAGCCCGTTTCCGAGGACGTCCGTGACTTCAAGATCGCCAAACGTGAAGTAGTCGGAGATCTGAAATTGGATGGTGTACTCGACGATATCCTCAGGAGTGAAGCCGACGGCTTGATTGTCCACGAGTATGGCCGAAGACTTTTGAACGGCGATCGAGCGAGCCTGAATTATATCTTCTGCCGTGTCCGAGTCGGTGATCGTTGCATCCCGTGGATCCAGCGGGTCCCATGTTGTGCTCCCGGTCACCGTGTTCAGTACGTCGGCTTCATCGCCAGATGCCACACCGATGACCGGGTCGGTTCCGACTCCGGGGTTATCATTGACGTAGAAATCGAAGTTCACCGTTATCGGGCCCGTCACCGTCGCGAAGTCGATGATGAGTTCATTGTCCGGCGGAGTAACGACCGCGTTCAGCGTAGGCTCAGAAACAACGCTGCCCGATGCGCCACTTATCGTCAGGCCTCCCAGATAGACAATTTCAGGTGGCAGAGTATCGGTCAGCCGGAAATCGGTGAGGGTCTGACCGTCGGCTACCTCGACCGTGATCTCGTATTGATAGGGGTAACTTGGACCCGAGACGGCATCCCGCTCTGGCACGTTGTTTGTTTTCTCGACGGTGAACAGTTCCTGGTCGACGCTGGTCGTTGTAGGTGCACCGCGGATTGGTGCATCGGTGCCGGGATTGTCGAGCGGATCGCAACCAAAGGCGAAGCCGCCGATTGCGGTGATATCTTGCGCTGACTCGAGATCAGCGAGTGGCGAGAAGTCGACCACCACATCGATATCGATGGGTGGGTTGCCGGGCGAGAAAGAACCATACGGCAATTCGAAGACCACCAATTGCCCGCCTGGTGTGCCGGACACAACAATTGGGTTGTTCATGGCGTCGACTGCGAACGGGTGTTCTGCGGTTCCGGTTACCGCATCGAATGTCAGGACGGTCGTGGCAATCGGCGAGCCGAGGAAACTTGCGCTATCAAAGGTGACGCCGTCGTCGCCGTCCTCTCCCGGAGGAAGGATCAGATCGACGTATGGGACATATCCTGTGTCGGTGCCGACGTTGTCGAAAGTGAGCGTCAGTGGAACGTTCTGGTCGCCGAGAAACACTTCGTCGGGTAGTGTGACATCAACTTCTGGCACACCATCCAGTACAATCCGATCTTCCAGAGGTTCAAATTCTGGGATCATGGGAGTCGGTCTTCCGCCGTCAGCAGCCATCGTCGTTCTCCCGGGATTTATTGCCGCCGAAGCTGATAGGTCGGCTCGCCGCGGATATCGTCCGCGATATCCATCTCGAGCCCCCACCGCTCAAGAAGAAGGCCGCGTGCACGTGCTAGGTTTGCTGCCGCAATTTCGCGCGTGGCCCGCGCAGTCGCCACGGACTGCTCGGATTCCTGGACTTCCTCATAGGCTGAAAGCAGCGCCGACAAGAGAGAGATGCCGCCTTCGCTCGCGCCGCCCTCGCTCCAGCGGTTCTCGACTGTCCGCAACGCCGATTGGGCCGCAGCAAGGGATTTCCGCTGCGCGACGAGGTCGTTGCAGGCAACGATATATTCGTTGGCCGATACATCCACTTCCAAGAGCACAGTCTCGATCACCGACAGAACCTGGCGTTCCTGTTGTACCGTCTCGAGGCGGCGGCGCTTGTAGCGCGCGTCGCGTTCGTCAAATCCGAGCGGAACCGAGAATTTAAGCCCTACCAAATGACCTGTGCCGTTGCTTTGGTCGCTGAATGCGTCAGAAGCGTTCCGCCCGTCGGCGCCGCCATCGGCATTTAGTTCGAGAATAAGATCCAGCTCGGGCATGCTTTCGCTGGCCGCCATGCCTTCGCGCAGCAGGGCGGCCTGGTACTGTAGGATCGCCTGCTGGAGTTCGGGGCGGTTGATGAAGATGTCATCGACAGTGTCTCTGGTCGTTAGAGTCTCCAAAGCGCCGTTCGGTGCAGAGGCGGGGACAATTTCGATGTTCGCCGGACCGTACCGTTTGTCGCCCACAAGTGCGGCCAGTCGGAATTCCGCATTGCTCAGGGCTGCCTTCGCGCGGACCCTGTCCGCTTGCCACTGCTCTGCAAGCGAACGTGCACGGGTGACGAGAACCGTGTCGGCGTCGATGCCGCTTCGACCCGAAATCTGCGAGGCAATTGTAGAGCCATGACCAGCGAGGTGCGACGTTTGAATATAGACCGCGCGAGCAACGTAAAGGTTCCAGTAGGCCCGCTCGACTTCAAGAAGATGCGCCTCGGCCTGCCGCTGGAATTCCTCGATGGCGATCTGCGTGTCCATGTTCGCGATGCGGCGCGGGCTGTCGTTGTAGCTTGTTCCGGCGCCGCGAAGAATCGGCTGGACCAACGAAATGGAAGTCCGGCTTTCGGTCTGCTCGCCGGGCAGATAGGTAACGCGATTGGTGTCGGTTGTCGTAACCCGCTGCGAGATTGAGATTTCACCGCCGGTCAGAAGGCGACTCCGAACGCCGAATTCAATTTCGTCCTCGTTGGTGATTGCGCGATCGTCGCCCGCCGAGATTGCCGGGCTGGTGGCGCGCTCGTTCTCGCGCGAATTGCTGGCTTCGGCGAAGAACTCGGGCACGAAGCGACCTTTGGCTTCGGCTATGGCCGTGCCACGGATGGCCGGCAAGTCACCGAAGGACTTGATCTGGTTCGAACTTGCGATGGTGGCCTGCACCGTTTCGGGCAGGGATACCGTTCGTCCGCGCTCTCCCGGCAAGAGGTCGGCACTGTGTACGCCCCGCGTCCACCATTCCGCGCCAGTCGAGGAAGATGTGATCTTTGCAACCCGGCGTACATTCTCGAGTGATGTTCCGAGGCCGCGTTCCCGTGCTTCGATCAGCGCATAGCGGCCAAGAGCACGGCGGAGGAAGGTCGAGCGGACGGCCGGATCCCGAAAACGCTTGTAGGTGATCGTATCCACGGGCCACTCGCGAGACG
Source organism: Pseudomonadota bacterium (assembly GCA_038521345.1). GTDB lineage: Bacteria > Pseudomonadota > Alphaproteobacteria > Rhodobacterales > Rhodobacteraceae > JBCBKU01. The sequence goes on along the minus strand of JBCBKU010000031.1, from coordinate 5,706 downwards.
TGCCGTCGCTTGAAACATCGAACTCGTCGACGCGCTGGCGGGCCTCTTCCGAAGTAAGGGTCACCCCGTCCCGATTGGCGTCTCGTTCTTCAACCACACTGGGCCAGAAACCGCGGCCACGCGGGACGCCACGGTCATCGGTCTCGATCGACGGATCGCCGCAACCCACAAGCAAAAGGCCTGCTAGAGCAGCAGGCACCGTCCGATACAACATATCGAGTTATCCCTCAGTATTTTGGCGTTCTATGGCCAAGCGTGTGATTAACTTGTATGCACAACTGCACTAACCTTAGCGAGTTGTTCAAAATAAGGGGAATTTTCCCCCTTCACGCGGCATTCTTGGGTCCGTAGGGACGGTCATGTTGCAAAAAAGAGGCGGGGACTGGGGAAATGTGGCGGAACCAAAAGCAGCTTTTCGCTTTTCTTTTTGCGGCGGTACTTTTTCCATTGACATGTTATCCACAAGACACAGCCACGAATGGCGAGCGGATGTTCCGTGCCATTCAAGTGACTGGAAATGACCGCTTTCGCGACGGCGATATCCTAGAGACTTCGGGACTTAAACCCGGCGAGGCCTACACTGAATCCGACCTCGTCGCAGCGGTTGAAGCACTTGAATTTACAGGAGAGTTTCGCCGCATCCGGATTTTCTCAGAAGGCGACGTCTTGACAATTGACGTCCGCGAAGAGCCGGAATTCTCGGGTAACCTGACGTTCGGACTTGGATACGACAGCGACACGTCCGCTTTCGGGTTTGTGGGCCTTCGGCTTGAGGATATCCTTGGTGGCCGGGATCTCAGTGCGCGAGTGACCATCGCCGAAGAAGTCCAGTCCGGCACGTTCGATTTCTCGGGGGAACCGTTTTGGTTTGGGTCGCGGGCCGGTGGTGTCCGGGGCAGCGTGGCCCGATACGATTACGACGACACATTGTTTGATTTCAGCACGGCGGCGGTGGCACCCTATCTCAGCTTTGGCAATCGACGCGAAGGCTTTTCAGGCGACGTTCGGTTGACGGTACTTGGCACAGACATCTCTTCGGTCGATCCAGCAGCCTCTGCCATACTCCTTTCGGAGGAAGGCGAACGGCTCGTCGCCGGTCCCGGGCTCAGCCTTCGATGGTCGGACGCGACGCGCAATCGATGGTCCGCGGGGATCAACGTCGATGTCTTTGGCGGCGACAGTGAATTCGTCGATACTTCGGTTGCGGTCACCACACGTTTGCCGATCAGCGGGTCCCTTGCTCTTCGGACCCAAGGCCGGATCGGTGCAGTGACCGGAATCGGTGACGGAACGACAACCGTGGCGGAGCGCCGGACACTGGGCGGTTCGACGATGCGTGGTTTCGCGCGCGGCGGAATCACACCCGTGGATTTTTGCGCCGGCTGCGGGGCCGCTGGCGAGGACATCAACACCAGTCTTGGCGGCGAACGCTACGCGGTTTTGCAGAACGATCTACTATTCACGGGTCTTGGAAACCGACTACCTCTCGTGCCGAGCATTTACTTCGACGTCGGTTCGGTCTGGAGCGTTGATAGCGCGACCGCGCCATCGGGCGTCCTGTTGGACGAACAGGAGTGGCGCTCATCTATCGGTCTCGCGCTCTCGGCAGAAACCAATCTTGGGATCTTCTCGGCAAGCGTTGCGCTCGAAACCGAGTCCGAGGATTTCGACGATGAGGAGCAGTTCACCTTGTCCTTCATCGCGTCCTTTTGATCGAAGCCAAGTCCGCTCGTACGTACGAAACAGAAACGGGCGCCAGTTGGCGCCCGCGATCCAAGTGGTGAGCCGTGCAGGATTCGAACCTGCGACCCACTGATTAAAAGTCAGTTGCTCTACCAACTGAGCTAACGGCCCACTCAGGCCGCGACCCCTACAAAAGCGACTTCAACCGGTCAAGAGCTTTCCGGCCCAACGCTTCCCAAGCTTCCCAACCGTCGCTATATGCCGGGCGATGCGTGATCCAGAGACTCCTCAGGACCGCCCGTTCATGAAGATGCACGGGCTGGGCAACGACTTCGTGGTGGTTGACCATCGCGATGGTGATGCGTGGGTCGACGCCAACGTGGCCCGTGCGCTGGGCGATCGCCATCGGGGCGTGGGGTTCGACCAGCTCGCGGTAATCGAGAAAGACGCAACCGAGGATCTTCGTCTGACCTTCTATAACCCCGATGGCTCGATCTCGGCGGCCTGCGGGAACGCAACGCGATGCATTGCCCGTCACGAGATGGATCAAACCGGCCGCAGCAACTTAAAACTTCGGACGGATCGGGGCGTTCTGGAAGCTGAGATCGTGGACACCGAGATCACTCGTGTAAACCTCGGTCAGCCGTTCTTGGAATGGGCCGACATTCCCTTGGCGCACGACACGGACACTTTGCATCTTCCGATCGAGGGCGATCCGGTGGCTACCGGCATGGGCAATCCGCACTGTACGTTCTTCGTTGCGGATGCAGAGGCGGTCAATCTTGCTATTGCCGGACCACAATTCGAGGCGCATCCGCTTTATCCGGAAAGAACGAATGTCGAGTTTGCGCATCTGGAAGGCCCTGACACGTTGCGCCTCCGCATTTGGGAGCGCGGTACCGGTGTGACGTTAGCCTCGGGGTCATGCAGTGCGGCCACGGCTGTGGCCGCTGCGCGGCGAGGTCTGACGGGGCGCCGCGTGACAGTGAACGTCGATGGTGGTCAGCTTGGTATCGATTGGCGGGACGATGGTGTCTGGATGTCGGGTCCGACAACGGTCGTGTTTTCGGGTGTGATCCCGGCCGAGTTCTTCAGGGCGGACTGATGGGCGCAAAACCGACTTTCGTAACGCTGGGTTGCCGTCTGAACGCTTATGAGTCCGAAGCAATGAAGGACCTGGCGTCAGGGTCTGGGGCCGAAGACATGGTCGTGATTAACACGTGCGCCGTCACCAACGAGGCCGTCGCGAAGGCCCGGCGAGAGATCCGGCGGATGCGCCGAACGCATCCTGATGCTCAGATCGTCGTAACGGGGTGTGCCGCCCAAATCGATCCCGACAAGTTTCTTGCGATGCCCGAAGTGGACCGTGTGCTGGGCAATTCGGAAAAGATGCAGGCCCGTTCCTGGTCCCAGATTGCCCAACGGTCTGGGCCGCGCCTGATCCTGAGCGACATTATGGAGGTCAGCGAGACGGCCGGCCACCTGATCGACGGTTTCGGCAGCAGAAGCCGGGCATATGTTCAGGTGCAGAACGGGTGCGACCATCGCTGTACGTTCTGTATCATTCCGTTTGGTCGCGGAAACTCTAGGTCCGTCGGTGCCGGGATCGTTGTTGATCAGATCCGGCGCCTAGTTGGAAACGGGTACAATGAAGTCGTTCTGACCGGAGTTGACCTCACCAGCTGGGGTGCAGATCTGCCGGGATCACCGCCGCTTGGCAATCTGGTGCAGCGCATTCTGACGCTGGTCCCGGATCTGAAGCGTCTTCGACTGAGCTCGATCGATCAGGTCGAAGCCGACTCCGATCTTATGGATGCATTGTCCGAGCCGCGCTTCATGCCGCATCTTCATCTTAGCCTGCAGGCAGGGGACGATTTGATCCTGAAGCGCATGAAACGCCGACACTTGCGCAACGATGCGATCGCGTTCTGTGAAGATGCCCGGCGGCGGCGTCCCGATATCGTGTTTGGAGCCGATCTCATCGCCGGATTCCCCACGGAAACCGACGCGGCCTTTGAGAATACGTGCGACTTGATTACGTCCTGCGGTCTGACCTGGTTGCACGTTTTTCCCTTCTCGCCGCGTCCCGGAACCCCGGCAGCCCGGATGCCGCAGGTCGACGGGGCCGTGATACGGGAGCGTGCAACGCAACTTCGGCGATTGGGCGCGGCACGCGTGGACAATTATCTCGCCACCGAGGTCGGAGCACTACGCCCTGTCTTGGTCGAGACGCCGCATCGTGGCCGGACGGAAGGCTTCGCCGAAGTGGTATTGACCGAGGCCCGGTCGGAAGGCAGCCTGATCGATCTGCGCATCGCGGGTCACGACGGTGCGATGCTGATCGCATAGGATTGTTCGATGCACCCGAATCCTAACTTTCGCGGCCCGGATGCCGCCCGCAACCTGGCCTTTGCGGCGGCCCGTGGCTTCGGCATACTCGCCGTGTCCGCCGAAACGGGACCAATGCTGTCGCACGTACCTTTCCGGCTGACCCAAGATGAGGCGGTTGAACTGCACCTCGTCCGGTCCAACCCGATCCTTCGCTTGCTGCAAACACCACAACCTGCGGTGATCTCCGTGTCGGGCCCCGATGGATATGTCTCGCCCGATTGGTACGAGATCGACGATCAGGTGCCCACGTGGAATTATGTGGCGGTTCATTTGCGCGGTACGCTCTCGCGATTGGACGCCGCCGAGATGTTGGGGATGCTGGACCGGCAAACCGCGGATTTCGAAGCGCGGCTCGCCCCGAAACCACCCTGGCTTACGTCAAAATTGTCCACGTCAACGCTTGAGAAGATGTTGCGCCAGATTGTGCCCTGCCGCCTGGCACTGTCTTCGGTCGATGGCACATGGAAGCTGAATCAAAACAAGCCCGACAGTGCGCGTCATGGCGCCGCCGCGAATATTGAATCAGGCGGGCTGGGCTCGGACCTGCGCGAATTGTCCGCCTTAATGCGGGACCCGCCATAGACAGGCGTCGCCGCACCTCCTACCTATGCTCAGGAGACCACAAGGAGGTCACGATGCCATTGCCGATCGCACCCGTTGCCGGGATTGCCCTTCGCTACGGCGCTGTCGCACTTGCGGCGTACGCAGTGGCGCGGAACGCGCGCAGCGGGCATTTCGACCAGCGCGGTGAAGATGCGCTCGACGACGTGGGCGAGGGGGTGACCTTTCGGCGTGACACGGTCGATCAGGTCAATGCCACCGGACGGGTAAAGCGTACCGTTCGATTGGGGTCCGCTGGACCGGGTTTCGAGATTGACGTGGCTGCGTTCGGCCGTTTTCGGGTCCGCCGGGTCTGATATCTCAAATGCGCTTGTTCTTTTCCGATGCCTCGCCATTTGCCCGAAAAGTGCGGATCGCAGTGCTTGAATGCGGTTTAAAGGATCGAATTGAATTGGTTCCGGTCAGCACATCGCCTTACCAGACCGATGCAACGCTTTCGACCGTGAACCCCCTCGGAAAGTTGCCCGCCCTGGAACGGGACGACGGACCGGCGCTCTATGACAGTCGCGTCATCTGCCGATACATCGACTGGAAAGCGGGTGCGCATCTTTATCCGGACACCCGGATCTGGGACGTCCTGACGCTGGAGGCGACGGCAGACGGTATAATGGAAAGCGCATTGTCCATCGTTTATGAAGGGCGCTACCGCAGCGAAGATCAGGTCAACGCTCAATGGGTTGATGCGCAGTGGTCGAAGATTGCACGCGCGCTTACTACGATCGAGAGCCGATGGATGGCGCACCTTTCGGGCCGCGTTGACGCGGGACAGATCGCGTTGGCGGCCGCCCTCGGCTATCTGGACTTGCGGCTTGGCCCGCGCAACTGGCGTGGCTTGGCGTCTTCGTTGTCGGATTGGGAACGCGCTTTTGCCCTGCGCCCATCCATGCAAGAGACCGCACCGAGCTAGGCAACTGCGTTAAGCACTGTCGCACTAGGACAATCTGCCTCACGCTGTCGCTGGACGGACGCCGTATCGGGCGCTAGATAGCGGCGGGAATGGGGGATGGTCTG
>JBCBKU010000030.1:0-25610 GCA_038521345.1 Pseudomonadota bacterium | reverse complement strand
CTCGATTACGCTCGGGCTTTGGTCGACGGTCGTCGCGTATCTTGTCTCGATCCCTCTTGGCATCCGTAAGGCGGTCAAGGATGGCACGCCCTTCGATACCTGGACCTCGGGCCTGATCATCGTCGGCTATGCGATCCCGGGATTTCTATTCGCGATCCTGCTTCTGGTTCTCTTCGCGGGCGGATCCTACTTCCAGATCTTCCCGCTGCGTGGCCTGACCTCGGACAATTTCGAGGACCTGAGCCTGATCGGAAAAGTCGGCGACTATTTCTGGCACATCGCGCTTCCGGTGCTGGCCTCTTCGATTGCCGGTTTCGCAACGCTGACGCTTTTGACGAAGAACTCCTTTCTCGACGAGATCAAAAAGCAATACGTTGTCACCGCGAAAGCCAAGGGCCTGAGTGAGCGCCGCGTGCTCTACGGTCACGTTTTTCGGAACGCGATGCTGATCGTGATTGCGGGTTTTCCGGCGGTGTTCATTGGTGTGTTCTTCGGTGGGTCGTTGATAATCGAGACGATCTTCTCCCTCGACGGCCTCGGTCGCCTCGGGTTTGAGGCCGCCGTCGCGCGGGACTATCCGGTCATCTTCGGAACGTTGTTCTTCTTCGGACTGATCGGGTTGCTCGTCGGCATTCTGTCGGACCTGATGTATGTCTTCGTCGATCCGCGGATCGATTTTGAATCGAGGGATCGCTGACATGGCGGTCGCAGAAGAACTCGACCCGATCCCGCCACAGCCCGCAGCCGCGCCTCCCGAAAAGAAGCGGGGGCCATTCACCCTGTCTCCGCTTGGGCAGCGGCGCTGGCGGAACTTTCGCCGAAATTCCCGCGCCTATTGGTCGCTGGTTATCTTCAGCGTCCTCTTCGGTCTGTCGCTCTTTGCAGAGTTCATCGCAAACGACAAACCGATCCTCGTCAGCTACCAGGGCGAACTGCACATGCCCGTCTTTCGGTTTTACCCGGAGACCGCGTTCGGGGGTGATTTCCGGACCGAAGCGGTCTACGGCGATGTCGAGGTCCAGTGCCTGATCGTCTCGGGTGGTCTCGATGCCTGTTTCGATGACCCGGAGGGCGTGATTGAGGATGCTGCGGACGATGTCGTCGACGGGACGGATATCCAGCGCGGCTGGCTGCTCTGGCCGCTGATCCCCTATAGCTATGACAGTATCGTGGATACCGGCGGCGTGGCGCCCGGGCCGCCGACATCGCAGAACATTCTCGGCACCGACGATACAAGCCGCGACGTCGCCGCGCGGGTTATTCATGGCTTCCGTCTGTCGATCCTGTTTGCGTTGATCGTGACTGTCTGCGCGAGCATCATCGGGATCATCGCGGGCGCGGTTCAGGGCTTCTTCGGGGGCTGGCTCGACCTCATCTTCCAGCGGATCATCGAGATCTGGGGGGCGACGCCGTCGTTATACGTGATCATCATCATGTTCGCGATTTTCGGGCGGAGTTTCTGGATGCTGGTTATTCTAAGCGTCCTATTTGGATGGACGGCGCTGGTTGGCGTCGTCCGGGCCGAGTTTCTGCGGGCGCGCAACTTCGAGTATGTCCGGGCGGCGCGTGCGCTTGGCGTCTCCAACTGGACGATCATGTTCCGTCACATGTTGCCCAATGCGATGGTGGCGACATTAACGCTGATGCCCTTTATCGTAACCGGGGCGATTGGTGGCCTCGCGGCGCTTGATTTCCTTGGCTTCGGCTTGCCGTCCTCGGCGCCGTCGCTTGGTGAGCTCACACTTCAGGCCAAGCAGAACCTGCAGGCGCCGTGGCTTGGCTTTACCGCCTTCTTCACGTTCGCGATCATGCTTTCGCTTCTTGTTTTTATCTTCGAGGGTGTGCGTGACGCCTTCGACCCGAGAAAGACCTTTCAGTGAGCGATCCAGTCCTTTCAGTTAGGGAGCTCCACGTGGATTTCCGGCAGGACGGGGCGGTTTCGGCAGCCGTGCGTGGGGTGTCGTTCGACATTCATGCCGGCGAAACTGTGGCCTTGGTTGGCGAATCCGGGTCCGGCAAGTCGGTGTCGGCCTTGTCGACCATGGGGTTGTTGCCAGGTAGTGCCGAGATCCGCGGTTCGGTTCTCTATCGAGGAGCCGAGATGGTCGGCGTGGACGAGACCGAACTGCGCCGTGTTCGCGGCAATGACGTCAGTTTTATCTTTCAGGAGCCGATGACGTCGCTGAACCCACTCCACACGCTGGAAAAACAGTTGGGTGAAAGCCTCGCGATCCACCAGGGCCTGACCGGCCCCGAGGCGCGTGCCAGGATCCTTGAGCTTTTGCACAAGGTCGGCATTCAGGACCCTGAGATGCGCCTTGGCGCTTATCCCCACCAATTGTCGGGCGGGCAGCGCCAGCGTGTGATGATCGCCATGGCGCTTGCCAACGGACCCGAGTTGTTGATCGCCGACGAGCCCACGACGGCGCTCGACGTGACGATCCAGGCGCAGATACTGGAGCTTCTGGCCGAATTGAAGCGCGACATGGGTATGTCGATGCTGTTCATCACGCACGATCTTGGCATTGTTCGGAAGTTTGCGGACCGGGTCTGTGTGATGAAAGACGGGGAGGTGGTCGAGTCCGGACAGACCGCCGAGATCTTCGAACGCCCGACACATTCCTACACGATCAAGCTACTATCGGCCGAAGCCGCGGGGTACCCGGATCCTGTGCCCGAAGGCGCGGAGACCATTGCATATACGGAAGACCTGCGGATCTGGTTCCCGATCCAACGCGGCTTGTTGAAGCAGACGGTCGGGCATGTGAAGGCTGTGAACGCGGCGACATTTTCGGTCCGCGCAGGAGAGACGATCGGAATTGTCGGCGAGAGCGGGTCCGGCAAGACCACGCTTGCGCTTGCGATGATGCGCCTCATCCAGTCAAATGGTCCGGTGGTCTTTCTCGGACAAGACATTCAGGATTGGCGGACAAAGAAGCTGCGACCACTCCGCCGGGACATGCAGATCGTTTTTCAGGATCCGTACGGCTCGCTTTCTCCTCGTATGACGGTGGAAGAGATCATCGCAGAGGGCTTGACTGTACACGGGACCGAGCCGGGACGGAATCCGTCCGAGATGGTCGCCGAAATCATGGTCGAGGTGGGACTGGACCCAATGACCATGCACCGATATCCGCATGAATTTTCAGGCGGTCAGCGGCAGCGTATCGCGATTGCCCGCGCAATGATCCTGAGACCCCGGCTGGTTGTTCTTGACGAGCCAACATCAGCTCTCGACATGACCGTACAAGTGCAGATCGTTGAACTACTGCGGAACCTCCAGCAGAAGTTCTCCTTGGCCTATATCTTCATAAGCCACGACTTGAAGGTTGTGCGCGCTCTTGCCCACAAGGTGCTCGTGATGCAGCGCGGCGATATCGTCGAGACAGGGGACGCAGCGCAGATTTTTGACGCGCCCAAAACGTCCTATACCCGTGCGCTAATGGCGGCGGCTTTCGACGTGGACCATGTCGCCGCTGAGTAGCTTCTAACCCGGGCCGACGGTTTCGCAGGCGAGACGTCGCGCAAGAAGCCGACGGCAGGCCATGTCTGCCTGATCCTCGGAGAGACCAACGAAATTTGCCTCCCAACCGGCAGGCTTCTGAACCACTTTCCGTAGAGCTTCATCAAGGGTTCCGATTTCGAGCAGCGCGGTCTGAAGCAGAATGCGTTCTGCTTCGTGGCGGGTCGTGTACCGACCCACGGTGATGGCCCAGTGGCGACCGCCGGACGTCGACAACCGCGCCGAGACTGGTTCCTTCGGGACTTCGGCAATGCGACGACGGGCCGGGCGCACAGGGGGGCGGGGCACGGCAGTCAGACTGCCCTGGACCGCGTTGAGATCTATGATTGGTAGCGGGGCTCGGGTCTGCTCAATGTCTACTAGTGCAAGCGCGACATCGATGTCCTCGCGCATTGCCACCAGGACGTCTTCATTGACAGTAGGCGCGCCTGGCAGTGGTCGGCGCACTGGCCGAGGACTTTTCACGATCGCGCCGGTTAGCCGAACCGACTTGCCGTTTCCTTCATAGGCCGGTGGGGCGGGTTTCCGGATGGCAACGCGAGACGGTGCTCTGTCGAACCCCATGTCAAGCAGCTCCGCAACGCGAGCATTGCGTGAGGCGGTGGATCGCCCGCCAAAAACCGTTGCGATAATCCTTTCGCTTCCTCGCTCAGCCGAAGCAACGAGGTTGTAGCCTGCGGCCCGAGTGTAGCCGGTCTTGATGCCGTCTGCGCCGCGGTAGTTGGACAGGAGCCGGCCATTGGTGTTCGATACATTCTTGACACCCGCATCCGTCGAAACGCGCGAGAAGATATTGTAGTACTCAGGGAAGTCGTAGAACAGCCGTCGGCCCATGATGGTCATGTCGCGCGCCGTGGACATATGGCCGGCCTCGGTCAGTCCATGAGCATTCTTGAAGGTGGTTCGCGTCATGCCAAGAGCACGTGCGGTGCGGTTCATACGGCGCGCAAAGGCCGCCTCGGACCCGGAAATGGCTTCACCGATTGCTGTGGCGGCGTCGTTGGCGGATTTAACCGCTGCAGCGCGTATCAGGTACCGAAGTGCGATCTGCTGACCCGACTTGAGCCCCAGCTTCGACGGGGGTTCGGCGGCAGCCTTGGGACTGATCCGGACGCGTGTATCAAGCGAAATCTCACCTCGTGAAACCGCCTCAAACGCGACGTAGAGCGTCATCATCTTCGTTAGCGAAGCCGGATGGAGCCGGGTATCCGCGTTTCGCGAGTGCAGAACCTCACCCGTTCGCGCGTCCATGACCATTGCGGCGTAGGGCGCGGCGGCTACGACCGCAGGTGCGATAAAAAACAACATCAAAAGAAGTGGGAACGCGCCGCGCGCGTACTGTCCCCGGCGTTTTGCCATCGAAACTGCCTTTGCCTGCCTCTGCGGCCGGGTCTACGCCCGATCCGTCAATATTATCCTTAATCTAGCACAGCTTCGGAGTTGTGGAAAACTCGAATTTCAACGAAACGGCAACGTGTTGCAGGCCAATCATCAAATCTGGCGAATGACGCCGGGCAGCTCGCCCAGATCGCATATCTCAAAGTATCTGCTGGGGTCTTCCGGGGGATCGGCAGCTTCAAGAGCCCAGGCCCGCCCCGTCGGCACGAACACACCCCAAGCGCCCGCGGAAAGCGCCGGTCGCACGTCGGAAGCCATGGAATCCCCGACCATCATCGCGGCTTCGGTCTGGGACCCGAAGATTCTTTGGTAGGTCGAGACGGTTTTGGTGGAAACGATTTCAACTCTGTCGAACTGATCGCCCAGACCGGACCGCGCAATCTTCTGTTCCTGATGCAGCAAATCACCCTTGGTAATCAGCACCAGTTCGTGATGTGCAGACAATTCGTCGACAACCTCGGCGGCGTGGGGCAGCAGGCGCACCGGGTGTTGCAACATTTCCTGACCTGCATTGACCAGCTCGCGTATGACAGAAGCGGGCACGCGGTCCCCGGTAACGTCCAGCGCGGTCTCGATCATAGAGAGAACGAAGCCTTTGATGCCAAACCCGTAATGGCCGATATTCCGTGTCTCTGCTTCAAGCAGTCTATCCATGAGGTGATCACCGTCGACATGGTCCTTGAGAAGCTCAGCGAACCGGTCTTGTGTCAGGCGAAAGAAGGTTTCGTTTTCCCAGAGTGTGTCGTCGGCATCGAGCCCGACAACCGAGATTCCAGTGGACAAGTCGAAGATCCTCCGTTCTTCCCTCTTTTCACACGTCGTACGGCGCCTATATTGTCGCCGCGGCCGACCACGAGCCCGATTGCAGGACACTTGTCGATTTCGATTTTGCATAAGCTATCCGAGAAGGATGATGAGCCCGTCAAGCGCAACGGGGACGATGCCGGCGTTCTTCTTGAGACGCGGACAAAGACTCAGCGTCCGCCGCTATATAAGGTGTTGTTGCTGAACGACGATTTCACGCCAATGGAATTTGTTGTTCATGTTCTGGAACGGTTTTTTGGCATGACGCACGCACAGGCATTTGAGCTGATGCTAACCGTGCACAAGAAGGGTGTAGCCGTCGTTGGCGTCTTCAGCCACGAGGTCGCCGAGACCAAGGTCGGTCAAGTGATGGATTTCGCACGCCGCCACCAACACCCGCTTCAATGCACCATGGAAAAGGAATAGGGATCGCGACCGCGCGACCTTGTGTACCTTTTGGCCCACCTGTCTCGGCTGACCTTTGCAATTGAATCGGGAGCACTCGCATTACCCGAAACGGGCGAGATCGGCGTGGTTGGCGCCGGGGCCCGATATGATCTCGGTTCGCTTCCCAGCGACCGACTGACACTGGTTTCCCGCTGGAAACCCGATGTCGATGCGTTTCTTGTTTCCGGCTACCGGGTGGAGTCGGGCATCCTATCGGGCACCCGCCTTTTGATCGTGGTTCTCCCCCGAGCAAAAGTGGCGGCGCGAGATATGTTGGCCACTGCGGCAGAAACAGGGGCCGAGATCTGGATAGATGGGGAAAAGACTTCGGGCGTAGACAGCATTTACCGAGACCTGAAAGCAAGGGCAGATGTCGGCCTGCCTATCGCGAAGGCACACGGAAAGATCTTCAGTCTCGCCCCGGGTCAGGACCTGAGCGATTGGCGATCGCCGCCTCAACACGTTTCGGGTTATCGTACCGCGGCCGGCACGTTCTCTGCCGATGGGCCTGATCCGGGGTCTGTTCTGTTGGTCGAGGCTCTGCCTCATAAGTTGGGGCGTCATGTTGCGGATCTGGGTGCCAGTTGGGGCTACTTGTCGGCTCAGCTGCTTGAGCGCAGCGCGCAACTTGAGCTGCTTGATGTGGTGGAAGCGGATGGCGTGGCGCTGGATTGCGCGCGATCGAACGTGGACGACGACCGCGCGCGGTTCCATTGGGCAGACGCCACAGATTGGCGGCCAGATGTAGCTTGTGATGCGGTTGTGATGAACCCGCCGTTTCACAACGGCGCCGCGGGGTCGCCAGAACTGGGGCGCCGCTTTATCGAAAACGCTTCGCGCATCCTGACACCAAGAGGAGATCTCTGGATGGTGGCCAATCGACACCTTCCTTACGAGGCGACGCTGAGCGATGCCTTTCAGAACGTTCGTGAACTTCCCGGCGATCCACGCTACAAACTCTTTCACGCGAGCGGTCCTCGCCACCGCAGCGCCTAGGGGGCCCTTCCTATGTCTTTCGGAATTTCTGGCAAAACCGCCGTTGTGACAGGCGCGGCAAATGGCGTGGGGCTCGCGATCGCACGGCACTTCGCCGACCGTGACGCCAATGTCGTCTTCGCGGATATGGACGAACGCAAACTAGAGGCCGAACTTGGGACCAACTTGCCCGAGGACGGCAATATCCGGGCGTTCGCAGGAGATCTTCGCGAGAAGCTGACGATTGCAAACCTTCTGTCCTTCACGATCGATGCGTTTGATCGTGTGGACATACTTGTGAACGGCAGCCGCCAAGTACGGACCGCGGATCCCTTGAACCCGGACGACGACGCGGTCCAAGAACTCTTGAATCAAAACCTAATGACGTCGCTCCGCTTGTCACAGCTTTTTGCGCGTCGCATGATCAAGCAGGCCGAACAAGCCGGAGATGACAGTGCGCCGGCCGGTTCCATAATCAACCTGTCGTCGGTGGCCGCCCGACGCACGCAGCCAGAGCTTCTGGCCTATTCCGTCAGCTCTGCGGCTCTCGAGCAGATGACCCGGTCGCTTGCCGTCGTGCTCGCGCCCCACAGAATTCGTGTGAATGCGGTTGCCTTGGGCAGCGTCATGAGTGCATCGCTTCAGGGCGCGATCAAGGATCACGGAGACTACCGCACAGAGATCATTGATCGGACGCCTCTTGGGCGCATCGCCAGCGCGAGCGAGGTCGCCGAGGCGGCGCAGTTTCTTGCGTCGGACGGTGCGCAGTTCATGACCGGACAGATCCTCACGGTCGATGGCGGACGTACGCTTGTTGACGCCGTGAATGCACCGGCGCATTAAAGCGCCGACATTTTGGGGGAGTGTGCCGTGGACGCGACGATGGACGAGAGAAAGACACGTGCAGCGGCGTGGTTTCGCGAACTGCGTGACGGCATTGTTGCTGCATTTGAGGACTTGGAAACTCGCCATACCGTCGGACCTGACGCAGAGATTGGCCCCGCAAAGTTCGACGTCTCAGAAACCCGGCGGGCGTCAGACAACGGTGATGATGCCGGCGGCGGCTTGATGAGCGTTATGCGCGGCGGCCGGGTTTTCGAGAAAGTGGGCGTCAATGTGTCTGAGGTTTACGGCGAACTTGGGTCTGCCGCGCAAAAAGCCATGGCGGCGCGTGGCGTTCCGGGCATGGACGACGATCCGCGGTTCTGGGCGTCGGGCATCAGCCTTGTCGCCCACATGCGGAACCCGCATGTTCCCGCAGTTCACATGAACACCCGCATGTTCTGGACGCCGCATGCCTGGTGGTTCGGCGGGGGGTCGGATTTGAATCCGTGCATCGAGTATGCAGAGGACACCACTTCGTTTCACGCTGCGCTCGAGGCGAGATGCGCACCCCATGACGCAGAGTACTACCAAAAGTTCAAGGCCTGGGCGGACGAGTACTTTTTCATCCCGCATCGTAGCCGGGCACGTGGGGTTGGCGGTATCTTTTTCGATGATCACAACACCGGAGATTGGGAAGCGGACTTTGCGTTCACACAAGACGCCGGACGTGCGTTTCTCGAAGCGTTTCTGCCTATCGTCGACCGGCGCCGTGGCACCCCTTGGACCGAGGCTGACCGCGAAGTGCAGTTGGTTCATCGCGGGCTGTATGCCGAGTACAACCTAGTCTACGATCGAGGGACGAAATTCGGGCTTGCGACCGGGCATGATGCCAATGCCGTTCTGATGAGCCTGCCACCGATTGCGAAATGGACCTGAAAAAAGAAGGCCGCGCTTTTCTGGCCGCAATCGAATTTCTGACGCGGATCCCCGTGCGTGCAGCTTGGTCCGAAGATGCAGCAAGGGCCAGCCTGAAATACTACCCAGCCGTCGGCGCGGGCCTTGGACTAGTCGCCGGCTTGGCTTTCGTTGCGGTATCCCCGGTCTTTGGAGCCACGGTGTCGGCGATCCTGGCAATTGCCTTGACCATGGTTCTGACCGGTGCGCTGCACGAAGACGGTCTTGCAGATACATGGGACGGGATGGGGGCCAGTAGGGACAGTGCGCTTGATGTGATGCGGGACAGCCGTCTTGGCAGCTTCGGTGCGCTTTCGCTTGTTGTCGCCCTTGGCCTGAAGTCGGCAACCCTGTCCTCCTTGGTGCCAGCTGTCGCGGTGTTGGGGCTGATCGCGGCACATTCGGCAAGCCGTGGATTGATCATTCTCGCAATGGCGCTTCACCCGTATGCGCGGGCCGAGGGGGCCGCAGCCTCGGTCTCGTCGGCCGCCACACGTTCCAATGTTGCCATGGCTCTTGCCTTGTCCGCCGCGGCCCTTGTCGGACTTGGCTCGACGGATATGGCTCTTCCGATAATCGCGGTTGCGGGTCTCGCGCTGGCGCTAATCCTACATGCGTTTCATGCGCGGCGGCTTGGCGGCTATACCGGAGACACGCTAGGCGCGCTTCAGCAATATGGCGAAGTTGCCGTCCTTCTTGCAGCGCTTGCACTTGCGACCTAGCCGCGGATCGCATCTAGCATAAGGTGCACATTCTCCGGATCGGCATCCGGCGTGATGCCGTGGCCAAGGTTGAAGATGTGTGGCCCGCCACGAAATGCTTCGACGATCGCCTTGGTTTCATCGATTAGGTCTTGGCCCCCAGTCACCATGTGCTTGGGGTCTAGGTTACCTTGAACGCAAATCTCAGATTGCACGTACTCAGCCGCCCACGTCGTGGCTACTGAATTGTCGATGGCGACAGCGTCGGCGCCGGTCGCGGCTGCGAAGCCGATGTATCCGTTCCCCGCTTCGCGTGGGAAGGCGATAACCGGGATATCGGGATACGTCGCCTTTAGCGCCGAGATTATCTTTCGTGCCGGTGTGACCGAATACCGGTCGAAGTCGTCGCCGGAGAGCGATCCAGCCCAGCTGTCGAACAACTTTATAACTTCCGCACCGACTTCGATCTGGCGCGAAAGATAAACGATGGTTGCATCGGTGATCAGATCAATCAGCGCGTCAAAAACTGCTCGATCCCCGTCCTTCAATGCATGTGCCGGCGCCTGATCCGGAGTGCCGCGCCCCGCAATCATGTAAGTTGCAACAGTCCAAGGCGCGCCGGCAAAGCCGATCAGCGCTGTCTCGGATGGCAGTTCGCGTGCAAGAATCGAGACGGTCTCGTAGACCGGACCGAGCGTCTCGTGAATGGCATCGACAGGCTTCAATTTGGCCAGGTCCTCGGCACCGCCTATTGTTGATAGCCTTGGCCCTTCGCCAGTTACGAACCAGAGTTCGCTGCCCAGAGCCTGAGGAACGAGAAGAATGTCCGCAAAGAGTATTGCGGCATCAAAGCCGTATCGCCGTATCGGCTGTAGGGTCACCTCGGCCGCGAGGTCCGGCGTGTAACACAGCGAAAGAAAGTCACCGGCCTTGGCACGAGTCGCCCGGTACTCGGGAAGATAACGCCCTGCCTGTCGCATCATCCATACCGGCGGAGGGTCCACACGTTGCCCGGACAGTGCTTTCAGGAGTGTCTTCTCGGCCTGCATGGAATTCCCCGCGATTTCATCGACCTAAGGCGTCCAGCGACATCCTCTGAATGTCAAGCCAAATTGACAGCTGCAGCGTTGCCCCCGCCCTACAGCAGCGCTAAGGGTGGCGGTATGAGTATGAACGCCCCGTCGCCTGAAACACCCTTGCGGATTGGCACCCGCGGTTCTCCTTTGGCACTTGCCCAAGCGCACGAGACGCGCACCCGCCTTGCAGAAGTCTTTGAGCTCCCTGCGGAAGCGTTTGACATTGTCGTCATCAAAACAACCGGCGATCGCGTGCTTGACCGGCCCCTGAAAGACATAGGGGGCAAAGGATTGTTCACGCGGGAAATCGAAGACGACCTGCTATCGGGCGACATCGACATCGCGGTGCATTCGATGAAGGACATGCCCACGGTCCAGCCGGGCGGGTTGGTCATCGATTGCATGTTGCCGCGTGAAGATACCCGGGATGCGCTTGTGTCGCTCTCGGGCATTGGGTTCGATGCAATTCCTGAAGGCGCAGTTGTCGGGACGTCCAGCCTTCGACGTCGCGCCCAGCTCTTGCACCGGCGTCCCGATCTGACTGCAGTCGAGTTTCGCGGCAACGTGCAGACGCGACTTCGGAAGCTGGAGGACGGCCTCGCGGTTTGCACGTTCCTCGCGCAGGCCGGGCTGAACAGACTGGGTCTGTCAGAAGTTGCCGCCAGCCCGATCAATACGGACTCGATGCTGCCAGCCATTGCGCAAGGGGCGATCGGGATAGAGCGACGCGTCGAAGACCACCGTGCAGCCGCTATGCTCGAGGCCATCCATGACACAGAAACCGGGGTCCGACTGGCCGCCGAACGCGAGTTTTTGGCCGGTTTGGACGGGTCCTGTGAAACGCCGATCGCCGGCCTTGCCGAGCTTGATGGTCATGGGATCCGCCTTCGCGGCGAAATCCTGAGAACGGATGGTACCGACGTGGTCGCCGATGAAGCCCACGGAGATGTCTCGGACGCGGTCGCCCTTGGCGCGGATCTGGCCCGCAGACTCTTGGATCGGGCAGGGCCTGACTTTTTCGACTGGAGGTAAGTCGGCGGCTAGACCAAGAAGATCTCGTCTTCTTCCTCGATGTCTTCTTCGACCTCCAAGTATGGATCATCTTCGCCGATAAGGCCCGTACATGGGATCAAATCGCTTAGAAGTGGATCCTCTGCTTCTTCGTCAAGCGTGTGCGTCACGCTAGCGAAAAGGTCGTCGATCACTTGCGATCCGGTTCCATCGTCTGCAGAGGAGGCAAGGGCCGTTTGGCAGGATCCGCATCCACAGCCATCCGGATGTGTATCGTCACTTGTCCCTGTGTTTGTGGGATCGCTCGATTCCATTCCTTCCGGGAGTTCGAGCGTGTGTGTGACGGTTGCCATCGTCTGGCCGTTCACCACTTCCACCTGAACGTCGTGGTCATGATCTGCGTGATTGTGATCGGCACTCGTACAGGCATCACACCCGCATCCGGCTTCATGTTCCAGCGTGTCCATCGACGTATCGGCGGTCACCGCCGACGAACTGGAATCGTCATCGTCTCCGCCTCCAAAAATTGATGCAAAGAGATCGAAGATCCATTGAAAGAAGCCGCCTCCATCATCGTCGTCATTTTCGTCGCTGCTTGACGACGATGGGCCAACTGCTCCGCCCGGTGCTGGCCCGGAACCCCCGTCATTCCCGTAGATGTAGCGTGCGCCTTCGATGTCGCCGTCGCCGAGATCATCAGCGGCAACAAACGAATTCATGATCTCTGTCGTGTCCGCCACGTGATCAAGACCGATTGCATGCCCGATCTCGTGCAGGGCAACGGCATAGAACGACAGATCCGTCTCGCCCTCGGGTGCCCAGCCTTCAAGACTGTCCAGCGTAATCTCAGCCTCTGAGATCTCGAGCGTGCTGATATTGTACGTGACCTGTGCTAGCCCGACGGTCGAACCTGACAGCGCGCCCATGGACACGCTGATATCGGCCGAGTTGGATCCGCTCGCCATCTCGAAATCGACGCCCGAGACGTCTTCCCAAGCCTGAAAAGCATCTGCGAGAGCCTGATCGAATTCGGATTGGCTATAGAGCGCGGAGTTGTAGTTGATGCCGGTGTCGATGTCTGCGGACCAATACACCGTACCACTGGGCTCACCCAACGTTGGCGTTCCCCATTTGAGACCGCTGGCAGCGAAACTCATTGCGCATCCCCTCGCTCGTGTTGCGCCGAAGGAAAAAGGTAGGCAGCGTCCCCGGCAGTACCAGTGAAAGTCCCGATTCTATGGCAAAATTATGGAACCGAACGGCCACTGGCACGACCGTGCCGAGCGTTATCGGTTGAAGTTCCGTAGTTCGGAACAATGCAGCCAAAGAGCATTGATTGTTCTTAATTTGAGCCCGTAATCTCATTCATTCTGCGCGGCCGCGATGAGCTCCAGAACACTGGGACCCATGGCCTCTACGATCATATCTACCCCGGTCGCATTGGGGTGAATGCGGTCTGCCTGCATGAGTTGCGCGAGGGCCTGATCGCGGTCGTCCTGCGCTTCGATCGGAGCGAGGAAATTAGGGTAATAGACGCTGCCATAGGCTTCTGCGAGATCGGGGAATATGGCGTCGAACGCGTCTTTGAATTCCGGGCCGTAGTTGCCCGGTGCGTTCATGCCAACCACCATGGTCGCGACTCCGGCCTCGGAAGCGACCTGAAGGATCCCTTCGATATTCCGTCTGCTCAGGGCGGGATCGAGCCCGCGCAGCAAATCGTTTCCGCCAAGCGCAACGATCAATGCGTCGACCTCTGGCGTAAGGGTCCAGCCGACCCGGGCGAGACCGCCTGCGGTGGTGTCGCCGGATACTCCGGCGTTTATAATCCGCACGTCCGCGCCGCCAGCGTCAAGCCATCGCTGAAGCTCGGGAACGAAAGCATCTTCAGGTGGAAGCCCGAAGCCTTGGGTTAGGCTGTCGCCAAGGGCGGCAATAACAACGGTCTCAGCGACGGCTGGCGCAGCAAGACAAAGCGCCGTGACGCCGATCAGAAGCTTGTTCGTCATCCGAGCCGCCCCATATCCCCAAGTGTTGCGCAATTCCAAGGCCTCCTTCTATGCCCGAACCCATTTTGTCTCTTGAAGATGTGCACCTGACGCTCGAAGGCAATGCCGGTCCGGTGGAGATCCTCAAAGGTGTGTCCCTGGATGTGAACGCGGGCGAAACTGTGGGTTTGGTGGGCCCCTCGGGCTCGGGAAAGTCCTCGCTTCTTATGATCATGGGTGGGCTGGAACGCGCTACGTCGGGTCGCGTCACCGCGATGGGACAGGATCTATCGCCCATGAACGAAGATGCGTTGGCACGGTTCCGGCGCGATCGCATGGGGATTGTCTTCCAGTCGTTTCACCTGATCCCGACGATGACTGCGCTTGAGAATGTTGCAACGCCGCTTGAGCTTGCCGGTGCTCCGAATGCCTTCGACCGCGCGCGCGAGGAACTTTCGGTAGTGGGGCTCTCGGATCGCACCGGGCACTACCCGGCACAATTGTCCGGTGGCGAACAACAGCGCGTCGCATTAGCCCGGGCCGCTGCGCCGCGCCCGAAGATCCTTCTCGCGGATGAACCGACCGGCAATCTCGACAGTGTCAACGGCCGTGCCATCATGGATCTGCTCTTTGGGCTACGCGATCGCCACGGCGCGACGCTTGTGCTTGTTACCCACGCGCCCGAACTGGCGCAAAGATGCGATCGGGTCGTAACGCTGCACGACGGTGAGGTTGCGATCCAAGCCGAACCACGGGCGGCCGAATGAGCCTGATGATAGCGGTTCGCATCGCACGCCGAGAGTTGCGAGGTGGCCTCAAGGGGTTTCGAGTATTCCTCGCCTGTCTCGCTCTGGGCGTCGCCGCCATTGCCGGTGTCGGGTCCGTTCGCGATGCAATCCAGACCGGGATTGCGTCTGAGGGCGCGACCATCCTCGGCGGCGACGCCAAACTGACCTTTACCTATCGTTATGCAGATCCCGAGGAACGCGCATGGATCGAGGGCGCCTCTGACAGAGTTTCCGAGGTGGTCGATTTTCGATCCATGGCCGTTGTAGGCGCAGGGCAGAGCGCCGAGCGCGGGCTGACGCAGATCAAAGCGGTGGATGGAGAGTACCCGATTTACGGTGCACCAATTCTGGCTCCGGACATTCCGCTCGCCGACGTCTTCGCCGGTGACGGCGATCTTCCGGGTGCCGCAATGGACCCTGTGTTGATTGAACGTCTGGGGCTTTCCATAGGCGAGGTATTTCGGCTTGGGACGCAGGATTTCGTCTTGATGTCGGCTCTTGTCCGAGAACCGGATTCCGCGACTGGTGGTTTTGCGCTTGGACCGCGGACACTTGTTCAGACCGCTGCTCTCGACAATGCAGGACTATTGGCGCCAGGTACCTTGTTCGAGACCGAGTACCGGCTGGCATTGAGCGAGTCGGCCAATCTTGATGCTTTGTCTGAGGCGGCAGAGACCGCCTTGTCCGGATCGGGAGTGCGTTGGCAGGATCGGCGGAATGGGGCACCCGGCGTCACAGAGTTCGTCGATCGCCTTGCCTCGTTCCTGGTGCTTGTCGGTCTGGCTGGGCTTGCCGTGGGCGGCGTCGGTGTTGCCGCCGCCGTTCGTGCCTATCTGTGGGAAAAGACCGCGGTCATTGCCGTCCTGAAGACACTCGGGGCTGAGTCACGCACCGTGTTCCAAACCTATCTTCTGCAAATCGGGGCTCTTGCGCTGATCGGAATCCTCGTCGGTGTTGCTTTGGGGGGTGTCATCCCGGTTCTCTTCGAGCCGGTCATCGCGGCGCGCCTTCCTCTGCCCGTGGATATCCGCATCTATCCTGCCGCGCTCGCGGAGGCTGCGCTCTACGGTGCGCTGGCGACGATGGTCTTCACGATGTGGCCGCTCGCCCGGACAGAGGATGTTCGGGCCACCACCCTTTTTAGGGATCAGGCCTTGGGCATCCGGCGATTGCCACGCTCGATCTGGATCGTCCTAACCGTGGGAGCTCTCGTAGTGCTCGTTGCGGTTGCAGCACTTCTATCGGGCCTGATTGCGCTTACGGTGTGGACCGCGCTTGGGCTCTTGGGCGCATTTGCGGCCCTTCTTCTTGCGGCCATGGGCGTGAGGCGTCTTGCGGGCCGACTGGCGCGATCCAAGGCCTTTCGCGGTCCGACCGGTTTGCGCCACGCATTGGGGTCGGTCGGCGGCCCGGGGGGCGAGGCTACGTCGGTTGTCCTTTCACTAGGGCTTGGTCTGACCGTGCTCGCCACGATTGGCCAAATCGATGCTAACCTTCGTGGAGCAATAGCGCGTGACCTGCCCGAAGTGGCGCCTTCGTTCTTCGTGGTCGATATCCAAACCGATCAACTGCAACCGTTGCGTGATTTTCTCGGAAGTGACGATCGGGTGACAGATGTCCAGAGCGCGCCAATGCTGCGCGGCATCATAACACGGATCAATGGGGAGGAGGCGCGAAGCGTCGCCGGGGATCACTGGGTTCTCGAAGGGGATCGCGGAATCACGTACTCGACTGCCCAACCGGAGAACGCGGTTGTAACAGACGGCGCGTGGTGGCCTGAGGATTATGCAGGCCCGCCGTTGGTCAGTTTTGCATCTGAGGAAGGCGCGGAGCTTGGGCTTGAGTTGGGGGACCTTCTGACGATCAACGTCCTTGGTCGAGATATCGTGGCCGAAGTTGCGAATTTTCGAGAGGTCGATTTTTCCACAGCTGGGATTGGTTTTATTCTGTCGATGAACGCATCGGCATTGGCAGGGGCCCCGCACTCGCACATCGCCACCATCTACGGCGATGCATCGGCAGACGCGGCCATTCTTCGCGGAGTCTCAGAGACCTTTCCGAATGTGACCGCAATCCGGGTCCGCGATGCCATTGATCGGGTGTCCGAGATCCTCGCGGGTATCGCTGCGGCCGTGACTTATGGTGCGCTCGCCACCCTTGTGACAGGTGCGGTGGTTTTGGTTGGGACCGCTGCGGCGGGAGAGCGTGCCCGGACCTACGAGGCTGCGATCCTGAAGACACTCGGTGCATCGCGCGGAGACATTCTTGTGAATTTCGCCTTGCGATCAGCGATCCTCGGCGCTGCAGCGGGATTTGTTGCGGTGGTCGCGGGCATGGCCGCGGGATGGGGTGTCATGACTTTCGTGATGGAAACTGATTATATCTTCGAGCCGGTTTCGGCATTGGCGATCGTGCTGGGCGGCCTTCTTTTGACGCTTTTGGCCGGAGTGGTCTTCGCCTGGAGGCCGCTGGCGGCACGCCCGGCCACGGTCCTGCGAGCGCAGGAATAGTCCAAGAAAGTAAATGGGGCCCGCGTGTGCGCGCGGGCCCCTCGCCGTACACCTGGTGGGTCGGTCTTTAGTTGGCGACGGCGGTATAGCACTCGGTCTTGATGCGGACGCACATCTCGGTGGCGACGTTCTGCATGAAGGGTCCGATTGCGACGGCTGTCATCGATCCAGCTTTCTCATAGCGAGGCTCGACACCTTTCAGGATCGCCGCGTTGTTGACCGCAAGGCTTTGCCAGTGCTGCTTGGCTGCTGTCTCGGAACCGAACGACCCGAGATATGCGTAGTACTGACCGCCTCCAGTGTTGGCTGGAAGCGTGCTGGTCGCCACTGCGGCCTGAGGCTGCGGTGCAGGAAGGGCTGCCGCCGCATTGGACCGGCTTGCAGGCTCAGGTGCGGCAGTCGCCACCGTTTGTCCGTCAAGCTGGCTGACGTAAGCTGAGTTCTGCGTTGCGAGCGACGGAACCTGAATAGCCGTCGACAGCGTCGCATCATCAAGCCGCAGATCCCGAACGCGGTTCCGAAGCTGGCGAGTGACCCGGCGGGCGTCCATCACGTCGTTGACGATGCGCGGCGTGATCAGAACCAGAAGTTCGGTCGAGTCCGAGTTTTCCGAGGTCCGTCCGAAGAGCTTGCCCGCGACCGGGATGTCCTTCAGGCCCGGAACGCCCGAGTTGCCTCGTGTCTGGCTGGTCGAGAACAGGCCGCCAAGCGCGATCGTCTCACCGCTGTCCACGGCGACAGAACTCGAAATGACCCGCTGCGAGATCGTCGGCGTCAGCGTTTCCGCATCTTCAGCGGCGACCGTCGAGATCTCCTGCGTGATATCAAGAACAACCGAACCCGACGAGTTGATCCGCGGCGTTACCTCGAAGATCACACCGGTGTCCCGGAACTCGACCGTCGAGACAAAGACTTCGTCGTTCTGGGTCCCGTCCTGAGCCTGCTGCGTCGCCACAGGGATCTGGTCGCCTACGACAAGGCGGGCGCTTTCGTTGTTCAGGATCATCAAGTTGGGTGACGAAACCACGTTGACCGATGTTACGTCATCAAGGGCATCGATGACCGCGCGAGGCGCTTCGTCAAAGACCGCGTTGAAGCCGGGAAGCGTTTGCTGCAGTCCGGCGGTTGCGTTGTTGTCAAGTGAGATTGACGAGTTGCCGTCCTCGAAGAACCACTGAACGCCATACCGCAGATCATCCGTCAAGCGGACCTCGACGATGTTGGCCTCGACGAGGACCTGGCGCGGCGGTACGTCCAATCGGTGAAGCATTCCCAGTACGCGCTCGTATTCCTCACGCGTTGCCCGGATCAGAAGCGTGTTGGTGGCTTCGGATGCCACGATCCGCGTGGCGTTTTGGTCCAGGGTCGCAGCGCCGGTTGTTGCGGCGGTCGGGTCCACTTCGGCACTCGCGTCCGCTTCGCTGGCGACGGTGGTGACCTGGATCCCGAGGATTTCGGCCAGCGTCGGAGCGACGACCGATGCGCGGGCAAACTTCATGTCGTAAGAGTAGACCTGCGCGTCGTTGGCCCCTTCCGCGGTCAGACGCTGAACCCAGTTCGAGATGTTCTGAAGGGCGCGTGGCGTTTTTGCGACTGCGAGGATCGAGTTGTTCTCCGGGATTACTTGGAAAACCACCAAGGGTTCGAAGTTTTCGTCCGTTTCGACAACAAGTTCGAGGCCCGAAACGATGGATTGGGCCGAGCGGCCGCTGATCGGGAAGATCCCAACCGATCGGTTAGCCAGCCAATCCACATCAAAGCTGTCGATCGTCTTTTGCCATGCGCGTTGGTCAACCGAAGTGCCAGCCAAAACGATGATGTTGCGCTGAGCGTCGATGCCGACAATGCCGTCGCCTGCAAACGGCTGAAGAATTGCGGCCATTTCCTGTGCGCCAATGTTTTCCAGCGGAATAACCCGAAGCGTGTACCCCGGAAGAACATCGCGCGATGTCGACGCACCGATGGAAAGATCGCCCGAGAGCGGCGTGATCGCGAAGACTTCGCCGCGCCGGATCAGGGCCGCGTTGTTCTGTCGTAGCGCGAGTTCGAAGACTTCGATCGCGGTTGTCCGGCTGATTGGCCGGGTTGAGCGAATGTTGACGGTGCCCGAGACACCGGGATCGAGCACATAGTTTTCATTAAGAAGCTCGCCGAGGATGGCCTGCGCGGCTTCCGAGACGCTTACGTCCACGAGGTTCAGCGATACCGTGCGTTCGCCGTTCTCGTTTACAAAGTCGCTGTCCCGGAAAAGCGGGTTTCGGCCGGGATAAATTGTTCCCTGTCCAGCTTCGACTCTTTGTGTCCCCGTGACCCGTCCTTCTCGGCGGTCGGTTGCGTTGCCGTCCCCACCGCCAAGAATTGTTGACGCGCGCCAAGACGGCATGAGCCCGCCGCGTGTCCCTTCATCTGTCGTGTAAAGTTCTGCACAACCACTGACAGTCGCGGCAACCGCCGCGAACGCGATAAGTTTCTTCATCTCACCCACCTCAGAGTGTTGCGCGCACTGCTGCTCGACGCGCTGATTTAATTATTGTGGATAAGTTAGCATCGATGCCGGGTTAGAAGGCTTTGAAAAGCCAAAGCAATGAGAAAACCCCAATAATATGTGTTCCAAAAGCCACGCCGTATCTCTGACGTAATTCCGCTCTTTTTCCTCTGCGCCACAGGACCTCGTCCGTAAGACCGGTCAGAGACGCAAGACCTAGACAAACAGCAATCCCCCACGGCCCGGTGATCGGGGCAAGGCTTGTGGCCAAAATAACATCGCCTGTTCCCATCCCGTCTCGGCCGAAGAGGGTTTCGACCGCGAATTTTAGGCCCAAGAGTGTCGCCGCAGTTCCGACGGCGGTAAGAGCAGCCGTCACGATCGCGTCGTTCTGCGCCGCAAATGCGATTGCGATCGCACCAACACCAAGGGTCCAGGACAGGGGTAACCATCGCCAGCCTGCGTCTGTGAGAGCGAGGGGTACAAGCAAACCCATGACGGCGGCTATGTTCGCCGTGATCGGATCAAACGCGGTCCCGAGCCACAGGATCGCCAACCCGGTCCCCAGGACAAAACCCATGGCCGACGCGCGCGCCCAGCGCCGTGCAGCGTTCAGACCGCCGAACCGGCGCAACGGAATGCGTGCGGCTATGCGCAAAGGGCCGGAAACGAGCGCTCCTACCGCAATGGCGGCTGCCGCAATCGTCCAGGTGAACTCCGGCGGCAAGACTGGCTACCGCTCGATCCGCACGTTCAGAATTTCGTATCGGGTGAGACCACCCCGGAACGACAGGCCTTCAGTTGCAACCAAAGCAACCATTCGTGCGCGGGCCCCTCCAGCCATTGTCGCATCCGAAACGATGGTGAAACTCGGTCCTTCAAGCTCTGCCAACCAAATCGAGGCCGTCCCAAGACGCGGCATTGGCTGGCCGAGGCGCCGTCGCGATATGATATCCTCGACATCGCCGGGCCCGAGCCCGGGTATTACCGCAAGCACGTTCACAGGTGCCGTGCGTGGATTGACCTGACGGGAGAAGTTGTAGGCGGTGAAGCTCTCCATCGCGATTTCCGCGGCGCGCGGACCCAGCCCCGCATCCGACAGGATTTGGTACAGGGTGCGTTCCTGTTGTCCACGATTGGCCACGATCGCCTCAGCGATGTTCGACGCGTCGAACGCATCGAAACCAGCTCGCTGACCAACTGCCTGCATGGCCGGGCGGATAAGCTCCACCGGCGCTTCGTTGATGTCGATTTTTCCGGCTTCGTCAAAAATCCGGTAGGTGACTTGTCCTTCGGCCATGGCAATCGTTGTAGGCCGACCGTCCCGAGGCGACTTCGGGCCCGTCTCGGTCAGCCGACCAAGATCAGCCATTGCAACGTTCAGTCCGCTTCGGGCCAGATCGACGGCACGTGCCGCCTCAACTTCCGCCCGGGCGCCGAGCGCGGATTGTCGCTGGGTCACCAAGAAGGCCGATGCAGATAGGAAGAGCCCAAGTCCCATCCAGAGAACAGTGAGCATCACATAACCGCGCGCGCGTCTTGTCCGCCGCATCTTCATCGGGTCTCGCATTCCTGGTTCTGAAGACCTGCGGGGCCCATGCTGGCAAAGCAGGTCGGACTGACAGTCGACAAGAGCTGCGCAGTCAACACGTGCGCGCCGTCGACTTCAACGCCGACGGCGCGAGGCAGCGCATCGTCCACATTGACCGAGTATGTCCATCTGAACCCGGGCCGTGTCGGGTCAGGGGTCAGGTACTTGAGTCGAATTGGCTGAGTGGTTGATAGGATCTCGGACACCTGTCTGTTGGCGCTGGTCAGTCGCGTGTCAGAGATTGCGTGGTCCCGTATTGCTCGGAGGAAGTATGTGCCGTCCTGAAAATCCACGCGCAACTCGGATACATATGGTTGTCTTGGGCCCGCCAGCGACGGGGGTACGGCGAACCTCACGCTGCCTCCGTCGCCTGCGAAAGTGCCGAGTGTCCGAGAACGGCCTTGCGTGACTACTGCCGCACTCCAGGCTTGAAGCGCACGGCGGGCCGCCAACCAATCTCGCGCCTCCGCGGGCGCGTCTTGGGTAAGGGCGGTGGCGTGGCGAATACCCCAAGTCGCACTGGTCAGCAAAACAAGAGTGAGCGCCGCCACCGAAAGCGACACAAGCGCCTCGGCCACCATGAAGCCGCGAGTTCGGCGGGACCTGCGGCGCAGGATCACAACGGATTCTCCGCGTATCGGATCGCACGCATCGTCACGGGTTCTCCACCTTGTGCAGTGTCGCTGACTGTTACCGCAATGAACATCAATTCACCTTCACGGAAGAAGCCAAGTTGCATGTCGGGGGTCGGGCGAGTGCCGATGACCAGACGCCACGCAAGATCTCCGATCTCACCATTGTCGATGGTTCCCGACCGCATGGGAATGTCGACACCGACGCGGTCAAGAATGCTTGTCGCCGCCAAAACCTTTTCCGCCTGGCGGTCGGCGCGTGCATCCAGAAGGCTGCCGGTTGAGAGCGCCGAATAGAACCCTTGAAGCGCGAGTGCGGCAATCCCCAGCGCAACCAAGGTCTCAAGCAATGTGAAGCCGCGGACTCGGCGGCGAAGCAGATGGCGGAGGACTACTACAGACTTCATTCTAATCTGCTCACTTTGCCGGTCAGCCAGTCGAGTGTGAGCACGCTGGCGCCGTATGTGTTCGACAACTCGACTCTAAAGCCCGCGTTCTCACCCGAGGGGAAGATCCGGACCGACGGGCGATCCGTCTCCGCTTCGACCCGCCGGGACAGACGGTGTTCCTGGCCACCGGCCCGAAAGACCCGCGCGCGTTCGTCCCATTCGATTGTTACCGGCTGGCCGGACTCGAGTGCCTGCAAGCGGCCTTGGCTCAGGATCAGCGCCACGGCAGCGGTATCCGAGCGAAGATAAGCCCGATCGGTAGATCCGAAACTTGCGATTGCAACAGTTCCGACCAGCAGGACAATGGCCGCCGCTACAAGAACTTCGACGGTCATGAAACCCCGGGTGGCGCGTCGGCGTCTAGCCCGCGATATCAGCATTCAAACCGGTGCCTCCCGGCTGGCCATCCGCGCCCAAAGACATGATCCGGACCTGTCCGCCTGCATCGAGGCTGTATCGGAACGGACCGCCCCAAGGATCGGTGGGCATCTGGCCGTCACGAAGATAGGGACCGTTCCAGCCCGGAACGTTCAGGGGGTTCTGCACTAGGGCGTTTAGCCCTTCGCCCGCAGACGGGTACCTGCCTGTGTCGATGAGAAAGATATCGACGGCGCTGCGCAGTTGCGCGATCTGGGCTTCTGTTGCCTTAACGCGCGACGATTGCAACTGGCGCATGGCCGCCGGGCCAACCAACCCAACGAGGAGGCCGACGATGGCCACCGCAACAAGCATCTCGACAAGCGAGAACCCGGTCGAGCGTGCCCGGCGCCGACGACTAAAGCGAGATCGCGTTGACGGAAACGATAGCGGAAAAGAGAGCATAGAGACTGACTCCGATCATGAGCCCCACAAGGATAATAAGCGCTGGCTGGAAAAGTGCCAGAAACCGTTCGAGATCGCGGTCTGCGGTTTCCCGAAGGTCCTCTGCGGCCTTCCCGACCATAAGCGCGAGATCGCCGGACTCTTCCCCAATCCGAACGACTTCCAGCGTACTCGCGGGGATCAGCTTTGTCTCGCGCAGCGCATCGGTAAGCCGTTCGCCCGTTTCGACACGCGTCTGGGTGTCCCTCAAGGCAGCCTTAATCGAGCCGGTCTCGGGCGCGGTCTCGACGGTGACCCGCAACGCCTGGCTCAGGATGACACCACGCGAGAGCAGGGCCGAGAGGGTCTCCAGCGCCATCATGACCTGATTTCGGTTGAAGACTTGGCCGACAAGTGGAAGGCGGCGTAGCAGTCCGGTGAAGACCTGCACACCCTTACCGGCGCGGATCATCAACCAAAGGGCCAAGCCGAAGATTAGAGCACAGCCCAGGATCACGGGCCAGAGTGTCTCAACTACCGATGAAATGCCGAAGATCGCCCGCCCGAGGGGCGGAACAAGGTCCATGCGGTCCTCGATCAGCGGGCGGAACTGGGGAATGATCGCCACCAGAATAAGGCCAAGCGAGATGATCGCGACGACCAAAAGAAGCACTGGATAGGTCAAACCAGTTGCAATGCGCCGGCGCAGCATTAAGCGCTGGTTCATTAACTCGGCAGCAGTCACAAGTGCTTGGGCGAGGTCGCCCGAGACCTCGGCTCCGCGGACCAACGACAATGTCGCCTGGTCCGTGATCTCGGCCTGTGTTTCGAGTGCCTTGGAGAACGGCGTACCTTCTCGAAGCGTCCTGCGGACCCGGGCCGCAACTTCAGCGACTTTGCCGTCCTGCCCATCTGCAACGACCTGAAGAGCGCGATCAATGGGAACGCGGCGCTCGGTCAGTTTGGCCAACCGTGCGATCAGATCCGCCTGTTGGCGACCGGTCAGAAGGCGGGAACTGCTGAGTAGGCCCAGAAGCGGCTTGTTGCTGTTTGCTGGATCGCCAAGGCTGATATCGATCGGGTAAAGACCCTCGGCGCGCAACCGTTCTGCAACCGCCTGCGAAGACCGCGCAGACACTTTACCGGTGCGGCGGGCACCGGCCGTGTCGCGTGCGACAAAGGTATAATTCTGGACCGCGGAACTGCTCTCGGCCGGCATCACCTTCACTTCCAGAAGTCAAAGACCCCGAAGACACGGATCAACTCGTCGAGGGTTGTATGCCCTTGTGCGACAAGCGCCAAGCCCTCATGGCCCATAGTCCGGTCGGGTTTGGGCAATCGACCGCCCGTCGTGATCAGGTTTGAGGGGTTCATGGCCTCGAATACGGCCATCCGCCCGGCGTATCCGGTTTGATTGCAATGGTCACACCCAACGGCGCGTTTAATGTTCCAGTCATCGGCGCTTCCGTGGGTTGGGTCCACTTTGGCGAGGCGGTCATACATGATGCGCGCCTTTTCGGCCTTAGAGAGGTCGAGGGGGGCTTTGCAATGGTCGCAAAGCGTCCGCACAAGCCGCTGCGCCCCCACCATTCGGACGACCGACGAGAGCAAGTATTCGGGCACCCCCATATCGACAAGACGCAGGATCGCATCCTGCGCGCGGTTGGTATGCAGTGTCGATAGTACGAGGTGACCTGTCATGGCGGCGCGTACCGCTAGTTCTGCGGTTTCCGCATCTCGGATCTCGCCGACCATAAGCACGTCCGGGTCATGCCGCAGAACAGTCCGGAGGGCGGCGGCAAAAGTCCAGCCCAGTTCCGGGTTCACTTCGATCTGAATTAGGCCAGGAGTTTGAACCTCGACCGGATTCTCGATCGTTACGATCTTGCGACCGGCATCGTTCAACTCGCCCATTGCGGCGTGGAGCGTGGTCGTTTTACCAGAACCGGTCGGGCCGGTTACGAGAATAAGACCATTCGGCTGACGCAGCGCGGATCGCAACGTTTTCTGGACCGGGCCCGGCAACTGAATGTCGTCGAGCGTGGTCAGACCCGAAGTTGTATCCAAGAGCCGGAGCACCATGCTTTCGCCATGAACGGTAGGAGCCGTCGCCACACGCATATCAATGGGCCGGCCGGCCGCCTTTTGCCGTATGCGACCGTCCTGAGGCAGGCGCCGTTCGGAAATGTCCATATCGGCAAGGATCTTCAGCCGCGAGACCATACCATCGTAAAGCGTGCGCTCAGGCGGATCGGTTTCGATCAGCATGCCGTCGATCCGCAGTCGAACTCGTGGTCCGGACTCCATGGCCTCGACATGGATATCAGTCGCGCGGTTTTCGATCGCCTTGGCAAAAAGGCTCTCAATATATTTGATCGTGGGCGCGTCATTGGCGAGTTCGGTCAGACGCTCGGCGTCCATGTCGCTGACCGAAACGCGTGCGACCAGTTCCGGCGCGCCGTCGTCTTCTTCCGCTTCGTGTCTTGCGAAGGCGGCCTCAATATCCCTGTCTGTCGCGACCGCGAGTTCCAGGCCGGCGCCGAAGATCAGGCGAAGTGCCCGCGTAACTTCTTCATCGAAAGGATCGGCCAACGCAAAAAGGGCAGCGTACCGTTCGACACGAACCGGAGCGACACCGTTACGTTTGAGGTAGTC
>JBCBKU010000029.1:0-28687 GCA_038521345.1 Pseudomonadota bacterium | reverse complement strand
CGCAGCGAGGACGATTTCGTTGCGATGCGCGAAGCGCGTGACGCCACGCTAGGCATGCCCAGACTGATCCTGCCCTCGCTGCAGGTGAACATGCGCGCGGGGCACATGCCCCCGCCCGACGAGAACGGGGACGTGATGTTGAAGCTCCCCATCAACAAGGTCTGAAGGACGCGGACATGGAACAGGACTGGCTTTGGGGTCTCTTGGGAGGGCTCATGATCGGCAGCGCGGCGGCGCTTTATCTCTTGGTGAACGGGCGGATCATGGGCGCTTCGGGCATACTCGGCGGGCTGGTCGATGGCTCGGCGCGCAAGGTCGCAACCGAACGACTGGCTTTTGTCGCCGGGCTTGTCGGCGTGCCTGCTCTTGCAGTCCTGGTCGCCGGCGGTGCCGAGACGCATCTGACAAGCAATCTCTGGGTCGTCGTGGCCGCGGGCCTGCTGGTCGGCCTTGGCACGAGGCTCGCCAACGGTTGCACATCGGGGCACGGGGTCTGCGGGATCTCACGCCTTTCGGCGCGCGGCATCGTGGCCACGCTTATCTATCTGCTGGCGGGTGGGGTCACGGTGGCGCTCTTTCGCCATGGCCTCGGAGTGATCTGATGCGTCCGCTGCTGGCAGCGCTTTCAGGCGCTCTCTTCGGCCTCGGCCTTTGGGTCTCGGGTATGACCGATACGACCAAGGTGCAGGGCTGGCTCGACATATTCGGCGCGTGGGACCCGACGCTTGCCTTCGTACTGGGCGGCGCGATCCTGCCCATGGCAGTGGCGTGGCGGCTGACGCCCGGGCGCAGCCCGGTCCTTGGCGGTACGTTTCCGGCACCACCGGAACCCTCCATCGGTCGGGGCCTCGCCATCGGTTCAGTCCTTTTCGGGATGGGATGGGGTCTTGCGGGTCTTTGTCCCGGGCCGGCCATGGCTTCCTTGGCGTGGGGCGGGACCGGAGGTGCCGTCTTCCTGATTGCGATGATTGCCGGCATGGTCGCGGCCCCGCCCCTCAGGCGGCGGCTTGACCCGCCGGCTGCGCCCGCCTAGGCCCCTGCCCCATGGATATTCGCCGAATTACCGACCGCTATGCCGTGTCACCCCAGATTGGGCCCGAGGATGTGCCCGCCCTCGCCGAGGCGGGTTTCACGACCGTGATCTGCAATCGGCCCGACGACGAGGTCGGGCCGGGCCTGATGGCCGATGAGGTGGCCGCAGCCGCACGCGCTGCCGGTCTTGACTGGGTCTTGAACCCTGTTGGCCATGCGGGGCTGTCGCAAGACATGATTGATCGTCAGCGGTCGGCGCTCGCCGCGGCGCCGGGCCCGGTTCTCGCCTACTGCCGGAGCGGCACACGGTCGACGATCGTTTGGGCGATCGGCGAAGCCGGCATGCGGGACGGCGCCGACATAATCGCGGACGCCGCCCGGGCGGGTTACGACATCGCGCATCTGGCCCCGATCCTTGACGACACAGGCGCCTAGGACCGCGTGCAGGGTCTAGGGCACGGTCCCGTCGGCATCCGGCGCCAAGGCCGGCATCGTATCGATGATCGGATCATCAGGAGCGGCCGTCGTCGCCAAGGGCTCAACCTCAGGATCCGGATGGCCGTCAAGTTCGGGTGGTGACACCTTCCCGGGGAGTGCAAGGTCGCCGGATCCCGGCGCACCGGGCGCAGCCGCGGCCGCCCAGTCGCCTTGGGGTGCCGCCTGTGGCTCCGGGCCTTTCGTCTCCTCAGCGACAAGTTTCAGCGCCCGGTGTCCCCCCTTCTGACCAAGCCGGGCCTTGGCCACGGCCCGCCCGTCCGCCGTTTCAACCCGCACTGCGCCAAGCTGCTCGGGCTCGAATGGAAGGATGTCGCCGGGCCCCAGTGCGCGAAGCTCATCAAGGGGCATGCGAAGACGCATGAGGACCCCGCGCAACTCGACCTCGGCGGCCTCGACCATGCCGCGCTCGGGACCGGCCGAGGCAGAGCGGATCGCCGCCCGCACCGCGTCCGCCGGGTAGGCCAGCGTCAGCGTTCCGGTACGTTCCCCCGCTGCACCGAGATCGATCACGAGGCGCTGCACGATGAACCCGCCGTCATCGAGGGAGAGCATTGCCGCGCGGGTATCCGCGATCTTGCGACCCAGCCGATAGCCCCTCAGCGGGGTGTCGCCGCCTCGATCGGTGTAGAGCCCCTCGACATCGACCAGCCAGCGATTGAGAACGTCCGCGGTCAGCGCTGCGTCGGTCCCCGTCGGTGGCCGGCTGTCCTTCGGGGTGGAGGTGACCATCCCGGTTGTCTGCACTTCGATAAGGCCGGTGACCAGTTCAGGGTCCAGCACCGCCAGTCCTCGTCCGGACGAGGCTTCAAAGGAAAGCATGAGGTCGCAATTGCCCAACCCACCAAGCAGGCTTTCGCGCGACGTGCGGCCTTCTTCGAACGAAGACAACGCCGCGACAAGACCAAGTCCGGCATCGGCACTACGCGGCAATTGTGCCCGCCACGCCTGACCCAACGTTGCCCGGTCCGGTCTGGCCGCCTCACGGCGGTTGCGCACCATCTTGCGCAGAATTGACGCCTCGGTATCGGCGGTCACGTGACTGATCCCCGTCCTAGACCCTCGCGGATCGGGTCTAGGGCGCCAAGGTTACCAAAGACTTGAACGTTCAGGCCGCCTGCGCACGACGGGGAGGCAGCGTTACCCGGAACGCCGCGCCGCCTTGTCCAGGCAGGTAATCGATTGCGCCGCCGAGCTTGGCCATGATCTCGCGACAGATGGCGAGCCCCAGACCCGCGCCGCCGGCCCGGCTATGATCGCCCAATCGGGCGAATTTCTCGAAAATCAGCGCCTGGCTGCGTTGCGGAATTCCGTCCCCGTTGTCGATGAAATCGACGGAGAAACGGTCACCGTCCCCCAGAACGCGGATGGTCAGTTCCGGCCGTTCGGAGCGGCAGTACTTTCGTGCGTTGGCGATTATGTTGATGAATACCTGTGAAAGACGGTCGGGATCCGTGACGATCTCGATGTTCTCGTCCGCACGCGTGCGCCGAATACGCAGACGGCGCGGCTCGTCCTGCCCGTCGGCCGCGCGGATCGCCCGATCAAGCACACCACCCAGTGTCGTCGACTGGATGTTCAGGGACACCTGACCGTTCTCGAGCACGTTCAGATCAAGGAGATCATCCAAGAGCCGCGTCAGTCGGAGCGATTCATCGTGAATGATGGCCGAGTACTTCTGCCGGTCGCCTGCCGCGATGCTTTCGGCATCTTTCAGGATCTCCGAAAACGCACGGATCGACGTCATCGGGGTCCGCAATTCGTGGCTGATCTGCGCCAGAAAAGCGTCCTTCTGGATGGACAGCGCTTTCAACTTGTCGTTCGCCTCGCGAAGCTGGACGGCCGTCCGCGTCAGTTCCGTCGACTTCGCTTCGAGCTGGCTGGAATATTCCATGATCTGGGCGGCCTCATCTGCGACCCGCATCAGATCCTCAACCGAAACCTGCGTGCCACCGGTGATCTGGGCCAGCATCGCGTGCGCTGTCGCGCCGCCCACCGACCCGGCCAGCCGTTTTTCCAGCCGTTCAAGGAACGCCGGCGTTGGGTCGGGAAGGTATCCCACAATCCCCTGCCGGGCCGCTTCTGCGCCAAACAGGGATTGTGCCTCGGCCGGGCCAAGCAGTCGCTGGCTCATCAGCAAGAGGTCTTCGGTCGATACCGGACGCGCGACGAAACCCGGGCTTGTCACGGCTCGGTCGACCCCCACGAAATCGGCGCCCTGAAGACGTTCGAGCGGTGTGGGAAAGCTAAGAAGCGACCCGACGAGAAAGGCCAGCATGTTCAAGGAAAGCGACCAGAACACCGCGTGGACAAGCGGATCCATCCCTGCATCGAACAACAGGGCCTGTGGGCGCAACGCCGCGATTCCCCATGGGCCTTCGGTCATCAGCGTTTCCGAGAAAATCGTTCCTGACCCGAAGCTCGGAAGAAACAGCGTATAGCCCCAGACGAGAAGGCCCATTATAAGACCCGCCGCAGCCCCGACCCGCGTGGCCCCGCGCCAGAACACTGCCCCGAGGAGCGCGGGAAGGGCCTGTGCCAAACCCGCGAAACTGACGAGGCCGATGGCCGCCAGCGCCGCCCCGCCGCCAGAGTAAACGTAGTAGAGATAGCCAAGGCCCAATACGCCAAGGATCGAGATCCGTCGCGACAGAAGGACAACATAGCGCACATCGCCGGACATCGTGGCGGTCTGTCCGCGCAAGGACAGCCAGATTGGCAGCACCACGTGGTTGGACACCATGGTCGACAGGGCAATGGCCGCGACGATCACCATGGACGTCGCCGAAGAAAACCCGCCGATGAACGACAGCATGGCCAGCCATTCGCGGTCGAAGGCAAGGGGTACGGTCAGCACGAAGAGGTCCGGGTTGGCCCCAAGCGGCATGGTAGCCAGCCCGACAACGGCGATCGGTACGACGAAGAGCGAGATCAGGAGCAAATAGGCCGGGAAGGCCCAACTGGCGGTGGCCAGATGGCTTTCGTCAGAGTTTTCGACCACGAGAACGTGGAACATCCGAGGCAACGTCAGGAAGGCCGCAGCGGCGAGGAACGTGAGCGTGATCCAACGGTCCGGTGCCACCTCCCAGGCGGCGATTGGCGACCCGTCGATCAGCTCCACGACCGCCCCGGCGCCCCCGGCTACACCCCAGACAACGAACGCCCCCACGGCGACCAGTGCGATCAACTTGACCACCGCCTCGACTGCGATGGCAGTGACGACACCGTCGTGGCGCTCGTTCACATCGAGGTTCCGCGTCCCGAACAGGATGGTGAACACGACAAGGCCCGCCGCAACCCAGAACGCCACGCTTTCGGGGCGGGCACCGGCCCCGTCTCCGGGAGAGAAGACCGCCACGGACAAGGTCACCGACTGGAGCTGAAGGGCGATGTAAGGTGTCGTACCGACCACGGCGAGAAGGGTCACCAGCCCCCCGAGAAACGCCGACTTGCCGTATCTCGACGAGATCAGGTCAGCAATCGACGTGATCCGTTGGCGCCGTCCGACCTGAACGAGTTTGCGCAGGAGCGCCCACCAACCCACCATCACGAGCGTTGGGCCAAGATAGATGGTCACGAATTCCAGGCCCGAACGGGCGGCAAATCCGACAGCCCCGTAAAAGGTCCAACCCGTGCAGTAGATCGAAAGCGAAAGCGTATAGACCCACGGCGACCTCAGCCAAGCGGACCGCCCCGCAGCTGCGCGTTTCTCCGCGACGAAGGCGATCAGGAATAAAAAGCCCACGTATCCGAGGCAGACCGCAACAAGGACGTTGATGCTGAGCATACCAGTGCCCTCAGAAGCCGCCTTTGTCGGGCGGCGGCACCGCAGCCGCCGGCGCATCCCGTTGGGGTGCTCCTTCGTCCGACCATCCCAGCGTAAGAGCCCGGGCCAGCGCTCCGGCCAGCACGATCAGGAAAACCCATGCCGCCACCAGTGCCAGACCCGCGCGGGCGGTGCCGAGCGCTTCACCCCAGACCAGCGGCAAAAGGAAAATGAACAATCCCAGCACAGGCAAGAGCCGCGCCGCATCCATCAATCGGCGCCGCCGATAGGTCCTCCGCGCAAGGAACAGAGGCTCGGGTGCCCGGCTCATGAGCCCACGAGTTCGCGGACCGAGCTCAGCACCTCGGCGTTCGAGAACGGTTTGGTCATGAAGCGGCTGACGCCAAAGCGCTCGGCCATCTTGCGATCCTTGGTCTGGCCCCGGGCGGTCAGCATCAGGACAGGCAGCGTCTCGAATTCTGGCCTTGCCCGCAGCTCTGCCAGAATGTCGAACCCAGAGCGGTTCGGCAGCATGACATCCAGAATCACCAGATCAGGCGCTTTTTCTTCAATCCGCTTGATCGCGGTCGACCCGTCGGCATGGGTATCCACGGTCCACCCGTCCCGCGACAGAATGAAACGGATCGCTTCGATTATGTTGGGCTCATCCTCAATGATGAGCACCCGACCTCCCATCGCCGGTCTCCTCCCAAAGCGGCGCTGCGGCCCGTTCCCGGGCTCTTCGCGTGACTATTGCCCAGGCCGGGCGCGCTGTCAAAACACGAGAAATCCGCATCACCTTGCGAAGCGGTCAGCGGAATGCCACGGTCTCGGTCTGACCCAGAAGGAACCGCCCATGCCCACCGAAGCCAACGCCCCCATCCTTGGCATCATCGGCGGGACAGGGGCACTCGGCGGCGCCATCGCCCGCGCCGTGCTGGCATCGAGGTGGGTCGCACCTGCACAACTCTGGCTTGCCAACCGAAGCGGGACACCGTCGGGTTTCGAACCAGCCGCCGGCATCACATTCACGTCCGACGCATCGGCGGTGATCGCGTCCTCTGACATCGTTGTTCTGTCGGTGCCACCCGACCGCGTTGCGGATCTGCCGCTCCGGGCGCCCGAAACCCTTGTTGTATCGGTTGTCGCAGGGCTTGGGCTGGACCGGCTTGCGGACATGACCGGCTCGGACCGAGTCGTGCGCGCCATGTCGAGCCCAGCCGCCGCAACGGGCCTTGCCTATTCCCCGTGGGTCGCGGGGCCTGGCGTGTCGGCCGTCGACCGTGCTTTGGTGACGGCCCTGTTTGAGGCCTGCGGACAGACGGACGAAGTCACGAACGAGGCGCAGATCGAGGTCTTCACGGCCCTGACCGGACCGGTTCCGGGCTTCGTGGCATTCTACGCCGCGGCGATGATCGATTTCGCACGGGCGCGGGGCGTTGATCCTGACATTGCCGACAAGGCAGTGCGACAATTGTTCCTTTCGGCAGGCCGGATCCTGTCGGAAGAGTCTTCCCCAGCCGCCGACCATGTGGACGCGATGATCACCTATGCGGGCACGACAGCGGCTGGCCTGACCGTCCTGCGCGACGGCCCGTCGGGCACAGCCCTTGCCGAGGCGCTGGATGCCGCTGTCGCCCGCGTGCGGACCATCGGACAAGACGACGGCTAGGCTGCCGCCGCCCGTCGTTCGGTCAGCCAGACCCAGAAGCTCAGTGCCACGGCGGCCGCCGAAATGAACGTCATAACCGTGCCGGGAACGAAGTTCACGTAGCCGGGGAAATCCACGAAGAAGAGGTACCCGAGATCGAACATGCCGCCGAGCATGGCCGTGACCCAGATCGAGGTCATATTGCCGCGCCAGATGAACACGGCCCCGATGACCGTTGCCACACCGACCCAACCGAGGTTCCAACCGTGCTGGTTCAATATTCCGCCAACCGCAGGAGCATATTCATGCACAAGTGTTTCGGGCGCTACCGCATCGGCGATCAATTGAAACCCACCGGTAGCATCCGCCGCAAGTACGCTTACCCCGGCCAGAAAATGCACCAATCCCCAGATGACCCAAAGGCCCGCTGCAACCTTCATTGCCAGCTTCTTACGTGCGTCCATCGACCTCTCCGTTTTGCTTCAACGTGATCTTTCGGGCAATTGCCCGGCGGCGCACGCTTGTCTAGCT
This sequence comes from Pseudomonadota bacterium, assembly GCA_038521345.1. Lineage (GTDB taxonomy): Bacteria > Pseudomonadota > Alphaproteobacteria > Rhodobacterales > Rhodobacteraceae > JBCBKU01. The sequence continues at coordinate 21,212 of JBCBKU010000029.1, read as the reverse complement.
TTGAACCCCAGACTGTAGTATTAAGTTGAGAAAGTCCACCAGTATCCGATGAATGACGCGACACTCTTAGCGCTTGAAACCGACCGGCTGATGCGCCGGATCGAGGCACAGCTTGCCCGCCGGGCACCGGCGATCGACCCGGCCAAGGTCGGCCCGCTTGGCGGAATGGCGCTGTTGACCCTTGCCGAGATCGAACCGGCACCCACGCAGGCGCTGACCACCCGCATGGGCCGCGACAAGTCCCAGATGACGCGCTTGATTCACATGCTTGAAACCAAGGGCATGCTGACCCGCACCCCCTGCGAAAGAGACGGCCGCGTTACCATTCTGGCGCTGACACCCGCCGGCCATGCGCTCTTGGTCGAGATCCGCAAGCTTATGTCCGAAGTCATGACTGAGATACTTGAGCCGCTGGACGCCAACGATCGCCGACGGCTCGCCGGGATTCTGGGCCGTCTATGACGCGTGGCAATCAGACCCCGTGGCGAGAATTCTTTCAGCGCGTCCAGCGAAACCTTATGTCAGGGAGCGCCTCTTCGTTGTCACCCTCGGTGCGCTGAACCTCCCGAAACCCTTCCCGGGCATAGAATCTTCGCGCCCCCTCGTTGGCAACGAAGGTCCAGAGCTCCAAGAGATCGCGGCGGCTTTTTGCGTGATCCAGTAGGGCGCGCCCATGGCCTCGGCCGGTTTCCCCACAGAAAAGCGATGCGACGTCATTCCCGTCGAGAACCAGAAAACCCGCCACAGGGTCGCCCGTCACAAAAACCTCGGTCCGCGCAAACAGTTCCCCGTAATGGCGCGGAAGATCGTCGGCCGGATGGACACGCGGCATCCACGGCGTGGTGTCGATCCATGTGTTCTTGATCTCTACACAGGCTGAAATATCACTGGGACGTGCCAGGCGTACGTTTGTCATGCCCGCCACTCCATCCGCAGTTCTGGCAGACCATCGTCCCCCTCCACCTTGCGCTCGACCACCTCGAAGCCCTCACGCGAATAAAATCTATGGGCGGAAGTGTTCGGTTCGTGGGTCCAGAGCTGAAGATAGCTGCGCCCGACCTTCACGTGGTCCATCAGCGCCTTGCCGACACCCTGTCCGGGCTGCGCGGTGTAAAGGGCCACCACATGATCCGCTTCGGGGTTGAACGAAAGGTACCCGGTAACGGGATCCCCCGCGACATAGATTTCGCGGATTGCCAAACCGTCGCGGATCAGTCCCGTCAGTTCCGCACGTGTGAAGCGCGGCGTGATCCACGGCGTCGCCTCAAGCCAGTCGACGATGATATTCGCGCAGGCGGCGGCATCTGACGGACCCGCGCGCCGGACAAGGGGCTTTGCAACTGTCATCTCGGTTGTCTCTGTTTACAAAACGGAATCAATTCGGATGATCCCGTGACCATTGTTTCGAGCAACTGACCAATCAGGACGCGATCCGAATGCCGTCCCTGCCCTGCGATCATGCAAAACCGGGCACCGACAAACCAACTCGAAAGATGCGACCGACTTGGACTGGGCTGTGTGCCTCAGACCCCGCTTGCGGGAATCCCCGACCGCTCGACCGGCCGCGGCGCGGTCAGTTCCTTCCATGTCGACAAGGCCCGGTTGACCGGGGTGTTGGGTTCCCGGCGCACGAACTGCCCATGCCCCTCTTGTGTGCGGACCTCGCCGTCGTGGATTGCCACATAGCCGCGCGTCAGCGTGAACCGCGGGAGACCCTTCACCTCTTTGCCCTCGAAGACATTGTAATCGATGGCCGATTGCTGGGCGCCGGCGGTGATCGTCTTGGACTTCTCGGGATCCCAGACCACCAGATCCGCATCCGCCCCGACAGCCACCGCGCCCTTTTTCGGATAGCAGTTCAGGATCTTGGCGATGTTTGTTGACGTAACCGCAACGAATTCGTTGGGCGTCAGCCGCCCGGTGCCCACGCCGTAGGTCCAAAGCATCGGCATCCGGTCCTCGAGCCCGCCTGTACCGTTCGGAATCTTTGTGAAATCGCCCACGCCGTAGCGCTTCTGATCCGTCGTGAACGCGCAGTGATCCGTCGCCACAACCGACAGTGATCCGGCCGATAGCCCGGCCCAAAGACTGTCCTGATGGGCCTTGTTCCGGAAGGGCGGCGACATCACCCGCCGCGCGGCATGGTCCCAGTCGGGATGGGCGTATTCGGTCTCGTCCAATGTCAGATGCTGGATCAGGGGCTCGCCCCAGACCCTCTTGCCCGATTGCCGCGCCCGGCGGATCGCCTCATGAGCCTCCTCGCAAGACGTATGCACCACGTAAAGCGGTACCCCGGCCATATCGGCGATCATGATGGCGCGGTTCGTGGCTTCACCCTCGACCTGCGATGGCCGGGAATAGGCATGGGCCTCGGGGCCGGTGTTGCCGTCGGCCATGAGCTTGGCCTGCAACTCGGCCACCACGTCGCCGTTCTCGGCATGGACCATGGCGATCCCGCCCAGTTCGGCAAGACGCTGGAACGACGCATACATTTCGTCGTCGTTGACCATCAGCGCTCCCTTGTAGGCCATGAAATGCTTGAAGGTGGTGATGCCTTCCTTCTCGATGACACTCGCCATCTCGTCGAAGACCTGCTCACCCCACCATGTCACGGCCATGTGGTAGGAATAGTCGCAAGACGCCTTGGTCGACTTGTTGTGCCACATCTGCAGCGCGTCATGGAGACCCTGCCCCGGTGACGGCAGCGCGAAGTCGACCACCATCGTGGTCCCCCCCGACAGCGCCGCACGCGTCCCGCTTTCGAAATCGTCCGTGGAATAGGTGCCCATGAACGGCATTTCGAGATGGGTGTGGGGATCAATCCCGCCCGGCATCACGTAACAGCCGGTCGCGTCGAGCTCCTCTTCGCCGGACAGTCCCGCCCCGATCTCGACGATCTGGCCGCCCTCGATCCGCACGTCCGCCACATAGGTCAGGTCGTGCGTGACGATGGTTCCGTTCTTGATCACTGTCGCCATGGGCGTCCTCTCCTTCAGCGGCGTTTCACTTTAATCCCGTGGGGCAATCGCGTGCCGTTCGCGTCCCACGGCAGCACCTCATGCGCAGCCGATGGTCAGCCGCGACAACCCAATCGTCCATTTCGCCTGCGCCGTTGCCCACCTCGCGGCCTCAATCCTTGTAGTCGGGCTCTTCCCGGTCGAGCACGCGCTTCATCTCTGCAAAATGTGCGTGCTCGGCCTCGCGGTAGACCTCCCACTCTTCGGCGACACCTTCGGCCAGCGCCTCATCCATGACGTTCAGCGGCTGTCCCGTGGAATAGGCCAGCACCATCTGCCGCGCCGCGCGTTCGAGGTGATACATGGCGTCGAACGCCTCGGCGACGTTGGGCGCCACGGTCGTCACGCCGTGATTGGCCATCATGACCGCGCCGTGATTGCCGATGGTTGCCGCAATGCGCTCGCCTTCGGCCTCTTCCGTGGCGATGCCACCAAAACTCATGTCATAGGCCAAACGGTTGAAGAACCGACCGGTCACCTGATCGATGGGCAGGATGCGCGGGTCCTTGAGGCCCGCGAGCGCGGTGGCATAGGGCGGGTGAAGATGCAGCGCGACACGGGCATGGGGCACCCGGCGATGGATAGCGGAATGAATTGACCAGGCCGAGGGATCGGGCGCGTCCGGCCGCTCCATCGTCGACGGATCGTCGGCGTCGCAAAGAACGAGATCCGAGGCCCGGACCCGGCTCCAATGCACCCAGCGGGGGTTGACGAGAAACGTATTCCCGTCCGGCGACACGGCGGCCGAGAAATGGTTCGCAACCCCCTCATGCCAGTCCGCCCGGCAAGCGAGCCGCAGAGCGGCGGCAAGATCGATCCGAAGGGCGGTTTCGTCCGTTATGACTTCGTGTCTGGTCATGGTCCTTGTCTCCTTCTCAATCGCGGCAGCGAGGCTAAGAAACGATCTCTGCGGTTTCCACCACCGCGTGGAAAAGGACATCTGTCCCCGCGCGGGCCCATTCGGGCGAGATCTCTTCGGCCTCGTTGTGCGAGAGGCCGTCTACGCAAGGGCACATGATCATGGCCGTGGGCGCCACGTCGTTGATCCAGCAGGCGTCGTGACCGGCGCCCGAGACGATGTCCATGTGGGAATATCCGAGCCGCTCGGCCGCCGACCGCACCGCCCCCACGCAAGCCTCGTCGAAGGCTGGTGGATTGAACTGGCCGACGATCTCGGCTTCGAAACTGACCCCAATCTCTTCGCAGAGCCTCGGGGCCTTCTCCATGAGTTCGGCCACCATGCCTTCGAGCTTTTCCAGAATGTGGGTCCGCATATCGATGGTGAAGACGACCTTGCCCGGGATGATGTTCCGGCTGTTCGGGTAGACGTCGATATGACCGATCGCGCCCACTGCGTTCGGCTGGTTCTTCATCGCGATGTCGTGGACAAGCTCCGTGATCAGCGCAAGGCCCCGCCCCGCGTTCTTCCGCATCGACATGGGCGTCGAGCCCGTGTGGCTTTCCTTGCCCGTGACCGTGCACTCGATCCAGCGCAGCCCCTGTCCATGGGTCACGACGCCGATATCCTTGCCCTCGGCTTCGAGAATTGGACCCTGTTCGATATGCAATTCGAAGAAGGCATGCATCTTGCGGTCGCCGACTTTCTCTTCGCCGACCCAGTCAATGCGCTTCAACTCGTCTCCGAACGACTTGCCCTCGGCGTCCTGCCGGTCATAGGCCCAGTCCAGCGTGTGCACGCCGGCAAAGACGCCCGAGGCGAGCATCGCCGGGGCGAACCGCGTGCCCTCTTCGTTGGTCCAGTTCGTCACGACGATCGGATGCTTCGTTTTGATGCCAAGATCGTTCAGGGTCCGGATGATTTCGAGGCCGCCCAGAACCCCGAGCACGCCGTCATATTTTCCGCCTGTGGGCTGTGTGTCGAGATGCGATCCCACATAGACCGGCAACGCGTCCGGGTCCGTGCCCTCTCGGCGGGCGAACATGGTGCCCATCTGGTCGACGCCCATCGACATGCCCGCGTCTTCGCACCAGCGCTGAAACAACGCGCGGCCCTCGGCATCAGCGTCGGTCAGGGTCTGACGGTTATTCCCGCCGGCAATGCCGGGGCCGATCTTGGCCATCTCCATGAGGCTGTCCCAAAGACGCTCCCCGTTGATTCTCAGGTTCTCGCCCGGCGCGGCCATTCCGATCACTCCCTCACGTTTCGGGCCAGTCTAGGGGTCCTTGCCCACTCTGCAAGCGGCGCCTGCCGCCAATCCGGCGTCAACCGGCCGAATTTGCCCGCTTTGTTCGCGCCTGAGCGCCGCCCGCTTGAACGCGCGCCGTCACTTGGCCTAAGTGACCCCGACGCGAAACGCGGCAGGACCGACCCCCATGAGTGACCAGATCTGCATTCTCTTCGGCGCCTTGCGATCGGGCACGACGCTTCTTCGCCTGATGATCGACGGTCATCCGGCGATCAGCTGCCCGGGCGAGGCCGACTTCATCTTCGATTTCGTCGAAAAGCGTGATGGCGTATGGCGATACGACTGGGCCCGACTGGAAGAGCACCGGATCTACAAAGCCAGCGTGGTGACCCGGCCCGAAGGTCTCGACGGGCGCGCGGCCACGGCCCACATGATCGGTCAACTAGCCGGGGCCGGGGCGGTACCGGTTGTCTCGATGCACCGGGGTCTCGACAAGGCGGCCGAGATGTTCCCCGACGCGAGGGTTCTGCATCTGCTGCGCGATCCACGCGACGTTGCCCGCTCCTCAATCGGAATGGGCTGGGCCGCAATGCCGTACTTCGGCGTCGACCACTGGATCGGAACCGAGCGGGATTACGACCGCGCGGTGCCGGGTTTTGCCACCTCGCCCCTCGAGATCCGCTACGAGGACCTGATCGCGGAGCCAGAACATCACCTGACCGAAATCGCCCGTTTTTTTGGGACGGACTGGGATCCTGCGATGCTGAGCTATGATCAGCGCTCGAGCTATTCGGCGCCCGATGCCTCGCTTGTGTATCAGTGGAAATCAAAGCAGACCAAACGCGACGTCGCACTGACCGAGGCCAAACTTGGCCCGATGCTCGGCGCGAAGGGCTATGCGCCAAGCGGTTATCCCGCGGTGGTTCCGGGAACGCTGGACCGCGCCCTACTGACGGCGCAGAACAAGATCGGCACGTGGCGGAAGGCGGTCCGTCGGTACGGTTTTGCGAATATCGCCCAGCGCCGCATCGGCCGGGCACTCGGGCTCGAAGCGATGCGCCGCGGTGCGCAGGCCCGGATCGACGCGATCACCGTTCGCGACCTCAAGTAGAAGCGGCAAGACCCCGCAGGATGCCGACGGCCCGGTCGGCATCGGCCTCGGGCACAAACACGTGGTCGTGGTGAAAGCCTGCAACCACGTTCGCAGGAATGCCGCCCTCGGCGAGCGCGGCAGCGACCGCAGCGGTGAGCCCCACCCCGTCAAGCGCCGAGAAGACCTGAAGGGTGATCTGCCGCATAACCGGGGCCCCAGGCACCTCGTCGGCCGGAAGTACAAGCGACAATCCCTCGGCCTCGCGTAGCGTCGCGATCGCGTTTCGGGTGTCTGCCGGTTCGCCATCCGGCACCGTCGTGAAAGCAAAACGGCCGACCTGAAGCGCCGGCTTCATCTGCCGGATCATGGCGTCCCGGTCCCTGACGCGTTCGACCATGCCTAGTCGAGCCCCTGAAGCACCTCTCGCAACGTCCCGAACAACTGATCGATATGCGCCTTCTCGATGATGAGGGGCGGCGACATGGCGATGATGTCCCCCGTCGTGCGGATCATGCAGCCCTTCTCGAACATCGCCAGGAACGCCGAGAACGCCCGCTTCGTCGGCTCCCCTGCTACGGGTTCAAGCTCAACGGCGCCGATCAGGCCCATGTTCCGGATGTCGGTCACGTGGGGGCAATCCGCCAGCGAATGAAGCCCGTCTTCCCAGTATCCTGCAAGATCCGCTGCGCGCTGGAAGAGACCTTCCTCGGCATAGGTTTCAAGCGTCGCCAGACCTGCGGCGGCGGCGATTGGAGTGCCCGAATAAGTGTATCCGTGGAACAGCTCGATCAGATGCTCGGGACCATCCATGAACGCATCGTGGACCTCGGCCGTGGTCAGAACCGCACCCATCGGGATGACCCCCGAGGTCAGGCCCTTGGCGCAGGTCATCAGATCCGGCATCACTCCGAAATGCTCGGCGGCAAAGGATGCGCCCAACCGACCGAAGCCGGTGATCACCTCGTCGAAGATCAGAAGAATGCCATGACGGGTACAGATCTCGCGCAGCCGCTCAAGATATCCCTTGGGTGGCAGCAGGACGCCGGTCGATCCCGCCATCGGCTCGACGATGACCGCCGCGATGGTTTCGGCCCCGTGCAGGGCGACGATCCGTTCGAGTTCATCCGCAAGATGAACACCGTGCTCTGGCTGTCCCCGGGAGAACGCGTTCTCCGGAATGTGGGTATGGGGCAAGTGATCGACACCGGCGAGAAGCGACCCGTACATGCGCCGGTTGTTAACGATCCCGCCCACGGAGATACCGCCAAAGCCGACGCCGTGATACCCCCGCTCGCGCCCGATCAAGCGAGTGCGGCCCGCGTCGCCCCGTGCACGGTGGTAGGCAAGCGCGATCTTCAGCGCGGTATCGACGCTTTCGGACCCGGAATTCACGAAGAAGACGTGTTCCATTGGCGCCGGAGCCAGATCCCGCAGCCGCGTGGCCAGTTCAAACGCTTTGGGATGGCCCATCTGAAAAGCCGGGGCGTAGTCGAGTTCAGCCGCCTGACGCGCGATTGCCTCGACAATCTTCGGCCGCCCATGCCCGGCATTGCAGCACCAGAGCCCCGCTGCCCCGTCAAGGATCTGGCGCCCATCGGCGGACGTATAATGCATGTCCTTGGCACCGACGATCATGCGCGGCGCAGCCTTGAACTGACGATTGGCCGTGAAGGGCATCCAGAAGGCGGAAAGGTCGTTCGGGATCGTGCGGTCTAGAGCCATGGCAATAATCCTTCAGGGTTAACGAACCCGGTGGCTCGCAGTGAAAACGCTACCACGCGGAGGGGGCCAGTCAAGAAAGGCCGGTGTTGGATTGAGGCGGCTTCGATCCGTGCCCGGCGTCGCTGCCGCGCCGTTAACGCTTTTGCCTGCTTTCGGGGCCGCGTTCATCTTTCGGCAACCGGCGCGGCAGAGAATCGAGGCCGCTGATCCGGGACGCACCGCGTCCCTGCCCAAACAGGAGCCTTACCATGCTGACCCCGCTCAGCACCCCGACCCAGGCCGATCTGCGGCCCGCAATCCTGCCCGACGCCCCGCGGCTCGATCGCCCGGCAGACACCGGCGTCCGACCCGCTGGCGGGGCCGGCCTCTCCCCGGAACGGATTGATCCGCCCGACCAGGCGCCGCGCATCGCGCCGGCGCCGCCCCGCCCGGATCGACAGGCACGGGACTTGCCCGCGGGTCCTCCGCCCGCCTTCGAGATCACGCTTCTCGAACAGCGCCGGGCCGAGGCCGCGGCCCCTCGGGAACCAGAACCGGATTTGGACGCGCCCTCGTCTTCTGCGGATCCCTCAACGCCCCCTTCGGCGCCCCCGACCGAGACCGCGCCGGCCCGCGCCAGCACTCCCGCGGTTGAACCCGATCCCGATTTTGAGTCCGTTCCAACCGGCACGGATGTGCCAAGCCTGCGCGCCGAAGCGGGAACCGCAGAAACCCGACGCATCGCCGAACCGCCGGCGGAACGTCAGGTTGACGTCATGCGCTAGACTGATCACGCGCCGGCGCCCAACACGGCGGTCGACGCAAGTCAGACGCGGCCCGAGGCGGACGGCCAACGGCCGGCGGCCGAGAGAACGGAACGCGCCGAAGGCGCTCCGCCCGATCCGCGCTTACTCTGCCGCCTGTGACGCGGGGTTGTTGGGATGCGTGGTCCAGTTCGCATAGGTGTCCTCGACCACCCGGCCCGTCCTCGGATCGACCGTTCCGGGCGCAAGTTCCTCCATCGTGATGCAGTTCTCGACCGGACAAACGTCCACGCAAAGATTGCAGGCCACGCATTCGGCGTCGATCACCTCGAAGACGCGGTCGGGCGACATCGAAATCGCCTGATGCGACGTGTCCTCGCAGGCCGCATAGCACCGGCCGCATTTGATGCAGGCGTCCTGGTCGATCCGCGCTTTGGTCACGTAGTTCAGGTTCAGGTACTGCCAGTCGGTGACATTGGGCACGGCGCGCCCCACGACCTGATCGACCGAGGTGTAGCCTTTCTCATCCATCCAGTCCGACAATCCGCGTTTCATTTCCTCGACCACCTTGAACCCATAGGTCATGGCCGCGGTGCACACCTGAACATTGCCCGCGCCCAGCGCGAGGAACTCGGCCGCATCGCGCCACGTGGTCACGCCCCCGATCCCTGAGATCGGAAGGCCGGCCATTTCGGGATCCCGCGCGATCTCGGCCACCATGTTCAGCGCGATGGGCTTCACGGCGGGTCCGCAATACCCTCCATGGCTCCCCTTCCCGTCGATCGACGGCTCGGGCGAAAACGTATCGAGGTTCACGGATGTGATCGAAGAGACCGTGTTGATCAGACTGACGGCATCGGCACCGCCCGCATGGGCCGCCCGGGCGGGATAGCGGATATCCGTGATGTTGGGCGTCAGTTTCACGATTACCGGCATACGCGTGTTCTGCTTGCACCAGCGGGTGACCATTTCAATGTATTCCGGGACCTGCCCCACAGCCGATCCCATGCCCCGCTCGCTCATCCCGTGCGGGCAGCCGAAGTTCAGTTCGATCCCGTCGGCACCTGTCTCTTCGACCATCGGCAGGATGGTTTTCCAGCTTGCTTCGTCGCACGGCACCATCAGGCTGACCACCATGGCGCGGTCGGGCCAGTCGCGCTTGACCTCCTTGATCTCGCGCAGGTTCACCTCGAGCGGGCGATCGGTGATCAGCTCGATATTGTTCAGGCCCAGCACCCGCCGGTCGGCCCCGTAGATGACGCCGTAGCGCGGGCCGTTGACGTTCACGATATGCGGATCAAGCCCGAGGGTCTTCCACACCACCCCGCCCCAGCCTGCTTCAAAGGCCCGCACGACGTTATAGGCCTTGTCCGTTGGCGGAGCCGACGCCAGCCAGAACGGGTTCGGGCTCTTGATACCCACGAATTCGGCGGAAAGATCGGCCATGTCTCAGGATCCTTTCATGTGATGCCGTTCGGAAGTCTCGGCAGGAAGCGTGTCATAAGCCCAGGCGGGCACGTTGCGGCGACTCGCGCCGCATCCACCTGCACCAGTGGCTAAGAGCTCCGGCGCCATCTATGCCGCCTTCTCAAAGATCATCTCGACCGGGCGCAGGCGTCCGGCCTTGAGGTTGGTGACATAGTTTCCGAGTTTCTCGCCCGCGGTCTGTCCCATCATCAGATGGATCCCAAGGGGCGCCGGCCCCTCTGCTTGGGTTTTTGCAAATACGCGTGCGAAGAAGTCGAGCGCGAATTCCGACCGGTCCTCTTCGAGCACCATGCGAAGCGCCACCGAGTCTGCCGCATCAGCATAGACCGCGGGCGGGGCGAGGAAGGACGTTTCGGGTCGGCTCGACCACGGCAGCGGGAAGACCAGATCCTCGTCTGTCGTCCCTTTCATCACGTCAAAAACGGCGAAGATCCCGCCGGGTGCGAGGACACGGGCGACCTCGGAGAACAGCGCCGCTTTGTCCTCGATGTTCATGCCCACATGCATCAGGATCGCCAGATCGAATGTCGCATCGGGAACCGGCATTGCGAGCGCGCTGCCAACCAAGAACCGGACCTTGTCAGACAGGCCGACCATCTCGGTCAGGGCCGCCGCGGTTTCGACGAATTCGGGCGTGAGATCGACACCGGTAACGTTGGCGCCAAAACGATCACTGACGAACCGCGAAGTACCTCCGATGCCGGATCCGACATCCAGCACCCGGGTCGACGATGTGACCGTCAGATGACCGAAAAAGTGTTCCGTGGCCTCAACGCCGCCAGTGTGAAATTCGTCGCCCGCCTTGAGGTCGTCCGGCGTCGCCGCATCGGCGTCGATCCCCAATTCCTTCAGGGCCGAGATAACCCGCGCGGTCAGTTCCCCGGTGGTGTAGTGCTCTGCAACGGCGGTTTCGATGTCTGACATGGGTCTGGTCCTTATATCTCCGACGAAAAGCCGGATCGTATCATGAAACCAGCGCCTCGTGGATGTCCTCGGCCGCATCGCGGCCTTCAGCCACGGCAGTTACCGTCAGGTCATCGCCGCCCAACGCGCAGTCGCCGCCGGCCCAGACACCGTTGATCGAGGTGCGTCCCGGACCCTTCACCCAGATCTTTCGCCCGTCGAGTTTCAACTCTCCCGGAGCCCCGTCAAGGTGCTGCCCGATGGCTTTCAACACCTGATCGGCCTTCAGTGTGAACGTTTCGTCCGTGGTGGTCAGCCCGTCCGGTCCCTCGCTCGTATAGGCGAATTCAATCGCGGTCACGGTTTCGCCGCCCATCAGCCGGATCGGCGCGGCGCCGGTCACGATGCGCACCCCCTTCGAGGTCGCGAGATCGAGTTCGTGATCCGAGGCTGACATCCGGTCGCGCGAACGACGATAGACCATTGTCACGGTTTCAGCGCCGAGAAGCTTCGACTGAACCGCCGCGTCGACCGCCGTCATTCCACCGCCCACGACGACCACGTCACGCCCCACCGGCACCTGACGGACATCTTTCGCCTGACGCAGATCCGAAATGAAATCCACCGCGTCCAGAACGTGGGCATGGGTCTCACCCTCGGCGCGCAGCGCATTGACACCCATCAGACCGACGCCGAGGAACACCGCGTCATATTCACCGCGCAGCGCATCAAGCGACAATTCCCGCCCCAGCCGCTGGCCGGTGCGCATGGTGATCCCGCCGATCTCAAGCAGCCAATTAACTTCGGTCTGGGCAAAGCCATCGACGGTCTTGTAGCTCGCGATCCCGTATTCGTTCAGGCCGCCCGGCTTTGCACGTGCATCGAACAGGTCGACCTCGTGGCCCTTCATCGCCAAGCGGTGGGCGCAGGACAGACCGGCCGGTCCGGCACCGACGACGGCCACGGTCTTGCCGGTGGGCATGCCCCGAACGAAGGGATGGACCCCGGCTTCCTGCAGGGCGTCGGTTGCGTGGCGCTGCAAGCGGCCGATCTCGACCGGTTTGCCTTCGGCGGCCTCGCGTACGCAGGCTTCTTCGCACAGCGTCTCGGTCGGGCAGACCCGGGCGCACATGCCGCCGAGGATATTCTGCTCGAGAATGGTCTTGGCGGCAGCTTCCGGGTTGCCGGCCTGGATCTGACGAATGAAGAGCGGAATATCGATCGCGGTCGGGCACGCCGTGATGCAGGGCGCATCGTAACAGAAATAACACCGGTCGGCTGCAACGGCCGCCTCGTGGCGGTCGAAGGCCGGATGCACGTCCGAGAAGTTGCGGGCAAGGTCTTCGGGCGAAAGCCGTTCTGGGGCAACGCCGGGTGTCAGCGGGCTGTTTGTCATGTGGTCTCCCTCTGGCCTGAGCTTGCCACGGCATCCACATTTATCAACAGGCAATTGCACCGCGGCCTCAACCAGCCGCCCGACGACGGTCAGGCCATGGGCATGCTGCCTGCGATCCGGGCGGGAACCGGACGGATTTCTGCACCTTTTCACGCCGGGGGTGCTCGCGTATACGAGCAGGGACAATGAGGCAGGCGCTCAGAACCGGTCGAGGAAAGATATGACGCAATCCCAAAGGGACGAGGATGTGGCTTTTATCCAGGCGCTCGCAGAGCTCCTGAAAGCCAACGAGTTGACAGAATTGGAAGTGAAGCGGGAATTCGGCGAGGACGACAGCCTGAATGTGCGCGTCAGCCGGGCCGCACCCATGGCCGCGCCGGTGGCAGTTGCTCCCGCACCGGTCGCCCCGGCTGCGGCTGCTGCGCCGGCCGCCCCAGTGGCCGAAGCGCCGGCCGCCGACGATCCGGCGGGCCACCCGGGCGCGGTTACCTCGCCGATGGTGGGCACCGCCTATCTGTCGCCCGAACCAGGCACCGCCGCCTTCGTCGCAGCCGGAGATACGGTCGCCGAGGGCCAGACGCTTCTGATCGTCGAAGCCATGAAGACCATGAACCACATCCCGGCGCCCCGCGCCGGCACGGTCAAGCGGATTCTGGTTGAGGACGGCGCCCCGGTCGAGTTCGGCGCGCCCCTCATGATCGTCGAGTAAGGCGCGGGCCATGTTCGACAAAGTCCTGATCGCGAACCGGGGCGAGATCGCCCTTCGCGTCGTCCGCGCCTGCCGCGAAATGGGTATTGGTTCGGTCGCGGTGCACTCGACCGCAGACGCGGACGCTATGCATGTCCGGATGGCCGATGAAAGCGTCTGTATAGGCCCGCCTGCGGCGGCTCAGTCCTACCTGTCCTTTCCAGCCATCATCTCGGCGTGCGAGATCACCGGCGCACAGGCGATCCATCCGGGCTACGGGTTTCTGAGCGAGAACGCCCAGTTCGTGCAGATCGTGGAAGATCATCAGATCGCGTTTATCGGGCCCACCGCCGAGCATATCCGCATGATGGGCGACAAGATCACCGCGAAAGAGACTATGAAAGATCTCGGGGTTCCGGTCGTTCCGGGATCCGATGGCGGCGTCCCGGATCTTGAATCCGCACGAGCCGTAGCCGCCGACATGGGCTACCCCGTGTTGATCAAGGCGACAGCAGGCGGCGGCGGGCGTGGTATGAAGGTCGCGCGTACCGAGGCCGATATCGAAACCGCTTTCCGCACCGCCCGGGCCGAAGCCAAGGCGGCCTTCGGGAATGACGAGGTCTATATCGAGAAGTATCTCGGCAAGCCCCGTCACATCGAGATCCAGGTCTTCGGCGATGGCAAGGGCAAGGCCGTGCATCTGGGCGAGCGCGATTGCTCGCTTCAGCGCCGTCACCAGAAAGTCCTCGAAGAGGCCCCGGGACCGGCCATTGACGCGGCCACGCGAGCCGAGATCGGGCGCACCTGCGCCGAGGCCGTGGCCAAGATCGGCTATCGCGGGGCGGGCACAATCGAGTTCCTTTACGAAGATGGCGAGTTCTACTTCATCGAGATGAATACCCGCCTGCAGGTCGAACACCCGGTCACTGAGGCCGTGTTCGGGGTCGATCTGGTGCGCGAACAGATCCGGGTTGCCGCGGGCGAACCGATGTCGTTCGCCCAAGAGGATCTGACGCTCTCGGGACATGCGATCGAAGTGCGGATCAATGCCGAGAAGCTTCCCGATTTCGCACCGTCCCCGGGCATGATCACCCAGTATCATGCACCCGGCGGTCTGGGCGTCCGCATGGACAGCGCGATTTACGACGGCTACCGGATCCCGCCGTACTACGACAGCCTGATCGGCAAACTGATCGTGCATGGGCGCGACCGGGCCGAGGCCATCGCCCGTTTGGACCGCGCCTTGGGAGAGTTGATTGTCGACGGGGTAGACACCACGGTGCCGCTCTTTGACGCTCTTCTTCAAGAGCCGGATATTCAGGCGGGCCGGTATGACATTCACTGGCTCGAGGGCTGGCTGTCGCAGGCGCTTGATTAAGGATTGTGGCGGTGCGCCGGCGGGCCTAGCGTCCGGCGCTATGACCTATCCAGAAGTGACACCGGAACTGCTGTTGCGCGGTTACGCGTCGGGGATCTTTCCCATGGCCGAAAGCAGGACCGCCCCCGCGGTCTACTGGGTCGACCCGACCCTGCGAGGCATCTTTCCACTGAACGGGTTTCACATCTCAAAGAGCCTTGCGCGGCGGATCCGGCGCGACGAGGTCACGATTTCCGTGGACCGGGATTTCGAGGGCGTGATCGACGGATGCGCCGACCGGCCGGACACCTGGATCAACCCGACGCTTCGGCGCGCCTATAGCGAGCTCTTTGCCGCCGGCGCAGCGCATTCGCTGGAGGTTTGGCGCGGAAAGGCGCTGGTCGGCGGCGTCTTCGGGATCGCGCTCGGCGCTGGTTTCTTTGGCGAAAGCATGTTCTCGCGGGTCACCGACGCGTCGAAGATCGCCCTTGCCTATCTGGTGGACCGGCTGCGGCAAGGCGGGTTCACCCTGTTCGATACCCAGTTTCTCACCGAACATCTGGCCAGTCTCGGTGCCATCGAGATCCCCCGCGACCATTATCGCGCTCTGCTTTCGGATGCGATCCTGCGGGACGCGGATTTTGCCGCGCCGGACATTCCTGCGGCTCAGGAAATGTTGCAGCGGATGACCCACACGTCGTAGCGCGGATGGTCCAATGCCGACAGAGCGGGCGATGATGCGATCATCCAGCCCCGAAACAGCCGCTCTTCGGCCCCGTCTTCGGAAATCTCGACCCATGCGAATGCATCCCCCGAAGGGTTGTCCGCCGGATATCTGCATTCGCCAACCTCGACCGAAAGACGCCCGTATTGAACCCGGCCCCCGGCAGGCACCGTCAGATCCGACGTCGCCCCCGAGATCTTGTCGAGACCGCGCAGGATTGCGGACGGGCCATTTCGGACGCGAACCAGCACCGGCAGCGTCTGGACCTCGGGCTCGACCACCTCGACATTGCCTTCAAGCGGGATCCGTTCGCTGCCCGGTTCAACCGGGTCCAAAGGCACCGTTTCGATCTGGCCGCTTTGCTGTGCCGCGCCGGTCGACCCCGCGAGAGCAATGGCCAGAACGGCGGCGATGGCCGTCCTACTCGCTGCCATCGCCGGACACGAACCGCAGGAGAAGCTGGATCAATGAGACCGAGCTTTCGGTGTCCACAATCTCGTCCCCGGCCCCAAGGTTGAAGGGCGAGCCGCCGGGCAAGAGCTCGATATAGCTTCCGCCCAAAAGACCTTCCGACGCCACGACCGCCGCAGTGTCATCCGGCAATTCGAACGCCGACTGAATGGAAAACGTCGCGTCCGCGCGAAACGTAGCCGGGTTCAGCGCGACATCCGTCACTGTACCGACCTTCACCCCCGCCAGCCGAATGTCGGTCCCGACCGAGATCCCCTCGATGGACCGGAAATTGGCCGTAAGCGGATAGCTGTTGGCCCCGCCGGCGCCAAACCCACCGAATTGGCTGGCATAAACCAAAAACCCGGCGGCCGCTGCCACGACGACACCGCCCACGATCACTTCGGTTGCGTGTTCCGCCATGGGTTACTCCGGGCTCCATGCGTCATAGTCGCTGCGCGCGGCCGGTTCGGGACGCCGTATGGATCCCGGCGGCGCGTAGGCTTCGGCCGTTCCGGTGAGATTCGGCAAATGCTCTTTCTCCCAGGCCTTGCGCTTCAGCGGTGCCTTGGTCGGCGGCTCGGCATAGGTGTGGTGCAGCCATCCATGCCAGTCCGGGCTGACACGGCTCGCCTCGGCCTCGCCATTATAGATAACCCAGCGGCGCGCGCCGTCCCGGGTTTCGTAAAAGACGTTGCCGGCGTCGTCTTCACCAACCCGAACGCCCTTGCGCCAGGTCATAAGCTGCGTGCCAATAGTCTGGCTGTTCCACCAGGTCACGGCACGTGCCAAAGTGTTCAGGATGCCCATGTCAGGTCTCCGTGTTGCACGAACCGGTATGCCGCAGCTCCTCGCCACCGTCCAGTAAGACCCGGTCTTTCGCCAGCGACGGATCGCCGTAGACAAAGGAATAAGACCCGGGCGCTCTTTGCCCAGTCCGTTCGAAGTACTTGGCGAGAACGAGGAGGGCGACGAGATGCTCGCGGCGCGGGTCCCGAAACTGGTGGGTCCAAGCCTTTGCGTTGGCGATGATCCGTTCCGCGGCGGGTGGATCCTCGTTCAGGCGCTGGATGACATCGTCGAGGTCGCTGAAATCGTCGCGAAGCGGCGCGTAATGAACCCACGGCAAGAGCCGGCCCTCCATAAACCATGTCTCGAACCGGGGCCGCGGCATCAGGCAGACCGAGTTTGACGCGAAGATCCACTTCAGATTGGTGGCGACATCGATGCCTTCGACAGAAATGACATATCGATAGCGAAGCTGGTCGGCGATGGAGAGAAAGGGTTTCTCCGCGTCGCCGTCCCGTCCAAGGGACCCGCCGATATCAAGATGTCCGGCAGCGCCATGGCGCTTGGCCAAGGCGCGGCGCAGCGGATTGTTCGCGACCCGTCCCCTCCAGACCGCCGTTGGCTTCTTGTCGGCAAAGGCGAGCGGATCGCGCGGAAAATGGTAGTGCCGGAACTGGTTGAGTTTCAACAGCACCGCGTTTTCCGACCCAGCACCGATCGGACGGCTCTTTACGAAGGCGGGCACCGCAGGAACCTTGGTCACGTCCCCAAAGGCAAGGTCCGCGCGCATCTCCGGCCCGAAGCCGCGCGCGACATCAAGAAAGTCGATCGCATAGGTGATCTTGTGCCGCGGTATGTCGGCCAACCGGTGTTTCGGGGTTCCGGTCACCGGAGGCATGCGGTTGAGATAGGCAACCCGCTCGGCAAGCGCGGCCGAGACCTTTTCGGGCCTGACCGCGGCCAGAGCACGGTCAAGTCTTCGGGCATGCCAGGACCAGGGCTGCCAATCGGCGGCCATAGCGCGAATAAAATACAGCGCCCGGGCCGGCGCGCGCCGGCGTTCGTCGACATTCCACTTTGCCGTATTCATCGGAAGAGCGTTTTCCTTCGAGGGCGCCGGATCAGGGTTGCCGCGCCGTGACTTCGATTTCGATCTTCATCTCGGGTTCCTGCAATCCGGCGACCAGCATGGTCGCGGCCGGCCGGGCCTCATTAAAGACCGCGGACGTGACCGGCCAGCAAGCCGGCCAATCGGCAGCATCGGGCAGGATGTAGCGGACGCGCACCACATCATCCATGGTCGCGCCGAGCTCTTTCAGCACCTTTTCAATGGTCTGGAGTGCGTTCCTGCATTGATCCACCACCGCTTCGGGCATGGTCATCGACGTGTAATCGTACCCGGTGGTACCGGCCACGAATATCCAGCCGTCCTGTGCGATGGCGCGAGAATAGCCGATGCGCTCTTCAAAGGGCGAGCCGGTGGAAACGCGCCGGCGGGTCACCCGGCGGAAGCCGGTGCCTTCTTGGTGTCGGCGTAAATCATCAATGGCGCCGTATCCGAGGCGACAGCCTCTTCGTTCACCACGACCTCTTCGACCTCGTCCATTCCGGGAAGATCGAACATGGTGTCAAGCAGGATGTCCTCAAGGATTGACCGCAGGCCGCGCGCGCCGGTCTTGCGCTCGATCGCGCGCTTGGCGATCGAGGACAGGGCGTCTTCCGTAAAGGTAAGCCGCGTATCCTCAAGCTCGAACAGACGCTGATATTGGCGGACCAGCGCGTTCTTGGGTTGGGTCAAAATGGTCACGAGCGCATCTTCGTCGAGATCCTGAAGCGTCGCGATCACCGGAAGGCGGCCGACGAATTCCGGGATCAGTCCAAACTTCAGCAGATCCTCGGGCTCAAGTTCCTGAAACATCTCGCCCACGCCGCGATCGTCGTTGTCGCGAACATCGGCACCAAAGCCCATGGCCGAGCCTTTGCCGCGTTGGGCGATGATCTTTTCGAGCCCCGCGAAGGCGCCACCGCAGATAAACAAGATGTTGGTCGTATCGACCTGCAGGAACTCCTGCTGCGGATGCTTGCGGCCGCCCTGCGGCGGGACCGACGCAACGGTCCCTTCCATGATCTTCAAGAGCGCTTGCTGCACCCCCTCGCCCGACACGTCACGCGTGATCGAGGGGTTGTCGGACTTGCGGGTGATCTTGTCGACCTCATCGATGTAGACAATGCCCCGTTGTGCACGTTCGACATTGTATTCGCTGGCCTGCAGCAGCTTCAGGATGATGTTCTCGACATCCTCGCCCACATAGCCTGCCTCGGTGAGCGTCGTCGCGTCCGCCATCGTGAAGGGCACGTCCAGGATCCGCGCCAGAGTTTGCGCCAACAGCGTCTTGCCGCAGCCGGTTGGGCCGATCAGAAGAATGTTTGACTTCGCAAGCTCGATATCGCCGGATTTCGACGCGTGGTTCAGACGTTTGTAGTGGTTGTGCACCGCCACCGAGAGCACGCGCTTGGCGTGGGCTTGCCCAATCACGTAATCATCAAGAACTTCGCAGATCTCCTTCGGGGTCGGCACGCCGTCCGCGGATTTGAGCCCCGCCGACTTGGTCTCTTCCCGGATGATGTCCATGCAGAGCTCGACGCATTCATCACAGATGAAAACCGTCGGTCCTGCGATCAGCTTGCGCACCTCGTGCTGCGATTTCCCGCAGAAAGAACAATACAGGGTGTTTTTGCTGTCACCGCCGGATGAATTCGCCATACCAATACCTCAGTGGCTGCTCGCCATTGCCTTCCCGTGCCTCTGCCCATGGAAGTTTCCCGGGACCCCCATCCCTTTTGCCGGAGCCTATGGTACAGGTCCGGCCGGCACAATGTCGAATTTTGGGCGAAGTTAAGACGTCTCGTCCTCCTCGGACTTCGGACGGTTCTGCACGATCTCGTCGATATGGCCCCATTCCAGCGCCTCTTCCGGAGACATGAAGTTGTCGCGTTCAATGGCCTTTTCGACCGTCTCCGCGTCCTGTCCCGTATGGGTGACGTAGATCTCGATGATCTTGTCCTTGATTTTCTGGGTCTCGGCGGCGTGGATCATGATGTCCGTCGCCTGGCCCTGGTACCCGCCCGAGGGCTGGTGGACCATGATCCGGCTGTTGGGGAGCGAATAGCGCATCCCCTTTTCACCGCCCACTGACAGGATCGAACCCATCGAGGCCGCTTGTCCGACAACTAGGGTCGAGACCTTGGGACGAATATACTGCATCGTGTCGTAGATCGAGAGGCCTGACGTCACCACGCCACCCGGCGAGTTGATGTACATCGAGATCTCTTTCTTTGGATTTTCCGCTTCCAAATGAAGAAGTTGCGCGACAATCAGCTGACTCATGCCATCGTGGATCGGGCCGTTGACGAAGACGATCCGCTCTTTCAGGAGACGCGAGAAAATATCGTAGGCACGCTCGCCCCGGCTGGTCTGTTCGACCACCATCGGGACCAGGTTCATAAAAGTTTGGTTGGGATCTTGCATGGACGAATGCCTTCCTTTCGATCGGGTCTAAGCGACCCGAGTTACCCTTGTCTTAGTTTCCGCTCCGGGGGGCTGCAAGGGCACCCGGCAGACGACCCCGGGAACATAGGACCGTATTGACAAAAATGTAAGTCCGTACTTACGGTAAGTCATGGCTAACGAGATTCCGTCCGATCCCGACCCGTCCAAGGCCGCCTTTGCTGCGCTGGCCGATCCCATGCGGCGCGAGATCGTCGAAGCCCTGCGGGACCGGCCGCGCGCGGTCGGGGCGCTGGCCGAGGAGTTCCCAATTAGCCGACCCGCCGTTTCGCAACATCTTCGTGTCCTTGCCGAGGCAGGGCTTGTCGAAGCGGTGCCCGATGGTTCGCGACGCATCTATCGCCTCTCGCCCGATGGGGTCGCGCGCCTGCGCGCCTATCTCGACCGCCTCTGGGACGATGCGCTCGCCGCCTATGCCGACGCCTCCACGACCCGATCCGGAAGGAAAACACCATGACCGATCGCATCCATAAGACCCTACGCGTACCGCTTGATCGCCAGACGGCATTCGACCTCTTCACCCGGGAACTTGGGGATTGGTGGCCGGTGGACAGCCATTCCCTTGCCGCCAGCAGCGGCGAGCGGCCCACAGACGTCACCGTGGAACCCCGCGCGGGCGGCAAGATTACCGAAACTTTGCCCGACGGAACGACCGCTGATTGGGCCACCATCACCGATTGGCGCCCGGGCGAGCGGCTGCGCGTGAACTGGTATGTGGGCCGAGACCCGTCCGAGGCCACGGATCTCACTGTCGACTTTACGGCGGAAGGCGATGTCACCCGCGTCGATCTGACCCATGATGGCTTCGATCGGCTGGGCCCGTCTGGCGAGGAAACCTGCGCCTCTTACCGAACCGGATGGGACACCGTCCTCGGGACGTGCTACGGCGGGCATTGCCTTAAACGGGCGGCCTAGGCGCCGCGCAGGCGGGGCCCGACCCCGGCTGCGCTCACCATGACGCGCGGCGCAGCCGCTCCGTTTGGATCCGGCCAGCACCTTGAAAGCCCGCCGACCCGCCATAGGGTTCGCGGCATGACAATGACACCGACGCGCACCGCCGGACTGGAACGGCTCGCCGCCTTCACGCCGAAGGCAAGTCGCTATGCCGCCATGCGGAATTACGATCC
>JBCBKU010000028.1:0-31794 GCA_038521345.1 Pseudomonadota bacterium | reverse complement strand
GTGTCCTTCAGATTTGCCAGACGCGGGGCAAAGCCACCCCGCGGAGATGAGTTAGTGCCCGGGCCATGGCCCGGCGCAAGGGGGTCGCGTCGGCGGCTGCTGCGCGCAGGACCAAACGCCCGTCCCAGGCCGACGCGGCGAGGGCAAGGTCCAAGCCCGCCAGATGGTCGCGCAGGCCGTCAAGTCGGTCCTCGGCGTCCGGCGCAACGAGCGTCAGGGTGGCCAGAGCGGCTGCGTCTCCGGTCGTTGCCAGACCGCCCAGCGTGGCCGATGTCAGGCGCAAGGGCTCGATCTGCAGGGGATTCCCGTCCCGCCAGATCTCGCGCCGATCCGTCAGTTCCAGACGGGTCACGCGTTCGCCCATGGCCGCGCGCCCCAAAACAAGCACTTCAATACCAAGAAAGGTGGCGTCGGCCGCGAGCTCTACCCGTGTTTCCCGCGCAAGCCCCGCTCCGTCGAAAAGGATCGTCTCCTGCGGCAACCAGTCGAGATGCCCACCGGACCCGATCCGAAGGCGAATCTGAACATCGGCCACACCACGGGCCGACCGATAGGCCCGTTCCGCCGTCTGCGTCGTCGCGACGGCAGAGCCTCCCGGACCGAGATCGAGTGCGTAGGACAAGCTGTCGCCGCCCGTAAGGCCGCCAGACGTGTTCAGAAAGACAACTTCCGGGACGCCCCCGCCGATTCGGGGTAGAAAGGCCTTGGCGGACCCTGACTGGGCCAGGTCGCGCAGCGCCATCCGCGGCCCTGACCGGGCCAGCACGACATGCGCCGCGCCGCGGCTTCGTTGCATTTCGACCGGGCTGGCGTCCAGCATTCTCGGCATCCCCTCGTTCGGTCCCGACACTACAAGCAAGAGACTTGGCCGCAATCCCGGGGCCTTTACCCGCCCGAAATCCGGGCATTCCGACGAGGATCCAGCGATGAGACTGCCTGAAAATCGGGCAACCAGCCGGCTGGTCCCCGGCGGCTGCGTGCGCTAAGCGCACGCGAGATGACCGACACGATCACGATCCTCCGCCCTGACGACTGGCATTTGCACCTTCGCGACGGGGATGTCCTGCGCGCCGTCCTTCCGGAGACCGCGCGCGACTTTTCCCGGGCGATCATCATGCCCAACCTTGTGCCACCGGTGGTAACCGCAGCCGACGCGGCCGCTTACCGGGACAAGATCCTGCTGGCCAAGCCGTCCGGATCCGACTTTCAGCCGCTGATGACCCTTTATCTCACAGAAACAACCGAGGTCCGTGACGTGCGGGCCGCCGCCGAGATCGGCCTCATCACTGCGGTCAAACTCTATCCGGCAGGCGCCACGACGAATTCGGCCTCGGGGGTCCGGGACATCTCGAAGGTGATGCGAGTTCTCGAAAACATGGCCCAGATCGGCCTGCCCCTTTGTGTGCATGGCGAAGTGACGGATCCCGAGATCGACATCTTCGACCGTGAAGCCCGGTTCATAGAAGACGTCCTCGATCCTCTCCGCCGTTCGATCCCGGACCTCCGGGTGATCATGGAACATATCACCACCAAGGACGGGATCGACTATGTTGCCTCGGGGGGCGACAGGATCGCGGGGACGATCACCGTCCACCACCTGGTCATCAACAGAAACCACATTCTCGCGGGTGGGATCCGGCCCCATTACTACTGCCTGCCGGTCGCAAAACGCGAAGAGCACCGCAAGGCTCTGGTCGCGGCGGCCACATCTGGGGACGCCTCGTTCTTTCTGGGTACCGATAGTGCGCCGCATGTGGATGCCGCAAAAGAGACGGCCTGCGGATGCGCGGGATGTTTCACGGCCACCAATGCGCTTTCCATTCTGGCCCATGTGTTCGAGGCGGAAGGCGCGCTTGATCGGCTCGAGGCCTTCACGTCCAGAAACGGCCCCGCCTTCTACCGGCTCCCGGTCAACGAAAAGACCGTAACCCTGAAAAAGGGCGACCCAGTCGCCTATCCCGAGAAGATTGAAACGGGCGACGGCCCGGTGACGGTGTTTGACCCTGGCTTCCCGCTGCTCTGGTCGGCGGTATGAACGGCCTCGCCGTTCTTTTTCCAACGCTCGACCGGCACACCGATCCAATCCGGCGCCGCCATGATCCATCCGCAGCCCAAGGCCTAGGGGCGCATGTGACGGTCCTGTTCCCGTTTCATCCACCGGACATGGACGGTGTCGCTGAGGTCTTTGAGACAACCCAACCCTTCGATGTGCAGTTTGTACGCTTCGGCCGCTTTCCGGAGATTCTGTATTTGGCACCGGAACCCGATGCTCCGTTCGTTGCACTGACCCGGGCCGTCTGGGCGGCATTCCCGGACTGCCCGCCCTATGAGGACGCTTTTGGGACAATTGTCCCCCACCTGACATTGGGCCACGGCGCGGATCTGGCTCAGCCCGAGTTGCCGTTGCCCCTGACCGCACGGGCGGAGACGGTAAGCCATATGACCCTGACTGCGGACGGCTGGATCGAGGCCCGCCGCTATCCGCTTGGCCCGACACCAAAGGAGCAGCCATGATCCCCTCAAGCTTCCCACCGAAAGACGATATTGCACGGCTGACGGCATCAATGCTTCTTGAGATCGGCGCGGTGCACTTCAATGCCGAAGAGCCCTTCACGCTGGCCAGCGGCCTGCCTTCACCGACCTATATCGATTGCCGAAAGTTGATCTCATACCCCCGCATTCGCGCAACTCTGATGGACTTCCTCGCCGTGACCGTAATGCGGGACGCAGGATTTGAGGCCTTCACGAACATCGCCGGTGGCGAAACCGCGGGCATCCCGTTTGCTGCCATGGTGGCCGAGCGACTTGCATTGCCGATGACATATGTCCGGAAAAAGCCCAAAGGCTATGGCCGCAACGCACGGATCGAAGGCGTGATGGGCGAGGGGGACCGCGTGCTTCTTGTCGAGGATCTGGCCACCGATGGCGGATCAAAGGTCTCCTTCGTGGACGCGATCCGGGACACCGGAGCCACCTGCGGCCATACCGCGGTGATCTTTTACTACGGGATCTTCGAAGGGGCGCTTGACGCGTTGTCGGAGAATGACATCGCGCTCCACCACCTTGCCACTTGGTGGGACGTGCTTGCCCATGCCCGCGAAACCGCAGCCTTCGACACCGCGACGCTGACCGAGGTCGAGGCGTTCCTGACCGCCCCGCGCGCCTGGCAAGAAGCGCGATCCTAGCCCACTCGATTCGCCCAGGTAACAGTGGTGTGACAGCCCTTCGCATCGCGATGACCCGGCGTCACGCTCGCCTTTTTGTGCAACCCAGCACCACGCATCCCGGCATATGTTGACGCTTCGGCATCCGATGCCGCAATATGATGCGAACGAGCGTCGCTCACAGGCTATCCACAAAAACATACAATTTGCCTCGGCGCCGCGGCCATTGCTAACGACTTCGCTTACAAAAAACGGGGCAGGCATGAACAGTGTACGGGCGCTTGAGGCGGGGGACAGGACGGCTGAGGATCAATCGGCGCCGCACAACATCGAGGCCGAGCAGCAGCTCTTGGGCGCGATTCTGACGAACAACGATGTCTTCGACGGGATCGCGTCCATCCTGCAAGAGCATCATTTTTACGACCCGGTTCATGGCCGTATCTTCGCGGCGGCCTCGGGTCGGATCGCAAAGAACGCCCTTGCCTCTCCGGTCACGCTGAAGCCGTTTCTGGAGGACGATCCGGGCCTCCGCGAGCTTGGTGGACCCGCGTATCTGGCGCGTCTGGCCGGAGCGGCAATTTCCTCATTCGCGGCGAAAGACTTTGCGCGGCTGATCCACGATTTGGCCACGCGCCGCGAACTGATTGCCCTCGGTCACGACATCGCCGATCGGGCCGGTCGGCTTGAGGTTAGCTCGGAAGCGGCTGAACAGATCGTCGAAGCCGAACAGGCACTCTACAAACTGGGGGAAACGGGTCAGGTCCGCGAGGGATTCCAGTCGTTTCTCAAGGCCGCCACGGATGCGGTCGAGGTGGCCGCGGCTGCCTATCAACGGGACGGAGGCCTTGCTGGCGTCTCGACCGGGCTCCATGACCTCGACAAGAAACTGGGCGGCCTCCACAAGTCCGACCTTCTGATCCTCGCCGCGCGTCCCTCGATGGGAAAGACCTCGCTGGCGACGAATATCGGCTTCAACATCGCCAAGGCCTACAAACGCGGGATCCGACCCGATGGGACGGAAGGCGCGGTGCAAGGCGGTGCGGTCGGATTCTTCTCGCTCGAAATGTCGGCGGAACAGCTGGCGGCCCGCGTTCTTTCCGAAGCCGCCGAGGTTCCATCCGAACAGATCCGCCGCGGCGACATGACCGAGCCCGAGTTTCGGCGCTTTGTGGATGCCGCCAAGACGCTTGAGACATGTCCACTGTTCATCGACGACACGCCGGCGCTCTCCATTGCGCAGATTGCCGCCCGCGCGCGCCGACTGAAGCGGGAGCACGGGCTCGATGTCCTTTTCGTCGACTACCTGCAGCTTGCGCGTCCCGCGACAGCCAAGGACAGCCGCGTCAACGAAGTCAGTGAAATCACCCAAGGACTGAAGGCCATCGCCAAGGAACTCGACATCCCGGTCGTGGCCCTGTCCCAGCTCTCCCGCCAGGTGGAAAACCGCGATGACAAGCGGCCCCAACTGTCGGACCTCCGTGAATCGGGCTCCATCGAGCAGGACGCCGATGTCGTGATGTTCATCTTTCGCGAGGAATACTACAAGGAACGCGAGAAGCCGGGCGATCACGATCTTGAGGCCATGGCCACGTGGCAGGAGGAGATGGAAAGACTCCACGGCCGCGCCGAAGTCATCATCGGCAAACAGCGCCATGGCCCCATCGGCACCGTCGACCTGTCCTTCGAAGGCCGCTTCACCCGTTTCGGCAACCTCGCCAAGCCGTGGCAAAGCGGGTCCGGCGACGAGTTCTAAGGCGTCCCGCCGAGGCGCATGCATGTCCTTGAAGCGCGGCGGATGAGCTTCTGCATCACCGCACCCGAAGGCTATATCAAAAAACGCTTGACCTGAAGTCGCTCCAGTATCCTAGGCCCATCGTATCGCAATCGAAGGGTCATACCATGCACATTGCCGAAGCTTCCGAAACCTCGGGTCTCAGCATCGATACGATCCGATTCTATGAGAAATCCGGCATGCTCCCGGACCTGCCGCGCGATGACCGGGGCTGGCGCCGGTTCACACCGGATACGGTGGGCTGGCTCGAAGTTCTGGCCAATCTCCGCAAAACCGGGATGCCGCTGGACGATGTTCGTCGTTTTGCGGCCTCGGCCAATGGTCCGGACGCGATGAGCGTGCCGGCCATGAAAGAACGGCTTGAGCTGCTGCGTACGCATGCCGCGCGCCTGACGTTGAAGCAGGCCGAGCTTAACCGGTGCACGGCCTACCTGAACGGAAAGATTTCCAACTATGCCGAAAGGCTTGCAGAGCAATGACCCAGCTTTGGCACGATCTTCCGCCCCTCGGCATGGGATGCTGGGCCATCGGCGGTCCGTTCTCTGGCGGGGGGCGCCCGCTCGGATGGGGTGCGACCGATGACACCGTGTCGCGCGCGGCCCTCACAGCGGCCTATGAAGCCGGTGTGCGCATCTTCGACACCGCACAAGCTTATGGAACGGGCCATTCAGAGACACTTTTGGGCGATGCCCTGGCCCGGCATACGGATGCCCGTTTTGTCACCAAGGTGGGCTACCGCATCGACCCCGCGAAACGAGAACTGACCGGCGAGATCACCGAGCCGGCCGAAATTCGCGAAAGCCTTGATGCATCGCGCCGTCGCCTTGGGCGCGACGTGATCGATCTTGTTCTCCTCCACCCGAACGAGGCACCTTTGGCGACCGCGGCCCCGATCTTCGACGCTTTGGACGAGGAATGCGCGCAAGGCCGGGTCGGCGCCTATGGGTGGAGCACGGATTTCCCCGACAATGCCCGGGCTTTTGCGACCCGTGACGGGTTTCTCGCGGTCGAACACGCGATGAACGTCCTTTTTGCCGCTCCGCATATGGTACCGGCGACACAAACGCTTGGGCTGACCGCCCTGATCCGTTCTCCGCTTGCCATGGGCCTTCTTGCCGGACGGATCACCAAGGAGACGACATTCGGCGATGCCGATGTCCGATCCACCAACCAAGGATGGCTCGGATTCTTCGAAGACGGGCGGCCGAAACCCGTGGTCTTCGAACGGCTGGCCGCAATCCGTGACGCCCTCGGCACCGGTGGTCGAACGCTTGCCCAAGGGGCGCTTGGCTGGCTCTGGGCACGCCACCCTGCCGCCATCCCCATCCCGGGGATGCGCACGCCGGCACAGGTGGCGGATCTCGTTGGCGCCCTTGAATACGGCCCCCTGCCCCGGGACGCCGTGGATCACATCGAAACGCTCATTGACCGAACAGGAGAGGATGACATCCGGTCGCGCTGAGCATCCGTGATTGGACAGAAGCGGGGAATCGGGCCCGAATACCGCAATGCGCTGGGTACTCATCTTCCTCGCACTCCCTTTTGCCGCGGCCGCCACGGATTACGATCGCGAGGTCGATGTGGAGCTGTTTCTTGCCGTCGATGTCTCGCGGTCCATGTCGCCGGCGGAACTCGAAATCCAGCGCCGAGGCTATGCCGAGGCATTGCGCTCACCCGAAGTGGTGGAAGCCATCCAGTCCGGCCTACTTGGCCGCATCGCGATTACGTATGTCGAGTGGGCGGGACAGGGATCGCAGCGTGTTGTTGTCGACTGGACCAGGGTCGAGACCCATGATGATGCGCGGGCATTCGCGCAAGCGCTGGACACGACGTTCAACCCCGCCATGCGTCGAACCTCGATCTCCGACGTGCTGATCTTCGCCGCCGAGAGCATCGACGCAAATGACTATCACGGCCTGCGACGCGTCATCGACGTTTCGGGGGACGGACCCAACAATTCGGGGCGTCCGGTCCTGCGCGCGCGCGACACGGTTCTCTCCCGTGGCCTGATCATCAATGGATTACCGCTGATGACGCGGGACGGGATGTACACGTCGTTCAACCTCGATGACCTCGACGTTTACTATCGCGCCTGCGTGATCGGCGGGCCGGGCGCATTTGTCATCCCGGTTCTCGACTGGTCCGAGTTTGCCGCCGCTGTGCGCAAGAAACTCGTGCTTGAAATCGCGGGTCTGCCCAATCACGTCGTGCCGGTGCAGATCTCGGCACCGGCCACTTATGACTGCATGATCGGCGAAAAAATGTGGGAGCAGATGCGTCGCACTTTCGATCTTCCCTAACGCCATGGCGCAGAACCGCTCTTGACGCCGTCTCCCCCCATGTCAGAACCGCCGGATGGGACGCGGCACGCTCACCATAGATCTCGACGCGGTCGCCGCGAACTGGGCGGCGCTTGACGCCGAAAGTGCGCCAGGCTGCGCCACTGCGGCATGCGTGAAGGCCGACGGGTACGGGCTGGGCGCCGCTGCCGTTGCCGGACGACTTGCGACGGCCGGATGCACGACTTTCTTCGTGGCCATGGCCGAAGAAGGAGCGACGGTACGCGCGGCGGTGGGCGATGGCCCCCGGATCGGCGTTTTTTCCGGGCACATGCCGGGGGACGGATCCATGCTGGGCGACCTCGATCTGACGCCGATGCTGAATTCAGTTGAACAGATGACCCGGCACTTTGAGACGTTGCCCGGGCACCCGTTCGGCATTCAGCTCGATACCGGCATGAACCGCTTGGGCCTCGAACCCGCCGACTGGGAGGCCGTTCGCGATGTCGCGCTGGCCCAGTCTCCGTGGCTGATCATGAGCCACCTTGCCTGCGCGGACGAACCCGACCATCCGATGAATTCAGCGCAGTTGGCCGTTTTCACAGAGATGACAGGTGGCATCAATGTGCCCCTGTCGCTTGCCGCGACGGGCGGCATCCTGCTCGGTGCGGACTATCACTTCGACCTTACCCGTCCGGGGATCGGGCTTTACGGCGGGCTGCCGTTTGCGACCGCCACACCGACGCTTCGACTTGATGTTCCGGTGATCCAGATCCGAACAATCGCGCGAGGCGAGACCGCAGGATACGGCAATTCTTGGACGGCGACGCGGGAAACTCGCCTTGCCACCATCGCGTCTGGCTATGCCGATGGCCTGATCCGCGCCGCATCCAACCGCGCGGTTGTCTTTGCAGACGGCACCCCCTGCCCGGTTGTCGGCCGGATCTCGATGGACCTTGTCACCGTCGATGTCACGCATCTCGCCCAGCCTCCAGATACGCTCGAGATTCTGGGGCACCAGACCCCGGACGCCTTTGCGACCGCTGCTGACACAATCGGGTATGAGGTTCTGACTGCGCTCGGACCCCGGTATCTGCGGCGATACAGCGGAGCGACGACATGAAGTTCCTTGCCGCCATTGGCGCGACCGTGTTGGGCCTGCTCGCCCTTGTCGGCCAGGTATCCATTTATGTCGGCCAGACCTTGTCCCACATGGTCCGCCCCCCGTTCTACCCCCGAGAACTGTTGGTCCAGCTGTATCTCATCGGCTATCTCAGCCTGCCGGTCGTCGGTTTGACCACGCTCTTCACCGGTGGCGCGCTTGCCCTTCAGATATATGCCGGCGGTGCAAGGTTCTCGGCGGAAACGGTTGTTCCGTCGATCGTCGCCATTGGGATCGTGCGCGAGCTGGGCCCGGTGCTGGGCGGGCTGATGGTCGCGGGGCGCGTTGCCGCCTCGATCGCCGCCGAGATTGGCACAATGAAAGTGACCGAGCAGATCGACGCGCTCACCACCCTGTCGACGCACCCGATGAAGTACCTCACCGTTCCGCGCGTTCTGGCCGCCACGCTGACGCTGCCCGTGCTTGTCGCCATAGGCGATGTGATCGGCATCATGGGCGGGTTCCTCGTTGGCATCACGCGGCTCGATTTCAACGCCGGGGCCTACATGAAGAACACGCTGGACTTTCTCGAGGTCTTCGATGTCGCTTCGGGCCTCGCAAAAGCCGCCGTCTTCGGTTTCATCGTTGCCGTGATGGGGTGCTTTCACGGGATGAATTCAGGCCGCGGAGCGCAGGGCGTGGGTCGCGCCACGACGAACGCGGTCGTCTCCGCGTCGATCCTCATTCTCGCCTCGAACTACCTTCTGACCGAGGTGTTCTTTTCCTCATGATCGAGCTTCAGGACATCCACAAAGCTTTCGGACCTAAAGAGGTCCTCACCGGGATCGACCTGACGGTGGGGTCAGGTGAAAGCATGGTTATCATCGGGGGGTCCGGTACCGGCAAGTCGGTCACGCTCAAATGCGTTCTCGGGCTCGTACATCCGGATCGCGGAACCATACTTTTGGACGGCAAGGATGTCGCGGAGGAAGAACGCGACCCTTTCCTCGCCCGTTTCGGGATGCTGTTTCAGGGCGCCGCGCTGTTCGATTCCATGCCTGTCTGGCAAAACGTGGCCTTCCGCCTGCTCAGGGGTTCGCTGAAGCGCCCGAAGCAAGAGGCAAAGGAGATCGCGATCGAGAAACTGCGCCGGGTCGGGCTCTCGGCGGATGTAGCCGACCTGTATCCGGCGGAATTGTCGGGCGGGATGCAAAAACGCGTGGGGCTGGCACGCGCAATCGCCGCCGAACCAGAGGTCATCTTCTTCGACGAACCCACAACGGGCCTCGACCCAATCATGGCAGGCGTCATCAACGAGCTTATCCGTGAAATCGTTGTCGAAATGGGCGCGACCGCCATGACGATTACACATGACATGACGTCTGTTCGCGCCATAGCCGACAAGGTGGCGATGCTGCACGCCGGAAAGATCCGCTGGTCCGGCCCGCTGTCCGAATTGGACACCTGTGGAGACCCCTATGTGACCCAGTTTGTTTCCGGGTCCCCGGACGGCCCGATCGAGACGCTGCGGTAACCTGTCCGCGAGACAAGGCGCGCCGTGGGCAAACTCGTGCTATATGACGTCCTATGGCCCGTTATGCGCTCATTCCATGGATCGCCGGATTCCTCTGGTGCTATACCGGCGTGCTGACGGTGGCATGGTTTCGTACCGTGGCCCGCGAACAGGTGCGCACCCATGTCGGCCATTTCGTTTCCCTTATGGGCGTCTTCGTGCCCGTTATGTCTTCGGCCGTCGCGCTTGTCCTGATCGGTGGGTTCGTCGGGATCCCGTGGGTGATCCTGATCCTTGCCGTTGGTGTTCCGGGGGGGCTGGCCGTGGGCCTTCAGCTTGAGATCAGCCGGATCGGCGGCAGCGAGTTGCGGGTCGAGATGATCCGCCTTGGGATCGCAGCCGCGCTATTTGCCCTCGTGGCATCGAACACTCTGGCGGCCTAGCCGGGTCATCGCTCGCGGTAACACTCCCTTAACCCTGTCGGCGTAACGCTTCCTTAACCATGACACCGTTTGCCGGGAGCTTTTCGCCATGGCCCCATTGATTGACGTTGTACTGCGCGCGCTCGTGCTCTTCGTCCCGCTCGCAGTTGCCGCCCTTGCCGCGCGTCGGTTCGTGCTGTCGGAAAGCGGGAACCGCATTCTCTATGGTTTGGCCGGAGTCGCGGCGCTGGCCGCCTCGAGCGCAACGGCGCAAGCAGCTCTTGGGCCCGGGGCACTTGGGGCCCGCGACCTTGGAACCGCTCTGGCTGCGGCATTGGCTTGGGCTGCCATCCGCGACGTGACCGCACATCCCCGGCCAGGGCGCTATGGTCATGGCACGCGGATCGTCTTCCAGCGCCGCCTCACGGAGAAGAGCTTGCAATCGGATCCAAGTGAGCACAGCTAAGCTCTTGTGACGGCTCTTCGAATTCTGACTGCTGCGCTTTTGGTCTTGTTTCCAATAGCCTGGGCGGCACCCTTGCTGCGTGCGGGGCTGTTGCCGCTGTTCGGGCTCGATGAGATCACGGTCCTGTCGGGCATCGCGGCCCTTTGGGAAACGGACCGCGTTCTTGCCGTGATCGTCGGCTTCTTTGCCCTTGTTGCGCCCTATGCCAAGACGCTCGCGCTGCTTCTGGTGCAGTTCCGTCGGCCGCCTCAAGGGTGGCTCGCGCCGCTCGAATGGCTGGGGCGGTTGGCCATGGCCGATATCTTCCTGATCGCGCTCTATATTGTCCTCGCTAAGGGAACAGGCGTTGGTCGAGTGGAAACGGCGTGGGGTCTGTACCTCTTTACCGCCACGATTTTAGGCTCGATCGCCCTTACAGCCGCCACGCGCCGCATAATCGCGCGCGATACCCCTAAAACACTGGGCTAAAGCGCCGGAAAACCTTGAATTGACGCGTCGTCAACGTATTGTGCTCACCGTGGGAGCGTAACAATTTATTAGTGGTGCTATGCAGTCCGTCCTGACGCCGATCGTCATGATCCTCGTGACCTTGGGTCCACCTGCATTTCTGACAGTCAGGGCCGGTGCGGCAGCGCGCCGATCCCGCGGCGGAAGTCGGCTTTTCTACCGGGTTCTCAGCCTGATCGGCATAGTTGGGTTTGCCTTCAACCTGATGCTCGTCGCACCCGGAGAGCCGCTGGTGCAAGCGCCTGCTTTCTTGATGGACATGCGGTACGTTGTAGGTCTGTCACTGGTAATCCTGCCCTTCCCGCTTTGGTATTTCGGGCGGATGCTAGTGCGAAAGCCCGTTTACGGAATTTCCTCGGGCAAGCATTTCCACTAAACCGCCCCGCATGGGGAAATCTGCAAGCTTCACCTGCACGTCCTGCGGCGCCGTCCACTCGAAGTGGTCGGGGCGCTGTGATGCCTGCGGCGAATGGAACACGATCGTCGAGGAAGCACCGCTCTCCGCGGGTCCGGGCAAACGATCCTTGGGGTCCGCCCGCGGGAGTCCGGTTCCGCTTGGCGATCTGGCAACCAACGAGGCGCCCGCGCCGCGCACCGCCTCCGGACTCTCGGAATTGGATCGGGTGCTTGGCGGCGGTCTCGTCCCGGCTTCGGCGGTGCTGGTGGGCGGGGACCCCGGGATCGGGAAGTCAACCCTTCTTCTGCAGGGCGCGGCCGCCTTCGCCCGGAACGGTCTGAAGGCCGCCTATATCTCGGGCGAGGAAGCGTCGGCTCAGGTGCGGATGCGCGCGGCGCGTCTTGGGCTTACGGACGCGCCCGTTCTTCTGGGCACCGCAACCAGCCTGCGTGACATCCTCACCACGCTCGAGGCCGAGGCACCGGCACTGGCGATCATCGATTCCATCCAGACCCTCTGGTCCGACACGGTCGACAGTGCACCGGGTTCGGTAGCACAGGTACGAACCGCCGCGCATGAACTTGTGACTTTTGCCAAGCGGCGGGGCATGGCTGTCATGCTGGTTGGTCACGTTACCAAAGAAGGGCAGATCGCCGGACCGCGCGTCGTCGAACACATGGTCGATACGGTCCTCTACTTCGAGGGCGAGCGCGGGCATCAGTTCCGCATCCTGCGCGCGGTCAAGAACCGCTTCGGCCCGGCGGACGAAATCGGCGTCTTCGAAATGACCGGACGAGGCCTGGCCGAAGTCCCGAACCCGTCGGCCCTGTTTCTGTCCGAGCGCGCAGAGCCGGCACCCGGGGCCGTGGTCTTCGCCGGGATCGAAGGCACGCGTCCCGTGCTTTGCGAAATTCAGGCCCTCGTGGCACCGGCCCCCGCCGGCCAGGCGCGCCGGTCAGTCGTAGGCTGGGACGGGGGCCGCCTTGCCATGATCCTTGCGGTTCTCGAGGCGCGCTGCGGTATTCCGTTCGCCGGACTTGACGTCTATCTGAACGTGGCCGGTGGGCTGCGCATTACCGAACCTGCAGCTGATCTGGCTGTGGCCGCCGCGCTACTTTCCGCTCGAGAGGACACCGCACTGCCGCAAGACACTGTTGTTTTTGGTGAAATCAGTCTATCGGGAGCCCTGCGCCCGGTGGCGCAGACCGAGCAACGGCTGAAAGAGGCTGAAAAGCTCGGTTTTTCGGGTGCAATCATGCCCGAGATGAGCAAGACAGGGGCCGGCCTAGGGGTGAAGGTGCAGAAAATGCCCGACCTCCCGGCCCTGGTAGGGGACCTATTCGGCGCGGGCTGAATGGCGCGCGCGAGGAGCGAGCATATGGAAGGCTTCACCGTCGTCGACGGCATTGTCGCCCTCGTTATCGTTGTATCGGCCATTCTGGCCTATTCCCGGGGTTTCGTCCGCGAAGCCCTGGCCATTCTGGCGTGGATCGCGGCGGCCGTGGCCGCCTTTTTCCTGGCGCCCCAGGTCGAGCCGCTGATCAAAGAGGTTCCGATCCTTTCCGATTTTCTGGGTGACAGCTGCGAATTGGCCATGATCGCCGCCTTTGCCGCCGTGTTCGCGGTGTCGCTGGTCATTGTCTCAATCTTCGCCCCGCTCTTTGCCGGAGCAGTGCAACGGTCGGCCATTGGCGGCCTGGATCAGGGACTTGGCTTCCTCTTCGGTGTCGCACGCGGGGCGCTTCTGGTGGCAATCGCGCTTCTGATTTACGACCGCGTCATCGTTGGCGATCCGATCCCGATGATCGATGACAGCCGGTCCGCGGTCGTGTTCCAGCAGGTTCAGGACAGCCTCGCCGATCAGATCCCGGAAGACGTCCCGGGTTGGGTCGGCGCTCGCTACGAAGAGCTTGTGGGCAACTGCGAGGCGGCTCCCGCGACCTCGGGAGCCTAAGGACCGGCAAGCCGAAAAAAGGCGGCGAGTCCTCGCTTGGCGCGGGCCGACACGGCCTCAGGGGTCGGCGCGCCCATCACCCGCGTCGCCCGCCGGATCTGCCAATCGCCGATGACAAGCGAGATATAGAGATCGGCCAGCGCCTCTGGCCCCTCCCCCCGAAGCTCGCCTGCCTTGAGCGCCGCCGCCATCACCTGCCCGATCAGGGGCGCCACGGTCTCGCGCCCCTCGGCAGCAAGCGCTTGACCCAAGGCTCCGGTGGCATCGGCGGCCGCCGCGCGGTTCAGCGCCACAGCTCTCTCGCTTGTCACCAGATCCAAGAGCACCGGCGCCAAGGCGCGCAAGGTGGCCGCATTGTCCGCCTCTCCGACTGGCGCGCCCTCCAAAAGCGCGCGCGCCTCGGCTGCATTGGCCCGGATGAGCGCTGAGAATAGCCCCACCTTGTCGCCGTACCATTTGTAAAGCGTCTCGTTTGAGGCACGGGCCCGCTTGGCGACGGCCAGCATGGACGCACCGCCGAAGCCCTTCTCGGCCAAGACCTCATAGGCCGCCGCCGCGATCCGCTCCTCTCGCTCGTTCCGGGTCATCGCTGCTCCTCTCGGTCCTAATGTCAGGTCTAACGCCCCCTTGACCGCTAGCGTACACTTCTATACGGATAGTGCAAATCGTACACTTCTATACACCATGTGAGGCCGCCGATGCCGATTGTCCTTTGGATCTTTGCTTTCAGCGCGCTCGCCCTGACCGGCGCCATCTTCGGCTTCTTCTACGCCTGGGTCTGTTCGACCATGTGGGGCCTCGACGTCGCAGAGCCGCGGGTGGCTGTCGCCGCCATGCAGGCCATGAACGCCTCGGTCCGAAATATCGTCTTCGCTCCCGCCTTTTTCGGGACCCCGATTGCCCTGGCACTGACCGCTCTTTTGGCCGGTCTCACGCGCCGTCCCGCGGCCGCCTCGGCCTTTGGCGCCGCCGCGCTTGTCTACGCCGTTGGGGGTCTCTACCTGACCCTCTCGGTCAACGTGCCCATGAACGAGGCTTTGGCGGCGGAAGGCGCGGTCACCGACCCCGACCGAGCGCAAGCCATCTGGGCCGCCTATTCGCCCCGCTGGCAGCTTTTCAACCAGATCAGAACCGCCGCCTCCGGCATCGCTTTGCTTCTGACTGGGCTTGGCCTTGTCTTTCTCGGCCGGCGCACGCAAGCCACTATGATAGTTTCGTGACACCGGGCGCCCGGCGCCCTATGTCATGAGCCATCGCGCACATGGATTCGGGGTCGCAATGCGTCAGCTCCCACCGTCGCATCCTTTCGACGACGACAAACTTCGTGAGGAATGCGGCGTGTTCGGCGTCATCGGAGTAGACGAAGCGGCCAATTTTGTGGCCCTCGGCCTTCACGCTCTCCAGCATCGGGGGCAAGAAGCCGGCGGTATCGTCTCCTACGATCCGGACGAGGGTTTCAACTCGGCCCGCCGTTTCGGATATGTGCGCGACAATTTCACCAAAGCCAGCCTGATGGAGACGCTGCCTGGCACGCTCTCCATCGGGCATGTGCGTTATTCCACCACCGGCTCCAAGGGCCACACCGCAATCCGGGATGTACAGCCGTTCTTTGGCGAGTTTTCCCTCGGTGGCGCAGCCATCGCCCATAACGGCAATATCACCAACGCGGACGAGTTGCGTCGCGAACTGATCGAGCGCGGCTCGATCTTCCAGTCGTCCTCGGACAGCGAATGCATCATTCACCTGATGGCGCGCTCTCTTCAACGTCAGGTGCCCGAGCGGATCAAGGACGCGCTTCGCCGCGTCGAGGGCGCCTTTTCGATCGTCGCGATGACGCGAACCAAGCTGATCGGTGTCCGCGACCCCCTTGGCGTCCGGCCTCTCGTGCTGGGCCAGCTGGGCGACGGGGCCTGGGCCCTCGCCTCGGAGACCTGCGCACTCGATATCATCGGCGCCG
This sequence comes from Pseudomonadota bacterium, assembly GCA_038521345.1. GTDB lineage: Bacteria > Pseudomonadota > Alphaproteobacteria > Rhodobacterales > Rhodobacteraceae > JBCBKU01. The sequence continues at coordinate 16,241 of JBCBKU010000028.1, read as the reverse complement.
AGTTTCTGCGTGAGGTCGAGCCGGGTGAGATGGTCGTGATCGAGCACGGCAAGATCACCTCGCACCGCCCGTTCGAAGCGAAACGCGCCCGCTTCTGCATCTTCGAACATGTCTATTTCTCGCGCCCCGACAGTATCCTCGGGGGCCGCTCGGTCTACGAAACACGCCGCCAGATCGGTGTGGAACTGGCCCGCGAGGCGCCGGTCGATGCCGATCTCGTCTGCCCGGTTCCCGACAGCGGAACACCCGCTGCCATCGGCTACAGTCAGGAGGCGGGCATACCCTACGCGATGGGGATCATCCGGAACCAGTATGTGGGCCGGACCTTTATTGAACCGACCGAGCAGATCCGGAACATGGGCGTCCGGCTCAAGCTGAACATCAACCGCGCGCTGGTACGAGGCAAACGACTTGTCCTTGTGGATGACAGCGTGGTCCGTGGAACGACGACCCAAAAGATCAAGGAAATGCTCCTCGATGCCGGTGCGCAAGAGGTCCACTTCCGCATCGCCTCGCCGCCCACGGCCTGGCCCTGTTTCTATGGGGTCGACACGCCGCATCGTGAAAAGCTCCTTGCCGCGCGAATGAGCGAGGACGAAATGCGCGATCACCTTGGCGTCAATTCTCTGCGGTTCATATCGCTCGACGGGCTCTATCGCGCCGTGGGCCAAGCGAAAGGGCGCGACCCGGCCGCCCCGCAATACTGCGATGCCTGCTTCTCGGGGGCGTATCCCGTCGTCCCGTCGGACCAGATTGCGCAGGGGTTCGAGTTGAAGGCGGCAGAGTGACCCGCGCCATAGCCTCGGATTGACAAGCGCGCTTCGAACCCGCACCCCTCCGGCCTATGACAAGACTTGCCCTTATCACCGGCGCCTCGCGCGGCCTTGGCGCGGCCGTTGCCGAAGCCTTGGCGCCGGACCACCACATCATGGCCGTCGCGCGGACAACGGGCGCGCTTGAAGAACTGGACGACCGGATCAAGGCCCGCGGCGGCGAAGCCACGCTTGCTCCGATGGACGTTTCCGACCCGGCAGCCATGGCGCATCTCTGTCGATCCATTTTCGACCGCTGGGGAAAGGTGGATCTTTGGGTCCACGCGGCCATCCATGCCGCGCCTCTCGCTCCTGCATCCTCGATCGCAGACCGGGATTGGGCGACATCCGTTTCCGTGAACGCGACGGCGACCGCCACGCTGATCCGGTTTGTCGAACCGCTCTTGCGCGTTGCCGAGTCCGGGCGCGCCGTCTTCTTCGACGATCCACGCGGTGGCGAGAAGTTCTTCGGTGCCTACGGGGCGACGAAAGCGCTGCAGATCTCCCTGGCCCGGTCGTGGCAGGCGGAAACGATCCGAACCGGACCGACGGTTGTGATCCTGAACCCGCACCCGATGCCAACAGCCACGCGGGCCCGGTTCTTTCCCGGAGAAGACCGTGATGCCTTGACCCCCGCGGGGGATGAGGCTGCACGCCTCTTACCCGAGATTACCGGCGCGTGAGCCTGCCGGACCACATCGGCTGGGATCTGGTCCGGGCCGCCCGCCTTTGGGAGCATCGTTTTGCAACCGAAATGGTCGCGGCAGGACATCCGTGGTTTGCGGAAGCACGCGGGCGCCTGATCGAATTCATCGGCCGCGACGGGATTGCACAGAACGAGTTGCACAAACGCGCCGGCGCCACGAAACAGGCCGTCGCGCAGCATGTGGATCGCCTTGTCTCCGACGGGGTGATTGCCCGGTTGCCGGATCCCGAGGATCACCGGCGGCGGCGGCTGGTCTTTACCCAAAAGGGTCGTGCAGCTCTGCGCGACGCCGATCGCATCAAGGGCGAGATTGAGCGTGCCTTTGCCCGGTCGATGGGTCCGGAAAGCCTATCCGTGCTTCGCCTCGGCCTGAAAACGCTGATCGACGCGGAATCTCGTCAAGCTTCTTGACGAATCCAACCAGGTCGCGCCATACCGTCAAGAACCTTGACGGATTTTCCCATGACGACGCTGACCCGACATCGCCCCTTGACCGGCTTGTATGACGCCGCAGCGGCCACGTGGCAGGCGGGCGTGGACCGGTTGGGCTACCCGGCAGCCTACAAAGCGCTTTTTGCGACACTGGATGGCGATGCGGCCGAAACGGTACTCGATGCCGGGACCGGCTCCGGTGCCTTCGCCGCCGCCTACCTTGATGCGCACCCGGCTCCCAAAAGTCTAACCTTGCTCGATACTTCCGCCGCCATGTTGACCGAGGCCGAATCCCGCCTTGCGCACCGCGCCGCAGGTATCCGCACAGTCCATGCCGGCATCGGCACAGACGTGCTTGACCGTGGCGCCTTCGACATGATTCTCGCGGCTCATGTCATCGAGCACCTCGATGATGCCGGTACTGCCCTCGCATGGCTGCATCAGCACCTGGCCCCGGGCGGGCGGCTTGTCCTTGCTGTCAGCCGCCCGCATTGGTGCACGGCGCTTCTTCGGTGGAAATGGGGTCACAAAGCCTATCGCCCTCACACCGTTCAGGAACTGCTTGAACGGGCCGGTTTTGTCGGCATTTGCCACGTCCCCTTCCCTTCCGGTCCTCCAGCGCGCACTTCGGCCGGATATACTGCAAGACGGCCGCATTAACCCCACCACAAGAGACCCGCCGCCGCTTGCCGCCCCTTAGTCGCTCGCATAAGACGGGGCACATTAGGGGACGGTCCAATGCGCATACTTGTTACCAACGACGACGGAATCAACGCGCCTGGCCTTGCGGTTCTGGAGGCCGTAGCGGCCGAAATTGCGGGCCCGTCGGGCGAAGTCTGGGTCGTAGCGCCCGCCTTTGAACAGTCAGGCGTCGCCCATTGCATCAGCTATACTCACCCGACCATGCTTGCCGAAATCGGCCCTCGCCGGTTCGCAGCCGAAGGATCCCCCGCCGATTGCGTTCTGGCGGGTCTTTACGAGGTCCTGAAGGACGGACGACCGGACCTTGTTCTCTCCGGCGTCAACCGGGGCAACAACGCTGCTGAGAACGTTCTGTATTCCGGGACGATCGGTGGCGCGATGGAAGCCGCACTTCAAGGCGTGCCTGCCATTGCCCTATCGCAGTTCTTCGGACCCGAGAACGCGGATCTCGACAATCCGTTCGAAGCCGCATCGGGCTCCGGAGCAGCGACCGTTCGGGCGCTGCTCGATCAGGGCATCTGGGAAACCTCGGGCTATCAGGTCTTCTACAACGTGAACTTTCCGCCGGTCCCCGCCGCCGCCGTCAAAGGCATGCGCGTGACAAGCCAGGGCTTCCGCGAAGACACAGCGTTTTCCGTGCAACCGCACCGGTCGCCCTCTGGACGGATGTTCATGTGGGCCCAAGGGGGTGCTCAGCACGTCCCCACCGCCCCAGGCACCGATGCCGCTGCCAATCTCGAGGGTTATGTCTCGATCACGCCCCTGCGCGCGGACCTGACGGCCCACGACCTTCTTGATCCGCTGAGGACGCGGCTCGGATGACCCCCGAAGACGCCGAGCGCAAGATGCAGTTCCTCTTTGCGCTTCGGAGCCAGGGCGTAACAGATGCCCGCGTTCTCGAGGCGATGGAGCATGTGGACCGTGGGGCCTTCATTCAGGGCCTGTTCGCGGAACGCGCCTATGAAGACATGCCGCTGCCGATCTCATGCGGACAGACGATCAGCCAGCCTTCGGTCGTCGGCCTCATGACACAGGCGCTCGACGTTCAGGCGCGCGACAAGGTCCTCGAGATCGGGACCGGATCCGGATATCAGGCCGCGGTGCTGGCCGGGCTTGCGCGGCGCGTCTACACGCTTGAGCGGCACCGTCGGCTGGTGCTCGCTGCGCGCGACCGTCTGTCGGATCTCAATCTCACCAACATCACTGTCGTGCACGCCGACGGCACCCGCGGTCTGCCGGAACAGGCGCCGTTCGACCGCATCCTCGTGACCGCCGCCGCAGAGGACCCGCCGTCTCCGCTCTTGGCGCAACTCCGCGAGGGCGGTATCATGGTTCTACCGGTCGGGCAGTCCGATGCGGTCCAACACCTGATAAAGGTGACCCGGACCGAGACAGGCTATGACTACGACGAGCTTCGGCCGGTGCGTTTCGTCCCCCTTCTCGAGGGGCTCGGCGGAGACTGAACGAACGATCAATAAGGCCCGCAAAGACGGGCGGCGGTGATGAGGACCAGAGCAATGGGACATCTTTCCCCCTTCCTGCGGCCCGGCGCGGCCCTTCTCTTGTGCGTCGGGCTGGCGGCTTGCGGCGAATTTGACTTCGACTTCCGCAATCTTGGGGATGGGTTGGACACGTCCGAGGCCGCGCTGACGGCCACTGCCGACCGACCCCGGCCGGACGACCGGGGCGTTATCTCGTACCCGAATTACCAAGTGGTCGTGGCCCAGCGGGGCGAAACAGTGGGCGACGTGGCCGACCGGCTGGGCCTTGACGGGATCAACCTCGCTTCCTTCAACGGCCTACCGCCCGACGCCCCGTTGCGTGACGGAGAGGTGATCGCGCTTCCCGCACGGGTGCCGGAGCCATCACCGGCGACCGGCGCTATCGGAACCGGTCCGATCCTGCCAGCGGGTGAAGTGGATGTGGCGGCGCTTGCCGGCGCGGCAATTGACCGGGCGGGTGAGACCGAGCCCGCGCTGCCGCCCGGCGCGCAGGTCGGCGTCGAACCTGTCCGGCACAGGGTGGTACGGGGCGAAACCGCCTTCACCATTGCGCGGCTCTACAACGTCTCGGTCACGGCGCTGGCCGAATGGAACGGACTTGGAGCGAACCTTGATGTCCGCGAGGGCCAGTACCTACTTATTCCGGTGGTCATCGAACCCGCAGTGGCCGCCGCTCCGCTTCCACCCGTGGCCCCGACGACGGCCCCCGGCACCGGTTCTGCCACCCCGGAACCGCCTTCGGCGTCCCAGCCCCTGCCCGTTGCAACGGCGCCCGAATCCCGGCCAACGCCCGAACCGGTCACCGCGGCGCCTTTGGCCGACGATCGCACGGCAGCCTCCGATACCGCCCAGCTGCTTTTGCCGGTGAACGGATCCATCATTCGCCCGTTCGACAAGGGGACGAATGACGGGATCGGAATCGGCGCTCCCGAAGGCACGCCGGTCGTGGCCGCGGATGCTGGAACGGTGGCCGCAATCACCCGGGACACTGATCAGGTCCCGATCGTCGTGCTGCGCCACGAAGACAATCTTCTGACCGTCTACGCCGGTGTCGATGCCGTCACCGTCGAAAAAGGGGACGCGGTCACACGCGGTCAGCCCATCGCCGCGGTCCGCAACGGGTCACCAAGCTTTGTGCATTTCGAAGTGCGCGACGGGTTCGAAAGCGTCGACCCGATGCCCTATCTGAACTGATGTCCCGCGCCGGCGCGCGTCCTAGGACAGGGACACACCGCGCCGGCCGGCAAGATCGATAAAGAACTGCCACGCAACCCGGCCCGACCGGGCGCCGCGCGTGGCCTGCCACTCGATCGCTTCAGCGCGCATCACGTCGGGATCCACGTCCACGCCATGGGCCGCACAATACCCCGCCACCATTGCAAGATATTCGTCCTGCGAGCACGGATGAAACCCGAGCCAGAGACCAAACCGGTCGGAAAGTGACACCTTTTCTTCCACCGCCTCGGACGGGCTGATGGCCGATGAGCGTTCATTCTCGATCATGTCCCGAGGCATCAGGTGCCGTCGGTTGGAGGTGGCATAGAAGATCACGTTGTCGGGACGCCCCTCGATCCCACCATCGAGCACCGCCTTCAGCGACTTGTAATGCGCGTCGTCATGGGAAAACGACAGATCATCGCAGTAGAGAATGAACCGTCCGTCTGACGTCCGCAGATGCCCGAGAAGGCGGCCGATGGACGGCAGGTCCTCGCGCTGGATCTCGACAAGCTTCAACGCGGGTGCGTCGCTTGCCACCGCCGCGTGCACGGCTTTCACAAGGGAAGACTTGCCCATGCCCCGCGCGCCCCAGAGAAGGGCGTTGTTGGCGGGAAGCCCCGAAGCGAACTGCCGCGTATTGGCCATTAGCGTGTCGCGCGCCCTGTCGATCCCGTGCAAGAGCCCAAGATCGACACGGTTCACATCCGAAACCGGTTCGATCCGGTCAGGATCCACATGCCAGACAAAGGCGGCAGCCTCGCCGAAATTGGGCGCCGGTGCCGGTGCGGGCGCGATGCGCTCCAATGCCGCGGCGATCCGTGCCATCGGATCGTGGACCGAACTTTCCTCCAGCACGGTCCGGATCGAATTCTCCAGCCACGCCGCTTGCTCGTCGGATACCCCCGGAATGGCCCGCAGCGCCTCCCGGAGTTCATCAAGACGACCCGCCTTCAGATCCTCGAGCAGTTCGCGCGCAAAGCTGCGACTTACCTGATCCACGACTTCGATCACTTCGCAGACCCGTCCGCAGCTTCCTCGTCCGCGTCGTCGTAGAGTTCTTCGTCCTCGTCAAGAACGCCTTCCCGGCGCAACTCTTCCGTGCGCTTCCTCTCGACGCGCGCGACGAGTTGGATCGACACTTCGTAAAGCCCGTAGACGACAACGAAGAGGATGACCTGCGTGATCACGTCTGGCGGGGTCACCAGTGCGGCGAGAACGAGAATACCCACCACCGCGTATTTGCGAACCTCGCCCAATCCTCGGGATGTCACGAGGCCGGCCTTGCCCATCAGTGTCAGGAGGACAGGCAGCTGAAAGCAAAGGCCAAATGCGATGATGAACTTCATCGTCAGGTTCAGGTAGGCCTGCGCCGAACCCTGGAAGACGACCGAAAGTCCGGGCTGATTCTGCGGGTTCTCGGTCGGGACCGCTTCGCCCGCTTCCCCGAATTGCTGGAAGCCGAGGAAGAAGTCGTACGCCAAAGGCGTGACGACGTAAAAGGCAAAGGCCGCTCCGGCGACGAACATGAACGGGGACGCGATCAGGAAAGGCAGGAAAGCGCCCTTCTCGGACTTGTAGAGCCCGGGCGCCACGAAGCGCCACATCTGGTAGGCGATGTAGGGGAAGGCAAGGAACAGGCCGCCAAGTAGCGAGACCTTGATGGCGACGAAGAAACCCTCTTGCGGCGAGATAAAGATCAGGTCGCAATCCTGACCAAGCTCGGCCAACTCGCCGCACAGAGGCGCCGTCAGAAAGTTGAAAATCGGGGTCGCGACGGCAAAACAAAGGACCATGCCGATCAGAAACGCGACGACCGAATGGATCAGTCGCGTCCGGAGCTCTGCCAGATGCTCGATCAGCGGCGCCGAGCTGTCCTCGATTTCGTCGGTGTCTGCCACAGGCCTCAGGGTCCCTTTTTCGCCACGCGCTTGCGGGCCGTCTTCTCTGCCTTTGCCGCCATCTTGCGAACCTGATCGGCTGGCGTCGGGCCGTCCGTCGGCGTCTTGGCTTCGGCATCAGCCGTCGTCTCGGTTCCGCCCTCGAAAGGAATGTCGGGCGTCGGCTCGTCTTCGGCGGGCTTATAGGACGACTCTCCGGCCGCGGCGCGCGAATTGGCGTCTTTCACCATCTGGTCGCGCTTTGCCTGTGCGTCGGCCGGATCATCATCGAGCCCGGCGAGGCCCGAGGCGGCCTTTTTCACGGAGTCGAGCCCGAGGTTCCTGGCCGAGGCCATGTCCTTGAACCCCTTGGCGGCATCTCCCACACCGCTTTCACGGGCGGCATCGTCCATGGCTCGCGAGAACTCGCGCGCCATCTGCCGTGCCCGGGCAGTGAACTTTCCGAATGCGTGGTACATCTTGGGAAAGTCGGTCGGGCCTACGACGACCAGCGCGACGATTGCGATGACAAGAATCTCGGTCCAGCCCATTGGCGTTCCTTACCGTGGTACGGCGCAGCGGCGCGTCAGGCCTTGTCCTTGTCGTCGGCAGGCGGCGTTACTGTTTCGGCCGAGCCATCTTCCGGCGTCACATCGCGTGCAGCGGCGGCCTGCCCGTCTTCGATTTCTTTCTTGCCGTCGTCCACGCCCTTCTTGAACGCGGTGATCCCCTTACCGACTTCGCCCATCAGGGACGAGATCTTGCCGCGGCCAAACAGGACCAGCACCACGACCGCGATCAGAAGAAGGCCGGGAAGGCCGATATTATTGAGCATGTTCAGGTCTCCATAGCGTCAGGGCGGACTGCCGCCCGATTGCGTCACGCTTTCCTAAGGGGCGTGCGCGCGAGCCGAAAGGCAAATCCGGCGAAAGGCGCGCCGCATCCTCTTGGACATCGGAAGAGCGAGGTCTAGACGCAATCAACTGACAGGTTTATGTCAGTTGGCCTGTGCGAGACCAAGGGCAGAAATCGAATCGGAGTTTGCCATGAACCCTCTAACCGCCCTCGCCGCCGTCGCGATCCTTCTCGCCCCCGCCGAACTTTCCGCCTCGGGCGCTGGACCCGCAGACCAACCGGTGATGGAAATCGTGACCTTCCGCCTCAGGGACGGGGTCGATACGGGCACGTATCTCGATGCCGCGCGTGCGACGGAGGCTTTCCTCCGCGAAACCGGGGCGGTGACACGCCGCGCCCTGACCCGCGACGCCGATGGCACATGGACGGACATCATCGAATGGACCTCGCTGCGTGCGGCCAAAGCTGCCGAGGCTGAGGCCATGGGCCGGCCGGAATTCGCGGCGTTCTTCGACGCTTTCGATCCTGAAAGCCTGCAGATGCGCCACGCCCCCATCCTGTGGCGCATGGAGTGACATGCGCCGGACGGACCGCCTTTTCGATCTGATCCAGCTCTTGCGTGATGGAAAGCTGCACCGGGCCGAAGATCTGGCCCGGCGGCTCGAAGTGTCGACGCGCACGATCTACCGCGACATGGACACGCTCGTGGCTTCTGGCGTTCCCGTCGCGGGTGAGCGCGGCGTGGGCTACATGATGACGGCGCCCATTACCCTGCCCCCGCTCAACCTGACCATGGACGAACTGGAGGCGCTGCACCTTGGCATGGCAGTCATTGCCGAGGCTGCGGACGAAGATATGCAGGCGGCCGCGAAGTCTCTGGCCGCGAAGGTCGACGCCGTTTTGCCGGAAGACCGCGCCGCCCCGCGCGAAGGCTGGGGTTTCGCGGTCTATCCTTTTGCCGATGCCGCCTTGGGCTTTCGTCACATGCCCACCTTGCGGGCGGCCATCCGTGCAAGGCAGAAAGTGCGGATAACGTATTCGGACCTGAGTGACCAAACCTCGACCCGCCTCCTTCGCCCCCTTCAAATGGAATATTGGGGGCGCGTCTGGACCCTGACGGCATGGTGCGAACTCCGCGACGACTTCAGGGTCTTTCGGGTGGACCGGATCAAGAAACTTGAAGCAGTGCCGGAATTGTTCGTGGATGAACCGGGCAAGCGCCTGTCGGACTATCTGGCCGGGCTCTCCTGACGCACCGGAAAGACAAAACACCGCTCGCGTCGGATCATGAGCCAAAGGGCCGTCCCAGTTTTTGGAAGGAAGACCGATGGCACCGCGGCTTTCAGGATCGATCCATCATGATCCATACGGAACTCGACCAGGCTTTCGTTGCCGACAAATCGCGCCCGCTCGACTACGCCGCGCGCCGGTGTCCCGTCTTCAGGCGTGGGGTTGGGTCCGCGACCGTGCCGGTCGAAATCGATGCGCAGGTGCTGGGGACGGATGACGATCTCCACCTCGGTTCCATCCGGCACCCCAGGCGCCAGGAACCGCCCGAATGGCGTCTCTGTCAAAGCGCCTTGAACGACACCCGGGATCACGTTGATTTCACTAAAGAACGCGGCCGATGATCGATCCACGGGGGCATTGTAGACATTGTAGGGCGCGCCGGTCTGCACGATCCGGCCTTCCCGCATGAGCGCGATCTCGTCGCCCATCCGCATCGCCTCTTCAGGCTCATGTGTCACCATCACGACGGCAGCGCCTTCTTCGCGCAGGATGTCGAGTGTCTCGTCACGGATGCCTTCGCGCAGTCGATTGTCGAGACCCGAAAACGGCTCATCCATAAGCATGATGCGCGGCCTCGGCGCGACGGCACGTGCCAGAGCCACGCGTTGCTGTTCACCGCCCGAGAGCTGATGAGGGTAGGACCCCGCCAGCGTCGTAAGATGCACGCGCTCAAGCAGTTCGCCCACCCGGTGTGCTTTCTCGGCCCGAGCACCGCTAAGGCCGAAGCCCACATTCTCGGCGACGCTCAGGTGGGGAAACAGCGCAAAGTCCTGGAACATCAGGCCGATGCCGCGCCGCTCGGGCGGGTCATGACGTTGGGGTCCGGAAATCACGGTGCCGTCAATCGCGATGGTTCCGGCATCCTGTCGATCCACTCCGGCAATCAGTCGCAGCGTCGTGGACTTCCCGCACCCGGACGGACCGAGAAGGCATGTCACCTGCCCCGCGCGGATCTGAAGCGACACGTCGTCCACAACCCGCCGCGTGCCGTAGCCGCGCGAGAGGCCCTGAACCTCCAGCCGTGGCTTGGGTTTCACGCTGTCTGCCCTTCCATAAACCCGACCGTTTGCCTCAGCCATCGCGCCTATCAGGCGCGGCGGCTGCCGTCCAGCCCGGCAGGCAGAGCTAACAGCAGGTGCTTGGATCGGCCGCGTCCGTGATTGGCGCGTCAAACGCGTTGAATGCGCCGAAATGGACCACCCCTTTGCCTATCACGTCGAAATGCGGGGCAAAGCGGGTCCGGAGCACCATCTGAGCCGTGTTCCCCGACACTGTTGTCGCCCGCCCGCGCTCAAACCGCGTTTCGCGATCAAGGACGAATACATCCTCCGACCCGTCCACGGTCCCCCTATAGACAACAGCCTGTCCATAATCCTCTTGGCTATCCTCCAGACCGAGCAGTTTAAAAAGGCGGTAGGTCACCGAGTGAAACCGGATCTCGCCCAGCTTGGCCTGCAGGGCCGGGTTCTCGATGGTCAGGGGCCGCGCCTCGACCACGCGCGGATCGATGAAACCGGTCCGCCGCGCGACGGAGCGGAAATCCCCGTGGTACATGGCGCCCGAAAGACATTCGCCATAGAGGACCGGGTCCGCGCGGAGGTCGTCCGGCACCCGCCGGCTCGCATAGACATCCGAAAAGTACATCTCTCCCCCCGGCGCAAGAAGGTCCCACGCCCCCTTAAGTACCGCGGCCTTGTCGAGCGCGAGGTTGATGACACAGTTCGAGACGATGACGTCATAGCTCTCGGGCGCCAGTCCCAAAGCGGCCAGATCCTCGATATACCCGTGGTGGAACGCCGTGTTGGCCTTGATGTATCCGAACCTGTCGCGATGGGTCTCGACATGTGCGCGTGCGACTGAGAGTTGTTCCTCGGTCATGTCAACACCATCGACATGGCCCGATTCACCGGCAAGGGCGGACAGGACGAAGACGTCGCGCCCAGAACCCGAGCCAAGATCGAGAATGCGCGCGCCCTGAAGCACCTCTGGCGCGATCAGACCGCACCCATAGTATTTGCTGGCCACATCCTCGTGGATCAGGCCCAGTACTCTCTTGAGACGATCCGGAACCGTTTCGGGCGAGCAACAGGCATTGGTCTGAAGATCCGCCGAGCTTTGGAGTTTCTGGCCGTAGTAATTCTTGACGCTGTCGTGCTTCATGGGACGCCTTTTTTGTTTGGCGTCCCTGCTAGCGGAGGCTGTGTGGCCCGCCAAGGCGCGTGACAGGCCCATCACACGCTCGTGCGAACTCGCGAGCGTCAGATCGTGGCGTTCGTGGCTCCACCATCGGCAAGGATGTTCTGACCGACAATGAACCCTGCATGGACCGAGCAGAGAAACGCGCAGGTCGCGCCGAACTCTGCCGCCGTTCCATAGCGGCGGGTCGGAATGGTGGCCTCGCGCTTCGCCTTCGCCTCGTCGAGCGAAATCCCCTCTTGCTGGCTGACCCTCTGGTCCAGCGCCACCGCGCGGTCGGTTGCGTGGATCCCCGGCAGGAGGTTGTTGATCGTCACGCCAGACGGCGCCACCTGACGTGCCGTCCCGGCGACATATCCGGTCAGACCTGTCCGCGCGGCGTTCGAAAGACCTAGCGCAGGAATGGGCGCTTTCACAGATTGCGAGGTGACGTTGACCACCCGCCCCCATCCGCGCTCCATCATCCCGGGCAGAAGCGCGGTCATCAGTGCGATCGGGGTCAGCATGTTCGAGTCAAGGGCGCGGATAAAGTCATCCCGATCCCAGTCGGACCAGAGACCGGGCGGCGGCCCGCCGGCATTGGTGACGAGGATGTCCGGGTCCGGGCATGCAGCCATGACCGCGGCGCGCCCCGCCTCCGTGGTAATATCCTCCGCCACCGGCGTGACCGACACACCATACGCGGCGCGAATGGCATCGGCCGTATCCACCAGCGCCGGCTCGGTCCGTGCATTCAATACGAGGTCCACCCCCGCCTCGGCCAGTGCCTCGGCACAGCCACGTCCCAATCCCTTCGACGATGCGCAAACGATCGCGCGCTTGCCCTTGATCCCCAGATCCATATCGGCCTTCTCCCTGTGATGCCCGAACGGCCCCTTGTGCTAGCCCGCCCAACCGGCCGGCGCAACGGAGGGCGCCGCACTTGCGCTGCATCAAGGCGGCCCGGCACCATCACGCGTAAAAGGGTCCTCCAATGAATGGGAGAAAGCCATGCCCCAAGACGCGCCCCTTGCTCCGATCCTTGTCGCCACGGATCTGTCGGATCGGTCGGCGCCCGCCGTCGCGCGCGCGATACGACTTGCCCGGGATCAAAGCACCCGGCTGATCCTCGTTTCGGTGATCGACGACGCTCTCCCGTTGGACGTGACCGCGGACGTGGCGCGCCACGCCGAAGCCCATCTGCGCGATGTGATGGGCGACGAAGACGACGTGCCGCACGAAATCGATGTCCGGGTGGGCGATCCCACTGGCGACATCCTTCGCGCCGTGGACCAGCACAATGCGGGTCTCTTGGTTCTCGGTCCGCACCGGCCACGTCCGTTTCTCGACATGCTGCGCGAAACCACCATGCAGCGCATCGTTCGACGCACCGAGGCGCCCGTTCTTCTGGTAATACGTCCGGCCACGGCGGATTACGGCGCAACCGTTGCGGCGGTCGATTTTTCGCCCGCATCTGCTGGAGCCGTTTCCCTTGCCGCCAAACTCGCCCCCGGCGCCAAGATCACGCCGGTCCACGGCCTTCACGTCCCGTATGTGGGGCGCATTCACCCGGAATCCGATCCGGGTCTCGCCATCGAGGCGAGCTTCCGGGCCGAGGCCGAGGCCGCGGCAGCGGCGTGGTCGGCTCACCAGGAACTCGCGGTTCCAACGCTTCAGCCTGTCCGCATCGAAACCGGCTCAGCACTAACGGTGTTGCGCGGGGCCGTGGCCGACACCGGAGCCGACCTGATTGCCGCCGGAGCACATGGACGCGTGGGTGCCGCGCCCAGTCTTCTGGGCTCTGTGGCCACGGACCTCATGCGCGACCCGCCCTGCGATGTGCTGATCGCGCGCTAGACCGGCCCGATCGTCGGGCGACGCCACGCGGATGCGACATCGCCCGAACCCGAGGTTGCGGTCACCCCATGGGTTTCATTTGGAACTCTTCGCGGACGATCTTGCCGTCCTTCACATGGTACAGCGCGACTTCCTTCATCGGCATCCGCTGGCCCGTGGCCTTTTCGGTGGCATCGATCTCGAAGATCACGCTGAACACGTCACCGTTCACGTATGGCCCGTCGACCGAACCGCCGTGAACCTCGAAGTTGGCGTCCCACCAATCATGCTTGCCGTGGATTCCGTCGATGCCCGTTGTCACCGGATCCATGCCCTCTGGCACATGGGCCTCAACGGACACCGCATCGGGGTGATATAGCGTGTTGAGCGCCTCACGCTCGGTTTGGGTCTGGCAGTGCTCGACCAGTTTCTGGCCGATCTCTAGGGTGCTTGGCATCCGGTCATTCCTCCGTGTCGGTTGCGCCGCCCGGCCTCAAATGTTCCTGTTATGTTCCTAACGTGCCACGGCGGGCCCGTTGGGTCAACCACCCCGAAGCGGGTCGCGGTCGCCTCCTGACAGTGCTTGTCAGGAGGTCGCGTCAGCCGTGGGATCGATAAGGGTTGCGACGGCCTCACCCTGGTCGAGCGCCGAGAACTGGTAATCCACCTCGTCGAACCGGGTCACCGGGAAGGTATAGAAGAACTTGAGGCCCTCGGGCCCTGCCACCACGCTGTGTTCGGCATTGGGCGGGATATAAAGCGTCATGCCCGGGCGCAGCAGGTGATCTTCGCCGTCCACACGCACGACACCGCTGCCCTCGGTGCAGAAATACACTTCGGGCGGACCATGGCGATGGGGCTTGAGCGTATCCGCGGGTCCGAACTCGGCCATGCCGGCCACGAGACCCTGGCTCTGATGCGCCTCGCCCGAAACAAGGGTCCGCCAGTTCACACTGCCGAACTCCGGTGTCTTGGTATCCAATGGGCACGAAGCCGCATCCACGGCAACCGCCCGAATCGCATTCCCGTTCAGCATCGGATCCTCCCCCGAAAACTGACCGGTGATTTAGGGCTGGCCGACCCCGAGGTCCGACCGAATTGCGACGCGCTTGGCCGGATTGCGACACCTTTTTGATCCCCGCCGCTCAAGAAACCGTCACCGTTGAATCGCGCGGAACTCCTATTGGTTGAGCGGCCGCGCGTCCGCCCCTAACCTTCGCCCGAAACGTGTGAGGTGCCATGGGCAATCCCGACCACCTGAAAGAACTGGTGAAAGGCGTCAGGCATTGGAACGCGTGGCGCGCGGCGCAGGGCCCCGAATTTCGCCCCGACTTCTCCGACACTGATATCCGCCAAGCCTTCATCGACGCCGGCGCCGCCGGACCGGAGGACCGCACGCCCCTTTTCGGGGCGAACCTCAGGTTGGCGGACCTCGGGGGGGCGGACCTCAGGTTGGCGGACCTCGGGGGGGCGGACCTCAGGGGGGCGGACCTCGGGGGGGCGAACCTCGGGAGGGCGAACCTCGAGGAGGCGGACCTCGAGGAGGCGAACCTCAGGAGGGCGGACCTCAGGGAGGCGGACCTCAGGAGGGCGGACCTCAGGAGGGCGGACCTCAGGGAGGCGGACCTCAGGAGGGCGGACCTCAGGGAAGCGGACCTCAGGAGGGCGGACCTCAGGAGGGCGGACCTCGAGGGGGCGGACCTCGAGGGGGCGAACCTCAGGGAGGCGGACCTCGACGGGGCGAATGTGAGATCACGCGTCCTATCCTCGGGGGTGCACACAAACGATCGCGGCACCCCCGAGGATATGATCTACCGCACCGATCTCTCAGGTGCACGTCTTCTGACCCAGGACCACCTCAACAGCATGCTTGGGGACAATGAGACGATCATACCCAAGGGGCTGGCGCGTCCTGACCATTGGCCCCCTGTGGACGCGCCCAATAAAGACCAAACCGAAAGCGGTTCAGAACCCAAGCCGCAAAGCCCGGTCGCATTCACACCCCCCGTTGAGTTTGCCAGTCTGGGCTCGCAAATCGACATTCGCCACACCCCGACACGGTCGGAGGCGCGGCAGTCTTCGGCCACACCCATTGACGAGGCCCGAAACGGCATTGTGCGAGACGGGTTGCGCGAAGGGTTCGGCGCGCTCGCCAAGAACCTGCGCAAATATGCCAAAGAAGACCGTGAAGTCTCAAACCGGGTCGCCCCAGCCGAAGCCTTGCTGGGCTATGTCGAGGCGCTCCAAAAGACGCTGAGGGTCAATCCATTCCTACCCGCGCTCTTCCAGGATTATGTCGAGATCATTGCCCTGGGCTTTACCGAGGACATCCACGCCTTCGAAGCCGCCGACCGGATTGGCGTCGACCGGCTCGTCAAACGCTCTCGTGATCACTACGCAGCATATCCGGAACTACCGGAAATCAATGATCCCGCCCATACCGAACGGATCGGTCCCGACTTCCCCTACACCGTCGCAAGCTTTGAAGCTGTCCTCGACGACATCGCCTTCTCGCCGGAGGGCCTGGCGGTCTTCACCGACCAAACCCGGGACGCTGTTCAAGCCGAAATGGACGCCTATCCCCCGGCCAATGCCGACCCGGACAAATCGAAGCTCGCCAAATACGGCGCGGTCGTCGGCGAGATGTGGCGGGAGATGTCGCGGCAGGCCGAAAGAATGCGAAAGGCGGCAGAAAAAGGCGCATCGCATGCCATTGCGTGGGTGAAGTCTTTTGAAAAAGTCCGCAAAGCCTGGGAGGCCATCGAACCCTATCTTGGGAACGGTTCCGGCGGAAGTTAGTCCCCGCCCCTTCATCTTGGCAAAAACTACGCACGGC
>JBCBKU010000027.1:0-34604 GCA_038521345.1 Pseudomonadota bacterium | reverse complement strand
CGGGGTCGCCGAACCGTTCGTCTAGGCGGGTGTTCAGAGTTTCTCGATGAGTTCTGGCACAGCCGTGAAAAGGTCGGCGACGAGACCGTAGTCCGCCACCTGAAAGATCGGAGCTTCCTCGTCCTTGTTGATGGCGACGATGATCTTGGAATCCTTCATCCCAGCAAGGTGCTGGATCGCGCCAGATATCCCGACGGCGACGTAAAGATCAGGTGCGACGACTTTTCCGGTCTGTCCAACCTGCCAGTCGTTCGGCGCATAGCCCGAATCGACCGCCGCACGCGACGCGCCCACCGCGGCGCCGAGTTTGTCGGCAAGCTTCTCGATCATGGCGAAATCGTCTTCCGATCCCACGCCGCGCCCACCGGACACAACGATTCCGGCCGAGGTGAGTTCTGGGCGGTCACTTTCGGCGACCTTGTCTTCGACCCAAGATGACAAGCCCGGATCCTCGGCAGTGGCGATCGCCTCAATCGGCACAGTCGTGCTTTGGCCAGCGGCTTCAAAAGTAGAAGTCCGGATTGACACTACTTTCTTAGAGTCAGCTGATTTGACCGTTTGCACCGCATTGCCAGCATATATCGGTCGCTCGAACGTGTCGGAGTCGACAACAGCCGAGACGTCCGAAATCACCATGACATCCAAAAGCGCAGCAACCCGCGGAAGGATGTTCTTGGCGTTGCTGGTCGCAGGCGCGACGATGTGATCGTAGTTCCCCGCAAGCGAAACGATCAGATCGGCCACGGGCTCGGCAAGATCATGCCCATACACGGCGGCGTCCGCAGTCAGGACCTTGGTTACGCCATCGAGCTTGGCCGCGGCCTCGGCCGCCGACGAACCGTCCGAGGAGGCGCATAGGATTGTGACGTCCCCCATCATCGCGGCGGCAGTTACCGCCTTTGCGGTGGCATCCACAGCGAGGGCGCCGTCTGTAACCTCGGCAAGAAGAAGTACAGCCATCAGATCACTCCTGCTTCGTCTTTGAGTTTTGCCACCAGTTCGTCAACAGATCCAACTTTGACCCCCGCCTTGCGTGCCTCGGGCTCTGCGGTCTTAAGCACTGTCAGACGCGGTGCTACGTCAACGCCGAAGTCGTCCGGCGTCTTTTCGTCCATCGGCTTCTTCTTGGCCTTCATGATGTTCGGCAGCGACGCATAGCGCGGCTCGTTTAGCCGTAGGTCCACGGTAACGATGGCTGGCATTTTGACCGCGATGGTCTGCAGGCCGCCGTCGACTTCGCGGGTGACCGTCGCGCTGTCGCCATCCACATCCAGTTTCGACGCAAAGGTGCCCTGCGCCCAGCCCAGCAAAGCGGCCAGCATTTGGCCTGTGGCGTTCATATCGTTATCGATGGCTTGTTTGCCCATAAGAACAAGACCGGGCTCTTCAGCTTCGACAACGCCTTTCAGAATCTTGGCGACAGACAGCGGCTCGATATCAGTGTGCACATCGTCCGCGGCAATCACCAGAATGGCACGGTCAGCGCCCATGGCCAGCGCGGTGCGCAGGGTCTCCTGCGCCTGTTTGACGCCGATCGAAACGGCAACGACCTCGTCGGCCTTGCCGGCCTCTTTGAGTCGAATGGCTTCTTCGACAGCAATTTCATCGAAGGGGTTCATGGACATCTTGACGTTGGCGAGATCCACCCCGGACCCGTCCGCTTTAACCCGGACCTTCACGTTGTAGTCGATCACCCTTTTGACCGGCACGAGCACTTTCATCGCGCGTCTCTCCCTTGGCTCAGGGCCTGAATTCCCTGCATCGCGAGAGAGTTATCCCGCCCGACCCGCGAGAGACAGTGTAAAAACGACGCATAATCGCACCGCGACGCGGCGTTCTTGGCCATTTTGGAGGAAGCGTGATGGAGAAAGTACTTGGATTAGGCGGCGTGTTCATTCGGACGAAGGATCCCAATGCGTTGGCGGCTTGGTATCGCGATCAACTAGGTATTGATGTCCCGCCGACAGACTACGAGACGCCCATTTGGACTTCCGATGGCGGGCCTTGTTTGGTCGCGCCCTTTGCCGCCGATACCGAGTATTTCGGGCGACCAGAACAGGCTTTCATGTTGAACTTTCGGGTGCGCGATCTCGAGGCGATGTCTCGCCAGCTTGAGGCCGCTGGTGTTCCGGTCAAACCGGATCCGACTTCCCCGCACCCGAATGGCAGCTTCGCGTGGGTTCACGACCCGGAGGGCAACCGGATTGAGCTTTGGGAGCCAAGCGGAACGTTCTAGCGCGTTGCGCTAGCGGCTAGCTCCTGGCACCCAAAGGACGTCGTCCTTGCCTCCGTTATTCGCCATCCTTGCGGCCACAAAGAACCAATCCGACAAACGGTTCAGATAAGTGACCGCGGCTTCGTTGATCGCCTCCATGGTGGCAAGTTCCACTGTCAGACGCTCTGCGCGTCGTGCAACGGTTCGGCAGAGGTGCAAGTGCGCCGCCAAGGGGTCGCCCCCCGGCAGGATAAAGGAACGGAGCGGCTCAAGATGAGCGTTCATCGCATCGATTTCCGTTTCGAGCCGAGAGGTCTGGTCGGGTGTCATGCGCAGCGGCGGGTACTCTGCCTCGGCGTCGAGTTCCATGTCCGGACGACAGAGGTCGGCGCCCATGTCGAAGAGGTCATTCTGGATCGTGGCCAGCTGCGTGTCGCGCTCGCCGGACGCGTGAAGCCGAGCCAGCCCGACCGTGGCGTTCAACTCGTCGACCGTCCCGTATGAGGTCACACGCAGGCTGTGCTTGGCCACACGCGCGCCATTACCAAGCGCGGTCTCTCCGGCGTCGCCGGTCTTCGTGTAGATCTTGTTTAGAACGACCATCGATCAGGCCCCCCGGTCGCGAATGAATATGAACAGCATGATCAGGGCCACCGCCAAAGCCTGGGCGATCAGGCGCCAGCGCATCATCCTGTTGCCGTGTTTGGCGTTAAACGCTCCGCCCTTGGCAAAGCCGCCGATCCCGACGGCAAGGATGATCAGCACCGCGAACGCGGCGAGTGCGGCGATGATGAAAAGCGGATCGTCGGCCAAGTACCTGTCCCCGGGCGCGGAGTACGCCTGAACGGGCGACCTAGCCCTTGAGTATGATGCGATCAAGGGCGCGTGTCGGCAGTATCCTTCGCAGGACGTTCATGACGTAGGTGGGTTTCGTCACGAAGTATCGCGGTGCGGGCCGCGCCGCGGTCAGCGCGCGCAGGAGCTTTGTCGTTACTGCGTCGGGTGGCAGTTCAAAAGGATCGGGTCCGCGATCTTCATAGAGCCGCTTCAAGAGCCCGCTCTCGTATTCTGTGCGACGGGCCGATGACTCCCAGTCAATCCAACGCTCGAAATTCGGGATCGAGTTCTGTCGGATCTTCGAGGTCACCGGCCCGGGTTCGATCAGGATCACATGGATGGGAGTATCCGCCATTTCCAATCGAAGAACATCGGTCAACCCTTCCAGAGCGTACTTCGTCGCCACGTAGGATGCCCTCCAGCGATAGGGAACGAAGCCAAGAACCGACGAGTTCATGACAATCCGCCCATGCCCCTGAGCGCGCATTTTAGGGATCACCCGACGCGTTAGATCGTGCCAGCCAAATAGGTTGGCCTCGAAATTCTGTCGGAGTGCGGCAGTCGGCAGATCCTCGACTGCGCCGGGGATCCCGTAGGCTCCGTTGTTGAACAGCGCATCAAGCGTGCCCCCGGTGGCGGCCAGCACGTCATCCAGCCCGGCTTTGATGGATCCTTCATCCTCATAATCGATCCGGGGGCTTTCAAACCCATCCGCGGCCAAACGGGCGCAATCTTCGGATTTCCGGCAGCTTGCGAAAACCCTCCACCCGGCATCGCGCAAACCCCACGCCGCGTTGGCTCCGATGCCCGACGAGCATCCGGTAATCAAAATGCTTCGTTGCGCCATACCGTCCCGCCTTGCCGTGCCGCAGCGCGGCAGCTATCACACCATCTATGGCAGGACCAGACGAAGACCCCAAGATGGGCGGCGAGGAGGTGGCCGAACCGCTCCGCCGGGCCATCGGCGAGCGCTACCTGACCTATGCGCTCTCCACCATCATGCACCGGGCTTTGCCCGATGCCCGCGACGGTCTCAAACCCGTCCATCGCCGCATCCTGTACGCCATGAGCCGGCTGAATCTTGCCTCCAATGGCAAGTTCCTGAAATCTGCTAAGATCTCGGGCGACACGATGGGTGACTTTCATCCTCATGGTGACGGAGCGATTTACGATGCGATGGCACGGCTCGCGCAGGATTTCGTAATCCGATATCCGCTTGTCGGCGGACAGGGCAACTTCGGCAACATTGACGGAGATAATCCTGCTGCCTCGCGCTACACCGAGGCGCGGATGTCCGAGTTCGCCGAGGCGCTTTTGGAAGGGCTCGAGGAAGACGCAGTCGACTTTCGGGACAACTACGATGGAAGACTACAGGAACCGGCTGTGCTGCCGGCCTCGTACCCGAACCTGCTTGCCAACGGTGCTTCCGGAATTGCTGTGGGCATGGCCACCAACATCCCGCCCCACAATATCGGTGAGTTGATCGATGCTTGCCTGCACCTGATCAAGACGCCAGACGCCCGCGACGACACGCTGCTGAATTATGTCCAGGGTCCCGACTTCCCGACTGCCGGCTTGCTGGTTGAACCCAAGGATAGCATTGCCGAAGCGTATCGGACGGGCCGCGGATCGTTCCGGCTTCGTGCCAAGTGGGCGGTCGAAGATCTGGGCCGCGGTCAGTGGCAGGTCGTCGTAACCGAGATTCCCTATCAGGTTCAGAAATCGAAACTGATCGAGAAGATCGCCGAGGTGATCCAGACCAAGAAAGTCCCAATTCTCGCCGATGTTCGGGATGAGAGTGCCGAGGATATCCGCATTGTACTCGAACCCCGGTCCCGGAACGTCGATGCTGAGGTGCTGATGGGCATGCTGTTCCGATCGACCGAACTGGAAGTCCGAGTCAGCCTCAATATGAATGTTTTGATCGACGGGGTGACGCCAAAGGTCTGCTCGCTGAAAGAGGTCCTTCGTGCGTTTCTTGATCACCGTCGCGTGGTGCTACAGCGCCGGTCGCGCTACCGGCTTGGCAAGATCGACCATCGCCTTGAGGTGCTTGAGGGATTCATCACCGCCTTCCTGAACCTCGACCGGGTTATCGACATCATCCGCTATGATGATGATCCAAAGACCGCGCTCATGCGCGAGGATTGGTCGAAGGCGCACGTTCGGGCCACGTCCGAGGATGACTATGTGAGTCCGGGTACGGGAGAAGGGGAACTCTCAGAGGTTCAGGTTGACGCGATCCTGAACATGCGCCTGCGTTCTCTTCGACGTCTTGAAGAGATGGAGTTGCGCCGCGAGTTTGACTCGCTTCTCGAAGAGCGTGCATCGCTTGAAGATCTGCTCGGCTCAGAAGCGCTGCAATGGGCTCGGATCGCAAGCGAACTGAAGGAAACTCGCTCGCGCTTCGGCAAGGACCACCCGATCGGTCCGCGTCGCACGGTCTTGACCGAGGCAGACGAGGCGCCCGACGTGCCACTAGAGGCGATGATCGACCGCGAACCAATTACAGTTGTCTGCTCCGAGATGGGCTGGATCCGGGCCTTGAAGGGCCACATAGCGCTCGACCAAGAACTGAAGTTCAAGGACGGCGATACCGGGCGATTCATATTCCATGCCGAGACGACGGATCGGATCCTTGTCTTCGGCTCGAACGGCCGGTTCTACACACTCTCGGGTGCCAACCTTCCCGGCGGGCGCGGCATGGGCGAACCCGTCCGCCTCATGGTCGATCTGCCGAACGAGGCGGCCATAGTAGCGCTTTTCATCCATCGGCCCGGCTCGAAGCTTTTGATCGCGTCTTCGGCGGGTGACGGTTTTGTGGTGCCGGAGGACGAAGTCGTGGCACAAACGCGTTCGGGGAAACAGGCGTTGAATGTGCGCGAACCGGTCGACGCCCGGGTCTGTCGCCGCGTCGAAGGTGATCATGTGGCGGTCGTCGGCGAGAATCGCAAATTACTGGTTTTTCCGATTGATGAACTGCCCGAGATGGGACGCGGCAAGGGCGTGCGCCTGCAAAAGTACAAGGATGGCGGCCTTTCGGATGCGCGAACGTTTGTGCTGGACGATGGGCTGTCCTGGCTCGATCCAGCGGGTCGCACCCGGACAGAGTCGGATCTTCAGGAATGGTTTGCCAAACGCGCGAGTGCCGGCCGTATGGCTCCGCGCGGTTTCCCTCGGGACAACCGTTTCACCTGACCCGGATTGCTTTTTTATTGCCACTTAGTTAGGCAGCCGCGATCAGGTTGGGGGGAACCGAAACGTTGCAATTGCGTTGGGCCGTGCTTGGGCTGCTGGCGTTTTGTGCGGCCTGCACCACGACGTCGGCCTCGCGCACGCCGTCGCCAATCGGTGATTTTCGTCTGGCCGAGGTGCGGGTGGATGCAAGCGCGGCGACGATGGGTCCGCTGTCTCGAGAGGTCGCACCGGAGGTCATTGAGGCCGCTTTGCGATCGTCTCTGACCGAAAGGCTTCGCGCCTATGACGGGGACGGGCTTTACGTCGTAGAAGTCGATGTGCGCAGCTACGTTCTCGCGCAGCCCGGGATACCGCTTCTCTTGTCGCCGCGATCTATCCTAATTCTGGATATCGGCGTGCAGGATGTAGAAACCGGCTCCACTTTCGCCTCTGGTGACGACCGGGTCATTGCTTTCGAAGGTCTTATGTCCGGCGTACCGTTCTTACCCTCGGGACTCGTGAAATCGTCGGACCAGCAACTGTCAAATCTTGCAAACGAAGCTGCGATTCTTGCAGAACGCGCGCTCGAACGGTCCGCTGATCGCTGGTTTGTGGCCGACCCGGCCCGGCCTCGGGTTGTCCGCGCGCCCAAAGTCCTTCCAGAACGCGGACGCGACCGTCCCGAAGCCCGGCCGTCGGCAACCGGCGCTTGATTTTCCGCCGCCCAGTGGCTACGTCCCCGCGGAATCTACCAGAGGGCCCCGCCGGGGCCCCGTTTTCTCAGAGGCAAGACCCCGATGGCGAAGGAAAAGTTTGAACGCACGAAGCCGCATGTGAACATCGGCACGATTGGTCATGTTGACCACGGCAAGACGACGTTGACGGCGGCGATCACGAAGCAGTTTGGCGACTTCAAGGCGTATGACGAGATTGACGGCGCGCCGGAAGAGAAGGCGCGTGGGATCACGATCTCGACGGCGCATGTGGAGTACGAGACCGAGAACCGGCACTATGCGCACGTGGATTGCCCGGGCCATGCGGACTACGTGAAGAACATGATCACGGGTGCGGCGCAGATGGACGGCGCGATCCTTGTTGTGAACGCGGCCGACGGCCCGATGCCGCAGACGCGGGAGCACATTCTGCTTGGCCGCCAGGTCGGCATCCCGACGATGGTGGTGTTTCTGAACAAGGTCGACCAGGTGGACGACGAGGAGCTTCTGGAGCTTGTGGAGATGGAAGTGCGTGAGCTTCTGTCGTCGTACGAGTATCCGGGCGATGACATCCCGATCGTTGCGGGTTCGGCGCTTGCGGCGCTCGAGGGTCGTGACGACAATATCGGTTCGGAGAAGATCGCCGAGCTGATGGCGGCGGTGGACGAGTGGATCCCGACGCCGGAGCGCGCGGTGGACCTGCCGTTTCTGATGCCGATCGAGGACGTGTTCTCGATCTCGGGCCGGGGTACGGTTGTGACGGGCCGGGTGGAGCGCGGCGTGATCAACGTGGGCGACGAGATCGAGATCGTGGGCATCCGCGACACGACGAAGACGACTTGCACGGGCGTTGAGATGTTCCGCAAGCTTCTGGATCGCGGCGAGGCGGGCGACAATATCGGCGCGCTTCTTCGGGGTGTGGACCGTGAAGGCGTGGAGCGGGGCCAGGTGCTCTGCAAGCCGGGCTCGGTGACGCCGCACACGAAGTTCGAGGCCGAAGCCTATATCCTGACGAAGGATGAAGGCGGGCGGCACACGCCGTTCTTCGCGAACTACCGGCCGCAGTTCTACTTCCGGACGACGGATGTGACCGGGACGGTGACGCTGGCGGCAGGGACCGAGATGGTGATGCCGGGCGACAACGTGTCGTTCACGGTGGAACTGATCGCGCCGATCGCCATGGAAGACGGGCTCCGCTTCGCCATCCGCGAAGGTGGCCGAACCGTCGGCGCAGGCGTCGTGTCCAAAATCATCGAGTGACCGCGACGACCCTGTAACGGGACGACGCCACAGGCGGCCTCTGGGCCGCCTGTCTTCGTTTTTAGGGCGGTCGAACGTGAAAGTCTCGTGATCTGCGCATACCGGGGTTCAGTGCCATGGATTCGGCCAGTTTTGCGACGCGTCGGTCGATCCCGAACCCCGAGAGGGTAGAGCGCATGGCCCGGAGATCCCTCAGAAAGCACGTATCATCGAGCGCCGCCACACGCCCGGCCTCAAGGGCATGGTGGTCGACAAGCACTTGGCACAGGAACAGGACGGAGTTCCCGGGGCAACAAGCAACCGGCCGGAACCAGTGCAGCATTCGCTGCATATGTGCCGCGATCCACGGCACCTTCCAATGCAAAAAATCCTGCTGGACGATGATTGAGCGGCCAGGGATCAGTGACGGGTAAAATATCTCGGCGATGCGGTCGAGCGCACCGGGGCTCTTGGCAGCATCGATCCCGAGGACCGAGATGGTGCCCCCCCTCCATGTCTGGTCCTCGATGTCTCCCTTGTGGAATTGCACGTTGGGCGCCCAGGGAGACAGCAGGCGTTGCGCAAGGGGAAGAATATCGACCCCATCGAAAGGAGCTACGCCCAAAGGATAGAGGAACGCTTCTTTCAGTTGTTCGCCGGCGCCAAAGCGATCGTAGGCGTGGACCCGACCCGTCCGCCCCGCGCGGCGTCTGCCTTCGGCCATAGATGCCGAGGCACCGCCCACGAAAGCGCCGAGGTCGATCAAGGCGTTGTCTTCGTCATCCCAGTTTTCGGCGAGCCAGAGATACATCTGGCGTTCTTCACGGGAAAGCATAGACGGAACCTGCTCCACGGTTCTTAGATCTGCGTCCGAAAGGCTGCGCCAAGGGCGATCCCGCAACTCGGACGGATCGGTGCGGCGGTTTGGGCCATGTATCATGGCACAAGCGTATCGCGGGTCGAACGAAGCCGCCAGATACGCGAAAGGGCCGCGCGATGCGGCCCTTCCTAAAGCTTGGTCGGCTAGAAGCCTTAGCTGCCCGAGAGCACGGCTTCGACGGCCGAACGCTGCTGGGCTTCCGACATGCTGTCGCCCGAGAGGATCGACTTCAGTTCGGCGATCTGGCCAAGCGTCAGATCGTTGATGCCCGACGTGTCGACGCCGAGGCGCGACAGTTCGTTGAAGACGGCGCCGACGAGCATGGTGTGCTCTTGGTTCATGGCGACGGCCGGAACGGCACCAACGGTAAGAAGAGCGGCGGTAGCAGCAGCAAGGATGGTCTTTGTCATATCGAAGTCCTTTCGTTTGCGAAGTGTCCGGATGCGCCCCGGACGCTTTCGATATGCCGGGTCAAATGCGCGCTGTTAAAACACAAAACGGCTCACGCAGCCTCACGCGTCTTTGACTTGACCAAGAAGTGCCGTGAAGTGCCCGTGATCAAAATTTTCATATATTTGTAAAATACTTACGGACCCCCCAGATTCTAGGCGATTTTCTGTTTCACCCTGTTCACCGTGCTGTTTACCTATGGTCGCTTGCAAGACCCGGATGGTGGGTTCTTCGTGGAGGCAAGGCGATATTTCGCAGGGTTTAACTTGTCGTGAACCAGTCGCGAGCGGCTTTTTCCTGTTTCTGAGACGCTGCTGCCGGCTCTAAGGCCTGGAACGGAAAGAGCCGGCCCCAAAAGGGACCGGCTCAGACACCGTCGCGGACACTCGATATGACGCGTGCTGCGGTTCGCAGTGACGGTTCCGGACGCGCGCGCCGTACCCTAGGCTTCGGCCGCGCGGAAAGTTAGACTTGTGCCGTTGATGCAGTGGACGAGTTCGCCTTGCGCATGGACGATGTGGCCCAGATGGGATCCACAGCGCCGGCACTCCACCGACATCTGAACGATGTTCCGGATGTCCACGCCATCCACAAAGGGCTCCCCATCGATCCCGGTCAGGACCGACTTGGGCTCTGAATGCCGGAAGAAGACCCAACCGATGTCGAGTTGGACCTTCCAGAGGCTATCGTACAACGTGAGATCGCAGCCCTTGCAACTGTACGAGCCTTCGGTCGTCTGCTCGACGAAGGGGCTTGTGAACCGGGCCTCGGTAGCGCCGCCACGAAGGATGTCGAACTCGGCCTCGGTCAGGCGCTCACGCCACTCGGCATCTGTCCTTGTAATCTCGTAGACGAATTCTTCGTTGTCGACGGCGGTGTCATTGGATGCAATGGCGCGCTGGGTGTCGGCGACGGCAAGAGCGGCAACCGCCGTTCCCCCCATAAACGCGCGCCTGTTCAGATCGGATTGGGTCATCGGAGGGCTCCTTTTCCTGATCCAAGGGTAGCGGCGCGACCGATCACAGAACATTCAACTGCGCGTGCAATCCGGGTCTTCGGCGGGTTCGCGGACCCTGCCGGGCGTCACGTCTGCACACGGCGGCGTGAACGGCTCGATCCGAGCGGCCGAGGAGCCTGACAAGCGCAGATCGGACCCGGTTCGATTCGATGCATCTAGCGGGGTCAAAGCCATGACCAGGGTTGGTGGCTTCGAGACTTGTCAAACCGCCGATGCTCGCGTACCTCACGGGCGGCCTTAGGGGTGTAGCTCAGTTGGTAGAGCATCGGTCTCCAAAACCGAGGGTCGGGGGTTCGAGCCCCTCCGCCCCTGCCAGGTCAAGAATAAAACGACGACGGGCCGGCAATGCCGGCCCGTGTTGTTTCTGAAAGAGGTGGCTCAGTTCACCCGGTCGTAGAACTCCACGTAGAAGTCCAACTCGATCAGCACGTTCCAGGTGCTGGCCCCGCCCGGAACCGGCGGTCCCTTGAGCTGCCACTCCATTTTATCCAGCCGGTAGATCGGGCCGTCGTCGGTCTGGACGAGCTTGCCCGGCATCTGGTGGACCAGATCGATCCGGTTCGAGGTGACGTCGAACTGGAACGCCCGGGTGCCGTAATAGTCGTCCTTCTCGGCCTCGATGGCGGACGAGATCCAGAACGTCGCGACGGCTTTGAACGCACCCCAAAGCATCGACCAGGGATCCTCGATCTTAAGCGTCGAGACCGCCTCCCAGTACAATTTCGCCATTTCCACGGCCAGCTCGCCATGGGTCTCGGCGATCGCGTCTTGGAAGGCCTCTTGGTCGAACTGATCGCCCCCCTGACCGTCGAAGACCTCGCCGGCCTCGCGGAACCCGTCGACCCAATCCTGGAACTCGCCGCCGCCATCCCGTTGGATGACAGTGGGTCGCGCGACCCGTCTGACCCGTTCAAAAGTTCCTTGGGCAGGTTGCACCGTCCGCCCGGAGCGGCTAATTCCCCGCGCCGGAGGGACTTGACATCCACCCTCCGCGTTCCCCACCTCCGGGGACGTCACCCGAGGAGCTTACCTATGGCCGCCGTCAATCCGCTGAAGTTTGTGCAACAGGTCCGGGCCGAGGTCTCGAAAGTCACGTGGCCGACCCGGCGCGAGGTGCTGATCACATCGCTAATGGTTTTTGTCATGGCGATGCTGACCGCAATTTTCTTCTTTTTTGTTGACTGGCTGATCCGGATGGGCCTGCAGGGCATCCTCGGCATGTTTGGATAGCACATTCCTTAGCCTGCTCTTGCGCCGCACGCCACGGGGGTGTATCGCCCTTTAATCCCCGAAATCATCGACGTTTCATTCTCGCGGCGATGACCTGTGGGCGGACAAAAGATTTGCTGCGGAACGAACGAGGCGACGATGGCAAAGCGGTGGTACTCAGTGAGCGTTCTCTCGAACTTCGAGAAGAAGATCGCCGAGCAGATCAGGACGGCGGTGGTCGATGCCGGTCTGGAAGACGAAATCGAAGAGGTGCTTGTCCCGACCGAGGAGGTCATCGAAATCCGCCGAGGGAAAAAGGTTCCGACCGAGCGCCGGTTTATGCCTGGTTATGTACTGGTGCGCATGGAGATGTCTGACCAAGGTTATCACCTGATCAACTCGATCAATCGCGTGACTGGATTTCTTGGTCCCCAGGGCAAGCCGATGCCCATGCGCGATGCCGAGGTAAACCAGATCCTGAACCGCGTCGAAGAAGGCGTCGAGGCGCCGCGGACGCTGATTTCCTTTGAGGTCGGCGAAAAGGTGAAGGTGAACGATGGCCCGTTTGAGGACTTCGATGGACTTGTCGAA
This sequence comes from Pseudomonadota bacterium, assembly GCA_038521345.1. GTDB lineage: Bacteria > Pseudomonadota > Alphaproteobacteria > Rhodobacterales > Rhodobacteraceae > JBCBKU01. The sequence continues at coordinate 22,275 of JBCBKU010000027.1, read as the reverse complement.
GAGGTCGACGAGGACAACCAACGCCTCAAGGTAACTGTTTCGATCTTCGGTCGCGCGACACCCGTCGAGCTAGAGTACACTCAGGTCTCGAAAGAGACCTAGGATGCAGTCGGTCCAGGTATGGCAACGAAGCTCACCCCACGGGGTGAGCTTTTCCTCTTGAGACCGTCGATCAGGCCAGTTCCAGGACGACCTGCCCACCGGAAGCTATAAGCGCATAGTCGGGGATCGAAAGGTATTCGCCATCCGACGCGCCTGCGACCCCAAGGCCAGAAGCGTTGTAGTCCGAGCTGTGCCGGCCACGGCGGTCCGTGCATGCAAAGGGTGCGTCGGGGTTGCCGGTAATGCCAATGGCCTTGCCGCGATGGGTGCAAACCAGATTGACCACGAAGTAACGCGGATCATGCACGCTACCCGGTCGGTCGTTGGCTTCTCCGAAGGAGACTTGCGCGTCTGTGCGGTGGTGGATGGCAATGTACTGTGTGTTTCCCGTTGCCGAGTACTCTGGGTCGTCCGTTGGTCGGGCGACGACCGCAACCTCGCCAGGGGCGAGGTCCGTGACATCCACCGAAACAGGGCCGGCCTCGGCCGTGATCAGGCGGTCGTGACCGATGGGCTCCTCGGTCGAGGCACCGCCCCAGTCAAGTGTTTGTTGGGCGTTCAATAGGGCCGGGCACAAAACGGCCGTGCCGGTTCCCGCAATAGTCGCGATGACATGGCGCCGGGTGATGCGATGCATGGGTCAGGGTCCTTTATGTCTGGGAAAACCACATTCGTGAAAAGCTGCCGTCGCGATCGATGACCGCGTGCTTCACAGCGCCTGCGATATGCATGCCGACAAGAGCAAGAAGCGCCCACTTTGCGGCATAGTGCATCTCGAGCAGGATCTCGCCCGTATCGGACCGCGCGAACGCCAAGCCGACTGGTGCGAGCAGTGCCGGGTCACGAAGTGCGGATGCCGAGACGTAACCCGTGACGAGAAAAACGAGGATCAGAGCATAAAGTGCCCAGTGCGTCACCACCGCCAGACGCAGTTCCCAGGCCTCGTGCCCTTCGGGTTCCGACGGCGGGCGACGCAACCGTGCGACTAGTCGAAGCACGATGACAAGGATCAAAACCTGTCCCATGATCTGGTGCGCACGGATCGCGCCAGCATTCGCGAGTTCAAAGGAATAGGCCAGGCCGCTGCCGACCAGACCGAGGATCAGTGCCACAGTGATCCAGTGGTAAATCACTTGGTGCGTTGAGTACGGCATAGCATGTCCTTTCGCTCGCAAAAGCATAGGGCAATCCCCCTCCGATCAAGGGGGCTGCCCCGTGCCTTCCCTGACGAAATCGCGAGCTAAACGGCCACCCGGGTGCGTTCCGTCGCGCGAACCACTTGCGTCGGCGCGAACGCGCGTATACGTGACCTCGGTCGCTCAGCAATTGGGCGAAAATATACTGTGGGAGGTGAGGGCGCGCGCGCTTTGACCCGGACCACATCAACCGAAGGTGGCGAAACGCGTCTCGCCACTGTTGAGAAAGGAGGCCCTCGATGGCCAAGAAGGTAGCCGGCACTATGAAGCTTCAGGTGCCCGCCGGACAAGCGAACCCGTCTCCGCCGGTCGGCCCGGCGCTCGGTCAGCGCGGCATCAACATCATGGAGTTCTGCAAGGCATTTAACGCCAAGACGCAGGACATGGATCCGGGTGCTCCGTGCCCGACCGTCATCACCTATTATCAGGACAAGTCCTTCTCGATGGATATTAAGACGCCACCGGCGTCGTACTACCTGAAGAAGGCCGCCAAGCTCAAATCCGGCGCCACCAATCCGTCACGCGAAACCGTGGGGTCGGTCACGGCAGCTCAGGTTCGCGAGATTGCCGAAGCCAAGATGAAGGATCTCTCGGCAAATGATGTCGAGGCGGCGATGCAGATCATTCTGGGCTCTGCGCGATCGATGGGCATCGAGGTGAAGGGGTAAGTCATGGGCAAAATGGGAAAACGCACTGTCGCCGCGCGCGCGGCGTTCGAGGGCAAAGAAGACGTGACCGTTGAAGAGGCGGTCTCTCTGGTCAAGGCCAATGCAACCGCCAAATTCGATGAAACGGTCGAAATCGCTATGGCACTGGGTGTAGATCCGCGCCACGCCGACCAGATGGTTCGAGGCACGGTCAACCTGCCCAACGGCACCGGGAAAAGTGTTCGGGTCGCCGTCTTCGCTCGGGGCCCGAAGGCGGACGAGGCTAAGGAAGCAGGGGCTGATATCGTCGGCGCCGAGGACCTGATGGAAACGGTTCAGGGCGGCACGATCGAGTTTGACCGTTGCATCGCGACTCCTGACATGATGCCGGTCGTCGGTCGGCTGGGAAAAATCCTAGGACCGCGCAACCTGATGCCGAACCCGAAGGTGGGGACCGTGACGATGGACGTGAAAGAGGCTGTGACGGCAGCCAAAGGCGGGCAGGTCCAGTTCAAAGCGGAGAAAGCTGGCGTGGTTCACGCTGGCGTCGGCAAGGCATCTTTCGACGAGGCCAAACTGGTCGAGAATGTCCGGGCGTTTGTTGACGCTGTTCAGCGCGCGAAGCCTGCGGGCGCCAAGGGCACCTACATGAAAAAGGTCTCGCTGACCTCGACTATGGGTCCCGGCGTGTCGATTAACGTGGATAGTGCCACCGGCAACGCCTGATCAAGTGTTCTAAACTTTGAGAAGGGCGGCCCATTCGGGCCGTCCTTTGCATTTGCGGCCGGCGCTTAGCTGGCCAGCAGGTTTTGGCGGGGATCAGCGACCCTTTGCGGCACCGCCGGTGGCGCCGCACCGTCGAGTGGGATCATGATCGCGAAGGTGGTCCCTTCGGGTCCGGTTCTCGCGACTTTGAGCGTGCCGCCAATCTCGCCAATAAGTTTCCGTACCAAATGGAGCCCGAGCCCCGCGGACTTCGGTGCTTTCGGGTTTGCCCGGGCTCCACCTCCGAGCGCGAGGCCTGGCCCGTCATCTTCCACGGTCAGTACGAGCCGCTGGTCAAGCACCCGCGCACGAAGATCCACCCGCGACCCACCGTGTGCGGATACTGCGTCAAGCGCATTGGTCGCGAGGTTGAAGAGAGCCCTGAAAAGCGGCAGCGTCGGTGCCGTCAATTGGAGATCTGGCTCGGGGCAAACCCATCGCACCGTGATCGACTCGGGCGGTGAGAGCTGTTCCACAACGTCCGCCAGTAGCGGTCCCAACCGGCTGGGAGCGGACGCTTTCTCATAGGTCCCGTCCACGAGATGCGTGCAGATTGCCGTACTGCGTTCAATGGCGCGCTGAATCCGTTGTGCCTGGCGCGTGACGGCGGGGTCCCCGCCCTTTTCAAGCAGTTCTGCGCTAAGTTGAATTGTGCTGAGAAGATGGCGAATGTCGTGCGCGACCCCCCGCGCGGTGAAAGCGTCGATCATCGGAACCCTCGGTGATGTCTTGTTTCACCCGAGTATTTTAACTGACAAATCAAGTGTCTATCAAAGTTGACAACATTTTGCGAAGTTGTCCGTTTCGCCTTATGCCTTCACACTAATTTGCGCAAAACTGAACGCACATTTGATATAATCATCGGGCAACATCGCTAAGCTATTTGCCATGCCGGTGGAAGTTTACAGAGACAACCGAGAGGCGTCGCGCTCGGCCGTTCTGGCGCATGCTGGTTTCGGTACCGATTCCGACCTGAGGATCGCCCGTTTCTCCGAGAATGTTGACGTTGCAAACGTCCTTCCCGGGGCGACCTACCATTCCGCGTGTCTTGTCCTTTCCGGGGGTATGATCCGGCTCGATCAGAAGACGCCGATCATCGCGCCGGGCAGTGTCACCGTCGAACCCACATGGTTCGAAGGCTCGTTCACAAACGACGTTCAAACCGACTGGATATCTGTCTACGTGCGCGCTGAGCGTATGACGGAGCTTGCTCAGGACCTTATCCCCGGGGGGCATGAACCCGATCTGCTGCGGGTCGAAGGCGCCGCGGATCCGGTCTTGGCCGTTTTGCTTCGGTCGGCTGCAACGGCGCTACTGCGCGCGGAGACCATTTCGCGCATTGAACTCGACGGATGGGCGCAGGTGATTGGGGCGCATCTTTTGCGCCTGCACACCAATCGCCCCGTCGATGTCGCCAAAGGGCCGGGGCGACTAAGCCCTCGGGCCCTGAAACTCCTGATCGAGGCAATCGAAGAGGATCTCGACGGAGATCTGACCTTGGCCAACCTCGCCCGCATTCTTGATGTGGGAACCAGCCACTTGTCGGTGGGCTTTCGGTCGGCAATGGGGCGGACGATCCATCAATACATTCTGGAACGCCGCGTCGATCGCGCTCGCGACCTTCTCGAGGCGTCCGAAACGCCACTGGCCGACATCGCCTTCTCCGTCGGTTTTGCCAGCCAGTCGCATATGACCGCTGTCTTCCGGCGACACTTGGGGACCACGCCGGGTGCCTACCGGCGGATGCGCCGGAACTAAGCCTCAGCCCGCTTCGGTCGGTCCGCCCGCGTCTTTCCAGTCTCCGAAACCCCCTACATTCGAGACATTGCTGTACCCCATGTCCTTCAGGGTTTTTCCGGCCAGCGCGGCCTGACCACCGGCGCCGCAAACTAAAACGATATCGGCATCTGGCGTCAGTTTGTCGTTGTGGAAAGGGGTGGCAGGATCGGCAGCAAACTCCATCATCCCCCGCGCGATCCGCTCAGCACCCGCGATCGTTCCTGATGCAGCTATCTGACCGCTGTCGCGCACGTCCACGAACACACTGTTACCGGCGGCGTGCTTGGCCTTGCCCTGGTCGACACTGATCTTCGGTACGACGGCGTGGGCTTCCTCGAGGTAGTCCTTGGCAGTTTTCATGCGTGTCTCCTTCACGGCTTCGCCAACGAATACGTTTTGTGATGGGGGCGAGCAACCAGCGTCGCTTTGATTCAGACGCATAGGCGGTATGCCCATGAATACCGTGCTTTTCTCGTTGGTCGTGTTACGTCGCGGCCGAGCAGAGATAACTCAGGACACGTGTTTTGACAAAGTTGATGGCCGCACTCGCCAACTCCACGACCTTCGGCACCGGAACCGGAACGGGCGTGACCATCGATGCGAACCGCTTCCGGATCGAGATCCTGGCGGGTCTGACTGTTGCCCTGGCTCTCGTACCAGAGGCGGTGGCGTTTGCTTTCGTGGCTGGCGTGCACCCATTGGTCGGTCTTTACGCCGCCTTCATCGTCGGGCTGATCACCGCCGTCTTCGGTGGACGCCCCGGAATGATCTCAGGTGCCACTGGAGCGCTTGCAGTCGTCATGGTGTCACTCGTCGCCACCCATGGGGTCGAATACCTCTTTGCAACGGTTGTTTTGATGGGGATCATCCAGATCGCCGCGGGTATCTTCAGGCTCGGTAAGTTCATCCGTTTGGTCCCGCATCCTGTCATGCTTGGCTTTGTAAATGGGCTGGCGATTGTCATATTCCTCGCCCAGCTCAGTCAATTTCAGGTTCCCGGCACCGCCGAAGTTTCGGGCCACGGAATTGCTCATGGAGAGTGGATGACGGGCTTGCCGCTCGCAATCATGCTGGCACTTGTCGCGGCCACGATGGCGATAATCTGGGTCACGCCGCGTATTACTACCACGGTTCCCGCTCCGCTCGCGGGGATTGCCGTGGTCGCGCTGGCCGTCATCGCTTTTGGCATCGATGTGCCTCGGGTCGGCGATCTCGCATCCATCGAGGGCGGTCTGCCTAGATTTCACTTACCGGCTGTCCCGTTAAGCTGGGAAACCCTTCAGATCATCCTGCCATACGCGCTTATTCTTGCCGCCATTGGCCTGATCGAAAGTCTTCTGACACTGAATCTTGTCGGCGAGATCACTGGGCAGAAAGGCGGGGCAAGCCAAGAATGTCTGGCCCAAGGTGGCGCCAACGTCGTGACTGGTTTCTTTGGCGGCATGGGCGGCTGCGCAATGATCGGTCAGTCCATGATCAACGTGAAATCGGGTGGCCGGACACGGATCTCGGGGATTTCCGCAGCGCTCTTTCTCTTGATCTTCATCGTGATTGCAGCGCCACTTATCGAGCAGATCCCGCTCGCCGCGCTTGTTGGTGTCATGTTCATGGTTGTGATCGGCACGTTCGCTTGGAACAGCTTCAAGATCATGCGCAAGGTGCCCTTGTCGGATGCCTTCGTCATCGTACTCGTGACCGGTGTGACGGTTGCCTATGACCTTGCCATAGCGGTGGTCGTGGGTGTGATTGTCTCGGCCCTGGTCTACGCTTGGCAGAACGCAACCCGGATCCACGCCAAGTCCTACACGACGCCCGAAGGCGCACGGGTCTACCAGATTCAGGGGCCACTGTTTTTTGGTTCTGTCGAGGGTTTCTTGGATCTCTTTGACGTGGCCGACGATCCGAGGCGTGTAGTGATAGACTTCGCAGGAAGCCGAGTTGCCGATCAGTCGGCACTGACCGCCATCGAAGCCCTTGCCGAGAAGTATGAATCGGCGGGCAAGAAGATTGAGCTTCGCCACCTGAGCCGCGATTGCCACCAGCTTCTGGCCAAAGCGGGCCAGCTGATGATCGATAGTGACGACGACCCGGATTATCAGATTGCCGCCAATTACGGGGTTCGTACCGGAATTCTTGGTGCGGGCCACTAGCCGGGATTTTTTACTTCCCATGCCGCGGTCTTCTGCCTATGACGCCCGAGTTGCGCCGTCCGAAGCGATTCGGGCGGCTTGACATTTCGTCCGAGACGGTGGGCGGGGAGTGATCCCGCTAAGTCCTGCCTGAGACGGGAAATGAGCAAGTTTCTCGAGGCCAGCCATGGCCACGGGTGCAGTTTGCGAAGGACCCGTAAGGACTCCCGAACGTCGGGCGTCTGCCCGGCGGAAGCTGAGCCGGAGGGTCCGCCCTCCAATATTTGGAGCAAACTGTGGATAGAGCCCAGAAAGAGAAAGTGGTCGAGGAACTCGGCCAGATCTTCGAAAGCTCTGGCGTCGTCGTGGTATCGCGCTACGAGGGCTTCACTGTTGCCGAGATGACCGCATTCCGCCACGCCATGCGCGAGGCAGGGGGTGCGGTGCGTGTCGCCAAGAACCGGCTCACCAAGATCGCCCTTCAGGGAACGCCGTCCGAAGATCTCGGCACGCATCTGACGGGTATGACTGTCCTTGCCTACGGCGAGGATCCAGTGGCCAGCGCAAAAGCCATCGAAGATTTCGTCAAAGCCAATCCAAAGCTTGAAATCATCGCGGGTGTATTGGGCGGCCAAGTCATCGACCGCGCGGGTGTTACGGCAGTGTCCAAAATGCCGTCGCGCGAGGAAACTATCGCGACAATCGTCGGCATGCTCGGGGCGCCCGCCTCGGGGATCGCTGGCAGCCTCGGCGCTCCGGCGTCGGATCTCGCTGGTGCTCTTGCAGCGCCAGGCGGTGCGATCGCGGGGATCTTGGAGACCAAAGCAGCGGCTTAATCAACGCATCCGTGATGCCCGAGTGCTCGGCCACTCGGCACAGGACACCCTAGACAGGAAAGTTAGACATGGCTGATATCGAAAAACTTGCTGAAGAGATCGTGGGCCTCACGCTTCTCGAAGCCCAACAACTCAAAGACCTGCTGAAGGACAAGTATGGCATCGAGCCCGCTGCGGGCGGCGGTGTCATGATGGCTGGCCCGATGCCGGGCGCCGGCGGCGGCGACGAAGGCGGTGCGGCCGCCGAGGAGAAGACGGAATTCGACGTCATTCTCAAGGCAGCCGGCGCGCAGAAGATTAACGTGATCAAGGAAGTGCGCGCGATCACTGGTCTTGGCCTGAAGGAAGCCAAGGATCTGGTCGAGGCCGGCGGCAAGGCCGTCAAGGAAGGCGTCGACAAGGCGGAAGCCGAAGAGATCAAGGGCAAGCTCGAAGCGGCTGGCGCCGAAGTCGAGCTCAAGTAATCACCGCATTTTGGTGATGCGCCGCCCTGCGCATATCGCGCGGGGCGGCATTGTTTTCATGGTGTTGGACCGGCTTCAGCCTCGGCCGAATCCGCCGAACACGGCAAATCTCGGGAGGGTCCTTGAAGCTGAGCGCACGCATCGTTATGTGTCTGTTCGTGATTCGACGAGCCCACAAGATTTAGCATCATCGGAAGAAATGACTCTCTCAAAGCAGGGGTGCCCTGCTTTGACGGGGTCGTTGTCCGTTTCGGGAGAGGCGTACTGGGAAGCCGCCTCAGGTATTGAAACGGACCGATCCAAATCTGGCTTTGGCCCGGCGCCCCAACCGGCCAAGGCGATGATTGAAACGGAGATCCGTTCTACATGGCGACGTCCTTCCTCGGCCAGAAACGCTTGCGCAAATACTACGGCAAAATCCGCGAAGTTCTGGAAATGCCGAACCTCATCGAGGTACAAAAATCTTCATACGATCTATTTCTAAACTCCGGTGATCAGCCTTTGCCACTTGACGGCGAAGGGATCAAAGGTGTGTTTCAATCGGTTTTTCCGATCAAGGATTTCAACGAGACGGCAGTTCTTGAGTTTGTTGATTACGAACTCGAGAAGCCGAAATACGATGTCGAGGAATGCCAGCAGCGCGACATGACCTATTCGGCTCCGCTGAAAGTCACGTTGCGCCTGATCGTCTTTGATGTGGACGAGGACACGGGCAACAAGTCGGTCAAGGACATCAAGGAACAGGATGTCTTCATGGGCGACATGCCTCTGATGACCCCGAACGGGACGTTCATCGTTAACGGAACCGAGCGGGTGATCGTCAGCCAGATGCACCGCTCGCCCGGAGTCTTCTTCGACCACGACAAGGGCAAGACCCACGCCTCTGGCAAGCTCTTGTTCGCGTGCCGGATCATTCCCTACCGCGGCTCATGGCTCGACTTTGAGTTCGACGCGAAAGACATCGTCTTCGCGCGGATTGACCGCCGCCGCAAACTGCCGGTGACCACGCTGCTGTATGCGCTTGGTCTCGATCAGGAAGGCATCATGGATGCCTACTACGACACGGTCACCTACAAACTCGAAAAGAACAAAGGCTGGAAGACCCAGTTCTTCCCAGAGCGTGTGCGCGGCACCCGCCCGGCCTACGATCTTGTCGATGCAGCATCGGGAGAGGTTATCGCCGAAGCTGGCAAGAAAGTGACCCCGCGCGCGGTCAAGAAGCTCATCGACGAGGGGAACGTTACCGAACTCCTGGTGCCGTTTGACCAGATCATCGGCCGCTTCGCCGCAAAGGACATCATCAACGAGGAAACCGGAGCCATCTATGTCGAGGCCGGGGACGAACTTACCTGGGAAACCGACAAGGACGGCGAGGTCAACGGTGGCACGCTTAAAGAGCTGATCGATGCCGGGATCACCGACATCCCCGTCCTTGACATCGATAACGTCAATGTCGGTCCTTACATGCGCAACACCATGGCGACGGACAAGAACATGGGCCGTGATACGGCGCTCATGGATATCTATCGTGTGATGCGCCCGGGCGAGCCGCCAACCGTGGAAGCCGCTTCGACACTTTTTGACAGCCTCTTCTTTGACAGCGAGCGTTATGATCTCTCGGCCGTGGGCCGGGTGAAGATGAATATGCGCCTCGCACTCGAAGCCGAGGACACCCAGCGTACGCTGCGCAAAGAAGATATTATCGCCTGCATCAAGGCACTGGTTGACCTGCGCGACGGCCGTGGCGATGTCGACGACATCGACCATCTCGGCAACCGTCGCGTCCGCTCTGTCGGTGAGCTGATGGAAAACCAGTACCGTGTCGGCCTTCTCCGGATGGAGCGGGCGATCAAAGAGCGCATGTCGTCGGTCGAAATCGACACGGTTATGCCGCAGGACCTGATCAACGCCAAACCGGCGGCGGCGGCCGTGCGGGAGTTCTTCGGCTCTTCGCAGCTCAGCCAGTTTATGGACCAGACCAACCCGCTGTCGGAAGTGACGCACAAGCGCCGCCTCTCGGCTCTTGGGCCGGGCGGTCTGACGCGCGAACGGGCGGGCTTTGAGGTGCGCGACGTTCACGCCACCCACTATGGCCGGATGTGCCCCATCGAGACGCCGGAAGGTCCGAATATCGGCCTCATCAACTCGCTCGCAACTTTCGCGCGGGTGAACAAGTACGGATTCATCGAGACACCTTACCGCCGTGTCGAGGACAGCACCGTTACCGACGACGTCGTGTACATGTCGGCGACCGAAGAGATGCGTCACGTCGTGGCGCAGGCGAATGCGCGCCTCGATGCGGGCGGCAAGTTCGAGAACGAAATGGTGAACACCCGGCAGGCCGGGGAATACACGCTGACGCCCACCGAACAAGTCGATCTGATCGACGTATCGCCCAAACAGTTGGTGTCGGTCGCAGCCTCGCTGATCCCATTCCTTGAGAATGATGACGCGAACCGGGCGCTTATGGGCTCGAACATGCAGCGTCAGGCTGTCCCGCTTCTGCAGGCCGAAGCGCCCCTGGTTGGCACCGGCATCGAAGAGGTCGTTGCCCGGGATTCCGGTGCTTCGATCATGGCGCGCCGCGCGGGTATCATCGACCAGGTCGATGCTCAGCGGATCGTGGTGCGGGCGACGGCGGATCTCGAACCAGGCGATCCAGGCGTCGACATCTACCGGTTGCGCAAGTTCCAGCGTTCGAACCAGAATACCTGCATCAACCAGCGCCCGCTGGTGAAAGTGGGTGACACCGTGGGCAAGGGCGAAGTGCTGGCCGACGGTCCGTCCACTGACCTGGGTGAACTGGCGCTCGGCAAGAACGTGGTCGTCGCGTTCATGCCTTGGAACGGCTACAACTATGAGGACTCGATCCTGATATCCGAGAGGATCGTGCGCGACGACGTCTTCACCTCGATCCATATCGAGGAGTTCGAGGTCGCTGCTCGCGACACTAAGCTTGGGCCCGAAGAGATCACTCGCGACATCCCCAATGTCGGCGAAGAGGCTCTCAGGAACCTCGACGAGGCGGGTATCGTATACATCGGCGCCGAAGTGGGACCGGGCGACATTCTGGTCGGTAAGATCACGCCCAAGGGCGAAAGCCCGATGACGCCAGAGGAAAAACTCCTTCGCGCGATCTTTGGTGAAAAGGCGTCCGACGTGCGCGACACGTCGCTTCGCCTGCCGCCGGGGGATTTCGGCACGATCGTCGAGGTCCGGGTCTTCAACCGCCACGGTGTCGAGAAAGACGAGCGCGCCGTACAGATTGAACGGGAAGAGGTCGAACGTCTCGCCCGTGACCGGGACGACGAGCTCGCGATCCTTGACCGCAACATCTATGCGCGTCTGAAGGGGATGATCCTCGGCAAGACCGCCGTGAAGGGTCCGAAAGGCGTCAAGTCAAACTCGGTTATAGACGAAGAGCTCCTCGACACGCTCTCGAAGGGTCAATGGTGGCAACTTGCGCTCGGCGAAGACGCCGAAGCAAGTCAGGTCGAAGCGCTGAACGCCCAGTACGAGGCGCAGAAGCGCGCACTCGAAGCCCGCTTCGAGGACAAGGTCGAGAAGGTCCGCCGTGGCGATGACTTGCCCCCGGGTGTCATGAAGATGGTTAAGGTCTTCGTTGCAGTGAAGCGCAAGCTTCAGCCGGGCGACAAAATGGCCGGTCGTCACGGAAACAAGGGCGTCATCTCGCGCGTCGTCCCGATGGAGGACATGCCGTTCCTCGGGGACGGCACTCCCGTTGATTTCGTGCTGAACCCGTTGGGTGTTCCATCGCGGATGAACGTGGGCCAGATCCTTGAGACGCATATGGGCTGGGCCGCGCGCGGTCTTGGGCTTCATATCGATGATGCGCTGGGCGAATACCGCCGTTCGGGCGATCTGACACCAGTCAAGGACGCGATGAAGATCGCTTATGGCGACAACGTTTATGACGAAGGCATCGCCGACATGGACGAAGGTCGCCTGCTTGAGGCGGCGGGCAACGTGGCCCGAGGTGTTCCAATCGCAACGCCGGTTTTTGACGGCGCGAAAGAGGCCGACGTCAACAACGCGCTTGTGCGTGCCGGTTTCTCGGAATCGGGTCAGTCGGATCTTTTTGATGGTCGAACGGGCGAGAAGTTCGCGCGTCCGGTCACGGTGGGCATCAAGTATCTTCTAAAGCTGCACCACCTCGTTGACGACAAGATCCACGCGCGTTCAACCGGGCCCTACAGCCTTGTCACGCAGCAGCCTCTGGGCGGTAAGGCCCAGTTCGGCGGCCAGCGCTTCGGCGAGATGGAGGTCTGGGCGCTAGAAGCGTACGGCGCAGCCTACACGCTTCAAGAGATGCTCACCGTCAAGTCGGACGACGTGGCAGGCCGGACAAAGGTCTACGAGTCGATTGTCAAGGGCGAGGACAATTTCGAGGCCGGCGTGCCGGAATCGTTCAACGTGCTCGTCAAAGAGGTCCGAGGCCTCGGCCTCAATATGGAACTCCTGGATGCGGAGGAGGATGGCGAAGACCCGATTGCTGCCGAGTAAGCAGCCGCCGTCCAACGGCGGGCCGTCCGCGGCCCGTCCTTTCCCTTTCCGAGATTAGGAACCTGACATGAACCAGGAACTGACCACCAACCCGTTTAACCCGCTGACCCCGCCGAAGACCTTCGACGAGATCAAGATCTCGCTGGCGTCGCCAGAGCGGATTCTCAGCTGGTCGTACGGCGAGATCAAGAAGCCCGAGACCATCAACTACCGGACCTTCAAGCCGGAGCGTGATGGCCTGTTCTGTGCCCGTATTTTCGGGCCGATCAAGGACTACGAATGCCTTTGCGGCAAGTATAAGCGCATGAAGTATCGCGGCGTTGTCTGCGAGAAGTGCGGTGTGGAAGTGACGCTCCAGAAGGTGCGGCGCGAGCGGATGGGCCATATCGAGCTCGCTGCACCTGTAGCTCATATCTGGTTCCTGAAATCGCTGCCGTCCCGGATCGGTCTCATGCTCGACATGACGCTGCGTGATCTTGAGCGGATCCTCTATTTTGAGAACTACGTGGTGATCGAGCCGGGCCTGACCGACCTTACCTACGGGCAGCTAATGTCCGAGGAAGAGTACATGGACGCGCAGGATGCCTATGGCATGGACGCGTTCACGGCCAATATCGGTGCCGAAGCGATCCGAGAGATGTTGGCTGCCATCGACCTTGAAGCCGAGGCCGAACAGCTGCGCGCGGATCTTGCCGAGGCGACCGGTGAGCTGAAGCCGAAGAAGATCATCAAGCGTCTGAAGATCGTTGAGAGCTTCCTTGAGTCCGGCAATCGCCCGGAATGGATGGTGCTGACCGTTGTTCCGGTGATCCCGCCCGAACTGCGTCCGCTGGTGCCGCTTGATGGCGGCCGGTTCGCGACCTCGGACCTGAATGACCTCTACCGCCGGGTGATCAACCGGAACAACCGCCTGAAGAGGCTGATCGAACTGCGCGCGCCCGACATCATTGTTCGTAACGAAAAGCGGATGCTTCAGGAATCCGTTGACGCACTTTTCGACAACGGTCGTCGCGGTCGTGTGATCACAGGTGCCAACAAGCGCCCGCTGAAATCGCTCTCGGACATGCTGAAAGGTAAGCAGGGCCGGTTCCGTCAAAACCTTCTCGGCAAGCGGGTCGATTTTTCGGGCCGTTCGGTCATCGTCACCGGGCCGGAGCTGAAGCTGCACCAATGCGGGTTGCCGAAAAAGATGGCTCTCGAGCTCTTCAAGCCGTTCATCTACTCGCGGCTCGAGGCGAAGGGGCTTTCCAGTACCGTTAAGCAAGCCAAGAAGCTGGTCGAGAAAGAGCGTCCAGAGGTGTGGGATATCCTCGACGAGGTGATCCGGGAGCATCCCGTGATGCTGAACCGTGCGCCGACGTTGCACCGTCTTGGCATTCAGGCCTTCGAGCCGGTGCTGATCGAAGGCAAGGCGATCCAGCTGCACCCGCTTGTTTGTTCGGCCTTCAACGCCGACTTCGACGGCGACCAGATGGCGGTCCATGTTCCGCTGAGCCTCGAGGCGCAGCTTGAAGCGCGTGTCCTCATGATGTCGACGAACAACGTGCTGTCACCCGCCAACGGCGCGCCGATCATCGTGCCATCGCAGGACATGATCCTGGGGCTCTACTACATAACGCTCGAACGCGAGGGGATGCAGGGTCAAGGCATGGTCTTTGCCACGCCCGAGGAGGTCGAGCACGCGCTTGACGCGGGCGAGGTGCACCTGCACGCCAAAGTCACCGCGCGTGTCAAGCAAATCGACGAGGAAGGCCAAGAGGTATGGCGCCGGTTCGAGACGACGCCGGGCCGTGTGCGGTTGGGTAGTCTCTTGCCCCTGAACGCCAAGGCACCTTTCGACCTTGTCAACCGGCTTCTCCGGAAGAAGGAGGTCCAGCAGGTCATCGACACTGTCTACCGCTATTGCGGCCAGAAGGAGTCGGTCATCTTCTGCGACCAGATCATGTCCCTGGGCTTCAAAGAAGCGTTCAAAGCGGGCATCTCGTTCGGCAAGGACGACATGCTGATCCCAGAATCGAAGTGGGGGATCGTCAATACGACGCGCGACCAGGTGAAAGAGTTCGAACAGCAATATATGGACGGCCTCATCACCCAAGGCGAGAAGTACAACAAAGTCGTCGACGCTTGGTCGAAGTGTTCGGATGAAGTGGCGGGCGCGATGATGGGCGAGATCTCGTCGATGCGCAAAGACGATACCGGCGCCGAGATGGAGCCCAACAGCGTCTACATGATGGCGCATTCAGGTGCGCGGGGTTCACCGGCACAGATGAAGCAGTTGGGCGGAATGCGCGGCCTCATGGCCAAGCCATCGGGCGAGATCATCGAGACGCCGATCATCTCGAACTTCAAGGAGGGCCTCACGGTGCTCGAGTACTTCAACTCGACCCACGGCGCCCGGAAAGGTCTGGCTGACACCGCGCTCAAAACCGCTAACTCAGGGTATCTCACCCGGCGTCTCGTCGACGTCGCGCAGGACTGCATCGTGCGGACCCGCGACTGCGGCACTGAGAATGCGATCACCGCGGAAGCTGCTGTCAACGATGGCGAAGTCGTATCCTCTCTGGCCGAACGGATCCTCGGCCGCGTGGCCGCGGACGATGTTGTCAAGCCCGGTACCGACGAAGTCATCGTGGCCAAGGGTGAACTGATCGATGAACGCAAGGCCGACGCCATTGCGGCGGCTGATCTTCCTTCGATCCGTATCCGCTCGCCGCTGACCTGCGAGGCCGAAGAGGGCGTCTGCGCCATGTGTTATGGTCGCGACCTTGCTCGGGGCACCCAAGTGAACGTGGGCGAGGCCGTCGGAATTATCGCGGCCCAATCCATCGGTGAACCGGGCACCCAGCTGACTATGCGGACCTTCCACATTGGCGGGATCGCACAGGGTGGGCAGCAATCGTTCCTTGAGGCCAGCCAGGAAGGTAAAATCGAGTTCCGTAACGCTAATCTCCTCGAAAACCAGGCGGGCGAGATGATCGTGATGGGGCGCAACATGTCGATCGCCATCATTGACGAAAACGGGATCGAACGCGCCAGCCACAAGCTGGGCTACGGCACCAAGGTCTTCGTCAAGGAGGGCGCCGGTGTCGCACGCGGTGATAAATTGTTCGAGTGGGACCCCTACACGCTTCCCATCATCGCCGAGAAGGCCGGCACCGTGCGTTTCGTCGACCTCGTCTCGGGCATCTCGGTGCGGGAAGAGACAGACGATGCGACGGGTATGACCCAGAAGATTGTGTCGGATTGGCGTGCAGCTCCCAAGGGCAATGAGTTGAAGCCAGAACTGATTCTCGTCGGTTCTGACGGCGAGCCAGTCCGCAACGATCAGGGCAACCCTGTCACCTATCCGATGTCGGTGGATGCGATCCTCTCGATCGAGGACGGAGCCGAGGTGCAGGCCGGCGACGTGGTGGCCCGGATCCCGCGGGAAGGTGCCAAGACGAAGGACATCACCGGCGGTCTGCCGCGGGTGGCGGAACTCTTTGAGGCCCGGCGGCCAAAGGACAACGCGATCATCGCCGAGATCGACGGTTACGTGAAGTTCGGGCGCGACTACAAGAACAAGCGCCGGATCTCGATCGAACCCGCCGACGAGACGCTCGAGGCCGTCGAGTACATGGTGCCCAAGGGCAAGCACATCCCGGTGGCCGAGGGAGACTTCGTCCAGAAGGGTGACTACATCATGGACGGCAACCCCGCACCCCACGACATCCTGTCGATCATGGGGGTCGAGGCTCTGGCGGATTACATGATCAACGAGGTGCAGGACGTTTATCGTCTTCAGGGCGTGAAGATTAACGACAAGCACATCGAGGTCATCGTTCGCCAGATGCTCCAGAAGTGGGAGATCCTCGACAGCGGTCAGACCACGCTGCTCAAGGGCGAGCATGTCGACAAGGCTGAATTCGATGCCGCCAACGCAAAGGCGATTGAGAAAGGTCTCGAACCGGCGAAGGGCGAACCGATCCTTCTCGGGATCACCAAGGCCTCGCTTCAGACCCGGTCGTTCATCTCGGCGGCCTCGTTCCAAGAGACCACGCGCGTCCTGACCGAGGCTTCGGTTCAGGGCAAACGGGACAAACTCGTGGGGCTGAAGGAGAACGTGATTGTCGGACGCCTAATCCCGGCCGGCACCGGTGGCGCCACCCAGCGGGTTCGCAGGATCGCCCAGGAACGCGATACGAAGGTCGTCGAAGAAGCGCGCCAGGCGGCCGAGGCGATGGCAATCGCTGCTCCGATGGACGGGTTCGAAGGTGCAGAAGAGATCGATGCCGGTCTCGTGGAGACGCCGGAAAGCCGCGAGTGACGACAAGAAAATAACGAGACAAAGCCCCGCCCCGCGCGGGGCTTTTTCGTTCTGACCTAGGCGGCAAGTGCGGCGGTTAGCACCACGGCCTCAAACCCGCGCAGGATCGGGCGCGCTGGAACAGGATGCCGGATCGCCAGCGGATCAATGCCCGCACCTGCGGTCCATGTACCGGTTTCCAGTGCATCCTCCATCACTTCGCCAGCATATAGGCTTTCAACCCAGATGCCGTTGGCGCAGAGGATCTCATGACGTGCCATCAGAATATGAATGTAGGTGACGCCACCCCCTGAGGCCGCCTGAAGCCGACCGAACGCATGCGCGGGGACAAGGGCATTCTCCGCACCGGCCAGAAGCGCCACATCGAACCCAGAAACAAGCACACGGTGTGCCGGAGACAGCAGAAGCCGCTCCTGGATTTCCACGGGTGCAAGGTGAGGCATCCGGCGAAGCGTCAGGGCGGACAGTGTCATACGCCCAATTGCCAAAACCGGTTCGGCGCCGTGATCGAACGTCATAACCCGGGTTCCCGGCACAAGGGCCTCAACGGGGCGTGAACCGTCCTCGGTTTCGATCAGCGTGCCCGGCACGAAACAGGGGACGTTCGGCGTCCCAGGCGTCGGGTCCGTTTCGACCAGGTTGCCATCTGTGTCCCGCGCGATGGCGCGGCCGTTGCTGGCTGTCGCCACGATGGTCTCGCCTGCGCCGAGCTTGGTTGTGCCCGGAAACCCCGGGGGAATGGTTTCTGGGCGAACCGGCTGACCATAGGTCAATGTCACGTAATCCCCGGTGTTGGTATCCAAGAGCAGAAGCGTGTCGAATTTGTTGCCCTCTCCGTCGAGCAACCAGTTCACGTTGTTGGGCTCACCGGCATCGTAGAATCCCGCGGGTGGCGTCCCTGAATACTCGGCAACGATCGTGGCGGTCTCTCCCGGGGCCAAGGTCTCGCCGTCCGGAAACGCAAAGAGCAGACCCAGCTTGCCTGACCAGATCTCGATCCCGTCGAGTGAAAGCGGGGCGCCGGATGCATTCTGCAGTTCGACGTATTCGTCCGCCTTGTTGGCTCGGCCGTCCCCGTCGGTGTCGAATGCCTGACCCCCGGCATTGTCGGCCAGAAACTCCGAGATGAAGAGGCCCGAGAGAAGTTTGTCGGCCATAAGCGTTTGCCCTCACCTGATCCGTGCAGCCGCGACAGAGCAGAAGCGCGACCGTCACACTTACGCATACCATCCAATTGGGGCATATGTCCGGCAACTTCATCGCCAGATCGGGACAGGCATGGCATCGGCTTCGGACAACACGCGTGGTGCGTTCCTGATGGTCGCATCGATGACCGCGTTCACAATCAACGATGCGTTTCTCAAGTCTTTGTCCGACGCGCTGCCACTGTTTCAGGCGCTGTTCCTAAGGGGCATCGCGTCGACACTGGTGCTTTGGGTCTTGTTTCGGCGTCAGGGCGGTCGGCTGCCTACCGAACCAAGGGACCGGCGACTGACACTGATCCGCACGGGCGCAGAAATAGCCGCCGCCTATTTCTTTCTCACCGCTTTGTTTAACATGCCCATCGCCAACGCCACGGCAATCCTTCAGACGCTTCCACTTGCCGTTACTCTGGCCGGAGCACTGCTTCTGAAGGAAACGGTGGGATGGCGGCGCCTTTTTGCCATCGGCGTCGGGTTCTTTGGCGTTATCCTGATCGTCCAGCCGGGGGGGGCGGGGTTCACCATCTACTCGGTCTATTGCCTTGCCGCGGTCGTGGCCGTGACGATCCGCGATATTGCCACTCGGGGACTGGGCGGCGAGGTGTCTTCACTTGGTGTCGCTGCGCTTGGCGCGGCCGGGGTCACGCTCTTTGCTGGTGTTGCCTCGCTTACCGAAACCTGGGCTCCGATCACCCCTGTTGCTGCCGGGCAGCTCATCGGATCGATGGTTTTTATCGTCGCCGCCTATGTCCTAAGCGTGATGGTAATGCGGGTGGGCGAGATCGGTGTCATTGCGCCCTTCCGATACACCAGTCTCGTGGTCGCCCTTGTCATCGGTTACGTGGTTTTTGGTGAATGGCCCGATAGCCTGTCTCTTGTCGGCGCAGGATTGGTTGTGGGCGCGGGGATCTTCACGCTCTTGCGCGAAGCCGGTATGCGCCGACGTGCCCGCGGACGAACGGGTTCCACCGACGGGTAAGCTCCTGTTGACAGTAGAATCGAGTCTCACTATACCGCGCGCACTCGGGCGACCGGGCTTCTGCCTGTCGTCTCCAACAGAACTTTAGTGGTCATGATCCGGCCGGTTTGGCCCGATCCTCTGAATACCCACCGCGCCGATCCCGCGAACCGGGGATCGATCGCGGTTTTTGCGTTTTGCCTGACGTCCGGCAAATGCGCGACGCATAGGTTTGGTAGAAGACGGGAAAGAAGACCGAATGCCAACGATCCAACAGCTGATCCGGAAGCCCCGGCAGCCTAAAGTGAAGCGCTCGAAGTCCATGCACCTTGAGCAGAGCCCTCAGAAGCGCGGCGTCTGCACGCGCGTCTACACGACCACCCCGAAGAAGCCGAATTCGGCCATGCGGAAAGTGGCCAAGGTGCGGCTTACGAACGGCTACGAGGTGATCAGCTACATCCCCGGCGAAAGCCACAACCTTCAGGAGCACTCGGTGGTCCTGATCCGTGGCGGCCGTGTGAAAGACCTTCCTGGTGTTCGTTACCACATCCTCCGCGGTGTTCTCGACACGCAGGGCGTCAAAGACCGTAAGCAGCGCCGCTCGAAGTACGGCGCCAAGCGTCCGAAGTAAGAGGAACAGAGAACATGTCCCGCCGCCACGCTGCCGAGAAGCGCGAAGTTCTACCCGACGCCAAATTCGGGGACCGCGTTCTCACCAAGTTCATGAACAACCTGATGATCGACGGCAAGAAATCGACTGCCGAACGCATCGTCTACAACGCCTTCGACCGGGTCGAGACCCGACTGAAGCGTGCGCCGGTCGAGGTGTTCCACGAAGCGCTCGACAACATCAAACCCGCCGTTGAAGTTCGCTCGCGTCGTGTCGGCGGTGCCACCTACCAGGTGCCAGTCGAAGTGCGTCCGGAACGCCGCGAAGCACTTGCGATCCGCTGGTTGATCAACGCCAGCCGCGCCCGCAACGAAAACACGATGGAAGAACGCCTCGCCGGGGAGCTTCTCGATGCCGTCAATGGCCGAGGCTCTGCCGTGAAGAAGCGCGAAGACACCCACAAGATGGCCGACGCGAACAAAGCGTTCAGCCATTACCGCTGGTAACCCTTATCCTCAGGACCTGACCCATGGCCCGCGATTATCCCCTCGAGCGCTACCGGAACTTCGGCATCATGGCCCACATCGATGCCGGAAAGACGACCACAACCGAGCGTATCCTCTACTATACCGGCAAGTCCCATAAGATCGGCGAAGTCCATGACGGCGCCGCCACGATGGACTGGATGGAGCAGGAGCAAGAACGCGGCATTACGATCACCTCGGCTGCGACCACGACATTCTGGGAACGGACCGAAGATGGCGAGTCGGCACAGACCGACAAGCACCGTTTCAACATCATCGACACGCCGGGTCACGTGGACTTCACCATTGAAGTGGAGCGCTCGCTCGCCGTTCTTGACGGTGCCGTAGCGGTTCTTGATGCCAATGCAGGTGTCGAACCGCAGACCGAAACGGTCTGGCGCCAGGCCGACCGCTATAACGTTCCGCGCATCGTCTTCGTCAACAAGATGGACAAGATTGGCGCTGACTTTTTCAACTGCGTCCACATGATCAAGGACCGGACGGGTGCCGAGCCATGCCCGATCCAGCTGCCGATCGGGGCTGAAGACCAGCTCGAAGGCATCATCGACCTGATCACGATGGAAGAGTGGACCTGGAAAGGCGAGGACCTTGGTGCGTCTTGGACACGCCAGGAAATTCGCGCGGACCTGAAAGATCAGGCCGACGAGTGGCGCGGCAGGATGATCGAACTTGCTGTCGAGATGGATGATGACGCGATGGAAGCGTATCTCGAGGGCAACGAGCCTGATCAGGAAACGCTTCGTAAGCTTATCCGGAAGGGCACGCTGTCGATGTCGTTTGTGCCCATGCTTTGCGGCTCAGCCTTCAAGAACAAGGGCGTCCAGCCGATGCTGAACGCGGTTATCGACTTCCTGCCGTCGCCGCTCGACGTGCCCGCCTATATGGGCTTTTCGCCGGACGACGAGACGGAAGAGCGTAACATCGAGCGCTCGGCCGATGACACGCAGCCCTTTGCGGGCCTCGCATTCAAGATCATGAACGACCCCTTCGTGGGTTCGTTGACCTTCACGCGCATCTACTCGGGTGTGATGAAGAAGGGCGACAGCCTCATGAACACGACGAAGGGTAAGCGCGAGCGCATCGGCCGGATGATGATGATGCACTCGAACAATCGCGAAGAGATCGAAGAGGCCTTTGCGGGCGACATCATTGCACTTGCCGGTCTGAAAGACACCACGACGGGCGACACTCTTTCGGACGCGCAAAAGCAGGTCGTACTTGAAACGATGACCTTCCCCGATCCTGTCATTGAGATCGCGGTCGAACCCAAGACGAAAGCCGACCAGGAGAAGATGTCTGCCGGTCTTCAGCGGCTTGCGGCCGAAGACCCGTCCTTCCGCGTCGAGACCGACCTCGAGTCCGGTCAGACCATCATGAAGGGCATGGGTGAACTTCACCTCGACATTCTGGTTGATCGCCTGAAGCGTGAGTTCAAGGTCGAGGCGAACATCGGTGCACCACAGGTGGCCTACCGCGAGACGATCAGCCACGAGGTCGAACACACCTACACCCACAAAAAGCAGTCGGGTGGATCGGGTCAGTTCGCCGAGGTCAAGCTTATCATTGCTCCGACCGATCCGGGCGAAGGATACTCGTTCGAGTCCCGCATCGTCGGTGGTGCTGTTCCGAAGGAGTACATCCCGGGCGTCGAAAAAGGCATCAACTCGGTCATGGACTCAGGGCCCCTCGCGGGTTTCCCGGTCATCGACTTCAAGGTCGCATTGATCGACGGCAAGTTCCACGATGTGGACTCGAGCGTTCTCGCCTTCGAGATCGCCGCACGGATGGGTATGCGCGAAGGCATGAAGAAGGCCGGTGCCAAGCTCTTGGAGCCGATCATGAAGGTCGAGGTCGTTACCCCCGACGAATACACTGGCGGCATCATCGGCGATCTCACGTCGCGGCGCGGTCAGGTGCAGGGACAGGAGACGCGCGGCAACGCGATTGTCATCAACGCGTTCGTGCCGCTCGCCAACATGTTCGGTTACATCAACAATCTGCGCTCGATGTCGTCGGGCCGTGCGCAGTTCACGATGCAGTTCGACCATTACGAGCCGGTTCCGCAGAACATCAGTGAAGAGATCCAGGCGAAGTACGCGTAAGCGACCGCCCCACGCGACAGAAGGAGGCCAGCCATGGCGAAGGAAAAGTTTGAACGCACGAAGCCGCATGTGAACATCGGCACGATTGGTCATGTTGACCACGGCAAGAC
>JBCBKU010000026.1:0-39127 GCA_038521345.1 Pseudomonadota bacterium | reverse complement strand
TGGATCCAGATCAGCACAACCATCAGGAAAAAATTGTTCCAGAACGGCAAGGTCAGCCATTGCTGTGGCTCGCCATAGGGCGGTGTCGCCGTCATCACGCCGACCAGATTCGTAAGCGACGTCCAGATCAGGTAAAGCCCGCCGATCCCTGCAAGGACGCGAAACGGAACCGACCATGTTGCCGCTTGCGGACCGTCCGCGATCAGGGGCCGTATCAGGATCCAGCCGACATAGGCTACCAGGGCAGCGAACGCGATCAGGATGAGCGCTGGCAGGATCTTGAGGAACAGGAAGGATCCGACCCCCCCTTCGAATTGCATCCAGACCGCGTTCAAAACGCCGATCTGCGCCTGATCGGCGGCGCGAGCATCATAGATCAGCTTGAAGATCACCGATGCACCGACAAAGGAGATGGCCATCGGCATGAAGATCAGTGACTTGGCCAACGCGCCCCATGCGATCCGGTCGGTCAGCTGGGCAACCAGCAGGCCCGCCGCCGTCGATGCTGCGGGCACCACGATCAGCCAGAGCATGTTGTTGCGCATGGCCTCCCAGAACTTGGGCTCGTCCATCATCTGGCTGTAGTTCGCAAGACCGACGAAGGCACCGCCGAGGTCTCGGTCGGTCATCGACAGGCGCAGCGTCTCGAGCACGGGATAGGCAAGGTAGAGACCAAGCGCGAAGATGGCCGGGAACAGGAACAACCATGGCCGGATCTGATTCGCGCGATTGATGTTGCGGCCTGCATTCGGCCCCTTGGCCGGGAACAGGACCTTATCCAGCACCTGGTTGGAGAAGTAGAAGTACCCGAGGCACCCCCCGACACCCACTATGATCGTAATGAGACCCTGTAGAACCGGGCTCATGGCACATCCTCCCTACTGCGCTGGCACGTCAGTCTTTGTTGGTCTTGGGGTGGCCCGGTCATCGGACCGGACCACCCGGGTTCGTCAGGGCGTCACGCCCACTTACTTCAGCGCATCCCAGCTCGACTGGATCTCGGCGGCGACGGCCGCGGCGTCTTTGCCGCCGGTGTAGTCGACCATGCCGGTCCAGAACGTGCCAGCACCGACGGCGCCGGGCATCAGATCCGACCCGTCGAAGCGGAACGTCGTCGCGTTCAGGAGAATCTCGCCTTGACCACGCAGGACACCGTCCTTGTAGGCGTCGAGATTCACGCCGGAATGCGGCGTGAGGAAGCCGGTCTGAGCCATCATGAGCTCATGGGCGATGGGCGTCTTCAGGAAGTCCATAAAGGCCTGTGCCGCGGGCGAGTCGCTTGTGATCGCCATCAGCGTTCCGCCGCCAAGAACCGGGGCCCCCAGGTCCTTCTCGGCATAGGCCGGGAAGTAGAAGAAGTCCGCGTCTTCACCGACGACCACGTCATCCGGGAAGAACGCCGATGCGAACGACGCTTGGCGGTGCATGTAGCACTGCGGCGGCGACGAGAAGAGCCCGGTCGGGCTATCGCGGAAATCGGTCGAAGCAACCGCGCCGGCGCCGCCCTGAACCTTGGCATCGTCACGCGCGAACCAGCCGAATTCCTCGATGGCCGCGATGACGCGCGGGTCGTCGAACGGCATCTCGTTGGTGGTCCAGGCATCGTAGACTTCGGGCGGCTGGGTGCGGAGCATCATGTCCTCGACCCAGTCGGTGGCCGGCCACCCCGTCGCCGGGCCGGAACCCAGACCGATGCACCACGGCGTTTCGCCATCGGCAACGATCTGCTCGGTCAACGCGCGCAGGTCTTCCATCGTCTCGGGCACGTCATAGCCCGCATCCTCGAAGTTCTCGGGGCTGTACCAGACAAGGCTCTTGACGTTCACGTTGTAAAAGAAGCCGTACATCTGATCCGCGCCGGACGTGTCGGCATAGGTACCAAGATCGACCCACGACGGCCCGGCAGCGTAGTTTTCGCCAACCCATGCGGCCATGTCATCGCCGAGCGGCGTCAGTAGTCCCTGACCCGCAAGAACCGCGGCCAGACCGGGCTGTGGGAAGACCGAGATGTTGGGCGCTGAACCGGCCTCGGCATCGATAACGATCTGCTGCTCGAACGCGTCCGAACCGGTGTAGACGCTGCTCGCGCCCGTAGCCTCGTCGAAATAGGCCAGAACGTTCGAGAAGAAGCCGTCTTCGGGGCTGAGCCACGGTCCGAAGATCGTCAGGTCCTGCCCCGACAGGTCGGGCGCAGACTCGGCCCATGCGTCGTAGCTGTCCCAGTTGAACGGGCCTTCGCCCGGCGCGAAGGCCAGGTGCCCGCCCGCATGTGCTGAGCCAGCGACAAGCGCCAGCGCGGCCGTACCGACGTACAGCGTCTTCTTCATTGGTGATCCTCCCGGTCTGCCGCGGGTCTTTGCCCGCGCATCCTTGTGTGTGTGCGCCGCGGCCGGCATGCGCTGAACCGTACACCTTCCAAAGCGCTTTGAGTATGTGTAACGGTCGCTCAAATGAACCCTTGAGTCAATCTAGATTTGGCGCACAGGTCGAAATGACACCCCCGCCAAGGCCGCTTGGCCAATTCCTCCTTTGACCGAACCCGGGCCGGTCGCTAAGACAGTTCAAGGGCGCCGCAAGCGCTTTGGCCGTGAGAAGCGCATGAATCTAAAGCAATTGGCAGCTCATCTGAAACTCTCGCAGACCACGGTGAGCCGGGCACTCAACGGCTACCCAGAGGTGAGCGAAGCCACCCGCCGGCGCGTTCTCGAAGCCGCAAACAGGTTCAACTATCGTCCGAACGCACGCGCCAAATCACTGGCGACGGGCCGGGCAATGGCGATCGGCCACGTCATGCCGGTCTCGGCCAAGGGCGAAATCGTGAATCCGATCTTCGCTGATTTCATCGCCGGCGCTTCCGAGACCTATTCGCAGAACAACTATGCCATCCTGCTCTCCGTCGTTTCGGACGGAACCGAGGAACGCGTCTATCGCGACTTCGCAGCGCAGCGCAGCGTCGATGGCGTTCTCCTGCATGCACCGCAGATCAACGATCACCGAATCGAGCTCTTGCGTTCGCTCGGACTGCCTTTCCTTGTGCATGGGCGCGCCTCGGGCGAGGCCGGCCCCTATTCGTGGCTGGACGTAAACAATCGCCGTGCGTTCCTGCGCGGCACCGAATTCCTTGTCGATCTCGGCCACACCCGCATTTCGCTGGTCAACGGACACGAGCATCTCGATTTCGCCGTACGGCGCCGTGACGGGTATCTCAGGGGGCTGCGCGACCGGGGCGTGATGATCGACGAAGCGCTCATGTGCTCCGGCGAGATGAGCGAGAGCTACGGCTATCAAACGGCGTCCGAGCACCTTGGCTGGCCGGATCCGCCAACTGCGTTTCTCGTTTCGTCGATGATTACCGCCAACGGCGTGGCCCGAGCCGTCCACGAGGCCGGACTTGCACTTGGGAAGGATGTCTCGCTGGTTACTTTCGACGACGACCTCTCTTACTTCTCGAACCGGGATGAAGAGGCCCATTTCACCGCGCTCCGATCATCCGTGCGGCAGGCGGGGCAGAAGTCAGCAGAGATGCTGATGACACTGATCGCGAATCCAACGCAGGGTCCGCTTGAGGAACTCCTTGAAGCCGATCTTGTCATCGGTCGGTCAACCGGTCCCGCCCCGGCCCTCGACGGGGTCGCCCGGGCCGCAATCGCGCAGACAAAGTGAGACGTGATGACCGTCTCTTGCGCTTGATCCCGGAACAGCCGTAACACCCGCGTGATGCCCACCGATGCCCTGCCCGCCGATCGTTACTCGCTTGTCGCCGATATCGGCGGCACGAACACGCGCGTGGCTCTGGCCCTTGGCCCAAAGCTCCAACCCGACACGATCCGAAGGTTCCGGAACGCGGAACACACGAGCCTGGCAGAGGTCCTCGCGCGGTATCTTGAGGAAGCCGGTGGAGTCGATTGTCGGGCCGCGGCCGTTGCCGTTGCGGGACCTGTGGCCAATGGCTACGGCCACCTGACCAATCTTGACTGGGGCATCGACGAAGCGACGCTCGCCGAAACAACTCGTGCCGAGACCGCCAAGGTCCTGAACGATCTGCAGGCACAGGGTCACGCGATCGGACATATCCCCGCAGACCGAATGTCTTCCGTCTTGCCGGGCGCTCCGGCGCATCCATCGGCCACCAAACTGGTCATCGGCGTTGGTACGGGGTTCAACGCAGCGCCGGTCTTCGAAGTCGGTGGCACGCGTCTGGTCCCTCCGGCTGAAGCGGGCCACGTCACGCAGCCGGTCCGCTCCGAAGCAGACATGCGTCTTGTTCAGAATGTCGAGGCGCGCACCGGATTTGCCTCGGTCGAAGAGTTGTTGTCTGGCCGCGGGCTTGAACATGTCTATGCGTGGATTGCCGAGGAAACGGGCGCCCAGCAGGACCTTCACGCAGCCGACATTGCCAAAGCAGCGGCAGAATCTCCGGGCGCGGCGCGCGACGCAATGATCTATGCCGGACGGCTTCTGGGTATCGTTGCCGGGAACCTCTCGCTGGTCTACCTGCCCTTCGGCGGCGTGTTCCTGGTCGGGGGCGTCGCACGCGCGCTCGGACCCTATCTAAGCGAGGGTTTTGCCGCAGGGTTCCGCGACAAGGGTCGCTTCACTGACTTCATGGACGCCTTTCCCGTTGCAATCGTCGATGATGATTACGCGGCCCTGACTGGCACAGCCGGGTTTTTGGATCGGCTCGCCACACACTCCGGATCCCTTTAACCGCATCTTTAGGTCACGTCCGCTACGCCCGTTCCGACTTCAGGTGAACGGAGCGGATGGAGAATGGCGGAAGATTCCACCGGGGCGAATGCGACCGACACGCTCGTTCTTCCTGCGCGGCTTGATACCGGTGCCGCAGCGCAGCTAGCGACCGATCTCGCCGACTTTCAGGGCGCGCACCTGACGCTTGACGGCGCAGCGGTGACACGGATCGGCGCGCGCGCCGTCGAGATCCTGCGCGCCGCCGCCAAGGATTGGGGCGCGGCAGGGCGCAGTCTTTTGGTCTCGGATCCCAGCGACGACTTGATCGAGGATCTGCGCCTTCTCGGCTTCACACCCCAATCCCTCACCGAACCGAAAGGAGCGGGCCAGTGAATGTACTTGCCGTCGACGACAGCCGCACCATTCGAGACATGATCAAACTGACACTGACCCAAGCCGGCATCACCGCGCATTTCGCCGAGGATGGGCAACACGGGCTTGAGGTCCTTTCGGACATGGCCCCGGACGTCATCATCACCGACATCAACATGCCGCGACTGGACGGGTTCGGGTTCATCGACGCGGTGCGCGCACAAGACGCCTACCGCAACGTTCCGATCCTCGTTCTGACGACAGAAAGCTCGAACGATCTCAAGCAACGTGCCCGTTCGGCCGGCGCGACGGGCTGGATCGTGAAACCGTTCGACCCAGAGCGCCTGGTCAAGGCGCTTCATACGGTCGCGGGATAAAGAACATGTCGGATCCGATGCAGGAAATCCGGGCGTCGTTCTTCGTGGAATGCGAAGAACTTCTCGAGGCGCTCCAGGATGGTCTTCAGGCCATGGACGAGGGCTCGGCGGATGACGAGACGATCAACGTCGTCTTTCGGGCCGTGCACTCGATCAAGGGCGGAGCCGGTGCATTCGGCCTCGACACGCTGGTCGGCTTCACCCATGCCTTCGAAACCGTGCTTGACGGCGTCCGTGCCGGATCTCTGGGAACCTCACCGGACGTGCTGGCGCTTTTCTTCCGCAGCGGTGACATCCTCTCGGATCTCGTGCGCGCGGCCCGCGATGAGACTGAGGTCAACGCCGCGGAAATGGATGCGGCACTGGCGAAACTCGACGCGCTTTCCGGGGGCGATGGTGGATCCGCGGATGTCGGAGAGCCCACGTTCGAGCCCATGGCGATCGCTATCGACCTGCCAGATATCGGAGACGAGACACCGGTTCTGTCGACGGATCCCGAGGATGCGTCGCCGGACGAAGATGACTCGGCGATGGATCTCGCCGGCGACGATGCACCCGGGCCGATCCGCTATGTCATCGATTTTGCGCCTGAAGCAGCGTTTTACACCAACGGCGGCGAACCCCTCAGCCTGATGCGGCAGCTGGGATCCATCGGGGAAATCACCGTCACTTGCGATGACAGTGCCCTGACCGATCTCGCCGCGGCACGCGCGTCGGCCGGTCTTCTGAAGTGGCGCGCGTCGCTGGTTACCGATGTCGAGATCGGCCAAGTGAGGGACGTTTTCGAGTTCGCCGAGGGCGTTGCGACGCTCGATATCGTCGAAGGCATCGGGGGCGACGACGCCGATGAAGCCAATCGCGCGGTCGATCCGGTCGAGGTGACCGGCCCCGAAGCTCCCGAAACTGAACCGGCGAGGATGGAAGCGCCGCCGGCCGTTGGGCCAGCGTCACCGCCCGAAACAGCGCCGCCTGAACCCACGGCGCAAATGTCCCCAAAGACGTCGGACCCCGCTAGCAACAATCAGCTGCAATCTGGACCGAAACCCACGGTTCGCGTCGATCTCGACCGCATCGACCGCCTCGTGAATCTGGTGGGAGAGCTTGTCATCAACCAAGCCATGCTCAGCCAGTCGGTGGCCTCGGCGGGGGTCTCAACCCATTCCGAAGTGGCGGCAGGCCTTGACGAATTCCTGCAACTGACCCGTGACATCCAGGACAGTGTCATGATGATCCGCGCGCAGCCCGTGAAATCGCTGTTCCAGCGCATGGCGCGGATCGTGCGGGAAAGCTCCGCGACACTGGGGAAATCCGTCCGATTCCGAACCGAGGGCGAGACGACCGAAATCGACAAGACCGTTCTCGAGCGCCTGGCCGATCCGCTTACCCATATGATCCGAAATGCGGTCGATCATGGTCTTGAGAGCCACGATCAGAGGCGGGCTGCCGGCAAAGGGATCGAAGGCACGGTCACGCTGTCGGCGTCGCACAAAGCTGGCCGCGTCAACATCGTGGTGGCCGATGACGGCGGTGGGATCAACCGACCCAAGGTACAATCCATCGCCGAGGACAAGGGGCTGATCCCCGCCGGGCAAACGCTCTCGGCCTCTGAGATCGACAACCTTCTGTTTCTCCCGGGCTTCTCGACGGCGACGGAGGTGTCGAACCTGTCCGGCCGCGGCGTCGGGATGGATGTTGTCAAAAGTGCGATCTCGGCGCTTGGCGGCCGGATTTCCATCGCATCCGAACCGGGCGTCGGGACCACCTTCACGATTTCCCTGCCGCTTACGCTCGCCGTTCTCGACGGAATGGTGGTGCGCGTGGGCAACGAGATGCTGGTTGTTCCACTCAGCACGATCTCGGAGACGCTTGCGCTCGGCACGGATGACATCCGCCCGGTCGGAGCGGACACATCGGTTGTCCATGTCCGGGGCAGTTTCGTGCCGCTCTTCGACCTTGGGACAATGCTCGGTTACAGCGCGCCCCGCGACAGCTTTGCCGGCGCAATCAGTCTCTTGATTGCGCGCGAAGACGGCAGCCGCGCAGCCTTGATCGTGGACGCAATCGAGGACCAACGTCAGGTCGTCATCAAGGGGCTTGAGGACAGCTACGGACGGGTGCCGGGCGTCGCCGCCGCGACCATCCTCGGCGACGGGCAAATCGCCCTGATCCTCGATCCGAATGATCTTTTGACCCACTCCAACCCTGGCGCCGTCCCGAGCGCCGCCCGTCTCCGGGCCTCTGCGTGAAGGAATTCGCCATGGACACGAACCCCGTTTCGACCGCGTCCGAACCGACTGGTTCCGTCGAACTGCTTTCGTTTCGGCTTGGGGAAAGCGAGTATTCCGTCGACATCATGTCGGTCCGCGAGATCCGCGGATGGACCCGCACAACCGCGCTCCCGCATTCGCCGGGCTACGTGCGCGGCGTCATCAATCTGCGCGGATCGGTTCTTCCGGTCGTCGATCTCGCAGTGCGGCTAGGGCTCGCGTCAGGCGAACCGACCGATCGCAACGTGATCATCGTTGTGGACATCGATGGGCGCAGTCTTGGCCTTCGCGTCGACGCCGTCTCGGACATTCTGACGCTCGCGCGCAGTGACCTTCAATCGCCGCCCGACATGGGAAGCGACGCCGCCGCAAGCTTTGTACGCGATCTGACCATCATCGATGGCCGCATGATCCGGGTTCTCGATCTGCCCGCGGTACTGCCTGCCATGGTCGAGACCGCCGCATGAGCGTTTCGGCCCTCGAAACGGCACCGCGTGGAGCCCCGCAACTAAGTCAGGCGGCGTTCGAACGCCTCTGCAAGGTGGCCGAGGCGCGCGCTGGCCTTTCAATTCCAGCCCACAAATCCAGCCTGGTCGCACTGCGCCTCGGCAAACGACTGTCGGTGCTGGGGCTTACCGACTTCGACTCTTATGCCGACCTCGTCGAAACCTCAGCTGCTGAAGATGAACGCGAGGCAATGATCTCGGCGCTCACCACGAATGTCACCAGCTTTTTCCGTGAGCGCCACCATTTCGATTTGCTTGCAGAGACGGTGCTGCCCCCTCTCGTGGCCGCCGCGGCTACGGGAACCCGCGTACGCATCTGGTCGGCAGGATGCTCTTCGGGCCAGGAGCCCTATTCACTTGCGATTGCCTTACTTGAGGCCGGCGCACGGGCGGAAACCCACAATATCCGGATCCTGGCCACTGATATCGATCCGCCTATTCTTGCTGCGGCCAAAGCTGGCGTCTATCCGGAAGAGCAAGTGGCGGAGATGCCAGATCATCTCGTACGCACCCACTTTGAACGAACGCCGTCGAAGGGTGAGTTTTCTGTCGGACGGATGCCGCGCGCCTTGGTGACCTTCCGCCGCCTGAACCTGATCGAGCGCTGGCCTGTTTCCGGCCCGTTCGACGTCATCTTTTGCCGAAACGTGGTTATCTATTTTTCGGCAGCCACACAGGGGCAGCTTTGGCGCAGATTCGAAGCGCTCCTTTCCGACGGCGGGCACCTGTTCGTCGGTCATTCAGAGCGCGTTCCGCCCGATCTCGACCTACCGCTCACGCCCGCTGGCGTCACCACGTACCGCAAGTTCACGTCCCCCGCCTGACCCACAAAACCGGAGCGTCCATGGCCCTCAGAGATCAATTACGGATTATGGTTGTCGACGATATGTCGACGAGCCGCGGCCTCATTGTTCAGGCGCTTGAGAGTTTCGGCATCCGGAACATCAATGCCGCGGCAGATGGCCCGTCCGCCTTGCAAGCCTTGTCCAGCTCACCCGTCCACCTCGTCCTTTCCGACTACAATATGCCGGGGATGGACGGGCTTGGGCTTTTGCAGTCGCTTCGCGGGTCGCCCGCCACAGCCAAGGTCGGCTTTCTTCTGATCACCGGGCGCGCCGACGCAGACATCGTCAATCGGGGCCGGCAGCTCGGAATGAACAACATGATCACCAAGCCTTTCGAACCCGCGCAGCTCAAAGGCGCGATCGAAGCCATCGTGGGACCATTGTGAAGCCCCCGCCCAACAATGACCTTGCGGCATCGGCGGCGACCGCTGGGACGGATTACACCGATCTGACCCATCGCATCGCTGATGAATGCCGGCGCCTCGCAGCCGACATCCGGCGGATCGAATCGTCAGGCCGGACCACGGCTCTGGATGCACGGGCCATTGTGGCGCAGCAGGACATCGACCGGATCACGCAGACACTCGAAGCGCTCAACACGCTCCTCGTTCACATGGCAAACGGTGATCCCGAACCTCGACATTTACCGAAGGACGCGCTGGCGCGCCTGATCCCCCTCGGCGATCTCCGCGCGCGCCTCTTCTTCAAGGGCGAGGACCGATTGGCGCCACCCGACCCGTCGGATCTGACCCTGTTCGAGTGATCCAGGGCCCGACAAGCGGCAAGAGCGGCGGCGCCATAGGCGAAGATCTACGCGTCCCGGGGTTGCCACAAACCCAACACGCAATCGGTTGTCCCGGTCAAGACGATCCACAAGGAAGAGGCACCCTTTCGAGCCCGGACGTGCGGGTCGGGCAATTGCATTCAGAACAGTTCGACTTCGTTGGCCGGGCGCGCGCCGACTTGCATCTCCCGTACATCCGATTGCGGCGCCAATCGCTGGCGTGCCCGTCCGCTTCCGGGCCAGAACCGGACTTGGCGTGCCTGATGCCCGCCGGTCGAGCGGGCCATCACCGGAATTCGCTCGGCCTCGAGAAACTCGTCCACAAACGTGACGTTTCGAGCGCCGATGTCGGACAAGCCGCTGATCATGGAGGCACCGCCAAAGACCTTCGCCCTCAGATGGGACTTGCGCCCGCCTGCGCGTAAAATTGCGTTGATAAGCCGCTCCATTTCAAAAGCGCCGTAGGCATCGGGTCCGGCGGTGGCATGCTGATCGGCGAGCAGAATATGGTTCATGCCCCCGGTTTCCGCCTCAGCATCCCAGATGCAAGTCGCAACGCATGACCCAAGGATCGTGGACAGGACCAGACCATGACCGGTGCCAAACGCCTGTTCACCTTGGACCACGAAAACGGTTCTTATGTCAGACTCTTGGCTCATGCGCGCACGCCACCACCCACCGAGCAACGGGCAAGGGCCGCATCGCCGATCTTGCCCAGAGGCAGAACCGTTTCTGCTGCGCCGAGATCCCGTGCGGACTTGGGCATCCCGTCAATCACGGCCGTCGCGCCATCCTGCACGATGGTCCGGGCACCGGCCGTTCGCAAGGCGAGCAATCCATCGGCCCCGTCACGCCCCATCCCCGAAAGCACGACGCCAAGGATGCGCCTCGCATGCGGCAGGGCCGAGCGGAAGAGAATGTTCACTTCGGGCACATAGGACTCGGTGCCGTCGGCCGGCACGCGGCAGACCGTCTCCGGATCCCGGGGCGAGAGACCAATATGATACTCCCCGCCGGGGCCGAAATAGACCGTGCCGCGTTGCAGCTTCTCCCGCGCATCCACCACGCGAATGTCCGGCGCCAATCGGGCATCGAGGCGTTCCACAAGGCTTTGGATGAATTTCGGCGGCATGTGCTGCGCGATCAGCACCGGCGGTCCGTCGGCCGGAAAGGACCGGAGAACGGTTTCGATCGCTTCGACACCGCCCGTCGAGCTGCCTATAGCAACGATCCGTCCGTCCCAGTCGTAGCCCGTAACCGGCATTGCCCGCGCCGGCTCCGCCCAAACAGCCCGCGCCGTCTGCACCGTAGCGTTCGCCGCGGTGACGAGTGTTTCGACCAGCGCCGCCTGTTTTTCGGGACTGCCCTGCAGATGCATCACACTGACGCAATCGATCGCCCCAAGCGCCATCGCCTCGATGGCCGCTGCGGAATTGTCTGTCGTGCGCGAAGACACCATAACCACCGGCATCGGCCGGAGACGCATCAAGTTTTCGAGGAACTTCAGCCCGTTCATCTTGGGCATTTCAACGTCGAGTGTCAGGACATCGGGATTGGTGGCCTTGATCACTTCGCGCGCCTCGTAGGGATCTGCGGCTTCACCAACACAGTCAAGGCGGGGATCGGCACCGATCAACGCGCGCAAAAGCGCCCGGATCGTCCGGTTGTCATCCACGACCACGACCCGACGCGGGGGATGTCCCGATGCTTCCGCTCCAACCGCCATTGGCCTACCCTGTCACTCGCCGTTCGCGACACCGTCGCAGTGACAGGTAAAGAATGCCTCTACACTGCTTGGATCAGACCGTATGCGGCAGGATCCCGAAACTGTCGGGGCGGGCGCGGTTCCAGCGGTCAAGATACCCTTCGCCAAGGTCCTCGCCACGCAGAAGAAAGCCCTCGGGCAGATATGGGAAGGCCTCGTCGCCCGTCATCATGTCGCCCGAGGCTTTGCGTTGCATGAAGTGGTAGGGCAGGAAATCGCACGGCGACGACAAACCAGCGGCGCCCGCCATCTCGGCCAGGGCTTTCATCGTGTTGCCGTGGAACCGCGCGACCCGCGCCGCCTTGTCCGGGACATCGATGGCCCGTTGGCGCAATGCATCCTGGGTCGCCACCCCGACCGGACAGGCATTGGTGTGGCAGGCCTGCGCCTGAATGCATCCCACCGCGAACATGAACCCGCGGGCCGAGTTGGCCCAATCGGCCCCAAGTGCCAGAGCCCGGGCGATATCGAAGGCCGAAACCAGCTTGCCTGCTGCGCCGATCTTGATGCGGTCGCGGATACCGGCCCCGCGAAGCGTGTTGTGAACGGTGGTTAGGCCTTCGGTCAGCGGCATGCCCACGTGGTTGGCAAACTCCAGAGGCGCCGCGCCCGTCCCGCCTTCCTTGCCATCAACGACGATGAAATCGGGGCTGATGCCGGTTTCAAGCATGGCCTTGACCAGACACATGAACTCGCGGCGATGGCCGATGCACAGTTTAAAGCCCACGGGTTTGCCCCCTGAGCGCTCCCGCAGGACGCCGAGGAACTCCATCATCTCGATTGGCGTGGAGAAGGCCGAGTGCGCGGCGGGCGACACGCAGTCGACCCCCATCGGGATATCCCGCGCCTCGGCGATCTCGGGGGTGATCTTGGCCGCGGGCAGCATGCCCCCGTGCCCGGGCTTGGCACCCTGAGACAACTTCACCTCGATCATTTTCACCTGATCGAGACCGGCGGTCTTGGCAAACTTTTCCGCGTCGAAGGCACCATCGGGCGTCCGGCATCCAAAATAGCCCGAGCCCACCTCGTAGATCAGATCGCCCCCGCCCTCTTTGTGGTACCGGCTGACACCGCCCTCGCCGGTATCGTGGGCGAACCCGCCCATCTTCGCACCCTTGTTCAACGCGAGGATGGCGTTCGCCGAGAGGGACCCGAAACTCATGGCGGAAATGTTGTAGAGCGAGGCATCGTAAGGCTTGCCGCAATCCGGGCCGCCGATCGCAATCCGGAAGTTCTGCGCCTCGAGATCGGTCGGCTGGATGGAATGGGTCAGCCACGCATACCCCGCATCGTAAACACGCTCTTGCGTACCGAAGGGCCGCTTGTCTTCGGCGCCTTTCGCGCGCTGGTAGACAAGGCTTCTCTGTTCGCGCGAAAACGGCTCTTCGTCCTGTTCATCCTCGAGGAAATACTGCCGGATCTCGGGTCGGATCCCCTCGAAGATAAAACGCATATGGCCGAGAACCGGGTAGTTCCGAAGAATGGCGTGCTTGGATTGCGAGAGGTCATGCAGCCCAAGGACGGAAAGCAAACCGAAGAGCGCCGCAAAGATCCAAGCCCAACCGGACCAGAACGTGGCCAGCAATGAGATCAGGGCAAGCGCGACGATACCCGCGAAGAAAAAATACCTTTGATAGCGTTTGATGAAATTCATCCGACCCGTCCCGTGCTTTGCCCTGAATTGAACGCGAAGCGCGCGTTGGGGCAAGCCACAGCTTCATGACGGCGCATCACCTTCGCGCCGGGACGGTCCGGATCACCAGTGGTTTCTCCTCGTTTCTGGACCGCAGGCTGTCCGCAGCGTCACTCTGCCGCGAGGTGAAGCGCGCCGGCGGGAACCGGATCCGCGTCTTCAAAGCGGGCGTCTTCGGTCTCGGCCACAGGTCCGCGGCGGCGGATCAGTGCGAACATGGCCGGGGTGAAATAGAAACTCACCACCGTCGACAAGAGGACCCCGCCTGCGATCGCCATCGCGAAGGGCGGCCAGAACCCTCCGCCACCCACGATCAGCGGCAGGAAGCCTCCGAACGTGGTCAGCGTCGTCGAGAGGATATGGCGGGACGACCCCATCACCACATCCGCCATCGCCTCGGTATCGCCGTGCACCGCATCGGGACGGGCCTGCAGCCCGGTCAGAATGATGATGGCCGCGTTGATCGAAACACCGATCGATCCGATGACGCCGATGATCGCCGTGATCCCGAACGGGTAGTTCATGACCGCAAGCGAGAGGAAACTGAGACCCGCCGAAAGGATGGCGACAAGGAATGTCACGGCAGACAGGCGCACCGAATTGAAGGTCAGCACGATGGCTGCGATCGACAGCGTCACGATCAGGCCAAGGGACGCAAGAAGATTTGTGACTGTGTCAGAGCGCGCATCGGCATCCCCGCCGATCTCGAGCCGGTAGCCCGTCGGCAACTCAAAATTCGCTGCCTCGAGCGCGGCGCGGGCCAGCGCCAGCGCCTCTTCAGGCAGCACTTCGGGACGAAGGAAAGCCTGCACCGTGTTCACGCGTTCTCCGTCCCGCCGAACAATCGGGCTTTCCGAGGGAACGACCTGAAGATCGGCGATGGCGGCCAGTGGCAGAACCGGAAACGTCCCCGCAGCGGCCTGTGCCGATGCGTCCGGCGGCAGGATCGGCGTGGCCCTCAGGGCTGCCATATCGCCGCGCGCAACGTCGCCGAATCGCACGCGCACAGGCAATTGCTCGGTCGCCTCGACAAGTGCCCCACCCGTCGCGCCGTCGGTCGCAGCTCGCAATTGTGCTGCCACCTGTCCCAGATCGAGGCCAAGCAACCGGGCAGCGTCTTCGTCCACGGTCACGTCGATCTTGGGCGCGCCGCCCTCAAGGTCCGTGCGGACGATGGTGACAGGATCGAGCCCAAGCAGGATCCCCCGCGCCTCGTCGCCCTTTGCGCGCAGGGTCTCCAGGTCGGGTCCGACGAGGCGCAACTCCACCGGGGCGTCCACAGGCGGTCCCTGAACAAGGCCGCGCACAAGGATCCGCGCCTCCGGGAAGGTTGTGTTCAACCGGGTCTGCAACGGGGTCAGAAGCGCGGCAGTCGTATCGGGCGACGAGGTCGTCACCAACGCCTGTGCGAACGACGGCTCGCCTTCGCGGCTGCCGACAATGTTGTAATAGAAGGCCGGAGCGCTTTCCCCCACGGTCCAGGCGACATTTTCGATTCCCACAGTGGTGCGCAGGAGCGCGTCCATAGACAAAGCCGTCTCTCTTGTGTGCTCGATGCCCGTGCCCCGGGCCAGTTCCACCTCGATATGGAACTGGTCGCGATCGACCCCCGGAAAGAACTGCGCCGTCAGGGTCGGGAAGGACAGGAAGCCCATCACAGGCAGGATCAGGGCCAATGCAATGGACCGGACAGGGTTGCGCACGCTCCACCCGAGGCTGCCGCGGAAGATCCGTCCGGGAAGACCCGACGGCAGACCGCCGCCCCGTGACGCTGCGAGGGACCAGCCCGCGATCGCCGGCGTGATCGTGAGCGCGATCACCAGCGACCAGATCAGCATCAGGACGACGGCGATGGCAATCGCACCGACGAAGTCACCCGCAGGTCCGGGCAAAAGGATCATCGGAACGAAACTGAGCGCCGTCGTCACCGTCGATGCCAGAAGCGGCGCAGCCAACCGGCGCACCGCTTCACCCACCGCCTGCACGCGAGCCATGCCCTTCAGCAGTCGTTGCCGGATCTCGTCCGTCATGACGATGGCGGCATCCACCAGAAGCCCAAGTGCCACGATCAGACCCGTCACCGACATCTGATGGATCGGCAGACCGATGATGTTCATCGACGCGATGGTCGCGAGGGACACCAGCGGCAGCACCCCCGCCACGATCAGGGCCGCCCGCCATCCGAGCGTCAGAAAGAGGATCGCCACGACGAGCCCGACGCCGATGGCCATGTTGATCCCGACCTCGGTCAGTCGGTCCCGCGTATAGGCCGACTGATCAAAGAAAAGCTCCATCTCCAGCGAGGCCGGCAAGGCCTCGTCATAGGCCGCAAGTGCCGTCCGCACCCGCCCCATCCAGATGTCCACCTGTTGGCCTTCGCTGACCTCGGCACCGATAAGAACAGCGTCCTTGCCGTCCGAAATCGCGTAGCTGGCCCTTGGCGTGACCACCGCCCGGGCAATCTCGGCAACGTCGTCCAGACGGGTCACTTGCGCGCCAGGAGCCTCGGCCAGCACAATCTCACGCAATCGGTCCAACGTCTCGACATCCCCCGCCACATCGAGGACGAGGTCGGTCTCGGCATTGAAGAGCCGCCCGGACTGAACCTTGGCATCCGCAGCGGCGATTGCATCGGCAACGGCCCGGGGGGTAAGCCCCATGGCGGCAATTCGTTCGCCGTCCAACGTGACGAGTATTTCTTCGTCCGGTCGCCCGAACTGTTCAACCTGTTCCGTCCCGACCACGTTTCTCAGACGCTCGGACAGGTCCTCGGCATAGCGCCCGAGAACCGCCGGGCGCACCGTGTCACCAGAGGGGCGCAGGGCAACGATGGCTCCGAAGGCCGCGATCCCGTCCCCGTTGAAATCCGGGGAACGGACCCCGCTCGGAAACGCCGTGGCCGCATCCTCGACCGCGTCGCGCGCCTCGGACCAAACCTGTTCGATCACACCGGCGTCGATGGTTTCGTCCAATTCGAGACGGACGATGGACACACCCGTTGACGATGTCGACGTGATGACCGCCACCTCGGGCAATGCGCGCATTTCGTCTTCTATGGGCTTGGTGACCAGTGCCTCGACCCGCGCCGGTGTGGCGCCGGGATAGATGGTCGTGATGACCGCGTTCAGATTGGTGATCGTCGGGTCTTCCTGCCGGCCAAGCGCAAAGAATGCGCTGATCCCCGCAGAAAGGATCACCAAAAGCGCGAGGGCCACGATGCGCGGGTTGCGGAATGTCAGGGTTTCCATCGTGCTCAGGCCTCCGGACCGGCGCTGGTTTCGACGACCGGCTGCCCAACGCTCAGGCGATGGGTGCCATCGGCGACAAGACGGGCATTTTCGGGGAAAGTGCCGGCCACGAAGGCCTGTCCGCCCTCCACATGAAGGAGTTCGACGGCATCGCGGTTCAGGACAGGACCCTCGGAGCCGTCGGTGACGTAATAAAGCGTCCAGAGCCCGCGGATCCCTTCACTGAGGGACGAGATCGGCACCCAGATGCCCCGCCCCGCCTCATCCCGCACGAGGGCGACGCGGGCCAGCGCGCCTTCAGGCGGGGCAACGCCGTCGGGTAAGGCCAAGAGTGCGTCACGCGTGCGGGTGGCGGTGTCTATATCCGGACGCAAGCGGATGATTTCGGCCCGGTGGACGGTGTCACCGATCCGGACATCCAGCGTGTCACCGAGCGTTAGATCCTCCGCCAGATCTTCGGGAAGTCCTGCCCGGACCGACCGGCGGGCGTCTTCGAACAAGGTCAGGACGGGAGTACCGCCACCCAGCCGGGCCCCTTCATCTGCTTGTCGCGCGCCGACACGGCCGGCGAATGGGGCACGGATCTCGGTCTTGGAAATGGCCACGTCGATGGCCCGAAGACCAGCCTCGACCCGTCGCACCTCGGCCTGAACGCGGGTCAGGGCAAGCCGCGCCTCGTCATAGCGCTGCTCGGAAACATGGCTTTGCGCGGCAAGCTGGCGTTGCCGTTCCGCGGTCAGGGCCGCAAGCTCTTCTTCCGCCAGAAGAGCATCGCGGGCGGCCATCTGCACCGCGCGGTCCGCGGCGAGAGCCTCGGTATCCTGCCGCGCCAGAACTGTCCCTTCCGCGACGAGATCGCCCTCGTCGACGAGAACCTCGGCCAAGGTCCCACCCGCCTCGAACCCGAGAGCCTGCGCCCGGGGCGCTTCGACAGTGCCGAGGACCTCGATCCGCGTTTCGAACGACGTCTCAACCGTGATCGGGTGAGTCCGGACGGTGACGGGCTCGGGTCCGCTTTCGCCGACCTCGAGACCGACGGCGTTCGCGGCGATCCAGCCGGATCCGGTCACGACGGCCGCGCCCGCAAGCCCAAGGAACGCAAGGGTGACGAGCGCGGTGCCTGCTCGATAGGCCACCCGTTTCAATCGGCTTGGTCCGGTAGGTGCGTTGGTCGCCGGCGGTGTGGGCTCTGCTTTGCTGGACATGGGCCTATCCTCAGATCAATCTTGCAGGATCGAAGTCGAAACGTTAGATGCTCTAACATTGTTAGGACCCGTTACATAGTAAGAAGCCCTAACATGTCAAACCAAAAGCGCTGAGGAGCGCCAAAAAATGTCAACACGCGAAACATCGCGTCCACGCGAGCAGTATCACCACGGCGATCTTCGGACTGCCCTCGTCGCGGCCACCCGGCAACTGGTGGAAGAAAAGGGCCAGGACGGCTTCTCGGTCTCGGATGCCTGCCGCCTTGCCGGAGTTTCGACGGCGGCGCCGTACCGTCACTTCTCGGATCGCAACGCCATGCTTGAGGCCGTGGCGCTCGACGCCATGGCGGAAATGGCCGACCAGATGGATGCCGACATGGCCGGGCACGAACCCGGATCGCCGGACGCGATCGCCGCGCTCGGAACCGGGTACGTGCGGTTTGCAACCGCCA
Organism: Pseudomonadota bacterium; assembly: GCA_038521345.1. GTDB lineage: Bacteria > Pseudomonadota > Alphaproteobacteria > Rhodobacterales > Rhodobacteraceae > JBCBKU01. Next base: position 20,924 of record JBCBKU010000026.1, on the reverse strand, counting down.
ATCCGGGGACCTTCCGGCTGGCCTTTGCTGCCCATGACGACAGCGAAAAACTCGAAGAGGCGGGGCACCGGTGCTATGGCCGCGTGCTTGACCAGATCCGGATGCATTTCGGCGACAGCGAGATAACCGACCGGGTCCGTCATCAGGCGTTCCTGCTTTGGACCTTCGTCCATGGGTTGTCGTTCCTATCGATCGACGGGAAGACGGACTTTGCCAATATGCAGGATCAGATGCCTCAGGTCGTCCGGACCGCGACAGAGCGTTTGCTGGTCAAGGGCGGATAGTCGCCGCACCCCTGCCGTCCGCTGTTCCTTGCTGGCGTCCACGCCTGCCCAATCTTCGTCGGCCGGGCGACGTTCATTCAAAGGAGGTCGTGGTGGGTGATGAGAGACTCGAACTCCCGACATCTTCGGTGTAAACGAAGCGCTCTACCAACTGAGCTAATCACCCCTGCGCCCGGTGTCTAACCTGACGCGCCTGAGACCTCAACTCGGTTTGGCTGCCGGTCGTACCCCGAGTTTTTTTCAGGAGAGAGGGAACGGGACGTGTGGGACTCTGCTATCGCGCCACGAAGGCTCTGCTCGAGACTTGGACAGAGTTGCCGGACGGGTCTTTGGCGTTGGCGAAAGAGTAGCCATCAGCCTGGTGTATAGAGCCAAAAGTCAGTCCGCGGCGTTCGGCGGCGGTGCAGAACGCTGCGACATCCTCAACATCGAAGACCAGTTTTACGAGTGTTTGCGTTTCCTTCCGGCGCGGTGATACCGGATAGAGCAGGATGTTGGCCCCTTGGCCTTGGGCGACAAGTTCAACGATTCTGTCATTCTCCAGTCGCAGCTCCTCAAAGCCGAAATACCGGCGGTAGAAGTCTGACATCTCTTCAAGTTTCTTGGTGTAGATGATGAGCCGCCCGAGCTGCGCCATCATGCTTTGCTTCCCCGTTCCCGTGCGCGGGGATCCCGGCCAGAAGCCCGTGTTGCGTTCACCCCGATGCCCGGAGAGATGGTGCATTTCGGGAAGGACCCGGATGCCAGGACGGGCCCCGCTGGCATTCGCGTCTCGACCGGCTGGGCAAATCGAAAAGTGGTGGGTGATGAGAGATTTGAACTCCCGACATCTTCGATGTGAACGAAGCGCTCTACCACTGAGCTAATCACCCGGGAACCACGAACCGTGGCCGGTCAGATAGCCTTACTCAGCCGCGCTCGCAAGAGGGTCCCGGGACACCGTGCGGCGAATGCGGCAGGTCAGGACCTGCGCGCCCGATCCCGCGACGGTGCGGGTGACCTTGATCTTGCCAAGGGGCGGCATCTGCACGGTGTCGCCGCGGTCGAGGGAAATTCCAAGCGCGGTCAGTGTCGCCTCGACCGATGCCTTCACATCGCGCGGTTTCTGCCCCGTTGCCGCGACGACGGCCTCGACCAGATCCTTCTTGCGATAAACGTCGGCACTTTGCGCGGTCACTTCGGCCACAGGGGCGACGTCCGGAGCGGGGGCTGGCGCCACGTCCTTGGCCACAGGGGTCGGGGTTTTCCGGGGACGCGCGGGGCGTTTCGGCGCCGCCTTGGTCGTGGATTTCGACGGTGTACGGGCGGTCGGGGACTTGGCCATTCCGGGGCTCCTGTTTGTGACTGCTCCGGGCCAGACTATCCCGGTTCACGTCCCCTGGCCACCCGCCCTGCCCCATGTCGGACCGACACCAAACGCAAAACGGGCCGGCAAAGCCGGCCCGCTTCGTGGAATGTCAATCCGCGCGAACCCGGATCAGTGGGCCGTGGCCGAGGCGCTTTCCGCACCGCCCCGCATGGCCGCCTCGGCGGCCGCAGCCTCTTCGGCGGCTTCGTCCCATTCGATGGGTTCCGGGACACCGTCAAGAGCGTGGGTCATCACGTCCGTCACATGGGCCACCGGAATGATCGTCAGGCCCTCTTTCACGTTGTCCGGGATCTCGGCGAGATCCTTCTCGTTCTCCTGCGGGATCAGAACCGTGGTGATCCCGCCCCGGAGCGCGGCCAGCAGCTTCTCCTTCAGCCCACCGATTGCCAGAACGTTGCCTCGAAGCGTGACCTCACCGGTCATGGCGACATCCTTCCGGACCGGGATCCCGGTCAGCACGGACACGATCGAGGTCACCATCGCAACACCGGCGGACGGCCCGTCCTTCGGCGTCGCCCCTTCCGGGACGTGTACGTGGATATCCATCGTCTCGAACCGGGGCGGTTTCACCCCGATCGTCGGCGCGATCGAGCGGACAAACGATGACGCGGCATCGATCGATTCCTTCATCACGTCGCCGAGTTTGCCGGTCGTCTTCATTCGACCTTTGCCCGGCAGCTTCAGCGCCTCGATCGACAGAAGATCGCCCCCCACCGATGTCCAGGCAAGGCCAGTCACGACACCCACCTGGTTTTCCTCTTCGGCAAGGCCGTAGCGGTACTTTTTCACCCCGAGGAATTCTTCGAGCAGTTCCGGCGTGATCTTCACGGTCTCTTCGTTGCCGCGGATGATCTTGGTCACGGCCTTCCGGGCGAGTTTGGCAATCTCGCGTTCAAGGTTCCGCACCCCGGCCTCGCGGGTGTAGACGCGGATCATCTCTGTCAGCGCTTCGTCGGTCAGCTCAAACTCCTTGGCCTTCAGGCCATGGTTCTTGATCTGTTTCCCGATCAGGTGCTGCCGCGCAATCTCGGCCTTCTCGTCTTCGGTGTACCCGGCAAGCGGGATGATCTCCATCCGGTCCAGAAGCGGCCCCGGCATGTTGTAGGAGTTCGCCGTCGTCAGGAACATCACGTTCGACAGGTCGTACTCAACCTCGAGATAGTGGTCGACGAAGGTCGAGTTCTGCTCTGGATCCAGCACCTCGAGCATCGCCGATGCCGGATCGCCCCGGAAATCCTGCCCCATCTTGTCGATCTCATCGAGCAGGATCAGAGGGTTCGTTGTCTTCGCCTTCTTCAGCGCCTGAATGATCTTGCCGGGCATCGACCCGATATAGGTCCGCCGGTGGCCGCGGATTTCGGATTCGTCCCGGACACCGCCAAGCGAGATCCGGATAAACTCCCGCCCCGTGGCCTTGGCCACAGATTTGCCCAGCGAGGTCTTACCCACACCCGGAGGCCCGACGAGACAGAGGATCGGCCCGCGGAGTTTTTTCGAACGTTGCTGGACCGCCAGATATTCGACAATCCGCTCTTTGACCTTCTCGAGGCCATAATGATCGTCATCGAGAACCTGCTGTGCTCGGCCCAGATCCTTCTTGACGCGGGACTTCACGCCCCACGGGATCGACAGCATCCAGTCGAGATAGTTCCGCACAACGGTCGCTTCGGCGGACATCGGGCTCATCGACTTGAGCTTCTTCAGCTCGCCCTCGGCCTTTTCAAGCGCCTCTTTCGACAGCTTGGTCTCAGCGATCTTGGCCTCGAGTTCGGCGACTTCGTTCTGGCCGTCGTCGCCATCCCCCAGTTCGCGCTGGATCGCCTTCATCTGTTCGTTCAGATAATACTCGCGCTGGGTCCGTTCCATCTGGGACTTCACGCGTGTTTTGATCTTCTTTTCGACCTGAAGAACAGACATCTCGCCCTGCATCAGCCCGTAGATCTTCTCGAGCCGCTCGGCGACATTGAGAGTTTCCAGAAGCTCCTGCTTCTGGTCGACTTCGATACCAAGATGCCCCGCCACGAGGTCAGCCAGCTTTTCAGGCTCGTGCGTGTCGGCCACTGCGGCCAATGCCTCTTCCGGGATGTTCTTCTTGACCTTGGCATAGCGCTGGAATTCCTCTCCAACCGACCGCAAAAGCGCATCGACCGAAGCCCGGTCACCCGGCACCTCGTCCAGCACCTCGGCCCGCGCCTCGAAGAAATGGTCGTTATCAAGGTAATTGGTGATCTTGACCCGCACGCGGCCCTCGACCAGCACCTTCACGGTCCCGTCCGGCAACTTCAGAAGTTGAAGGACATTCGCCAAAACGCCGGTGTCGTAGATCCCGTCAGAGGTGGGATCGTCCACTGAAGGATCGATCTGGCTCGACAACAGGATCTGTTTGTCGTCCTGCATCACCTCTTCAAGCGCCTTCACCGATTTCTCGCGGCCCACGAAGAGCGGCACGATCATGTGCGGGAAGACGACAATGTCGCGAAGCGGCAGGACGGGGTAGGAATAGTTCAGTTGCTCAGACATGCGCATTCCTTGTTATTGGCAAGAAAGCACCAGCCCCGGCTTGCGGCAGCTCCGGCTTTCTCCGGTCATGGCCTTGTGACATGGGCACCCCCGCCACCCGCGTCAACCAGAACCGGTCAGTAGAAGGAGAATGCCCGTGACGGACCTTGCCCGCAAGCGGCAAGAGTGCCGGTCGGCCGAAAACCGGGACGGGCACCCAGACATCGGCAATCGACGTGGGAGTTCTCCACAGAGCCGCCGCTGTCACACGAGCAAGAGCAAGAACGGAAGCAAACCTGCGATCGCAAATCCCGCACCTCCGCCGCCGCCATCGTCATCCCCGGCGTCGTCCAGATCCGGATCGTCCTCCGGTTCGGGGTCCGGTGGAGGATCGGTGACGGGTGGCAGATCCAACTGCACCTCGGATCCGTCGGAAAACTTCGAGATTTCATTAGCCCCGGCATCGGTTTTGGCGAAGGCCAGCCGGATTACCTCGTGTGGTTTCTCGAATGTGACCGAGACCCCGCCGTCGATTTCGGTAACGTTTGTCCCGTCACGGACGCCTTCGGCATACGTCCAAGCCTCGTTCGTCTCGTCCACACCGGGCGTGTCGGGAATGCCGAACGTCTCCATCCAATCCGGATCGATCTCGGCCTGAAGGCTGTCCCCCCACACTGACAGATATTCGGTTCCGATCCCTTCCATGTTCAGATCCACGGTGCCCGGGTTGGTGTCGCCCGCGGCGAGGAAGACAATCAGTTTATCTTCGTTCTCAAAGGCATAGGGCATCACGGCCGCATTCTTGTTGAACGCCCGACCTTCCAGCGCCTCGGTGTCATCGACGGATTCGTACAGCATTTCGAGCATGTCGCCGCCAGCAAAGACATAGTCTTTGCCGTCTTCGCCAAGAACACTCAGGCGGCCGGGATGAACCAGATCAATGCCATACACGGACGCGTCTTCCATCCCGATCTCGGCATAGGAATGGAACGCCTCAAGAATATAGCCGGGATGCTCGGCACCATAGGCCGCGTCATCCAGCGCATCCTGCCAGTATCGTTCGAAAGCCACCGTCGTGCGGCCGTCAAGATCGACATCGTCAGCCGTCAGCCCGGGATTCTCGGCCAGAAAGTCCTGAAGAACTTCGGCCCGCGTCTGGGTCGCCACGTTCCACGCCGACACGTTCAGCGCCGGTGCATCCCCGCCCGCTGCCTCCACGTCCTCGACCCAACGATCAACCCGCGCGTCGATCTCGGCGACGCGGCCGTCAATCCCGTCCGGTAGGAACGCAAAGCGGTGATGGATCACTGAGTCCACATTCGAGAGGGAAAAGTCACTCAGGCCGTCCCGGATCTCGGCGTCCTCAGAAGATGTGCGCCCCATCTGAACGGCGATCTCGACATCCGCGCCCAATGTGTTGATCGAGCTGTCCACGAGTGCCAGCGCAATCTCGGTAACGGCGGCGTCGGCCAGTTCCGCATAGGATGTTGCAGCGTTCGCGCCCTCGAAATGCGCGTAGTATTCGCTGCCAACCTCAAGAACCAACTCGTTCGGAAGGGTCCCGAATTCACCGGACAACAGATCCTCGAGGAAAACGTTCAGGTCCGCCTCGAAGCTTGCCACATCGCCCTCATAGCGCGCGGTGGGAAGCACCACGGTCAGCCCCACGCCCTCCGCCCGGGCGATCCCCATCATCTCCGACAGATCGGGCTTGTTTGTCGCCGGGTCGTACAGGCCCTCATACTCGAAACCGAACCGATCTTCGCGCGTCTCGGCGAGCGTACCGCCAGGCCAGACGATATGCCCGATCTCCATGTCATCAATCTGATCGAGGAAGCGATTGACACTGTTGTAGCTGATGTAGCGGGCACCAAAGGCATCCGCCGTCAGCACTTTGGCGCCATCCGCGACGGCGTCCGACCCAGTATCCAATGACAGAGAAACCAAGGTGCCACCCCTCGATAAACGCGTACCGCTGGGAGCCTAAAACAAGTCAGGGTTGAAACCGACAGATTTCTGCCTTTTTCTTGTGCGCTGCGCCAATGCAGTAAATCAAGGTTGGCTGATGCCGCGGCGGGAACAATGCGGCCGAAATGTGGCGGTGAACGTCGCTCAGATCGGTTCGATGTCGCCTTCCACGCGGCGCGCCTCGAACGCCCGCACGAACTCAGCCAAACGCCCATTCGCAATCGCGTCACGAAGATCGGCCATCAAATCCTGATAATAGGTCAGGTTGTGCCAGGTCATAAGCATCGAACCCAAGATCTCGCCAGACCGGAAGAGGTGGTGGAGATAGGCCCGGCTGTAGTTCTGACAGGCGGGGCACCCACATTCCTCGTCCAGCGGGCGCGGATCATCGGCGTGACGCGCATTCTTGATGTTCACCACGCCACGCCGCGTGAACAGTTGCCCAGTACGCCCTGATCTTGTTGGCAAAACGCAATCCATCATGTCGATCCCGCGCAGCACCGCACCGACAATGTCATCGGGTTTTCCAACCCCCATCAAGTAGCGCGGGCGATCTTCCGGCAGCATCCCCGGGGCATAATCCAGAACACCGAACATCGCCTCCTGACCCTCGCCCACGGCCAATCCCCCGACGGCATAGCCTTCGAACCCGATCTCGCGCAGCGCCTCGGCGCTTTCCTCTCGAAGATCGCGCTCTAAGCCCCCTTGTTGAATACCAAAAAGTGCGTGATTGGGTCGCTCGCCGAAGGCCTCCCGCGACCGACGGGCCCATCGCATCGACAACGCCATACTCTCGGCAATCCGGTCCCGATCGGCGGGCAGGCTTGGGCATTCATCGAAGGCCATCACGATGTCTGAACCGAGAAGTGCCTGGATTTCCATGCTTCTCTCGGGTGTGAGGTGGTGTTCCGACCCGTCGATATGGCTTTTGAACCGCACGCCCTCCTCGGTCAGCGTGCGCAGATCGGAAAGGCTCATCACCTGAAAGCCGCCGGAATCCGTGAGAATGGGGCGCTCCCAGTTCATGAAACTGTGCAAACCGCCGAGGCGCGCAACCCGCTCGGCGCCCGGGCGCAGCATCAGATGGTATGTGTTGCCAAGAAGAACGTCCGCGCCCGTGGCCCGCACATCTTCCGGGCGCATCGCCTTGACCGTGCCCGCCGTGCCGACAGGCATAAAGGCAGGTGTCCGGATCTCACCACGCGCAGTGCGGATGACACCGGACCGCGCCGCGCCATCGGTCGCCTGAAGCTCAAAGGAAAACGCTGTCATCCTCGAGCGTTAGCGCAGGCGCCTCTGGGATGCAAAGCCGGTGCTACTCCGCCGCTATCAGAGGAAAGTTCGGGGCGAACATGCCCTTGGCCCGCGCCGCCGCGATCTCGGTCGCAAGATCGATCTCGGCGAGATCGAACAGCGCATCGAGATCTTCGATGACGTAGTAGACCGGCTGTTTGATGTCGATCCGGTAGGGCGTGCGCAGAACGTCCCGCAGCACAAAGGCACGCCGCTCGACTTCCGGCGCCAGAACCGACCATGGGAGCTCCGTGGGAGACGAGGCAAGCCCCGCACCAAGCGCCTTCGTCACACCGTCTTCGGTCGTCAGGCCGAACTCGATCGCGAACCAGTAAAGCCGGATCAGATCACCATGGATGTCCGCGGGCGCGTCGAGACCGGTCTTCCCGATATGCCGCGAGAACGCGGCAAATCGGGGATCGGCAAGCAGCGGCGCATGGCCGAAGATCTCGTGAAAGATGTCGGGCTCTTCGATGTAGTCGAAATGCTCCCGTCGCCGGATGAAGGATGCGGCCGGGAAGCGACAACCGGCCAGAAGTCGGAAGAACTCTGTCTCGGGGATCAGCGCCGGGACAGGTTCGACCGACCATCCCGTCGCCGCGCCAAGCGCGGCGCGAATCTCGGTGATGCGCGGGACCCGAACTTCGGACAGGTTCAGCTTTGCGAGGCCATCAAGGAACACCCGGGACATGTGACGGTCCACGTTTGGGCGTTGGCGCGCCATTAGGTCGCGCCATACGGCGTGCTCGCCCGGCGTGTAGGTGATGCTTCCATCCGGGCCCGGGATCTTGGCACGATAACTTGTCATGGCACCCTCCTAGCTATGGCCAGCAAAGAATATCCGCTCCTCTGACCGTTTTTCTTTCTATTCCTGTTAGAATCCCGCAATGTTTGCGGCGATTCATCCCAAAAAGATCGATAAGGAGTGATATTCTGCCTTCCCTTGATGACACCGAGCGCCGGCTTCTGAAGGTGCTTCAGCAAGATGGCCGCATCAGCGTTCAAGATCTCGCCCAGCGCCTGAACCTGTCGACTTCACCAGTCTGGAGGCGGCTCAAGCGGCTCGAGGACGCGGGGATCATCCAGCGCTACGCGGCCCTTCTCGATCGCAAACGTCTTGGCCTGACCACCATGGCCTATGTTCACGTCTCGCTTCTGGATCACACCGAAGAAACCGTGGGCAAGTTTGACGTCTTCGTGCAAGACAATGAAAACATTATCGAATGCGCGTCCGTAACGGGATCGGATGACTATCTGCTCAAGGTCGTTGCCGAGGATCCGGAAGATCTTGAACGCATCATCATGCGTCGTGTGCTGGCCACCGGGCTCGTCCGGTCATCGACCACGCATTTTGTCCTGAGCCACAAAAAGGATCATGCCGCCCTGCCTCTGGGCGTCTGAACCGCGCATCACTGGACGCCGGTTGGTCCAATCCTTATATCAACAGTCAAGAATTCCATGAGCGAGCGCAGGCATGACTACGCAGGATCCGATCGAAGGCACGCCGCTGATCCGACCTTCGACGACCGACCACCCCCTTTACGACAGCGTCGTCGAGGCGTGCAGGTCGGTCTATGACCCTGAAATTCCTGTGAATATCTACGATTTGGGTCTCGTTTACACGGTGTCCATCTTGGAAGAGGGCGATGTCGAGGTTCTGATGACCCTGACTGCGCCGGGATGTCCGGTGGCCGGTGAGATGCCCGGCTGGGTTGCCGAGGCGATCGCGCCGCTTCCCGGGGTCAAGACCGTGAATGTGGAAATCACCTGGGATCCTCCATGGGGGATGGACATGATGTCGGACGAAGCGCGTCTCGAACTTGGCTTCATGTGAGCACTTCACCTTCTAAGTGTCATTCAATCATCGCAAAAACGTGACGCCGGTGTCGGATTACCGTCACGCTTGGGGGCCATCGTTGTTGGGAGAGCGGAGCTGCGACCGCCCCATCTGAAAGTTTGGCCGCCCGGGTTCTCCCCCTGTCCCAACGGCATCCGGTGCCCGGCCGCGGGCGACCATATTCTGGTCGCCCGTTTTCGGTCGGCCCACCCGAACACCTTGAGACAACGCCCGGGATCACCTAGGTTCTTGGTCAAGCATTCGAAGGACCAACCCCATGTTTGGCATTCCCGGCAAGGACGCCGTCACGATAACGCCAAAGGCCGCCACCCAGATCCGCCAGTTGATGGAGGCAGAGGGTCATGCCGGATTGCGCATCGGCGTGAAGAAAGGCGGCTGCGCTGGCATGGAATACACCATGGACTACGCGGCGAAGGTCGACCCCAATGACGAAGTCGTCGAGTCGGACGGGGCCCGTGTGATGATTGCTCCGATGGCGCAGATGTTCCTCTTCGGGACCGAGATCGACTACGAAGTCTCGCTTCTCGAGGCTGGCTTCAAATTCCGCAATCCAAATGTCGCAGATGCTTGCGGATGCGGAGAATCGATTAAATTCAAAGACGTTGAGACGCTTCAGGCCGAACGCGAGGGGTGAGCGATCTCGAAAGGCTGACCGAGCTCTTTGCCGATCTCGGCAAGATTTCGGTTCATCCGATGATGGGGGCTTATGCGGTGTACGCGGACGGTCGCATCTTTGCGGCCATTCACCGCGATGGAACGCTTTATTTCCGCTCAAGAGGACGCCTTGCCGAGGCACTGCGCGCCGAGGGTGCACAGGCTTTCGAATGGGTGCGGCCGTCAGACGGACAGGTACGTCGCATGGGCTATTGGTCCTGCCCCGAGGCAGCACTTGACGACCCCGCGCTTGCTTGCAACTTGGCGAGGCAAGCCTTGGCGGAGGGATAATCATGCGGCGCGGTCTGGCGGCAGGAAACTGGAAGATGAATGGGACCAGTACGTCCCTGAACGAAATCGAAGCCTTGAAGGCGGCCCATCCGTCGCCCGAGGTCGATGTGCTTGTTTGCCCTCCGGCCACGTTGCTGACCCGGATGACGTCCGCCACCGAAGGCAGCGGGATTGCCACCGGGGGCCAGGATTGCCACGCCGCCGCATCGGGCGCGCATACCGGCGACATCTCGGCTTCGATGCTGGCCGATGCCGGTGCGCAATACGTGATCCTCGGCCATTCCGAACGCCGCACCGATCATGGTGAAACGAACCAGATGGTCTGGGAAAAGGCCATCTCCGCGTGGGAAGCGGGGTTGGTCGCGATCATCTGCGTAGGCGAGACCCTGAGCCAACGGGAGAGTGCCAACACGCTCGACATCATCGTCGGCCAGTTGGCGGGTTCGGTTCCGGACCTCGCAACCGGCCAGAACCTTGTGATCGCCTATGAACCGGTTTGGGCCATCGGCACCGGCAAGGTGCCGACGATGGACGAGATCGGCGAAGTTCACGGCTTCATCCGCACCAAGATCGAGCAGCGGTTCGGCGAAGGGGTCGGCCGGTCGGTCCGTATCCTTTACGGAGGGTCGGTCAAACCGTCGAACGCCGCCGAGATCTTCGATGTCGCCAATGTCGATGGCGCGCTTGTGGGTGGCGCATCCCTGAAAGCGGGCGATTTCTCGGGCATCATCTCGGCCCTCGAGGCCGCTTTTGCCTGACAGGCCACGTGCGCGCACTCAAACGGCCCTGCGGATTGCGGCGGCGACGGTCGCCGCGCTGTGCTTGCTGCCCATGCTCGCCACCCTCGTCGCCGCATTGGCCGGGGGGCACGGCACGCTTGCTGCCCTCTGGGACACGGTCCTGCCCCGTTACACCGCGACCACGCTGACCCTTGTTGTCTGCGTCGGGATCGGAACCGCGCTCATTGGAACCGGCGCGGCGTGGCTTGTCACCATGACACGCTTTCCCGGCGCCCGGCTCTTCGAGATTGCTCTGGCGTTGCCGCTTGCCTTTCCGGCCTATGTGCTCGCCTACGCCTATACCGATGTGCTCGACCATCCCGGCATCGTTCAGGCCACGTTGCGCGACATCACCGGATGGGGGCCCCGCGACTACTGGTTCCCCGAAGTGCGCTCAACCGGGGGCGCGGCGGTCATGCTGACCCTTGTGCTTTATCCGTATGTCTATCTGCTCGCGCGGGCGGCGTTCCTTCAGCAAAGCAGCACCGCGTTCATCGCCGCCCGCGCGCTCGGGCGGTCGGCCTGGGGCGCCTTCCGGGCAGTGAGCCTGCCGATGGCACGGCCCGCGATCGCCGCGGGCGTGCTGCTCGCGCTGATGGAGACCATCGCCGATTACGGAACCACCGCCTATTTCGGCGTGCAAACCTATGCCACGGGCATCTACCTCAGCTGGTTTTCGCTGGCGGATCGTGCGGCCGCCGCGCAACTGGCACTTGGGCTCCTGGCCTTCGCGCTTCTTATCGCGGCCCTTGAACGTCAGCAGCGTGGGGCGGCCCGCCACCACACGCCGGGCAAACGGCTTGAACGCCTGAGCCCGATGGGGTTGCGCGGCTGGCACGCATGGACAGCGGCGGCGTTCTGTGCGGTTCCTGTGCTCTTCGGGTTCCTCCTGCCCGTCATCATTCTGGCCAACATGGCCATCGGCTCGGAACAGGATCTTCTCAGCCCGCGCTATCTCGGATTCATCCGGAACACGGTCACCCTAGCCTCAATCTCGGCCCTGATAACGGTGCTGGCAGCGGTCGCGATCGGGTTCAACGCGCGGCTTTCCCCCGGCCCTATCGCGCGCGCTGCGGCCAATATCGGCCGTCTCGGCTACGCGGTGCCGGGGGGTGTAATCGCGGTCGGCCTGCTGGTGCCTTTCGCGGCCTTCGACAATGCGCTCGATGCCTGGATGCGGGCGACCTTCGACATATCGACGGGCCTGCTGGTGACCGGATCCATCTGGCTGCTGGTGGTGGCCTATATGGTACGGTTCATGGCAGCGGCGCTTGGCGCATACGACAGTGGGCTGAGCTCGGTCCCGGCGAACATGGATGCCGTCGCCCGAACGCTCGGTCAAAGCCCCGCCGGTATGCTGGCCCGCGTGCACCTTCCGATCCTTCGCCCGAGCGTTCTCACCGCGGGGCTGATCGTCTTCGTCGACGTTGCCAAGGAACTGCCCGCAACACTGATCATGCGGCCCTTCAATTACGATACGCTAGCGGTGCAGGCCCACCGGCTCGCCGCCGATGAACGCCTGGCCGGCGCGGCGGTCCCGAGCCTTGTGATTGTCGCGATCGGCCTTCTTCCGGTCATCCTGGTCTGCCGCGCGCTTGGAGTGCGGCGGGCGGCGGTCGATACTGCAATGTCCCCCACGATATCGCGCGCCGCATAAAGAAAGCCGGCCCAATAAGGGCCGGCGCTGCTTGATCTTAGTCTTTCGGGTTTATCGCCAGCCCGCGGCGTTCAAGACCCGAACCGCCGCGTCGATGTTCTCGGCCACATCGGCCAGGTTGATCGCGTCCGGACGGAAGATTCCGAGGGCCGCGACCGACGGTGAGAGCCCGACACCGGGGACGGCGGGATATTCATCATTGCCGGCCGAGAAGTACTCTTGCGCCTGCTCCGATGCGAGGTATTCGAGGAACCGGATCGCGTTCTCGCGGTTGGGCGCGTTGGCGGCCACCCCACCCCCGGAGATATTCATGTGCGCGCCGATATCGTTCTGGTTCGGGAAGACCCATCCGATGGTCTCGAGGTCTTCGGCGGTCATGCTGCTGTCGCCCTTCCGAAGCGCACGTGCGAAGTAGTAGGTGTTCGACATGGCGATGTCGCACTCACCCGAAGCGATGCCCCGCAACTGGTCCGTATCACCGCCCTGCGGTGTGCGCGCAAAGTTGGCCACGACACCCTCGGCCCAATCCCGAACGGCATCCTCGCCAAGATGTGCGATCAGGGCCGCGACGATGTTCTGCGTGTAGACGTTCGACGACGACCGGATGCAGACTTGCCCTGCGTATTTCGGGTCGGCGAGATCCTGATAGGTCTGCGGCGGCTCTTGCACCTCGGTCTTGTCGTAGAAGAGGATCCGGGACCGCTGTGAGAAGCCGAACCACGTGCCGTCGTCATCCTGGAGATAGGCCGGGATCGCCTGGGCCAGGGCCGCGGACACCACAGGGGACAAAAGACCCAGGTCCTTTGCGCGGGTCAGCCGGACGGTATCGACGGTCAGGAAAACATCAGCCGGGCTGTTGGCGCCCTCGGCCTGCATCCGGGCGATGAGTTCGTCGGCATTGCCCTCGATCCGGTTGATGGTGATGCCAGTCTGCTCGGTGAAGTCGGAATAGAGCCGTTCGTCGGTGTCGTAGTGGCGCGACGAGTAGAGGTTCAGTTCGCCGTTCCCGAAGGCGGGAAAAGCCATAAGCAGGGCCACGGTCGTGGAAAACGCTGTTCGCATCATGGGGGATACCTGGTGCCAGTGAGTAACTGAGTGAATGTGTCGGAAATTGCAGGCGCCGCGTCAAGTTGTATCCGACAAAATGAATCAGATATCCGCCGAGCGCGGATCGTATCCGTAAAGCCAGTCGAACCGCCGAAGCAGAAGCGAGGGAGCCACCCGATCCAGCGCGCGCAACCCGCTGTGGGCCGCGAAACGAACGACAGGGCTGTTCAGGTGATAGTTCCGGGCATTGGCGTTGGCGGCCTCGATAGCCCGCACGACCCGCGCCCGACGAGCCGCTTGAAACCGCTCCAGCGCTGTCGCCGACCACCCGGACTGAAGGGCCCGGGACAGCATCCACGCATCTTCGAGCGCGAGGTTGGCGCCCTGTGCAAGAAACGGCAGCGTCGGATGGGCCGCGTCTCCGATCAGGGCGATCCCCCGCCCGTGCCACCGCTCGGCGACGGGGTGCCGGAAAAGTCCCCAGACATGGGCCCGCTCCACCGCCGCCAACCAGCTTGGGACGGGTCCGCCCAGCGCGCCAAACCGGTTGCGAAGCGTGTCTGGATCTCCGGGTTGGTGCCAATCCGCCCTGGTCCAGGCGGCAGCCTCCTCGACGGCGACGATGTTTCGCAGTCCACCCGCCAGAGGATAGCTCACCACGTGGCATCCCGGCCCCATGATTACCTCGGCCTCGACCGCGCCCTCGCCGGGGATCAGTGCACGCCATGCGACCTGTCCGGTAAAGGCGGTGTCGGGCGCCGGTCCGACCCGAGCCCGAAGCACCGACCGAACACCGTCTGCTGCAATCACCGGCCCCTCGAAGGCCTCGCCGTCCGCCACGCTACGCCGCAACTCAACGGCAACGCCGGCGCTGTCGGCGGCCGCGGCAAGGATGTCGATCAGCCGTGCGCGATGCACCGTCAGAAACGGGCGCGCATACCTACCTGTCGTCAGGTCCAGCCGCGCCACCCGCTTCCCGGTCAGATCGCGAAGGACCACCGCTTCGGTCTCAAGACCCGCGGCGCGGACTGCCTCATCAAGTTCCAACGCGGCGAGGACTGCAAATCCGTTAGGAGAGATCTGGAGGCCGGCACCCACCTCGGAAATCGCCTCTGCGCGTTCCAGCACGCGGACGGTCCAACCCTGTTTCGCCAGCGCCACGGCGGCGGCAAGCCCGGCGATTCCTGCGCCGACGATGGTGACGTCATGTGGGGTCATGGAAATAGATGCTGGGTCAGGGGCCCTAAAAAAGAAACGCCGGAATTCGAAAATTCCGGCGCCCCTCCTCCTCCCGAAATCTCGGGTCAGTCGTCGCGGTGAACCTTCTCACGGCGCTCATGGCGCTCTTGTGCTTCGAGGCTCAGGGTTGTTGTTGGCCGCGCGACCAGACGCTTTAGTGAGATCGGTTCGCCCGTGTCTTGGCAATAGCCGAACTCGCCCTCATCGATGCGACGCAACGCCGCATCAATCTTGGCAACAAGTTTGCGCTGCCGATCACGGATGCGTAATTCGAGGGCACGATCGGTCTCTTCCGAGGCACGATCGGCAATGTCGGGGATGTTGCGTGTGCCGTCCTGAAGGCCGGCGATCGTTGATTTGCTTTCACTCAGCAGCTCGGCTTTCTGGCGCAGAAGCTCGCGCCGGAACCATTCGAGCTGTCGGTCATTCATGAATGGTTCGTCGTCGGCCGGACGATAGTCCTCGGGCAAAAATACCTCAGCCTTCATACCGGTTCCCTTTTGGTTATGCGGAGTGGTCTGGACATCTTGGCGGTGCATCCGACGCCTCCTTTGCGCGGGGACATACTAGAACGTCTGCGCCTTGTCACGCCCCCATCAACGGTTATTGATGCTGTATCGGCGGGCCTATAACGTCGCAGCTGTTATGCCGGAGAGGTCGCTGATAATCCCATGAAATTCACAGGAACGGACGACTATGTGGCCACCAACGAGCTGACTGTCGCCGTGAATGCGACGGTCACGCTGGAACGGCCTCTATTGGTCAAGGGCGAGCCCGGCACCGGCAAGACCGAGTTGGCCCGGCAGGTGGCGTCGGCGCTGGGTATGCGGCTGATTGAATGGCACGTGAAGTCGACCACAAGAGCCCAGCAGGGCCTTTACGAATACGATGCCGTCAGCCGTCTGCGGGACAGTCAGCTTGGCGACGCACGGGTCCACGACGTGGCCAATTACATCCGCAAGGGCAAACTCTGGGAGGCGTTCGCCGCAGAAGACCGCGTGGTCCTTCTGATTGACGAGATCGATAAAGCCGACATCGAATTCCCCAACGATCTACTGCAGGAACTCGACCGGATGGAGTTCCATGTCTACGAGACCGGCGAGACGATCCGTGCCCGGCACCGCCCGGTCGTGATCATCACCTCGAACAATGAAAAGGAACTGCCGGACGCGTTTTTACGGCGCTGTTTCTTTCACTACATCCGATTTCCCGATCGCGAGACGATGGAACGGATCGTGGCGGTGCATCACCCGGATATCCGGGCCACACTGCTGCACGAGGCGCTGACCCAGTTCTTCGAGATACGCGACACGCCGGGCCTGAAGAAGAAGCCGTCGACATCCGAGGTGCTCGACTGGCTGAAGCTGCTCGTGGCCGATGATCTGGATGCCGAGGATCTCCGCCGCGAGGGCAAGGACACCCTGCCCCGCCTACATGGCGCACTCCTCAAAAACGAACAGGACGTTCACCTGTTCGAACGTCTTGCCTTTATGGCGCGCGGCAACCGCTAACGCGGCTCGGAGCCACCAGACGCTGTCCTGCGCGACACCCACCATGCCACGCCTTTGGGTCCTCTAAAGCCCCCGCGCCGATCCCCGTCCTCTCGGTCCGAGACGGGCTGAAGCACAATGGCCCCCGCTTCGGCGGCACGGGCCATCAGCGCATCGGGGTCCGGGCAGTAGAGGTGAAGGTTTACATCGTAGTCCGCGCCCCCTCCCGCTTCGCAGAACATGACCACGGTGTCGTCGATCCGGATTTCGGCGTGTTCAACCGTGCCATCGGTGCGCTCGAGGAACCGAAGCCGTTCGGCCCCGAATACGGCGTCGGCAAAGGCAAGATGCGCCCGCGCGTCCGCGACGATCACGTATGGGGACATGCTTGAGTAACCATCTGGCTTGAAGGACATCTTCGGCCAATCCCTTTCGCTTGCCGACGCACCAGTCTACCACGGACGCCGGGACATCCGAAGAGAAGCTGTGTGCCATGACCATCCGCCCTCTTGCCGCGACCGATTTCGATACGTGGTCACCGTTATGGGCGGCCTATCTCGCCTTCTACGAGACCGAGCGGTCGGAGGCGCATCACAGGGCCTACTTCGCCCGCCTCCTGTCCGGTGATCCCCATGACTATTCCTGCCTGCTGGCCGGTGAGACGCCGCTCGGACTGGCTCATTACGTCTTTCACGCCCATGGCTGGCAGTCAGAGCCGGTCTGTTATCTGCAGGATCTCTATGTAGACCCTTCGGCGCGCGGTCGGGGCCTCGGGCGGGCCCTGATCGAGGCCGTCTACGCCGCCGCGAAATCGCGCGGCGCAAAGGGTGTCTACTGGATGACGCAACACTTCAACACAGATGCGCGAGTGCTGTACGATTCAGTGGGGACACTCACCCCCTTCATAAAGTATCAACAGCCCTGATGCGTGCCGCCGCCGCCCTCTTGGCCCTTCTGGGGCTTGCTGCCTGTGCAACGTCGCCTGCAACAGATGTTGCCGAGCGGCGGGCCCAGCCCGATCTCGCTTTGCCTCCGATGAAGGTCTTCAGCGAACCGACGGTTGTCCGCCCGACCCGCTCGAACGCCGCACTTGCCCGGGATATCCTTGATCTGACCTTCGAACTCGAAAGTGGGCGCCCCCTGCCGGTGCTGACCCGGTTCGAGGGTCCGATCACGATCCGAGTGACGGGCCGATCGCCCACATTTCTGGACCGCGATCTTAATCGGCTCATTAGCCGGATTCGGCGCGAGGCCCGGATCGATGTTTCGCGGGTCCCCGCATCCCAGCCTGCCGGGATCACGATCGAAGTGGTTACGCGCGCCGAACTGTCCCGCGCGGTTCCGCAGGCGGCGTGCTTCGTTGTGCCCCGCGTCGCCTCCTGGGACGAGTTCAGGCGCAGTCGCCGGTCCGCCAAACTGGACTGGACGACGCTGACCACGCGCGAAACGATGGCCATCTTCATTCCGGGTGACGTGGCGCCGCAGGAAGTTCGCGATTGCCTGCACGAAGAGGTGGCACAGGCGATTGGGCCGCTGAACGACCTCTATCGCCTGCCCGACAGCGTCTTCAACGACGACAATTTCCACACTGTCCTGACCGGGTTCGACACGCTGGTTCTGCGGGTGCTCTATGACGATGCGCTGTCGTCGGGCATGACCCGGGCGCAGGTGGCCGAGCGGCTTCCCGGCATTCTCGCGCGGGTGAACCCCCGGGGAGTTCGCGGCGGAGATGGCCCCGTGCCCGAGACCGGTCGCGACTGGATCAACGCCATCGAAGCCGCGCTTGGCCCGCGGACTCCGCCCGAACGGCGCCGCGGGGCCGCCACTGCGGCCGTTCAGATCGCCCAGTCCGAAGGCTGGACGGACAATCGGCTCGCATTCTCGCTTTACGCCTATGGACGGCTTTCGATCGGCACCGATCCGGAACGGGCGCTGGCCGCGTTCCTGCAATCGGCGGCGCTGTTCCAGGCCGAAGAGACAACCCAGTTGCAGGCCGCCCACGTCGCCATGCAGCTCGCGGCATTTGCATTGTCGGCAGGACAAGGCGATGTCGCGCTTGAAATCGTCAACGACAACCTTCGCGCCGTGGCCGAGGCCGAAAACGCGGCGCTTCTGGCCACGCTTCTTATGGTAAAGGCCGAAGCACTGGACCTGGTTGGCCGCTCGGCAGAAGCCCGCGAGGTGCGCCGCGACAGCCTTGGATGGGCCCGCTACGGCTTTGGCGCAGAGGCCGAGGTACGCGCCCGAGCCGCGGAAATTGCCGGTCTGACACCCACCCTTGTCATTGTCAGCGCCCGATGATCCTGATCGCTCTCTTCGCGCTCGCCGGTATTGCCTGGGGCATCTATCTGGCCCGCAAACGCGGCGGCGCGCGGTCCGACTGGCTTCACTATGGGGCGGCCTTCGGCATTGCCTTCGGGCTTCTTGGCCTTTTCGCGACGATCCTGATCGCTCAATTCGCCTGAGGCGCCTAGTCCAGCTTGTCGAGGAACCGAGCGAACTCGTCGTCGGGCAGCGTTGCCGTTTCACCAATCGCCGGGAAGTCACCTGAAAGCGCAGCCTCACGGAACCGTCCGAGCGCCGCGCGCCGCTCCGTGCGGATCGCCTCGGTCAGGGCATGGATATCGCCGAAGGCCCGGGCATGCCGCGGGCGCACGGGGGCTTCTCCGCAGATGTCGTTCTGGAAAAGGTACAGGATGTCAGCCCCCGACCCGGACCCAAGCGACGAGGTCAATAGCGTTGTGCGACGCGTGATCTCGGCCATAACCCGGTCGCAGATCACCTCGGCTTCGACGGAAAATGCCCCGGCATCTTCCATCGAACGGAACGATTGCCAGAGCTCCAGCGCCTCGTCCGCCGTTTTGCCCACCGCACGCAAACCACCCTTCCACGTGGATTTCCGGGGCACGAGGCCAAGATGGCACATCACCGGAATGTCCTCGCGCGCGAGTATCTCGACGATCCGCGGCCCCCGCGCGGTATAGACGCTGTCGGCCCCGTCCTTCATGGCCCCGAAGGCGGCGCGGAGCACATCGGCCTCGGTCGGATGATCCGGCAACGGGATGGCGGCGGTGAAGAACATCTCGGGCCCGCCCGCCCGGGCGGCGGCCGTGTTCTGTGCATTGCCCATGATCAAATCGATTCCCGCCTCTTGGGCTGCGGCCGCCTCTTCTTCGGTATTGGCAGTCGTCTGCGTCAGGCGTTGCACACCTTTGAGAGCGCGCAGTCCGGCCGCGGTATAATTCCGCTTCGCAGGGCGCGCGTTCCAATCATAAATCCGGTGCATGCTGATCCTCCCGTCGTCCGGAACCACCTTAACCCCAGCCCTTTCCAAAACCCACTGGTGCGGGCACTCTGCACCAGATGTTTCTGGGGTTCTTTGATCGCCTGCGGGCCCATGGTGTGCCCGTCACTCTGCGCGAGCATCTCGTATTTCTCGAGGCGCTCGGCAAGGGCATGGCCCGCTATGATGTGGACGGGTTCTATCACCTTGCCCGCGCGGCGCTGGTCAAGGACGAACGCCATCTCGATCGGTTCGACGTCGCCTTTTCGGAAGCGTTCCGGGGCCTTGAAACCCTCTCCCCCGAGGCACTGGTCGATGCCGTCCACCTGCCGGAAGAGTGGTTGCGCCGGCTTGCCGAAAAGCACCTGACCGAGGCCGAGAAGGCCGAAATCGACGCTTTGGGCGGCCTTGAAAAGCTGATGGACACGCTGCGCCAGCGGCTTGCCGAACAGAATGACCGCCATCAGGGCGGATCGAAATGGATCGGAACCGCCGGCACTTCGCCTTTCGGTGCCTATGGCTACAACCCCGAAGGCGTCCGCATCGGTCAGGATGAAGGGCGGCATGGACGGGCCGTCAAAGTCTGGGACCGGCGCGAGTTCAGGAATTTCGACGATGAAGTGGAGCTCAACACCCGCAACATCAAAGTCGCTCTGAAACGGCTGCGCCGGTGGGCGCGCGAAGGCGCGGCAGACGAGTTGGATCTTGACGGCACGATCCGGGCAACGGCCGAGCATGGCTATCTTGATGTCGTCACCCGGCCCGAGCGCCGGAACGCGGTCAAGGTGCTGCTCTTCCTCGATGCAGGGGGCTCAATGGACCCCCATGTTCAGGTCGTGGACGAGCTTTTTTCGGCGGCCCGCGCCGAGTTCAAGCATCTCGAACACTTCTATTTCCACAATTGTCTCTACGAGGGCGTCTGGCGCGACAATCGCCGCCGCTGGACGGAACAGACACCCACCTGGGATATCCTGCACACCTATGGGCCCGACTATACCTGCATCTTCGTCGGCGACGCCTCGATGTCGCCCTACGAAGTGGCGGCACCGGGAGGCGCGGTGGAACACTGGAACACCGAGGCGGGCGAAGTCTGGTTGCGTCGCGCGGTCGCGCAATGGCCCCGCACCTTGTGGATCAACCCGGTGACCGAGCGGCATTGGCGCTACACTCAGTCGATCGGAATGATCCAGTCTATTCTCGGGCCAGACGCCAT
>JBCBKU010000025.1:0-42688 GCA_038521345.1 Pseudomonadota bacterium | reverse complement strand
GTACAGGTCCTGCGCGTTCCCTATTCCTACCTTATGCCGGTTGTCTTCGTCCTTTGCGTCATCGGCACATACGCGCTCAGTCAACGCATCTTCGACATCTACATCATGGTGTTCTTCGGCCTGGTCGGCTTCGTCCTCCGGCAGATGAAATACCCTATGGCGCCGCTGGTGCTTGGCATCATCCTCGGCACGCTCGTCGACAAGAGCCTTCGCCGTGGGCTGACACTGAGCGACGGCGATCTCACACCCTTCTTCACGCGACCGATCTCGGCGGGGTTCGTCGCAATCATCGTGCTGACGCTCTTGATGAATCTGCCCGCATTCCGGCGGTTTGTTTTCCTGCCTTTCCGATGGATCGGGGAGCGGTTCAGTGCTTGAGACCACGCTTTGCAATGAGCTTCTGGCGGCCGATGGGCTGAGCCTCGCCGAGCAGGCAGAGGTTGCGGCGGCGTTGGGTTTTGTCGGACTGGAACTGGCACCGGCGACGCTCGGCGCAGAACCGCATCGGCTGGACAAGCGCGAGGTCACCGAGATCCGGCGGACAGTGGAGGCGGCCGGTATCCGCGTGACCGGACTGCACTGGCTCCTGAGCGGGTACCCCGAGGCGTCGGTGACCGACCCCGAGAAGTTGGACGAAACGCGCACGATCCTCTTCGGACTGATCGGGCTATGCGCGGATCTCGGCGGCACCGTGCTGGTTCACGGCTCGCCCGCCCAGCGGGTCCGGCCCGATGGGATGTCCGATGACCGGCTGATTGCTGATCTCGCGGAGTTCTTCGGCCCGGTCGCGGCCGCGGCGGAGCGTGCTGGCGTGACCTATTGCATCGAACCTCTGGCGTCCGTCGAGACGCGGACGATCACAACGATCGCCGAAGGTGCAGCCCTCGTCGAGGCGGTCGGAAGCCCGGCATTCCAGACCATGATCGACTGCAAGGCGGCGGGGCTTCAGGAACCGCCGGTCGCTGACCGCATCCGCGATTGGGTGCCGCGCGGCGTAGTCGGTCACATCCACGCAAATGACACGAACCTCGGTGCGCCGGGGATGGGCGAAGACCCGTTTCCGGAGATCGTCGCCGCGCTGCGGGACGTCGGTTGGGACGGGCTTGTCGGGGTCGAACCCTTCCGCACGCTCATCGATGGCCGGGTGACAGCGGCAACGGGTATCGCAACGCTCCGCGCTTGTGAAAGGGCGGCGCTATGACCCGGCTTTCCATACTCGAGGCGAGCTGGTCGGAGCGGCCCGTGACAATGCGCCTGCCATTCCAGTTCGGCAGCACCGAAGTGCGCAGGACGGCCGAGGCTCATGCATCGGTGATGATTGAAGTTGATGGCGATCGCGAAACCGGAGAGGCCGCGCAGCTTATGGTGCCGCGGTGGTTTGACAAGCGCGCGCGCATGACGAACGACGACACGATCGAGGAATTGCGCGAAACAGTCCGAACCGCCGTCGCGCGTGCGCCGGGCATTGACGGGACAGCGCTTTCGATTGGCCGCGAGCTTCGCGCCGACGTCGCCTCGGCGCTTTCCGATACTCCAAATCTGGCGGCGGGTTTCGGGCCGTCCCTGATCGAGATGGCCGTGATCGACGCGCTTTGTCGTGCCAAGGGCGCGGCGTTCTGGAGCGCGGCGAAGGCCGATCTCTTTGGTCTTGCCACCGCGGCACCCAAGGACTTGTCCGCCGAAGACATCACGAACGCACTCTCCCGGATCGGCCCGCCAGACCGCATCGCGATGCGACATACCATCGGATTTGACGCCCCGCTTCGCGTCTGCGACGTGGCCGCGGACGCACCGGACGACGGATTGCCCGTCGCGCTTGAAGACGTCATCGCGAAGACCGGAATTCGAGGGTTCAAGATCAAGCTTAAGGGCGATCCCGATGCGGACCTCGCCCGCCTTGCCGCCATCGCCGCGGTCATTGACGCCGTGCCGGGCTATTCGGCCACGCTCGACGCGAACGAGCAATATGAGCCTGAGCCCTTCGCAGACCTGCTGGCCGGCTTCCGCGCAGACCCCGCCTGTGACCGTCTTTACCGGTCGACCCGTTTTGTCGAACAGCCATTCCCGCGCGAGATCGCGCTTTCCGGGCCGGTGTCGGCGGACCTTCCTCTTGTCATCGACGAAAGCGACAGCGCCGAAGATGTTTTTCCGACCGCGCTTGCGCTTGGCTGGTCCGGAACCTCGATAAAGAGCTGCAAGGGCGTCCTCCGTGCGCTCCTGAACAAGGCGCGGGCGGATGCCGCGGGCGCGATCCTTTCCGGCGAGGACCTGACCTGCCAGCCGGGTCTTTGCTGGCAGCAGGATACCGCGATGATGGCGGCTTGCAACGTGAAGGATGTGGAACGCAACGGCCACCATTTCGCGGGTGGCATGCAGGGAATATCCGACGCGGAGCGCCGACGTTTTCTTGAAAATCACCCCGACATCTACACCGAGGTCAACGGCGGTATCGCCCTTCGCATAGACGGCGGCGATGTCGGGATCGCGTCGCTCGACGCGCCGGGCTTCGCAAGTGTCGCGCTGGAGGGTCCGGCATGACCGATCTGTGTTCGGGGCCAATCGAATTTGAATTTAAGAACTGGAGACCAGAATGAGACAGCAACGAATTGGCGTCATCATGCACGGCGTCACGGGGCGGATGGGAATGAACCAGCACCTCATCCGCTCTGTGCTTGCAATCCGCGCGCAGGGGGGCGTGTTGCTGTCGGACGGATCGTACCTTCTGCCCGACCCGATCATCGTGGGGCGCAATGCCGAGAAGATCGAGGCGTTGGCGACGACGCACGGGGTTGAGCGCTATACCACTGATCTCGACGCGGCCCTCGCCAACCCCGACGACACCATCTTCTTTGATGCCGCCTCCACCCAGATGCGCCCGGGGCTTTTGAGAAGGGCCATCGATGCCGGCAAGCATGTTTACTCTGAAAAGCCCGTCAGCGAAGGGCTCGAGGACGCCGTTGCGATCGCAAAGCATGCCAAGGCCAAGGGTGTGAAGAACGGCATCGTCCACGACAAGCTCGACCTGCCCGGGCTTATCAAGCTCAAGCGCCTTCGCGACCTCGGCTTCTTCGGGAAGATGCTCAGCGTGAAAGGTGAATTCGGTTATTGGGTCTTTACCGGTGACGATTTGCCCGCCCAGCGGCCTTCGTGGAACTACCGAGCGGAAGATGGCGGTGGGATCATCTCGGACATGCTCTGTCACTGGCGCTATGTGCTCGACAACGTGGTCGCGCCGGTCAAGTCGGTGAGTTGCCTCGGCTTTACCCATGTTGCCAGCCGTCTGGACGAAGCCGGAGAACGCTACAAGGCAACTGCAGACGATGCAGCCTACGCGACCTTCCTGCTGGACGGCCCCGACGGCGAGATCGTCGCCCACATCAATTCGAGCTGGTGCACGAGGGTGCGGCGCGATGATCTGGTGACGTTTCAGATTGACGGCACGCACGGGTCAGCGGTCGCGGGGCTACACAGATGCCTGAGTCAGAGCCGTGTGAATACACCGAAACCGGTCTGGAACCCGGACGAACCGCAGAAGCTCGACTTTTACGAGGGCTGGGAGGAGGTCCCCGACAATACGGTGTTCGACAACGGCTTCAAAGTGCAATGGGAGCAGTTCCTGCGCCATGTCGCCGAAGACGCGCCGTTTGCCTACACGCTGGAAGAAGGCGCCAAGGGCGTGCAGCTTGCCGAAGCCGGATATGAAAGCTCCAAGAAGCGGTGCTGGGTCGATCTGGAGGATCTCGGGATATGAGCT
Source organism: Pseudomonadota bacterium (assembly GCA_038521345.1). Lineage (GTDB taxonomy): Bacteria > Pseudomonadota > Alphaproteobacteria > Rhodobacterales > Rhodobacteraceae > JBCBKU01. The sequence goes on along the minus strand of JBCBKU010000025.1, from coordinate 38,934 downwards.
GCGTTCTGAACCTGCCCGGCGGCACAGTGACGCTGGAGGCCGGCCCGGCACCCGAGAAGGGCGGAGATTGGAACCGGATTGCCTATGCCGCGACCCACGTGGTCGCCGACCCCCTTGCCGAATGCGACCCCTGGCTCGATGCAGCCGTCGACTGGGATACAACGCTCGCCTTTCGCGAGCATCTGTGGTCGATGGGCTTTGCTGTTGCCGAGGCGATGGACACGGCACAACGCGGCATGGGGCTCGATTGGCCGACCTCGCTGGAGCTGATCCAGCGGGCGACGCGCATGGCGAAGGCGGGCGGTCATGTCATCGCCAGCGGGGCTGGAACCGATCATCTTGCGCCTGGCCCGGACGTCACGATCGACGACGTGATCCGCGCTTACGAGGAGCAGTGCGAGGCCGTCGAGGCGACGGGTTCGCGCGTGATCCTGATGGCCAGCCGCGCCCTGACGCAAGCCGCAAGGGGGGCCGACGACTACACGCGCGTCTACGAACGGGTCCTCTCGGGCCTTGCTCAACCTGCGATCCTTCACTGGCTGGGCGAGATGTTCGACCCGGCCCTCGAGGGCTACTGGGGCTCGCCCGACCATATGGTGGCAATGGGCACGGCAGTTTCCATCATCGAAGCCAATGCGGCGAAGATTGACGGTATCAAGATCAGCCTTCTGTCGCAGGAGAAGGAAGTCGCGATGCGCCGCCGACTGCCTGAAGGCGTGGCGATGTTCACCGGCGACGATTTCAACTACCCGACGTTGATCGAGGGGGACGAGCAGGGTTTCTCCCACGCGCTCCTGGGCATCTTCGACCCCATTGCTTCCGCGGCTGCCCGCGCTTTGAGCCAACTCGCTGCCGGGGACAACAAGGGCTATCATGAGATCTTTGCGCCCACGGTGCCGCTGTCGCGACACATCTTCCGGGCTCCCACCCGCTTCTACAAGACGGGGGTCGTGTTCATGGCCTACCTTACCGGGCAGCAGGATCATTTCACGATGGTCGGCGGACAAGAGAGCACGCGGTCGACCATGCATCTCGCCGACATTGTCCGGATGGCGAACACCGCAGGCCTCTTTCCCGACCCCGACCTGACAGCCGCGCGCGCGCGCCCCTTATTCGCCGCAAGGGGAGTGGAGATATGAGCGGGGTATCGCCAGAACGGCTGTCGCTCAACACTGCGACCGTGCGTGAACAATGGACGCTGAAACAGTGCATCGACGGTTGCCAGCGTCACGGCATTGGCGGGATTTCACCGTGGCGCGACAAGCTTCACGAGATGGGCGTGACCGCCGCCGCGAAGGCGATCCAGGCGGCGGGCCTTTCGGTCTCCGGGCTTTGCCGCGGCGGTTGGTTCACCGAAAGTGGCGCCGTGGATCGGGCGGTGATCGACGACAACCGCCGCGCGGTCGACGAAGCGGCAGAACTCGGGGCGGCCTGCCTTGTCATGGTCGTTGGCGGTTTGCCGAAGCATAGCCGCGATCTTCCCGGTGCCTGGGCCCTGGTCGAAGAGGGCCTCGCCAAGACGCTCGACTATGCCCGCACCCAGGACGTCAAGGTCGCAATTGAACCGCTTCACCCGATGTATGCAGCTGACAGGGCCTGCGTGAATACGCTTCGACAGGCGCTCGACATCTGCGACAGGCTGGGGCCGGGCATCGGGTGCGCAGTCGATCTTTACCACGTCTGGTGGGACTTCGAACTGGAAGCGCAACTCGAACGCGCGGGCCGGGACCGCATCCTTGCCTTCCACATCTGCGACTGGCTCTTACCGACCCGTGATCTTCTGACCGACCGCGGCATGATGGGCGACGGGGTCATAGACATTCCCCGCATGCGCGGGCTTGTCGAGGCGAAAAAGTTCGAGGGTCTGATCGAGGTGGAGATCTTCTCCGCGCTCGAGTGGTGGCGTCGTGACGCTGACGAGGTGCTGGCAACGGTGGTCGAGCGCGGCAAAGCAGTCTGCTGACGTCGACGCGCGGCCTTCAAATCCCGTGCATGCGCGGGTATGGCTTTGCGACGCAAGAAAGACGGGAAGCATGCCGAAGGCTCTATCGCCGATACGCAAAGACCGAAGCCGGAACCCCGAGGCCACCCGGGCCGCGATCCTTCAGGCGGCCCTGGAAGAGTTCAGCGAGGTCGGCCTGTCCGGTGCACGCGTCGACCGCATTGCCGAACGGGCCGGTGTATCCAAGCCGATGATCTACGAGTATCTCGGCGACAAGCATTCCGTCTACGCCGCTGCCCTGCGCGAGGCTTACGTCCAGATCCGTCGGGGAGAATTGGAGTTGGACCTCGACACCCTCGAACCCGAAGAGGCGATCCGCTCCCTTGTGCATTTCACCATGGACCACTTCTGGAACAATCCCTGGTTCATAAGCATGCTCAACACCGAAAATCTTCACGGCGGCACGACCATCCGTACGCTCGAGGATGCCGCCGACATTCAATCGGTGCTTTTGAAACGCGTTCGGGCAATCCTCGACAAGGGACAGAAAACAGGTCTGTTCAGCCGGGAGATCACAGCAACCGATCTCTACATCATGATTGCGTCGATGTGCTGGTTCCCCATCTCGAACATGCATACACTTCGGGTGGTGTTCGAAGCTCCGATCGGTACGGACTGGCTGAGCGGACATGCCGAACGGGCCGCTGACATGGTCATCGGATACCTGAAGCACGACGGCAAAGGCGCCTAGACCCGGTTTGACAAACCCATTGTGTCCGATGCGCCGGAACCCGGGATGCCGGCCGATATAGAATAAAGCGTCACGGCAGACTGTCCTGATCGGGAGCCTTCGGAGGAAATCCATCTGCGACGGGGCAGGGCGCTGGTGTGAGGTGGTCTGACGGTACCATCCGAGGGTCCGTTCAGTGCTCGCCGGATCGCTTGGTTCCGGGACGCATGACAACCCAAATGGCGGCCCCGACGACGAGTGCTGCGCCCGCGGCAAAGCCAAGGCTGGGCGTTTCGCCAAAGACGAGGCTTCCCACGAGAACGGACAGGACAAGGCTCAGATACCCGAGGACCGAAAGGAACCCCGCTTCGCCGTGGAAATGTGCCCGGAGAAAGCACAACTGGGCGCTTTGGGCGAAGACTCCAATGGCGAGAAGCGCCAGGATGTGATCGGGAGTGACCTCGACCCAGGCAAGCAGGGCCAGCGGCGCACTGCAGATCGCAAGGCCTGCCGTATAAAATGTCATGAGGACAATCGGCGGTGCATTGCGAAGGCGCCGGGTCGCGATGATTGCCGCGGATCCCGTAAAGACCACGAGGATCAACGCCGCGAGCCCGACGGTCCAGGGCACGTCCCGAGGATTTGCTGCAATTAGGACCCCCAAAAAGGCAATTGCGGCGGCGATCCACCGACGGCGCCCAATCGTCTCGCCAAGGACCAGCGCAGCCATCACCATTGTCACAATCGGTCGTGTGAAATTAACCGCGGTGAAAAGCGCGAGCGGAACACGGGAGATGGCGAAGAAACTAGCGGTCAGTGTGACCACCGAAAGGCCGACGCGCACCAGATGCAAGCTGAGGTGGTCAATCCGCCTGAACTCGGCACGCCACATCCAAATCAAAGGCAGTATGAGGATCAGACCGACCGCAGCCCTGACGAAAACGACTTGAGTTGCCGGATAGTCCGCATCTAGCCATTTCACGATCGAAAGGGCCCATATGTTCAAAGACATATCGGCGATCAGCCACGCGCCTCCCTTGAGGTTGTTGCGCGGCGCGTTGTCGGTCATCGCCGCGGGGCGATGAGATTTGCCATGAGTCTGAAGGCGCCTGGGACGAGGTTTTCCATCTGGTGGTGGAGAATCAGTGACGTGTGGATATGGCGCCCTGCGTCGATGTCGGCGACGAGGAGAGAGCCCGTCAGCGGATCTTCTCCGGGGTCCGCCATCGACAAGAGCGGCGTGTAGGCGGTGTCCCACGCTTTGGCAAAGTAAAGGCCGCGCTCTTTCACCCAGCCTTCCCAATCCGCCGGCCCAATAAGATTGGGGGTCTTCAAGATTGAGTGCTCGGCCAGCACGTTGACCTCTGCCGCCTCGTTCGTAACACGCCACCTGAGCGACGGTTTGCCGATTTCCAGGCGCTTTGGCGGGATCGTATCGGGGTCCCAATTGTCCCACGGCCGGTGATAGAGCGTCACCAGCGTACCGCCGTCCTGTGTCCAGCGGTGAATCCCGGGCATCGCGTCGGTCAGGCCGGCACGAAAGCGCATGGCGAAGATGCCCACGACGAGCGTATCAAATTCTGCAAGGGCGGCTTCGCTTGCGAGTTGCGCGTCAGTTACCGGGGTCACGTCGACGCCGAGAGCCTTCAGCCAATCGCCGACCCGGTCGTTCCCAGCACCGACGTAGCCGACTTTCGAGTTCGGGACGGCGACATCGAAAACACCGACTGTCACGATTGCGGAACGGGCGCGCGCGGTCGGTTCGGTATGGTCGTATTCGATCACCCGGACAGTCTGGGCAGGCTTGCCATTCACGCGGGCTTCGATCCGGTGGTGGCCGGTCGGCGTACTTTCGGGCGCGGTCACCACAAAGCCCGTTTCGGTGCGCTCGGCACTCCAACCATCTGGCAAAGCAAGGTCTACGGTCGCATCGGCCGGGGACAGATCGGAAACCGTCAGCGCGATGCTCCGGTTTTGTGCCGCGGTGTTAATGAGGGCTGCCGGGGGCGTAAGTGTGACGCGCTCGCGCGGAAGAATGACGGGCTCTGCCTCAAAGCGGATGGGTACTGTCACGGATATTCCACGGTGCGCGATTGTGGCGTCAAGGCGAGGCGCAACGGGCGCGATCGGATCGTAAACCGGGCGATAGGGGTCGCTCGACGCGGCTTCGGCGGCAACGCTGATCCGGCCTTCAGTCTCAACCCATTCCTTCGGAAGCTCGAGAGTTGCCTTGGCCGCATCTGCTGCGCCGGAGTCGGTTTCTACCGTCACGCCCACGGCGCCACCCGCATCGACAATGCTCGAAGCGGTTCGAGCACGCATCTCGACACCAAGCGCAAGCTGGAATGCGCGGCCCAACTGGCTCAGCTTGGCTTCCAGGAGGTGCGCGATCTCGTGCGACACCGAAACGGGGCAACCGTCACGCGCCACGCGAATTTGTGTGATCGCATCGGCAAGACGATCCGCGACAACGGCAAAGTCGGGAAAAGACGCGACGGCCGACTTGATAGCTGATTGGGCGGCAAGAAGGGTTTTGGCGATCGGGTCGACCCCTGGAAGCGCGGTCAGATCGCCGACGGTGCGTGGCATGCCGGCCCAAATCGTATCGTCTTGTCCGCCCACATGGCTCACCGCCAAGTGAAGCGGCCAATCCCGCGTCTCGCCAGCAGGAGACCAATGGCCCATGCCTTGCGTCCGGTGATAAGCGCGGGATTGTTGGCCGATACGGTTCCAGGTCCAGCCCGTCATCTGTTCACGGTCTTGGCCCAAGACGGTCATCGTCTTTGGCGGCGGCGGCAGATCATCGTCGTATGCCTGGCCGGCACCGGACCATGCCGGGAGGTAGAGCTTCTTAACTTGCCATGGCGCCAGGTTCGACGGAAAGGCGGGATCAGACGCAGCCGCCATGACGTCATGCGCGGCTTCGGTCATGGCCCGGTGGTGGCCGTGCTGGCCCGGCACGTCGAGAAAGGTGGGGCATATGACATCCGGCTTCTCGGTTCGTATGATTTCGACGAACCTCTGCATCGTGCGCTCGCGGCCCCATCGGCCCAGCGTTTCATCGCCACTTTTTGAGAAGCCGAAATCCGTGATCGTGTCTTCGGGGTGCGTTGAATGCCAGTACATGCGCATGCCAAGGACATTGCATGCCCGCTCCATTTCGCGCGTTCGCAGTGCCCCGAGGTCAGGGCCCGCTTCTGTACCGATGTCATTCTGCCCACCTTCGCCCCGGGTTGAGCAGGCGTAAGATATGTTGATCCCGTCCCGGTAGGCCAACGCAGCAAGCATTCCCGAGATTTCGTCATCGGGATGCGCTCCGGTTTGCATGAAACGGACCACAGAGGTCAGCGGGCGAAGCGCCCACCAAAGCTCTATCAGTCGGGGTCGGGCACGGTCGTGCGTGATGCGTTTCTGTTCGGCGGTTGGCATACGCTGGTCTTTCGTTAGTGGGCGGCCGCGATGCGGGGCGTGAAGGCTCGATTTATTGCGAGGGACGCCGCACCAAGCGTGCCGGTCAATCGGCCAGAGGCGCCGCGGATGACGCGTGGCGTGCGCCGACCGGGGCGATTTGAGACGGAACGATCTGACAAGTCCGCGGAATCGATCAAGTGGTCGAGAATGCCGTCGGGCATGGCCCCGCCTATGATGATTGTCTGAGGATCAAGCATGTTTTCGATGATCGCGATGGCATCGGAGAAGGGAGATGAGGCGTTCGCAAGCCAATCCATCAACGGCGCAAGTTTGGCGTCATAGGCAGCGGACAAGGCCTCGATGGTGTCGAGCACATGGCCATACCGGGCAAGGTGCCTCTGAACAGACATACGGCTAAGAAGGTCTTCGAGGGGCAAGCGCAATGCACCGGAACGAACCGGGATATGACCAATCTCGCCGGCATTGCCGAACGTGCCGGTGACAAGCCGCCCGCCTTGCACGATGCCAAGTCCAAGCCCCGCGCCAAAGTAGAGGAAGGCGTAGGTATCAAGGCCGCTGGCAAAACCTGTCACCCGTTCGGCCACAGCCGCCGCATTGGCGTCGTTTTCTACCACGACCTCCATATCAAGTGCTTCTTCAAACCATTTGGTCGGGGAGACATCGTGGAAGATCGAGAAATCTGACCCCGTTCCGCTCAACCCGGTCAATCCGAAAGGGCCTGGCATAACGATCCCGGCGCCAAGGACTTTTTCGGGCGCAACCCCGGCCTTTTCGATTGTCGTTTCCTTTGCTGTGGCAACAGCACTCGTGACACCCTTGAGCGTCCGGCTCCGCAGTGTCCGCCGAGAGGAGGCAATGGTCGTGCCGGACAGGTCAAGTACGGCCGCGAAGACCGCGTCTGTGCGGATCTCGATTCCAACCGCGTAGCCGCCGCACGGATTCAGTCCATACTGAACAGGAGGTTGCCCCCTATTCGTCGCCTTGCGTCCTTGTTTGATTATCAAGCCATCCGAGAGAAGGTCGGAGATTATGTTCGACACGGCTTGTGTCGAAAGCCCCGACCCCCGGGCAATTTCGGCGCGGCCTATTTGGCCTGCCTGCCGGACTCTTTCGAGCACCATCTGACGGTTGTGACTGCGCGCGCGTTCGGCATTCGCGCCGACAGTTTTTGTCGAAAGGGCCATGGTCTCGGATTAACTCAGCTTACTTGATAACTCAACTCTCTTGAATTAGCGTAATTCCATCCGCGGCTTGTCCCCGCACGTCGACTGGCATCAAGTCAGCGTATTCCAACAGGGAGTTCCGACATGAAATTCACCAAGATGAAGGCGATGGCATTTGCGGCCGCAACAAGTGCGATGGCACTTGTATCTTCGGCGGCCAGCGCAGTTGAGATCGAGTACTGGCAGTACTTCTTTGACGCGCGTGTGACGGCGATGGAGCAGCTGATCGAGAACTTCGAAGCGGCTAACCCGGACATCACGGTCAAGATGACCCACTTCCCCTATGCCGACTACCGCACCAAGGTGGCTGCGGCGATCCCAGCGGGTGAAGGCCCGGACGTGGTGCAGCTTTTTTACGGCTGGCTGAACGATTACAAGGCCGCCAATCTGATCCAGCCGCTTCCGGCGGACAGCTTCGACGCCGATACGATCGATGCCGAATTCTTCCCGATGGTTTCGGCCATGCGCGAAGGCGACAGCTACTGGGCGCTGCCAACCGCCGTGCGGTCGCTTGCGCTGTTCTACAACACGCGCCTCTTTGACGCTGCCGGCATCGATGGTCCGCCAGAGACACTGGATGAGATGCTCGAGATCGGCGCGGCACTGACCCAGCGCGATGGCGCGGGCAATATCACGCAAGCTGGCCTTACCATGGCTATGACTGCCCAAGACCACCATTGGTTCCGCGAAGGTCTTGTTCGTCAGTTTGGCGGCGAGCCGTACCTCGATGACTACAAGACAGTGAACTACAACTCGCCCGAAGGGATCGAGGCGATGGAGTTCTACATCGGTCTGGGCGAAGAAGGTGGCATCGGTGCCATCGGCTTCATGGACGAACCGCAGGCGGCCTTCAAAGCCGGTCGTGCAGGCATGCATATCGACGGTTCGTTCCGGATCGGTTCGCTCAACAACACCCGCGGACTGAAGTGGGGCGTGACCGAGCTTCCCGCGACCGGTGAAGGCATGCGTTCGAATTATTCGTCCTACTGGGTGAACGCGATCACCACGAAGGCTGAAGGCGAAAAGTACGATGCCGCGGTCAAGTTCATGCAGTATGTGACGTCGGATGAGGCGATGCAGATCTGGCTGGACGTTGTCGGAGAACTGCCGGCGAAACCATCTGTCGGTTTGACCGAAGCCAATGCCAACGACGAAACTTTCGGCCCCTTCATCAAAGGGCTCGCTTACGCCAACACGACAAAGTTCGTGAACGAGAGCGCGCAGCGTCAGCTGCTTGTGGATGCGGTTGAGCGGGTGAAGCTTGAAGGCATGTCGGTCGCCGATTCAATCGCGATTGCAGCGGAAGCCGAACAGAAACTGCTCGACGATTTCTACGCGTCGAACTGATGAGACGAGGGCGCGGGACACCGCGCCCTCTTTCGTTCCCCCGCGGACAGGCAGATGTACAAAAACCTATCCATTCGCCAGAAGCAGATTGTCTGGGCTTGGGCATTCCTTGCCGTGCCGGTCGTCTTCTATGTCGTGATCCGGTTCTATCCGACCGCGAATGCGATGGTGATTTCGTTCCAGGACTGGAACCTGCTGGGCACCCGCGAATGGGCGGGCTGGGAGAACTACGCAAAGCTCTGGAACGACCCGACATTCTGGAAGGTGTTCCGCAATACATTCGTTTACCTGATCCTGGGAACGCCGATCAGCCTCGTGATCTCGTTCTTTATCGCCTACCACCTCGACAAGACGCGCTTTATGCACGGTTTCATCCGGATGCTGTATTTCTTGCCTTTCATGACCAGTGCGGTTGCGATGGCTTGGGTATGGCGGTGGTTCTATCAGCCGGTACCCATCGGTCTCTTTAACAACATCCTCGCGCAATTTGGCATCCCGCAGATTGAGTTCCTGCGCTCGACCACCAACGCGCTCCCCGCGATCCTAGCACCCGCGGTTTGGGCCGGGCTCGGGTTTCAGATCATCATCTTCATGGCCGGGCTGCGCGCGATCCCGCAGAGCTATTATGAGGCCGCCCGCATCGACGGCGTGTCCAAAACAGCAACATTGTTTGAGATCACCATCCCGCTTCTGAAGCCCACGATTGTCTTTCTCGTGGTCTTCTCGTCCATCGGGTTCCTGCGGATCTTCGACCAGGTCTTTAACATGACAACAGGCGACCCCGGCGGGCCGCTCAATTCAACGAAACCTCTCGTCCTCGCGATCTACCAGAGCGCGTTCACGGATTTCGACATGGGGTACGCGGCGGCCCAAACGGTCGTGCTGTTCCTGATCCTGCTCTTTGTCTCGCTCTTTCAGCTCTGGATCATGAAGGACCGCTGATGGCCGCAATCGACGATATCCGCGCCTCCTCAGACACGCTGTTCAAGGCGCAAGTGACGCGCAAGAAGGGCGACTGGGGCCAGTACATTCGCTGGCTAATCCTGTTTCTAGGCGGCATCGCGATGGTAATGCCCATCATCTACATGCTGTCGACATCGATGAAGTGGCCGCATGAGATTTACGACGTCACACTGATCCCGAACGAGCCACATTTCGAGAACTACACCTATGTCCTCGAAGACGGGCGGTTCTACGGCTGGTTCCTGAACTCGCTGATCATCGCGGTTGTCACAACCGTATCGGCGGTGCTGTTCGACAGTTTGATCGGCTATACGCTCTGCAAATTCCGGTTCCCGGGCCGATACATCGTCTTTATCGCGATCCTATCGACGCTCATGATCCCGACCGAGATGCTGGTGATCCCGTGGTACCTGATGAGCCAGCAATTCGGATGGCTTGATACCTATTGGGGGATCATGTTCCCCGGTTTGATGACCGCTTTCGGCACCTTTCTGATGAAGCAGTTCTTCGAAACCGTTCCGGATGACTTCATTGAGGCCGCACGGATCGACGGGCTGAACGAGTTGCAGATCTGGTGGACCGTGGCGATGCCGCTGGTCCGGCCGGCACTGGCCGCGCTTGCGATCTTTGTGTTCCTTGGGAACTGGACGGCCTTCATCTGGCCACTGATCGTGACGAACAGCTGGGACATGTACACTTTGCCCGTTGGTCTTTCGACCTTCGCCGACGAGGCAGATGTGCAGTGGGAGTTGGTCATGACCGGGGCCGCGATCTCGACCATACCGACGCTGATTGTCTTCCTGATCTTCCAGCGCTTCATCATCCGCGGCGTCGTCATGGCGGGGCTCAAGGGATGAGCTCGATGGTTGAGATCTCGGCCCTCGACCACGTGCACCTTTACGTGGCGGACCCGGAGGCTGCGGCAGACTGGTACGGTCGTGTCCTCGGCCTTCAAGTCCTCCCAAGCTCCAAGCGGCTCCATGGCGGGAAGTACATGGCCACCCCACGTGGGCAATACTGCGCGACAATCTTCCCTGGAAAGCCGCCATCGGACGGCGACCATACAACTGCCTTCAGGGTCTCAGGCCGCGTCTTCATGGAATTCGGCGAACAGCTGCCCCACACCGATGTGTCCGGACGATCGGGAAATCTGCTCCGCGCATCCGATGCCGCCGACCACGATTTGGCCTTTTCCTACTACTTCCAAGACCCTGATGGGAATCATCTGGAACTGACAACCTACGACCACGAACCTGTGCGCCGCTGGCTCAAGACCAAGGAGCGGACCCACGCATGACCGACACGTCCGTCTTTCCCGATCCCGTCTACCGCGACACGGTCCTCGCGCCCCTTTTTGAAGGCGTAAAGGCGAATTACGCGGCAGGAATGGCGGCGATCAATCGGGCGCATCTGGTGATGCTGGCCGAAACCGGCATTCTCGGCACGACGGACGCAGCGGCTCTGGCCAAGACGCTCCGCGACATTGAGGCCGAGGTCGATATTGAGGCGCTGACCTACACGGGCGAGCACGAAGACTACTTCTTCCTCGTCGAGTCCGAGCTTCGCCACCGTCTGGGCGATCTCGGCGGAGCGCTCCACACGGCGCGGTCGCGAAACGACATGGACCACACCCTCTTCAAGCTGGCGCTTCGTCAGCGGGTAACGGTTCTGATTGATGAGCTGCACGCGCTTGCCGCCGCGCTGACAGACAAAGCCCGGACGGAAGCCGGTACGCTCATCGTCGCCTACACACACGGCCAACCTGCGCAACCGACGACGTTCGGCCATTATCTCGGTGCGATCATCGAGGTCATCCTTCGCGACGCTGAACGTCTCGATTCGGCTGCCAACGGCCTTGAGCATTGCCCCATGGGCGCCGCAGCGATTACGACGTCGGGCTTCCCGATTGACCGCGATCGGGTCGCCGATCTTCTCGGGTTCGAGGAACCTCTTCTCAACAGCTACGGCTGCATTGCCTCGGTCGACTACGTCACCGGCCTCTATTCAGCGATCAAGCTGGTTTTCGTCCATCTTGGTAGGCTGATCCAGGATCTGCAATTCTGGTCGGCCTTCGAGGTCGGCCAGATCTACGTCCCGAACAGCCTCGTCCAGATCAGCTCGATCATGCCTCAGAAGCGCAACCCGGTCCCGATCGAACACCTGCGCCACATGGCCAGCGTCACGGTCGGGCGCTGCGATATGGTCGTGGGCACGATGCACAACACCCCCTTCACCGACATGAACGACAGCGAAGGTGAGGTGCAACAGGCCGGTTATGCTGCCTTTGACAGTGGAAGCCGTGTGCTTCGGCTTCTTACGGCATTCCTCCCGGCCTGCCGGATCAACGCCGAGCGCGTCTCCCGAACCACGGATGCCGCCTGCATCACGATTACGGAACTGGCGGATACCATGGTGCGGGATGAGGGGTTGAGCTTTCGCCAAGCCCACGAAATCGCGGCCGAAACCGCTCGCGCCGTCATTGCCAGAGAAGCACCGCTCGGTTCGGGCTACGATGCCTTCCAAACAGCGTTCGCCGAAGCCACCGCGCGCGTGCCCGCCATGGACGAGTCGGCGTTCAAATCTTCGGTAGCTGCCAAGACCTTCGTCGCGCGCCGCGATAGGGCAGGCGGGCCGGCCATGGCCGCGTTGATCCCTGCGCTCGACGGATACGCCACGACCCTCGCCAACCTGGCAGCCCGCCACGGTGCCCGGAAGGCCCGCCATGCTGAGGCAGAGATAGATCTGAACACGGCTTTTGCCGTCCTGATGGAGGCCTGAGACAATGTCGAACCTCAAACTCAGCCAACTGGTCAAATCCTATGGCGAAACCGAGGTGCTCCACAGCATCGACCTCGACATCCTAGATGGTGAATTTGTCGTCCTCGTCGGCCCCTCGGGCTGCGGTAAATCCACGACGCTTCGGTTGATCGCAGGGCTGGAAGAGGTCACCAGTGGCGCGATCGAGATTGCGGGACGCGTCGTGAACAACCTCGAGCCCAAGGAACGCGACATCGCGATGGTGTTCCAGAACTACGCGATTTATCCGCATATGACTGTTCGCAAAAACATCGGTTTCGGCTTGCGCTCATCCAATATGCCGCGTGCCGATAAGGACCGGCGCATCGATGAGATCGCCGAGATCCTCGGCATGACTGATCTTTTGTCGAGGAAGCCCAGCCAGCTTTCGGGTGGGCAGCGCCAGCGGGTCGCCATAGGTCGTGCCATGGTGCGTGACCCGGCTGTTTTTCTTTTCGATGAACCACTCTCGAACCTCGACGCACAGCTGCGCACGCAGATGCGGCTGGAGATCAAGAAACTCCACCAACGCGTTGGGGCGACAATCGTTTTCGTAACCCATGATCAGGTCGAGGCCATGACGATGGCCGACCGGATTGTGATCATGAAAGACGGCTATATCCAGCAGGTCGGCACACCCTCCGAGGTCTATCATTCCCCCGCGAATACCTTTGTTGCAGGTTTCATTGGTTCTCCTGCGATGAACATGATCCCGGCGAAGGTCACCGGAGGGGCGGTTGAGATCAATGGCGGTGTGCCAGTTGATATCGGCTCTCGGATCAGTGGCGATCGTGAAGTGATGCTTGGAATCCGTCCTGAGGATCTTGAGCCGGTCGAAGGACCGGCCCTGATAAGCGGCTCGGTGAACGTGCGCGAGCCGCTTGGTCATGAAACCCTGATCCATGTCGGCACGGCCCATGGCGACATCGTCGCCAAGGCCGATGGGCGCACGCCGCCAGAACTTGGCAACATCGTCAATCTTGGTGCCGAGGCTCAGAACATCCACATCTTCGATCCCGAGAGCGGAGCGGCGCTCCGGTGAGTGCGAGGTCGAATACCCCTCCGGTTTTGTCGGTTGGCCGCCTCTACTGCGATCTCATCTTCACCGGATTGCGACGGATGCCCACCCTTGGCACCGAAGTCTTCACCGATGGGTTCGGAGCCCATGCCGGCGGTGGCGCGTTCATTACAGCGGCCCATCTGGCGCAGTTGGGCCACAGGTCATCCTTGGCGGCCATGCTCCCCGCTTCGCCTTTCGGCGACCTCATGCGAGCGGACCTTGCCGCGTCGGCCGTGGACCTGACCCTTTGCCTTCCGCTGTCGTCCTCCGAGGGCCCGCAGATCACTGTTGCCATGGTCGAGGGAGAAGACCGCGCCTTCCTGACCCGCCGTGCCGGGCGCGCTTTTCCGAGGCTGAGGGCCGAAGACATCGCCAAGCGCGGGTTCAAACACGTCCATATTGGCGAGATCGCCAGTCTGATTGCCGACCCGGACATTCTTGCCGTTGCGCGATCGCAGGGCGCGACCGTGTCGGCCGATTGTGGGTGGGATGACGGCTTTGATGCCAAGGAACTCGCCCCGTTCCTCGGGACGCTTGACGTGTTCCTTCCCAATGAAACTGAGATGCAGGTTCTCAAGAAAGCCGGTATCGGCGAACGGATGGCATCCATCACCGTGGTGAAGCAGGGGGCCAATGGTGCAACTTTGCTCCACTCTGAGGGGTCAATGACAGCGCCCGCAATGGCCGCCGACGTGGTTGATACGACTGGCGCGGGTGATGCGTTCAATGCGGGGTTCCTGTCGCAATGGCTGATGGGAGGATCGCTTCAGACCTGTCTGGAAGCAGGCAACAGGCGCGGCGCATTGGCGATCGGGAGGCGCGGTGGGTTTGCCTACGGGCCAGCCACCCTGACCGAGATGGGCATTGCCGGAGAATGAACCGAGGAACGACCACCCGGATGGCCGAGGAAATCGCGGAAATGCCGGACGCGATCCGACGCCTCGCGCAACCGGAGGCCCGTGCGAAGAGCATGGCGATCGGCAGGGCGCTGCACGATCTCAACCCGGGCGCGGTCGTAACGGTTGCACGCGGGTCGTCCGATCATGCCGCGACTTATCTCAGCTACGCAATCCAGACTGTCATGGGCGTTCCGGTCGCCTCCATCGGACCCTCTATTCACTCTGTCTATGGCAAAGAACTCAGGATGCACGGCCTCGCGGCGCTAGCCGTTAGCCAGTCCGGTGGAAGCGAGGACATCTCGGCGCTCTGTCGCTCGCTGTCTGAATGCGGCGGTCATGTTGTCGCGCTCACCAACACACAGTCCAGCGCGCTTGCCAAGACCGCGCACCAAGTCATGGACATCTGTGCCGGACCGGAGCTGGCCGTCGCAGCGACGAAGAGTTTCTTGAGTTCCATAGTCGCCGGGCTTTGGGTCCTTTCGGATTGGGCCGGGGACGAAGACCTTGCCCAGTCTCTTCAGCGTCTGCCCGATTGCATGGAGCATGAAGAAACCGAAGAGCAGGTTTGGGCCGAATTTCAGGATGTCTTTTCGTCTGCGAGAAACACGGTAATCATTGCCCGGGGCGCCAGCCTCGGGCTGGCGGGTGAGTTCGCTCTAAAGTTAATCGAGACATGCGCCATTCATGCGTCTTCCTACAGCAGTGCAGAAGTGCTGCATGGTCCCAACGCAATGCTGAGAGACGGGTTCCCTGTCATCGCATTGTCCACCGGCGATCCGAGGGGCATGGAGCAAGCTCTCCATCTCCTGCCGAAACAGGGCGCGCATGTGATTACACTTCCAACTCGAACGGCGGCAAATCATCCGCTTGTCGACCCGCTATTGCACATACAGCCGCTGTATCGGATCGCCGAACGGCTTTCTGTTAGCCGCGGACTTGATCCGGACAATCCGCCGCATCTGCGTAAGATCACCAAGACAATCTAGACACCTGTCACCCCAAAGGGAGTTACGAAATAGGCCGTGCATTCAACGGGTAAGGTGGTCTCAAGGTCGGGAAATAGCTCCAAGTCTTTGTCCAACTCGCCGGGCTGGACCGGACCTGCCTCGCGCGCACGCGGTGGCCGCAGAGAGATCGTGACCGGCCATCTCACTTTCCGACTGACTTTAAGTGTGGATCACAACTATCATATATTGATGAAAAAATTAGGCATTCGTACGCGCCACAGGCGGGCATTGGTCAACGCAACGGCCGAAATGCGTTCGATATCGGCGGGGCACGCGCGCCCGGCGCGGCACAAGGAACAGCGTTCCTGATCCACCGGAGACCGGATCTGGTTTGCAATGCGTCATGCGGTAACTCGTTTCGATTGACAATTGCGCCGATGCGCACCATGTGCATCCACACGTCACCGTTCTGCCGCGTGAGCAGGCGCATCTATGCGCTCCCGGCCGTGACGCACAGTTTTCCCACATCACGTAAGGGGGGACGCCGCCTCAAGCGGCCCGTGACACAATCCGGTGTCCTGGGCGTTCGTTCGAGGTGCACCCCGACCGTGCACGCGCAATGACGCGTGTCGGCAATTCCGGATCGAGGTCCGGATGAGGACGAAGAATGAACTTCACTGAACTCGGGCTGAACGCCCGCTTCGTCGCAAGGCTCGAAGACCTTGGGATGACAAAACCAACCCCAATTCAACAGCAGGCAATCCCACAAGCGCTGCAAGGCCGAGATATTCTTGGCATCGCCCAGACCGGGACAGGCAAGACCGCCGCCTTCGGGATTCCCTTGGTCATGTCGCTTTCAAAGCGGCAGGAAAAGGTCACACCAAAGTCCGCACGCGGGCTGATCTTGGCGCCGACGCGGGAACTCGCCGGACAGATCGTCCAAAACCTCAGGGCGCTGAGCGCAGATCTGCGGATTACGCTGGTGGTTGGCGGCAAGTCGATCAACGCACAGGCCCAGAGGCTCGGGCGCGGCACGGACATTCTTGTGGCGACGCCAGGTCGACTGATCGACCTCATGGACCGCCGCGCGATCGACCTGCGCAATACCCGATTTCTTGTGCTCGACGAGGCGGACCAGATGCTGGACATCGGGTTCATCCATGCGCTCCGCCGCATCGCACCGATGCTGAGCAAGGACCGTCAGACCATGCTTTTTTCGGCGACCATGCCGAAGGCAATCGCAGAGCTGTCCCGCGAATATCTAAGCGATCCGGTACGTGTCGAACCGTCCCCGCCGGGAAAGGTCGCGGAGAAGGTCACGCATTCGGTGTATTTTGTGGCGAAGGACAAGAAGCAGTCCTTGCTGATCGAGTTTCTCGACGGACATCGCGAGGATCGAGCTTTGGTCTTTTCGCGCACCAAGCACGGTGCCGAAAGGTTGATGAAGAACCTCGAGAAGGCAGGATTTGCCGCCGCATCCATCCATGGCAACAAGAGCCAGGGTCAACGCGACCGGGTCATAGCGGCCTTCAGAGAAGGCTCGATCCGCGTTTTGGTTGCCACGGATGTGGCGGCGCGCGGGATCGACATCCCGGGCGTTGGCCACGTCTACAACTACGATCTGCCAAACGTGCCTGAGAACTATGTCCACCGCATCGGCAGGACGGCACGGGCCGGTCGCACGGGGCGCGCAATCGCCTTTTGTGCACCGGACGAGATGGGCGAATTGAAGTCCATCGAAAAGGCCCTTGGCGCGCGGATCGAGGTGGGCGGTGGGTCATCATGGCGTGCCGATGACGACCAGGTGAAGCCGAAAAGGAAGCACCGTTCCCGGAGGCGACCCAAACAGGGAAGGCTGCGGATGGCCGCGTAGACGTAGAGGGCATGCCAGAAGAAACTGGATGGAGCGGCGCGGGCGCGCCGGTCGCTTCTGTCCATGTTCGGACGTGATCTCTTCCGCCAATTCAAGACGAGCCCAAGGGTCATCCGCATTGAGGTGACGTTGTACGCGCGGGCCCCGCTCTCTCTCCGGAGTGTTGTGGATCTGCCGCACGAATGCAGCACCGATGCCCGCAATGTAACCGGGCCGAACCTACCGAGCTCGGTGCCACAGAGGAACAGAAGGCGGGCAGGTGGCGCAATCACCGCCTCGAGAACACATCAGGGTCTGATCGGATGTTCTGCCGCCCAATCCAGCCAGCCGGCACATTGGGTCAGCATGTCGTCTGAAAACCCAGGGAAGTCTCTGGCAGAGGTGCGACCTTCAAGACGACCCAGCCAGAGTTGCTCGAGGGGAGTTGCGTTCTGTTCAGGTGGCGCAATCTTCGTGTCTGTTGCTTTCGAGAGAGGCAGGAAGGCTGACGCGTCTGCGCCGGGAAGCCCGGGAAATGGCTGGTGGTCTTCTCGGCCCCTGAGTGCCTGAAAGAACTTGAGGGTCGCAAGGCTAAGCCGGTCATCGGCGACAATCTCGGACGCAATTGCTTGGGCGTCTTCGTCAAACACAGACCAGGCGCCAAGCTCCCAGGCGATTTCCGCACGGACGACCCGCACCTGCACCCGAATGAGCCTCATTCCGATTTCCTCGGCGCGATGCACGAAGGCATTCGCTTCCTCCAGACGGTCCTCAGAGGGCGCGTCATACCATCGAAATCGCAGTGCTGGTCCCAGTATATCGGGTTCTACCAGCCGGAGGTTATTGTCTTGCACCAGCTTCAGACACGCGTCACCGCAGCGGCGCGCATCTCCGAACCGAGCCGAGGAAAAATAGGCCCAGCCGAGCGTGCGTATCGCTCGGCCCGACGCGTGGGGGTGATCAGAGAGCCGGCGGGCCTCCTCGCCGAGCTGAATGGCATCGCTGGGCCGACGCTCGATCCAGGCAAGCATAGCGCGCGTTTCGGCGATTTCAGAGGCGAGGTACCCGGGTCCTGGATCGCGCTTTACCCAGTCGTCCGCGCGATCAAGAACCGCATGTGCTTCGGCCGAGCGATACTGCCGGATATGAACTCGAGCTGTGCGCACCAGCGCGAAGACAGCCGGAAGCGAAGTTTCCGCGCGTTCTGCGGCCCGCGCATAAAACTCCAAGGCCTTGTCTTCGTCGCCCAGGTCGATCGCTGCAGAGCCCAAGAACACCTCAAGCTGTGCGCGCTGATCCGGCGTGCATTCCAGCTGTGTGGCTTGCTCGATCAGTGCGACCGATCGTCCGTGTCGCCGAAAGTGGAACGTATCGCGTGCGACTTTCACACAGATGGCCGCGGCTTCGTCGAGATTGCCACGCATCGCGTGTTCGGCGGCCAGAAGCGGATCGTGTGGCACAAGTCGCTTTGCAGCAGCGGTATGCAGGGCGCGCCGTCTGTCCTGTGGGATCGTCGAATAGATGCTTTCGCGCACGAGATTGTGGGCGAAGTGATACCACCCGTTGCTTTCGCGCAAGAAACCCGGCGTCAAGGCGCCGGCGGCGTCACCTTCTCCGTACACCGTTTCGGCAACAACAGTCTCGAACCGCTCGCCAAGAACCGACAAGCGGCGCAACTGATCCTTGCGCTGCGGGTCCAATTGGTCGAACTGGACCTGAACGACGCTTTGGATCGTCCCCGGCACGTACTGAAACGACGCAGGGCCCTTGGCCCGGTAGGCTTCGACAAGCCGGGTGACAAAGAGGGGATTGCCGGCCGCGCGGGCTGATATCGCTTGCCGCGTCTCGTTATCCAGCTCTGGGGCGAGCGCTCCGACCAATTCCATCGATTGCCGTGAACTGAGCGGGCCGAGCGCCAAAGCGACGATATCGCCCTGAGCCTGTTCGGAAAGTTCGTCCAGAAACCCACGGGCCGATGGTCGCGCCGTCACCAGCAAGACCGCCGACATCTCGGAACAGACCGCCGCAAGTTGCAGCGCAAGCTTTCGGCTCTCGGGATCGATCCAGTGTGCGTCTTCTATGATGATCATTAGCGGCGAGTCTTCGGAGGCACGACGCATCAGTTCGATAACAGTCTCGCCCAACTCAACGGAGTGGGGCACCACGGTCGACCCGAGGGTGCCGCTTATTGCGCGTGACACCACGCTGACAACGGCAGGCGGTGCCTTGACCTCGGTGCCGAGGAGACCCCGCGCCGTATCGGCAAAACCACGAATGACATTGCGTTGCAGAACGCCGTCTGCACTGAGCTCGCGAAGGTATACATGGCTTACGCGACCGCCCGCGGACAGCAGCATCTCGGCGGCACGGTCGGCAAGACGGGATTTGCCGACACCTGCGGGACCTTCAAGCGTGATGCAGCCGCCCGATGACTTTTCCAGCATCGCACGGACAGCGCTTTCGATCAGTCCGGCCTCAACGAGGCGCCCAACGAATGGTGCAGGCGATGGTGTCGGGATTTCCTGAACCGGAAGCGCGCTGAGATGCGCCATATGATCCGGACGGATCTGCAATTCGGCGCCGGCAGGGAACTGTCCGATGAGTTCGGGCGAGATCAGGACCTCGCCCGCTTTGGCATGGCCAACTGCCTGAGCGGCACGCAGAACGGCCGAACCACGCACCGCAGAACGAGCCTTTGCAATCCGTCCCTTGCCAATGGCGACCGCCAGTCCAGCGTCGGCGCTTGACACCTTGCCGGCGAAGTCCAGTGCAAGCTTCGCGGCGCGCTCGACATCGTCTTCATGCGTTACGAGGGCACCGATGATCGCATAGAGCGTTCCTTCGGCCGCCTCGACCAAGTCAT
Organism: Pseudomonadota bacterium; assembly: GCA_038521345.1. Classification (GTDB taxonomy): domain Bacteria; phylum Pseudomonadota; class Alphaproteobacteria; order Rhodobacterales; family Rhodobacteraceae; genus JBCBKU01. Next base: position 18,880 of record JBCBKU010000025.1, on the reverse strand, counting down.
CCGCGTCGCTGTCTAAGCGATCGGCTAGTTGATTCCTGACCGAAGTGATCAAGTGATCCAGCTGTTCCGGGTCGAAGGCCTCGTCCAGGGCCAACCGCGGCTGGATCGCGACGACGACAGCCTGACGCAACTCGCCGGCGCCCCTTTCTTCCGGCCGAGCTGGATCGCCCTGTGCCAGAGGCTCGGTCTCGCGCTCGTGCATGTCCGTTTGAAGCACTTCGGGAACGAACTCGTACCCCACGCGATGCACGGTGCGGATCATCGATTGGGCACCGACGTCGTCAATCGCGCGACGAAGAGCGCGGATCCGCGTTGTCAGCACGGCGTCGCTGATTGCGCGGCCTTCCCAGATCGCTTCGAATATCTCGTCTTTTGTCACGGCGCGCCCGCGGTTCTCGATCAGAAAACACAGGAGCTTGAAGACTTGCGGCTCGACATGAACCGGAGCGCCATCGCGTTCAAGCAAAAGGCGCGCGGTGTTCACGCGACACGTTCCGAATGTGTAGACCATCCCAACACGGATTCCACGACCGTCGCATCGAAGCATATCATCGGTCTTCAGAACTTCTTCAGAAATTCAGTTGTGCGTCTTCAAGTCTTGCTTCCGGGAAGCTCCTAGAAGCCGCGTCAGTGACGCAACGGGCAGGTCCGTTGCGCGACAGAACTGACATGAAGGGAGATGCACAATGCTCGGACACAAAGTGCTTTGGGACGCCGCGGTCCAACCGATCAAAGACCGGCGCTACGCAACCGCGCGCCGTCAAGCATTCGCCGCTCGCGAACATGTCGAGATGCAAGTTCAAGGCGTTCTTTTGCCGCCGGAATTCGCGGTCTCGACCGACGGCGACATCTAGATAATCAAGGAATCAGGACATGAAACTTCAAAGATCCACAGTCTTTTCGGGTGCGATCGGGACGCGCCTGACGACGCCAGCCGGTCGCGGTCCGTCTTGGCTGACGCGGTTTCTCGAAAGCATCGCACGGCACAGGAAGATCAATCGCGACTACGATCTGCTGCTCGATATGCCAGACTACATGTTGCACGATCTGGGCCTTACGCGGTTCGAAGTGCGTCGCGAGAAACAGCGCCATAACAGGATCCCTCCACTATGGTCGCTTTGATCCGAGCGATGGGCTGTCACCTGACGTTTGGCCGTGGCCGCCGAAGGTGGCGGCCTGCGTCGCCCCACGGCGATATTGATGCGGCTTTGACCGAACTTCGACAGTTCAATGATCATGAGCTTGCGGATATCGGCCTAAGCCGCGGATGCCTGTCGCCGGAGGGCCTACAGAATTGTGGTGACAGACGGGCGCGCCACTCGCATTTGCGGTAACAACACCGCGGGTGCGCGTGGCCCAATTGCAAGCGCGTCAAACCGGGGCGCCTCTGGTCTTCGTGAACGGTAAAACCCGGAGTCTTTGGGGCGCCAGACCCTCATTTTCTGCCTAGGCTGGGTGGCGCGTACACGTACGGAACCGGTACTAATTTTTGGCAGCCAGCACGCGAAACAACGATGTGGATCCAGCGGTGGCAGCAAGCGATCCGGGACCGACGTTCCGCGCAATGCGGAGTCTCGGTTTCTTTATCGGAAGCCGGCCGGGTACATCATACCTGGAGAAATCAATTTGGTCGGCGAGACCTTCGAGTATCTCTCTGGGGTACATTCCGCTGAGCACGACATCAGTAGGGTTAAAGAACTGCACAACGATACTCATCGGATCGGATAGGACTTCGCCCCTCGATTGGATCCAATCGAGAAGTCGTTGATCGCGATTGCTTAGCAGCGTTTCCAAGAACTCTGTGCCCGGTTCGGATCCCGGAAGATCAAAGTACTTGGCGAGATCGGGCAAAGACGGGCGAAGACCCGTATCCGGAACCAGCGCGCCGATGTTCACCGCCTGACCAAACCCACCGCGGAAGACTCGCAACCCGTCGATCAGGCTTCCGCCGATGCCGTAGTCGAGAAAGAGCATGAAGACCAAGTCTTCGGGGTCGCTCCCGAACATGGCCTCGTCGATCGAGGGGCATTTGCTTTCCAGCAGGACAGGAAGACCAAATTCATCTTCCAGGATCTTCTTGTAGCCGGAAAAATCGACGCCGCTTTGGGTCGGCGTCACTTCTTCGATCTCGCCGCTTTCGCTGATCATGGCTGGGGCCCAGATTGTGATGCCGGCAAAGCAATCCGCATGGCTCAAAAGATCGCGGATTATCGAAACCGCTGCGGCAGATCCCACTTGGAGATCTTGGGCGTTGATCCCGTTTTCTGCCGTTTGCAGGATCTTGCCGCCAAGATCGACCACCGCTCCTCTGATCCCGCCGGTGGACAGGCTTAACCCCAGACCGGCGATCGCGCGTTCACGGACCTTTAGTCTGAGAGATGGCTGACCGCGCCGGGATGGCACATGTTCGCGCTTTTCCGTGATCCATCCCTCTTCCAGAAAGCTGGAGACGGATTGCGTCAAAAGCGCTCGGGAATAATCCAGCCTTTGCGCCAACTCTGCCCGGCTTTGCCCCGGACGTCTGCGGATCGCCTCGAGGATTTCGCGTTCCGTGTCGCGCATCTGCCGGAGCCGTTTCGGGACCGAAACGTCATCAAGAGTTTGCGGATGTGTCATCAAAACGAATCCAAGACAATATATTCACGATGTGAACTTAATCGTCGGCGACGTGGTTGCAAGGCGGAAAACGGGTGGGGGAAACCATGGTCGACGAACCGGTTGCGCTGGTGGTTTCGGATATTTCCAAGGTCTTTGATGACGGGTTTTCCGCCTTGTCCGGAATCGACTTGAGCGTGACAAGGGGCGAGTTTCTGACCCTGCTAGGCCCATCCGGCTGTGGCAAAACAACGTTGCTGAAAACCATCGCCGGGTTCCACAATCCGACAAGTGGTCGGATCGAGCTCTCTGGAAAAGACATTACCGAGAACCCGCCCGAGAAGCGCGACATGGCGATGTGTTTTCAATCCTACGCATTGTTTCCCCATCTGAGTGTTGCAGACAACATCGACTTCGGGCCCCGCCAGAACGCCGTGTCGCGACCAGAGCGACTGGAACGGTTAGAGCGGTTGCTGAGCCAGGTGGATCTCGAGGTCCACAGGGAAAAACTCCCGAACAAGCTTTCAGGCGGACAGCAGCAGCGGGTTGCGCTCGCACGTGCGCTGGCAATGCAGCCTGCGGTGGTCTTGTTCGACGAGCCGCTGTCGAACCTTGATGCAAAGCTCCGCGATCAGGTTCGACGAGAGATTCGAGGGCTTCAACAGGAACTTGGTTTCACCGCAATCTACGTGACCCATGATCAGTCCGAGGCATTGTCGATGTCTGACCGTGTCGTGGTCATGCGCAACGGACAGATCGACCAGATCGGAACCCCCGAAGACGTCTACAATCGGCCGGCGACGGCTTTCGTCGCCGATTTCATCGGCGCGGCCAATATCTTGCCGTTCGAAGGCGGCACGGACGGCCACGTGACCACGCCGATCGGCCCGCTGCCGGTCAAGGAACCGCCGGACGCTTCGGCAAGCTATGTCGTCTGGCGCCCCGAAGACGCCGAGCCTTGCGCACCGGAAGATGCCGGAGCGATCGCAGCTGAAATCACAGAGCGCGCCTATCAGGGCGCATATACAGAACTTCATGTTCGGGTCGGAAACTCGCCCGAACAGCGGCTTCACCTGCCGCACGCACACATGCCGGTCGACGCACGCATCAGCTTTCGCGTGCCGTCAGAGCGCATACGTTTCGTGACCGGAGAGATTGCATGAGCTGGCGGCGCACCGCGACGATCCTGCTCTTGCTCATGCCCGGGCTCGGGCTGATCCTGATCATGATCGGATCGGTCTTCTACGTGGCCGTGATGCAAAGCTTCGGTTACTTCAACCTCGTTGGCGAGGATGTCTTCTCGCTCGAACACTGGCGCAAGGTTCTCGACAGCAAGGCGTTCAACCGCGCATTCCAGTACTCGGCCTATATCGCGACCGTCAGCGCCATTGGATCAGTGGCATTGGCGTATCCGATTGCGATCTGGCTTCGTCGACCGTTCCGAGGGTCGTTGGTCGTTTCTGCGCTTCTTAAGGCGCCGCTGTTCGTTCCCGGCCTTGTGGCTGCGTTCCTGTTCATCAACATCGTCGCCTATCACGGCATTCTCAATCAGCTTTTTATCTGGCTGGGCTTCATCGATGAGCCGATCCGGATGCAGAATGATCGTGGAGCTTGGGGTGTGGTGTTTCTTCAGCTCTGGAAGAACATGCCGTTTGCGCTGCTGCTTTTGTCGGGGGCAGTTCAAGGTATCTCCGACGAGGTTCTGGACGCGGCGCGCGATCTTGGCGCCGGTGCATGGGATCGCTTCCGCAAAGTGATCGCGCCTCTGTCCGTCTCTGCCATGCAGGCCGCGCTCATCATCATCTTCATCGGCGCGGCCGGCGACTTTGCATTCCAGGTGACGGCTGGTCCCACCAACGTCCAATCGATGTCGCAGCTGATGGTGTTTCTGAAAGACAGTTTCGGGCGCTGGAATCAGGCAGCGGTTGTGGGCGTCTGCCTCATGGGGCTGGCGCTTGGCGGCTCGCTCACGCTGGCCCTGATCTCGCGGCTCTTGCTGAGGGGGGGACGATGGTGAGCCTCACGGACAACGCGCCCGCCACACAGCAACCGCGGCCCCGCCGACGTCAAAAGGGGAGCGGGCTGAACCGGGTCCTGATGGGCATCCTTTTGGTCATCTGCACGATCTGGCTGATCGTTCCTTTTGGAATGGCGATCCTGTGGTCACTTGTCGATCCCGACACGGGCTGGAACTATCCGGACGTGCTTCCGCCGAGCTTGTCGCTGGCCCGCTGGGTCGAGGTCTGGACGACAACCGCCTTGCCGGACGCCCTGCGCAACTCGTACCTGTTGGCGCCGACGGTGGCGATCATCACGTTGATCCTTGCGACGCCAACCGCATACTGCTTTGCGCGCTATGACTTCCCGGGCAAGGGGCTGGCCCAGGTTGCGACGCTCTTGCCCTTGGTGGTGCCCGGGTTTGTCCTCGCGATCTTCTTCTCGTCGCTGATCTTCAACCTCGGAATCTATTCGCGCTTCCTCTCAATTCTGATCGCCCATTGCGTGCTCTTTCTGCCCTATGCGATCCGCATTATGACGGTGGCTTTCGAAAACGTGCAGCAAGACCTGATCGATGCCGCGCGCGATCTTGGCGCATCTCCTTGGGCTCGCATCCGGGTCGCGTTCCTGCCCGCTCTGGCGCCGGGCATCCTCGCGTCGCTCATCATCGTGTTCATTCAATCCATCGAGGAGTTCGCGATTGCGTTCATCGTCGGCGCACCCAACTTCGTGACCATTCCGTCGATCCTCTATTCCTATCTCGGGTACAATTTCGTCCGCCCAAATGCAGCGGTGGTCAGCCTTGTTCTCGTGGTCCCGAATGTCCTTTTGATGCTCGGTCTGGAAAGGCTTTTGAAGTCGGCCAATCCCGCCCAAGCCGGTGTCAAAGGATGACCCCGCAGCCCGCCTGCATCCTTAATCCGGAGAAAGATACCATGTTCCGCACTCTCATCGCATCTGCTGCTGTCGCGGCTCTTGCCACCGGCGCCTCAGCCGGCGGCCACTCGGACCTATTGTCCAAGTCCTGGGATGACATCGTAGCCCAAGCCAAGGCCGAAGGCGAAGTCAGCTGGTTTGTCTGGTACTTCCAGCCCCAGTACCGCGAACTTGCTGCGGCCTTCACCGAAGAATACGGCATCGAAGTCACGATCCCCGAAGGCACGCACGACGGCAACATCGAGAAATTCCTCGCAGAAGCCAGCCGCGACGCCGGCGATATTGACGTCCTCGCCATGGGCCTCGACCGGATCGACCTCTTCGATCCTGCCGAGATGACCGTCGGCCCGCTTACCGAGGTCCTGCCCAATGGCTCCAAGATGGTCACCGAGCTCGGTGGTTACGACGGCCTGGGCTATGCATTTGCCTATTGGGGCAACCAGACCGGCATCGCGTATGACCCCGAAGTTCTCGCTTTTGAGGACGCGCCTCAGACGGTCGAAGACTTTAAGGCATTCTTCTCGGAAGAGCCCGGCAAGTTCGGCTTCAACTACGAAAACGGCGGTTCGGGTCCGTCTTTCATCCAGAACATTGCCCGGAACGTGACTGAACTCTCGGAAAGCGAGTTCCTCGACGGTGCCGTCTCCGAAGACAAGATGGCCATGCTCCAGCCGGCCTGGGACTGGTTCCTCGACGATGCGGATGGCTATGTCATCACGGCCTCCAACACCGACAGCCTTGTGCGTCTGTCGAACCGTGAATTCGCAGCGGTTGCAGCTTGGGAAGACCACCTCTTCAACCTCCAGAACCAAGGCGAAGTCGACAAGCGCATCGCGTTCTACATCCCCGAGTTCGGCATGAACGGTGGCGGCAACTACAACGTCGTTCCCGCCAACGCGCCCAACCCCGCCGCGGCACTGGTCTTCATGAACTGGGTCAGTTCCGCCGAAACCCAGACGAAGTTCAACGAAGTTTTCGGCGCTGCCCCGATGCATCCCGACGCCGATGACAGCAACGCGTTGGTTCCGAATGAAATGCGGGCGTACCAGACCATCTGGCCGGGCAACCCGTTCAACACGGAAATCCGTCAGGCGTTCATCGAGAACGTCGCGCTTGAGCGGTAAACGACAATGCACTGGCCGGGGAGAACCCGGCCAGTGCGCCGGACTGCAAGGAAAAACGAAATGGCCGTTGCCGGACCCATCATTGCCCATCGCGGCGCCTCGGCCGTGAAGCCCGAGAATACGATCTCAGCCTTTGAAGAAGCTCGGGCTGCCGGATGCGGATGGATCGAGCTGGACGCGCAAGCGCTGGACGACGGTGCCGTCATCGTGATGCATGACCATACCCTTCAGCGCACCACCGATGGCACGGGCCCCGTCGCGATGGCCGACTTGGCTGCAATCCGGTCCCTGCGCACCCGCGACCCGAAGACCAAAGCGCTGACCGATGAAGGCGTTCCGACGCTTGAAGACGCGCTCGCGTTCTGCTCGGAGACCGGCATTGGCATGGTGCTCGAGATCAAGGCGACGTGGGGCGTCGACGCGGATGATGCGCGGGCCGTTACGGAAACACTGCCGACAATGCCTGACTTTCCGCTGTTGGTGACCAGCTTCTCGGTAACTGCTCTGGCGACCGTCGCAGAGCTGCGACCCGACATGGCTCTCGGGCTGGCCGTGCTGCGCCCGCCGCGAGACCCCGTCGCTGCAAAGAACGCGCTTGGGCTTTCGGCAGTTCACTGCAACGCGGAATGGACCAGCGCGGAAGACATCACCGCGATGCACGCCGCAGAGCTGGACGTAGCCGTCGCGACGATCAACGACGCGTCCGTGGCGCAGCGGTTCCTGAGCGCCGGCGCCGATGGCATCATGACGGACTGGCCGAACCTTCTGGAGAGCGAATGACAGGGGAACCCGGCTGGAGGCTTTGCGCCGAGCCGAACTTTGCGATCCCATTGCGCTCGGACGCGACCTCCTGAAAGATCCGCAGATCTTTGGCCGGCCTTAGCCGAATACTCCTGTGGTCGTCGCTGCCCCGGTGGGCGAGCTAATCCGCCGCGCCCAAGTCAAAATAATAGTCATCGATCCGTGAGACGACCGCATCAGTCGGTGGCCGTCCGCGGGCCGTATTTGTGAACTCTGGTCCCTGTCAGGGGACAGCCCAGAAGATGGGCCATGCCGCGACGCCGCCTACGCCAAGTCGTACATGCCGAGTTGCACCGTCAGGCAGGGCTCGCCTTCTTCGGATCCGGGTTCGGAGGTCGTTTTTGGCCATTGGTCCGGGAACGGGGAAATTGCAGGTCCTAGAATGCTGTTATCCGGGTGGGCGGTTGTATCTGATAAAGTGCGCGTTGCCGCGCCTTTTCTTGATAAAGGGGCCGCCGCGATGCGCGATGAGGAGGACTTGGTTTGGAACTCAATCAGATAAGATACTTTCTGAACCTTTCGGAGACACTCAATTTCACAGAGGCCGCCCGTTTGAGCGGGGTGACACAACCCAGTCTCACGCGTGCCATCCAGCGCCTCGAGGAAGAGTTGGGTTCAGCCTTGATCTACCGCGACGGCAAGGACAGCCGTCTGACCGATCTCGGTCGGGAGGTGCAGGCGGAGTTCATCCGTATCGACATGGCCTTGATGAACATTCAGGAGCGTTCCGAAAACTCATCGCGTGGACTGGGGCGCGTGCTTGACATCGGGGTGGCGACGACAATCGCGCCGACCGGGTTCACAGGCTTCTTCGATTATGCGCTGCAACAGCTTTCGATGGCTGCGGTGAACCTTCACCCCTTGGCAATGAAGGAGGGGGCAGAGGCGGTACTTTCTGGCAAGCTTCACGCTTGCCTCTTGCCTCAGCCGCCGGCATTCAACCCGAAGCTTTCAGTGGTGTCCCTGTTTCAGGAGCGGTTTCTCTTGGCCTGTGGACCTGACCATCCTTTGGCGGAAAAAGACGACGTCTCTACAGAAGAGATTGCCCAATACCCCTACGTGGACCGGCTCGCCTGCGAGTTTCACAGCCAGATCGTCGAGCACTTCATGAATCGCGACGCGGTGATGTATCCGCGCTTTCGGTCCGAGAGGGAAGACTGGGTCCAGCGCATGGTGGCCGACGGGCATGGCATCTGCATCATGCCCGAGCGATCCGCGATCCTGCCGGGGATCGTGACCAAACCCGTTCAGGGTCTGGATCTCACACGGCGGGTGGTTCTTGTCACAGTGTCCGGGTCAGGGACAGCGCACGAGATCCGCAAGTTTGTCCATATGGCCTCTGAGTACGACTGGCACGCGGGCTGAAATCCATCGCGCTGTTCGTATTGAATCTATAGCCGCCCGCTATTGGAAACGATCGAGGTACAGTGCCATCTTCATGCCAACGCCAATCATGAAGCGAGGACGGCACCTACGATGAAATACGAAAAGTCCGAAAGCGCCATCAAAAAGCTGACCCCCGAGCAATACCGTGTGACACAGGAGAACGGGACTGAGCGGCCCTATACCGGCGAACTCTATCTGAACAAAGAGCCGGGCATCTACGTTGACATCGTGTCCGGAGAGCCCCTGTTCGCGTCGGCTGACAAGTTCGACAGCCACTGCGGATGGCCAAGCTTTACCAAGCCGATCGTGCCCGCCCATATCAACGAGTTGCGCGATGACAGCCACGGCATGATCCGGACCGAGGTTCGGTCAACCCACGGCGACAGCCATCTGGGGCACGTGTTCACCGACGGCCCCGTCGATCAGGGCGGGCTGCGCTACTGCATCAACTCTGCCAGCCTGCGGTTTATCCATCGCGACGAGATGGAAGCCGAAGGCTACGGCGAATTTCTGGATCAAGTGGAGGACGTATCATGACGAAACGGGCTGTTTTGGCCGGAGGCTGCTTCTGGGGCATGCAGGACCTGATCCGCAAGCTGCCGGGCGTCAAGGATACCCGGGTAGGCTATACCGGCGGGGATGTTCCGAACGCGACCTATCGCAACCACGGTGACCACGCCGAGGGGATCGAGATCATCTACGATCCTGATGTGATCAGCTACCGGAAGCTTTTGGAGTTCTTTTTCCAGATCCACGATCCAACGACGAGGGATCGGCAGGGCAATGACCGCGGGCGCAGCTATCGCTCGGCGATCTACTATGCGGACGAAGAGCAAAAGCTGGTGGCCGAAGACACCATTGCGGACGTTGAGGCCAGCGGTCTCTGGCCGGGCAGGGTTGTCACCGAAGTCGAGCCCGTGGGCGATTTCTGGGAAGCGGAACCAGAGCATCAGGACTATCTTGAGCGTATTCCCCATGGCTACACCTGCCATTTCGTACGCCCCGACTGGGTTTTGCCCCGTCGCGACGCCGCGGAGTAGCGCAGCTTGGATCATGGAAATGCAGGGCGATCCTTCGCCCTGCCATTGGCCTGGATTTCTGAGGACCCCATGCAATTCGGTGGACAGTACGAGACTGCCAAGGACCTGCGCGTCACCGACTGGATCGATGGCGACGGCAAGCACATGGCCACGCCATTGCAGTTGGCTGACCTGGGAGATGGCACCAAGATCATCTACTGCTTTCAGCACTGGTGCCCCGGATGCCACTCACGCGGGTTTCCGACTTTGAAGCGTCTGCACAGAGCGCTTGAAGACCGGGGAGTGGGCTTTGCCGTCATCCAGACGGTATTCGAGGGCGCTGGCGTCAACACGTTTGACAAATTGGCCGTCAACCAAGAGCAGTATCGGCTGCGGTTGCCCTTCGGGCATGATGTGCCGACCGACGGTGCGCGCTACCCGACTTTCATGGAGGATTACCGCAGCGGCGGGACGCCGTGGTTCACGGTGATTGATCCGGACGGCAACGTTGTTCATGCCGATTTTCGCATTGATGCGGACCGCTTCATCGCATCCTTCGGTGCCGAGAATCTGGATCTGAAACGCGCGTGACGCGAACAAGGCAGGCGGCCGACCGGTCGCCAGTCACATGTGTTTGAACATAGCAGAGAGACATCTGTCCATCCGGGGAGGATGGTAGGGCTCGCCTCATTGAGCGGCGACAGATCCACACGCACGGGAGAGTGACATGGACGACATACAATTCAAGAACACCCGCTTCGATCCTGACGTCATCGAGTTTCACGGCATCGCCAAGGAGATGGCGAAATCGGTGGGCTACACCGCCGAGATGGGCGTCGAAAGGAAGCTGGCCCAGCTCTTGCGCTTGCGGGTCGCACAGATGAACGAATGCTCCTATTGCCTGATCCTGCATACTCAGGCCGCGCACGATCAGGGCGTGCATCCGGCCAAGGTCGCCCATCTGCCAAGCTGGCGCGAAAGCACCATGTTCTCGCCCGACGAGCAGGCGGCGATCGCCTATTGCGAGGGGCTGACGTCCTACGATCTGCCCGGTTTCGGAGAACTGCACGAGGCCCTGGCCAAGCATTTTGACGAGAAACAGATCGCCGAGATCGCCGCAATCGTCATCAACATGAACCTTTGGACCCGGCTCAAGCTCGCCCAGGGGCAGGTTCCGGTCGCGGACGCCTGATGATGGACCACGGTGGCTGGCATCCGGAACTCGTCATTCTGATCGTGCTGTTGGGCTTCATCGGCTATTCGATGATGTCCAAAGCTGTCGGGCGCACCCTGCTGACCCTACCGATCATCTTCGTATTGCTTGGGCTCGCCTTGTCGGGCCCGGTCCACTCTGTCGGTTTCGCGGACGCCTCCGTGCACATGGCCAAGCGGTTTCTGGCAGAGATCACTCTGGTTCTCGTCCTGTTTGCCGACGCAAGCCATGTCCGGTTGTCCCGGCTTCGATCGAACTTCGGCTTGCCGTTGAGGATGCTGGCGATCGGATTGCCGTTGACCATCGCGCTTGGAACACTTGTCGCCTTTTTCCTGAATCCGGCAGCAGGTCTGGCGATGGCGCTTCTCACCGCGGCGGTGCTGACACCGACCGACGCTGCATTGGGCCAGGCTGTCGTGTCTAAACCAGACGTCCCCGACAGGATCGGGGGAACAATCAACGTGGAAAGCGGACTCAATGACGGGCTCGTCCTGCCGTTTGTGCTGGTGGGCGCGGTGTTCGCGGCAAGCGGCGCCGCGGAAACCGACGGGCTGGCCTTGACCGTGTTGCTCCAGATCGTTCTGGGGCCCCTTGTCGGCGCGTTGGTGGGATGGATCGCTGCGACCACACTGGACTATGTCGAGGACAGGGACTGGGCGCTGCAATCCGCGCAGGGTGTGGTGTTCCTCTCGACCGCTTTCGTCGCCTTCCTCGTGGCCGAGTTGGTGGGGGGCAACGGCTTTATCGCGGCCTTCGTGGCTGGCATGGTGTTCGGCAACGCATACCGCCATGATCCCCACTTCATACGCGAATTCATGGAAGGCACGGGTCAGATCCTGACCATGGCCGCTTTTTTCGGTTTCGGCGCGTTTCTGTTGCCGGACGGGCTGGCGCATATCTCGATCCAATCCGTTCTGCTGGCGGCTGCGTTCCTGACCTTCGTGCGTATCGTGCCGATCTGGATTTCACTGGGCGGGTCCGGATTGCCGACATCTGAGAAGCTGTTCCTTGGATGGTTCGGCCCGCGCGGTCTTGCCTCGATCCTGTTCACGCTGATCATCCTGGACGAGTTTGATTTTGCCACTGAGACGGAATTGTTGGCCTGCGTTTCGATGACGGTCTTTTTGTCGGTGCTAATGCACGGACTTTCGTCGAACCCTCTGGTCCGCCGCTTGATGCGAGCTCCGTCATGAACTTGAATGCGTTCGAACAGTCAGGAAAAGACTGGGAGCCAAAGGCGCACAGCGCCGAGGGTGCCTGGCAAATCAATGTTCAGGACAACGGATTGATCCTCGGATTGGGTGCGGATTTCCGAACCGATCCGGGTCCGGACGTGAAGCTCTACCTGATCACGCGGCGCGTTCAGGAGGTCGGGCTGCGGGATCAGCTGTCCGAGAGCGGCACGTTCGTTGGGCTGCTGCAGGCTTTTGAAGGAGCGCAGCAATATGCCCTGCCTGACCCGCATCGATTTGGCGCGTACCGGGCCATCATGCTGCATTGCGAGCGTTACTCGGCTGTCTGGTGCGGCGTGAATATAAACTGACCGATACAAGATGGACCTGCCGCGAATGCGCCCGGTCGCGTTTTGACAAACGGCCGCGTCGACGGCGCCAACCGCTCTGTCCGCGTTAACTTTCAAAAAAGCTTCACGCAAACTCCGGAATTGTGTGCCCTGTTTGGCGGTTCTCCAATCCAGCGCGTCACATAGATGTGCCGTAGTCCTGATCCAGTCGATGCATTCCGGACACGACTTGTGGTGCTGGTCCTGTCACCAGCCACAAGAAGAACGTTCGGCAAAAGATGCTTCCACAGGAGGGAACCATGAACCCGTTTCGTAGAGCGCTGCTGGCTGCTTTGGCCGCGCTGACCACCGTTGGCGCGGCGCCGATGGTGCTGGCTGACGACCGTCCGGACTTGGTCGTTGCGGTACCGAAACTTGCCCGCGGCCTTGAGCCGGGCATTCGCTCGGGCAATGTGGACCTGCGCACCACGCACTCCGTGTTCGACACGCTGATCCGCCGGGACTTCGTGGCGCAGGCGGAAACCGGTGAAGCCGAAATGGTGCCCGGCCTTGCCACATCGTGGGAACAGACCAGTCCAACCGAGATGGTTCTGCAACTGCGCGACGACGTCATGTGGCACGACGGCACCCCGTTCACCTCGGCGGACGTCGTCTTTTCGTTCGGGTCAGAGCGGGTTTATGGCGAAGGCGCTCCGGTTCGGTCGGTCAAATCGACCCTCGGCCAGCTCGAGAGCGTCGAGGCGATGGGGCCCCATGCGGTCAAGCTGACCTGGGCCAAGCCGGACCCGATCATGATCCACCGACTGGCGAACAAAGGCTCGCCCATCGTGCAGAAGGCCGCCTATATGGCTTTTGCCAAGGATGGCGTCCCGGCCAGCGAGTGGATGAAGGAGGCGACCGACGCTCTGATGTGGGCGCCCATCGGCACCGGCCCCTTCAAATTTGAAGAGGTCAAGGCCGGTGAATCCATCCGCCTCGTCTCGAACGACGACTACTTCATGGGTCCGCCCGCCGTTGCTTCGGTGACCTTTGTCGAAGTGCCCGAGGTCTCGACCCGGATCGCCGGGCTGGTGTCGGGCGAGTTCGACATCGCCGCCGACTTGACGCCGGATCAGTTGCCGGTCCTCGAACGCTACGATGACATCCAAGTCAAAGCGGTCACGCGCGAGAACTCCCACGTGGTCGTTTTCAATGCGGCGCATCCGAAGCTGCAGGACCGCCGCATGCGTCAGGCGCTCAGCCTGGGCATCGACCGTCAGGCCCTTGTCGACAGCATCTGGCAGGGCACGACGACCGTCGCCCAGGGCCCGCAGCTTCCCTCGTTTAACGAGATGTTCGACGACAGCATTCCGGACTTTGCCTATGACCCTGAAAAGGCCCAGGCGCTTCTGGCCGAAGCCGGTTACGACGGCGACACGATCACGCTGCGCTACATCCCGTTCTACTACACGCTGGGCAACGAGGTGGTTCAGATTCTTCAGGAAATGTGGACGGATATTGGCGTAAATATCGAGCTTGAGCCGATGGAAAGCTGGAGCGCGCAGCGGACGCCCGAGGCGATGATCTATACTTGGTCGAACACCTGGCGTTTCCCGGATCCACTGGGCCAGCTGGCGGTGTCCTACGGGCCGAATTCGGCGATCCAGACGCGCTACGAATACTGGTCCAGCGATCGGTTCAATGAGCTGATGAACACCCTTGAGACGACCGTGGACCTCGAAACGCGCCGCGCCGCCTTCGCCGAGGCGGCGGACATCTACCTGACCGAGGTCCCATCGACGTTCCTTTACCACCCGGCCGACATCTACGCGATGCGCGCCGGGATCGAGTACACGCCGACCCCTCAGTTCTGGGAGGACTTCCGTCCAGACAACCTGCGACTGGCCGTCGGCAACTGATCTGTGACGGATTCGAATAGCCAAGAAGGGGGCGCTCCGGCGCCCCTTTTGCACGTCTCCGGCCTGACCGTAACGGTGCCGTCCTCGAGCGGTCGCAAACGGGCGGTTGAGAGCGTCAGCTTTGACGTTGCGCGTGGCGAAACGCTATGCATTGTCGGCGAGACGGCGTCAGGCAAGAGCCTGACCGCGCTTAGCATTCTCGATCTCCACAGCCCGGGTGTGTCGGCAGACGGGACCGTCATGCTGGACGGGCGCACGCTTCTCGGCCTCAGTGATCGTGCTCTTGCCGAGATCCGCGGAAGCGACATCTCGATGATCTTTCAGGAGGCTGTTCCGGCGCTCAACCCCGTTCAAACGGTCGAAACCCAGTTGGTCGAGGCTATCCGCTCGCACAACACCCGATCACTCAGAGATGCGCGGGCCGAAGCTTTGGAGCTCCTCACTTCCGTCGGCATCCGGGAACCCGAGCGGCGCCTCGTCGCGTACCCGCACCAGCTTTCGGGCGGCATGGCCCAGCGTGTCATGATCGCCATGGCGCTCTCGGCCAAACCGTCATTGCTGATTGCCGATGAGCCGACCACGGCGCTGGATGTGACAGTCCAGGCGCAGATCCTGAACCTCCTTCGCGAGCTCCGCATTCGCCATAATCTGGCACTTCTGATGATCAGCCATGACATGGGCGTGGTGGCCGAGATGGCCGATCGAGTCGCGGTCATGTATCGTGGACAAATCGTCGAAATGGGACCCGTGGAGCGGATCTTTGACGCCCCTGAACACCCCTATACGCAACGGCTCCTCAGGGCACGGCGACAAACCCGGCGGACGCATGCGAGGCCCAAAATCCCGGCCCCGCTGATTACGGCCGAAGGCCTCACGCGCCGCTACCCCAACTCGCGTCGCCGGCTCTTCGAAGCGCGGACGGAAACGGTGGCCGTGGATGGCGTCGACATCACGATCGGCCGGAACGAGATCGTTGGGCTGATCGGTGAAAGCGGTTCGGGAAAGAGCACCATCGGGCGCATCCTCCTCGGTCTTGAGGCGCCCGACATCGGAACCGTCACGGTCGACGGCAAGCCCATGCCGCGCCGCGGCGACCCGCACTGGCAAGCACTTCGGCAAGAATTCCAGATCATCTTCCAGGACCCGCACAGCGCGCTCGACCCGCGGGCCCGCATTCTTGAGCAGGTCAAGGAACCGCTCGACATCTTCGAGATCGGGGCGCCCGATGCCCGCCTTGCGCGCGCCGCCGCCGCGCTTGATCAGGTTGGCCTCGACGCCACCGTACACCGCAAGTTCCCCGGCGCGCTCAGCGGGGGGCAAAAACAGCGCGTCGTGATTGCCCGCGCCCTGGTCCTCGCGCCGCGCTTCATCGTCTGCGACGAGCCTGTTTCGGCCCTCGACGTCAGTGTTGGCGCGCAGATCATTGATCTCCTCGCACGCCTCCAGCGCGAATCTGAGATGAGCCTCTTGATCGTCTCGCACGATCTCTCCCTGGTGCGTACCCTCGTCGACCGCGTCATGGTCGTCCAGGCGGGGCGCGTGGTGGAAGAGGGGGAGACGACCGAGCTTTTCGCCGACCCGCAACATCCCTATTCCCGGCTCCTGATCGCTTCGGCGCCGATCACCCACCCCCGCGACCGCCGCGCCGCGTCGGCGAGGGCCGTCTGATGGGTCGCTTTATCGTCCTGCGGACATTGCGTGGCGTCCTGACGGTCTGGGGGCTCCTCACGCTGGTCTTCATCGTGTTGCGCCTTTCGGGCGACCCGCTCGAGGCGCTTCTGGGCGATGACGCGCCGCCCGACGTGGTTGACTACTACACCGTTCTCTACGGTTTCGACCAACCGATCTGGCGGCAGTATCTCCAGTACTTCTGGGGACTGTTTCAAGGCGACTGGGGCCAGTCGTTCCGGGATGGACGCGATGCGCTGGACGTTGTGCTCGAGCGGATCCCGGCCACTCTGCAACTCGGCTTTGCCGCTTTCGTCTTCAGCCTCGTCCTTGGCATCCCCCTTGGTATCCTTGCCGCGCTCTACCGCAACACGGTGCTGGACCGGTTCGCGATGGGGTTTGCCGTCCTCGGCTTCGCGCTCCCGAACTTTTTTATCGGGATCATCCTGATCCTGATTTTCGCGATGACCTTCCGCTGGCTCCCAAGCTCGGGCACCGGAACTCTGGCTCACTTTCTTCTCCCGGTCGTGACACTCGGCACGGCGGGGGCGGGCAGCATCGCCCGCTTTGCGCGATCCTCGATGCTAGAAGTGATGAACCGCCCCTACATGCGCACGGCTCAGGCGAAGGGCCTCCGCCGCCCGCGCCGGATCCTCTGGCATGCGGTGCCCAACGCAGCGATCCCGATCGTGACTCTTCTGGGGTTCCGGCTTGGAGATATGATCGCAGGGTCAGTTGTGGTTGAAGCCGTCTTCGCATGGCCAGGCGTCGGGCGGCTTCTCGTCAACTCGGTGACGGCGCGCGAACTGGCCATCGTTCAGGCTATCATCGTCATCGTGACCATCACCATGGTCACCGCCAACCTTCTGGTCGATCTGGCCTATGCCTGGCTCGATCCGCGGCAACGGGAGGAGGGGCATGAGCGAAAACGTTGACACCGAACCACAGGGTCTTTTAGCGAGCCACCGTCCTTCGATCCTCGTCTCCTTAGCGCTCGGAATTCTGATCTTTCTCAGTCTTTGCGGCCTCTTCGCAGGCTTTCTTGCCCCGCATGACTTCACCGACCAGAGCCTCCGCAATCGCTTTCAGCCACCGGTCTGGATGGGGGGCGATTGGACCTATCCCCTTGGGACCGACGCGCTCGGTCGCGATATCCTGAGCCGATTGCTTTATGGGCTCAGGGTCAGCCTTGGTGTTGCGCTGCTGGGCACTCTGATCGGCGCCGTCCTCGGCACGTTCCTTGGGTTCGTCGCGGCGCATTCCAAGGGTTTTGTCGGCGGCCTGATCATGGCGCTTGTCGATGCTCAGGCCGCGCTGCCATTTCAGATCCTCGTCCTCGGGGTCTTGGCCCTTTTCGGGAATGCGTTCTGGCTTTTTGTCGCATTGGTCGGGCTCGCGGGGTGGGAGACTTATGCCCGTCTGGTTCGCGGCGCCGTCCTTGCAGCGCAGCAAGAAGGCTATGTCTCGGCCCTGCGCGCACTTGGCGCGCGACCGTGGCGGCTCTACGCCCGGCACGTCCTGCCCAATGTGGCCAATATCCTGATCGTTCAGGTGACGCTCAACTTCCCCTCGACAATCCTTCTCGAGACAGCGCTCAGCTTCCTCGGCCTCGGTATCCAACCGCCGCTTACCAGCCTCGGCGAGATGCTGGGCTCGGGCCGCAACCATCTGTTGCTGTCGTGGTGGATCGCCGTCATTCCCGGCATGACCATCTTTGTCATCACACTCTCGATGAGCCTCGTCGGCGATTGGCTCCGCGATGCGCTTGATCCGAACATAGATCCTTGAACTCGGAGCGCGCCGTGCGCCCAATCCTTGGCGCCGCGCAGCTGGTTTAAGGTCAATCCCGGACCAGATCGGCTTCGGCCGGAGGAGGGGGGCGGGCAAACCGAACAGGACGACCGGGTCCAGCTCGTTTTGCCGCGCGATAGGGCTCCCCAGAGGCTATTCGAATTGCGGGACGCACCAGTCGCCAGCCAGCTAATCCTGCGCGCGCCGCCGTTCTTGCTGGCAGGCGCCGAAGTCAGCGAACATGCGCATTAACCTTCCTTTGATACGGCGGGGCGCGTCCTTAGGAAGGGCTGCAGGGGCGGGGTCCAGCGGGTCGCGGACGGACGGAAACTGCATGCGAAGGGATCGAGCCCGCTGACATGCCACGAGATCTCGTCGCCGAGTTCAAGGATGGCCATGGCGCCCGCCGGCGTACCGCCTGTCGTGAAGCTTTCGGTCAACGATTGTTGTGTGAGATGGAAAATACCATCGATCTGGGTGACGGTGTTCCAGTGCACATGCCCGGCGAGACAGACCACCGGCACCTTGGCTTGGGCAAGGGCCGCACGGACCCGTGGGGATTGCGGATAGCCCGCCACATCGGGGTTCGCCTGAAAATAGTAGTTGCCGATCTGGCTGTGCCCGGAGACCGGTACATGGGTGGCTATCAAGGACGGTTTTTCTGCGGCTACTATCTGACGCGACAGCCAGAGATAGTCAGTCTCGGGCAGCGAGAATCCCCGGGAGGTCTCGGTCCATGTGATCTTCGCATCCGCCCGCCACAGCAACAACTGCCACGCGCCAAGGTCGATCACCTCCGATGCCACCGATTGACCCAGAAGATTCGCGTTCTCCTCGGCCGTCAGATGATAAAGGTCATGATTGCCCGCGACGTGATACCTTGGGGCCGAGATGGTCGTGAAGGCGTCGGCAACCTGCTCTTGCAGGCG
>JBCBKU010000024.1:0-45081 GCA_038521345.1 Pseudomonadota bacterium | reverse complement strand
TTGGCTTCATCAAGGTTCACGCGCCGGATCAGATGCTTGACGGGACCGATCGATGCCGGGCGCATCGACAGCGTACGAAGGCCCATCGCCGCAAAGCACACGGCCTCGATCGGGCGCCCCGCGTCTTCGCCGCAGAAGCTGACCGGCGTATCCGCCTCGGCGCAGCGGGCGACGATCTGTTCAATGAAGGTAAGGAACGACACGTTCAGTGTATCGTAGCGGCGCCGGACCCGTTCGTTTTCACGGTCTGCGGCGAAGAAGAACTGCTTCAGATCGTTGCCGCCGATCGAGATGAAATCGGCCATCTCGTAGAACTGCCGTGGCGCGAATGCGAGGCTGGGCGTTTCGAGCATTGCCCCGATCTCGAGTTTCTCGGGTAGCACGTGGCCCAGTTTCGCTTCCCGGTCGATCTCTTTCAGGACCATGGACCGGCCTGCCCGAAACTCGTCGAATTGCGCCACGAAAGGAAACATCACCGTCAGCGGTCGGCCTTCGGCGGCGCGGATGAGGGCTTGGATCTGCATCCGCATAACGCCCGGCTTGTCGAGCCCGACGCGGATTGCGCGCCAACCCAGTGCCGGGTTCGGTTCGTCCTGGGGTTTCATGTACGGGAGGACCTTATCGGACCCGATGTCGAGCGTGCGAAAGACAACACGCTTGCCCTTCGCGGCATCCATGACCCGGGCATAAAGCGCCGCCAGCTCGCCACGCCGCGGAACCTGGTTGCGAACGAGGAACTGCAGTTCCGTCCGGAACAGGCCAACCCCCTCGGCGCCGGAGCTTTCCAAAGACGGCAGGTCGGCCATCAGGCCCGCATTCATCTGAAGGGCAACCGTTGATCCGCACTTTGCCTGTGCAGGTTCCCCGCGCAAGGAGACATAGCGTTTCTGAGCCTCGGCGCGCATCGCCAGCTTGTCACGAAAGGCCCGGATGACCGATTCTTCGGGGCGCAGATGCACGGCGCCCTGTTCGGCATCGACCATGACGTGATCCCCGTTAAGGGCTTCGGTCGTGATCCGCTCGGCGTTGACGATCAGCGGGATGGCCCAGGCGCGGGCGACGATGGCGGCGTGGCTTCCGACCGAGCCCTGTTCCAGAACAATACCTTTGAGCCGACGGCCATATTCCAAGAGTTCGCCCGGCCCGATATTGCGCGCCACGAGGATCGGGTCGTCGGGCAAGGACGCGCCTGTGTCAGCGCCCTGTCCCGTCAGGATGCGGAGGAGCCGGTTGGAAAGATCGTCAAGGTCATGCAGGCGTTCCCGCAAATAGGCATCCGCGTCGTCCATTCGGGCCCGGGCCGACGATTGTTCCTTTTCAACGGCGGCTTCTGCGGAGAGCCCCCGGGCGATGTCGTCCTCCATCCGCCGCAGCCAGCCCCGGGAATTGGCGAACATGCGGTAGGCTTCGAGGACGTCGCGATGCTCTTTATCCGTGGGATCGGCAGTCGAGAGCATTTGATCCACGGACATGCGCAATTGGTCGACGGCGGCGACAAGCCGGGTTCGCTCGGCCTCGGGATCTTCGGCGAACGGGTTCGTCACCACGACCCTAGGCTCGTGCAACCAAACATGTCCTTCGGCCGCCCCTTCCTGACCGATGCCGCCGCGGAACAATTCGGGCTGTGTATGGCGCGCCTCAACCCCGGTACCTTCGCCCACGAACGCGCCAAGTTCGGTCATCTCGGCCAGGACCATGGCCACGACTTCCAGCGCATAGACCCCGTCGTCGGTGAACTCGCGGGCGTCTTTCGACTGGACGACCAGCACACCAAGGCTCTCGCCCAGACGCTGGATCGGGACACCAAGAAAAGACGAGAAGATCTCTTCCCCGGTTTCCGGCATATAGCGAAAGCCCTTGTGCTGAGGGGCGTTGGCTGTGTTGATCGGGCGCGCACGTCGGGCCACACGTCCGACCAGCCCTTCACCCAGCCGCATCCGAGTCTGGTGGACGGCCTCGGGGTTCAGGCCCTCGGTCGCGCAGAGTTCAAGCGTTTCCGCGTCGCGGTGCAGGTAGATCGAGCAAACTTCGGTTTCCATCGACGTGGCCACGAGGCGCACGATCTTGTCCAGCCGTGCCTGGCCGGCCTCGGCCTCGGCCATGACGGCCTGAAGGCGTCCGAGAAGCTTGCGGCTTTCGCTTTCGGTGCTTTGGCTCATGCCCATTTGATCCGGTTTGCACCGGCTGTCCCTGTCACAATGGCGGCCCAGTCTCGCATCTGGCCCGCCGCTTGGCCAGCGTGTTCTGGGCGATGCGCCGATCAGGAGGCCGTTTCGAGACCGAACGCGTCGTGAAGCGCTTGCACGGCGAGTTCCATGTATTTGCGGTCGATCAGGACCGAGATCTTGATCTCGGAGGTGGTGATCACCTTGATATTGATCCCCTCGTCGCGCAGGGCGCGAAACATCTGGCTGGCCACACCGGCATGGCTCCGCATGCCGATCCCGACCACCGAGATCTTGGCCACGCCGGTGTCGGCGACAAGATCGTGGAAGTTGATCTCGCCACGGTCCTTGGACTCGCTCATGGCCTTTTCGGCTCGCGCCACGTGATCGGTCGGGCAAGAGAACGTCATGTCGGTCCGGCCCTCTTCGGAGATGTTCTGGACGATCATGTCGACGTTCACACCCGCTTCGGCCAGGGGCGAAAAGATGGCCGCGGCGATACCGGGTCGGTCCGCAACCGAAATCAGCGTCATCTTGGCTTCGTCGCGGCTATAGGCGACCCCGGCGACCACGTTCTTCTCCACGATATCCTCCTCGGCACAGACCAGGGTGCCAGCATTGTCCCCGTTATCTTCGAAGCTTGAGAGAACCCGAAGGCGAACATTATAGCGCATGGCGAGTTCGACCGACCGTGTCTGCAGAACTTTGGCCCCGAGCGAGGCCAGCTCCAGCATCTCTTCGAAGGCGATCCGGTCGAGTTTGCGGGCCTTGTCAGAAACCCTTGGATCGGTCGTGTAGACCCCGTCCACATCCGTGTAGATATCGCAGCGAACCGCGTCGAAGGCTGCGGCGAAGGCCACCGCCGTCGTGTCGGATCCGCCTCGGCCCAGCGTTGTGATGCGGCCCTCGGGGCTGATCCCTTGAAACCCGGCGACGACTGCGACCCGCATGCCCTCGGCGAACTTTGCTGAGATGTTGTCGGTCGGGATCTCTTCGATCCGGGCGGCCCCATGGGCCGATGTCGTCAGAAGCGGGACCTGCCAGCCCTGCCAGGATCGGGCAGGCACATCCATTTCCTGCAGGGTCAGCGCCATCAACCCCGCGGTGACGTTCTCACCGGACGACACCACGGCATCGTATTCGCGCGCGTCGAAGAACGGGGCCGTCTCCTGCACCCAGCCGACGAGTTCATTCGTCCGCCCTGCCATCGCAGAGACGATCACGATCACGTCGTGTCCGGCGGCCACTTCACGGCCCACGCGTTTGGCGGCGCGGCGGATCCGATCCAGCGTGGCCACGGACGTGCCACCGAATTTCATGACGAGGATGGACATCGAAGCCCCTGGAAAAACCCGCGGCGTCATAGGCGCTTGGCGCCCGGAGAGCAAGGGATCTTGGCCGGATCGGCGGGCTCAGTACGGGTGGGAACGTCCGTCCCAGGTTTCAAAAACACCCGTGGTGGCGATCGAGAGAGACGCAAGGCGGTCGAGCAGGCCGGTGGCGGCCTCTTCGACGCCGATATCTGCCGAAGCGCCGCCCATATCGGTTCGGACCCAGCCAGGATGGTAGATGCCGACGGCGATCCCCTCGCCGGCGAGATCCGTTGCAAGGTTGCGACCGAGGTTCAAGACTGCTGCCTTCGATGCCCGGTAGATGTAAGAGCCGCCCGGTGCGCGGGTGTGGCTGGCCATCTGGCTTGAGATAATGCCGATCTTCGCACCATGCGCCGCGCGGAGATTGGGCAGGAGTGTCTGGATCGTGAGAAAGACGCCGGTCACATTCGCAGCAAAACCTTCCGCCCACATATCGGCCGGGTATCCGTCCGCCAGGGTCTGGCCCTTGTCGGGATAGACCCCTGCATTGCAGACCAGCGTCTCGATCGGCCGGTGCCCAACTGTCTCGGCAAGTCGGGCGTGGCTGGCCTGGTCTGTCACCTCAAGCGGAAGAAGTCCGGAACCGCTTTTGGGATCGCGGGCGGTGCCGATCACATCGTGGCCGGCGCGTGTCGCCGCCTCGGCAAGGGCGGCCCCGATGCCGCGGCTTGCACCTGTAATCAAGACCGTCATCTCAGTTCGTGCGCCGGCGGGGTTGTCCGGGGACCGGTGCCACCGGTACGCCGTCATCCAGCAATTCTTTGGCCTCTGCAACGCTGGCCTCGCCCCAGATCGACCGTCCCGGCGCGTCGCCGACATGCATGGCCCGGGCTTCCGAAGCAAACCGGCGCCCCACGTAATCGGCGTTCTCTTCGACCTTCCGGCGGAGTTCGGCCATCGCCTCGGCGCGCGGGTCGGGCTCTTTCGGCTCGGCCTTGGGCGCAGGATCGGTTGTTTTCTCGGACGATAGCCGCGGTGCCATCGGAGCCTTTTCTACGGTAGCCGATCCGCATTCCGGGCACGTCAACTGCCCGGTCTCCGACAACATGTCGAACGCCTTGTTGGACTGGAACCAGCTTTCGAAGGCGTGCCCTTCGGCGCATTTGAGCGTGAAACGGATCATCTCGACCGGCGTGTGGATAACTTGACGCAAGATAGGCGATCCGATGGCCGGATCAACGCCGCATTTGCCGCATTGTTAAGCGCCAACGGCGCGCGGATCAAACCCGCGAAGAATCTGGCCGAGTTCCGGATCGTCCACGAGATCGGCCGCCTTGGCGGGCGAAACCCAGCGCCGGACACGCTCGCTATCCTCAGGCCAAGACTTTGCAACCGAACGCGCCTTGACGGGAAAAACGGCGACAACACAGGGCAGATCGGCGCGGTCTTCCATCTCTTTGGTGTAGGAATAGATGCCAATACAGGTCTCGACCACGCGGCCCTCGACCCCCGCTTCTTCCCAAGCTTCGCGGGCTGCTGCGTCGGCCGGCGTGGCTCCGTCCATGGGCCAACCCTTGGGCAGGACCCACCGACCCGAGCGCCGACTCGTGACAAGGGCGATCTTCAACTTACCTTTGCGACGACGCCAGCAGAGGGCGCCGAACTGAGTGCGCACTTCGCGCTTCATCGCGGCGGGCAGATGAATGGGACGGGCTTTGAACTTGCCAATTGACATAGGTCGAGAGCATCCGGGGCAGCGGCGTGTATATACAAACGCTACCATGATGCCGGGTCAGCGGGGAAGCTACAAATCCGCGATATGTCGAGGGGAAAGTCCAGAAAGCTGTGGGCAGAGTCTTGGATAACTCGGCTGGCCGTGCGCCGCGCTTTGTCGGCGCCGAGATCTATCGTCGATCGACCTATGGAAACTGGCATCCGCTTTCGATTCCCCGGGTCTCGACGGCGACGGACCTTGTCCGGGCTCTGGGCTGGCTTGACACCAAGGCGTTCGTACCAAGCCCGCGGGCGAAACCAAAGACGCTCGAACTCTGGCACGACAGGGCGTATTTGGACGCGCTTCAGGCTGCGGAGGCAAGCGGCCAAGTCAGCGATGCGGTACGCGATCGCCATGGCCTCGGGACCGCATCGAACCCCGTCTTTCCCGAGATGTACCGGCGGCCTGCCACGGCTGCGGGCGGATCGCTTTTGTCTGGCGAAATGCTGGCGGATCCCGGGGTCATCTACCATCCCGCCGGCGGCACACATCACGGGATGCCCGACCGAGCCGCCGGTTTTTGTTATCTGAACGACCCGGTGCTCGCGATTCTCTCTCTGCGCCGACAGGGCGTCGGCCGTATCGCCTATGTCGACATCGATGCACATCATGGCGATGGCGTTGAATTCGCCTTTCGTGACGATCCTGAAACGCTGGTCCTCTCGGTGCACGAAGAACGCCGATGGCCGTTTACCGGCGCTTTGGAAGATCGCGGTGCGGGACAGGTTTGGAACCTGCCGGTCCCGGCAGGTTTCAACGACACCGAAATGCGCGCGGTGCTGGATGCATTGATCCTTCCGCGTGTGACTGCACATCGGCCCGAGGCTGTGGTCCTGCAATGCGGTGCCGATGCGGTTACCGAGGATCCGTTGTCGCGACTGACATTGTCGAACAATGCCCATTGGAACGTGGTTGCGACGCTTCGCCCGCTGGCGCCCCGCTATCTCGTATTGGGCGGCGGCGGGTACAATCCGTGGTCAGTGGGGAGGCTTTGGGCGGGCGTCTGGGGCGTTCTTACGAATGCCGAGATCCCGGACCGCGTGAATGCCGAGGCTGAAAGTGTTCTGCGCGCCCTCACATGGCGTCGACTTCGCAAGGGCGCAGTTCCCTCCGAGGACTGGATGACAACCCTGCGCGATGTACCGAGAGAGGGGCCGCTGCGCGATACAATCCGCGCCCGCCTGGCCACGCTTTCTGATCGGGCGGTTACCTGGGTCTGACCGCCATCCGAGCCGCGAAGATGACTGGCAAGCTATGCCGTCGGCGTTCCACCCGACAGGATCGTCTGGAACCATGCCGTATCAATATTGCCTCCGCAAAGGATCGGGGCCACCTTCCGGCCTGCCATTCGATCCTTTTCCTGGAGCAGCGCCGCAAGGGGCGCGGCACCGGCGCCTTCGGCAAGATTATGGGTGTCCGTATAATAGGCGCGAACAGCGTCGGCGATCTCGTCGTCGGTGACCGTCACAAACCGCTCGGCCCCTTCTTGATAGATCTCCAATGCTTCGGGAACCGGCACGCGCACCGCCATGCCGTCCGCAAAGGTTTGGGCGGTGTTGGTCTCGACCGGATGCCCGGCCTCGACCGACAACCGTGAGGTCTGGGCCGCTTCCGCCACGACAGCCACGATCTTGGCCGGGTGTTTCAGGGCATCGCGGGCGGTGATGCATCCTGCGATCCCGGACCCGCATCCGATCGGAACGTAAAGCGTGTCGAGGTCCGGATGCGCCGACAGAAGCTCCCACGCATAGGTGGCGACGCCGCGGACCAATTCTGTGTGGAACGGCGGAACGAAGGTAAGCCCCTCTTCCTCGGCGACTCGGAAGACTTCTTGCCTGGCCTCGTCGAAATCCGCCCCGTGTTCGATCACCTCGCCCCCATAGGCCCGCATGGCGGCGTTCTTTTCCACGGAGTTTCCGCGTGGGACGTAGATCACGGCTCGCAACCCGGCGGCGGTCGCCGCGCGGGCCTGCGATTGGCCATGGTTGCCACGCGTTGCCGTGATGATGCCGGGACTGTCCGGGGCTGTGCGGATCAGCCAATCGATGAAAGTGATGCCGCCGCGGACCTTGAATGCGCCGGTGGGATTGTGATTCTCGTGCTTGATCCAAACCTCTGCACCCGCACGTGCCGCAAGGGTCGGCCAGTGGATTGCGGGGGTCGCTCCGGCCTGACGATGGACCAGTCGTGCAGCGTCTTCGAGTTCTGCGGCAGTGAACATCAGGACCGTGCCGCCGTCTCAATGGCCCGGAGGCGGGAGAGAAGGGGGCCGAGTTCGGGCAATGGTACCATGTTGGGTCCGTCCGATGGAGCGTTGTCAGGATCGTTGTGTGTCTCGATGAAAAGGGCGGCACAACCCACCGCAACAGCGGCCCTTGCCAGCGGGGGGACCATCGTCCGGTCGCCGCCGGTCGAGGTCCCCTGGCCACCCGGTTGCTGGACGGAATGGGTTGCATCGAAGACGACGGGATACCCCGTTTCCGCCATCTGCGGCAACGCGCGAAAATCGCTCACAAGTGTGTTGTATCCGAAAGATGTTCCGCGTTCGCAAAGCAAGATGGCATCGTTCCCGGTCGATGCGATCTTGAAGGCGACATTGGCCATGTCCCACGGCGCAAGGAACTGGCCTTTCTTGACGTTTATGGCGCGCCCGGTTTCTCCGGCGGCCAGAAGCAGATCCGTCTGGCGCGACAGGAAGGCGGGGATCTGCAGGACATCCACGACCTCTGCGACCGGCCCGCAATGATCGGGCAAGTGGACGTCTGTCAGAACCGGGCAGCCGAAAGTCTCGCGCACCTCCGCCAGGATCGCCAGGCCATCCTCCATTCCGATCCCGCGTGCGGCATTGATCGATGACCTGTTGGCCTTGTCGTAGCTTGACTTGTAGATCCAGGGGATTCCGGCCGCTTCTGCCGCACTGGCGATACCTTCGGCCATCATCAGCGCATGATCACGGCTTTCGATCTGGCAGGGTCCGGCGATCAGCACGAAAGGACGGTCATTGGCGACCGTGATGTCGCCGATCTGAACGGATTTGGATGCGACTTGCATGGAGCCCCGGGTGTTTCGATACCCGCGATGATGGCGGAAGCAGCGATCGGGCGAAAGGGGGGTCAGGCGGCGCGCGAGATCGCGGCAGCGATCTTTTGGATACCGTCGGGGATGCGCGAGGACGGAATCGAGGAATAGGCGAGCCGGTAAAAGTTCCGCGGCGCGTCCGACCCCGCAAAAAACGACTGACCCGGTTCGATGACGACCCCGTCGGCGTGCAGTCCGCGTGCCAGATCGACGGTGTCTGTTCCTTTTGGCGCGGCCATCCAGAACGACGAACCGCCATCGGCCACCCCGGCCCCGAGAATCAGCCCCTGGTCGTCGATCGCCGCGCGCATCACGTCGCGCCGGCGGGCAAATGTCTTACGCATTCGGTTCACCTGCGCGTCGTAATGCCCGAGTGACAGGAAATAGGCCGCGGTCCGCTGCAGATGCCCCGGCGGATGGCGCAGAAGCGTCGCCCGGACCGTCCGCGCCTCGGCAATAAAAGGGGCCGAAGCCACAACATAGCCAAGACGCAAGCCCGGAAAGAGGGATTTCGAGAAAGAGCCCACATGGATAACCAAGCCAGCCCGGTCCAAAGACTTCAGCGACGGGGACGGCGCGCGGTGGAAGGCCATCTCGAACTCGTAGTCGTCTTCCACGACCACGAAGCCACGTTCGGCGGCCATGTGCAGGAGCGTCTGGCGGCGGTCGATGGGCAGCGTTGCATTCGTGGGGCAATGGTGGCTGGGCGTAACAAAGACGGCGTCGATACCCTCGGGCAGGTCACGCGGCGGCAGGCCGTTTGCGTCCACGTCGACTGGCGCGATCCGGCACCGTGTCTGGGCAAGGATGTCCCGCAAACCGGGATAGCAGGGATTTTCGACTGCGGCCGTCCGGCGCTGGGTCAATACAAGATGGGCCGCGATCCAAAGCGCGTTTTGTGCCCCCAGTGTGATCAGAATCTCGTCGGGGGTCGCGCGAATGCCGCGGCGGGTCAGAATGTGTCGAAGGAGGTTTTCGACCAGTTCCGGATCGTCGCTGTCGTAGCGGTCAGCCGTCAGCGCCTCGAAGTCCCGTTGACCCAGCGCCATCAAAGCGCAGGCTCTCCACGCCCCTTGATCGAATAGCTTGCGGTCGGTCTGGCCGTAGATGAAGGGGTAAGGGTAGTTCTGCCAGTCCCTCGGCCTGTCGATGGTCGGCGACGAAGAACGGCGGGGTCCAAGAATCCGGGCCCAATCCACAGAGGCTTCGGATTGGTCTGCCGGCGGCAGGGCCGGGGCGGCGCTGGGCGCGCCTTCGGAGACGAAGTAACCGCGGCGGCCTTCCGACGTTAAGTAGTCATCAGCCACGAGATCGGCATAGGCGAGGGTTACGGTGATCCGGCTGATCCCCAGATGGCGCGACAACCCGCGCGAGGACGGCAGACGGTCGCCCGGACGGAATCGTCCGGTCAGGATCCCATCCACGATCATCCGCTTGATCTGGTGCTGAAGCGTGATGTCCTTGTCGGACCCGAGGCGGAAGTGATCGAGTTGAAGCAGCATTGCGCGCCCAGTCTGGCCTGAATTCAGTGTCCCGGCCAGTGCAGGCACAGCGGTTTAGCGCAACGATTGACCGGTTCTGGCTCTATCAAGGGGAGGGAGCTGGCCCTATGGTGCGACTTTCGGCTTGGGCAGGGTCCAGAAGTCCAGCACCGGGAGAACCGCCGATGAACACGCCCTTGCATCCGAATGACCTGTCTGCGGTGATCGAGGCGGATCGTGCTCATCTCTGGCACCATCTGATCCAGCACAAGCCGTTTGAGGATCACGACCCAAGGGTCATCGTAGAAGGCAAGGGCATGCGGGTCTGGGATGCCCGCGGGAAAGAGCATCTCGATGCCGTCTCGGGCGCGGTCTGGACGGTGAATGTGGGCTATGGGCGCACCCGGATCGCCGATGCGGTACGCGACGCACTGGTCAAGATGCCGTACTTCGCCGGATCGGCGGGCACGGTTCCGGGCGCGGACTTTGCCGCGCTTCTGATCTCGAAGATGCCGGGGATGAGCCGTGTTTATTATACGAATTCAGGTTCCGAGGCGAACGAGAAAGCCTTCAAGATGATCCGTCAGATCGCCCACAAGCGGTTCGGAGGGAAAAAGAACAAGATCCTGTACCGGGAGCGGGACTACCACGGCTCGACCATTGGTGCGATGTCCGCGGGCGGTCAGGACGAACGCAACGCGCAATACGGGCCGTTCGCCCCAGGGTTCGTTCGCGTGCCGCATTGCCTTGAGTACCGCGCGCAATGGGATGTCGAGAACTACGGAGAACGCGCAGCGGATGCCATCGAAGAGGTGGTCCTTCGCGAAGGGCCGGACACGGTTGGGGCGCTGTGCCTTGAGCCCGTAACGGCCGGGGGTGGAGTGATCCCGCCACCGACTGGATACTGGGAACGGGTTCAGGACATCTGCGATCGCTACGAGATCCTTTTGCATATTGACGAGGTCGTTTGCGGGTGTGGGCGCACTGGAGAATGGTTTGGTTACCAGCATTGGGGCGTGAGACCCGATTTCGTAACCATGGCCAAGGGTGTGGCGAGTGGATATGCCGCCATCGCCTGTATGGTGACGACCGAAACGGTCTTCGAGATGTTTAAGGGCAACGCGGACGACCCGATGGATTATTTCCGCGACATCTCGACTTTCGGGGGCTGTACCGCGGGTCCGGCTGCCGCGCTCGAGAACTTCCGGATCATCGAGGAAGAGAGGCTGATCGCCAATACAGCGGCGATGGGCGAACGCCTGATGTCCAATCTGCGTGAACTGATGGAGCGCCATGCCGTCATCGGCGACGTGCGGGGCAAGGGACTTTTCTGCGGGGCCGAGCTTGTGAGTGATCGGCAGACGAAAGAACCCGTTTCCGAGAAACTGGTGCAGGCGGTCGTGGCAGATTGCATGGACCAAGGCGTGATCATAGGGGCGACCAACCGATCGGTCCCGGGCTATAACAACACGCTTTGCTTCAGCCCCGCGCTGATCGCGACCTCTGACGATATCGATGCGATCACCGATGCGGTTGGCGGAGCACTCGGACGCGTCTTCGGCTAATCGGCCGCGGCGCCGTCACAGAGATTTCGGAAGAGCGTTACCTCTTTGTTGGAATGTGGAGATAGGCCGAGGATGCCGCTGCACACGTGTGCAGCGGCGCGATCGGGAGCCTGATCCCGTCATAAGGTCCGGTGGATCTGCGACGCCGGACGACCAACAGGAGTGACCCATGACCCGCACCTTTCTGACTGCCACGGCACTGACCGGCGTGCTTGCCGGTGCCGCACTGGCGCAAGACTACACCATGACCGTTTGGGCCGGCGGCTCGGGCGATGCCGACAGCTACCGCTGGGAAGCCATCGAAATTGCCGCCGACATTTTGGAGCGCGAAGCCGCAATCCGGGGTGAAGAGCTGTCGATTACGGTCGAACACAAGGCCGATTTCGGCGGCTGGGCCGAGTTCAAGCAGGCCGTGACGCTGGCCGCTGAAGCCGGTGACGCGCCGAACATCGTCGTCACAAGCCATCTCGACATCGCGCCCTGGAGCCAGGCCGGCTATATCGTCCCGGCCGAGGATTATCTTGACCTCGACGCATGGCCGCTTTCGGACATCTACCCGAACCTCATGGAGATCGCGGCCTTCGGCGGCGTCCAGTGGGGCGTCCCGCAGGACGCGGAAAGCCGTCCTTTCTTCTTCTGGAAGGAGACCATGCGCGAGATCGGTTACTCCGATGACGAAATCGACATGCTGCCCGCCAAAGTCGAGGCAGGTGAATACACGCTCGCCAACGTGCTTGAAGACGCCAAGAAAGCCGTCGACATGGGCCTTGTCGATGAGGGCTACGGCTTTTATCCGCGCGTCTCGAACGGCCCGGACTACGCCCAGTTCTACCAGTCCTTCGGCGGTGACCTGTTTGATTCCGAAACCGGCAAGCTGGTCCTTGACCGCGAAGCTATGACGGATTTCTATCAGTTCTTCGTTGATGCCGTGGATGCCGGCGTGACCAAGCGCAACCACATCGGCACTGACTGGGGCCAGTGGTATTCGGAAGTCGCCAACGGCAAAGCCGCACTTTGGCACGGCGGCACCTGGCACTATGCCCGCTACACAGGCCGCGAAGGCAACGAGGACTTCTTCGGCACCGTTCAGTTCACGCTGATTCCGGCTGGTGACGAAGGCGGACGCCCGAATACGATCACCCATCCGCTGGTGTACCTCATCACCGACCAGGCCGACGACGATGCCGAAGCGATCGCCGCAGAGCTGGTCAAGATTGCGTCCGAGCCGCGCCTCAACACACTGCACGCGATCAAGTCGGCGCACCTTGCCGTCGCGCAGTCGCAGTCGGACGTGCGTCTTTATGCCGAAGACCGCTGGGCGGACGAAGCCACGAAAGTGCTTCTGCCCTTTGCCAACTCGCAGCCGAACCACCCGGATTACGGGGTGTACTCGGAAGCGCTTTGGAAAGGCCTCGAGTCGGCATGGACCGGTGTTCAGTCGCCGGCCGACGCTGTCGCCGAAGTCGAAGCCGAACTGACCTCGGTTCTGGGCGACGAGTTGATCGTTCGCTGATCCGGCAAGGGGCGGGCATCTGGCCCGCCCCACCACAATTGGGCCCCGACATGCGCCAGGACCGCATCGCTCTGATCTTCCTTATGCCCGCCATCGTGGCGGTGATCCTGTTCTATCTCGTGCCCGTTGTCATGACGGCGGTGTTTGCCTTCACCAACATGAGTACGGCGACCGGGATCCGCGGCGGTGAATACGCCCTGACTTCGGAAAGCCTGCAGGATCTTCAGGAACGCGGCCTGCCGGCCGAGACGCTGGAACAGATCGCGTCCGCTGGGTACGTCGTGGACGAGGCGGGACTGGCCGCGCTTGCCGAAGCGTTTTCATCCGACGCGGCCGACGATGTAAGAGACGAAATGCTGGGTGAGCGGTTCGAGGCGCGCCGCGATCTTGAACGCGCACTGCGCGACCTCCGGCTTGACGACATTCGTTCGACCCGCGATCGGAAGGCGGCGGCGGAACTTTTCCAGCGGTCTATCCTGAACGACCGGCAGCCGGACGAGGCATCTTTCCGCGCGCTTTTGGCCGATGCCGGCGTGCCCGAGGGCGACCGGGATCTGGTCACCGACGTTGCCTATACCGGTTGGTCCTGGACGACGCGGAACTTCGAGCTTCTGACCGCGCTGCCCTCGACCGCCCGGTTCGCCATGAACACGGTCATGTATGTTGCGATGACATTGATCCTCTTCAATGTCGGACTTGGCATGTTTCTGGCCATCACGACCTTCTATCTGCCCGAGCGGTTGTCCTCGACTTTTCGGACCATTTGGTTCCTGCCGCGCATTTTGCCCCCCGTCCTCTACGTGCTGATGTGGAAGTGGCTGATGTGGGACAACGGGTTCATCGCGTCGTCGCTGGCCCCGTTCGGGGTCGATCGGATCAACTGGATGATGCATTCCGAGACGCATGCCTGGACTGCGATCATCCTGATCAACGGCGTCGTGGGCGCCTCCTTCGGGATGATAATCTTCGCAAGCGCCATCAAGGCGATCCCACAAACAATGCTGATGGCTGCTGAGGTGGACGGGGCGAGCCGCTGGCAACAGGTCCGATACGTGATCCTGCCCCAGCTTCGCTGGCCGATCCTCTTTGTCACTGCCTACCAGACCCTCAGCCTTCTGGCGTCCTTTGAATACATTCTACTTTCCACGGGGGGTGGGCCCGGCAGCGCGACCGAGGTCTGGGCCATGGCCGCGTTCCGCACGGCTTTGAACAATTATGGGGGCAACCTTCAGTACGGTCTGGGTGCGACGTTCGCCCTTGCACTCGTGGTGATAGGGACGGTCCTATCGCTGCTCTATCTCCGGTTCTTCAACTTCCAAGAGCTTCTGACGAAGCCCCGGATCGAGGAATAGAGGGTGGAGCGCACAACCCGATACTGGCCCATCGTGCTGATCCTGACGCTGATCTCGGCCCCCTTGGTCATCATGTATGTCTTCCAGATCGTGGAC
Source organism: Pseudomonadota bacterium (assembly GCA_038521345.1). GTDB lineage: Bacteria > Pseudomonadota > Alphaproteobacteria > Rhodobacterales > Rhodobacteraceae > JBCBKU01. Next base: position 30,744 of record JBCBKU010000024.1, on the reverse strand, counting down.
AGTTTCACGACTCGGGCGCCTGGATCGATCATTCCCAACGGTATCACGTTCGAACACTGGCGCTTCCTCGGTGGGCCGATCCGGCCCAACACGCCAAATGTCTGGGAACTGGCGTTCAATACCCTTGTTTTTGCATCGGTCACGGCGTTGCTCGTGACCATGGTGTCGCTTACGGCCGGGTACGCGCTCAGCCGGCTTGCGATGCCCGGCCGTGCCTTCTTCCTTGGCGGGCTGATCGTGCTGCACGCCTTCCCGACGATCACGCTGATCGTCGCGGTCTTCCTCGTCCTTCAATACATGGGGCTTTACGACAGCCTGACAGGGGTGATCCTCGTCAAGGTCGCGTTCGAACTGCCGTTTGGCATATGGATCATGAAGGGCTTCTACGACACCGTCCCTTGGGAAATCGAGATGGCCGGCATCGCTGACGGCGCTTCGCGCTTCACCGTCTGGCGGCGTCTCGTGTTACCGCAGGTTCAGCCCGGGCTTGCCGCGCTTCTGATCTTTTCATTCCTCTCAGGTTGGTCCGAATTCATCCTGCCCCTTGTTCTTGCACCAGGCAATGCACCGCAGGTACTGGCGACCTACCTTGCCGCGCTTATCGCCGATGACCGCTTCGCCGACTTTAGCCTCTTCAAGGCAGTCAGCATCTTCTACGCGGCTCCGGTCCTGATCATCTACATCGTATTCCAGAGGAAACTCATGAATATCTATGGCGGGGGGACCAAGGGCTAATGAAGCTGGATTTGCAGGGCTTCACGAAGCGCTTCGGCGACACGACGGTCATCGACGGTCTGGATCTTTCTGTCGGCGATGGCGAAATGCTGGCGCTTCTCGGACCGTCCGGTTGCGGCAAGTCCACGACGCTTTTTGCGATCTGCGGCATCCACCGGGTCGACGGAGGGCGGATCCTGTTCGGTGACCGAGACGTCTCGGGCGTGAAAGCGCAGGACCGGAACGTGGGGGTCGTCTTTCAGAACTACGCGCTCTACCCGCATATGACCGTGGCCGAGAACATCGCCTTTCCGCTGACGGTCAAGCGCCGCCCCGCCGACGAAATCAAGCGGAAGGTGGGAGAGATGGCCGATCTCGTTCACATTCCCGAGCTTCTGAAGCGGCGTCCGGCCCAGCTGTCCGGCGGTCAACAGCAGCGGGTTGCACTGGCCCGTGCGTTGGTTCGCGAACCCGATATCCTTCTTCTCGACGAACCGTTGGCGAACCTTGACGCCAAGCTTCGTATGGAGATGCGGTCCGAAATCCGCCGCGTTCAGCTTGAAACGGGGATTACCGCGATCTTGGTCACGCATGACCAGGTCGAGGCGATGTCGATGTGCGACCGGATTGCGCTGATGAACAAAGGCCACATCGTGCAAATCAGCAAACCGGCGGACATGTACGATGATCCGGCGGACATGTTCGTGGCCGGATTTCTGGGCAATCCGCCCATCGCCTTTCTTGATGGTGTGGCCGATCGCGACGGTCTGCGCCTCTCCGGGGGGCAGATTCTTCCCGTACCAGAGCGGTTGCGCGGTCTAGGGCCGATGGTGATTGGGGTCAGACCGGAGAATTTCGGGCCGGCACATGGACGCCAACTGACCGGTTCGGTGAAAATGGTCGAAACCCATGGCCGCGAGGATCTGTTCGAAGTGGAACTCGGGGGAGGGGGCCGGTTGCGCGCCATCCTCCCTGCCGGAAGCGGCGTCGCTTTGGGGCAGGCCATCGAATGGGGCGTGGCGACCGATCGCATGCTGGCCTTCAGCCCGGACGGGGCGCGGCTATGAAGGACTGGCTCGACCCCCCAAAACCCTATGCGATCGCTCACCGCGGTGCGAGCGCCTATGCGCCCGACAACACACTCGAGGCTTTTGCTCTGGCCTCGGATATGGGGGCCGAGTTCTGGGAGATTGACATCCGGCGGACGGCCGACGGTGTGCTGGTTGTCTTCCACGACGAAGAGACCGCCGATGGCCGCGCGGTCGGAAGTCAAAGCTATACGGCGTTCGAAGCCGCGACCGAAGCCAACGGGGGCCGTGCGCCGCGCCTTGACGAAGTATTGGACTTAGCCGTGGCGCGGCGCGCAGGGATCTATGCCGACATCAAGGATCTGGAAGCGGCGGTGCCCGCCGCCTTGGCGCTTCGCGATGCCGGTATCGAAAAGGCCATCCTTGGAGCGTTCGACCCCGAGGCGGTGCGGCGGCTTGCCGAGGCCGGTGTGGATTATCCCCGCGCGGCGCTTGTCCCGCTTGGCGCGGACCCGTTCGAACATGCGGCCGGTGCGGATCTCATCCACCTCTGCTGGGAGCGGATGGAACGACCGCAGGACACGCTGACGCCCGATTTCCTTGCGCGTGCAAAAGCGGCCGGACAACGGGTGGTGCTCTGGCACGAAGAGGATCCCGACCGGATGGCGGATCTGCGCGACAAACCGATTTTCGGCATCTGTTCGGATACGCCGCAACTCGTGCGTCCGTTTCGCGCGCCCGAAGGCTGGCCGGTCAAAGTGGTTGCACATCGTGGGGCCAAAACCATTGCACCCGAGAACACCTGTGTCGGTGCCGAGGCAGCTTTTGCGGCCGGGGCGGACATCGTGGAACTGGATGTGCGAACGACCGCGGACGGTGTCCTGGTTGCGATGCATGACGCTGAACTGGACCGAACGACAAACGGGTCAGGTCTGGTGGCCGATTGGACCTATGATCGCCTCTACGGTCTCGATGCGGGCCGCTGGTTTGGTCGGCATTTCGCGAACACACGCGTTCCGACCCTAGAGGCAATGATGGCGGTGGCCACCCGGTTCGGGCGTGGTCTTTACGTCGAGATCAAGGACGCTGATCCCGAACGGGTCGTTGAAGTGGTCGGCGCAGCAGGACATCTCGAGACATCGTTCTTCTGGAGCTACCGTCCGAGTTGGTTACTTGCCGTGCGGAATGCAGATCCGCGGGCCCGGGTGATGGTTCCCCGGGGCATGGCCAGCAACCTCGACGAACTCCTAGAGACGTACCGTCCCGCCATCGTCGAATACAAGCCGGACGACGATTTCTCGGATTTCAACGCCGTGCGTGCGGCCGGGGCTGAAGTCATGATCCATTATCCGGGTCAAACGCCGGCGTTCTACGATCGTGTCATTGCTGCCCGACCGGACCTGGTGAATATCGGCGATCTCTTCACTTTCCGCCGCCGCGTTTCGGCCGCCGGATACCCAACCGATGGGGCGTGACACCCGAAAACCTCCGAATTCGTACGACGTGGCGCGCGCCGCGGGCGTCTCACGCTCGACCGTGTCGCGGGCTCTTGGCGGTGGGGCCAATGTGTCGCCCGAGGTTCGGGACCGGGTGGTCCGTGCCGCGGATACCTTGGGCTACCGCGTGAACGCGCTCGCGCGAGGCTTGCAAACACGGCAATCCGACTTGGTCGGCGTCGTGGCCTCGCGTCTGGACACGCCCTTTCGCGCGACACAGGTCCGGGCGATTGCACAGACCCTCTTGCAGCGCCAGATGCATCCGCTCTTGTTGGTCGCCGATGGTGGCGAAGACGTCGACGCGCTGATCAAGAACCTATTGGGATATAGTCTGGCGGGTGTGATCGTCACCTCGGACAGTCCGCCTGCCGAGGTCATCGAAGCCTGTCACCGGCTGAGCGTTCCGGTTGTGCTCGTCAACCGCGGCCCCGGAGATGTCGATGCCGACCGGGTGGCGATGGATGTGGATCTTGGCGGGCAAATTGCCTTCGATACCTTGCTTGATGCCGGGGCCCGGAAGTTGGCGCTGGTAACGCCGCGGGCCGGAACGTACTCCGTCGCGGGGCGCGCTGAAGCCTTCCTCCGGAACGCCGAGGCGGCAATAACCGAGGTACTGATCATCGAGACACAGGGTCAAAGCTATACGGCAGGCGCCGCCGTTGCGGGAGATGTCGCAGCGCGTGCGGACGAGATCGACGGAGTCTTCTGTACGACCGATTTGTTGGCGCTTGGTCTTCTTGATCGCCTTCGGACGGATCATGGGGTTCGCGTACCAGAGGATGTGCAGATCGTCGGTTTCGACGATATCGAGCAGGCGGGTTGGGACGCCTATCGATTGTCAACCGTGCGTCAGGACGTTGTGGCGCAGGCGACGGGAGCAGTGGATCTCGTTGCTGACCGGCTGAGCGAGCCGACTGCGCCATTTCGGTCCCTTGTGTACCCGTTGGCGCCGGTTCTGCGCGAGACCACCCACGCTCCGAACCGCCGCATCGCCGTCGCTGCCGCAAAGGGATAGGGCCATGGGACACGCGATCGGGCCTACCGAGGCCGAAGCCATCATCGAGATTGTCCGGCATGCGGCGCGCGCGGAAATCCTTCCGCGGTTCCGTCGCCTCGCGCCGGCCGATATCCGCGCCAAGTCGGCGCCCGATGATCTGGTGACCGAAGCCGATCTCGCCTCGGAAGACCGGATCTCGGCCGGTCTGGCCGCCGCGTTTCCGGGCGCTTGCATTATCGGAGAAGAGGGCGTGGCCGCCGACCCGGCCCTGCTCGGGAGCTTGGACGGCGCGGACGTCGCCTTTGTGATCGATCCCATCGATGGCACCTGGAACTTTGCCGCTGGGCTCGCGACGTTCGGGGTTATCGTGGCTGCCGTAGAGGCGGGGCGCACCACCATGGGCCTCTTGTACGATCCAGTAATGGACGATTGGGTTCTGGCCCGATCCGGAGGCGGGGCCTGGATGGGGCGCCCGGGCGAGGCGCCCAGGCAACTCCTCCTTGACGGACGGGCCACGCCGGGTGGGCCACGCGGACTGGGATCGGCATTCAACTACCCCGTGCCCATGCGGGCGCGTTTGGCGGAGGATCTGGCGGCTCTGCCTCGGGTCGAAGGACTTCGCTGTTCGTGCCACGAATACCGGCTTCTCGCGCAGGGGCGCGTCGACTTTGTCTTGGCCGGCGAACTGAAGTGCTGGGACCACGCCGCAGGCGTTCTGGCGGTCGAGGAAGCCGGCGGTTCCGTGGGCCTCATTGACGGGCGCGTCTATGCTCCGACCCTGACCGAGGGGCGTCTGGTTGCGGCGGCCTCGCCCGACATTCTGGGTGACTTGCGATCCCGGTTTGCCTGGATCGCAGAAACTGACGCGGCATCCGAAGCGGCCGTGCAATCCCCGGATCCACATCGATTACCTCTGGAAAAAACAGCGCCTTGCCGAAAATAAATGCGACAATTCGCATTCGGGACGTGTGGCAAAGACGAAAGTTCTGTGCTGAAGTGCGTCGGCAACGGGTGGCAAACCACCCGGCAAACGGGAGGAAAAACTCATGAAACCAATTGATGGTCTTCGGACCCTAGTGGGTGCGGCTGCCGCTGCGGTGGCCTTTGGCGGCGCTGCAATCGCCGGTGGGCACCAGGTTCTCGACTCTGTCCATTTCGTCATCCCCGGCGGTGCCGGTGGCGGCTGGGACGGCACGGCACGCGGAACGGGCGAAGCGCTCGTGAATTCGGGCCTCGTCGGCAACGCAACCTTCGAGAACATGTCGGGCGGCGGCGGTGGCGTCGCGATCGCGTACATGATCGAGAACGCCGAAAGCCTTGACGACACCCTGATGGTCAACTCGACCCCGATCGTCATCCGGTCGCTGACAGGCGTGTTCCCGCAAAGCTTCCGCGATCTCACGCTGGTTGCCGGCACCATCGGCGATTACGCCGCGCTTGTGGTTCCGACCGACAGCCCGATCACGTCGATGGAAGAGCTTCTGGCAGCTTACAATGATCAGGGCCCGGACTTTGCCGTAGGCGGCGGGTCGGTTCCGGGCGGCATGGACCACCTTGTGGCCGCCATGGTAATGCAGGCGGCGGGTGAAGATCCGACGGCTGTGAACTACATCCCCTACGACGCCGGTGGCGAAGCCATGGCCGGTCTGCTTTCGGGCGAAATCGACGCATTGTCGACCGGGTTCTCGGAAGCAATCGCGCTGGCCGACCAGGGCGAAGTGCGCATCCTTGGCGTGACCGCCGAAGAGCGTGTTCCGGCCTATGACGCCGCTCCCACATTCATGGAGCAGGGCATCGACACGTCCTTTGTCAACTGGCGCGGCTTCTTCGCGGCTCCGGGTCTTTCTGAGGATCGAGTGGCTCAGTTCCAGGAGGCCATCGCCAACATGTACGACACCGAGGCATGGGAAGCCGTTCGGTCGCGCAACGGCTGGGTCAACATCCACAATCCCGGTGACGATTTCCGTGCCTTCCTCGAAGCTCAGGAAAAGGAAATCGGCGATCTGATGCGGACGCTCGGCTTCCTCTGATCCGCTGAACCAAAACACCTTCGGGCCGCCGATCGCTGGCGGCCCGGACACAAAGCTTCCAAGACTGGCGCATCAGCCAGCGTTCCCGGGGAGGGATACCCATGGCACTTGATCGCTGGATTGCGTTGGTTTTCGTGGTGTTCTGCTGCGTCTACGGTTACGCGGCATTCTTCACGATGGACCAGCTTCTGCCGCCCTTCATGCAGAGAAACCCGGTTTGGCCGTCCACCTTTCCCAAGGTTCTGTCCATCCTCGGAGTCGCAGTCGGTTTGATTGTGCTTCTCGGGCTTGAGGGTTCGACCAAGGAGAAAGAGCTGACCGCTTCGGACATCAATTATCGCCGGTTGACCGAGTACAAGCTGGGTCAGGCCATTTTGTTGCTGGGGTTGATGGTGGCCTATGCATTGGCTCTTCGGCCACTTGGCTTTCTTTTCTCGACCACTGCTTTCCTTGTGGCGGGAAGCGCCGTTCTGGGTGAGCGGAAGTGGCTGACGATGCTGATTGTCTCGGCCATCGCCGCTGGCTGCGTCTGGTATCTGGTCCAAGAAGTGCTGGGCATCTTCCTGCGGCCCTTGCCGTTCTTCATGGGAAATTAAGCTATGCTTGAAGGTATCATGATCGGCCTAACGGCGGCGCTCTCGATCGAGAACCTGCTGATGGTCGTCGCCGGCTGTCTCATCGGAACCTTTATCGGGATGCTTCCGGGCCTTGGGCCGATGTCGATCATCGCGATCATGATCCCGGTGGCGATCACCCTTGGTGACCCGACCGCGGCACTGATCCTTCTTGCCGGGGTCTATTACGGGGCCATATTCGGTGGCTCGACATCGTCGATCCTTCTCAACGCACCCGGTGTCGCGGGCACTGTGGCCACGAGTTTTGACGGCTATCCGATGGCGCTGAAAGGCGAGGCGGGCAAGGCACTGACCATCGCCGCCGTTGCCAGTTTCTCAGGTGGCACAATCGGCGCCATTCTTCTGATGGTATTCGCACCGGCGCTCAGCACCGTGGCGCTGCTATTCCACTCGGCCGAGTACTTTGCGCTCATGGTCGTGGGGCTGTCGGCGATTGCCGCCTTTGCGGGCACCGGCAATGTCGCCAAGGCGCTGATGATGACGATTCTTGGTCTGATCCTTGCCACTGTTGGCGAAGGCGCGTTGTTCAACATGCCGCGTTTCACAATGGGTCTGATGGACCTTCAATCGGGCATCTCCTTTATCACACTTGCCATGGCGATGTTCGCCCTGCCCGAAGCCATGTTCCTTGTCCTGAACCCGGCGCGCGGGGCGCAAGGTCAAGGCGGAGCAGGGGGTAAGATCACTGGTTTGCGCTTTTCCCGCGAAGAAGGCCGCGCGATGATCCCGGTGATCGGACGGCAATCGGTGCAGGGCTTCTTCATCGGTGTTCTGCCCGGCGCCGGTGCCACGATCGCGTCCTTCCTTGGCTATGCGGTCGAACGCAACATTGCCAAGGGCGAGGATCAGGCCGAGTTCGGCAAAGGATCTGTCAAGGGTCTTGCCGCGCCCGAGACTGCCAACAATGCCGCCTGTACGGGATCGTTCGTGCCGCTTCTGACCCTCGGCATCCCGGGGTCGGGCACCACGGCGATCCTCTTGGGCGCCCTGATCGCTCTGAACGTGACGCCGGGCCCGCGACTGATGGTCGATACACCCGAAGTGTTCTGGGCTGTCATCATCTCGATGTTCATCGGCAATCTCGTGCTTCTCATTCTGAACCTCCCGTTGATCCCCTATATCGCGAAAATTCTGTCAATCCCCCGGAACTACCTGATCCCGTTCATCCTCTTCTTCACGTTGATGGGCGCCTATATCGGACAGAACAACGCGACCGAGCTTCTTATCCTCGTTGGCCTCGGGGTGCTTGCAACAATTTTGCGGTTCGCAGACTACCCGTTGGCGCCGCTTCTGATCGGCTTCATCCTTGGAACGATGCTTGAGGACAACTTTGCACGGTCGATGCAGCTTTACCGCGGACTGGATTTCATCATCGAAAGGCCGATGACCCTTGGCCTTCTCGTTCTGGCCGCCATACTCGTGCTCTTGCCGAGCTATCGGGCGCGGCGGGCACGGCGCCGGGCCGAAGGGGTTGCCGACGGTGACTGATCACGGGACCGCGGCGCCTTTGAGAGGGGTCCGCGTCCTGGATCTGACGAATGTGCTGGCAGGTCCTTTCGCCTGCCATCAATTGGCGCATCTCGGGGCCGAAGTGATCAAGATCGAGGCGGTCGGCCGGGGGGATCTGGCGCGCGATCTTGGCGCAGATCCCGAGCTGTCGCGGCGTGGTATGGGTGTCAGCTTTCTGGCGCAGAATGCGGGCAAGCAGTCTCTGACGCTAAACCTCAAGGATCCCCGCGGGCTCGGGGCGCTGAAGCGACTGGTTGCGACCGCCGACATTCTGGTTGAGAACTTCAGGCCGGGGGTGATGGCCCGTCTGGGCGCTGATTATGCGGCCCTTCGCGCCGAGAACCCACGTTTGATCTACTGCGCGATCTCGGGTTTCGGGCAGGACGGCCCCTGGGCGGATCGGCCAGCCTATGACCAGATCGTGCAGGGCGCATCCGGCCTCATGTCGGTCACGGGGGATGTCGATAGCGCCCCGCTTCGGGTCGGATTTCCGTTGGCCGATACGATCGGCGGCCTGACCGCGGCCATGGCAATCTCGGCCGCGCTGAACGCCGAGCCGCGGGGTGCCTTCATCGATGTCTCGATGCTCGACTCGGTCCTCGCCACAATGGGTTGGGTCGTCTCAAACCACCTTGTCGCCGGGGTGGAACCCCGCCCCCACGGCAACGAGAATCCGACCTCGGCTCCGTCCGGTTCGTTCCAGTGTGCGGACGGTCTGATCAACATTGCTGCCAACAAAGATGAGCAATGGGAGGCGCTCGCCCGGCATCTGGGGCGCGCAGACCTTCTTGAGCGGGACGACTTCGCCACCCGCGAGGATCGCAAGGTGAACCGGTTGAGTCTGAGAGCCGAGCTTGAGACCGCCCTTGGGACGCGAAACGCCCGGGATTGGGCCCGAGAGCTGAATGCGCTCGGGGTTCCGTCGGGGGCCGTGATGACCGTTCCAGACATTCTCGCCCATCCGCAGGTGCGCGACCGGGGCCTTCTCGCGCGGTTCGACGATGCCCCGGGCGTGGACCGCCCCGTGGACCTGATGCGGATCGGCGCGCAAATTGACGGCGTCCGGCCATCTGTGTCGGCTCCGCCACCGGCTCTTGGCGCGAATACGGATGCGATCCTTGGCGGCCTCGGGTACACGTCGGAGGCCATTGAAACACTGCGGGCCGAGGGAGTGATATGACCGACGATCGCGATGTGGCCGACTGGTGGCAGACATCGATCATCGATATGGAACCTGGACGGATCCACCTTCGCGGCACACCGGTACAGGAATTGATCGGGACGACGGGCTTTGCCGAGATGATCTGGTTTCTGGTCACCGGCCATCGGATCTCGGGCGAGCGGGCGGCCTTGTTCGAAGCGGCGCTAGTGGCGGCCGTGGACCATGGACCGCAGGCGCCTTCTATTGCGGCAGCACGGATGGCGGCAACGTGCGGCGTCGGCCTGCAAAGCGCCATGGCGTCCGGAATAAACATGCTGGGGGACGTTCATGGCGGTGCGGGAGAGCAGGCCGTCGCCCTTTACCGGTCTCTGGAAACCGCCGGGCCGGAGAACTTGCCCCGGACCCTTGCGGATTGGCGCGACGCCCACGGGCGGTTCGTACCCGGCTTCGGGCACCGATTTCACAAGCCGACGGATCCAAGGGCGCCCCGTCTTCTGGCGCTGGTCGATGCGGCGGCCGAAACCGGGGCGGTTTCCGGGGCCTATGCTGAGATCGGGCGCGCGATTGAAAGGCACCTTCGGGCCGAGCGCGGCAAGGCGGTGCCGATGAACATCGACGGCGCCACCGCCGTGATCTATGCCGAACTCGGGTGTCCGCCGCCCCTGGCCAGGGGCTTTTTCGTCTTGTCGCGATCCGTCGGCATTCTGGCACATGCATGGGAACAGACCGAGGAAGGGGGGCGCAACAAGGGGCCGACCCCGCCATCCTATCGCTGGACCTATACCGGCACCTAGGCCATCCCTGATCCCGATCCGACCTAACCGTAAAGACGGTCGAGCGCCGCGCGTTCGTCGGAGGTCAGGTTTTCGGCCAGAAACGCCTCCTCGGACGAAGACAGGGGCAGGGATCGCATCTGCTCTTTGACGGCCGCCAGCGCCTCTTCCGGGTAGTCGGATGCATTCAGGGCCCGGACGTAAGGGACAGCGCAATCCGGGATCGAAGTGTTGCTTCGGTAGTTGGCAAAGGTGTCCTCTATCCGGATATCGAAGACATGGCGCAGGAACCGAGACAGGATGCTTTCCTGAGCAATGGTCGCCCGGGCATAGGGCAGTTCGATGACCCGGTCGTGGCCGAAAGCGTTGCCCCACGCCTGCATCAGAAACCCCCTGTGCGCGTAGCATAGAACATAGACCTTGAAGACATACTCGGCGAATGGTCGGGTTTCGCGTTCTCGGAACAGCGCGTGTTTGTAGTTCGAGATGTGATAGCTGACCGGATCGCGCCGGAAGAAGACGATCTCGGGTTGAAAGTCAGAGAACCTGCGGGCGACCTCGATCAACTGATCCTGTCGAAAGGTCAGCAGCGAGAGATCCTCGGAGGAGAGGATCGTCGAGATGCCTTTGTCGGCATTCCCTTCGACGACTGCGGCGAAGTGCCCGTAGACTACGTCAGGGTCGTAATGCGCATCGTGGTAGGGACGTGGGGTGTCGAGGGCCCATGCCAGTTCCTGATGCGCCGGAAAACGCGATAAGCGGGCCGGGTAATCCAGCTTGTGCTGACTGAGCAAGTCGCCGTTCTTGGAGAGCAGCTCCTGCAGCGCCGAGCTTCCGGTCTTGCGCAGGCCGATATGAAGGATAAGGCGTCCGGGCATGGGCGATGTCCTAGCTTGCGATCCGGAGCCAGCCGCCGCGATCCGGCGTTGAAACGCCTCGGCAGGCCAGCATCCAGTGATGATCGAGGAAGTGCCGGACCGGGGCGGTGTCGTCCTCGTGGGCGATGACGGGCATGTCGAGATAGGTCGGCGACGGCGTCTCCATGTTCTGGGACTCCGCATCGGACAGGATCCGCGCAATCTGGTTGGCGAAGACATCGCTTTCCCAGTCAAGACTGCGTCCAGCCGTCCAACTGAGACCCGCGCGTTGTCGCCGCGCGAAGAGCTCGTGGTCCTCGAATTGGTGGGCCATGGCCTCGGCCAGCGAGGCGGCGGATTGGTAGGCCAGGCAGCCGGCGTCGGGGCCATAGTCGAACAGGTTGTTGTATCGGTAGAGATCCACCGGGACGCAGCCGCAGGCCATCATCTCGTATGGTATGCGCGACGGGTTGGTCGCACTGAGGCAAAGGCCGACTTTGGCTGTCCGGTACAATGCGGCGATGTCGTCGAGGTCGTTCAAAAGACCAAGTTGCGTTGCTTCGAATGGCAGCACGGCCTTGGCGTCAGAGCCGAATAGCACGATCTCTACATATGGCAGGCGCGCCTTGACCTGCCGAAGCGCCTCGACCGCGAGATCGGGCGCGCGGCGAGGTTTCTCGGGCTGGAACAGGAACGCGATCCGCTCTCGTCGGTCGGTTGCGATGTCTGTCCTATAGATCGTCTGATCCACACCCAGCCCGGAATGGGCAGACCGGATACCGTATTCGGTGGCGAGCCGGTGGGACAACCAGCGACCGATGGTGAAGTGGTTCTCGGTCAGAGTATAGCTGCGCTCGGCCCGCAAATAGGCATCCGAGACGGGGTTAAAGTAGGCCTCGAAATCCTGAATGAAGTAGTGCGTTTTTGCCTTACCTGCATAGAACTCATTCACATAGGCGGCACTGTAATCGATCGTGGCGACGGCAATGTCTGCGGGGGCTTCGGAGTCCCAGCGATCGAGAATTGTGACGCTCGGGTCGGCGACTTCCGCGACCCAATCGCGCTCGGCCTGGCCGGAAAAACGCTCGAACATGACCGAAACGGGTGCACCAAGGCGGGCGACCTTGTTGGCGGCGTTCAGAATGGTGCGGTGTCCGCCCGATCCCACGATCGGGGCCGGGGCGGTGAACAGGACACCGGCAGATCCGCGGCTTTGGCGAAGGACCTGCGGGGCAAAGACGGTTGTCGGCAGATTGAGCCGGGCATCGAAGGACAGTGCCTCTTTCGCTTTCGAGATCCGGGATTGGGCGTGCAGGCTCTCGTGCCAACGCATGCCGTCGATCAGGCCGAGAAAACCGGCGTGCAGATCCGGTCCGGACTTCGCGACAATGGACTCTGGCGTGCCGCGCATCTCTGCCACGCGCTGGCTTGTTCCGGTGCCGAAGCTCTCGTTGTGTTCAAGATCGCGGAACGCGTCGGCCACGTCGGCAGGCGGATTGCGGAAGTACCGCGCGAGCAGGCTGCGAGAAAGCGGTCGAAGATCCGCGGCGACCAGACCGTGACGGCGCACATACCTCGCGACATGGTCGAGCGTGGACAGGATACGCTCCTGCAAGGGGCGGACGCGGGTTTTGATCGCCGCCTCCTCGTTTTCGATGACGTCGCGCACGGGCGTGCCGTTTTCGTAGCCGCGGACCGAACCTTCGGGAACGTTGAACAAAAACTCGAGCGCTGCGTAGTCGTGGACGAGGCGCATGTCTTCTTCGTTCAGATCAAAGGCAAAGCCCGATTTGGGCCCGCTCGTTGATTGGTCATTCAGGAACCTTTCGAGCCCGAGGTAGCAGCCCACGATCGACCCGTTGCAGATCATCGCGAGATTGTCCTGGATGGACCCCCGCCATCCGATGTCGACAATGCACCTTGTGCGGCCTGACATCGGATCGAAGCCTGTGTTTGCGAGATAGAGCATGAGCGCGTCGCGCTGCCCCCACAGCGCGGTGCGCAACCGGTCACGAACGTCGCCGGAGGCGAGGAAGGCGATAAAATCCGGATCCTCCCAAGGGTGCTCGACAAGTGTGTCGAGGTCCAATCCAGCCTCCGTTGCCGCGCTCTCGAAATCGGCGGGCGGGCAGTTCAAACTGATAAGGAATGCCGATGGAGACTGACTGGAATATTGAGACCAGAGACGCATGAGTTCCTGGGTGCCCGGGTCGTCCACGGATGCGCCAAAAGTGGCGCGACGACTGACATATAGCGGGCGGCTTTCGGGGTACGCCCCAAGATCATAGACATCAGTTTCGGCGATGCGGTCATAGGCTTCGCGAAAGAAGAGACCTTCGCGGGAGAAGAAGAAGATCTCGTCTTCCCCGAGCTTTCGCGCCGTCTCGAGGATTTCGAGGACAAAGCCCGCCACCACAATGGCCAGGGTTTCGACCGGGAGACCGTCTTCAGGACCAGAGTGCGGCACAAGATCCATGAGGTCGGCTTCGTGGGTGCGGGGCCGTCCTTCCATCATGGACCAGAATCCAGTCTCTAGCCGCTGGGTTCGCGCCTCTTGGTCCGGGTTCTGGAAATGCATGGCGCCAACGCCCGCGTCTCGGGCCCGGTTGCAATCCGCGTCTTTGCGGTCACCGAGATGGAGGATCTCGTCGGGGCGGCGCGCCTCGCGCCCGGCGACGATTGGGAAGAGGGCGCCCTGACGTTTGGTCGCCATCACGTCAGACGAGGCATAAGCCGATATTGGCTCTGGCGCGCCGATTGCATCCAGAATCTTACCCAGCGTGTCAGCGTCATGATAGAAGTCCGACACAAGGATGTAGGGTTGGTCCCTGAGCGCCAGCAACGCGGCCATGGTCGGATCGACCGAAGCCGTCTCGCATTCGAAGGCTGTCTCTTTGGCTTTGAGCAATGCTTCAAGGCCCGTGTCCCTGAGGCCGAGAAAACCCAGCCACCGGCGTGTCGCCTCGTCGAACCGGTACTCGCCGGCCTCGTCGGCAACACTTGCCTCTGCAGCGCGGCGCAATTGAAAGAGATCCGTGTGCGACACTCGGTGGCCCGGCGGGAGGCTGTCCCATGATGTCAGCCACAGGTACCGCGCCGTCCGAAGTTTCACGGCATCCGGTGCAACGCTGCGCCGGACAAGCGTGTCCCACATATCGAGGCTGAGAAGCTTTCCCTTGGCAAGCGCGTTGGCGCGTTCGACAAAAACCAAGTCCGGCTCATTCAAGTCTGATCCAAGTTCGTCTGGGGCGGGCACCCGTGTGGTTGGTTCTGACTCTATGTCCGGATGCATGCGCCCGAGGGACAAACCGCCGGCCTCGAAGCCGGTTCTGGCCGAGATCTCGGTCCACGGGACATCGGGCCAGAGATCCGCGATTTCCATGCCGTCTGTGTTTCGCGCGCCTGTGGCAGAGGTTATCATTGGCCGACCGGAACCTCGCCGTCCGGACAAGAAACGCTCGAACGCGGTCGTTCCGCCGGAGTCGGGCCCAAGGCCGGTCGGATCGAAGCCTTTGGCGGGGCTCAGGCCGGCGGCCGCCCCGTAGCGGAGGTAGTGGCTGGCAGGGTCGACCGTGGTGCCCCTGATCCACGGTACTTGGTCCGCATAATGCCCGTCATCGATGTGAGGTCGAATGCAGTCTGCGCGATAACGCCAGCCTTCGGGCACGTCGAGCAATCGGCGGTCCGGTGCTGTAAGGCGTCGCTCGATGAACCCATGCTCGGCATAGTGCACCAACGGATCCAAACCATGCGCCTGCACATCTTCGTTCGAGTTCGCATAAAAGGCGGGATCGAAATCCGGGGCGATGGAAAACCCGTGATCATGGCCCCACGCGAAATAGTGCATCAAAGGATCGACATCGGCGTCCCGCGACAGGTTCGCCTGCGCGAAATAGAAAGGGCGGTCAACAAGGGCACAGAGCCGTTCGTGCACTGCGCGCCCTCGCGGGGTAAGGATCTTTAGGGGGTCCGCATGCTCGGCCGGACGCCGGCCCTCGAACCGCCCCCATTGTGCGTAGTGGGACAGGGGAGTGTTCGTGGAGACGTCGATGTCGGGATTGCGCCTTGTATAGAACCCCGGATCAAACGCGACCCGCTCGGACGGTCGCAGCGAACTGCGATCCGGGCGCGGCGTGACATAAAGAAATTCGAGCATGACGATCCGATCGCAGCCCCTCACGTGCCGCCATAAACCCACTCTTGATTAAAACCCGCTTAATTGGTGTGGCGCGCGATGATGCGGCCGCAGTCCCAGAATCTTCGGGCTTTGGTCTCGGTCGGGCATGTCTTTCTTCCTGGCTTGCATACGGCTTCGGCACCGGAGAATGCTGTCTTCAGGGCCTCCATTCGACCACGCAAGACGTTTTAGCGATCGGCCTAGTCCCCGACCAACGAGGCGACATTCTGCCCGAATCTTAAACAATCCACAGGACTGCAACCCGTGTTGACGGGCGGTTGGGGCGGGTCCGTTGACCCAGAATCGGCCGTCCACGACGCTTTTTACTGCGGTCCAGTACGCTGCTTTCCCCCTGCGATCGTCTGGTCCGAAAGAACTGGCGCCCACCCGCAGTGGAGGCGCTGATACCGGGAGAAAAGCAATGAAGAAATCAGTAACCGGCCGGCTCGCCTCGGCGTTCTTTGGTCTCTCAATGGCGATGGTGGCCGGGGCTGCTACCGCGCAATTCGCAGCCGAAGGCGACCCCAAACCGGCGGTCATCCTGTTTGGGCCGACAAATGACGGCGGCTGGTCGCAGGCAATCGACGAGGCCCGCATGCGTCTGGAATCCGATCTGGACCTGCGTATTCCTCAAGCTGAAGAGATTCCAGAGAGCGCAACTGCCATCCGCCCTGCGGCCGAACTGTTCATCGAGCGTGGGGCGAACATCATCCTCGGATCGGCGTTCGGCTATTCAGACACATTTGCGGAACTGGCGGCCCAGTATCCTGAGGTGGTATTCCTCAACCCGGCCGGCACAACCAACGGCGACAATCTGAAGAGCTTTTACGGTCGCACATATGAGACCCAGTATCTCTGCGGAATGGTCGCCGGCGGTATCAGCGAAACCGGGAAGATAGGTTTCGTCGCGGCCAACCCCTTCGGGCTCGTGAACTGGACTGTGAACGCCTACCTCCTTGGCGCCCAGCAGGTGAACCCCGAGGCGGAACTCACCGTGGTCTTTACAGGGGCCTGGGCCGATCCGGTTAAAGAACGCGCAGCGGCTCAGGCGCTGATCGAGCAGGGCGTCGACGTGATCGGCCAGCATGTGGACACCCCGGCGGTACAGGTTGTTGCGGCTGAGTCAGGTGTGTCGGGGACGGGCCACCACCGCGACCTGTCCGAGTTCAGTGCCGCGACGCAATGTTCCTCGGTCTGGACGTGGGACCGTTTCCTCAAGCCGGAGATCGAAGCCATTGCCTCGGGCGCATTCGAACCTGCACCCTATGGTGCGTTCCTGTCCATTGGCGACGGTGCGATCGACATCGCCTGCTGCGGAGACGCGGTTTCCGAAGATCTTAAAGCCCAAGTCATGGCCGAGCGCGACGCGATCCTCGACGGCAAGCATGTCTTCGCAGGCCCGCTTAGCGACCGTGACGGGGCAGAGCGCGTTGCGGCCGGTGAGGTTCTGGGTGACGGCGATCTTTGGGGCATGGACTGGTTCGTTCCCGGCGTGACCGGCGGAGAGTGATGGCGCCAGCGCTCTCACTTGTCGGTGTAAGCAAGCTGTTCGGGGGCTTTCGGGCCCTCGATGACGTCTCATTCTCAGTCGCTTCCGGAGAAGTGCACGCGCTCTTGGGCGAGAATGGAGCCGGGAAGTCCACCATGATGAATGTGGCCACGGGGCTTTATGCGCCCGATGAGGGTCATGTGGAAGTCGATGGAAAACGCGTGGAATTCGCTGGCGCCAGCGCTGCGGCCGCAGCCGGAATCGGCATGGTGCATCAGCACTATAAGCTCGTCCCGAGTTTTTCGGTGCTTGAGAACCTCCGGCTTTTCAATCCCGGTCTTTCGGACCCAGAACTGACAGATGCCGCCCGGACCTACGGCGCCCATATCGGTTTCGATGTGGATCTTGCGCGCCGGGTGGGTCTTTTGAGCGTGGCCGAACAACAGCGTGTCGAGATCCTGAAGGTGCTCGTCGCCGGTGCGCGGATCGTAATCTTGGACGAACCAACGGCCGTACTGTCCGATGACGAGGCCAAGGCTCTCATGGCGCTGATGCGGCGCCTCGCCAACACCGGCAAGGCGTTGGTGCTTGTCACGCACAAACTCCACGAGGCCCTCGGCCACACAGATCGCATCACTGTCATTCGTGCAGGTCGCAAGATCGTCGAGACATTGCCCGCACAAACGGATGCGGATCAGCTGACCACCGACATCGTGGGTGAGTTGATCGTTGAAGAACCAACCCGCAGCCGTCCGCGCGGTCCGGCTCGATTGCGGCTTGCGAGTGTCACGCGGTCGGGAACCGACGGCCGAAAGGGACTGACCGGGGCCAGCATGGTCGTTCATGGCGGAGAGATCTACGGCGTCGCAGGCGTCGCGGGCAATGGTCAGGTTGAGCTTGCCGATGTACTGGCGGGTTTTGGTCCGCCGCAAGGCGGCAGTATTGAGATCGTCGGGGCGGGCGATGCCGGGGATGACACGCCCGCCGCCCGCCGACGCCACGGCGTGGCAATGATCCCGGTGGACCGTTACCGACACGGGTTGGCCGGCGATGTGGGGGTGGTCGACAATTTCGCCGTACGTGGTGCGCTTGGAGGCCAGTATGGAAGTTGGGCACGCTATGACAGAACAAAGGCACGTCAGGATGCCAGAGCGGCCATCGAGGCGTTCGAGATTCAGGGTGTTCGGGCTCTCAGCCAGCGCGCCGCACTTCTTTCGGGCGGAAACGCCCAGAAACTTGTACTTGCCCGCGAGTTTCAGGGGGAACCCCGTATCGTGGTGGCGCACAGTCCGACACGGGGCCTTGATGTGCGCGCGGGCGCGGCAGTGCATGCGCGCCTGAGGG
This sequence comes from Pseudomonadota bacterium, assembly GCA_038521345.1. Taxonomy (GTDB): domain Bacteria; phylum Pseudomonadota; class Alphaproteobacteria; order Rhodobacterales; family Rhodobacteraceae; genus JBCBKU01. The sequence continues at coordinate 12,533 of JBCBKU010000024.1, read as the reverse complement.
CTGCACGCGATCGCGGCGCGGCGGTGGTGCTGATCTCCGAGGATCTGGACGAAATCCTGCTGCTGTCGGACCGGATTGGAGTGCTTTCGAACGGCCGCGTGGCTGCTGAATTCTTGGCGCCAGCCGATCGCAGTGACGTTGGCCGCGCGATGGTGGGTCATGCCTGAGGCAAGTGTGGACATGTCTCGGCCAGTTGCCCCGACGGGTGGCCCGTCACCCCGCCCTCCGCGGCGCATCGTTCCGATCCTTGAGCGACGCCAAGGGGTGACCGATTGGGAGCGTGGCGGGGTCTACCTCGGGAGCCTCCTTTTTGCTGCGATCCTATCCGTTGTGATCCTCGCCCTCGTCGGTGTGGCTCCGCACGATCTTGGCCGCGAGATCGCCACTGTGGCGTTTTCCAGCCCGCGCGCCCTTGGATCCGTTCTTGTCCAGACCGCGCCGTTTCTTTTTGCTGGTCTCGCCACGGCAATCGCTTTCCGGGCCCGGTTCTGGAACATCGGCTTGGAGGGGCAGATGATCATGGGTGCGATCTTCGCCTCGATCGTTGCCTTGAACGATGTCGGGCCGGATTCAACGCGCCTTTTGCTTATGGCCTTTGCTGCGGCGGCGGGGGGGATGCTTTGGATTGCAATACCCGGCGCGCTGAAACTGAGGTTGAGTGTGAACGAAGTGATCACGACGCTTCTGCTGAACTACATCGCGTTCAACATCTTATTGCACCTGCTCTACGGCGCCTGGCAGGATCCCGTGAGCCGCTTCCCCCACACTGAGCTTTATGAACCAGCCGAGCGGCTGCCGTCACTTGGTTGGCAAAACCTGACCTTGGCGCTCCCGCTTGCCGCGTTCCTGACGCTGGTCCTTTGGTGGCTCTATTCGGTGAGCCGTGTGGGGTATCTGACGGATGTGATGCGCGCGAACGCGGATATGGCCTTTGCAATGGGCGTTCCGGTCACGGCGTTGTCGGTTGGCGCTATTCTTGGCTCGGGTGCGGTGGGTGGTCTTACGGGCTTTGTCATATCCGCGGGAGTCGAGGGGCGGATGACGCAGGATTTCTTCAGCGGCTACCTGTTCTCTGGCGTTTTGATTGCCTTTCTTGGGCGCAATCACCCGTTGGGCGTCGCGTTCTTCGCCGTGTTCATGGCCATTCTGCTTCTAGTGGGACAGAGCCTTCAGGTCTTTTTCCAAGTTCCCTTTGCGCTGATCCAACTGGTCCAAGCGCTCTTCATCATCTGCGTGGCGGGCTCTGAGTTCTTCCTGACCTACAAGATGCATTGGCGTGGGGGGGCGTGATGGATCTGATGGCGAATTGGCTTCTGAGCGTACCCGCGTTTGCGGTGCCGTTTGCTCTGGCTGCACTGGGCCTGATCGTGACCGAAAAGGCGGGTGTGCTTAATCTGGGGGCCGAGGGATTTATGCTCGCGGGTGCCGTCGCTGGAGTTGGCATGATGCTTGCCGGTGCCGGGCCAATGGTTGCGCTGCTGGGTTCGATCTTGGCCGGCACGCTGTTGGGCCTTCTCTTTGCCATCATGGTCGCAGGGCTCCGGATCGACCATGTCATCGCGGGGCTGGCGCTTGTCTTCATGGCGCACGCCCTGACTAGTTACATTGCGACAGTGAACCGCTGGACGAACCAGTCGATCGAGGGCCTCGAACCTGTGCTGTTCGGACAGGACCTCTTCGTCTTCCTGACCCCGCTGATCGTTTTGGGGGTCGTCTACCTTCTGGAAAAGACGCGCTTCGGTCTTGCGATCCGCGCCGTGGGCGAGAACCCGGGCGCCGCCGATGCAGCCGGCATCGACAGCACGATGTACCGTTATGCGGCTACGCTTCTTGGCGCCGCGCTGCTCGGTCTTGCAGGCGGCTATCTCACCGTCGCGGTGACCCGGATCTGGGTCGACGGCGTGGTGGGCGGGCGTGGCTGGATTGCAATTGCGCTTGTCATCTTTGCCCGTTGGTACCCTTGGCGCGCGCTCTTTGGCGCCGTCTTATTCGGCGCGATAGAGGCACTTATCCCCCGCGTCGCAGCGGCTGGCGTCGATGTGCCCCGCTACTTTCTGCAGATGACCCCTTATCTCGCCACGCTCGGCGTCATGGTGTGGACCGCGGCGCGTGGGGCGGATCCTTGGGCCCAGCCGGCGGCGCTTGGCCGCCACCACGTCCGTGAAGACCGAACTTAGACAAATCCAATGGAGGAGTGACCCATGATCATCTATGAACCCCCGGCACCGGCCAAGGAAGTCCCGCTTATCGATCTAGCGCCGGCGTTTTCGGGGGATGAAGAGGGTAAGAAGGCGGTGGTTTGGGAAATCCACAAAGCCTGCGTCGATCCCGGATTCTTCTACATCAAGAACCATGGCATCTCGCAGGAAGTGATGGACAACCAACTCAGGATCGCGGCCGAGTTCTTCGATTTGCCGTTGGGGGAGAAGATGGCGCTGGACAGCGTCAAGGAGGCTTCGACGCGCGGCTACGAACCGATGGCGGCCCAGACACTGGACGAAGGCTCGCCGCCGGACCTGAAGGAAGGTTACATGTCGAGCGTGGATGCGGACGAGAACCACCGCTACACCAAGCTCGAGGTTCCGGGGACCGGGCGCAATCAATGGCCGGAGAGCTTGCCCGAGTTCCGGACGCAATACGAAGCGTACTGTGATCAGGTGCTCGAGCTCGGTCGCAAGCTGGCGGGCTTGGTGGCGCTCTCACTCGAGTTGCCGGAAGACTATTTTGCCGAGGGCCTTGTAGAGCCGCTGCACTACTGCCGCATTCTGAAATACCCGCCCATGCCCAAAGATGCCGCCCCCAATCAGCTTGGCGCGGGGGCCCACACGGACTGGGGCTTGCTCACACTCTTGCTGCAGGACGACATCGGTGGCTTGGAAGTGCGTTCGGCCGACGGTGAATGGATTGCGGCTCCCCCAATCCCCGGCACCTACATCATCAACTTGGGCGAGATGTTCCCGGTCATCACCAATGACCTCTACAAGGCTACCATGCACAGGGTGTTGAACAACCATTCAGACAAGACGCGCTATTCCTGCCCGACCTTCTGCGACCCGGAATACTTCTACAAAGTGGAGTGTGCGCCGACCTGCATGCCCGAAGACGGAAAACCCAAGTTCGAACCCATGACCGCGGGTGAACACTTGCGGGCCCAGTTTGAGAAAACCTTCGGGGTGGCCGCCCAATGAACCCTGTTATGCAGGTGAGCCTGTTCTCGGAGCGTTTCGTGGTACTGTCCGAATTCTACCGCGACGTCTTCGGTTTGATCGAGAACGAAGGTCTCCGATCGGATGTCTTCCGGGGGTACATGTCCGACGAGGTGATGATCGGATTCTCCGCCCCGGCGGCATACGAGATGCTGGGCTTGGAGCCCCGCAAGCCGGGGGAGGGCGACCAGACAGCACTGACGTTCAAGTTCGACACCACGGCGGAACTGGACACTGCTGTCGTTACGGCAAAAGAGAGGGGTGCAACCCTGATCAAGGCACAGTTCATGACCTATTACGACTGGTACATGGCGGTGCTGCGCGATCCCGATGGCAATGCGCTGCGCCTGGCCTGCCCAACCCCATGACCCTGCTCCGGGCATACGTGGATGGGGTTGCAAGGGACATTCCGGACAGCCCGTTCGCGGATTGGGTCCAGCGCGCGGACACTGCGGTGATATCGATCGACATGCATCTGGGGCATCTCTCGGAGGACCCCATGTGCCCTTGTCCTTCTCCGCGCGGGCGCGAGATCATTGCGCCCGTGGACGCCTTTCACCGAACGGCGCGGGCCCGGGATATTCCCGTAATCCACGTCCGTTCGGTCCTGCGGGCCACAGGCGAAGACGATCTTAAGGGCACTGCGCCCGCGGCGTGGAGATCTCTTGTTTCGCTCTATGCCGACCCCATTCCCGGTATCGATGAACATGCCATCGAAGGCAGCAAGTGGACGGAATTCGCGACCGAAGTGTCCGAGAAGGACCTCATCGTTCAGACCAAGCGTCGCCTGTCGCCGTTCTACCCTACCGATCTGGACTTTCTCTTGCGTTCGATGGGGGTCAGGCGGGTCGTCATCAATGGCGGAATGACCGATTGTTGCGTCCTGCTCGGCGCGTTCGAGGCCTCCAATCTTGGCTACCGCGTGACCGTTGCAGCCGACTTGGTCCGCGGCTCTAATGCCGAGCTGGAGCATGCCGCCCTTCGGATGCTCTCGCTTCATTGCGCTCTGGTGATGGACGCGAAGGACATCGTCGAAGCCTGGAACCGCGAACCCTAGCCATTTCGGTTCCGACGCACCGCAGGAAAAGGGCAAGGGCCCCAGACATCGGCGGACCGACAACACGTCCGAACGGCGTTCCACCACCGGCGGGGCGTCCCAACTGAATGGTATGAGATGGGCCGTGCGTCGCCCTCACCGGGTTCGGCGCCGATGGGTGGGACGTGGAGGCGAGTACCGGAATCGAACCGGTGTACACGGATTTGCAATCCGCTGCGTAACCACTCCGCCAACTCGCCCTGAGACGCGCTTATGGGCAAAGGCGCCGCCGACATCAAGGGCTGTTGAGATGCAACCTTGCGCTTCTGTTGCCCGACTACGGGAGATGTGGCAGACCGGTCGGTGAAGATTCTAAACGACCGAGTTTAGTTGCATGCCGGACTACTCCTCCCTTCGGACCCAGATGGTCGACACGCAAGTCCGACCGTCCGACGTGACCAAGTTCCCGATCATCGAGGCGATGCTGACGGTTCCTCGTGAATTGTTCGTGCCCGACGCCTTGCGCGCGACGGCCTATGCCGGCGAAACGCTCGACATCGCGCAGGACCGTGTCATGCTCGAGCCGCGGACGCTGGCCAAGATGCTTGACGCGCTTGATATCGATCCCGCCGATCTGGTGCTCGATGTGGGCGCGGGTCTTGGCTATGCCGCCGCCGTGATGGCGCGCATGGCAGTCGCTGTGGTCGCCTTGGAAGACGACGAGACCAAGGTATCGGACGCGGAGGCTGTCCTTGCCGAGGCCGGCGTCGACAATGTGGCTGTTGTGTCCGGCCCGCTTGAGGCCGGGGCGCCGAAGCATGGTCCCTATGACGTCATCACGATCCAGGGCGGTGTCGAAACGGTCCCTGCGGCGCTTCTCGACCAGCTCAAGGACGGGGGCCGGATAGGTGCCGTCTTCATGGACGGCGCGCTTGGCACCTGCCGGATTGGACATAAGTTTGACGGACGTGTGACCTGGCGGTACGCCTTCAACGCTGCTGCACCTGTTCTGCCGACCTTCCGCATGACCCGCGCCTTCGCGCTTTGACCCCAACTTGCGCGCTGCGCGCGATGGAGACTTCGATGATCGGAACCCGCCTGCGCCTGATCCTTCTCGGTGCCGTTTTTGCCATGTTGCCGGCGGCGACCCTCGCCCAATCCTTGGGCGATACCCTTGCTGCCGCCTATCGTGAAAGCGGTCTTCTACGCCAGAACGAGGCGTTGCTTCGGGCCGCCGACGAAGATGCCGCACAAGCCCTCGCGGCGCTTCGCCCGGTGCTGAGCTATATTGGCCGGTTGAACTACACCGATCCTGTGGCCCCGACGGCGGACAATGTTTCCGGCTCGTTGTCGCTTCAGGCCGATATGCTGCTGAGTGATTTCGGTGAAACGCGCCTTGGCCTTGAGGCAGCGCGCGAGACGGTCCTGCAAACGCGGGCGCAGCTGTTGGACGTTGAACAGGGGGTCTTGTTCACGGCGGTCAGCGCCTTTTTCAACGTCCGTCGGAACCAGGCCTTTGTTCAATTGCAGGCCAACAATGTCGAGCTTCTGTCCGAGCAGTTGCGCGCGACACAGGACCGGTTCGAGGTTGGCGAAGTGACCCGCACCGATGTGGCAATTGCCGAGTCGCGGCTTGCGGCCGCGCGGTCGGGTCTGGCCGCTGCCGAGGGTGATCTGCGTGTCGCCCGCGAAGAGTACAAATCCGTGACCGGCAGCTTTCCGAGGACGCTGGCTTCACCGCCGCCCACGCCCCGCACGGCGCCGTCCCTTGCGGCGGCAAAAGATATCGCCATGAAGACCAACCCGGATATTCTGGCCGCCCAAAGGGATGTGACGGTGTCGGAGCTAAACCTGCGGCGCGCGGAGGCTGGCCTGCGCCCGTCGTTGAACGGTAGCGCGACGTTCTCGCTTGATGACGAAGGCGATGACAGCCAGTCCGTGGGTATTACGCTGTCGGGGCCAATTTATCAGGGTGGGCAACTGACCTCGGTCATTCGGCGCGCAAGGGCGTTCGTCGAAGCGTCGCGGGGAAACCTGATTGAAACGGCCCGCAATGTCGAACAGGGCGTGGGTGAGGCGTGGGCGACGATCGCCGTGGCCAACGCTCAGGTCACCGCGACGGATGAAGGGGTCCGCGCGGCGCGCGTGGCCTTGCGGGGCGCGCGCGAAGAGTTTTCGGTCGGTTCGCGCACCACGCTCGACGTTCTTGACCTTGAGCAAGACCTTTTGCAGGCGGAAACGGATCGTATCTCGGCGCTGATCGATCGGGATCTGGCAGCCTATCAGCTGCTTTCCGCCATGGGCCGGCTGACGGCAAAGGACCTTCAGTTGGGCGTGCCCATCTATGACCCCGAGGCGTATTTCAACGCGGTGAAGAACGCGCCAACAACGGATGTCTCGCCTCAGGGCGAGCGTCTTGACAGGATCCTTCGCGCCATCGGCCGGGAATAGGGCACGTCTGAACGGTTGTTCCTCGGTGCACGGCGCCCTAGTGTGACGCCGTCGTAGGGAGAACATCGGATGTCCGAGCGCTTTACCCAGCAGGATGTCGAGGACGTACTGAGTTCAGTGCGCCGGCTTGTGGCCGGGCGTGCGGAACGGGTTGCGCGGCCGAAAGCCGGCGAGGCCTCCCAGTCTGAAGCCGACGAGAAGCTTCTTTTGACCCCCTCTCTGAGGATCGCCGAGGCCGAGGCAAGTGCCGGCGAGACCGACGGTGCGTCGATCGATCCCGAAGAAAATGGCGCAGGGGCTGAGGGGGAGGCGTACCCCGCGTTCTCGCATTCGGAAGCCACCGACACCGATGCATTTGACACGCAGGGGGCCGAGGCCGAGCCCTACGAAGGCGAGCCCAACACTGCAGATCCCGACGGAGACGCATCTACGGAAGGAGAGGAGCCCCGAAGCTTCTGGACCGCGCCTCCGCCGCCGGAACCCGATGCGCCACTTCCGCCAGTGGATCGGAGCAACGTCTGGTCGCTGGAGGATCGGATCGCCGAACTGGAAGCCGCGGTCGAAGGTCGATCCGCCGAAACGTTTGAGCCAGATGGAAGTGAGAGTTCAGAGGCCGACGGTCCTCAGACCCATCCAATGGCCCAGGGCTCAGAAGAGGCAGCGCCAGACATTTCGTCAGAAACGGCTCAAGAGATTGCGCCCGAGCAGGCACCTGAGGACGAAACCGCCGCGGATGAAGACGCGCCTCGGGAAGACCAGATGTTGGCCGCGTCGCCGGATTACGAGCCGATCGACCCGGCTTTGAATGCGACCGTCGCCGTGATGTCGGATGTGAGTCTTGAGCGTTTATTTCAGCGTTTCGAGGACGAAGAGAGCTCACGCGAAGAACAGTACCGCAACCCGCCGGATCCCGATGAAGCGTCGCCCCTGTACCCGGCTGAGGCGGCGCCGGAGCCCGAGGATTTGCCGTTGCAAAACGACCCCGCAATTGATGCGGATCCTACCGCCGAGCTGGCCGAAAAGACGATGCCCGAACCTCAGTCTTCGCTGGCCGCGCCGATAGACGATGCACCCGTGGATTTGGGTGACCTCGAGCCGGATACAGAAGACGACGAGATAGAGGACGATGATCTTCCAGATCTTCTGACGGATGTCGGCGTGGACGAGGACATGCTCCGCGAGATGGTCGCGGAAATCGTCCGGGAAGAACTGCAAGGCGTTCTGGGCGAGCGCATTACCCGCAATGTCCGGAAACTGGTGCGACGGGAGATCCATCGCGCTTTGCTTACCCGCGACTTCCGCTAGGGGCCGGTTTAGGGTGGGATGAACACGCCCGCGCATCTCATCATTGGTGCTGCCGCTTTCGCGCGGAGAGACGCGCCCATGGTCACCCTGGCGGCAATGCTGGGAGCGTTCCTCCCGGACCTGTCGCTTTACGCAATGGCTGGGTTCCACCTCCTCGTGCTGGAAACTCCTGCGCGCGTGGTCTTCGATGAGCTCTATTACTCGGACACGTGGCAACAGATCTTCGCCGTCGACAACAGCTTCATCCTGTGGGGCATCGCGCTGGCGCTGGCGCTCTGGCGGCGCTCGGCTTGGGCGTTCGCGCTCACCGGCGCCGCGCTGCTCCACCTCGCGCTGGATTTCCCGCTGCACAACGACGACGCGCGCATGCATTTCTGGCCACTCACGGATTGGAAGTTCATCAGCCCGATCAGCTACTGGGAGGGCGCGCGAGGTGGGGACGTGGTCGGCCTGATCGAGATCGCGCTTGTGATCGTTTTGACCGGGTTTCTTGTCTGGCGCTTCCGCGACCACTGGTGCAAGTGGCTGTTTCTGACCGTCGCCGCGCTGCAGGTCATGCCGTTCGTCGTCTGGCGGTTGGTCTTCTAGGTCTGGCCACGAAAAAGGGCGCGCCTTTGAGACGCGCCCCAATCTATCGGCTGAGACCCTAGGCTGCTTCGGCGCGCTCGGCGGCCTGGCGGCGCTCGCTTTCTTCACGCGACAACGCGACCGAGGTACGCACGCCGCGACTCACGAAATCCATGAGGCCGGTCACGACGCGTTCGTTCGGATCGATCCCGGCGCAGGTCAGAACCTCGCGCCCGTCACGCGACCGCGCCCAACGCGCGATCTGGTCCGGTCCATTGCCGTATTTCTTGTCGTCCGCAATTGCATCGTCCAGAGCAGCCAGCACCACGGCCGCAAAAAGCTTGCGCGCGCGGTTGCCTTGCTCGTTGTTGAATGCGGTGCCGTCAACGAATTGAGTCATTCGTCGTCCTTTGTTCTTGCTCTTGCGTTTCTGACGTGACGCCCTTTATGCGCGTTTTGCAGGCGATTCTGTGTGCCGATCTCGGAATACCTCATATGCGCAAGGCGCATAGCTCGCGCGGGGCCTACCCGGTATCTCGTTGTATTGCAGGGCGTCGACCCGCGAGATATAGGTCCACGCAACGGATTTACAACTTATCGTCACGGGTCAGGTGGATGCCGAAAATCAACGGGAACGAAATACGCCCGGGAAATGTGCTGGAACATAACGGCGGACTTTGGGCGGCGGTGAAGGTCGATCATGTCAAGCCCGGCAAGGGCGGTGCCTTCGCGCAGGTCGAACTGCGCAACTTGCGCAACGGGTCGAAACTGAACGAGCGGTTCCGGTCCGCGGACAAAGTGGATCGGGTTCGTCTCGAACAGAAAGACCAGCAGTTCCTGTATGAAACCGACGGCATGCTGGTCTTCATGGACAACCAGACCTTTGAACAGATCGAGCTGCCGGCCGAGATTCTTGGCGATCGTCGCCCTTTCCTGCAGGACGGCATGACGGTGCAGATCGAGTACTACGAGGCCGAAGCGCTAAACGCGACGCTACCCCAGAAGGTCACCTGTACGGTTGTCGAGACCGAGCCGGTCGTCAAAGGGCAGACTGCAGCGAATTCGTTCAAGCCCGCGGTGCTCGACAATGGCGTCAAGGTTATGGTGCCGCCATTCGTAGGGCAGGACGAGGCGATCATCGTCGACACCACCACGATGGAATACACCGAACGGGCGTGACCGCGCGGGCGCGGCTGCGCCGCGACACCTTCTGGCACTGCGCGCGGATATTCACCAAGCCGCGCCGTCGAGCTACCGGCGCGGTCGTGCGTTCTACACGGAAGCCGCTGATGATTGTCAGGCGACCGAGAAATCCGGGTCGTAGGTGACCGTGGTGTCGCCTGCCTGCATGCCCGGCCCCGCCCGGTCGAAGCGAAGATAAGCGATGGCGTGGTCATCGGACCGCGTCAAAAGGGTTCCCACAATCTTCCCGTCCCGGCTGATCTCTTCACCCGGTTCAGCGGGCCCATCGATGCATACGAAAGCCAGGCCTTTCTTGAGTTCGGTCTTGTGCTTCATCCGGGCCGTCACCTCCTGGCCGACATAACAGCCCTTGCGGAAGTCCACGCCGTTCAAGCGTTCGAACCCGGCTTCAAGCGGATAGGTTTCGTTGGGGATCAGCTCGATCCCGGTCTCTGGGACCAGATGGGCGACGCGAAGGGCAACGCGGTCTGTCGGATCCGCAACCGCGCGTTCAGAAATCGCCCGCCAGCCAAGCGCGGGGTGGCGCGGATCAGGTGCCGCGCCGTCCGGTGCGGGCCCAAGGCCTGTGTTCACGCAAAGATCGGTGGGCGTAATCGTGACATCGGCACGCAGGCGGTACATTGCGAGGCGTCGTGCCAGATCGTCCGCCACGGCTTCGGCGACATCGAGATAGATCATGTCCCCGCCGTCGGTCAGAAAGAAATCGGCAAGATACTTGCCCTGCGGCGTCAGCAGGGCCGCGTAGACCGGCCCATCATCGATCTGCCCGATATCGTTTGTCACGAGGTTTTGGAGGAAGTCCCGGCGGTCTGCGCCGCCGATGGACAAGACCCGACGTGCCGCTGTCATTCCTGCTGCCCTTTCGTTCTGACGGGCGATATATAAGCGCCGGCTGCAAGGAGTGCCATGCCGATGACCGCCCCCGTGACCGTTGTGATCCCCACATTGGACGCCGAACGCGGTCTGCCGGGAGCCATGGCGTCCCTTGTTGAAGGGGTTGAAGCGGGGCTGATCGCAGACCTGGTCGTGTCTGATGGTGGATCGCTCGACGCGACCGTTGCGATGGCCGAGAACGCCGGCGCACGGATCGTCACCGGGGCAAGGGGGCGGGGCCCTCAGATTGGGGCGGGCGTCGCGGCGGCACGCGCCTCATGGGTTCTGATCCTCCATGCAGACACCGAGCTTCGGCCCGGATGGACCGAGGCGGTGGTGGCACATCTTGGCCGCCCCGACGCGGCCGGGTATTTCCGCCTTGCCTTTCGCGCGGCGGGCTTCTGGCCCCGCATCGTTGCCGGCTGGGCCAACCTGCGCTCACACGTGTTTGGGCTTCCCTACGGCGATCAGGGCCTTTTGATCCATCGGGACCTACTGGACGAGGTGGGCGGTGTGCCATCGCTTCCACTGATGGAAGATGTGGCCCTTGCCCGGGCGCTGGGCCGCCGGCTTGTCGCACTGGACGCGGTCGCCACAACCTCGGCGGAGCGATACGAACGCGATGGCTGGGTCCGCCGCGGGGCGCGCAATCTCTGGACTCTGGCGCGATACCTGTGCGGCGTTCCGCCGGCAGCGCTTGTTCGGTCTTACGACAGGTCTGCCGGATCGCGAAACTGCAGGCGGTAGAGATCCGCATAGATGCCGTCACGAGCCAGCAGCTCGTCATGGCTGCCCTCATCGACAACCTGACCGCGATCCATAACAACGATCTTGTCCGCGCCTTGGATCGTTGACAGCCGGTGCGCGATGACAAGCGTGGTCCTGCCTCTGGCGAGCCGGTCCAGTGCGTCCTGCACGGCGCGTTCACTCGCGGCATCAAGCGCCGATGTCGCCTCGTCCAGCAACAGGACCGGTGCATCCTTGAGAAGCGACCGTGCAATCGCCACGCGCTGACGCTGGCCGCCGGACAGGGCGGAACCGCGCGGCCCGGCCGGGCTGTTCAGACCATCGGAGAGTTTCGGCAGGTATTCCGTCACATATGCAGCATCAAGCGCGGCCTGAAGGGTGTCGGGTGGGACGTCCTCCTTCCCCAGTAGAATGTTTTCGCGGAGCGTTTCGTCGAACAAGAGCGCGTCCTGTGTCACGACGGATATCGTCGAGCGGACATCGCCAAGGGCGTAGTCGCGCACGTCCCTGCCACCGAGCTTCACCTGCCCAGACCGCGGATCGACGAGGCGCGTCAGTAGGTTGAAGACCGTGCTTTTCCCCGCGCCCGAGGCTCCGACCAACGCCGTGGTCTTGCCGTCCTCCGCCGTGAAGGACAGCCCGCGCAGCACCGGGCTTTCCTCGTAGGCGAAATGCACGTCCTCGAAGCCGATGTCGAAACGGTCCGGTGGCGGTGCAGGACGGGCAGGAGACAGGATCGAGGGGTGCACCTCTGTCAGCCCGTAGACGCGCTCCAAACTGGCCGCGGTTGCTTGCCACTGTCCCGAGATCGCGCCGAGGCGGCGGAGCGGCTCGAACATCAGGGCAAGCGCGGTGAAGAATGACATGAATTCGCCCACGGTCTTTTCGCCCGAGATGATGTCCTGGCCACCGAAGAACAGTACGGCGATGAACCCGATCCCCGTCATCACGTCGATCAGGCCTGGAATAAGCGCGCGCCCGAAGGCCGTTTCGGTCTCGACCCTGATGCGCCGTTTGAGAAGCCGCCCATAGCGACCGGCCTGATAGTCCTCCAAACGGTTCAGCTTCACCGGGTTGATCCCGTGAAAGACCTCGTCGAGTCGCGTGGACAATCCGCCGGCGATCACGCGCGCCTCGCGCGCGCG
>JBCBKU010000023.1:0-46796 GCA_038521345.1 Pseudomonadota bacterium | reverse complement strand
CAGGCGTCAAGGATCCGGCGCTGATCCGCGGTTTCTTCGACGCGGTCCGCGCCGCAGGCTAGGCCACGCTTCCAAACAAGTCCTGACCTGTGACCGACGCAACGCGATGATCGGGCAGTGAAGCAGGTCGAACGGCGGGCTGCCGTCCCATCACAACCTCAAGAAGAGGCGCGTGCCGAAGCGTGCCGTAAAAGAAAAGATCGCGCGCCATAGCCCCTCAGGACCAGCGGGCCGAGAAGAACTCTGTCAACCAAGAGACGAAGATCGACCCGATCACCGCTGTCGTCACAACCTCGGTCGTGGCGATCAGCGCGGTGTATTCGACCATCAGCCCGGCCATGGCCTGCAGGGCTTCGATCGGACCGTCATAGCGCAGCCGAACAGAGTTCTGCAGCATTTCCCATCCGGCCCAGACGAGAATGCACCAGAAGGTGATCGCAAACAGCGTCTGCAGCCCGTAACCGATTGACCGCACGAGCCCCTCTCCGGCCCGGGCCCCAAGAATCCGCCAGCCCATAATCAGCCCAAAGGCGACATTGATGGGTGCAAACAGACGCGCCTGCGTGCCCTCTGGCAGAAGGGCGAGGATCAGGCTCGTCACCAAGAAGGTCAACGCGGCGAAGCCCAAGGCTCCTATGAACTTTCCGCCGGTTGGCATCGGTGTCATGCGGGCCGTCTCACAGTGATCTGCGTTACATCGCATGTTCCGCTTTGGAACGTCGACGCGCAAGAGGTCAGATAAAGCTCCCACATCCGTCGGAAGCGTTCATCGAAGCCAAGCACCTGAATGTCTGACCACCGCGTCCGGAAGGTATCGTGCCAGCGGCGCAGCGTAAGATCATAGCTGGGGCCGAATTCAAGCGAGCGCAGAACGCTGAGACCGGCCCGCTCAATCTCGGATCGCAGAACCTTGGGCGACGGAAGCAGCCCTCCCGGAAAGATGAATTTCTGGATGAAATCCACGCCCTTGCGATAACTGTCCCACCGCCCGTCAGCCACGGTGATAATTTGCAGCGTCGCGTTACGACCGGGATGAAGGCAGGAGCGCAGTGTATTGAAATAGCTCGGCCAATACCGTTCACCCACCGCCTCGAACATTTCGATCGAGGCAATCCCGTCATAGGTTCCCCGCTCGTCCCGGTAATCCTGCAACTTGATGTCGACGCGATCTGAAAGGCCGGCGCGGGCCATGCGCTCGACCGCATAGTCGTGTTGTGCCCGGCTAATCGTCAGCCCGGTCACCTTCACGCCCCGCACTTTCGCCGCGTATTCGGCAAAGCCACCCCAGCCGCACCCGATCTCGAGGATATGGTCCCCGGGCTTGGCCCCCATCTGATCCACCATCGAGGCGTATTTCGCGGTTTGCGCGGCTTCGAGGCTTTCCTGACCGCTGTCAAAAACGGCCGAGGAATATGTCATCGTGTCGTCCAGCCAGAGCCGGTAGAAGTCGTTCCCGAGATCATAATGATGGGCGATATTCTTGCGGGCCTGACTTCGGGAATTCGACTGAAGCCAGAAGCGCAGCCGTTCGAACGCCCGAACAAGTCCCATGCCGGGAAAACCGTCATAGACCGCGTCATTCTCGGCATGGACAAAATCCATCATTGCCTGCAGGTCCGGTGTGTCCCACCAGCCGTCCATATAGGCCTCGCAAAAGCCCAGATCACCTTCGCGAACAAGACGGGCGAACAGGTCGGGGTGGCGCACCCGCATCTCGGCCACGGGACCGGGCGCAAGACCCTCGGCCCTGAAACGTCGGCCGTCCGGCAAGAGTATATCAAGCCGCCCTCTGTTGAGACGCGCAGACGCCGCGAACACTGGCGCGAAATAGCGCGGCAGGCCCTTTTGACCCTCGGTACTGGTCAGGACGTTCATTCACCTCTCCCCAATCCCGGGCACGCTAGCCAGCACCCCCGGCTTAAACAACTGTTTTCTCGGCAGATAAGCGGGCCCAACCCGGTCGCTGCCCCTCGACCGTGGCGCCCGCAGCACATGTGCGGTTATGCGATCTCCTGTCCACCGCGTTGAGCGGCCCGTCAGAATTCCCGGTTCTCATAGGCTTCGAGAGCCCGCGCGCGCCCCACCGCCGCGGTAACGATTGGCTCTGGATAGGTGTCGCCCGGGGATAGTCCCCAATGCCTCGGAATGGCGTCGAAGTAGCTCAGCGCATCCGGATCGGGATCGCTCATACCCTCGGCAATCCAGCGGTGGACATAGCTCCGGTCCTTGTCGAACTTCTCGAGCTGCGTGACGGGGTTGAAGACGCGGAAATAGGGCGTGGCATCCGGGCCGGATCCGGCCGACCATTGCCACCCCATTGCGTTCGATGCCGGGTCCCAGTCGACAAGCGTATCGGCAAACCAGTCGAGCCCGATTTTCCAGTTCGATAGCAGATGCTTGGTCAGGTAACTTGCGACGATCATCCGCGCGCGGTTGTGCATGTAGCCAGTGGTGTAAAGCTCGCGCATCGCCGCATCGACGAATGCAATCCCGGTTCGACCTCGTGTCCACGCCGTGACCTCGGGCGATGCGGGATCGTCGTTCCAGGGAAAGGCATCCCATTCCGGTCGCCAGTTTCCTGTCGTGATATGGGGCGTGTGATAGACGAGATGCGTCGCGAAATCGCGCCAAATCAGCTCTTTCAGGAACGTCTCGGCCCCCGTGCGCCCTTCTTCGAGCGCGCGTCGACCCGCATGCCACGCGGTTCGGATTGAGATCTCGCCATGCGTCAGGTTTTCAGACAGGCGCGACGTGGCCGCCTGCCCCGGAATGTCCCGCCCGTGATCATAGTCGCCGATCCGATCTGCAACAAAGGCCGACAGCCGGTCCTGTGCCGCGCTCTCACCCACCGCAATGTGGCGGCGCACCACCGCTGCGCCCCGATCCATCGCCTTTTCGAGACCCCAGCTGCGCGGATCGTCCGACGCAGGCCAGGCATCGGGCGCGACCAGTCGAGTGACCGCCACCAATGGTTCGGCCACCTCGCGGCCCTGAACTGCCTTCCAGAAAGGCGTGTAGACCCGGTAGAACCCGCCGCTTCCGGTCTCGACCGTCCATGGCTCGTGCAGGACATGTCCGGCGATCGACCTTGCCTCGATCCCTGCGGCGCCGAGCGCCGCCTTGACCTTGGTGTCCCGCGCAACCGCCGCCGGATCGTACAGCCGACCCCACCACACAGCCGTCGCCCCTGTTTCAGCGAGAAGCGACCTGAGCGCAGCAAGCGCCGAACCCCGCCGGAATATCAAGCGGGACCCGATCTCCTTGAGGCGGGCGTCAAACGCCTCGGCCCCAATTCCAAGGCGCCAACGCGGGCACGCACCCATGGCCTCGGCCACGCCATCGTAAAGAAAGACCGGGATCACCGGCCGACCGGTATCGGCGGCCGCTTTCAGAAGCGGATTGTCGTGCAACCGGAAATCCCGGCGCACCCAAACGATGATCGGCGCCACGCCTCGCCCCCTGCAAAGTGTCCAGACGGCGATCTAGGGCGCGGTGGCGCCGGTCAAGCGACGCCCCAGTCGCGCCTAGGCCCGAACGTCGACCACGACCCGACCGCGCACCCCGCCTTTCAGGATGGCCGCGCCAAGTTCGGGAAGGTCCGCAAGCGTGGCCGGCTGAACCATCGCTTCCAATGCGTCCATGGGAAGGTCGGTCGCAATCCGTTCCCACGCCTTCAGACGGTCCGGATAGGGTTTCATCACACTGTCGATGCCAAGAAGGTTCACGCCACGCAGGAGGAACGGGATCACCGTTGCCGGCAAACCTGCCCCGCCGGCCAGTCCAACCGCCGCGACCGACGCGCCGTACTTCATCTGCCCAAGGACTCGCGCAAGCATCGCGCCGCCCACCGCGTCGACGCATCCCGCCCAAGTCTCGGATTCAAGGGGACGTTTCACCGTTTCGGCCAGTTCCTCGCGCGGGACGATCCGGGTCGCGCCAAGGGATGTGAGGTAATCCGCGGTTTCGGGCCGACCCGTGACACCGGCCACCTCGTAGCCCCGCTTGGCAAGGATTGCCGTGGCGACCGAGCCAACGCCGCCGGCCGCCCCCGTCACCAGAACCTCGCCCTGGCCCGGCGCCAGCCCGTGGTCCTCAAGCGCCATCACGGCCAGCATCGCGGTGAATCCTGCCGTCCCCACGGCCATGGCCTGGCGTTCGGTCAGCCCATCGGGCAACGGCACCAGCCAATCGGCCTTGACCCGTGCCTTTTCTGCGTAGCCACCCCAATGGGCCTCGCCCACGCGCCAGCCGGTCAGGACCACGCGATCGCCGGGTTTGTAGCGCTCATCGCTCGAAGCCGACACCGTGCCGGAAAAGTCGATTCCCGGGACATGAGGATAGTTCCGGACCAACCCGCCGCCGGGCCCGATGCACAGGCCATCTTTGTAGTTCAGCGTGGAATAAGCGACGTCAACCGTCACCTCACCTTCGGGAAAATCGCCATCGTCAAGTGTCTCGACCGCTGCGCTCGTTTTTCCCTCGTCGTCCTTTCGGACCACCAATGCTCTGACCATGTCTGCCCCTTTGCCGATCTCGCTCTTCGTCTATCAGGCCGTGGCGGGCATGACAAAGAGGTCGGTGTCGCCTGGCCGGACCCCGGCAGCGGTCAGCATGCCATGAACCTGCCCTCGGTGATGTGTCTGGTGGTTGAAGAAATGCATCACGCAAAGCGCCAGCGGCTTTGATACTTCGCGCCCAAGCGCGCCTGAAAACCAATCCAGCGTCCCATCAAGATCCTGCGGCCGAAGGGCCACGGCCCAGTCGAGGATGCGCGCATCCGCGTCGCGACGAGCGGCGGCCAGGTCCGGCCAATCGGCCACGTATCCGGGACTGGCCGACAAGCCGACGACCGGCGCATCCCACGCATCGAAGCGGCTCATCCACACAGTATCGCCCCAAAGGAGATGCGACAGCGTTGCGTGGACCGATCCAAAGAATGCCCCTCGATCCCGGCGCCGGGCCGCGTCATCCAAAGTCGCGGCCGCCGCGTAGAGGGATTGGTTCTGCCACGCATTGTAGCGCGCCATCATCTGCACGTATCCCGGATCAACCATCTTCGCCCCCCTCTGCCTATCGCTCAAAGGAGCCTTCATGATCGACCTCGTCAACATCCTCGCCGCCATCCTGTCTATCGGCATCGGCGCGATCAGCTGGCTTGCACCGGGATACACGATGGGGGCCCTCGCCCTTGCACCGCGTGACGGATCGACCATGGGCCCGTCCGAAATACGGGCTTCGGCAGGCGCACTCTTCGTCGGTCTGGGGATCGGCGCATTGCTGATCGGCACCTCCGAGGCCTATGCGATGGTGGGCTGGGCCTGGGCCGGGGCGGCCATCGGACGCGCCACCTCCCTTGGTCTCGACCGGCCGTCGACCCCCCGCAAATGGGTCTTCTTCGCTGTGGAGGCGGTGGTGGGCGGCGCGCTTCTGGTGCTGAACGCCTGAGCGCCGCGCTTGATTTGGAAGCGCACGGTCGTTATCTCTGATGCGTTCCCTCGGGGACTATGGCGATAAACGCGCACGGAATAAGCGGATCGGACCCGGGGGCGGTACCCGGCGGCTCCACCAAAACCCCGTCGTTGGAGGGATCTTGGGGCCGAAACAGGATCGACGAACGTGTAAAGGTGTTTGCTTTCGCTCGGTGAGGTACCACCGTTACCGGTCCAGACAGCATAATTGCCAACGACAATCGTGCTCCGGTCGCAGTTGCCGCTTAAGCGGTAACAAGACCGAAATCTAAGCCCTTGCGCCTAGCAGCGTAAGGCGGGGTTCGCAGGCACCTGGCAACAGAAGCCTGCATTCAACCCAAGGGGTTCCTGCGAACACCCCGTCAGGCTTTCGCCCAAGCGTCGCATCCGGCTCGTTCCCGAGAGGATGCCTTATGCCTGAATGTCCCTTGTCCATGACCGTTTCCGACCTTTTGCCGAGGATTGGAACACCTCGGTGCCCGCCCGTGATCGACGTGACCGCTGACGCGGATTTCGACGCCGATCCGCGTCTGATCCCCGGGGCCATGCGATGGCCCCACGAAACCTTGCCCCACCTGTTGCCGCGCCTTGCCGGGCAATCGCCGGTCTTTGTTTGCCAGAAAGGCCGGAAACTCAGCCAGGTCGCTGCAAGCTGGGCCAGAGGCGAAAACGTCTCGGCGCGCTATCTGGTTGGCGGCATGCAAAACTGGACGAACACGATGGCCGCGCCAACGCTTGACGCCACCGCCCTGCCGCCCCGCCGGGAGGGTCGCACACTTTGGATCGCCCCCCGGCGATCCGATCCCGGCGACATCGCTGCAATCTGGGTCGTTCGTCGCTTTGTCGACCGGTCGGCGCGGTTCCTTTTTGTGGATACCGATCAGGTTGCGGCAGCGGCTGAGGTGTTTTCCGCCGCACATGTGGCACCCAACGGATTGGCAGAGTTCACAAAAACCCTTGGCCTCGCCGCACTTGAGCTTGATCGTCGCGTTCTTGTCACAGACGCAGCCGATAGGGGCGCGGCATGGCACGCCGGGGCACTTCTTCGCGGACTGGCCACGCTCTACGACACCGAAGAAGACAGATCGGAGGCGGCGCTGGCAATCTTCGACGGCCTTTTTGCCCAAGACGCGCCGGCAAGACACGAAGGAGCCCGCAGATGACCGACATGACCGCAAACGAAGCTCTTTCGCCAACGCGCGCGACCCTGTCTGACCTTACTCAGGTGTTCGGACGGATCGGGATCCTGTCCTTCGGCGGACCGGCTGCGCAGATCGGCCTCATGCACCGCGAGCTCGTCGACGAACGGTCGTGGCTCAGTGAAGAGGAATACTTGAACGCCCTCTCGTTCTGCATGTTGCTGCCCGGACCCGAAGCCATGCAACTGGCCACCTATGCCGGCTGGAAACTCCGGGGCGTGCCCGGCGGACTGATCGCCGGGCTTCTTTTCGTCCTGCCCGGCGCCGCGATCGTTCTGGCGCTGGCACTCGGCTACGCCTATCTGGGCGCGCTTCCCGCGGTGGATGCGTTGATGCTTGGCGTCAAGGCGACCGTGGTGGTGATCGTGATCGAAGCCCTGCTTAAGGTCGCGAAACGGGCGCTGGGGGACCGCGTCGGTTGGGTGATTGCCGGTCTGGCCTTCGCGGCGATCTTCGCCCTCAACCTGCCCTTTCCGCTGATCATCGCCGCGGCCGCGGCGTGGGGCGCGATCCGCGCCAATAGTGAGCCCGGTTTGGCCCCGCCTCCGGCGGCGCAGGCCCGTTTGTCGGACACGGTGCGCACGATCGGGATCTGGCTCGTGATCTGGTTGGGACCGCTTCTCGCGCTCTGGCTGGGCGGGGCGACGTTCCTGACCGATCTGGGGCTCTTCTTCTCGAAACTGGCCGTGGTCACGTTTGGCGGAGCCTATGCGGTGCTGGCCTATATGACGCAGGAAGTCGTCAACACGTTCGGCTGGCTCACGACCGAGGAGATGATGGCGGGTCTTGGTCTTGCCGAAACCACCCCCGGGCCACTGATCCTCGTGACCGAGTTCGTCGGCCTTTTGGCCGGCTTCAAGGAGGCCGGACTCGGCCTTGCCGTTGCCGCGGCCATCGTTACGCTTTGGATGACATTCGCGCCCTGTTTTCTCTGGATCTTTGCGGGCGCTCCCTACATCGAATGGATCGCCTCGCGCCCCCGGCTGACAGGCGCGTTGCGTGCGATCACCGCAGCGGTCGTCGGGGTGATCCTGAACTTGTCAATCTGGTTCGGACTGCACGTGTTCTTTACAGATGTGAGCACCGTATCGGCGGGGCCGCTGACCCTCGCGCTTCCGGATCCGGGTACGCTGGATTGGCGGGCGGTGTTGCTGGCCATCGGCGCGGGGATCCTGCTGCTGCGGTTCAAGTATTCGGTGATCACCGTTCTCGCAGTGGCCGCGACGGCAGGACTTGTCCTCGGCCTTGCCTTTCCCGCCTGAACCGGGGCCGCGACTGCGGCCCCTTTCCATCAGGTCCGAAACACGTATGTTGGATTTGATGCCGGAGACTCGCATGCCCTGGACCATCGATTACGGGAACCTGATGCACAGTGCCATGCGTGGCCTGATCCAGCAGGTTTTGTTGGATGTCGCCGACAAGGGCCTGCCCGGCGACCACCATTTCTTCATCACCTTCGACACCATGCATCCGGACGTTGAAATCGCCGATTGGCTCTCGGACCGTTATCCCGACCAGATGACGGTGGTGATGCAGCACTGGTACGACAACCTCGATGTCACCGATGACGGGTTCTCGGTGACGCTCAATTTCGGGGACACCCCCGAACCGCTCTATATTCCGTACGACGCGATCAAGACCTTCGTGGATCCCTCGGTCGAATTCGGGCTGCGTTTCGAAACGCAAGAAACCGACGATGACGATCTCGACGAGGACCTCCCGGGGGACCACCCGATCGCCCAGACAGAGGACATGTCGGCGGGCGACCCGGCACCGGCCAAGTCCGACGCCGAGGTGGTCAGCCTGGACAGCTTCCGAAAATAGCGCCGGCACCCGCCGCCGTGCCGGATTTCCAGAAACCGGTCGAAAAACTGCACCCAAGCCTTGACCGACCGCACTCATCGACGCATTTCTTTTATTGGGTAGGGGCGCATCCGCGATGATCGGAGCGACGCCGGCCCATGTTGATCAAGAACATCCTCCGGAAAATGGACAAGACCGGTGTCAGAGGCCGGTTCGCGACGGCGTTCCTGCCCTTGGGATTTGCCGCAGACGTACCGGAAACCACGTTCTTGCGTCCGCTCGACCGGGCCCTGACCGCGACCGGCCTCGGCAGGGCGACAGGTCAGATGTCCCAGGCGCTGACGGAAACACGGCCAGCCGGGCTGGCCATATCCATGAAACTTGTCACCGACGCGCCGCGTGCCCTGCATGAGGTCGCCGCGATCCTGACCCGGCTGGATGCACCAAAGGGGTCGACCGTTGGCAATGCCGAGAAACCCGACCTCGTAAAATTTGGCGCCGCAGAGGGTCTTGTCCTCAGCATTGCGGAGGCCGATATCACCCTCGGAGATGACGACCGCCTCGATGTGCTTGAGGCGTGCACCGACGCACTGGAGGGTGCCGGCCTTTATGTGGGACGGACCTGGGACGGGGACCGAACAGCACTGTACTTCTATGGCGACAGCTTCAACCGGATGCGCAATGCGATCACCTTCGTCATGACAACCGATGCGCGATGCCGGAACGCGGTGGCGCGGCGGATGACCTGAGCCCGAGCGCCCGGTGAAGGTGGCGCCGCCCCCGGAATATCGGCCTTTCCTGCAATTGATCCGCGCCCGCGTGCTCGGTAAACGAGGCGTACCGCGCCAACAGGGAACACCGACATGACAGCCACCCGTACCGAAACCGACAGCTTCGGCCCGCTCGAGGTGCCTTCCGACCGATATTGGGGCGCACAGACGCAACGCTCGATACAGAACTTTCCCATCGGGTGGGAGAAGCAGCCCGTCGCAATTGTCCGGGCGCTTGGGGTGATCAAACAGGCCTGCGCCGAGGCCAACAAAGCCCGCGGAGCCCTCGATGCCCATCTCGCCGATGCGATGATCGCGGCCGCGTCGGAAATCGTGACCGGCAAGCTTGACGATCACTTCCCGCTTGTCGTGTGGCAAACAGGTTCAGGCACGCAATCCAACATGAATGCGAACGAGGTCGTCTCGAACCGCGCTATAGAGATCCTTGGCGGCACCATGGGCTCCAAGGACCCGGTTCACCCGAACGACCATTGCAATATGGGCCAGTCGTCCAACGACACGTTCCCAACGGCCATGCATATCGCTACGGCCATGACCGTGCGCGACGTGACCCTGCCGGGTCTCGAAAAGCTTCACGCCGCGCTTGCAGCCAAGACCGCCGAGTTCGACGGGATCATAAAGATCGGCCGCACCCACACGATGGACGCGACACCCCTTACACTGGCTCAGGAATTCTCTGGCTACACCCATCAGGTCGCCATGGCGATCGCGCGCATCAAGGATGCGCTGCCCCGGATCTACGAACTCGCGCAGGGCGGCACCGCGGTGGGGACCGGCTTGAACTCTCCTGTGGGTTGGGGCGAGACGGTCGCGGCCAACATGGCGCGGATTACCGGCCTGCCCTTTGTCACCGCACCCAACAAATTCGAGGCGCTGGCCGCCCATGACGCGATGGTTGAGATGTCGGGGGCCACAAAAACCGTCGCAGCCTCGCTCTTCAAGATCGCCAACGACATCCGTCTTCTGGGCTCTGGCCCCCGCTGCGGCCTCGGCGAACTGATGTTGCCCGAGAACGAACCCGGGTCGTCGATCATGCCCGGCAAGGTCAACCCGACCCAGTGCGAGGCGCTGACACAGGTGGCAGCCCATGTCATGGGCAACGATGCGGCGGTCGGCTTTGCCGGGTCGCAAGGCCATTTTGAGCTCAATGTCTACAAGCCCATGATGGCCTATAACGTTCTGCAATCGCTTCAGCTTTTGGGTGACGCGGCCGCGGCCTTCACCGACAATTGCGTGATCGGCATCCGCGCCAACACCGACCGGATCGAGAAGCTGATGCGGGAATCCCTGATGCTGGTCACTGCGCTTGCTCCTAAAATCGGCTACGACAACGCCACAACCGTCGCCAAGACCGCGCACAAGAACGGGACGACCCTAAAGGAAGAGGCGATTGCCCTTGGATTTGTGGATGAAACCACTTTCGACGAGGTCGTGCGGCCCGAGAACATGATCGGACCGAAGTGATGCTTTCGCCCGTCGGGATCATGGTCGAGGGCGCAAAGGTGATCGTTGCGTTGTACGGCACCTCCTGTCGGCCGGCGGTCCCGGTATGAGTGACCGGCCCATAAACCTCAATAAGGTCAGAAAAGACCGGTCTAGGGCCGCTGCAAAGCGGCAGGCCGAGGCAAACTCGGCTAAATTCGGTCGGACACGGGCCGAGCGCACGGCCGACGCGGAAAAAACGGACCGGTTGCGCCGACACCTCGACGGGTCCAGGCGCAACGACAGCGACCCCTCCACATGATCCGGCTTGGTTTCCAATGTCCGCCCGGCCGGTAAAACACTCGCTCACACTGCGCGGTCACCGAACCAGTGTATCGCTGGAGGCACCTTTCTGGACCGCTTTTCGCGCCATCGCCGAGGATAGGGGGCAGTCTCTGAACGCGTTGGCGACCGAAATCGACGAGGCCCGGGGCACCGAGGCCGGCCTGGCCTCGGCAATCCGCGTTTTTGTCCTTGAAACCCTTCAGGCGAGGTCAGGACGCCCGTAAAGCGCGTTCCGGATCCGAACCGAACGAGCGGCCTCACGCCGTTCCCGCTCGGTCAGGCGCAGATGCAGGGCATCGGCAGGGCGCATGCCGGCATCAAACAAGGACTTGAAGTCTTGCGCCCGTGGGCCTTTCGGCGCCGCGCGCTCGACGCGCCGGTAGGCCAGACCGAAACTTGGAACCGCGATACGGATACGCGGCGGCGCCCATCCCGGGCTGCGGACCTCTTCTGCATCGGGCACAGAGGCCGTCTTGGTCAGTGCATGTGGCAGGCTCATACCAAATCCCCCCGGCATGACGATATCCCATGTGACCTTGGGAGACCTGTCGCTTCAAGAGGCAACGCAGCGACACCGGCAAGGTTTCGGCGGATTTTATCCCCAGCGGCGCAAACATACGCCGAAAACTGAAGTTATGCGGATAAAATTCTGAATTAGAACAAGCTTTCTGGTTCGATTAGCGAATCACCTTTGGATGATATCCACACGAACACCGTCCCGTCCGCGTACGGTCAGATGCGCGACCGGCACCGGGTCTGCACGGCCAGGACGCATCGTCCAGCGATCGAGTGTGAGCGCCAGAAGAACCGGCACCTCCATCATCGCAAAGCCTGCGCCCGGGCAGGCCCGCGCGCCCGACGAAAACGGCAGGAACGCGTTTCTGGGACAGCGCGCCTCATCCTGCCAGCGCTCCGGCGCGAAGGCATCCGGATTCGTCCAATGGCGCCGATGCCGGTGCAGATGCCAGGGCGAGATGACAATCTGCGCCCCTTTCGGCACCGCCCGGCCCCGGAACCGCTCGGGACCGGCGGTCTCGCGCACCATCATGGGAACGGGCGGGTAGAGACGGAGCGCCTCGCGAAAGACGTCCCGCGTGAAAGCCAGCCGCGACAGGGCCCCAAAACCGGGGGCGGCCGCAAAAAGCCGTGCTTCTTCGGCCACCCGAACCTGCGCGTCGGGGTTCCGTGCCAGAAGAAACAGGGACCATGCCAATGCCGAGGCCGACGTTTCGTGCCCGGCCAGAAAGAAGATCGCGACCTGATCCACCATCTCGTCCGGGCCGAAACATGCACCAGTCTCCGGGTCGGGTGTGGTCATGATCTTGGTTGCCAGGTCATCCGGCGCCCGCCCGTCACGGATCTCGGCCGCCCGTGCCTCGACAAGCGCCGTGATCGCGGTCCGGATCCGAGCCGCGGCCTCCCGTGCGGCGGACCGGTGTCCGCGGGGCATCCAGCGTGGCAGGGGAAGGAACGCACCAAGGTTCAGGATCGGCGCTGTGCGCTGATAAGCCCGGAACGCGTCGAAGACCTCGGCCGCGAGTTTGGCCTCGATCGGAATCGAGAAGAGGATACGGAAGATCACGTCAGCGGCGACGTGGCTTGCCCATGGTTCGATATCCTGCTCGCCGGGGGCCAGCCGGTCGACTGCCGCCGTCCCGGCCGCGAGGAGAGCGGGGAACGTATCGCGCAGCCGCCCGCCTTCGAAGGCCGGATCAATGATCCGTCGCTGGCGCGCCCATGTGACCCCGTTCGTCACGAAGACTGACTGCCCGAGAAGCGGTCGTAACCCCTCGCCCACGCGATCGGATTTCGGGAAATCCCTTGGCCGCTCGCCTAAAACTGTCCGGATCAACTCCGGTTCGTTCACGAGGTAGGATCGGAAGAACGGCGTCCGGAACTCCGCCATCCGCGCGTCATAAAGGTGATCGGGCTGGGCCGACAGGATGTCCGCCCGAAACAGTCGCATGTACCGCCAGAGTGAAACCCGGCGCGGCCGCGGCACCGGTTTGGGCGGGATCATGCGGCCATCGAAGTGTAGCGCGAGGCCGCCACGTCAATCCGGTTCGTCGAAGAGGGCCGGTCGCCGAACCGCTCAGCCAAGGTTTTGGGCCCGGCGGTGAGCTGAAAATAGTCGTAGGCACCGGGTTTGTCGAAAGCGCATAGATACTGAAAATGCAACCGGAAGAACCGCCAACGAAGCTGGCGCCATGTCTCCGGGCTCATCGTCTGGGTGAACGCCGCGGACAAAACGATGGGCCATCGCTGACGTTCGGGCGTGACACCGGTCACCGCGACTGGGTCGCACAGCGCGAACGCGCATCCATCGCCCGGCGCCGAGACGTCGATCCAGGTGATTGCATCCGAACCGGCCAAAAGATTCAGATCGGCCCGAAGGCGCCGCGCCCAGGGCAGGAAACTGACCATCGGGATCGCCTGACCCAGTGTAAGAAGCGACAGGACCGGCCCATTCGCCGGCACCCGTCCCGCCCGCAGGAGATCCGCCACAAGTGACACCGCGATCTGCGCGCCCGAGGAATGGCCAACGACCAGAACCTCGTCCACATCGTCTGCCAGCGCATCGGCGACCTTGTCGGCGAACGCGGCCCGGCGCTCGATCAATTCGGGCCTGTCTTCCCCGGAAAGCCCGGCCGAAAACGCATAATCGTGCATCAGGTAATAGGCGAACAGCCGACCGTCGAGCGCACGGAAGCCCCGCAGGACCACCACCATCAGTGCCAACACCACCGCCCAGCCAACGGCATTGCCCAGAAGCGCGCCGAACCAACCGGGCCCGCCGAAGACAAACGTCAGCGCCGCGGTGATACCCCGGTTCAACAACCCGCCGGCAAGCGCGCCGGCGGCCCAAGCCAGAAAGAACTGCCCGACAAGCATCACGACCGGGTAAAGAGCGGCGATAATCGGCCCTTTCCGAAGCCACATCAGCCGCCGCAACGTGCCGGTCGAGAGATAGATCCACGCGGTCTTCAGAAGTTGCCAATAGGTGCCGAGGATCCCGCGATCCATAGAGTCCTGCACGATATCCGCCCAGGCCAGAACCTCGACCCGGGCCGACACCGGCTGACCCTCGGTCTTGGTTTCGACGCCCCAAGAAAACGGATCACCTCCGGACCCCGTTTGCGCAAGCGAATAGCCTGAGATCTCGGCCTGCTTGGCCCCTTCGCGGCGATACAACTCGCGGTAGCGTCGGGGCGGCATCGGGTCAAATCCGGGAATGTAGAGCACCCGGCGGCGACGGACTGTAGACTGGATCATGGCGCCGTGTATAGCGCGGAAATCTTGCCGAATTAAGGCCTAGCCAAATGCCTGCAGCGCCGGGAACCGTTCGTTCAGCCAAAGGGCAAAGTCCGTGAACTGTCCGGTGAGCATCAAGAGCCCGACAGTCCAAAGAAGGAGGCCCATCACCCGTTCGATGCGTTCCATATTCCGTTTCATCCACGCCATGAGGCCAGTCATCTGCGGGAAGAACGCCGCCACAAGCAGGAACGGGATTCCCAGCCCGATCGCGTAGGCGGCCAAGAGCGTTGTGCCCCGGGCCAGATCGGCTTCGGAAGCTGCAATCGACAGGATCGCCCCAAGGATCGGACCGATGCAGGGCGACCAGCCAAAGGCAAATGCCAGACCCAGAACATAGGCCCCAAAGGCAGAGCCACCGCGATCACCGGCGTCGACACGCATCTCGCGATCCATAAAACCCAGCCGGAACACGCCAACGAAATGGGCGCCGAAAATCATGATCACGACGCCCGCCGCGATCACGAACCAGTTCTGGTTCATCAGAAAGAAGCGTCCGAAGGCCGAAAACGAGAAGCCGAGGAACAGAAAGACGGTCGACAGCCCAAGCACGAAGAACATCGCCGGGACGAGAACCTGAGCCCGCGACACGCGCCGTTCGCCCATATCCGTGACGCTGATCCCGCCCATATAGGCCAGATAGGGCGGAACAATCGGCAAAACGCAGGGCGACAGAAACGACAGCACTCCGGCCGCCATCGCGATGGCGAGGGCCGGCAAAAGGCTGGCGTCGATGATGTCGATCCCGAACATGGTCTTCTGCAGTTATCGCTTCGCCGGGGCTGTGCCTAGTGGCGTTTCTTGATAAACGGTCACTTGTCGGTAGACCCGATGTAACAATTTCGCTACGCGCCCCGGCCATGACCTTCGATCAGGAACTCGACGCGCGGGGACTGCTCTGTCCCCTTCCCGTCCTCAAAGCCGCCAAACGGCTTCGTGCCATGGCCCCGGGCGAGGTTCTCTGTCTGCGGGCGGACGATCCGGCCGCGGTGGTGGATGTGCCACATTACTGTTCGGAAAGCGGGAATGCCCTTCTCGGGACCGAGGATCACGCTGACGGCGCCATCTACTACATCGAGAGGTCGTAGCGCGGACCGGGCGCGAGACGCCCGATCCGGATCCTTTCCTAACCGCCCAGCGACCACCAGCCGCGACGCTTGGGCTTGGCCGGCTTCTCGGGTTCAGCTTCCGCAAGTGCCGGTTCCGGTTCGACGGCCGGTTCCGGCTCTGGCTGCGTTGCAGGCTCTGGTTCGGGTGCAGGTTCCGTGGCGGAAGGGGCAGCCTCTTCCGACGCCACATCTGCGGAAGGCTCGGCAACCGGTTCGGGCGTGGCCGTCTCGGCGGCGTCGGGCAAGGTCTCGGACCGAGGTTCCTGTGCCGCCGTGTCTTCCACCACGGGTTCTGCTGGCGCTGCGGCCTTGCGGCGCCTTCGACGCGGTTTCGCCGGTGCTTCGTCACCGGGTTCAGGCGCACCATTCGCGGGCTCCGACGAGGCCTCGGACGCATCGGTCTCTGCCTCACCT
The DNA here is from genome assembly GCA_038521345.1 of Pseudomonadota bacterium. GTDB lineage: Bacteria > Pseudomonadota > Alphaproteobacteria > Rhodobacterales > Rhodobacteraceae > JBCBKU01. The sequence continues at coordinate 30,933 of JBCBKU010000023.1, read as the reverse complement.
GCCGCCTCAGCCTCGGCCGCAGGTTCCGCTTCGGGTTCGGCCTTCCGCCGCCGACTGCGACGCCGCTTGGGCTTGGCTTCAACCTCGGCTTCGGCGTCTTCGGGGGCGTCCTCAGTCACCGCATCAGATGCGTCCTCGCCTTCGGAAGCTTCTGCCGCAGGTTCGCTGTCTTCCGCGTTGGACTCCGCCCCGTCTTCACCGTTCGTCTGGGCGTCGCCCCCGCCGCCGCGCCGACGCCGCCGGCGGCGCCGGCGTTTCTTCGGCGCCTGTTCCTCGGTGCTTTCTTCTTCGGTCTCAACGGCCTCCGCGATCTCGTCGTCGGCCTCGGCCTCGTCCACCATCGACAAATCGTCAACCGAAACCACCGGGGCGGTCTGAACTACGCTCCGCGTGGCGGTCTTGAACTTCTCGATCGAGAAATCCGGGCTGATCAGGAACGGATCGGCCTCGATCCGAACCGACATGCCGTAGCGGCCCTCGATCTGCGCGATGTGTTCGCGCTTTTGGTTCATCAGGAAGTTCACGATCGTGATCGGTGCCTTCACCAGCACCTCTTTCGACCGACCGCGCACACCCTCTTCCTCGATCTGACGGAGGATCTGCAGGCCAAGGCTGTCGTCCGACCGGACGAGACCGGTGCCGTGGCAGTGCGGGCACGGCTGGGTCGTCGCCTCAAGCATGCCCGGGCGCAGACGCTGGCGCGACATCTCGAGAAGGCCGAAGCCCGATATCCGCCCCACCTGGATCCGGGCCCGGTCGGTTTTGAGCTTCTCCTTGAAGCGTTTCTCGACGGCCGCGTTGTTCTTACGCTCTTCCATGTCGATGAAATCGATAACGATCAGACCCGCGAGGTCGCGCAGACGCAGCTGACGCGCCACCTCTTCTGCGGCCTCGAGATTGGTTTTGAGCGCCGTTTCTTCGATCGAGCCTTCTTTGGTGGCCCGGCCGGAGTTCACGTCGATTGCCACCAACGCCTCGGTCACGCCGATCACGATGTATCCGCCGGACTTCAACTGGACCGTCGGATTGAACATCGCGCCAAGGTAGCTTTCGACCTGATAGCGCGCGAAAAGCGGCAATCCATCGGCATAGTGCTTCACGTTCTTGGCGTGGGACGGCATGATCATCTTCATGAAGTCCTTGGCCACGCGGTAGCCTTCGTCCCCCTCAACATGCACTTCGTCGATGTCGCGATTGTAGAGGTCGCGGATCGAGCGCTTGATGAGGTTGCCTTCCTCATAGATCTGGGCCGGCGCGATGGATTTTAGCGTCAGTTCGCGGATCTGTTCCCACATCCGCTGCAGGTATTCGTAGTCGCGCTTGATCTCGGTCTTGGTGCGCTTGGCCCCGGCTGTCCGGACGATCAGACCTGCGCCTTTCGGCACATCAATCTCGGACGCGATTTCCTTCAACTTCTTGCGGTCGGCGGCATTGGTGATCTTGCGGCTGATGCCGCCACCGCGAGCGGTGTTCGGCATCAACACGCAGTACCGGCCCGCGAGGCTGAGATAAGTCGTCAGTGCCGCGCCCTTGTTGCCGCGCTCTTCCTTGACGACCTGCACCAGCAGGATCTGGCGCACTTTGATGACTTCCTGGATCTTGTAACGACGGGGTTTCTGGCGTCGGGGTGCACGGATCTCTTCGGCCACGTCTTCATCGGCCACCGATTCGATGGTCTCATCCCGATCCGACGCATCGTCGGCTGCGACGTAGGGCGCCGTGTCGTCTTCTCCGGTCTCTTGGCCTTCTTCCGTCTCAGGCGCCGCATCCGCCGTTTCGGGATCAGCTGTGTCGGCCTCGGGGCCGTCGGCCGGCGGTTCTTCGCTTTCGGCAGACTCCGTGACCGCTTCGGTCCCGGAGTCGTCTTGGACCCCGGCTTCGGGTGCTGTGTCAACGTTGCCTTCGACTTCAGCTTCAGCTTCAGCTTCAGGAACCTCTACCACGTCTGGTGCATCGTCCAATTCGACGACGTCCATGCCCGAGATTTCGCCGGTGGCGACCGCGTCGTCCTTCTTTGGCGCGTCTTCGGCTTTTGCCTTGGAACGGCTCCGGCGTCTGCGCTTGGGTTTTTCGTCCTCCTCGGCCTCGTCGAGCGCACGAGCGTATTCCGCCTCTTCAGCAAGGAGCGCTTCACGGTCCGCAACCGGGATCTGATAGTAGTCCGGGTGAATCTCCGAAAAGGCGAGAAACCCGTGACGGTTTCCGCCGTAATCGACAAACGCCGCCTGTAGCGACGGTTCGACCCTGGTTACTTTTGCAAGGTAGATATTTCCGGCGAGCTGCCGCTTGTTCTCTGATTCAAAGTCGAATTCCTCGACTTTGTTGCCGTCCACCACCACGACGCGGGTCTCTTCCGCGTGGGTGGCGTCGATGAGCATTTTCTTTGCCATTTGGTCTCTCTGCACCCGGGCCAGGCCCAGCACCAGGCGGTGCAGACCAATAGGACGGGTGGCTTGTCAGGGCGATCTGACGCGGGCCATGACCCGACGGACGGGCGGCTATCGCCCCGATTTCCGTCACTGACCTGCCCTCTCGCGTCATCGCGGTTCGCTCCGGCGCCGCTTCGGGCGCCTGTTTAGGATCCCGGGCCACAACACGCGCCAGGGTCATCCGGTGTGCCCCGAAGGGGGCCGTTCATCGAAGCAGCAGAGGATGGACGGGAATACGCCCTGTCGACCCGGTGCCACTGGTGAATCCACTGATCCGGGCATCTGATAGCGCCATCGGACCGTTCGCACAGAATAAAGGCGTTCCCGTCCCGATTACAATCACCAAAATCGGGGAGAGCTCAGACCCGGGCGGTCAGGATAAGCGGACGGTGGTCGGACACTTCCGGGTTCGCAGGCACACTAAAGGCATCGACCGCCACTTCCGGCGATACGAACAGGTAGTCAGCGTGGCGCACAGGCTTGGTATAAAGCGATGTCCGTGTGTCGTCGTGGCCCTGCGTCGTCACAAGGTCGATCAAGCCCTCATGCGTCAGGGCCTGCAGCATTGCACTCTCCGGCAGAACATTGAAATCACCACCGAAAATCAACGGCGCTGCGGGCCTTCGCAGTTCCCTTAGGCCCTCAACCACCTTCCGCGTCTGAGCAGCCCGATCCGGCGTATCGCCCTTGCCCTCTGGCACCCGAAGTCCGTGCAGATGACCCACCAGAATCTCGCGACCGGATGCGACGGCGATTTGCGCCAACTGCATCGCCCGTGGCACGGGTTCGGGTCCCCACCCGTCCATGCGATAGGTGCCATGGACAAATCCGTGTCGAAGCGCGGTGATGGCCCAATCGCCGCGAACCCAAAGCGCGATGCCGTGCTCACTCGGCAGCGGGTCGCCATCGCTGCGGGCCATTGTGCCCCGCGCGCCAGCCGCAAAGATCCCCTGATGTGTGGGCAGAATGGCCGAGACATCCGCGAAAAGATCACTTCGGTTTCGGATCCGGCGAGGCGGACCGTCGTAGGTCAGCCAGTCAGGGCTAGGCACCGGCGCCCGCGTCACTTCCTGCAAACAGAGGATATCGGGGACCAGCGCCTCGAGCCATGGCCCGAGCGACTCCCATTCTCGCCCACCCCAAGCGTTCAGGCTGACAAAGGTCAACGGCGTCACAAAAGCCCAGCGCCCCGCGCTGCGTCGGTCAGTGTTGGGGCCCGGTTCTGGCCGAGATCCGGCAGGGAACGTCCGGGCGGTCGCAGATCGGGAACCTGCCACCCATCGCATCCTGCGGCCATGGCTGCAGCGATGCCCGTGTCGCTGTCCTCGAAGGCCACGCAATCGGCCGGCATCCGCCCGATGGCCGCCGCCCCGGTCTCATAGGGCTCGGGATGCGGCTTGTTGTTGGCCACCGCATCGCCGCCGATCACCGCCACGAAATGCTGCAAAAGCCCCACATGCCCGAGATGCCGGCGGGCGGTCTCGGTCTTGCTCGAGGTTACGATGGCCATAACCCGTCCACGTGCGGCCAGATCCTCGACCACCTCCCGAGCGCCGGGTTTCAGCGGAATGCCCTCGGCGGTTCTGGCGTGAAAGGCGACGTTCCAATCCGTGTGAAACCGATCATGGTCAGCGTCCGAGGGCAGAATCTCCGCAACGCGTGCCCGCGTCTGGACACTCGAGGATCCGATCAGATCCATAAAATGCCCCTCCGCCTCGGCGGACGTCAGAAAGCCCGGCACGGTCAGAGCCACGAAGGTTTCAAGCGCCAGCCGCTCTGTGTCCAAAAGAAGCCCGTCCATGTCGAACAGGATCCCGCGCGCATCCGTCATCGCATCACGTCAGAGATAGTCGGACCGCTGAAGCCCGTACTTGGCCATCTTTTCGTTCAGTGTCCGCCGCGGCAGGCACAGTTCGTCCATGACGGCGACAATCGATCCCTTGTGGCGACGCATCGTGTTGTCGATCAGCATGCGCTCGAACGCCTCGACATATTCCTTGAGCGGCTTGCCTTCGGTGGTCATCGCCGGCTCGGTCATCTCGTTGTCGGCCATCAAGAGCGACGCGATCGTCCCTGATCCACGGCGGTTCTGCAGAACGGCCCGTTCCGCGATGTTGATCAGTTGACGAATGTTGCCGGGCCAGGGTGCCTGCAACAGCTGCGCTGCCTCCTGCGCGCCAACCTCCGGCGCATCGCATCCGTATTCCTCTGCGAATTGCTCGGAAAAGCGGTTGAACAGGGTCAGCACGTCCTCGCCCCGGGCCCTGAGCGGCGGCACGGTGATCTTCATCGCCGCCAGCCTGTAGTACAGGTCAGGACGCAGGACGTCCTCGCAACTCTTGCCCTGTTCCTGCAGGTTCGAAATGGCCACGACCCGGGTCTCTGCCGGTGTGCCCTGCGCCGAGATCCATGTGAGCAACCGCGCCTGAAGCGTGGCCGGCAGCGCGTCTATATCCTCCAGAACGAGGGTCCCACCCCGTGCTTCTTCGGTCAACGGGATCGGCGCACCATCCGGCGGCGGCCCGAACAGGCGCTCGGCCAGCGTGTCCTCGTCGAAGGACGCGCATGAAAACAGAACGAATTTCTTGCCGGCCTTTGCCCCCACTGCATGCAGTGCGTGGGCAACAAGCGTTTTTCCGGTGCCGGTCTCGCCATCGATGAGGACGTGCCCGTCGGCCTGGCCAAGATCCAGAATGTCCTCGCGCAGACGCTCCACGACAGGTGACGAACCGATGAGCTTCTTCATGATGCCCGATCCGTCGGACAACTCTTTGCGAAGCTCGCGGTTGTCCAACGTCAGGCGACGCGAATTCGTGGCCTTCTTGGCAAGCTCAGTCATCCGGTCGGGATTGAAGGGTTTCTCAAGGAAATCGAATGCGCCCACGCGCATCGCCTCGACCGCCATGGGAACGTCCCCGTGACCGGTGATCATGATGACCGGAAGACCGCTGTCGACGCTCATCAGCCGTTTCAGGAACTGCATCCCGTCCATACCGGGCATCTTGATGTCGGAGACGACAACGCCCGGGTAATCGGGACCCACGCTCTTCAGGGCGTCTTCGGCACTGGAATAGGTTTCGGTGTCGAAGCCCGACAAGGCCAGCCACTGACTGATGGACTGCCGCATGTCCTGTTCATCGTCGACGATCGCTATTTTCATCGCTTGTGCCATCTTTCGTCTCTCACTCTGCCGCCTGGGTCGCGTTGCCGAGCAGCGGCAAGCGCACCTCGAACACGGCACCCCCGTCCGCGCTGTTGCGCGCAGTCAGGCGACCGCCGAGGTCGTTCACGATCCCGGACGAAATGGCAAGCCCCAGACCAACGCCGTCCCCGGGTGCCTTCGTGGTGTAGAACGGCTCGAAAAGCTGTTCGAGATCGGCGATGCCCTTGCCGTTGTCGCGCACGCCAAGAACCGCCATTTCCCCTTCTCGCAACGAGAGCTCGATACGCGCTTCTTCCACCTCGCTCGTCGCGTCGATCGCGTTTCGCAGAAGGTTGATAATCACCTGTTCGATGCGGATCCGGTCGGCCTGCACCATGACCGGGGTCGGAGGGACGGTGCGCACGATTTCAAGGTTCCGCCGCTTGATCTGCGGTTCCATCATTTCCAGCGCCGCCGAGGCAGAAGCCCTTAAATCTATGGCCTCTACCGCGTCCCCACCTTTGCGCGCATAGCTTTTGAGTTGGCGGGTGATCGCCCCCATGCGTTCGATCAGGTCATCGATCCGCCGGAACGATGAAAGCGCCTCGTCGGGCCGTTTGCGCTGCAGCAGAAGCTTGGCACCGGCGAGGTAGGTTTTCATGGCGGCAAGGGGCTGGTTCAGCTCGTGACTGACCGAGGCCGACATTTCGCCGAGAATGGCCAGTTTCGAGGATTGCTGCAGCGATTGCTCGGCCACTTCGAGGTTGCGTTCGGCCTTTTCCCGTTCGGCGATTTCTCGCTGCAGCGCATCGTTCAGCTGGCGAAGCTCTGCCGATTCCCGCTGAAAAAGGCGCGACCGGGACTGCGCACGTCGGCTCACGAAATAGAAGGCCACGGCCAGAAGTATGGCGAAGGCCATGATCTCAAGCGCGATCACCGAGTTCACCCGTTCGCGCACGCTTGCATAGGTCGTGTAGCTTACGATCCGCCAGCCCTGGAACCCGATCCGCGCTTCCTGCCGCAGGACAGCGTCACCACGGAAAAACGCATCCACAGGCAGCGCCGCCCAGTCCACGGTCGCTTCAAAAGCCCGCTGAATGGCCGATGGCGGAGACCGGGCCGCCAAGGCCTGGGCCTCGGTGAGACCCCGCCAGCGCCGCTCTGTCGCGAGGATGATCTCACCTTCGCTGTTCATCACGAAAATGGCGTCCGAAAACCCTGCCCAGCTAAGCTCGAACTTCCGCAGGTCGACGGCAACCGCGATCGCACCGACCACGTCGCCGCCAACCTCGATCCGCCTCGAATAACTGAATTCGGCCAAACCGCTATCGAGTTCGTAGGCCGAAAAAACTGTGCCGTTCTGACGAAGCGCGTTCAGAAAATAAGGTTGTGACCGGAACTGGGATCCCAATTGTTCGCGTTGGGTCGCGGCCACGACACGTCCATCCGCGTCCAAAAGCAGAAGCGACGCCGCGCCGATCTCGGACCGGTAATCGATCAGGCGCTGGCTGGATTGCGAGAAGTCGCCAGACGTCAGGGCGCCGATCAGGGTCGGGTCCCGCGAAAGCAGAAGCGGCACGACCGAAGCCCGCTGCAACTCCGACAACAGGTTCCCGCTGTACAGCGCCAGCCGAACCTCGGCCCGGTTGCGCGTGGCGTCGGTGAAGCGTTCCGTCAGAAGCTGGTTGGTGATCCAGACCACCGCCACGGCGAGGGCAACAAACACCACGAAGACGACGCGAATCCGCCAGCGGCGCCCGAAGGCGCGGTCAGACAGCTTTTCTGCGAGTGCGGACATCACACCGGAAACACTAGCCCCCCTGCCCCGCGCGCTCAAGCGGTGGCAAGCCCGCCAACGAGGCCGCGGAACAGTGCCGCGCCGTCAACCGGGCCGAGATTTGGATCGGCCGCCCGCTCTGGATGCGGCATCATACCAAGAACGCGGCGGTTCGGTGACAACAGGCCCGCAATATCGCCCGCCGATCCGTTAACCGTTTCCGAATACCGGAACGCGACGCGATCTTCGGCCTGCAACTCGGCCAGAAGATCGCTGCCGGCCACGTAATTCCCGTCGTGATGGGCCACGGGCAACCGGACCCGCGGTTCGCGATACGCCTCGGTGAACACGCTGTCCCGGGTGGCCACGTCCAGTGCGACGGTGCGGCAGACAAAGGTCAGCCCCGCGTTGCGCATCAGCGCACCCGGAAGCAGACCCAGTTCAAGAAGAACCTGAAATCCGTTGCAAATCCCCAAGGCGTAGCCGCCCGCCTCTGCATGGGCGACAAGTGCAGGCGCGATGGGGCTGCGCGCCGCGATGGCCCCGCAACGCAGGTAATCCCCAAATGAAAACCCGCCCGGAACGCCAACAAGATCTGTTCCCGCCGGAAGCGCGGTCTCCTTGTGCCAGACCATCTCGACGTCGGCACCCGCAGCGCCAAGCGCGACGGCAAGGTCGCGGTCACAATTGGAGCCCGGAAACACAAGGACGGCGGCTTTCATGAGCCGCTTTTTGACGTATTCGCAGGCGCAGCACCAGAACGAAACGTGGCAAGCAGCGGAACCCGGCCCGGTTCGAGCCACGAAAACGTGAGGAGCAGGGCCTCGACAGCACGTCCCCTTTGACCGAGCTAAGTCTCATGTTTTCCCGCCGTCATGTCCTGCTCGCGACAGCCGCCGTCCTTTCCGCATCGCGACTCGGGCGCGCGCAAGTCGACGATCTGCGCGCCGCCATGGCCGATCTCGACCAATTGCATTCGGTGCAGGTTCTGCGGGGCGACGAGCTGGTTATTGCAGAGGCGCCACGAGGTCGCGGACTGAACCGGCTGGCCAATATCAAGTCCTGTTCGAAAAGCCTTGTGGCTTTGCTTCTCGGCGCCGCCATCGACCGAGGAGAAGTCGCCGGTGTCAGCGCTTCATTGGGCGAGGTGGCCCCTCGCCTCTTGCGCCGTGGAGCAACCGATGGCGCCGAAGCGATTACCATGGAAGATCTGGTCACACTGCGCGCCGGGCTCGAGCGGACATCGGGACCGAATTATGGGGCATGGGTCGGGTCGTCCAACTGGATTGCCGATGCACTGAACCGCCCGATGGTTGCCGAGCCCGGGACGCGGATGCTGTATTCGACCGGATCGACGCATATCCTTGGCGCTGCGCTCGCCGAGGCAACCGGGCTCGACCTGCTTACACAGGCGCGCGACCGCCTCGGACGGCCTCTTGGCATCGAGATCCCGCCGTGGACCCGTGATCCCCAAGGATATTATCTCGGCGGCAACGAAATGGCCCTGCGCCCGACCGCGATGTTGCGCATTGCCCGACTTCTCCGCGACCGGGGCCGCTCCGAGGATATGCAAGTTATACCCGAGGCGTGGATCGTTGCTTCTCTCCGGCCGGCCGCGCGGTCACCCTGGTCCGGGCTATCCTACGGCTATGGCTGGTTTCTTTCGCCCTCGGGATATGCTTTGGGCCGCGGCTATGGTGGCCAGATCATTGCCGCCCATGCCGAGGCTGATCTTGCGGTGGCGATCACATCCGATCCAACATTGCCGGCCCGGTCAGGGGGCTACTTCGGAGACCTGATGCGCCTGCTCGACGGGCCCATTCTGGACCTCGCTGGCTAGGTCGCGCCAATGATCAGGCCAGCGCGAACCGCAGGGTCGTTTCACCGATCCGGATCAGATCCCCATCCGAAAGACGCCGTTCGCCCTGAATACGGCGTCCATTGAAGTACACCGGGTTCGGCTTGCCGCCGTCGCGGATGATGAATCCCTGCTCTTCGCCGTAAAAGCAGACGATGGCATGGCCGTCACGCGAGATGGAATCGTCGCCAAAGGACAGCGCAACCTCTTGATCATCCTGCCGGCCGATCCGTGCATAGTTTCCCTTAAGGGCGAACACGGTTCCATGGCCGGCGCCGTCGACGATGGTCAGCCAGGCAGGAGCGTCGGGCTTGTTGGCGGGTTCGTAGGCTGCCGTATCCGCCTCTTGATCACCGGCGATCACCTTACCCGGACTGGTATTGAAGTTGAGAAACCGGGTCGTCATGCGGCGTGTGCGCACGGGGACATACTCGTCCGCCTCTCTCGTGCGGCGCAGTTTGTCGGAAAGGTCCGCCGTCAGTTCGTCAATGGGCACGAAGCGCCGTTTGATCTCATAGGGTCGGGTCACACGAATATCCAATCACACATCCCACGCCCCGTCTTGGTAAACAAACGAGGCCATAAGACGGCACCTAGGGATTGAATCCGTGGAATATCGTCGCGAGTCACAACAATGAAATTCCCGCCATGGTTTTGTTGCCATGGCAAAACCGACGCCAGAAACAATCGTGATCGTGCCGGCGAATTGACCGGAGGCCTCTAGAATCTCGTCACGACCGCCACGCCCGGCGCGGTCGGACCGTTGAATGCCGCCAATTCGTCCGACACCGAGTCCAAGCCGATCTCGCGGGAGATCATCGGCGAAAGGTCTACTCCGCCTCGCTCGATCAGGCCGAGAAGTGAGGGGTAACGCCACGCAGGCATGCCCCGGGTCCCGTAAAGCGCGAGATTGCCCATGTAGACAGCGTTCATGTTCACATCCATCCGCGCCGTGTGACCCACGGGCATGCCCACCTGAACATGACGCCCCAGCGGGCGCAGGCACTCGATCGACGCGTTGGTCGTTGCGGCGATCCCAAGGGCTTCGACCGACACATGCGCGCCGCCATCGGTCAGGTCCCGGATGGCCTCGGCCACGATCCCGTCCCGGGCGTTCAGAGCTGCATCGGCACCGAGCGACAGGGCGTGGTCCAGTTTCTCTGGAACGATGTCCACGACGACCACCTGCGCGCCGATCGCCTTGCCAAGAAGCATAGCTGCAAGTCCGACACCGCCGGTTCCATGCACCGCCAGCCATTCACCGGCCTTGAGGTCCGCCCGCCCTGTGAGGGCATGCCAAGCGGTCGTCACTCGGCAGCCCAGCGCGGCTGCGAGCGTCGGTGTCATGGTCTCGGGGAGCCGCGCCAGATTGTGGTCCCGCGGCACCGCGAGAAACTCGGCAAACGCGCCCGGTTCGACAAATCCGGGAAGACGCTGATCGGCGCAGACGGTTTGTTCCCCGGACCGGCAAGCCGGACATGCGCCGCAGGCCAGAATGAAGGGCGCGATGACCTTGTCCCCGACCCGGTAGGCCGCCTGCGATCCGGCTTCGACCACTGTACCGCAATACTCATGGCCCTGGATCTGCCCGGGCTTCACGCGCGGATGCTCTCCGGTCCAGCCGTGCCAGTCCGACCGGCACACACCGCAGGCCTCGACCTGAAGAACAACTCCGTCCGGCGGGCACCGCGGTTCCGGTACTGTCTCAAGACTTAGGGGCGCGTTGTACTCGCGCAGAACCGCTGCTCTCACGACAACAACTCAATGCCATAGCTTTCGATCACGGTGTTGGCGAGAAGCTTCTCGCACATCGCACGGACCTCGTCCTCGGTCGTGCCATCCGCAAGATCCAGTTCAATCACCTTGCCCTGCCGAACACCTGCGACACCTTCAAATCCCAGAGTGCCAAGGGCCCGGCGCACCGCCTCGCCCTGGGGATCCAGAACCCCGTCTTTCAGCATGATGGTCACGCGCGCGATCATATCCACCCCCGGTCGTTTCACGGGGACATACTGCGCGCGGAACCGCGCGGCAATCGCCGCGTCGACGGCTCAGAAGAGAAGTACACTCTCGGCGTCTTCCTCTTCCTCGTCCTCATCTTCCGGGATGGGCATGTCTTCCATGTAACCGACTGACGGAAAGAAGAGGCCCGACAGAAGCACTTCTTCCTCTGGCCCCGCATTCAGGTTCGCCGAGGCCGTTGAGGTCTCGTCGTCATCGTTCCCGCCACCGAATACAGAAGCGACCGCATCGAAGATCGACGTGAAGAGGTCTGAAATAACGGTGAAAAAGCCGTCGCCATCGTCGTCATCTCCGCCCCCTCTGGAACTGTCGTCCTCGGCCACATCGCCGCCGGGCTCATCGGCGGGCGGCGGCGGTGTCGGTGACGACGAGTCTTCCACCAGTTTGCTGTCGGTCGCGTCCGAAGCCGGTGCCTTGCCGGAATAGAGTTCGAACGAGTCGAGGTGGTATCCCTCGGACCGACCGGCGATCTGAATCTCGTAGATCCCCGCCTTCGAGATATCGAGCGTCACCTTCGGGTTGCCGGGCAGACCGTCGTAATTCGACGCATAGCCCCACGACCCGTTGTTGGGGCCGCCGAACACCTTGACGAACCCGTCGCTGGTGGGTTCGGCCTCGTCACCTGTGTCGACCAGATAGTGTTCGATATCGCGGTTCGTGCCCTCCTGGCTGAAGTTCAGCCAGAGATCGTTTTCCTTATCGCTTTCGGCATTGCCGTCGCGGGAGACGCGAGCGCGGAAGGTGTAGATCCCTTCTTCCCCTTCCGGAATCTCGATCCGGTACGTCAGAATCTCATCATCGATGACGTTGTTGCGCGCAAGCGGTGGATCGGGATCCCCGTAGACGTAATAGCCGTCGCCCTGAAAGCCGCTTTGGTTGCCAGCTCCGTCCGCCTTCGAGACATAGGACCATTTGCCATCGGGATCGGTGCCAGCATCTTCCGCCTGGATCTTGAAGCGGTAGCCGTTGCCGTTTTCGACACCCTGATAGAATTTCGCCACGGGAGTTCACCGTTTTGCCATCTGCCCGCCCACAAGAAACGACTAACGCGCGGGATTAAGGCGATTCTTTGGCGATCCGGGCATTGCGGAAGCCGGTTTTTCCCTTTGGTCAACAAAGACCTAACAAACAGATCTTTGTTGGCGTGTAGAAGTCCGAGCCGCACGCCTTGGTGATCGCGCGCGGGTCGTTCCTGCTTTGTCAGTTGATCAGTGTGGGCTTCGTGGCATGTGTGACATTCGAGGGCAAAACACCCAACCGCCGCGCGACCTCGGTGTAGGCATCGGCGAGCGAGCCCAGATCGCGACGGAATACGTCCTTGTCCAGCTTCTGGCCCGTCTCGATATCCCAGAGGCGGCATGAATCCGGGCTGATCTCGTCAGCAACGATCAGGCGCTGGAAATCGCCGTCCCAGATCCGGCCAATCTCGATCTTGAAGTCCACGAGCTTGATCCCGACAGCCAGCATGCAGCCCGACATGAAGTCGTTCACGCGCAGCGCCAAAGCCACCATGTCATCGAGGTCCTGCTGGCTCGCCCAGCCGAACGCGATGATGTGCTCTTCCGACACAAGCGGATCACCCAGCGCATCGTCCTTAAGGCAAAACTCGACAATCGGCCGCGGCAGCGCGGTGCCTTCGGCGATGCCCAACCGTTCGGTCATCGACCCGGCGGCGATGTTGCGCACCACGACTTCGAGCGGGATGATCTCAACCGAGCGGATGAGTTGCTCGCGCATGTTGATACGACGGATGAAGTGATTGGGCACACCGATCTGGCTTAGCCCTTTCATGAAGAACTCGCTCAGGCGGTTGTTCAACACGCCCTTTCCGTCGATGACGTCCATCTTCTGCGCGTTATAGGCCGTGGCGTCGTCCTTGAAATACTGGACAAGCGTGCCGGGCTCAGGGCCTTCGTAAAGGATCTTGGCTTTACCCTCGTAGACCTTTTTGCGGCGTGCCATCGGCTCTCCAAAAACGAAATGGGCCGCCCGGGGAAACCCAGGGCGGCCCGGGTCTTCTAGACCAAGCCCACGGAGCGCGCAAGAAACACCACGCGCCTTAGGGTCTGGCCCCCGAGACGAAGCTATAAAGACGGTTCTTGAGCGTATCGGGGCTGTTCATGATCTCATTCGCGGTCCCCGGCGGGGGTGGTTTGCGCGACCGCTCTCCGAACATCTCGACATCATCGATGCCGCTGGACGGGTGGATCAGAACCCATTGGTCCGTCTGCGCTTCGAAGCGGCCCTCCTGTACGTGCCGAATGCGGAGTTTTTCGGCACCGCCTTCAACACCCAAGGTGTCGCTATCAACAAACTCGTGCCCCGCCTGCAAGAGTAGGTAGCCGGCGCCATAGACGTACTTCACGGCCTCGACCGGCTCGAGCCGAGCCTTTGGAAGGACGATCTCGTGGCCGGTGAACGCGGCCACGCCCACGGTGCTGACCGTGACCGGCAAGGGTTCCGGCGGCGCGTCGAAGAAGGCAAGAAAAAAGGTGACCCATGCCTCGAGAGGCACTTCGCCTTTCATCGCGGTTTCCGCTGCCTTGACCCAGTTCTCGGGCGTCACGAGGGTATCGCCATTCGGAAAGTAGACGCCCAAAGCCGTCGGCAACTTTGCCAGAACGGCCGCAATACAGGTCACCCGCCGGGCCGCATCGAACCGGGCGGCGATCGACGTATCTCCGCTTGGACTGTCGACCGAGACCGAAAGGTAGTCTGTATGGCGGTCGACGGCGGCTTGCGCATCCGGAAAGATAAAGCGCGCCTTGCCAATGATCGGAGCCCAGTCGATCTCGCACCGACCGGGACTGCCAATGAACGACGTCCGCCCGCGCGGGGTCAGGTCAGACCTGGACATCCCGGAAAGATCCGTCGACAGCGTCACGCCGCGGGTGTCGAAAACATCCTGGCCCAGCTGTTCCGAAGACCAGTCAAGCCCGGGATAGTCATCGGACACCGCGGCCATGACTTCGGAAATCGTGCCGCGGAGCGGTTCCGAAAACAGCACGTAGGCCGTGAAGCTGTCCTTGATCCGGGTCTCGGAATAACGCTCTGCGGTCTCTGTCATGCGGCGGCTGGACGCTGCAGAATGACCATGACGTCGAACATCTTGATGAAGGTGTCAGGCTCAATGCCCATGCGCGACGCCATGGCCATCAGCATGTCCTTCTCGGATTGGTCGAGATGTCCGTCGGCCAGCGCGGTGCGGATGGCAAAGCAAAGCGCCGTTTCGGCCATCTGGGGCGACAGCGTCGAGGCGACCTGCGTGAACAGCGCTTCCGAGCCCTTGGCCTTGATGGTTTCGAGGCATTCCATGATCAGCTTCTGGGTCCGCTCGGCGCCGACCGCGTGAAAGATCGGGCTATAGGCGCACATGTTGATGATTTGATCGATTTCCGAGCGGTCGAGTTTGCCGTCAGCGGCGGCGACCATGATCGGCATCGCAATGACGGCGCGCGCGGTGTCGTCTGCAACGCTCTTGGCGCCCGTAGCTTTGCGGAGGTTCGAAAAGAGTCCCATATCTGTCCTGTCTCAGTTCGGTGGCGGGTCCTGGCGCCCGCGCGGTCAGTCTGGCCCTCGAGACGGCAGCAATTGGGCACGTCCCGGCCCATTTCGTGGCCTTGCGAAGTGGCTGGGCGGTCGGCATATACGAAGCAACGCAACCAATGCCCGGGACATGGTCATGAGCACCTTCGACGACCGCGAGAGCGCTTTCGAGAACAAATTCGCCCACGATGCCGAGATGCAGTTCAAGGCCGAGGCCCGGACGAACAAGCTTCTGGGTCTTTGGGCGGCAGAGCTTCTTGGCAAATCCGGCGATGATGCCGAGGCCTATGCCAAGGAGGTTATCAAGGCCGACTTCGAAGAGGCCGGGCACGAGGACGTGGTCCGGAAAGTCGCCGGCGATCTTGGCGACAAGTCGAGCCCAGAAGAAATCCGGGCAAAAATGGCCGAGTTGATGATCGTCGCGAAGGGCCAGCTCCTCGACGAGGCCTGATCCCGGTCAGCCGGGAATATGAGCGCGGCTCATGATCGTGTTTATGGATCCGCATTTGATCGGCGGGCATCCCTGTGAGAGGAACATGCGCTGGCGCATCTGCCAGCGCCGACTTCCGGGAACCCGATGACCGATCCCCTTACCGAATTCCTTGCGAACCGACCTTGGCTCTTGGCCGATGGCGCCACGGGAACGACGCTCTTCAACATGGGGCTGCAGTCCGGGGACGCACCGGAATTCTGGAACGTTGACCGGCCGGACGACGTGCGGACGCTGTACCGGGGCGCCGTCGACGCGGGATCGGATCTGTTTCTGACGAACACGTTCGGGGGCACTGCCGCGCGGCTCAAACTGCATGACGGACAGAGCCGCGTCCGCGAATTGAACCGTGTCGGCGCCGCGCTTGGTCGCGACGTTGCCGATCGCGCCGGTCGCACGGTCATCGTCGCCGGTTCCATGGGCCCCACGGGCGAGATCATGGCCCCCATGGGAACACTGACCGAGGAACTGGCGGTCGAGATGTTCCACGAACAGGCCGAGGGCCTGAAAGAGGGCGGTGCCGATGTGCTTTGGGTCGAGACGATCTCGGCACCCGAGGAATATAAGGCGGCGGCCGAGGCGGCCCGGCTTGCCGGCATGCCATGGTGCGGCACGATGAGCTTCGATACCGCGGGCCGCACCATGATGGGTGTGACGTCTGCAGCCATGGTCAAACTTGTGGGCCGGCTTCCCCATCCGCCCGTTGCCTTCGGCGCCAATTGCGGTGTCGGCGCCTCCGATCTACTGCGCACGGTCCTTGGGTTCACCTCCGAGGATCCGGGCCGGCCCGTAATCGCAAAAGGCAATGCGGGAATCCCGAAATACGTGGATGGCCATATCCACTATGACGGCACACCGGATCTGATGGCCGATTATGCGGTTCTGGCGCGGGATGCGGGGGCGCGGATCATTGGCGGTTGCTGCGGAACGACGCCTGATCACCTGCGAAAGATGCGCAGCGCGCTGGAGGAACGCCCGGCCGGGCAGCGCCCCGAGCTTGGCACAATCTCGGAGGCGCTTGGGGCGTTTTCGTCCGAAAGCGATGGAACCGACGGGGCCGGGCCGGCCCCGCGTACGCGCCGCCGCCGGGCCCGGACCTAGTCGGGCTTTCGGGCCACGAAATCCACCAGCGCGGACAGTCCGGAATGCCCGGGTCCCTCATCAATGTGACGGTCGTAGTCGTCGGCATGAAGAACCTCCCACCCGGCAAACGCGTCGTGAAGGAGATCCAGCGTGTACATGTTCTCGGCAAACGGTGGACCGCCGGTGCCGTACTCCACTTGCCGCGGCGCATAACCATGCAAAAGAAGGACACCACCCGGACGGATGGCATCCCGAATACGGCTGAACGCTTGGGGACGCGCTTCGGGCGACAGGAACTGAATGAAGATTCCCGCCACCGAGTCGTAACTGCGGGACCAGTCCCAATCATCGATTCCGGCGATATGAAAATCGACCTTGGCACCCCGGCGTGTCGCGAGTGCCCGGGCCTTTTCGACGCCGACCGGCGAGATATCAAAAGCAGTGACAGCGTGGCCCTGCTCGGCCAACCAGACCGAGTTGCGCCCTTCGCCGTCCGCGACACACAGGATTTCGGACCCGTCGGCCAAAATACCGGCTCGTTCGGTTACGAAAATCGCCGGTTCGGTTCCAAAAAGGTAGTCTTCGCCTTCAAAGCGCGCATCCCACATCTCGCGCCCCATGATCCCCGTGCGGTCCATTACGTCCTCGTCTTACCAAGCCGTCGGAAGCGTAGGAGCAACTCGTCAGAAAAGCGACAGCTGATCGCCCGCTTTGGGGGGCACCCGGAAAAGATCCGTCCGCAGAGCGGGAAGACGTTCGGACAGTCCCAGCCGGCGCAATGCCAGCTGAAAACGGTGCCGGATCAGTTCGGCATGCACGCCCTGCCCGGTCATCCGGCGCCCCCAAGCCGCATCGTAGTCCTTGCCACCTTGCGTTTCACGGACCTTACCCATGACGCGGGCCGCTCGGTCGGGAAACGCATCCCTCAGCCATTCCCGAAAAAGCGGCGCAACCTCGCGCGGCAGGCGAAGCAGGATCGTGCTCGCCGCCTCGGCGCCCGCATCCCGGCCGGATTTCAGGATCGCCTCCAATTCGTGATCGGTAAGTGCCGGTATGATTGGCGAGGCGCAAACGCGAACCGGGATGCCGGCCGCCGAGAGACGTTCGATCGTCTTCAGTCGCCGGGCGGGATGCGGAACCCGCGGCTCCATCACACGCGCCATGGCGGGATCCAATGTGGTCACGCTGATTCCCACATGCGCCAGCCCGTCCGCCGCCAAATCGGACAGGATGTCGATGTCGCGTTCGATCAGCGTGCCCTTGGTCACAATGCCCACAGGATGTCGGTGCGCGGCCAGAACCTCGAGCACGCGGCGCATGATCCGCCGTTCGCGCTCGATCGGCTGGTAGGGGTCGGTGTTTGTCCCGATGGCAAGCGTCGCCGGCAGGTAACTCTTGCGCGCAAACTCGCGCGCCAGGACCTCGGGCGCGGTCGGTCGGGCAATCAAACGCGTCTCGAAGTCGAGCCCCGGCGACAGACCCAGCCACGCGTGGGACGGGCGCGCGAAGCAATAGATGCACCCATGCTCGCAACCGCGATACGGATTGAGCGAGCGGTCGAAGGGCACATCGGGCGAGGTGTTGCGCGTGATGGCCGTCTTTGGCTGCTCGATGGCCACTTCGGTCCGCCGCGGCGGAAGCGGGTCGGCCTCCCACCCGTCATCCACTGCCTCGACCGCATAGGCTTCGAACCGGCCGGCCGCGTTCGACCGCGCCGCGCGGCCGCGCGCCTCGTTCGGGTGTCGGGGATCCATGGGACGGGACATTGCGCGAAACTAGAACAAAGAAAGAACATTGACCACCCGGAATTCGGGCCGTCTGGACGAAGGCCCCATGACGTCGCAATAAATTCCTTGCGCTTAGGTCGCCCGCGACCAGAGCCATGTCGCAATCAGCCTAGTCCAAACGATCCCCAGACCCGATCAAGAACCATCAGACCGGAGCCCTGCGCATGTCCGACGACGACGAAATCATCCTGTCCGAGCTCAATGACGAAGAGCTTGTCAGCCAGATGTTCGACGACCTCTACGACGGTCTCAAGGAAGAGATCGAAGAGGCGACGCATATCCTGCTGGATCGAGGATGGGCCCCATACCGGGTTCTGACCGAGGCTCTGGTCGGTGGCATGAAGATCGTGGGTGACGATTTCCGTGACGGGATCCTGTTCGTCCCCGAGGTGCTTCTGGCTGCCAATGCGATGAAGGGCGGCATGTCCATCCTGAAGCCGCTTCTGGCCGAAACCGGCGCGCCGCGCGTCGGCAAGATGGTCATCGGTACGGTCAAGGGCGACATCCACGATATCGGCAAAAACCTTGTGTCGATGATGATGGAAGGCGCCGGGTTCGAAGTCGTCGATCTCGGGATCAACAACCCGGTCGAGAAATACCTCGAAGCACTCGAGACCGAGCAGCCCGATATCCTCGGCATGTCCGCGCTTCTGACGACCACAATGCCCTACATGAAGGTCGTCATCGACACGATGGTCGAGAAGGGCATCCGCGATGATTTCATCGTCCTTGTGGGCGGCGCACCGCTGAACGAGGAATTCGGCAAGGCCATCGGTGCGGACGCCTATTGCCGGGACGCCGCCGTGGCGGTCGAGACCGCCAAGACATTCGTGGCTCGCAAGCACAACCAGATGGCCACCGGCTAGGACGCCGGCCGGTCCTTGCCTTGCTGCCATCCAACGGTCGCGCACGTCGTGGTTGGCGGCCGATCTGGATCGGGATCAGCTCGGGTCTGCGCCACGCCCGGATGTCGGCTTCAAATGCGGACTTCGAAGAACCCAGATCCGAATTGCGTATGTGTAGTTTTGCGGCGAGTGTGCCGCCAACAGGAGGCCGCAGGTAAATGCCAGCCGAAACGTGGACGCTATACGTCCTTACCGTGATTGCACTGATGAGCACGCCGGGGCCAAGTCAGTTGTTGATGCTTACCAACAGCGGTGTGCACGGCTTCAGACGCTCCATCGCGACAGCCGCAGGTGATCTTTCTGCAAATGCCCTCCAAATGCTTGCGGCGGGTCTGGGGCTTGCAACGCTTCTGGCGGCCTCTGCGACGGCTCTCACGGTGATCAAATGGGCGGGGGTGGCCTATCTGGTTTGGTTGGGCATCCGGATGATCCGACGCGCCAAACCGGACAATCCGGTCGAGCCGGAACACCGTAACATGGCGTCGCTACGAACACTCTGGATGCAGGGGTTCCTAACGTCCGCTGCGAACCCGAAAGCCGTTGTCTTCTTTGCCGCGCTCTTTCCGCAGTTCATAGCGGCCGATGCTGCCTTCTGGCCGCAATTCCTGATCCTGTCGGCGACCTACATCGTCCTCGACGGAATGTTCTTGTCTGCATATGGAGTGGGGTCAAGCTGGGTTGCCAGGCGCTTCCGCGGCCGTGCACGGGTGTGGATTGAGCGCATCGGCGGCGGTTTCATGATCGGAGCTGCGGTGCTTCTTGGCCTCAAGTCCATGTCGCGCCAGTGAACTGAACGCAGGCAATCCTCCGCCACAGGGGGTGTCCGTGTCGTCGGTCTTGCCAATATCCGGTTGCCCTGACACCGGGCACCCCGCCGAATCTCGTCGCCATCCCGCCCCGTACAGGGGTTCGCACAAGCCCCGCCCGCCAAGCCGCCGCCCAGTGACGTGGGGAGGCGTGCATGGCCGACGGAAAGCGCCAGATGGCAGCTATGAGCCCAAAGCAACTGATGCTGCAGTTTGTATCAATGTCTTCTAGTGCTCGAATGGCGGCAAATCATCGTCGGAAGCTGGGCGGACTTGAAGAAACCAGTGAATTTGGCGAAGATCATTCAAGATACTGCGCCGTTCCGGCGTTTTTCAGAAAATTCAACTAGTTTTTGGAGACATGATTTGAGACACCAATTTATGAAATTCATCCTTTCTATCATGATGATGATAGCGTCACCTGTGGGTGCAGATCAAATACAAACGATTGAATTGCTGCCAGGTGTAAATCGGCTCGATGTAGGGAACATGTATCGCTTGCCGATCGAAATCAACTCCCCCAGCGAAGTGCGTCTAACTTACTTTTTTCCCGAGCTCGGTGAGGAAAGTCTCGCAGAGGGGAAACCTGGATTGAAGGTATTTCTTAGAGAGGTAAACACTCTCATAGAGGTTTTGAGTGATCGAACGAAAATAACTTCGGAAAGTGACAAAGTCATTGCAGAAGATGTATTCTACGCTGGGCCCGGAAGATACTACCTGAGCGCTTGGCTTGGATACTTCAGCGGATGTAATTTTTGCAGTTCCTACAGCTCATCGTGGCCCGAGATAGAGCAAGCGACTGTCGAAATCACTCTCGAGATAGAGCCTTTGAGCTTTGATGAGGAGTTTCCATGGGCGTCTTCCCTTGCAGAGTGGATGGACGAAATCGGCTTGAGTGAAAGGCTCTCTCTGGGTGAAATAAGAACAAGCAAAATTAGGAAAATAGACATTGAAGAGTTATCGTTTTCATCTGACATGGTCGATGGATTGATTGTCCACTTCAACACGTCATTTGGGAACCGTAGTTTAGGGGAGGCGAAATCCTATAGCATTTTCGACAGGGATACTGTTGCAGCGTTTGAGCAAACATACTTCGCGACGACTAACACAGATCTATGGTGGCGGATATTGTCTAAAGTTAGCTTGCTTTCAGAGTTGCCAAAAGAGGACATCGCATTGAGTTTCGATTTGTATTGCGCGCCAGATTGGGTTCGCGGTGCTCTACAGTTTGCCAATAGATTGGGCGAAACTTGTTATATGTCCTCTAGCGGTGCCGACCTCGACTTTAAACTGAGCGAGAGCCTGTCCAACACAGCGGCACAGACTGATGACAGCCATGGATTCACAGACTTCAGAGGGTTAGTTCTGGACCGTATTTCGGCGATTGCCAAACCCGAGGAAAACGGAAAAGTTGAATTTCTCACTCGGAGCTCGAACTACGTCGAAGTAATCGTTTCTGGTCGAAAAGGAATAGTTATTGATGATGGTAACTTGTGGGAGCGAGTGCAGATAGCCGCTTCGTTAACGGAGACTGATAATCAGTCTACTGTTCGAGTCTTTGTTGATGGGATGGTTGCCTCTGGAGCTGGAAGTTCGCCGCCCCCAAATTCTCGGTTCACCACCTCAATGGAGCCAACCCATGCACAAGAGTTAAACGAGTTTTCAAAAATGTTTCTTGATATGTTGGTGAATTATGATGAGTGAAATCAAAATTAGAGAAACGTTGGGCGTATTGATTGTTATTTATCACTTTGGATTGATAGGAGCTTTGTCCTATTTTTGGTATACTGGCGGATTTTCTTTTGACGAGTTCACGACTACTCTAGCAATTCTTATTCCCGTTCTTTCTGGGTATGTTGCTGGGGTTGTTTCATATTTCTCCAAAAAAAGATTTGTCCGCACTGATCGTTCAAGAATGGTTTCAAGGGTCTTTATTGGTCTAAGCATCTTTTTCCCTTCGGCGTTAACCCTCTCAGTTGGGTTTATCATGTACTCCTATGCTTATGGCTCCGTGTTTTCAGATTTTGAGCAATTTAAGCTAACATTTGCCGCTATCGAGGGTGTCTTTGCGACCTATTTGGCGACCACTGCAAATTCCCTCTTCCGAACTGCACCGAATAACTAAAATATTTTTGACAACAGATTGAGTTGGCTCATTGAAGATGAGCCTGCTTTTTCGGAAATAAGTCGCTCCAAACCTTGCCTGCTTGCGTAAATCAGGTCAAGTAGCTGCCGTTTAAACTTTAATCAGCAACGGCGGCTTCGTCCGCAAGCCCGACATACCGACACCCTGACGCCAAGCTGGTGGCCCTTGGCCTCTGGCGGAGCCTTTTGGCCATGGAAACAGGCACGCATCACGCCATGTTCTCCTTCAATCTGGGCCAGGAAGCCCTTCCGTCTGCGGCGCCGCACGCGCATACTCTTTCCATGACCCGGAGACGCCTGATCATCGCCGCCACCGCCCTATGCGCCGGTGTCCTGGCCGTTTTGGCGGGCCTTGCGGCCACGCGCGCGCTGAACATGCCGCCCATCGGGTGGGTGATCGCCGGGCCCGCGCTTCTTGTGGCGCTGGCGGCCGGGCGGATCGCGGTCAGGGTCACGCGGACCAAGTCATGACCGGCCCTTCGGCGACAGAACTGACCGACAAGGGGCGGCCGCCCGAAGGCACCGGGACGATCCTGATCCTAGCCTGTGGTGCCCTTGCCCGCGAGATCCTCGCGCTGCGCGACCTGAACGGATGGCGCCACATGGATCTCGCCTGTCTGCCCGCCATCCTGCACAACACGCCCGACGCGATCCCCGCGGCGGTCGAGACCGCCATCACGCACCACGCGCCCCACTATACCCGCATCTTCGTGGCCTACGCCGATTGCGGCACGGGCGGACAGCTGGCCGAGATCTGCGCCCGTCTCGGCGTTGATATGATCGCCGGGCCCCATTGCTACAGCTTCTTCGAAGGCAACGCGGCCTTTTCTGCCCGGGACGAGATCACGGCCTTCTATCTGACCGACTTCCTCGCCCGGCAGTTCGACGCCTTCGTCACAAAGCCCCTCGGGCTCGACCGCCACCCCGAATTGCGCGACATGTATTTCGGGCACTATGAGAAGATCGTCTACCTCGCTCAGACCGAGGATCCGGACCTCGATGCACGTGCTCGCGCCGCGGCCGACGCGCTCGGGCTGTCGTATGAGCGCCGGTTCACCGGCATGGGCGATCTGGCCCCGGCCCTTGCCCGCGCGGCAACTGCGCCCTAGGCCACTTCGGCCGCTGCAAGGGCGCGGATGCGTTCGACCATCGCCCGCACGCCGTTGGACCGCTGGGACGACAGGTGATCGTTCAGCCCGAGCCGGCCCAACTCGGCGGGGGCATCGACCTCTCCAACCGCCTCGACCGTAAGTCCGTCATACAGCGCATGCAGCACCGCAATCAGACCGCGGACGATCATCGCGTCGCTCTCTCCCTGAAAATGGAACAAGGCCCCCGATCCCGATCCCTCAATCCGGGGATGCAGCCAGACCTGGCTCGCACAGCCTTCGACTTTCGTGGCCGGCACGCGCAATGCCTCGGGCAAGGGCTCCATCGACTTGCCCAATTCGATCACGTGGCGATACCGGTCTTCCCAGTCGTCCAGGAACTCGAACGTTTCGGCGATCTCTTCAAAGGCTTCGGTGGCCATGGACACTCCCTTCGGTGCGTTGACCTATGCCGCCCTGCCCCGCCCGTCCAGTGCCCGGCGCTTTTCACCCAAGCCGTGATGCGCTAAGCGCAGGGATCAAGGGATCAGGGGGCACGCGATGAAGCTTCGGACAGCAGCGGTCTTGGCGACAACGGGTCTGCTTGCAGCCTGCGGGGGCGGCGGAGATGGCCGTGGCAGTTCTCTCAATCCGTTCACGTGGTTGCAGCGGGAACCTGAAGTGGAGACCCTGATGCCACTCGACATCGAGGAGATCACAGACCCCCGTCCGCTCGTCACCGAGATAAGCGATGTGGCACTCGTTGCCGCGCCCGGTGGTGCGATCCTGCGCGCGGTTGGCCTACCGGCGACCGAAGGGTATTTCGACGCCGATCTGGTTGTGGATCCTGATCGCAGCACTCCGGGGCTCCTGACACTCCAGTTCCGGGCGGCTGAGCCACTTGAGCCGGCGCCCATCGGAACGGCGGCGACCCGCGCCATCACCGCCGCCACCTTCCTGTCGAACCAGACACTGGCGGGACTTACCCGGATTGACGTGCTCGGGGCGGCGTCAAGCCGGTCCATTCGACCCTGAGGCCACTCAGACGTCGATCAGTCGGATCTTCTGGCCGTCCGCGGTCAAAGCGATTTCGCCGGCGCAAAGTCGGAGCGCGTCAGCACCGAAGACTTCGGCCCGCCATCCTTTCAGCGCGGACACGTCGCGCTCCCCGGCAGCGATCTCGTCGAGCTCCGCCGCGCTCGCGATCAGCTTCTGCGCCACGCCGGCATCCTCGGACTTGGCCTTCAAGAGCACGCGCAGCAAATCGGCAAGGGCAGGATTCACCTGCAGCCGGTCGCGCTGGCGATCAGGTTTGGGATGGGCATCGGGCGGTGTCTCCATCCCCTCCTGGACGGCGGCAAGTATGCCTTCGGCGATGTCGCCCTTGCGCGCCTCGCGCACCAGAAGACGGGACCGGCCGAGGTCCTCGGACGACTTGGGTTTGGTCGAGGCCAATTCGATCAGCGCATCGTCCTTAAAGACCCGATTTCGAGGCACATTCCGAGTCTGGGCATAGTTTTCGCGGAAGGCGGCCAGCGCCTTGACGATGGACAGGAACCGGCCCGACTGGGTCCGCGTCTTGACCCGTTGCCAAGCCTCTTCCGGTTCGATCCGGTAGGTTGCCGGGTCCGTCAGTACGGCCAGTTCCTCTTCCACCCATGCCCGGCGCCCGGTCCGGTCCAGATCCGCCGAGAGATGTTCGTAGATCACCCGCAAATGCGTCACGTCCGCCAAGGCATAGGTTTTTTGCGCATCGGTAAGAGGGCGCCGCGACCAATCCGTGAACCGCGAGGTCTTGTCGAGCCCCGCGTGGGCGATTTTGCGGACGAGTGTCTCGTATCCGACCTGCTCGCCATAGCCCGCCACCATCGCGGCGACCTGCGTGTCGAACAGGGGCTTTGGAAAGACATCGCCTTCGAAATAGAAGATCTCGAGGTCCTGCCGGGCGGCGTGAAAAACCTTCACGACGCTC
Source organism: Pseudomonadota bacterium (assembly GCA_038521345.1). Lineage (GTDB taxonomy): Bacteria > Pseudomonadota > Alphaproteobacteria > Rhodobacterales > Rhodobacteraceae > JBCBKU01. The sequence goes on along the minus strand of JBCBKU010000023.1, from coordinate 5,883 downwards.
TCATCGCGGAAGAGATCGTAAAGCGGCTCAAGCGACAGGCCCTTGACCAGCGGGTCAAGAAGGACCGCGTCCTCTTCCTCTTCGCCCGGTACGGCCAGTTGGATCAGACACAGCTTCGAGTAATAAGTGCGTTCTCGCAGAAACTCGGTATCGACGGTGACATACGGACGCGAACGGGCCCGGTCGCAGAAGGCTGCGAGCCCTTCAGTACTGGTAATGGTGATCATTCGTGGCGCGTCTTCTTGTTCTGTCTGCCCCGACACCCCTTTGATACGTGGATCCTGCCCTCACGGCAAGACAAATGGCGTCCGGATTCCGTTCGCCACGCGTTCCAAAACAGCAGGATACAGTTGGTGTTCTGCCACGAGGACGCGGGCGGCGAGGGTCTCGGCCGTGTCGCCCGGCTGGATCGGTACATGCGCCTGCCCGAGGATGCGGCCCGCATCGAGTTCTTCGGTTACCTCGTGAACGCTGCAACCGGCCTCGCGGTCGCCAGCCTCAAGCGCCCTGGCATGGGTGTTCAGCCCCGGGTACTTCGGCAGAAGTGACGGGTGAATGTTCAGAATGCGACCGGCCCATCGCGCCACGAAATCCGGCGTCAGGATCCGCATGAACCCCGCAAGCGCGATCAGGTCCACGTCGGCGGCTTCCAGCACGCCGGTCATCTCGGCCTCGAACGCAGGGCGCGGCCGCCCGCGATGCGACACGACCGCCGTCGGGATCCCGCGCGCCGCGGCTTTCTCAAGACCTCCGGCCTCGTGCCTGTTGGCGATGACCAAAACAGGGGCGGCGGGATGATCCGGGCGGGTCATGCTGTCGGCAAGGGCGACCATGTTCGACCCGCTTCCCGAAATCAGGATTGCAACGCGCATGGCGGTCAGCCCAGCGTTCCGCGGTAACTGACGCCGGGGTCTTCGGTGACGACACCGATGGCATGCACGGTCTCGCCCGCCGCTTCGAGAACCGCCATGGCCTCGTCCGCCGCGCGCGCCGGGACGACTGCCGCCAGCCCGATCCCGCAATTGAACGTCGCCAGCATGTCGTCGCGCGCTATGCCACCAGCGGCGGCAAGCCAGCCGAAGACCGACGGAAGGGCCCACGCGTCAAGGTCGATCCGTGCGCCGGTTCCTTCAGGCAATACACGCGGCAGGTTGCCGGTGATCCCACCGCCGGTGATATGCGCAAATGCCCGAGCCAGCCCCGACCGGTGCAGCGCCAGCGCGGGCCGCACATAAAGCCGGGTTGGCGTCAGGAGCGCCGCGCCAAGGGAACGTTCGGCCCAGGGGCATGCGTCACCCCAGCCAAGCGCCGCACTCTCGGCGACGCGCCGGACCAGCGAAAACCCATTTGAATGCACGCCGTCGGACGCCAGCCCAAGGATCACATCGCCCGGCGCCACCCCATTCGGCAAACCCTGCCCGCGCTCCATCGCGCCCACCGCGAACCCGGCGAGGTCGAAGTCGCCCGCGGCGTACATGCCCGGCATCTCGGCCGTCTCGCCACCGATCAGGGCGGCACCGGCCCGGGCGCATCCCTCTGCGATCCCTTCGATCACCGCCGCGGCCTCGGTTACGTCAAGACGGCCGGTCGCGAAGTAGTCGAGAAAGAAGAGCGGTTCGGCCCCCTGACAGACCAGATCATTAACGCACATCGCCACGAGATCGATGCCGACGCCACCGAGTTGACCCGTATCAATCGCGATGCGGAGCTTTGTTCCCACCCCGTCTGTGGCCGCAACGAGTATCGGATCGGCAAAGCCCGCGGCCTTCAGGTCAAACAGCGCGCCGAACCCGCCGAGCCCGTCCATGACACCCGGCCGTGACGTGCGCGCGGCCGCTGGCACAATCCGGTCGACCAAGGCGTCTCCCGCGGCGATATCGACGCCCGCGCCCGCATAGGTCAGTCCGTTCTTGCCGTCGGTCATCGCCCGCTCCTTTGGTTGGCGGCCTTCTTGGGCCAAGCGACCGGGCGATGCAATTCCCGAGCGCGCTTGACCAGACTTGGTCCGATCCGTTAGCTCGGCAGAGGCTGGGCCTGTAGCTCAATTGGTTAGAGCAGAGCGCTCATAACGCTTTGGTTGGGGGTTCAAGTCCCTCCGGGCCTACCATTTCCAGCCGGAATCCACGTCGTCTTCGGAACGTGCGGGGATTCTCTCGACCGGCGGCTGCCCCAATTTCGACAAACGCCGTGGTCGGACAGATTGCTGCGCCGCGGCGTTACCGGCCCCGAGACGCGGTGAACCGCGGCCTTCCGCCCAGAATTTGGGCGGCACTTCGCCCGGCGGAAATTTGTACATTTCCGAGGACCGAACCCCCTAACCTCCTGAAATCACTGAACCGGGCATTGTGGATAACTCGCCGGTTCTTTCAGCAATCGAACAGAACCGAGCCGTGCGCGCAGACCCAACATCTTGGGCCCCTGCAAAAATGTGCCGACAGATATAGCTTTTACTAGCCAAGGTCTTTTTTTCGCCTTATTCCCGTTTTCGACTAGTCGTGGCGCTCAAGCCACACACCGTCGAGGGAACCGTGTCGATAACACCAAGCAGGCCAGGGGGCAGCACATGAACAAGCCGATCAACCCGGTAGATTTTAACCCGCCACAGTCACCGTATGTCTTGACCGAGAACATCAAGAAACTGGTAAACGATGTACGTCTAGAAGTTTGGCGGAAGGGCGCGGGTGCTGATCCGGTGGACCTTTTGACGAAGTTGCAGGAAACGCAGGAGTTGCTGGTGCAGTTGCCCGACTCCATCGAACACAAGGTCCGAGCGCATGAGCGAACCTGATCTCGTTACGATCAGCCGCACGAAAATCGAACTCCTCGAACGCCACGCGAAGTGGTTCATTGAAGAGTACAAGGCTGGCCGGATCGTGCACTTCTCGGACGATTCCGAGCTTGAGATGCACGGCCTGATGCGGGTCGGTCCGTACAACGCATTGCGGGCCGAGATGATCCGCCTGACGGAGAATGTCAGCGACGACGACATGGCCTTCCTCGAAGCGCTTATGACGAATGCCGCTCCATCGCCTGACGGTGGGCCGATCCGTCTGGACAGTCCGCTGCCTTCGGATGAAAGCCGTCCTGTCCCGGCCTTCGCAACCGAACGCGCAGCTGACCTTGCCCCATCTGAAGAAGAGCAAATGATGGAGGACGCACTCAGCGAACTCTATTCGCTCGAGAAAAGCGGAGAGGGCGCGGCCTAACGCCCACGCCGTCCGTCAGCGGGCCAGCACAATATCGGCCTTGAGGCCGCCAAGATCCTTGCTGGTCCCAAGGCGCAACGCACCGCCGTGCTGGCGCGCGACATCACTGGCAATGGCAAGGCCAAGACCCACCCCTGTCCCCCGGTTTTGGTTTCGCGCACGATCCAGCCGAGCGAAGGGTTTCAACGCTTCATCCCGGTCGGAAGGCGCAATACCCGGCCCATCGTCCTCGACCGAGATCACGGCCGCACGGTCTGAAACGGCGACGCTCACGCGGGCCTGCTGGCCATAGCGAAGGGCATTACCGATCAGGTTGTCCAAGGCACGCTTGACGGCCGTCGCACGCATCTCCACGGGCCCCGAGCCGGTCGCCGTCCCAAGCTCGACCTCGCCCCCGGCCCGTCTCGCATCCTCCACCGCATCCTGCACCAAAGCGGCCGGGTCGACCGACACCGTATCCTCGCTGGCCTGATCCCGGCTGAATGCGAGGAAGCTGTCGATCATTTCCTCCATTTCTTTGACGTCGCGTTCCATGGCCTCGATTTCATCGCTGTCGGTCATCATCGTCAGCCCGAGTTTCAGCCGCGTCAGCGGCGTGCGAAGGTCATGGCTCACACCCGACAGCATCAGCGTCCGTTGTTCGAGGTGGCGCTCGATCCGTGCGCGCATGTCTAGGAATCGGCTGCCCGCCGCCCGGACCTCGGTCGCACCCGAGGGCCGGTAGGGTAGCACACGTCCGCGTCCAAAGGCCTCGGCGGCCTCGGCAAGCCGCCGGATCGGCCGCACCTGATTGCGAAGGAAAAGAAAGGCAATCACCGTCACAATCAAAGACACGCAGACCATCAGAACCAGCAACTGGTGCGGGTTCGATGCCGACACACGCCGCCGCGAGAAGGTCATCTCGACAATCCCCTGCCCCGTGGACACGCCCATGGTGACCCGGTTGTCCACAGTGGCCAGATCGACCCCCGTGATCGCATCAATCTCGCGCCGTAGAACTTCGGTGACCACTCGCCCGGAAAGATCGTACCAGATCCGCGTGTCGGCGCGCGGCGGGTCGCCGGCCGGAAACTCCAGACGGATTTCGAGAGACCTGGCCAATGCCGAGGCGGTTTGATCGGCTGTCTCGGGGTTTGGCGCAGTCTCGATCGCGGTGAGAATCAATCGCACGTCCAAGAGCGTGCTTTGGGTCATCTGCACCGTGACATTCTCGTAAAGTCGTTGAATGAAAACGAAACTCACCACCAGCTGAATGGTGATGATGGGAACCAGAAGGATCAGCGCCGTGCGCCCGATGAGCGAGCGTGGCACATAGGCTTTGAGCCAGGACAACCACATGGCAAGACCGTAACCACGCCCTGCCGCCAAGAGAAAGGCCCAGATGCACTCGACACCACCGCCCTTTGGCATCGCCACGCCCATCGCATCGGGACTGGTGCGCGTTCTGGCCCCGAACCCGGGCCCCATGACCCATTGGGGAACGAACAGCTATGTGATCGGTGATGACGAAGTTGCCATTCTGGACCCCGGCCCAGACAGCGACCCTCATCTTGCCGCACTTAAGGCCGCAACCGGCGACCGACCCGTGGTCGCGATCCTCGTGACCCATGCCCACCGCGACCACAGCGCCCTCGCGCCCCGCGCCGCCGCCGCTTTCGATGCGCCGGTCTTCGCCTTCGGACCGCCCGAAGCAGGGCGGAGCGCCACGATGCAGCGCCTCGCTGCGGGCGGGCTCACCGGCGGCGGCGAAGGCGTCGACGCCACCTTCAGGCCCGACAAGACGCTTGGGCATGAGGCGACGCTCGATCTGGGGCCCGAACGCCTGACCGCCCTTCATACCCCGGGGCACTTTGCCGGCCATCTGGCCTTTGTCTGGGGCGACACGATCCTGACGGGAGACCTCGTGATGGGCTGGGCCTCGACCCTGATTTCGCCGCCCGACGGGGATGTGGCCGCCTTCCGAATGGCGCTCGACCGGCTCGAGGCGCGCCCGTCCGCACGCCTCGCGCCCGGACATGGGCCAGCGGTCGACGCCCCGCAGGAGCGGATCCGGGCGTTGCGGGCTCACCGCGCCGCGCGCGAGGGCGCGATCCTCGACACGCTTGCCGACCATCCGGCCACCATCGCGTCCCTGACTGCGGCGATCTACACAGACACGCCGCCGGGCCTCCGGCCGGCGGCAGAACGCAACGTATTCGCGCATCTGATTGACCTTGAAGACAGAAATCTGGTCACCGCCGACCCGCACCTTGCTCCGGACGCGACATATATGCGGCTCTAGCAACCGTGCTTTTTTTCGTCCGCCCCACTGGACGCGGTGCCCGGCCATTGCTATAGCACGCGTCGCGTTCCGGCGTAGCTCAGCGGTAGAGCAGTTGACTGTTAATCAATTGGTCGTAGGTTCGATCCCTACCGCCGGAGCCAATTTTCCCTGACATCCCCGATCGGCGTGCTCAAGCGCGCGACACGACGGATGCGCCCGCGACCCGTCCGGCCGCTACCGTGCCCGAGAACCGCGCAGGAATGGCACCCCGCCGGGGCACATCGAGCTTGCCCAGGATTGAGTGGATGTGGTTTTTCACCGTCCCCACGCTGCGGTTCATCTCGCGCGCGATCTCCTTGTTGGTCAGCCCTTCGCAGACCAGAAGGCAGACCTCGCGTTCACGCCGTGTAAGAC
>JBCBKU010000022.1:0-50979 GCA_038521345.1 Pseudomonadota bacterium | reverse complement strand
TCGGCAACCTTGTCTTCTAGCAACTCGGTCCGGCCCCGGGTCTCGACATTCAGGCGTAAGAGCGGCTCGGTATTCGACTTGCGTATGTTGAAACGCCAAGTCTCAAACTCGAGGCTGACACCATCCATCCGGTCAATCCCGATCGCATCCGGAGCGAAAGCGGCTTCGACTTCGGCTGCGGCCTTGTCCGGATCGGGTAGACGGAAGTTGATCTCTCCGGATGAGGGAAAGCTCGTCCGCATCTCCGCAACGAGGGCAGACAGGGATTGGCCCGTGCGCCCCATATGCTCTGCCACCAATAGCCACGGGATCATTCCGGAATCGCAATACATGAAGTCCCGGAAGTAATGGTGCGCCGACATTTCGCCTCCATAGACGGCATCTGCGTTGCGCATTGCGGCCTTCAGGAAGGCATGGCCTGTTCGGGACTGTACTGCCTCACCGCCCATCCTTGCTATGATGTGACGCGTATTTAGAACGACGCGGGGATCGTGGACGATTTTTGCCCCGGGAGACTTACCAAGGAACGCAGCAGCCAACAGGCCGACAACGTACTCCCCGTCGATGAACTGTCCGGTCTCGTCAAAGAAGAAGCACCGGTCAAAATCCCCGTCCCAAGCGATGCCGATATCTGCCCCGGCTTCGCGAACTGCGTTTGCGGTTACGGGCTGGTTTTCGGGCAAGAGTGGGTTGGGAATGCCATTGGGAAAAGATCCATCCGGGGCATGGTGCAGCCGCGTGACATCCAACAACACGCCGCGAGTTTCCAAAAGCGAGAGAATTGCGTCAAACGCTGGACCAGCGACGCCATTGCCTGCATTTGACAGCAAACGCATCGGTCGAAGTGCCTCCACGTCAACCAAGGAAACTACATGAGCAGCGTAGTCGTCGCGTATGTTGACTGCCGAGTATTCACCCGTACGGCCCGACAACGGCCCTCCACCGGCCTCTGCAAGCGATTTGATGTCCGCAAGACCAGTCTCGGCCGAAATCGGCCGTGCGCCGGCAGAAACCATCTTGATACCGTTGTAATCAATCGGGTTGTGCGACGCAGTCACCATCATGCCGCCGTCCACTCCGAGGTGATCGGTGGCAAAGTAGACTTCTTCCGTCCCGCAAAGACCGATATCTATGACATCGGCACCGCCTTGGCGGAGACCATCGGTGATAGCTGAGATCAGCTCGACACTGCTTTCTCGGCAATCCCGGCCTACCACGACGGCTTTGGCCTCCATGGCATTGGCAAAAGCTCTTCCGACCGCAAGAGCGATGTCGGCGTTCAACTCGTCACCCAGTTTGCCGCGAATGTCGTAGGCCTTGAAACACGTCAACATACCCATCCACTCACCTCGTCATACAAATCTGCCGCTCATACGCCGGGGCGTGATAGGTTCAAACGCTGTACGGGTCCATGCTGCAGCCGCACTGTCCTCCTGCCGCGGCCAATATTGCCCAAAGGGTGCCATTCAACATCGTGCCGGGATGGCGGCCCCGGAAGGAGTCGAACCTTCGACCTACCGCTTAGGAGGCGGTTGCTCTATCCTCTGAGCTACGGGGCCTTTCGGTTGGGTTGTCGCCGGAATGTCCCGCCTGATCAAGCCCTTCGGCATGGTGTGCGAGCCCGGATCCGAGTAAGGAATTACATGTCTCAGAAGATCGATCCGCCCCCTCGCCCTCTGACACTTAGGGATGTTTCGGAGGCGTCTGGCGTTTCTGAGATGACCGTCAGTCGGGTCCTGAGAAACAGAGGCGACGTATCCGATACGACGCGGAAGAGGGTGCTCGAAGCGGCGCGTGCACTGGGTTATGTTCCGAACAAGATTGCCGGTGCCCTTGCATCGAACCGGGTCAATCTGGTCGCTGTAATCGTACCCAGCCTGTCGAACATGGTCTTTCCGGAAGTCCTTTCTGGTATTTCGTCCATCCTTGACGACACTCCACTTCAACCTGTGTTCGGCGTCACCAATTACATGCCTGAACGTGAAGAGACCGTCCTGTACGAGATGCTGTCGTGGCGCCCCTCTGGCGTGATTATTGCCGGATTAGAACATTCAGAGGCTAGCCAGGCCATGTTAAAGGGCGCGGGAGTCCCGGTGGTCGAAATCATGGACACCGACGGATCCCCGCTGGACGCGGCAGTCGGGATCAGTCATCGGCGCGCAGGTCGTGAAATGGCAAAGCGGATTGTGCGCAACGGGTACTCTCGCATTGGCTTTCTCGGCACGAAGATGCCGCTGGATCACCGGGCACGGAAACGATTTGAAGGTTTCACCGATGCATTGGCCAAAGACCACATAGAGGTCTTCGATCAAGAGTTTTATGAGGGGGGGTCTTCGGTTGCAAAGGGGCGCGAAATGACCGCCGCCATTCTTGAGCGGTCGCCAAACCTTGATTTCCTTTATTACTCGAATGACGTCATCGCCGTGGGCGGGATGTTCTACTGCACCGAGCAAGGCTACGATATTCCGGGACGGATCGGTTTGGCCGGATTCAATGGCGTCGAGTTACTGGATGGTTTGCCCAAGCAACTGGCAACCATGGATGCGTGCCGATTTGAAATCGGTGCGGCAGCGGCCATGATCGTTCGTGACCGAGTGCTTGGAGAGGACCGCGCGCCAGGAGAGGTGATTGAATTGTCCCCGCGCCTGAACATGGGCCAAACGATTGGCCGCAAAACGGTCTACCTTGAGCCACACACGCCTTAGGCGCATCAATCGACGGTCTTAAGGGCCCGGTATGTCGCGCGATAGCGCTCCTGTGCATCGAAAAAGGCGGGCCCCATACCGGCGACTGGCGCAACCCGATTGGCGATCGGTGGCATCGTGGCAAGTTCGGCCCCCCCGCCACCAGCCGCCATCATGGCGAGCCGTGCTGCGCCGAAAGCACCTCCGAAATCGCCATCGACGGGTATTTCGATCTCGTGTCCCAAGGCCGTCGCAAGGCATTCGATCCAGTAACGGGACCGGCTGCCGCCCCCGACGGCAACCAAGCGCTCGATGCGGGTGCCGGTCGCAGTCAGCGCGTCGTAACAATCTCGGAAGGCGAAGGTGACACCTTCCAGCACCGCGCGGGTCACGGCGGACCGGTCCGACGCATGGGACAATCCGGTGAACGCGCCACGGACCGCAGCATCGTTATGTGGTGTTCGTTCACCCCCTAGATACGGAAGAAACAGCGTCTCGCCAGGGCGTTGCAATTGCCCCAGTTCTGCTGTCAGCGCGGCGGGTTCGGACCCTGCCAATCGCGCGAACCACGACAAGGCATCAGTCGCGGCCAGAATGACGCCCATCTGGCACCAGAGCCCCGGTAGGGCGTGGCAAAATGTATGGACCGACGTACCCGGATCTGGGGAATACTCGTGGGTAGACGCAAAAAGCACGCCGGAGGTCCCGAGCGATACAAAGGCGGTACCTGGTTCGACCACACCGACGCCCACGGCCGAAGCTGCATTGTCGCCGCCGCCACCCGCAACAACGACACCGTCGGGCAAGCCCCACTTCCGTGCCAGACTCGAACTTAGGTGGCCCGAGACTGCGCTTCCCTCCACAAGGGCAGGCATAGCAGAAGTATCGAGACCGCCGGACCGCAGGAGCTCTACGGACCATGCGCGCGCGCCCGTGTCGAGCCATGCGGTCCCCGCTGCATCCGACACATCCGAAACCATGTCGCCCGTGAGCCAGAAACGAAGGAAGTCCTTTGGCAGAAGCACCGTCGCGATCCGCGAGGCCAGATCTGGCTCATGCGCCTGCATCCAGGAGATCTTGGGCGCGGTAAATCCAGGAAAAACAATGTTGCCCGAGATCGCTCTCCAAGTCGGATCCGCATCCAAGGTCGCGGCTTCCTCGGCCGCCCGCGTGTCGTTCCAGAGAATAGCGGGCCGCAGAACTTGATGCTCGGCGTCAAGACAGACGGCGCCGTGCATCTGGCCACTGAGCCCAATTGCTGTGACACCTGAAAGCGAATGTAAATTGGCCAGCGAGGCCATCACGGACTCGGCCGCTGCAATCCAGTCCGACGGTGCCTGTTCGGACCACCCCGGGTGCGGACGCGAAACCGTCAGAGGCGCAGAAGTCTCGGCAACGATGCGCTGGTCACCATCAACCAGCACGCCCTTAAGACCGGACGTGCCGAGATCCAGACCGATGTACATATTGGAGCCCTAAAGGAAACCGAGTTTCCGGATCGCGCGATCGGCAAGGCTCCGGCACGACTGATCCGAAGAACGCGCAGCTCTGTTTAGCTGTCGCATTGTCCGGCTAAGGGTCCGCTGTTTCGATTGTTCTCGGATGAAAGGTGCGATGTCCTGCTCGGGCATCGACACTATGAATGCGGCAAGCCGCTGTTCTTCGATAGATTCAAACTTCAAGACGGCGTGTCCCCCACAGTCCCGCGGGCACATTACGCTTTGACGACAATGAGGCAAGGATTCTTTAAAGGCTGTGGATAGCTTCAGGGGAAAGGTGCCGATGGCGAAACTGACAGAAGACGAACCAGTCGTCCACGAAGAGTGCAGTGTCACCGAAACGCAGTTCGGCCGATTCGTCGAACTCGGCCACGGGACGCGAATCGCCTATTCTAGGTTAGGTGACTACAGCTACACGGATCGCTACGCCGACATCGCCAATGCGGACATCGGAAAGTTCGCGAACATCGCAAGCTTTGTGAGAATTGGCGCCACGGATCATCCAATGTCGAAGGCGAGCCTGCATCACTTTCTCTATCGGTCGTCGGATTACTGGGACGATGCCGAACACGACGCCGAGTGGTTTGCTCTTCGCCGATCCCGGATAACTCGTATCGGGCATGACACGTGGATCGGGCATGCAGCGCAAGTGAAACCTGACGTGATCATCGGGCATGGCGCTGTGATTGCGTCAGGCGCTGTCGTTACCAAGAACGTCGCGGATTATTCCATCGTGGCCGGCGTGCCGGCGCGGCCGGTTCGCGACCGGTTTCCAGAAGAAATCAAATGCGCCTTGATCAATCTTGCCTGGTGGGACTGGGATCATGCCAGGTTGCGGGAGGCGCTGCAGGATTTTCGCGACCTTTCAGCCGAGGCATTCATCAAAAAACACGCCTGAGCGACCGCTACTCTGCCGCGATCGCCAACTGCGGGTTGGCTGCGATGAACCGCTGCGCGGCCCCGCCTGCAAGGTGCGTGATCCGGCCTCCTGACACCGTGCCCTCGATACTTCGGGTTGCTTCGTCCACAATTACGAAGTCCGCCCGCAATCCCGGTTCAATTCGGCCGCGATCAGTCAATCCCATTACTTTGGCCGGGATTTCGGAAACCATGGCCCACGCTTCCGGAAGTGTCCGGAGACCAGTATCCGCAAGGTAAAAAGCCGCTTTCGAAAGCGCAGGATAGTAATAGTCGGACACAAGCGCGTCGCAGCGACCCTGCCGGATTAGATCGATGGCGGCGATGTTGCCCGCTTGCGACCGACCCCGAACCACGTTTGGGGCACCCATCAGGATGGGATCTCCGCCCGCGCTGGCCACAGCTGCCGCGGAATTCGAAACCGGAAACTCGCAGATCCTTGCCCCGATCATGGCATAGGTCTCGCGAACTGTGCCATCCGCGTCATCGTGGCTACCATAGCGGACACCCAGTGCGTCGAACGCCTCTGACAGGCTGCAAAGGAACCGTGGGACTTTTGCACTCTGGCGCTTTGCAGACTCAATAGCCGCAAGATGCTCAGCCGGCGACTTCCCGGCGCTTTTGGCCCAATGGGCCAAAGTCTCTGGATCCATTTTGGCAAGCGCATGGGCCTCGTCGAGGTGATTATTGAAAATCACATAGTCGATGGCGTGGCGCTTGACGTTGTCGAGAAGCCGCTCGAGTGTGTCCACCGTATGGGTTTCACAGCGTATCTGAATCCGCAGGTCCGTTAGAGCGCGCGCCCTGTAGGCATCCAGCGCCACAAGAACTTCTTCCGCGAAATCGGGACCGCGCTTCCCGCCCTCCCAAGACCAGCTTTGGGCAAGCCAAGCGGTCGTGATCCCGTTTGCAGCTGCATCTCGGTCCGTCGCTGTTAAACCGGTTTCGATATCGAACGGCGCCGAAGGGCGGGGGGCGATATGGCGTTCGAAGGCGTCACCATGAAGGTCAATAATACCCGGAAGGAGCATATAACCCGACAAGTCCACGGCCGGAAGCGAGTCATCGACTACGATTCCTCCGCGTAGCGACAACGGACCTCGCGAAAAGGACCCGTCGCGAAGCACGGATGCACCGGTCAACCGGACAGAGATACTATTGTCGGCCAAGGCCTGCCTTCATATAAATTTTTCGACGGCTTCTTTCAGACCCGTATGTCCGAAAGATGACACTTTGTGCAGAAATTAACCTGTTTTTGCGTGTTCGAGCATAAGAGTTACCCGATCACCGGCAAACCATGTCCGACCGTATTCGATCGGGTTACCCGACAGATCTACGTTCACCGAAACCGACAGTATCATCGGGGCCCCTTCCGGAACGCGTAAATGACGCGCATGGTCGGCGCGGGCCCGAACGGCAGTCAGTCGTGTGGACTGACGCAAATAGTCGGTTACACCGCATTCCGACAGCGCAGCGGTCACCGATTTCAGTTTTACGAGATGCGTTCGGAGCTCCGGGAAGCGACCGGCAGGAAACACGCTCAAAAAGGCTGCGATCGGCTGGCCGTCACTCAGCGAAATCCCTTCGTGGACATGAACGGGTTCGCCAGCTTCAATCGACAAGACCTCCGCCTCTTCGGTGTCTGCCGCCCGGGTCTCAGAATTCAGCACTTCCTTTCCAGGCAGACGCCCTGCGGCTGCAAGGTTCTTGTGGTACCGGACCCGCTGGCCAAGACGGTACTCTGTCGGTTCGCAGTCGACGAACACGCCTGCGCCCCGACGTGTGAAAACCAAACCATCCTCGACCAACGCCGCAATTGCGCGGCGCACAGTGTGGCGGTTCACGGCAAATTTTTGTGACAATTGTGCTTCTGTCGGCAGCTTGTCACCCACCTGATACCTGCCCGACGCGATATCACGCGACAGGCTGTCGGCTATTGTTTTCCAGACCGGTGTGCGACCCATGTCACCAAAGTTTCACGCAAATGGCACTTGAACATACGGTGCCGGATTCGCTAGGAGTTGTCTAGTTGTAGAATTCTAGAGCGAACCCGCCCAATGGCACAAGCCCCGAACGATCGAAAAAAGTGGATGAGCCTGCTGGCGAAGGCACCTAGCGCTCTGTTGGATGAACTCTTTGGCGAACTGTCGCGTATACCGAGCTTCACGTGGCTCCGGGCCCCCGAAGTCGGCGCAGTCATGGTACGCGGTCGCGCGGGAGCGGTCGGAGCTCCATTCAACCTCGGTGAGATGACCGTGACCCGCTGCGCATTGCGGCTGGCCACAGGCGAGGTCGGTCATTCCTATGTCCAAGGTCGGGATAAGGAGAAGGCGCGGCAGGCGGCTGTAATTGACGCTTTGATGCAAACGGAAGAATCCGATCTGGTAAGTCGCACTGTTCTTGGGCCGATCGAACAGGCACTCAACACCCGCAGGCAAGAGCGCGCCGCCAAGGCCGATGCCACGCGGGTCGACTTTTTCACACTTATGCGCGGAGAAGACTGATGGACGTCAACTCGCTTGAAGGCGGCTTTGCCGATGCCCCGAGGGACTCGGCTTTTGCATTTCGCGCCGCGCTCTCGGCGCTGTCACGTCCGGGCAAGATTGAACGGATTACAGGAGCTTCCGGTCCTGCTCCACTTTCTCCGGCGGCGGCGACCCTGATCATCACGCTTTGTGACCCAGACGCCGGCATCTATCTCGCCGGAGAGCACGACACCGAAGAAGTGCGGGCATGGGTGGCGTTCCATACAGGCGCCCCGCTTGTGGCTCGCGAAGAGGCGGCTTTTGCCGTTGGGCATTGGTCGGATCTCCTGCCTCTGAACACCTATCCCATCGGGACCCCAGAGTATCCGGATCGCTCGACCACTCTGATTGTGGAGGTACCAAGCCTCGAAGGACCGGGAACGACGTTGTCCGGGCCGGGCATCAAAGACACAGCAACATTGCCCCTGCCCGACGTGGACGCGTTCCGCGCAAACGAAATGCTATTCCCGCTTGGGCTAGATTTCTTCCTGACAGCGGGGAGTGATGTGGCCGGGCTTCCGCGGACAACAAAGGTGCACGCATAATGTACGTCGCGGTCAAAGGCGGAGAGCGAGCGATTGATAACGCCCATCGCTGGCTCGCGGAAGAGCGCAGGGGCGATCCAAGTGTCGCGGATCTAACTATCGCGCAGATTCGGGAACAACTGTCGATCGCAGTTAACCGCGTGATGGCGGAAGGATCGCTTTACGATCCCGATCTCGCGGCGCTCGCAATCAAGCAGGCGCGCGGAGATATGATCGAGGCGGTTTTCCTGATCCGCGCCTACCGCACGACGCTGCCCCGTTTCGGCGGCTCGAACCCGATCGATACGGGTAAAATGGCCTGCGACCGCCGGATCTCGGCCACGTTCAAGGACGCACCGGGCGGGCAGGTTCTTGGGCCAACCTTCGACTACACTCACAGATTGTTGGATTTCGCTCTGGAGGCCGAAGACCTTCCGGAACCTGCGGAAGAAGCCGACCCAACGCCGGTCACGAAACCGCACATCACCGAATTCCTGAACAAGGAAGGTCTGATCCAAACGGAAACTCCAAGCAATGATACGCCGCCAGACCTGACCCGATCACCTCTCGAATTACCCGCGGATCGCGCGCTACGCCTTCAGGCGCTAACGCGCGGAGACGAGGGTTTCGTGCTCGGCATGGCATACTCCACGCAACGCGGTTTTGGGCGGAACCATGCATTTGTCGGAGAACTGCGCATCGGGCGCGTTGCCGTCGAAATGGACATCCCCGAGCTCGGTTTCTCAATCGATATCGGCGAAATTGACGTGAGCGAGTGCGAGACTGTCAACCAGTTCGCTGGGTCCAAGACCGAGCCTGCCCAGTTTACCAGGGGCTACGGTCTCGTTTTCGGACAAAGTGAACGAAAGTCGATTTCCATGGCGGTTGTGGACAGGGCGTTGCGCTGGAAAGAGTTGGGCGAGGACAACAGCGGGGCCCCAGCACAGGACGAAGAATTCGTGCTCTACCATTCGGACAATGTTCAGGCGACGGGGTTCCTCGAGCACATCAAGCTGCCGCACTATGTCGACTTCCAATCGGAATTGGAACTGATCCGCCGGTTGCGCGCCGCAGCGATGGAGGCCCAGACAACGCCGGAGGCCGCCGAATGACGGAGTACAACTTCGCGTATCTCGATGAGCAGACGAAACGCATGATCCGCCGTGCAATCCTGAAAGGGGTCGCAATCCCGGGCTACCAAGTGCCGTTCGCGAGCCGCGAGATGCCCATGCCCTACGGTTGGGGAACAGGTGGCGTGCAGGTTTCGGCCGCCACATTGACCCCGGACGACGCCTTCAAAGTGATTGACCAGGGTGCGGACGACACGACGAACGCTGTGTCGATCAGGAAGTTTTTTGAGAAGACTGCCGATGTTTCTGTGACCGAGGACACCACTAAGGCCACGGTCATCCAGACACGTCACCGGATTCCTGAAGCAGACCTGAAAGAGGGCCAGATCCTCGTGTATCAGGTGCCGATTCCAGAACCTTTGCGCTTTCTCGAGCCACGTGAAACCGAGACCCGGAAGATGCACGCGCTTGAGGAATATGGCCTCATGCATGTGAAGCTTTACGAGGATATCGCGCGCCACGGCGAGATCGCCACCGCCTACGCCTACCCGGTCAAAGTCGAGGGGCGCTACGTCATGGATCCGTCGCCAATCCCCAAATTTGACAACCCGAAGATGGAAATGGCGGCGCTGCAGTTGTTCGGCGCCGGGCGCGAGCAGCGCATCTATGCCGTGCCTCCCTATACCAAGGTCGTATCACTCGACTTCGACGATCACCCGTTCTTCCCGAGCAAAGCCAACCATTGCTGCGCTCTTTGCGGGTCGAGTGAAAGCTATCTCGACGAAGTGATCGTCGATGACGACGGCGGACGCATGTTCGTGTGTTCCGACACCGATTATTGTACGCGGCGCCGTGCGGCGGGCTTCACCGGTCCAAAAGCCGAACAAGCGGCATGAACACCGACGTCACTATACGGGCACCTCGTGAGTCCGACATCCAGGCGCTGACCGCGCTCTTGAACGCTCCGGGTGTGCAGTCAGGAACGGCCCGCCTGCCCTTCACGCCCGAGGCCTTTGTGCGAGTACGGATCACCGGAGACCGCGCTGGCGTTCATGGTGTGGTCGCGGAACTTGAGAGTCGGATCGTCGGATGGGCCACTCTCGTCGCGGGCACAGACCGACGCGCACATTCGGGCGAAGTTGGCCTTAGCGTTCACGACACCTACTGGGGCCGCGGAATTGGCAGGGCACTCATGGGTGCACTGCTGGCGCTGGCCGACGAGTGGCTTGGCCTTCGCCGGGTCGAACTAGAAGTTGCAACAGACAACAGCCGCGCGATCCGCCTTTACGAGGCCGCGGGGTTTGAGACGGAAGGCCGGAAGCGTGGCGCCATCATAAAAGGTGGCACCTTGGCTGATACCCTTATTATGGCGCGGCTGCGGCCGGCGCTGGAACGCCAATCCAAGGAGACTGCCGCATGACTCCTCTTCTGAGTGTCCAAGACATCACCAAAACCTACGGCGGGCGCATCGGGTGCACGGACGTGTCCTTCGACCTCTATCCCGGTGAAGTCATGGGGGTCGTAGGGGAGTCGGGATCGGGTAAATCGACACTCCTGAATTGCATGGCCGGCCACCTTCCTCCGGACCGCGGAGAAGTCCTGTTCGATACCCGCGCCGAAGGGATGAAGGACACGGTCACGATGTCGGAGCCCGAAAGGCGAATGCTGGCTCGGACGGACTGGGCCTTCGTCCACCAGAACCCGCGGGACGGGTTGCGGATGGCCGTAAGCGCCGGGGGTAATGTCGGCGAGCGTTTGATGGCTGTCGGTGCGCGGCACTACGGCAACATCAGATCCGATGCAATCGACTGGCTTACCCGCGTAGAGATCTCAGAAGAGCGTGTTGACGACCGACCTTCGGCCTTTTCCGGTGGTATGCAACAGCGACTTCAAATTGCGCGGAACCTTGTGACTGGTCCTCGGCTTGTGTTCATGGACGAACCCACGGGCGGCCTCGATGTGAGCGTTCAGGCAAGGCTTCTTGACCTCCTACGCGGGTTAGTGCGGCAGATGGGCTTGTCCGCCATCATCGTGACCCATGATCTTGCTGTCGTGCGGCTACTGGCAGACCGCCTCATGGTCATGAAGGATGGCCGCGTTGTCGAGACTGGCCTAACGGATCAGGTTCTGGACGACCCCCAACACGCTTACACCCAACTTCTTGTTTCCTCTGTCCTGCAGGTTTGACCGCTCATGATCCGGATCGACAACGTTTCCAAACGCTTCACGCTCCACAACCAAGGCAGCGCCGTAATCGAGGTTATGGCCGGAGCCTCTCTCACGGTCTCCCCCGGAGAATGCGTGGCACTCACCGGTGCTTCCGGGGCCGGCAAATCGACCCTCATGCGCATGATCTATGGAAACTATCTTGCTGCGTCTGGCTCGATCATGGTGGGCAACACCGACCTCGTGACCGCCGAACCCCGCGAAATTCTTGCACTTCGCCGCACGTCGCTTGGCTATGTTAGCCAATTCCTGCGGGTCGTACCTCGGGTCCCGACGGTGGATGTCGTGGCCGAGCCGCTACTGGCGGTGGGTGTCGAGGACGTAACTGCTCGGGATAGGGCTCGATTGCTCCTCCAACGGCTCAACATTCCTGAGACGCTTTGGAACCTCTCGCCCACGACCTTTTCGGGCGGCGAGCAACAGCGCGTGAACATCGCACGCGGGTTCGCTCATGAGTACCCTGCCCTTCTTTTGGATGAGCCTACGGCCAGCCTTGACGCAGCAAACCGCGAGGTCGTTCTGACCCTGATCGAAGAAGCGAAGGCGCGCGGGGCGGCGATTGTTGGAATTTTCCACGATGTGGATGCCCGCGGTCGTGTGGCCGACCGGGAGATCGACGTCGCGGAATTCTCGGTCGCCGCTTGAGACTCATGTTGCAATGACAGATGGGCGTTTCATTGCTGTTG
This sequence comes from Pseudomonadota bacterium, assembly GCA_038521345.1. Taxonomy (GTDB): domain Bacteria; phylum Pseudomonadota; class Alphaproteobacteria; order Rhodobacterales; family Rhodobacteraceae; genus JBCBKU01. The sequence goes on along the minus strand of JBCBKU010000022.1, from coordinate 38,847 downwards.
TTGGCCCCTCAGGCGTCGGCAAAGACACGGTGATGAACGCGCTCGTGGCGGGAGAGCCGCGGCTTGCTTTGGTGCGACGCGACATTACTCGCCCCATTGAAGCCGGAGGAGAGGACTTCGAGGGGGTCACGCCGGACGAATTCCGAACCCGTGCCGAGGCAGGGGCCTACGTTCTGAATTGGTGCGCGCACGGTTTATCCTACGGAATCCCAACCGACGTTCGCGTGCGGTTGCGTGCGGGCGAAGACCTCTTGGTCAATCTGTCCCGCGGTGTGCTTCGCCAGGCCGCCGATACCTTTCCCCAGTTTCTGGTGCTTCACCTGACGGCACCCACCGAGGTTCTTGCGGCCCGGCTGGCCGCCCGCGGACGGGAAACCGCCGAAGACATCACACAACGCCTAGAGCGCGCCAACTTCGCCCTTCCGGATGGATTGCCGGTGCTGAGTGTGTCCAATGATGGCGCACTCGACCAGACGGTCAGTACAATACTGGCGTCTCTTTATCCGGCGAGCGTGTAGCGATGAAGCTGCCGGAATCGGCCGTCCGGTCCTTCCCCCAAGAGCGTCAAGGCATCGGCTTGAAAGGGCTCTCCGATGTGTGGCGCCACGAGGGGCTCCAGCACCGTCTTTGCGGTCGCCGCCGTCGCCTCGTCCAACCGCCGGGACAGCGTCATGTGAAAGCGAAAATCCTCCATGATGTACGGGTACCCCCATGCAACGAGGTATTCATCCTGACGCGGCGTGAGCGGCGCGGCACGTCGGCGAGCCAAATCATCCTCGGAGAGCGGCGCACGAAACGTGTCGAGATCACGAACGACCGTCGCCGCGAATTCCGCCAGCGCCACCGTGTCTCCGGTGGGGATCAGCGCGAGGAAACCATCAAGGCTGTGCAAGCGGAGCGGTCCTGTAAACGCCGGACGAAGGTGAGCGGCGAGAGCAGCGACGGCTGTTTCCAGATCCGCTCGGGTGGCGCCGTCCGCCAACCGGAACGGCGCCTTGAGCGTGCCGTGGAATCCGTACTTTCGCGGGCGCGCCGTAATCTCGGCGATATCGAGCTGCTCCGCAGTGGCCGGATGTTGTACTGCGGTGCCCGCAATCGGATCCCATCCCAACCAAGAGGCGCCAAAGTCCGAGAATGGGCCTTCAGGCGGCGTGTAATAGATGGCATAGCGCGCGAATTCCACGACCCGAGCCCCCCCTGCAATGCCCGTTACGGATGTACCTCCAATGACATATGACCTGATCCTCGCCAATGCCGAAGTCGTGCTCGCGGACGAGACGATCCGCGGAAGTGTCGCGGTACGGGAAGGACATGTCGTGGAGGTGTCGGCTGGAGCGTCGGTTCCAGCCGGTGCTGAGGATTGCGAGGGTGCGGTACTGGCCCCCGGACTGGTGGAGCTGCATACCGACAATCTTGAGAGGCATCTCAGGCCACGACCCAAGGTCAACTGGCCGCACGCAGCCGCGATCCTCGCCCATGATCGGGAACTGGCATCGACCGGAATCACGACGGTCTTTGACGCGGTCCGGGTCGGATCGATCCATTCGAATGCCTCGGCCGGCTACGCCAAGTATGCCCGACAGATGACAAGCGAGATACTTGCAATGCGGGATGCCGGTGCACTTCGCATCAGCCATCATCTGCACCTAAGAGCCGAGACCTGTTCCGAGACGTTGATCGATGAGCTCAACGAATTCACACCAGACGACCGGGTGGGCATCCTAAGTATGATGGACCATACGCCCGGGCAGCGGCAGTTCAGCGATATCTCGAAATTCGAAGACTACATTCGCGGCAAGCACGGCATGTCGAAAGAGAGCTTCGACGAATACGTATCCTACCTAAAAGGCCTACGAAACGAGCTTGGCGAGCGGCATGAGGCCGAAACTGTAGCTGCCGCCGCACGGCTCGGTGCGTCGTTGGCCAGCCACGACGACTCGACGCGTTCACAGGTTGCGCAATCGGCCAAGTACGGCGTCGCCGTCGCTGAATTTCCTACGACCGTTGAAGCGGCCGAAGCCTGTCGAGATGCTGGGATTGCCGTGATCATGGGGGCACCCAACCTGGTCCGCGGCGGATCCCACTCCGGGAATGTCGCCGCCGAAACGCTGGCACGGCTGGAACTGCTTGATATCCTGTCGTCGGACTACGTGCCTGCCTCGTTGCTGATGGGCGCAGTTAAGCTCGCAAGGATCTGGGGCTCGATGGCACGGGCCCTGGCCACGGTCTCGGCAGCACCGGCGCGGGCTGTGGGGCTGACAGACCGAGGAACGATTGAGCCCGGAAAACGTGCGGATCTAATCCGGTTTCGGCTTGCCGAGGATCAACCTGTTCTGACAGGTGCTTGGTCGGTCGGTACGCAAGTGGCCTAACCGGCTTGCAAAAGGCCTTCAAAACATCACATCAGTAGGACGCGGCGCTCTGCACGGGGGACACATGCGACTTGCCATGATTGCAGCTCTGGGCGTGGTTCTGGCAGGTGGAGCTTGGGCGCTTTGGCCCGGGAAAAGCACCACGAAACACCCTACCTATCCTGCGCTTGATCTGGGCGAGATGACGCCAGACGAAGCCGCCGCACAGGCGTTCAGACTTGCGCCCGCCCTTTTGCTCCGAGTTTACGAAGCCTTTGCCCTGAACGAGGAAGAAGCGATCTACGACACGCTCGCAACCGCGGCCTCCGCAGATGCCTTGGTGACCCTTTATCTCGAACGCGCCGGCGCCCTCGCACAAAGCGGGCTCAAGGGGTCTGACCAAGTCGTGCACGAGATGCGTATCCTGCGGCTTGATACAACACCGGACGGTGCACGTCTTTACATGGATGCCGATTGGCAGGTGATCGGAACCGTTGGGCACGACGAACACCAGCATGTGCGCGGCAATACATACCGTGCGGACCTAGTCGTCGAACCCACGGGCGGCGCTTGGCGGATTTCGGATTTTGCGCTTCGAAGCGTCGACCGAAGCCTTGCGGGAACCATGGCGAGTCCAGAAGGCTGATGGTCGAACTCGAAGACCTCAGTTTCACTTATCCTGACGGCGCGTTTCATCTGAATGTGCCCGCATTGCGAATTGAATCTGGAGAGCGCGTGGCCGTGGTCGGACCAAGTGGGACCGGCAAGACCACGCTTCTGAACCTCATATCCGGTTTGATAGCTCCGAGGACTGGCCGAATAACGGTCGATGACACGAATGTCGCCAGCCTCGGAGAAGCGGCACGGCGGAGTTTTCGTGCCCACTCGATCGGGTTCATCTTCCAGGATTTTGCCCTGCTCGATTATCTTACGGCACGCGAAAACATCCTGTATCCATATCGCATTACCGACCTGAAATTTGATCGCAACGTCCGCGTGCGTGCCGACGAACTTGCCACGACTTCGGGTTTGTCCGGCAAGCTTGACCGTCGGCCCGGATCTCTAAGCCAGGGTGAGCAGCAACGCGTGGCGATTTGCCGTGCCTTGCTACCGGCGCCGAGCCTCATTCTCGCCGACGAGGCCACCGGAAATCTCGACCCCGCAAACAAGATCGTAATTCTCGACCTGCTGTTTGATCATGCTGCCGCGACGAATGCCGCGATTTTGGCCGTGACACACGATCACGACCTCTTGCCGAGGTTTGATCGCGTCATCGACTTCACTGCCTTTCGCGCCGAGGCGACCACATGAATTCCCTTCGGCTTGCGCTTGCCTATCTACGGTTTCACTGGGTCAGGAGCATCGTTTTGGTGCTGGTCGTGGGCATGATTCTCGCAGTGCCCTCGGCGACACAAATCCTCTTGGCAAGCAGCGAACGTCAACTCACCGCCCGAGCTGAAGCGACACCGCTTGTGCTGGGTCGCCGCGGAAGCGCACTCGATCTCACGATGAATGCGATCTATTTCTCGGACGAGCATCCTGAGCCACTGTCGATGGCAGAGGTAGATGTCATCTGGGACAGTAATTACGCGACGCCGATTCCGCTGCACACGCGATTTACGTCGGACGGGTTCCGCATTGTCGGTACATCAATCGAGTATTTCAGTTTCCGTGATCTCACTCTTCTCGAGGGGCGTTCGCTGGCCGTGTTGGGCGAGGCCGTCATCGGTGCGGCGGTGGCAGCAGACCTTGGTGTCGGCGTGGGCGACGGTGTCGTTTCTTCGCCTGAGAACCTCTTCGATCTCGACGGTGTCTACCCGCTTGAGCTTAAGATCGTGGGCGTGCTTGCACGCACGAACACGCCAGATGATGAGGCAATCTTCACGGACATCAAGACCGCTTGGGTGATCGAAGGCATTGGGCATGGGCACGATGACGTTCTCACCGGGGCCAATGGCGCGGAGAACGTCCAAGCGAGCGCCAGCTTGTTGCAGTTCAACCGGATTACGCCCGACAATCTCGACAGTTTTCACTTCCACGGAGACCCCGGCGGATTTCCTGTGACCGCAATACTCGTCGATCCCTACGATCTTAGGGGCGCAACGATCCTTCGCGGGAGATACCTCGATCCGGACGGTCGGGCACAGATGGTAGTGCCAGCAACTGTCGTTCGGGGACTGGTCGACCGCATCTTCCGAATAAAGACCTTGCTCGACACAGTAACGTTGGTGATCGGCGTTGCCGCGCTGGCTGCGGTCGCCCTTGCCATCTTTCTGAGCTACCGATTGCGCGGCCCCGAAGTGAAGACGGCAATTAAGATCGGCGCCGGCCGGGGCACGATTGCTCAGCTTCTGGCGGTCGAGACTGCCATTCTTCTGACGGGCTCAATCGCACTGGCCGCAATTCTAACCTTCCTTGTATCCCGCAACGCTGATGGCTGGGTCGCTTGGCTATTGGCCACGGGTACCTAGGCGGCCTCTTGCGCGTCGGGTTCCTTGGCTCCCGTCATGAAAGCCACCGCGTCGGACATGCTGTATTCGTCCGGGCGAATGACGGTCAGACGTTTGCCAAGGCGGTGGATATGGATCCGATCGGCCACTTCGAAGACATGAGGCATGTTGTGGCTGATCAGGATGATCGGAATGCCACGTGACTTCACGTCTAGGATGAGTTCCAGCACTCGTCGGCTTTCCTTGACGCCAAGTGCGGCCGTCGGTTCGTCAAGAATGATGACCTTCGAGCCAAAAGCGGCTGCCCTTGCCACCGCAACGCCCTGACGTTGGCCGCCTGATAAGGTTTCCACAGCCTGTTTGATATTCTGAATGGTCATCAGTCCAAGTTCGGACAGCTTCTCACGCGCGAACTTTTCCATGGCGGGTTTGTCAAGCATGCCGAAGTACTTGCCGCGCCAGCCCGGCTTTCGAAGCTCGCGTCCCATAAACATGTTGTCCGTGATTGAGAGGGCGGGGGAAACGGCCAGCGTCTGATACACAGTCTCGATCCCGTGTTCCCGAGCCTCGATAGGCGTGCGAAAGTTGACTTGTTGACCCTCAAGGAAGATCTCGCCGCCGTCCGGGATCACAGCCCCGGAGACGGCTTTGATCAGTGTCGATTTACCAGCCCCATTGTCGCCTATGACGGCCAAAATCTCGCCAGGGTAAAGTTCGAAGTCACAATGGTCGAGCGCGGTGACCTTGCCATACCGCTTTACCAGGTTCTTGGCGTGCAGGATCGGTTCCATCAGACGGATACCTTTCGAATTTCTTGGTCTACAGCCACGGCGCCGATGATCAGCATACCGATCAGCATAAAGGTCCATTGGCTGTCGAATCCGGCCATCGGCAAAGCCAACTGGAAAACGTTGACGATCAATGCGCCGAAGAGCGCTCCGAGAATCGACCCCCGTCCACCGAATAGCGAAATGCCTCCGATCACGACGGCCGTGATGGCCTGAATGTTGCCTATCTGGCCGGTCGATGCCGAGGGCGACACAGCGCCCAATCGCCCGATCATAACCCAAGCGGCAAGAGCACAGATCAGTCCGGCTAGAATGTAGACCGACATCAGTGTTCGGCGCACGTTGACCCCTGCCAGCTCCGCCGCCTCGGGATCATCACCCACGGCGTAGACATGACGGCCCCAAGGTGTGTTTCGGAGTGCATATGCAAGGACGGCCGCAAGCACGAGCATCACGATCACTCCAATGGGGATGTTGGCGCCGCCCCTGATGGCTTCTTGGCCAAAGATTTCACGTATTTGGAAATCCCAGCCCATGAGTTGGAGGATGGGAGCCTGGGCCTCGATGTCCGCCGGCCGGATCGTTTCATTCCGCGAGTAAAGATAGTTAGCGGCCAGCACGATCTGCCACATACCCAATGTGGCGATGAAGGGCGGCAACTTTACACGGCTGACAAGCCAACCGGAAACGGCGCCGATTCCACTGCCGACAGCCAATCCGATCAAGATCGAGAAGGTGGGCGGAATTCCATAGCGAAACGTGAATTGGCCCATCACCACCGATGTGAACACCGCGATGGCGCCGACACTTAGGTCGATCCCTGCAGTCAGAACGATCAAGGACTGCGCGAAGGCGAGGATGCCCACGATCTGAACTTGATCAAGAATCAACGCCATAGTCCGAGCCGAAAAGAACCGGAAGCGTCCCACCGATACGTCTTCAAGGCGCGCCCAGCCAAGGGCCACCTGGATCGCCTCCCAGTCAATGTAAAGACCCATTCCAACCACGGAGAAGACCAGAACGATCAATGGAACCAGAGAAGGGTTGCCGTGCAGGAGATGCTGAAAGCGCCGCATGAGAGAGCGCTTTTCCTCGAACTCTGCGACAGTTTCATCGGCCGCATTCAATTGCGACTCGAACTCCTGCCCGCGTGGCGCGGTCTCGGACATAACGGTTCCCCTCGAGGTATTCTTTGGTATTTGCGCTTAAACGCGAGGCTAGCCGGGCGTGTCGCCGTCCGTCTAGATCACAGGGCGGGAAAGATCCCGCCCTGCGACGTATGTCACAGACTTAGCCCCAGCAGAGGTCCGTGCCTTCTTCAACCGAGATCGAGTCGACGCCATCGAGCGCCTCGGCAGCGACCAGCGCCACACCGGTGTCGAGGAAGTCTTTGCCCGGGGTGTTCTCAGGCTTGGAGCCATCTTCGGCCCAGGCCTTAACTGCTTCCACACCGATGGAGGCCATCAGAAGCGGGTACTGCTGCGACGTTGCTGCGATGACGCCGCTGCCGACATCGGCAACGCCCGGGCATCCACCGTCAACCGACACGATTGTCACATCGTTCTCACGGCCGATGGCCTTAAGCGCCTCATACGCGCCGACAGCCGACGGTTCGTTGATCGTGTAGACAACATTGATGTCAGGGTCTTTGGCAAGGCAGGTTTCCATCGCCTTTCGACCACCTTCCTCGTTGCCCGCAGTCACCTCGTTACAGATGATCCGTTCATCGTCTTCATCGCCCCAGCGGTTTGGATCCTTAATGTCGATTCCAAACCCGGTGAGGAACCCCTGGTCGCGCAGCACGCCAACTGTGGGCTGGCTGATGGCAAGGTCGAGCATGGCGATCTTCGCGTCCGCTGCGGCATCGCCGAGCTTTGCGGCGGCGTACTGACCGATCAGCTCACCGGCCAGGAAGTTGTCAGTGGCGAAGGTCATGTCGGCGGCGTCGATGGGCTCAAGCGGCGTGTCGAGCGCGATGACCAGAAGGCCGGCTTCCCGCGCAGCTTCGACCGACGGCACGATGCCGGCGGTGTCCGAGGCAGTCAGCAGGATGCCCTTGGCGCCATCGGCGATACAGGTCTCGATAGCCTGAACCTGGGTCTCGTTGTCGCCATCGATTTTTCCGGCGAAGGACTTCAGCGTCATGCCCAGCTCTTCGGCCTTGGCTTCCGCACCTTCGCGCATCTTGACGAAGAAGGGGTTGGTGTCGGTTTTGGTGATCAGGCAGACGGTCGTGGCGTGCCCTCCGGCAAACGCGCTTCCAGCCATTGCCGACAAAGCCAGCGCGGACGCGCCAACAAGTGTGGTCATTTTCATGTTTCTTCCTCCCAAAGTCTGTTGTCCCCCGAAGGGCACGAGCGGCGCGGCGACGCGCGCCGTCCAACGTGGACGATCACGAGATTCGGAGAGACTGTCAATAAATAAATCACTATGATTTATTATTGACCCGTTCGGTCTTTTCTCTCAGGCTGACGCAAGGAGGAGCCGAATTTGCCGCTGCCCGTAACGGACACCTCTTTGCCCGAACGCTCGTTGGACCTGCGTGGGACCAATCAAAGCGGCATGCGCGCGCAAAATGAGCGTCTGGTCCTATCGCTCGTCCGCCGTCATCAGGCATTGGCGAAATCAGAAATCGCACGAATGACCGGACTTTCGGCGCAGACCGTTTCGGTTATCGTGCGGGAACTCGAAGACGACGGTTTAATGCTGCGCGGCGAACCGATCCGGGGCAAGGTCGGGCAACCTTCGGTGCCCATGCGGCTGAACCCAGAGGGTGCGTACTTTCTTGGCCTCAAGATCGGACGGCGCAGCGCGGAGATGGTGCTGACCGATTTCCTCGGAAACGTCCACAGCCGCGCGATGCGAACCTATGCGTATCCGACGCCGAACGCTGCGCTCGCCTTCGCAGACACGCAGATCGAAGCGCTGATCGCCGGATTGCCTAGGCGGCATCGAGACCGCGTATCCGGCCTCGGAATAGCAATGCCGTTCTTCCTTTGGGATTGGGCCCAAGCGCTGAACGTGCCGGCGGACCGTATGGAACCCTGGAGGCATAGGGACATCCGTGCAGATCTTGCCAACCGGCACAGCTTGCCGATTTTCGTGCAGAATGATGCCACCGCCGCGTGCGGTGCTGAACTCGTCTTCGGACCTTCGGACGGGCCACGGAATTTCCTGTACTTCTATGTCGGGTTCTTCATCGGCGGCGGCGTCGTCCTGAACGGCAGCATTTATTCCGGTCGCGGCAACGCAGGGGCGTTGGGCCCTTTACCGGTCTCGGATGGAAACAGCCGCGTCCATCCGCTTATCGATGCGGCGAGCCTCTGCGTATTGGAGCGTGCACTGAGTGCCGCCGGTTATTCCGCTGAGGCCATTTGGGAATCGGCCGATTCATGGACAATCCCTGACGAGATGGTCGAGGAATGGATTCAATCAGCCGGGTACGGTCTGGCTCAGGCCACAGTCTCCGCCTGCAGCGTGGTCGACTTTGAATCTGTCAAGATCGATGGATGGCTTCCCATCGACGTACGCGACCGGCTCGTTGCTGAAATCGAACGACAGATGTCCAAACTGAATCTCACCGGGCTAGAGCGACCAACAATTGTTGCTGGCTCGGTGGGGCCGGATGCTCGCGCTTTAGGTGCCGCGAGCCTGCCCTTGTCCGAGCGCTATCTGGTCGACCGAAATGCTTTGCCGGGCCCCATCTCGGGGGCATCTAACCCCTAGTACTTGCTGGGCACGTACAACTCAGACGGGAGCGCGCTGCGCTCGTAATCCTTGTTGTGAACACGATCCGGTAGCTTGATCTCTTCATGATCGACAGGCTTGTAGGGAACCAGGCTCAGAAGGTGATCGATGCAATTCAGGCGCGCCCGTTTCTTGTCGTTGGCCTGAACCACGTACCATGGAGCTTCGGGTATGTTCGTGCGCGCCAGCGTCTCTTCCTTAGCTTTGGTATAGTCTTCCCAGCGAATCCGTGACTGCAGGTCCATAGGCGACAGCTTCCATTGTTTGAGTGGATCATGGATGCGCATCAAGAAGCGCAACTGCTGTTCTTCATCCGTGATCGAAAACCAGTACTTATAAAGCCGAATGCCGGAGCGAACGAGCATGCGTTCAAATTCCGGCACGTCGCCAAAGAACTGCTCCACTTGATTGTTGGTAGCAAAGCCCATGACTTTTTCTACGCCAGAACGATTGTACCAAGACCGGTCGAAAAGCACGATCTCTCCCCCAGCCGGCAGGTGGGGAACATAGCGCTGGAAATACCACTGCGATTTTTCTCGCTCGGTCGGCGCCGGCAACGCGACGACACGGCAGACGCGCGGATTCAACCTCTGGGTAATCCGCTTGATGACCCCGCCCTTTCCGGCACTGTCCCGGCCTTCGAAGACAACGACGATTTTTTCGCCCGTCGCCTGTACCCAATCCTGCAGTTTGATGAGCTCGGATTGAAGCCGAAGCAGCGTCGTAAAGTACTCGCGACGGGGAATCGTATCAGGGTGCGCGGCCTGGTAGATTCGCTTGAGCTCCATCGAAAGAGCCGGCTCCGAGATCTCTAGTTCAAAGTCTTCGTCCAACGTGTCGGCCAATTCGGCCTCGAGCCAGTCCCAGGCGCCGCCGCCCTTCTCGTTTTCATCTGCCATGTACCAGCCCTCTTTTCTCGGTTCTTGGCAGCTAACCTTGCAAAGAAACAACGATATGTCAGGTCGATGCAGAGAACTCAGTGCGGCGAAGCAGTTGCAACGCAGCCGGATCGGAGGCGCGGTGTCATAGGCCTTTAAGAATTCGTCACAAAACTGTTGCAATGCAAAGATAGGCACCGCGCGACAGATTAGGGGGATGCGGGCAGTGCCCGCGTGACGGAACACGTATGCTGCTACGCATCAGTGCGCTGACAAAGAAGTTTGGCCACAACGCCGCCGTTGACGATATCAGTTTCGAAGTACCGGATTCAAAGATGATCGGCGTGATCGGTCGGTCCGGTGCTGGCAAGTCGACAATGCTGCGGATGATCAATCGTCTTACCGACGCGACCTCGGGCGAGGTTGTGTTCGAAGGGCAGAATGTGCTCGCCCTGAAGGGTGCGGCGAAACGGCGATGGCAATCCGACTGCGCCATGATTTTTCAGCAGTTCAACCTCGTGCCACGCCTCGACGTCGTCTCGAATGTGGTGTTTGGCACTTTGAACAAGCGCTCGACACTTGAGACATTGTTCAGCTTGTTCCCCAAGAGCGACATACATCGCGCCATCGATATTCTTGAACGGCTTGGCATCGCGGAACACGCCCCGAAACGCGCCGAGGCGCTTTCCGGCGGCCAGCAGCAGCGCGTCGCGATTGCCCGGGCCCTGATGCAAGACCCCAAGATCATTCTCGCGGATGAGCCGATCGCATCTCTTGACCCAATGAACGCCCAGCTTGTGATGGAGGCGTTGCGCCGCATCCATGAAGAGGACGGCCGGATGGTCGTCTGCAACCTGCACACGCTCGATACTGCACGCCGGTACTGTGATCGCGTTATAGGCATGCGCGATGGCCGCATCGTCTTCGACGGCTCGCCGGACCAACTGACGACTGGCGTTGCCCGCGACATCTACGGCGCGGATGCCTCGTTTTCCGAGGAAGCGACGTCAACCGAAATCGAGACCCTCTCAAAGACGGTCGCCTGAGTTTCACCCCGGACTGTCCAAAAGGACGGCCAATCTATCAAGAGGACCTTAAACATGAAAAAGATGATCGCTGTCGCACTCGCGACGACCGCGCTCTCGACTGCAGCATTCGCCGATGGCCATGCCGTCACCGAATTCCGCATCGGCATCCTTGGCGGTGAGAACGCTCAGGACCGCCTGAACTCGAACGAATGCCTGCGCTCGTACACGGAAGAAGCACTTGGCGTTCCGACCAAGCTCTTCGCACCGGCCGACTACAACGGCGTTATCCAGGGTCTCCTGGGCGGCACGATCGACATGGCTTGGCTGGGCGCCTCGTCCTATGCCGCAACGTTCCTGCAGGACGCGGAAGCTGTCGAGCCGGTTCTGGTCAAGGTGAACCTCGACGGTTCAATCGGCTACCACTCGATCGGTTTTGCTCGCAAAGACTCGGGCATCACCTCGCTCGAAGGCATGCAGGACAAGGTGTTCGGCTTCGGTGACCCGAACTCGACCTCGGGCTACCTGATCCCTTCGATCGAGATCCCGGAAGAAACCGGTTCGACCATGGAATCGGGCGATTACTTCGGTGAAGTGAAGTTCACCGGTGGCCACGAACAGACCATCGTCGCAGTCTTCAACGGCGACATCGACGGCGGTGTGACCTGGGCCGACGGCCAGGGTGACTGGGAAGACGGCTACAATTCGGGCGCCCTGCGCAAGGCGGTCGACGCCGGTCTGATCGACATGAACGAGCTTGTTCAGATCTGGAAGTCGAAGGTCATCCCGGAAGGTCCGATCGTACTTCGCAAGGCTCTGCCCGACGACGTCAAAGCCACTATGACCGAGCTTATGGACGGTCTGCACGAGCGCGACGTCGACTGCGCCTACTCGGTCGCAGCCGGTGAAACGCTTGGCTTCCAGCCGGTGACGCACGACACCTACGTCTCGATCATCGAGGCCCGTAAGGCGAAGTCCAACTAATCGCTTCACGCGACATGGGAGCCCCGGTCTGCCGGGGCTCCAACCATTTCCGAGGACAATATGGCCGACATTACCGCACCTTCCGGGCCCCAGGGCGCCGACATGCGTGAGAGCTACATGGCTCTTGTCCGCACGCGGAGAATGTACAACGGTATCGTCCTTTTGATCTTTGTCATCCTGATGGTGGCTGGTTTCATGGTCGCCGACTCGCGAAATGCGGGCGGTTTCTGGGATGGTTGGACAAACATCTTTGATTTTCCTGCAGACGTTCTGTCCGAAGCTTGGGAAAAGCGCGCGAACCTACCCAGTCACTTGGCGCGCTACTTTCCTGCGCTGATCGAGACGATCAACATCGCGGCTGTTTCCACACTGCTTGGGTTCATCGGTGGCCTGATCCTGTCATTGCTTTCGACCCGCGGCCTCGCTCGCTGGCCTGCTATGATCCCCGTTTTCCGCAGGACTATGGACATTCTTCGCGCCCTCCCCGAGATCGTCATAGCGCTCGTGCTGATCTTTATTCTCGGTGGCGGGCCGGTTCCAGCAATGATCGCTATCGCCATTCACACAGCCGGTGCGCTTGGCAAGCTCTATTCCGAAGTCAACGAGAACGCCGACCTGAAGCCCGTGGACGGCCTGAACTCTGTTGGCGCCACATGGGGCCAGGTCATGGCGCTTGGCGTCGTGCCCCAGGTAGCGCCGAATTACCTAAGTTATGCGCTTCTTCGCTTCGAGATTAACATTCGCGCCTCGGCCATCTTGGGCTTCGTCGGAGCTGGCGGCATTGGCTATGAACTGCGCAACGCCATGTCTTGGGGACAAGGACGATTTGACGAGGCTGCGGCAATCTTCTTGCTGCTGTTCTTCACGATTGTTGTGGTCGATCAGATCTCGAGCGCCTTCCGCAACCGTCTTTCAGGTGGGGGTGAGCACCGATGACCGACGCCGCCTTTGGAACGGAGGGCCGCTATGCCGCGGCAGACAACCACTTCCGCCGGAAGCGAATGCTGGCTTTTGGGATCCCCGGTCTCGCGCTTCTCTACCTTATCTATATTTTCTTCGCGTTCGACGTCCTTGGACTTGCTGAACGCGCGCGGATCGACAACGCCAAGACCCTTGTCGCCGACACGTACAGCTATAAGACGCACGTGACGCGCGACAACCGCTCGGGCGACATCACAATTGCCAAAGAGGGCGAACGGAAAGGCGCTTATCCTGACGGATTGAAGCCCGAATGGGTCGAATTCGACGGGCCGAGCACGATAATAGAGCTGCGGGACGGGCACGCCGTGATTTTCGGACCCGATACTACTGCGACATACGTCCACCCAGAATTTGGTGAGATTAACGCTCAGGCCAGTCGGTCGGGTGGCGTTCAGATAGATATCGACCCTGAGAGCCTGCCAGACTTTGTGAGTTATTCACGGTCACGTTTGGATATCCGCACCAGCGCGGGCCGCTTCTCGATGACTCGAAACCGGACCGAAGCCTTCCGCTATTTCTTTGGATGGGAACTCTTCTGGTACACCCTCGACAGTCCGTACCACGGCCGATCGGCACCCGAGATCTTTTTTGGAGAACGGATCGATCCGGATCGTTCCAACTTCCAAGGCGCACTGCAGGATTTCTGGCGCAATGACATGTGGCGCCACGCGGACGTCGCGTGGGCCATTGGCGAAACGATCTTGATGGCGTTCCTCGGGACCTTCGGCGCAGCAATCGTGGCACTGCCCCTTGCCTTCATCGCGGCGAAGAACTTCACACCCTTTGCTGCCATTCGGCAGGTTACGCGGAGGCTCTTCGACTTTGTGCGCGGTGTGGACGCACTGATCTGGACAATTCTCCTCAGCCGCGCGTTCGGGCCCGGACCACTGACTGGATCGCTCGCTATTCTGATTACCGATACCGGCAGTTTCGGAAAACTCTTCTCCGAAGCTCTTGAGAACGTGGACAACCGACAGATCGAAGGCGTGGCCTCGACCGGGGCGAGCCCCCTTCAGAAGAACCGGTTCGGTGTCATTCCGCAGATCATGCCGGTTCTACTCAGCCAAGTTCTTTATTACCTTGAGTCCAACACACGATCGGCCACGATCATCGGAGCGATTGTTGGGGGTGGCATCGGCCTTATGATCACCCAGGCGATCCAGACCCAAAAAGACTGGGAAGAAGTTACCTATTACATCGTCCTGATCGTTATCATGGTGATGCTGATGGATACCTTCTCGGGCTGGCTGCGACGGAGGTTGATCAAGGGCGAGTAGCCGCGCGACCGGCAATCGACCGAGCGTTAGACCATGCGGATCACGTCTTTGTCGATCGACAGCATGTATCCACGTCGCGCGATGGTCTTGATCAAGAGCTCAGCCACCATCTGATTGCCCAAGGTGTCGCGTAGGCGCTTGATGCGGGTCGCGCCTGCCGCCTCATCGCAATCCGCAGCATCCCGTCCGGAGATCAATCCTTCGAGCTCGGCACCCGTCAGGACATCGTCGTCAAGACGCGCTTCGGCCAGAACTGACAAAGTCTCAATCGCGGCCTCAGTCAGCTTGAATTCCATGTTGTTCAGATAAACCGTGTTCTCTTCACGGCTGATCAACAGCGACGAGACCTGAATGCCCTGCCGCTCGATCTCGCCCATGCGACGGTTCAAAACGATGATCATCACCAAAAACACCAGCGCGGCGACCAACAATCCTGTTGCCAGAACCATGAGCACGAAAATCACCAGCCGGTAACCTGCAAGAACTTCGGAAAAGGCCGTACCGGACTGGGCCAGAATCTCGAGCAGCTTGATTTCGGCCGCAGAGTTCAGATCGTCGTTCTCGACGAACAAACGTTCGACCCGTGCATTGAACGCATCAGCATCGGGCAAAGTCAGAAGTAGAAACGCCCCAGCAAGACCGAGGATCGCGACAACCGCCACGATCCCGAGGGCCACAATCCGCGTGCCTTGTGCCCGTGTCTCAGAAGCGGAGGAAGAACTCTCCGGCACTTTCTCTCCTTTGCTCAAGGCCCTCCGCGTCGAATACGGAAACAATGTTCAACAAGGTCCAGCCTCCGGCGGACACTCGATCGCGCACCGACGATTCAAGTCGTGCCGGTCGACTGCAGAGCTGGTCAGTGACTTCGACAACCCCGTAGTGGAGGCGAAGGGGATTGTCCCGCTTGGCTTTGTAATCGGCATAGCATTGCGCCTGCGCAGGAAGCGCGAACCCAAGAAGGAAGATCGTGGCGACTACGTTTCTCATGCGATGACCTTGGGCAAACCCGCGACGCTATTCAATATCTACCCAGAACCGCGTGGCGGATATCACATAACACGGGCACGATATTGTCTGACGGATGGGGGATGGCGGACCGTCTTTTCATCGCGACCGGCCATGGGGGTACGGCCGCCAGACAAGCGAAAGGACCCGTCCTTGTGAAACGGCTCATCGTCTCGGCCCTTGCGGCCACTGCAATCGCTCTATCTCCGTTAGCCACTGGCACCGCCCACGCTCAGGACAACCGCGACGAAATTGTCGGGATCCTCGCCGGACTCGCCGCGCTCGCTGTCGTGGGAAAGATCATCTCCGATGCCAATGATGACGACGACAAGAAGTCTTCCTCGTCCAACCGCGCGGTCGTCAACCGGTCCGGCAACTTTTCGCACGGGCATCACCACGACCAACGGTTCGTCAATCGGGTGCCACTGCCCAACGATTGCCTGAGGCGATACCGGGTGGGCAACGGCGAACGCCGGACGCTTTACGGCGCACGGTGCCTGCGCAACAACACTCGGCGTCCGGCACTTCTGCCAGACCGGTGCCTGCGCGAAGTACGGACAGATAGAGGATTTCGCCTTGCCTACGGGCCCCGGTGCCTGCGCCGCGCAGGATTTCAGCTCGAGGCCCGAAACCGGTAGAGCAGTCGGTTTCGGATCGAGGCCGGCGCGGCCATCCCGCAATTCTCCACCGCGCCGGACTGCGCCGGGGGCACCGCCCCCGGCGTTTTTTGTTGCGGTGCATTGGTGCTTGGCCAGAGTGGGCACATGAGTGGGCCTGACTTTTCCTGTGAGACAACCGCACGGCACGCGGGCCGGACCTGTATCGCAGGAGTGGATGAGGTCGGTCGCGGTCCGTTGGCAGGCCCGGTGATAGCCGCGGCTGTCGTTCTGGATCCTCAGTCCATTCCCGATGGCCTGAACGACAGCAAGATCCTGAAATTGCGCCACCGTACCGACCTCGCCAAGCAAATCGCGTGCGTCGCATCGGTAGGCATCGGCGCGGCCAGCGTGTCTGAGATCGACGAACTGAATATTCTGCGCGCTTCGCATCTAGCCATGGTGAGAGCCTTGAACGCTCTGGAATGCCCACCGGACTTTGCATTGATCGATGGCAACAGCCTCCCCGAGCGCCTGCCTTGCGCTGGGCAGGCGGTGGTCAAAGGCGATGCCCGATGCCTGTCCATCGCCGCCGCTTCGATCGTGGCCAAAGTTCATCGAGATCGGATCATGGTGGATTTGGCGCAACACTACCCGGGTTACGGCTGGGACCAAAACGTTGGCTATCCCACCAAGAGCCATCGCGCGGCACTGGTTCGGCTAGGTGTGACCCCACATCATAGACGGTCGTTCAAGCCAGTCCACAATATCTTGTGCCAAGAAAAATCTGCAAGCCATTGATTCAAAAAAGAATTTGACCGCGAATCACCTTTGACTCATCTTGGCGACAACAACGACAGCGCCCGAAGAGGCGACAGAGGCAGTGATGAAAAGCGGGACTTTGGGACCCATGACAACGCGTCCGCGCGACGAAATTCTGGCTGGCGATTGCATTGATGTCATGCAGTCTTTGCCGGAGGCGTCCGTCGATCTTGTATTCGCGGACCCGCCTTACAACCTGCAGCTTCGGGGCGAGTTGCACCGCCCTGACAATTCACGCGTGGACGCAGTCGACGACGCATGGGACCAGTTTTCTTCTTTCGCAGCCTATGACCGTTTCACGCAACAATGGTTGGGGGCGGCCAAACGTGTTCTGAAGCCGGGCGGCGCGCTTTGGGTAATTGGATCCTATCACAATATCTACCGCGTCGGCGCAGCGATCCAGGATGCCGGGTTCTGGATCCTGAACGACGTCATCTGGCGCAAGACAAACCCGATGCCGAACTTCCGCGGCAAGCGCCTAACAAACGCCCATGAAACGCTGATCTGGGCTGCGACCGGCGAGGGTGCGCCCTACACCTTCAACTACGAAGCGCTCAAAGCGTTGAACGACGATGTTCAGATGCGCTCGGACTGGACGCTGCCGCTCTGTACCGGTGCGGAACGGCTGAAAGACAACGACGGAGAGAAGGCCCACCCTACCCAAAAGCCCGAAAGCCTGCTGCACCGGGTTCTGGTAGGAACCACAAATCCGGGCGACACGGTCCTTGATCCGTTCTTTGGAACGGGAACGACCGGCGCCGTCGCAAAGATGCTTGGCCGGCATTTCATCGGCATCGAGCGTGAGGACAAATATCGTAAGATCGCCGAGAAGCGTTTGTCGCGTGTCCGCGCCTACGAGGCCGACGCCGTCAAGGTCACGACGTCGAAGCGCGCCGAACCTCGGGTCCCTTTTGGTCAGTTGGTTGAACGCGGAATGCTGCGCCCGGGCGAGGTCCTGCTCTCCCCCCGGGGGCAAACGGCAAAGGTGCGCGCCGACGGCACACTTGTTGCCGCCGATGTAAGCGGCTCGATCCACAAAGTCGGTGCGGCCCTTGAACGCGCACCCTCCTGCAACGGATGGACCTATTGGCATTTCGAGCGAGAGGGCGAACGGATCTCGATCGACGTCCTGCGCCAGCAGATCCGCGCGGAAATGCGCTGAACCTCTTACCGCCCGTGCCTGTGGCCGTCACATGGCACGCACCTGCCCCGCCCCGATGGGCGGGGCATTTTTTTGGGGGGTCGTCAGCCAAAGAAACCAGACTAGGTCCCCAAGCATGTCGGTTTATGTCTCTGTGACGGGCCTGCGTTTGCGCGGGTTCTGGGTGTATCCCCGGTTCCTAGACCTTGCCACACGGGCGATGGCGGCAGCCCGATCGCATCAGGGGTGCATTTATGCTGGCGCAAGATCCGTCCGGAGGATCCAGCACACGCTCAGTATATGGGAGCGGAAATCGGATATGGTTGATTTTCTTCGGGGTGAGCCACACGCGAATGCGATGCGCGCCGAAGATCAGCTTGGTCACGGCACCACTCTGGGCTGGGAATGCGAGACGCGCCCGAATTGGGACACAGCCCTAGCCCGTTGGACCGAGGCCAACCTTCGGGCAGAGCACCCGATATGAACAAGTTCGATCCCCCAAAGGCGAATTGCTCTTTCGACTGATGTTCTCTCTCGGCGGGCTGGCACTCACTGCGTTCGCAATCGCCGGGTCAGGTTGGCCCATAGGCCTGGTTCAGACCGAGCTTCTTGTGATCGCCGTGGTCTTCTTTGTGGGCTCAGCGCTTTGGTCGGCATGGAAACTCTGGAAGCGATCCGCAGGTGCTGATAACCTGCAAAAAATACCCGCAAACGGGACCCGAGCAGATGTACATGACCCCGCCAGAACCGCTGAAACCTTGGATGCGAAAGCGCATCCGCGAGGCAGCAACCGAACCTTCGGAGATTGAGGTTCTCGCGGCACTGGTGCGCACGGCACGCGAGCACGATGCATTTGTCGATACCGAGTTCGAGATGGGCGACACGATCGTGACCCGTCAGAAAGGCCGCACGGTTCATTTCCCACGCCCGCTGCACAAGGAAAACCACCGGACGATCCTTCGCGGCTATCTCGAAGGCTTGCACGGAAAGTACCAGATCGAAGGCTTTTGCGAGGTCGCGGAAGGAGATGTGGTGGTGGATTGCGGTGCGTATGTCGGCGGCTTTGCGCGCTCGGTCGTCGAGATCGCAAGTCGGGTCGTCCTTATCGAACCTGCACCAGCGAATTACGAGTGCTGCCTTTCCAATCTCAAGGGGTTCGACACCGCCGAAGTACACCAGATGGGACTGTTCAACACCACCGGGACCCTGCCACTCCAGCTGTCGAACCGATGCGTCGACCACTCGCTTCTCGCGCCAGATCGCGGCGCAACTGGCGAGAGCGTCGAAGTTCCGATCATGCGGCTCGAAGACTTGGCGGCGAAGCTCGACCTCAACCACATCGATTTCTTGAAGCTCGAAGCGGAAGGGGCCGAGATCGAAGTGATCGACGGAATGGGTGCGATGCGGCCATCCAAGATCTCAATCGATGCTGGACCCGAACGCTATGGCGAGAGCCCGATGGAAGAATTGCAGGAGATGCTGCGGACGCGGGGATACGAAGTCCAAGCGCGCGGGAACACGCTTTGCGCCGTCACGGCCTAAGCGGGCGGCGACCGGTCTCCTCTAGAATGTGAACATCCGTGCCCTCAAATACGGCCACGGTTGGCATGTTGCCCATGCCGGCGCCGGTATCGAGCGCAACGCGGTTTCCGCGATGTTCCGGTGCTGGAACGATTGTGTGACCATGCACAACAATCCGGCCGTGGTCGCGGGGGTCAGACAGAAACTCGCCGCGGATCCATAACAAGTCCTGTGGAATTTGGTCCGACAGAGGAAGGCCAGGTCGAATACCTGCATGAACAAAAATGAGGTCGGCGGTTTCGTAAGACAACGGCAGGGCCTCCAGGAACGCGCGATGAGCGTCCGGTACAGCGACACAGGCGCGCCGATGCACGGACTTGCGTTTTGCTAAAAGCCCGGACGCGACGCCATATGACGCCAACGTTTCGCGTCCACCAATATTGCCCGCAAACCAGTTCCAGCCTTGATCTTCCGGGCCTTGCCTCAGGTAGTCTAGGAACATCTCGTCATGGTTGCCGCGCAGGGTGACCCACGGCTGACCCTCTTCGACGCCGTCGATTAGCCTCTGAAGAACACCCCGGCTGTCCGGTCCGCGATCGACATAGTCGCCAAGATGCACGACAGGAGCCGCCTGATCGCCGGTGGCCGCGCGGTCCTTCGCGACGCGGTCATGCATAGCCTCCAGCATGGCCAGTTGGCCGTGGATATCCCCTATTGCATAGATCCGCATCGCACCACTCCTCGGGTGTTCACCTAGCGTGCGATGCGGATGGGCGATAGCCTAGCCGACATCAAACATGAGCGGTCGGACCTGGGCAAAAAGGCCGGTTTCCCGCAACGCCGCCAGCGCCGGATCTGGGATCGGGTCGTCGACGTACAAAAGCGCAATAGCATCCTGGCCCCGATCTGACCGTCCGAGGGTAAAGTTCGCGATGTTCACTCCGTTGGCACCCATAGTGTTCCCAAGGGCGCCAATAATGCCGGGCACGTCGTCATTGGTGGTGTAGAGCATGTGTCGACCCACCTCGGCATCGATGTTGATGCCTTTGATTTGGATAAACCGCGGCTTCCCGTCCGAAAACACTGTGCCCGCAATCGACCGTTCACGTTCTTCCGTGACGACCGTCAGCTTGATGTAGGCTTCGAAAACGCCGGACTGGCCCTGGCTGGTGGTCGAGACCCGAATGCCCTTGTCCTTGGCGATTTCGGGGGCCGAAACCATGTTCACATCCGGATTCAGCCGTTTCATCAAGCCCGCAAGCGCCGAGCAGTTCAACGCCTCGAGGTTCATCCCGGCCACCGCGCCATCATAAAGAATGTTGATCGCCGTGATCGGCTCGTCCGTCATCTGGCCGATGAAACTGCCGAGATGGCCAGCGAGCTTGACCCAAGGACCCATAACCTTGGCCTCTTCCGCGGTGATCGACGGCATGTTGAGCGCGTTTCGTACGGCTCCGGTTAGCAAGTAGTCCGACATCTGTTCAGCCACCTGGAGCGCCACGTTTTCTTGCGCCTCCGTCGTTGCCGCCCCAAGATGCGGGGTGCAGACCACATTCGGAAGATTGAACAAAGGATTTGCCTCAGCCGGTTCTTCAGCAAACACGTCAAAGGCCGCACCGGCCACATGACCGGAATTCAGGAGTTCGGCCAGGGCTGCTTCATCGACCAGTCCGCCCCGGGCGCAGTTGACGATCCGCACCCCCGTCTTCGTCTTTGCAAGGTTCTCGGCCGAAAGAATGTTCCGTGTGTCCTCGATTAGTGGCACGTGCAAAGTAATGAAATCGGACCGGGACAGCAGTTCGTCGAGTTCAACCTTCTCGACGCCAAGCTGATCGGCTTTCTCCTCTTTCAGGTGCGGGTCATAGGCAATGACCTTCATCTCAAGACCCAGCGCCCGTCGGCAGACGATACCGCCGATGTTTCCCGCGCCGATCACCCCAAGGGTCTTGCCTGTTAGTTCGACACCCATGAACTTCGATTTTTCCCACTTGCCGGCATGGGTCGACGCGCTGGCTTCGGGAATCTGACGCGCCACTGCGAACATCATCGCGATGGCATGTTCCGCCGTGGTGATTGAGTTGCCAAACGGCGTGTTCATGACGATCACACCACGCTTTGAAGCCGCCGGCTTGTCGATATTGTCGGTCCCGATCCCGGCCCGACCAATAACCTTTAGGTTCGTCGCAGCTGCGAGGACCTTTTCCGAAACTTTCGTGGCCGATCGGATGGCAAGACCATCGTAGTCGCCGACCACTTCAAGAAGCCGGTCCTTGTCCTTGCCGAGGCCGGGTTCGAAAGTGACATCGATGCCGCGGTCTCGGAAGATCTGCACGGCGGTTTCAGAAAGCTTGTCAGAGACGAGCACTTTAGGAGCCATAGGGGCACTCCATTACAGGTGTTGGATTGCACTCCGGACTTGGTCCGGAGCTCTATGTCGGGAGGATCCCGGGGCCAAGGTCACGCTGCGTCGGCCGAAGCCTCGATCTCTGCGGCGTAGGCCCAATCGAGCCACGGCATCAGCGCTTCGAGATCGGTGGTTTGGACCGTACCACCACACCAAATCCGAAGGCCGGGTGGGGCATCGCGGTACCCGTTGATGTCGAATGCCGCGCCTTCATCTTCCAGCCGTTTCGCAACTGCTTTTGCAAAGATCGCACCTTCCTTGATCCGCGGATCGGTGAACCGTAGGCAAACTGAAGTGGTCGAACGAGTGGCCGGATCCGCCGCCAAAAAATCGATCCAGTCTCTCTCGGCCACAAAACGGTCAATAACCATGGTGTTTTTCTCGGCCCGAGCGATCAGACCTGCAAGCCCGCCAACGGAACGTGCCCACGCAAGTGTCTGAAGGTAATCCTCGACCGCAAGCATCGATGGGGTGTTGATCGTCGCTCCCTCGAAGATGCCCTCGATCAGCTTGCCACCCTTGGTTAGTCGGAAGATTTTCGGCAAAGGCCATGGCGGCGTGTAGCTTTCAAGACGAGCCACCGCGCGCGGGCTCAGGATGAGCATCCCGTGGGCCGCCTCACCTCCAAGCACCTTCTGCCATGAGAAAGTTGTAACATCGAGTTTGTCCCAAGGCAGATCCATTGCGAACGCCGCAGAGGTCGCGTCGCAAAGTGTTAGGCCACCCCGGTCTGCAGGAATGACATCGCCCGAAGGCAGGCGAACGCCGGAGGTTGTCCCGTTCCATGTGAAACAGACGTCATGGTCGTAGTCGAGAACCGCCATGTCCACGATGTCGCCATAGGGTGCCTCTTGCACACGCGCGTCGAGTTTGAGCTGCTTGACCGCATCAGTGACCCAGCCCGCGCCGAAACTCTCCCATGCGACCATTTCGACCGGGCGGTCGCCCAGCATCGTCCACATGGCCATCTCGTAAGCGCCGGTATCCGAAGCCGGAACAATTCCGATCCGGTAATCATCGGGAACACCCAGAAGATCTCGGGTTTCGACGATGGCAGCCTTGAGCTTCGCCTTACCGATGGAGGCCCGATGAGATCTGCCCAGCGCCGCATCCGCGAGCGTCTCGAATGTGAAATTGGGGGGTTTGGCGCACGGGCCGGATGAAAAACGCGGATTGTCCGGCCGCGTCGCCGGTTTGGTCGTATTCATCGATGGTTATCCTTACAGATAATCGCCCCTCGTTGGGGAGGGGTGTCCCACCGACGCGTCTAAGGATAAGCGGCCGCTTTCTCAAGCGGGAATCTCAGGCTATGCGGAGACAACGCCAAATACCACGGAATGTGCATGCCAATGGTTCCCCATGTGGTGATGATCGGTGCCCCGGAACGAGGGACGCTGCAACCGGCTTTGGTCGACAGCGTGCGAAATGCATGGAGCGGTGCGGATGTAGCCTGGCTCGCCCCGGATGAGGCCGCGGCCTTTGCCGTACCTATCGCGCCTTCAAATGCGGCGGAGGTTGGCGAGACGTGCCGGTCAATGAACGTGGATCTTGTCCTGTTGCCTGGGCCGCCACGCCGACGACAACTTCTCATCGCGGATATGGATTCCACAATGATCGGTGAGGAATGCATCGATGAACTAGCCGACGAAGCTGGCGTCGGCGCTCGGGTTGCCGACATCACGGCTCGCGCGATGAACGGAGAGATGAACTTCGAAGAGGCGCTCTTGGAACGTGTTGGCCTGCTCAAGGATCTGCCGGTCTCCGTCATCAGCCATGTTCTGGCTAACCGAATCCATGCCGCTTCGGGTGCCGAGGTGCTGCTGCGTACCCTGACGTCCCTTGGCACATATACAGCTTTGGTCTCGGGCGGATTTACGGCGTTCACCGGTTCCGTCGCAACGCGACTTGGATTCGATGAGCATCGAGCCAACGTTCTGCTCAAAGCAGAGGGCCGACTGACCGGTGATGTTGCCCGTCCAATCCTGGGAAAAGAGGCAAAAGTGACCACATTGCACGAGGTGGCCGACCGACTTGGGATCAGCTCGGAGGATGTGGTGGCCGTCGGTGATGGCGCGAACGATCTGGGAATGCTCGATCAGGCGGGCCTCGGTGTTGCGTTGCACGCCAAGCCTGCGGTGGCGACGGCGGCGCCAATTCGAATCGACCATGGCGATTTGACGGCGTTGTTGTACCTGCAGGGGATCGCGCGGAAGGAATTCGTGACATGACACGCGGGTTTCAGATCAGGCATCTTGGCGAGATCGCGATCCGGTGCGAGGACATCGCCAAGATGATGGCGTTCTACGGCGAGTTGCTCGGGCTGGAACGCATGTTTGGAGGACATCGCGAAGGGATCGTCTTTTACCGGATTGGGGATGGGTTCGAAGGACACACACAGATCCTCGCACTGTTCGACAAGTCGATGAGCGGTCGCCCTGGCTTGCATCCAACGGGCGCGAATGAAGTGCAGACCGGCGCGCGGTCGTCCCTGCATCACCTTGCTCTCAATGTGCCCTTCCCTGAGCAAGAGGCCGCAATGCTGTGGTTCGACGACCACGCAATCGCGTACCGCGTTGAGGTTTTTGACTGGATTGGGTGGCGGGGCGTGTTCGTAACAGATCCCGAGGGCAACACCGTCGAGTTGGTGGCGTATCACGACAGCCTAAAGAATTAGTCAGGGAACCCCGGCGCCGCGTCGATCCGTCCTGTGACAAGGCCATCCCAGTTGCGGATTGGAGCGCCTAAACGGCGACGGGCAGCCGTGTGATCTGCGGACAACGCTTTTTCCCGGACG
Source organism: Pseudomonadota bacterium (assembly GCA_038521345.1). Taxonomy (GTDB): domain Bacteria; phylum Pseudomonadota; class Alphaproteobacteria; order Rhodobacterales; family Rhodobacteraceae; genus JBCBKU01. The sequence continues at coordinate 14,083 of JBCBKU010000022.1, read as the reverse complement.
AGAAGCGCTGTCATTGCCGCCTCGGCAGCCCTTGTGGCGCCATCCTCAATCTTGACCGCAATGCCGATGCCGCGCGCCGGCAGAATGGCCGAAAAAACACCTTCCGCACCGGTCTTGATCGCCACATGTCCTCCCATGGCCCGCATCAACTCGGTACATGCGCGCCCTTCGCCGGCAACAAGGTCGGGGTGCTCGACCATCGCACCGAACAGCTCTTGCGCCGCCTCAGCCCGCACGCCGTGCAATCCGGACCCAAATCGGGCCAGGGCACGGGCAAAACCGCAAAGCGTCAGCGCATAGTTCGGAGCCGAACAACCGTCGATGGCATGTCCCATGGGCAGGTCATCCGAAAGATCGGCCAGAACGGACCGGATTGTGGCCTGTATCGGATGGTCAGGATCCGCATAGTCCGGCCCGTATTTCATGTGCCGGACAAGCGACAGGAACGCTGAATGCTTGCCCGAACAATTGTTGTGGACTCGGTCCGGCATCAGTCCGGATCGGATCAGGGCTGACCGGGCAAGGTCGTCGGCCGGCGGTTGCGCACCGCAGACAAGATCGTCGGGTCCAAACCCTAGATCGGCAAGCCAAGTCCGCACAAGATCGGTATGTGCGGCAGCCGCATTGTGCGACGCGCAGGCCAGCGCCAAATGACGATTGGAAAGACCCAAGGAGCGGGCCGTCCCGCTTTCAACAAGCGGCAGCGCCTGAATCATCTTCAGGGACGACCGGGGCAGAATCACCTTCTCGGCGTCGCCCCACGCGTCGACAATCTCGCCCGCTGAATTCGCGATGACCGCGTGGCCCGAATGACGGCTCTCGACCCGGTCACCGCGCCAGATCTCCACCATTGGAAAAGCGCCGCCATTTGTATTCATGCTTCGCCCCTGCCCCGGAACCCGCCGATACCCCGTGTTTGTGCTTCCACTCCGGCGGCGGTTTCGACTATTCTGCCGCGCGAGAGTAGAGACGCGCGCGCCGGCCCTCAAGAGCAGCGAGATCTGCCAAGCCGACGGCGCGAGGCACATTGAGCAAAGGCGATGATCCCGATGCAACGTTCCATTTTGTTTGCAATCCCGGTGCTATTCTTGGCGTCGGCCCTTACGGCGCAGGAGCAAGAGCAGTCCACCAACCGTGTTGCGGCCGAGACCGATTGGTCGGTTTTTGTCGAGGACGACCCCACCGAATGCTGGGCGGTCACAACGTTTAAAGAATCGACGAATACCCGCGACGGACGCGTCGTGTCGGTCCGGCGTGGGGACATTCTGCTATTCGTGACCTTCCGCCCGGGAAGTGAGGTTGCCGGCGAAGTGTCTTTCACCGGCGGGTATCCGTTTGCCGACGGCTCGACTGCGTCAGTCTCGATCGGAACCGACTCGTTCGAATTGTTCACCGAGGGTGAATGGGCGTGGCCAGCCTCGTCGGGCGATGATGTCAAATTGGTCAACGCAATGAAGCGCGGAAGCCAGGCCGTGATCACGGCCCGTTCTTCACGGGGCACACAGACCCAGGATACCTTTAGCCTTCTGGGCTTTACCGCAGCTCTGGAAGAGGCTGAAAACCGCTGCGCGAACTGACCACGTCGGGCCGCTCATCTTCGGCTTTGCCAGCCTGTCCTGCTCAAGGCTAGGCTGCGCAAACGGGGGGTGATCCATGCACAATCGGTGGGCAATTCTTGCCGTGCTCTTTGTGGCGCGGTTCGCAATGGCATTTCAGTTTCAGTCGATCGGCGCCCTATCCCCGGTGTTGACAACCCAATCGGGACTCGATCTCTCGGATGTCGGACTTCTGGTCGGTCTCTACCTAGCGCCGGGCGTTCTGGTGGCCCTGCCTGGCGGCGCGCTTGCGGGACGTTGGGGCGAATTTCGCGTTGTTGCCGGTGCCATGGCACTGATGCTGTTCGGTGCGGCACTGGTCATCTTGAACACGAGCTATCCCGTGATGGTGCTCGGACGGTTGGTCGCAGGCGCAGGCGGCGTCGTTTTGAACGTCGTGATGACCAAGATGCTCGTCGATTGGTTTCAGGGTCGCGAGATATCGACAGCCTTGGCAATTTTCATCAATTCTTGGCCGGTCGGCATCGCGGCCGCACTCCTGCTGCTGCCATGGGCGGCCCAGATGGGTCTAAGCGCCCCGTGGTGGATCGTTGCTGGCGTCATCTTGGTAGGGTTATTGCTGTTCGTGGCGGGCTATCGGCCGGCACCAGACGCAGCACCGTCGAGAATGCGGCGAACCGGGCGGTTGCCTTGGCCCGGGGTGATCCTCGCCGGGCTGGTCTGGGCCTTGTACAACGCGGCACTGGCAATGGTTTTCAGCTTCGGGCCGGCAGTTTTGACGGCTTCGGGGTGGACCGTCGTCGCGGCCGGCACCGTCACAAGCGCCTTTATGGTCGTGCTGTCGCTTGCACTGCCCCTCGGCGGTATCATCGCGGATCGGACTGGGCGCGGTGACTTGCTCATCGCGATCAGTCTTGTTGGATTTCTAGGTCTCCTTGGCATTCCCTTGCTATCCCCGATTTGGGTCGCCGCGCTCTTCTGCGCTGTTGGTGCAGTCTTTGCACTGGCGGGCGGCCCGATCATCGCCCTTCCGTCCGAAGTCCTGCCACCGGATCAGCGAACGTTTGGTATGGGCGTGTACTTCACCATCTATTACGCCGTGATGATGATCGCACCGCGCATGGCCGGTGGAGTGGCTGACAGTTCGGGACAGGCAATGGTTGCACTGGTTATTGGAGCAGGCTTTGCCATGGCCGCACTGGCAAGCCTGCTGCTTTTCCGATTGCAGGTGTCGCGGGGCCTTTGAATTTAGCCTGATTGCCGTTATCTGACTTGGTTCCAAGACCAAGGATCGCATTATGGCCGGTGCGCCAATCACGCAGGACGTCCTGACAATCCCACGGAAGTTGCCCGAGGGGCCGGTTAACATTGTGGGACTGACACGCCCTGCCTTGCGTGCCGCGTTGATCGACGCCGGAACACCCGAGAAACAGGCCAAGATGCGCGTGAACCAGATATGGCAATGGGTATATCATTGGGGCGTCCGCGATTTCGGCTCAATGACTAACCTTGCCAAGGATTATAGGGCGCTTTTGTCAGAGCGGTTGGTGATCGCAGTGCCCGAGGTCGTCTCTCGTCAGGTTTCCGCGGACGGGACACGTAAGTACCTCGTCCGTATTGCCGGCGGTCACGAAGTTGAAACGGTATATATCCCGGAAGAGGATCGCGGCACACTTTGCATTTCCTCGCAGGTTGGCTGCACGCTTACCTGCTCCTTCTGCCACACCGGCACCCAGAAACTCGTGCGCAACCTGACCGCTGGCGAGATCGTAGGTCAGATCATGCTGGCCCGCGACGATCTCGGAGAATGGCCGGAACCCGGCACCGGCACTGGCGAAGACGGTCCGCGGCTTTTGTCGAACATCGTTCTGATGGGAATGGGCGAACCGCTCTACAATTTCGATGCCGTGCGCGACGCGATGCAAATCGCGATGGACGGGGAAGGGATTTCCCTTTCACGCCGGCGGATCACGCTGTCGACTTCGGGGATCGTCTCGGAGATCGCGCGGGCGGCAGAAGAAATCGGATGTATGTTGGCCGTCAGTTTTCACGCGACCACTGACGAGGTTCGCGACCGCCTGGTTCCCATCAACAAAAAATGGAACATCGCAGCGCTCCTTGCCGCTCTGCGCGATTATCCGAAGCTGTCGAATTCCGAGCGGATCACGTTCGAATACGTGATGCTGAAGGACGTGAACGACGGCGACGATGATGCGCGGCGTCTAGTGAAGCTGATCGAGGGTATTCCGGCCAAGATCAATCTGATCCCTTTCAACGAGTGGCCCGGCGCACCTTACGAACGGTCATCGAACAACCGCATTCGCGCCTTTGCCGACATCATTTACAAGGCCGGGTACGCGTCACCCATCCGAACGCCGCGCGGTGAGGACATCATGGCCGCATGCGGGCAGCTCAAATCTGCCACCGAGCGCGGTCGCAAATCCAAGGCCGAGATCGAGGCCGAGGCGCAGGCGTAGGACGGCGTCGGCAATGACGGCGGAGACTTCCCCAAAGGACAAAGGACAACCAAAACCCAAGCGGCGCGCGCCAGCCAAGGGCACACGAAAGCGAAAGTCCTCTAAGGCGCGCCGCGGCCTGGTGGGATGGGTGGTTTTGGGATGGCGATGGACAAAGCTGACGGTTCTCGGCCTCGTGGTGATCGCGGTCGTTTTGATCGCCTTGGGATCTGTGGTGAACCCGCCCACCACGCCCTATGCCCTGTCAGAAGGCATCCGCCTTGGCGGCATCGAACGGACGTGGGTGCCTATGGAGCGTATTGCGCCGGTTATGGCCCGGTCGGTTGTGGCCGCGGAAGACGCTAATTATTGCCTTCACTGGGGCTTCGACATGCAGGCAATCCGCGAAGCGCTGGACGAAGGTGCAACACGTGGCGCGTCGACGATCACCCAACAGGTGGCGAAGAACGTCTATCTTTGGCACGGGCGCAGTTGGGCCCGAAAAGCCTTGGAGGCCTTGTTCACCCCCGTCATCGAAACGTTCTGGTCGAAGCGCAGGATCCTAGAAGTGTATCTGAACGTGGCGGAATTTGATGAAGGCGTTTTCGGCGTCGAGGCCGCGGCGCGCCATTACTTTGATGTAGATGCCAAGGCATTAACCTCGGTTCAGGCAGCGCGCCTTGCGGCAATCCTGCCCGCACCGAAATTGCGATCGGCCAGCGATCCGACAAGCTTTGTACGCCGCCGCGCTGCCGGAATTCTGGACGGAGCCTCCACGATCCGCGCCGATGGCCGTGCGGACTGCTTTGAGAGCGGGAGTTGAAAAGCCGGGCCGGAGGCGGCATTCAGAAGACACAATAAAAACGAGCAACACCGCATGAACCGCCTCTATCACGTTCCGCTTTCGCCCTTTTGCCGCAAAGTCCGCCTTTGTCTGGCCGAAAAGAAGGTCGAGGTTGAACTCGTCGAGGAACGGTATTGGGAGCAAGGCGTGGATTTCCTGCGCCGGAACCCGGCCGGCAAAGTGCCCGTTCTGAAGATGGGCGATCTGACCTTGTCCGAGAGCGGCGCGATTTGCGAATACATCGAAGAAATCCATCCTTCGCCACCGCTTCTTCCCCGCACTCCGGAGGGTCGGTATGAGACGCGCAGGTTGGTGGCGTGGTTCGACGACAAGTTCCACCACGAGGTTACGACCAACCTTCTCTACGAGCGCGTGAACAAAAAGATTACCAAGGAAGGCTATCCCGACAGCGGAAATGTCAAGGCGGGTGCAAAGGCGATCAAGTTTCACCTCGACTACATGGGGTGGCTTCTCGATCAACGCCGTTGGCTTGCCGGCGACACCATGACTGTGGCCGATTTTGCGGCTGCGTCCCACCTTTCGGCGCTGGACTATATCTCCGACGTGGACTGGAACCGAAACGAAAACGTCCGGGAATGGTATGCAAAGATCAAGTCTCGTCCCGCATTCCGGTCGGTGCTTGCGGATCAAGTCCCGGGTTTCCCGCCTCCTGCGCATTATGCCGACCTGGATTTCTGAGCGAGTAAGCCTGTCCCCTCAACCCGTTTGGGGTTGCTCCTCGTGACCGTGGCCGATCTGAAAGCCGATCTGGTGGCGGAGGCCAGCAGTCTCGGCTTCGCAGCAGCCCGTGTCACGCGTCCCGAAGCCATTCCTGAGGCGGCCGAAGGTCTGGCCGCTTTCCTTGGCGCCAACCGGCATGGCGAGATGTCCTGGATGGCCGAACGCACACACTGGCGCGGCAATCCCAAGGCACTTTGGCCAGAGGCGCGATCGATCGTGATGGTCGCCGATCTCTATACACCTGCCGAAGATCCACTTGCCACGCTCACGGACGGAGATGTCGGCACGATATCTGTATATGCGCGCAACCGCGATTATCACGACATCGCCAAGAAACGTCTGAAGGCGCTGGCGCGATGGGTCGTGGCGCACACCGGAGGGGAGGTGAAAGTGTTTGTGGACACCGCACCAGTCATGGAAAAACCCCTAGCGGCGGCTGCGGGCCTGGGTTGGCAGGGCAAACATACCAACCTTCTTAGCCGAGATTTGGGGAACTGGTTTTTTCTTGGAGCTCTTTTTACGACCGCCGAGATGATCCCCGATGCGCCGGTCCGAGACTCGTGCGGCTCGTGCCGGGCGTGTCTTGACGTGTGTCCGACCGATGCTTTCCCAGCGCCCTACCAACTGGATGCGCGCCGCTGCATCTCCTACCTTACCATTGAACACAAAGGACCCGTTGACCCGGGACTTCGCGTTCAAATGGGAAACAGGATTTACGGCTGCGACGATTGCCTTGCGGTTTGCCCATGGAACAAATTTGCGGCCGAAGCCAGCGAAGCCCGGTACGCCGCAAAAGAGGAGCTTGTGGCGCCCCCACTCGCCGAATTGGCGACGCTGGATGATGCGACATTCCGCGAACGCTTTCGCGGATCGCCAATCAAAAGGATCGGCGTGAATCGATTCTTGCGGAATGTACTTTATGCAATCGGCAACAGCGGGCGCCCGTCGATGGCACCTTGGGCGCTAAGGCACACCGGATCCGATGATGCCGTCGTTAGGGACGCAGCGCAATGGGCCCTGGCTCGGCTTTCAGGCCGCGTCTAGCGACCGATCCATTGTCGCCCGCAATTCGGCTTCCAACGCTTGAATCTCCGCGTCGTTCCGTAACTGGGCAAGGCGGTCGCGCCAGATCGCCAAGGACCGCCCGCGCAGATGCTCAAGCCGCCCATGGCTCGCCTTGTCAAGTCGGGCCATCTCGTCGCGAAGTGCCGGCAGATATCGTGCGACCGATGTGTCTTTTTCTTCGGCGTAGTTGAAGAACGACCAGTATTTCCGGCTGATGGTTCTATCTGGATGTGAAGAACTGCCCCGCACTGTCTTCAGGAGGAAGCTTTCGAGATCGCGCGTGGGATAGTGGTTCACCTGAGCCAAGGCCCGGCACTTCGGGTCTTTCGTGCGCCATCCCTTTCGGTAGAACTGATCCTCGGTCAGGCCCGATCCGTTCACTATCCTGCGGGGTCCGATTAACGGCACCTTCGCTCTGTGAATACCGGGGCGCCGATAGCTCGACGTTTTGAAGAGCGCCTTAACACCATGAAGATGGGCGTCCACGATCCGGTCTGCGGGATCGGCCAGCAGGAAGCGCTCAAGGACAAGGCCGTCAGTCAGCCGCGTCTGGCCGGAGTGACTGAAATTGCGCCAGTTCACAAGAATCTCGTCTGGTTCGCGCGTCGCGCCGATCAAGGCGCGCACCGTCCCATCGCCCACCTTAATGTTGAGAAACTCGTCGCCATCCAGCGCCATGCACCAGTCTGCTGCGGCATAGGCTTCGGACTGCGACGCTCTTCGATACGCCTTGTTTTGCCACTGACGGCTGGCACTGTCGTTCCGGAAGTAGTCGATGGCCCCGATCCGCGCGAGCGTCCGCAGGGATTTTTGCGTCTCATCGGTGGAATCGTTCTGGAAAACGAGGATTCTGTCGAAGCCGATCACGCGATGATACGCGACCCACTCTAGGATGTTGGGTCCTTCGTTCTTGACCGTTGTTACAAGAAGGGTGCCCGACATGGCCCCGCTTTCATCGCCTCTTCCGGTTCTGATGCCGGTGTCTCTTTGATGATCCCTCAGATGGTCTTTTGTCAATTCCCTGCTCTGGTGATGGGTCCGGGAATCCGTTAGGCGCCCAGAGCATGGCCACCCCCGATCCCCGACCCTTGCGCGGCATCACGCTGATCGTCCTTGCAATGACCGCGTTCACCGCAATGAGCGCCTTCGTCAAAGCGGCCGAAGAAGTGCCCGCCGGACAGGCCATGTTCTTTCGGTCGCTTTTTGCGCTGCCGGTCGTGCTTGGGTGGTTGGTCATGACCGGCCAATTGGCCAACGGGTTGAAAACCCGGAACCCACGGGGTCACATCGTGCGCAGCGTGGCCGGCACCGCGGCCATGGGTCTTGGATTTGCAGGGCTGAAGTACCTTCCGTTGCCCGAGGTCACCGCGCTAAGGTTCATCACCCCTGTTCTCATCGTCATCTTCGCTGCGGTCCTGCTGGGCGAGCGCTTCCGCTTAATCCGACTGTCGGCGGTCATCGCCGGGCTTCTGGGCGTGTTGATTATCATGTGGCCCAGGCTGACGTTTGATGCTTCGGACGGCGCCCTTTTTGGCGTCGCTGTCACGTTGGCCTCTGCCGGGCTTGCGGCCCTTGCGCAGATCTTCGTCAAGTCGATGACGGGGCGCGAAACGACCGCTTCTATCGTCTTCTACTTTACCGTTTCGGGCATCTTCGCTTCGCTCGTGACGGCCCCTTTTGGTTGGGTCTGGCCCAGCTTAGGCGACGCGGCCTTTCTGATAGGAACGGGGCTCGTGGGGGGGATCGGCCAGCTATGCGTCACGCTATCCTACAGATACGCCGAGGCGAGCACTTTGGCACCTTTCACCTATGTCACCATGATCTGGTCGATCATCGTGGGATATGTCTTTTTCGCGGAGATTCCGACAACGGCCACCCTCTTGGGTGCCGCGCTGATCATGGCCGCAGGGGCGGTAATCGCGTGGCGGGAACGGCAGCTTGGATTGAAGCAGGCCACCGAGGGGAAAGTTGTCGCGAAAGGCATGCAGTAGCGATACGCCATGCTACAAGGGCGCTGCACGGCGCCTTTCATCCCTTTGGATCAACTGTCCGGACACGATTTTCCTCGCCTCCGGACACGATAGCTTTTTCAATTCGTCTCGAGTCGCGTTTTGCCTGGCTGCGCAGAGACGCGATGGCTTGAGACAAAGGACCAGAACCATGGCACCCACACGTCGGTCCAAGAAGACACAATCGATTGAATTGCGCGTGTCGCCCGAACTGAAATCCGCGCTCACTAAAATGAGTGCGGCACGTGGCGAAAGCATGAGCGAGACAATTCGATCTCTTGTGGGTCAAGAGCTGGCGCGCCCTGCAGATGTTTCCAATCTGATAGGAGCACATATCATGACACGACTGACCCAATCCCCTTTGGCCCGGGCCAGCCTTCTCGGCGCCAGCGTAGTCGCGCTGGCGCTCGTCTATTCCTTGGCCACGCAGAGCCCAGCAGTCGCCTCGGCTGCGCGCGAAGCACGCATCACCTTTGCCGAGCTCGACAAAGATGCCGATGGCATGATTACGCCAGCCGAGTTTGCGGCAAAGATCGCCGCCGAACGCGAAGTGGAACAGCCGGAACTACCAGTGGCGCCGGCGGCCTGTGCTGGGACTTTCATTGAAGAAGAATTGGCCATCGAGGCCGAAGAAATGGCCATGCCCGTCCAAACCGTTGCAGAAGAACGGGTGGCCGAGCTCGATTCAGACGGGGATGCCGCGATTACTTTCGACGAACTTGAGGCCTATTTGGTGGCCGAAAGGGCGCGCGACTTCCTTGATATCGACGAAGATGGAAACGGCTACGTCACCGTGGACGAAGTGGCGCTGATGATGGCACCACCGAACCGGGCCGAGGAGGCTGCATTTCTTGCGGACGAAGGACTAAGCGACGCGTGTATCGACGCGGTTCTCGGCGAATTCAAAGAGGACGGGTTCACCGAAGATCCAAGCGTTGTTCTGGCCGAATTCGACATCGACCGGGATGGACGTGTGGGGTTGATGGAGTTTCTCGAACACTGAGCGCGGCGGGCCATCAGGCCCGCACCAGCGCCTCGTAGCCTTGGGCAATGTCCCGGGTAAGTTGACCTACTTCAAAGTTATAGTCGCCGATCTGGCCCACTGGGGTCACTTCGGCGGCCGTACCTGTGAGCCAGCATTGCTCAAAACCTTCCAGCTCATCCGGCATGATATGGCGTACATTCACCTTCACTTGCCGCTCTTCCAACATGCCGATGACCGTTTGCCGGGTGATGCCGTTCAGGAAGCAGTCTGGGTCGGGCGTGTGCACCTCGCCGTCCTTGACGAAAAAGATGTTGGCGCCTGTCGCCTCGGCCACGTAGCCGCGATAGTCGAACATCATGGCGTCGGCGCAGCCTTTGGCCTCGGCGGCGTGCTTGGACATGGTGCAGATCATATAAAGCCCAGCGGCCTTGGCATGGCTCGGGATCGTCTCGGGTGACGGTCGTTTCCACTTCGAGACATCAAGCTTGGCGCCTTTGAACTTTGAATCCCCATAATATGCACCCCATTCCCATGCGGCGACCGCAAGGCGAACCGGATTCTTGGCCGAGGCCACACCCATATCCTCGCCCGCGCCTCGCCAGGCGACCGCGCGGACATAGGCATCCTGTAGGCCATTCTTCTTGAGGACCGCGTATTTCGCAGCCTCGATTTCATCGACGGTCCAAGGGATGTCGAAATCGATCATGCGTGCCGATGCGTGCAGCCGTTCAGAATGTGCACGGCTCTTAAATATGGTCCCGCCATAGGCCCGCTCGCCCTCAAAAACCGACGAGGCATAGTGCATCGCATGGGTCAGAATATGGACATTTGCATCACGCCAAGGAACCAGCGCACCGTCCATCCAGATCCAACCGTCGCGGTCATCATATCCAGTCGCCATCAAGATCCCTTTCGACTTCTTGCGCAAATAGTCCCGAACCGGACATAATATTGCGCAAAATCTGAGAATCGCTACCAGTCAGGTCTTGGAATGTCAACAAGGCTGACATAAACTCGTTCCAAAGACGAAGTCATAACGAGACTGGCTATGGCCGAAAGCAGTGGCCCCGGCAGCGAGAACCTTCTGTTTCTAACCGACGAGCAATTGCGCCGTGGTATCGAGGCGATGTTTTTTGCCTATCGCGGCTTTACATCCGATCCAGACCGCATTCTCGGCGAACACGATTACGGCCGCGCCCATCACCGCGCATTGCACTTCATTAACCGAACGCCGGGGCTTACGGTAAACACTCTGCTGGACATACTGGGTGTGACCAAGCAATCACTAAACCGGGTTCTTCGCACGCTGGTTGATGATGGGCTGGTGGAAAGCCGAGTCGGAACGCGGGACAAACGCGAACGCAACCTGTTTCTCACGGAAGCAGGCCTGCGGCTTGAGATGGAGCTTTCGAATGCGCAACGAGGCCGGATGCGCGCAGCCTATCGCTCGGCCGGACCCGAAGCGGTCCAGGGGTTTCGGCAGGTCCTCGAGGCCATGATGGATCCTGAATTGCGCCGCCACTTTGCCTCGGCACGGGAGGAGATCCAATGACCGACGCCGACGCCCACCTCCTGATCGTCGACGATGACGAACGGATCCGAGGGCTTCTCCAGAAGTTTCTGATACGCAACGGCTTTTGGGTTTCATCCGCACGTGACGCCGCTCATGCCCGCGCTTTGCTTGGGGGACTCGATTTCGATCTGATCGTTCTGGATGTCATGATGCCCGGGGAAGACGGCCTGTCGCTTGCCCGCTCGCTTCGAGAAACTCGGACGACCCCAATCCTTTTGCTGACCGCGAAAGGCGAAACGGAACACCGGATCGCCGGGCTCGAGGCCGGGGCAGACGACTATCTCTCGAAGCCCTTTGAGCCACGCGAGCTTTTGCTTCGGATCAACGCGATCCTTCGTCGGGTCCCCGCCACGGACGACATTGCCGAGGCGCCGAAGATGCTGAACCTCGGTGCGATCCGATACGATGTCGAGAAAGGCAAACTCTGGGCCGGTGAGACGCCCGTCCGACTGACCGCCACTGAAAGCCAGCTTATGCGGATCTTCGCAGCCTCGCCCGGTGAGGCCGTGAGCCGGTCAAAACTGGTCGAGGATTTGGGGCGCGACAAAGGCCAGTCGCAGGAACGCGCCGTGGACGTCCAGATCACCCGTCTACGCCGCAAACTGGAAGCGGACCCAAAGCAACCGCGGTATCTTCAGACCGTTCGCGGCGCAGGTTACATGTTGGCTCCGGACTGAGCCTTGCAGCCGTCCCCGCCGCGGGCGAAAGTGGGGCATCGGAATTGGGTCTTTGTACCTCATGTGGCGGGGGTCGGATGGTGACAGCTCTTTATACCGATGCGGTCTTCGACGGCCACGTGACCCCGCCGGGTCATCCCGAACGGGTGGACAGGCTTCGCGCCATCGCGGCAGCGTTGGATCCCGTTTCCGGTTTCGATAGGCGTCCCGCTTCCGATGCGGACGATGCCGATATTTTCCGCTGCCATCCTAAGTCGTACCTCGAAAGGGTGACAGCGGCTGTTCCTTCCGAAGGGTGGGTGTCGTTGGACGCGGACACACATCTTGCGCCCGGATCACTCATGGCTGCACGTCACGCGGTCGGGGCCGCCTGCGCGGCAGTCGACGCGGTAGTCGCCGGCGATTTCCTGAACGCTTTTATAGCGGCCCGTCCGCCCGGCCACCATGCCGAGACTGCGACAGCAATGGGGTTCTGTTTGTTTGGAACTGCCGCGATCGCGGCTAAACGCGCGTTGGACCACCACGGACTTTCGCGCGTCGCGGTCGTGGACTTTGACGTTCACCATGGCAACGGGACCCAGGACCTGCTTTGGAACGAACCCCGGACGCTGTTCGTGTCATCCCATCAGATGCCGCTTTTTCCAGGCACCGGAGCGCGGCACGAAGTCGGAGCGCACAACAACATCATCAATCTGCCCCTGCAGCCGATGTCCGACGGACGAGAGATGCGAAAGGTCTATGAAGCCGAAGCGCTTCCGGCACTGGCTGACTTTCGACCAGACCTAATCGTAATCTCGGCCGGGTTCGACGCGGCCCGGACCGACCCTTTGGCGAACCTTGAATGGGATACCGACGACTTCCGCTGGGTCACCGCGGCAATTTGTGAAGTGGCCCAAGACACGGCTGAGGGGCGCGTGGTCTCGACACTCGAGGGTGGGTATGATCTGGACGCCCTTGCGGCCGGCGTCGCCGCACATGTGGACGTGCTGAAGGAGGCGGGCGCATGACCGAAGAATCTGTCGAGAATATGAGCTTTGAGGACGCTATGCGCGCACTGGAAGAGGTCGTCGCCCAGCTGGAATCAGGCGACGTAGAGCTCGATCGCTCAATCGCCCTCTACGAACGCGGCACGGCCCTGAAAGCGCACTGCGAGGCGAAACTGAAAGCGGCCGAGGAAAAAGTGGCCGCGATCACACTGGATGGCGAGGGCGCGCCGACAGGGACCCGCGCGCTCGACGGTCAGTGACCTTTCCCAGCGTGCTTCGGGCGCGCGCCGAGGAAATTCAGGCGACGCTGGATTCTGCAACCAACCAGCTCGGTGACGATGTCGTGGCGGAGGGGATGCGGCACGCACTGAAGGGCGGCAAACGGTTTCGGGGCTTTCTGGTGATCGAAAGCGCCGTCTTACATGGAATACCGGCCAAGACCGCATGGCCTGCGGCAGCTGCGATTGAGGCGCTGCATGCCTACAGTCTGGTCCATGATGACCTTCCCTGTATGGATGATGATAGCCTGCGACGGGGGCTGCCAACCGTCCACGTAAAGTGGGACGAGGCCACGGCGGTTCTCGTTGGCGACGCGCTTCAATCCCTCGCCTTTCAGCTTCTAACTTCGATGAACATTCCGGCCGAGCGAAGTGTCGCCCTCGTGGCCGACCTTGCAGAGCAAGCCGGGGCGCGGGGTATGGTTTTGGGGCAGGCACAGGACATCGCCGCCGAGACCGCGAACACCCCGCTGACCCTCACGGACATTACAACGCTACAGGGCAACAAGACAGGGGCATTGATCGCTTGGTCAGCCGCGGCCGGAGCGCGCATGGCCGGATCGGATCCCGCACCATTTCTAAGGTATGCGCAAGCGGTCGGATTGGCGTTTCAGATTGCCGATGACATCCTCGATGTCGAGGGCGATCCGCAGAAAACAGGAAAACGGGTTGGAAAAGACGCCGAGGCGGGCAAAGCAACCTTCGTTTCTCTGCTGGGATTGAACGCGGCAAAGGAACGCGCGCAGTCGCTTGTTAACGAAGCCGAACTAGCTCTCGCTTCGTATGGTGCCAAAGCGGCCCCGTTGCTCGACGCGGCGCGGTTCGTTATTGCGCGTGACACCTGACGAGAGGCGACCCATGACAGGCGACGGTCCCAAGACACCTTTCCTTGATACGGTCCGCGTCCCGGCCG
>JBCBKU010000021.1:0-51028 GCA_038521345.1 Pseudomonadota bacterium | reverse complement strand
AACCGCTGTTTTCTTTGGCAGTCTCAACGTGCAACGCACAGAATCCGGCGTATTTCGCGCTATTTCCCTGTATTTTCCCTGTTAACAGGGAATTTCCGCGTGAGACTGGATGGCTCAGGACTGCGTGCACAGCCACGTTTCCGCGATTGACCACAGGGTGCCATTGCGGCGCAACGCACCGCCAGATGGCCCGGTCTAGCCGCGCCCGCTGCCCCAAGGTCCGTGATGCGCTCCCTCGGCGTCGATCCGTTCAAATCCATGTGCTCCGAAGAAATCCCTTAGGCCTTGAATCATATTGGCGGTCGACCGGCCGGTGCGGACCATATCGAAGTAGAGCAACCCGTTCGCAAGCGCCGGCACGGGAAGCCCGTGGGTCAGGCTCACGGTGACAACTTTGCGCAGCGCGGGTTCGTGGCCCTGAATAAGACCGGCGAAGAAGGGCGCAAACATGAGGTTCCGCGCCGGATCATCACGGAGTGCGGCGGACATGTCGTTCAGCATTGCTGACCGGATGATGCAGCCCTCTCGCCAGACCTCCGCGATCTCCGGCATCGGCAGATCCCAATCGAACGCGACACCGGCTAGTCGCAGAAGTTCGAAGCCCTGTGCGTAACACATGACCTTCCCCGCAATCAGAGCGGATTCGAGCTCGTCGTCCGTAAAAGGCTCCGCAAGGGACCGCGGCGCCGCCCCGAAGAGCGCCTCTCCCGTCGTGCGGACATCCTTCAGGGCGGACAGATTGCGCGCCGCGACCGCCGCTTCAATAACAGGCACCGGCGCACCAAGATGCTGCGCCTCGATCACAGTCCAACGACCTGTGCCTTTCTGCCCGGCCTTGTCGAGAATCACGTCAAGTATCGCGGCACCTGTCCGAGGATCGTTTGCCGCCGCCACCTTTCCGGCGATCTCGATCAGGTAGGATTGAAGACGCCCCGTATTCCAAGCCTCGAAACGGGCAGCGATTGTCCCCGCGGTCTCGTCATGTCCATCCCTCAGGATCCCGTAAACCTCAGCAATCATCTGCATGTCGGCATATTCGATGCCATTGTGCACCGCCTTCACGAAGTGGCCGGCACCCGCAGGACCCATCAGCGTGGCGCAAGGCTGACCTTCGTAGGTCGCCGCGATAGCTGTCAGTATCGGCGCAACGCGGTCCCACGCCTGTGCCTGGCCACCGCCCATGATCGAAGGGCCGTGGCGGGCCCCTTCCTCGCCACCCGACACGCCAATCCCAAGATAGGGAACTCCATTTGCCTCGGCGGCGGCTGCGCGGCGATTGGTGTCCCGAAAGTTCGCGTTGCCGGCATCGATGATCATGTCCTCAGCACCCAGCAAGGGCCGCAGAGCCTCGATCTGCTCGTCGACGGCCGCTCCGGCGGGCACCATCAGAATGACGGCCCGCGGCGGCTTCAGCGCCGCCACCAGTTCCTCGAGCGTCTCAGTGGGCACGATGTGGTCGGCAAGCGCTCCGGCCTCCCCCATGAAGGCACGCGTTTTTTCCGCGGTCCGGTTGTAGACGGCGATGCGAAACCCTTTCTCGGCGATATTCAGCGAGAGCATGGCCCCCATCGTTCCAAGGCCGATCAGCCCGATCTCTGCGTCGCCCATTCGGGACCTCCACTTCCACCGTTCGGACCCGGATAGACGGCCCTCGGCGCACTGTCCAGAAGGCCGCCTTGACCCTTCGGATCAGAGCACGGCTGAGGTTTGGACACGACCGGCAGAGAAGACGCTGATGGTGCCTTCGCCATTTGACCTTGGTGGTCGCAATCTTGGGCGTGGCCGCTCGCGGAAAGTCTTAAAGCAGGCGGAGCTCTCCGCGACGCTCGGCTTGGCATTCGTCAATTGTAGGGTCGCTCAACGCGCACTCTTGCCAGCTAGCGGATCTCGACAACCCTGCCTTCGGCCGCCGAAAGGGTCGCCGCGTCGGCGATTTTCAACGCCATGACTCCGTCGCGTGCATCAGGACCAAGCGGCGCACCCGCGCGCAGTTGCGCAACAAAATAGTGCATCTCTGCCGCGTAGGCGTCGGCATAGCGCTCAAGGAAAGAGTATTTGGACGGGGACTGGGTCATACCAGCGCCATCTGATCGCGCCACCAGACTCTTGCGGAGATTGTCCATCGAAAGCATTCCGGTTTCGCCATGCACCTCGATCCGCTGGTCGTAGCCGTAACTTGCCCGTCGTGAGCAGGTGATCTGGCAAATAGCGCCACGCGCAGTGCGCAGTGTCACGGCCGCCGTGTCGACATCGCCAGCGTCTGCAATCGCCGGATCAACGAGGCATGCACCGGTCGCATGAACGGCGATTGGCTCCTCGCCCAAAAGGAAACGTGCCACGTCGAAATCGTGGATCATCATATCCCGATAGATGCCGCCTGAAGTCGCGATGTAGCTGACCGGAGGTGGTCCGGGATCGCGGGACGACAGGACAACGAGTTCGGGGCGACCGATTTCACCTGCATGAAGCCGCGCCGCCAAGTCGGCGATATGGGGGTCAAACCGCCGTTGAAATGCCGTCAGAAACGGGACGCCGGCCGCTTCAACAACCGCGCGACAGGCCTCCGCCCGCTCTGCGGATAGATCGATCGGTTTCTCGCAGAAAATGGCCTTCCCGGCGCGCGCGGCCGCTTCTGCCAGATCCGCATGGGTCGATGTTGGCGAAGCAATCACCACCGCGTCGATGTCGGGCGATGATATCAGATCATGCGCGTCGCGTTCCTCCGCTCCATGGATGTCGGCAAGCGCCGCAGATGCGTCTGGGACGGCATCGGAAACGGCCACCAGACGCGCGCCCTCTGCGCGACCAATAGCTTCGGCGTGGACGACACCGATCCGTCCGCATCCGATCAAGCCCAAACGCAATTCCGCGTTCTCGTTCATTGGGTTTGACCCAAGGCAGACAATTGATTCACGCGCATCCTCCTTTTGCGAGGAACTCTGCGATCCGGCACCGGATTTTACAAGGTTCGGTCGGACTGGTAACTCGGCCCACAACAATTCGTTTCGGAAGTTCCTGAGCCCATGAAGCCACAAATCCTCGTCCTAAACGGCCCGAACCTCAATCTGCTCGGCACCCGCGAGACGGGGATCTACGGGGCCGATACGCTGGCGGACATCGCAGCGAGCGCATCGGCACTTGCTGGCGAGCTGGGCATTGAGACAGAGTTCCGCCAATCCAACCATGAAGGGGCGTTGATCGACTGGATACAGGAGGCCCGAGACGGCTCCGCTGGGATCGTGATCAACCCGGGCGCCTACAGCCACACGTCGATCGCGATACTGGACGCCTTGAAAGCGTTCGACGGTCCGGTGATTGAGGTGCACGTGTCGAACATTCACCGCCGCGAGGAGTTTCGTCACAAGTCCTACGTATCGCTACGTGCGGATGCGGTGATCGCTGGATGTGGCCCGGAAGGGTACGCCTTCGCGTTGCGCCGCATGGCCTCGTTGTTGGCACCGTGATCCGACTGGCGGAGTTCTGTCACGGGGCTGCGCTGGCTCTTTCATTCGCCCTTCTGGCCGTGCCGGCGCGCGCGGATCTGACGGTTTTTGCGGCCGCTAGCCTTCGGGGCGGGCTGGATGCGGCCTTGACCGAGTGGGCGGGACCCGCGGTGCAGGTATCTTATGCCGGGTCCTCGACGCTGGCCCGCCAGATTGAAGCCGGCGCACCAGCCGATCTGTTTATCGCTGCGAGCCCAGACTGGATGGACTACTTGTCGGATCAGGGTCACTTAATGCCGAAGACGCGGCACAATCTCCTCGGAAACCGGTTGGTCGTGATCGCGCCGGCGGACGAAGGAGCACCCTTGGAATTAACGGCCAAGGCCATGGTGGACCGCCTCGACGAGCATCGGCTGGCTGTCGCGCTGACCGATGCTGTTCCTGCAGGTATTTATGCGCGGGAGGCCCTCGTCGCTCTTGATATCTGGGAAACAGTGCGCCCCAGTCTTGCAGAGGCCGACAATGTCCGTTCCGCGCTGGCATTCGTCGCGCGCGGCGAAGCAGCGCTTGGGATCGTCTACGCGACCGACGCTCTCGCACAGCCTCGCGTTCAGGTGGTTGCTCGGATTGACCCTTCGTTACACGCGCCAGTGGTCTACCCAGCTTCATTGGTTGATGGGGCCGCCGATGGCGCCACCCAACTCTTGGATTTTCTACAGGGGGCCGAGGCGCAAGCGGCCTTTCTGGCGGCGGGTTTTCTGCCGCCACCCGGTTAGTCCGATGGAGCTCTTCTCGGGCGCCGAATGGCAAGCCATTGGACTTTCCCTGCGCGTATCCTTCTGGGCGACATTGGCCAGCATGCCGGTGGCAGTCCTCGTCGCTTATGCTCTTGCCCGTTGGCGGTTTCCGGGCCGCTTTCTCTTGAACATCCTGGTCCACTTGCCGCTTGTGCTACCCCCGGTCGTCACTGGGTACCTACTCCTTGTCACGTTCGGTACACGCGCACCCATCGGAGCTTTTCTGGAACAGGCATTCGGGATCACCTTCGCGTTTCGGTGGACGGGCGCTGCAATGGCTGCTGCAATCATGGCGTTTCCACTCTTGGTAAGGGCCATTCGCCTTTCCATCGAGGCCGTGGACCGCCGGCTCGAAGCTGCAGCCGGCACCTTGGGTGCGCCTCCCTTTTGGGTATTTGCAACGATCACCATGCCCCTGATCCTGCCGGGAGTCGTTGCGGGAGCGGTGCTAGGTTTCGCCAAGGCAATGGGTGAGTTCGGAGCGACGATCACGTTTGTCTCGAACATTCCCGGCGAAACACAGACTATCCCCACGGCGATCTATGCTCTTTTACAAGTGCCAGGCGCCGAAGCCCCCGCAGCCCGCTTGATCGCCGTTTCAATTGCCCTGTCTGTGGGGGCGCTGATCGTCTCGGAAGTGCTCGCAACCCGCGCCACGCGCCGGGTCGAGGGGCGATGAAACTCTCTGTCTCCTTTCGCCACCGGTTCGGCGAGGCCGACCTTGACATAGCGTTCGAGGCAGGCCCGGGCGTGACGGCACTTTTTGGGCGCTCGGGTGCGGGCAAAACGACCAGTGTGAACGCCGTCGCCGGGCTCTTCCAGCCGGACGAGGGTCGCATCGCACTGGACAAGACCACCTTCCTTGACACCTCGAAGGGCATCGTTCTGCCTGCACATCGCCGTCGGGTCGGGTACGTCTTTCAAGACGCCCGGCTTTTTCCGCACCTCTCGGTACGGGGAAATCTCGGGTTTGGTGCCCGGTTCGTCCCAGGCCCGATTGACGCATCGATGTCGGGCCGCGTTCAGGACCTCTTGGGGCTTACGCCTCTTCTTGACCGACGCCCCCGTGACCTTTCGGGCGGAGAGCGTCAGCGGGTGGCAATCGGTCGTGCACTGCTCGCACAGCCCCGTCTTCTTCTTCTCGATGAGCCGCTTGCCGCCCTCGATGCAGAGCGAAAGGAACAGATCCTGCCCTATCTCGCGCGGCTCAGGAAAGAGATGGATTTTCCGATCCTTTATGTCAGTCATTCGGTGGACGAAGTTGCCCGGCTTGCCGCCCACGTCGTTGTGATCGACGCGGGCCGCGTGGCCCGGACAGGATCGCCCGGCGCGATCTTCTCGGACATGTCGATTGCAGGTACGCTTGGCGCGCGGACCGCAGGTGCACTGATCACGGGTAAAGTTCTGGAGCGTCACTCAGATGGCCTGACGTCGCTAACCGTGTCGGGAGGTGTTCTATATCTCGCAGGATCAGACGCTGTACCTGGCGAGCGCGTGACAGTGCGCATCGCTGCCGAAGACGTGCTGCTTTCCCGGCTGCGACCGGAGGGACTCTCGGCGCTCAACATCCTGCCGGCAACAATCCTCGCTGTAGAAGACGCAGGTGGTCCAGAGCGGCTGGTGCAACTTCAGGCTGGGGAAGACCGGCTTCTTGCGCGGATCACAGCACGGTCCGCACAGGTGTTGGAGCTCTCCCCAGGCACGGTTTGCTATGCGATCGTAAAGTCAATGGCGTTGGCGATGGGCGGCGATCCTAACCCAAAACTGAAAAGCTCGATTCCGAGTTGATCGCGCGCTTTCGCGAATAGAAGCCCACGTCGATGATCCGGTCGATGTAGGGTAGCCGGAACTGAAGAGGGGTAGAATCGTGATCCGCGCCGCCCTCTGAATAGTCGATCAGGGCAGCCATCATCTTGCCCGCGATGGGCGCGTTCTTGTACTGGTTCCCGCTGGTACCACACGCCATGTAATACCCACCGAGCGAGGCCTTGTCGTAAATCGGAATCCAATCCGTCGAGGCGTCGTAAAGATCCACGACCCCGCGCGTCCTCGATGGAATGCCAAGGGACGGCACGCGCTGGGCGTAGCGCATAGCCTGCGTCGTCCACTGATCGGTGAACTCGGCGTTATAACCAGTGTCGGCCGAAACCCAGTCATGGGCGTCGCATTCGGGATCTTCCGAACCAATCAGGATGTGATTGCCGTGCTCTGGCCGGATGTAGACGCCGATATCGTTGTCCGAGACGACGGGCGCCGTGCCTTCGAAGTCAAATCCTTCGGGCGCAGGCACATGAACGACCTCTTGCCGGAGCGGCCGGGTCGCGATGGTCATCTCTTCGGTGACACCGGCCATTGCGTTGATCGCCGACGATCCAGGGCCCGCAACATTCACTACGACCGGTGCATGGATCTCTTCCCCGTCGGACAGCCT
This sequence comes from Pseudomonadota bacterium, assembly GCA_038521345.1. GTDB lineage: Bacteria > Pseudomonadota > Alphaproteobacteria > Rhodobacterales > Rhodobacteraceae > JBCBKU01. The sequence continues at coordinate 44,357 of JBCBKU010000021.1, read as the reverse complement.
GACGCCCTTGACGTGCCCACCATCTTTCAGGATCTCCACAACTTCGACGCCCAGCCGCGCCTCGGCCCCGTGCTGGCGCGCGGCGTCGAAGAGGTTCTGAGACGACAGCGCCGGATCGGTCACATACCCCCCGTTCGGCCAGTAGACGGCACCAAGAAGATGGCGTCCGTTCGGTTGGCCAAACTCCGGATCCTCCTTGCGTTTGGGCGGGTGAAAGCTGTCGAGCGCGTAGATCGGCAGGCGGTCGAGGATCTGATCTGGACCCCATTCCTCGATAGGAATGCTCAAGGCCCTGGAATTCTCGATGTGTTTGGCAAGACCACCATTCTCCTCGGTCTTCATCACGAGGCATCCGGTTTCCCGGAACTGGGCGAGGTTCGCCTCGGAAGGAAGGCCGAGGTATTCGGCCCAGTCCCGCCAGTAGTGATAGCCCTCCCAAGCAAAGGCTGTCCCGTCGAAGGTCGAGTAATGCATGCGGATGATCGCGCAGGATCCGGCGGTGGACCCATGGCCAACTTGCGCATTCCGGTCGAACGAGAGGGTTTTCCAGCCTTTCTTCGCCATCTCAAACGCGGTCGCCGCGCCGATCACGCCGGTGCCGATGATGATTGCATCGGGTTGCGTCATGGTATCCTCCTTAACTCACGGGCGGTGCGCCGCCCTCTTCCGTACGTCGCGCCACAAATGCTTCCATCGCTTCTTGCCGGTCAGCAACCAAGACCGAGGATGGGGCTGGTGCAAGGATCTCTTGCCATATGTCCGTGGCGCGGGTCGTGGCATCATGCCCGCCCCGTTCATGGAACGTTCCGAAATTTGACCAATCGGCAACAAGAGGCGGATAGAACTCGGTCTGATATCGCGCCATGGTCTGCCCGGCCGCAAAGAAGTGCCCGCCCGGCCCGACCTCGGCCAGAGCATCCAACCCGATCTCGGCCTCTCCGGCCTCGGTAGCCGCGCAAAGCTCGGCGACCATCTGGAGCACTTCCATATCGGTAACGAGCTTTTCGTAGGACACGGTGAGGCCGCCTTCGAGCCAGCCAGCTGCGTGGATCACCACCGTCGCACCGGCCAGCAGACATCCCCAAAGCCCGAATTGTGTCTCGTTCGCCGCCTGAACGTCCGGGATAGCCGCCGCACTTCCCGCCGCTGACCTCCAGGGCAGTCCAATCCGCCGAGCCAGCTGACCGGCAGCGAGCGACGCCTTGAAATGCTCGGGCGTTCCGAAGGCCGGTGCGCCCGACTTCATGTCAACATTCGATGTGAAGGTTCCATAGCACACGGGCGCCCCGGGCCGTGCGATCTGGGTCAGCGTGATCGCCGCCAGCGCCTCGGCGTGGCTGAGCGTCAGAGCGCCTGCAACCGTTATGGGCGCCATAGCCCCCATAAGTGTAAAGGGCGTCACGATCGACACCTGCCCCGCGCGGGCAAAATCGATCAGGCCTTGCGCCATGGGGATATCAATCTGTCGGGGCGAGTTTGTGTTGATGATCGTGTAGCAATGCACAGCCTCAGCGAAGGCGTCCTCCGAAAGACCTCGGGCCAGTCGGATCATCTCGAACGCATCGAGCGATTGCGGTGTCCCGCGTGCAAAGATGAACGGCATCTTGTCCGAGAGCGTGAGTTCTGTCGCAGTCGTCGCATAGTGACGGACGCGCGGGTCAATGTCCTGCGGCTCGACCAGCGGGGGAACCATATGGAGCGCGTCGAAGTGTTGGGTCAGGCGGACGAGATCGGTGAAATCGCTTAGCGTCCCGGGCCGCCTACCCTTGATCCGATCCGTGGCATGGGGCGCGCCTGCACCCGGCTGAAAGACCAACCGGCCTAGTGCCAGTGTGACGTCGCGTTCGGGCCGGCCCGCCTTCAGCTCGATCTCGTTCGGGGCCGAGGCGATGGAGGCCTCGACGATCTCACGCCCGATCCGGACCATGTCGTCGTCGCCGACAGTGGCGCCGGACTTACGGAAGAGATCGCGTGCCTCTGGCAAGAGCACCTTGACACCAAGGTCTTGCAGCACACTCAGGGCAGACTGGTGGATCGCCTCAATCCGATCCTCCGAAAAGACCGCCATGGGCGGAAATGGGCTGCGAAGATCGCGGTAGTTTACGTCTCGCGCGGGGGTCTCTCGCTCGGCTCGGCGGCGCCCGCCGCGGCGCGGGGGCGCATCCACGCTCATCCCCGCATCGCCTGACCCCGAGGGTCGTAGGGCGAAGCGGGAATGACCCGCGCCGTGCGCTCGACACCGACGATATGGACGGCAAGCTCGGTCCCTTCGTCACAGACGTCGGCCTCAACCATCGCCATGGCAAGCGAACGGTCGACAGTGTGACCATAACCACCAGAGGTCACGAAACCGACGCGGCGCCCGTTCTTCCAGATTGGTTCGTACCCGCTCGCATCCGCGTCGTCCGCATCGACCTCAAGCGTCACCAAACGCTGCGCGGGGCCGTTGCCGTCCCGCTCAACCTCCGCCGCCGCTCTGCCCGCGAAGTCTTTGGACCAATCGATCCAGCGGTCCATTCCGGTCATGGCCGGCGTCCGATCCTGTGTGAACTCGGCCGACCAGATTCCGAAGCTTTTCTCAAGGCGCAGCGAGTTCAGCGCGTTGAACCCGATCTCGCGCATGCCGAGATCTGCACCGGCCTGCAGAAGCGTACGCCGTAGCGTAATGTGCTCGCCGTAGCCGCAGTTGATCTCGTAGCCCAATTCGCCCGTTACCGAGAGTCGAGCGACCTTGGCGCGGATCATCCCGATGTCGAAGTCCCCACACCCCATGAAGGGCAAGTCCTCCACGGGACCGTCGGTCACCCGTTCGATGACCTTGCGCGAGTTGGGACCGGAAAGCGAGAAGCCGCATACTTTCTCGCCGAGGTCCCGCACCCGAACTCCGTCGGTCAAGTGATCGTTGAACCACCGCATGTGCCAGGCGCGGAGATAGTAGGACCCCATGATCCACCAAGTTCCATCACCCCAGTTCAATATCGTCAGGTCGCCTTTGAGCCGCCCCGTGGCAGACAGCATCGGGGCAAGCTTTGCGCGACCCGGTTTCGGCAGTTTCGACGCCATCATCCTGTCGAGCCATTCTTCCGCGTTCGGACCCGAAACCTCGTAGCGGGAGAACGCCGAGATATCGAGAAGACCCACCGTTTCGCGCACCGCGCGGCTTTCCTCGGCGACAATGTCATGCACGTTCGGGCGACGAAGCGTCGGCGCCTCTACGAAGTCGGGTGTCGGCGCGAAGTAAAGGGGCACCTCCATGTCCCATGACGTGCCCCAGCGCGCGCCTGCGGCCTCCATTTCGGTATGAGCTGGTGCGCATTTCAGCGGACGGCCGGCTGGCAACTGCTCGTTCGGATAGGTCATCACGAAGCGACGAGAATAGAACTGGCCAGTCGTTTCCTTGATGTACTGCCTGTTCTCGGCGAATTTGCCGTACCGCGCCACGTCCATGCCGTAGACATCGGCCTCGGATTCGCCGTGGATCATCCATTCAGCCAGGCTTTTGCCCACACCGCCACCCTGCAGGAAGCCCGCCATGACAGCGCACGCACACCAATAGCCGGGCTTGCCCGGAACCGGGCCAACCAATGGATTGCCATCGGGCGAGAAGGTGAAGGCACCGTTGACCCAAGTCTTGATGCCCGCCTCTTGCAAGACCGGATAGCGGTCGAAGCAAAGAGTCAACTCGTCCTCGATCCGGTCGAGCTGTTCCTGGAACAGCTCCATCCCATAGTCCCAAGGCGCGCCGTCCATGGCCCAGTGTTCGTGGTTGATCTCGTAGATGCCGAGAAGAACACCCTGCTGATCCTGCCGCAGATACGAGAACCCTTCGAGGTCCACCATCATGGGTAGCTCTTTGTCGAGTGCAGCAACCTCCGGGATGGTGTCAGAAATTAGATAATGGTGCTTCAGGGGCGAAACCGGCAGTTCGATACCGGCCATGCGCCCAACTTGCTTGGCCCAAAGACCGGCTGCGTTCACGACATGCTCGCAGGTGATCGTGCCCTTGTCGGTGACAACCTTCCAACCATCCTTGGTCTGGATCAGTTCCTCGACTTTCGTGTGTTCGAAAATGGTTCCACCGCGCTTTTTAGCAGCGCCAGCATAAGCGTGGACTGTCCCGGTCGTGTCCACATATCCTTCCCGGTCGGCCCACATGCCACCCAGGAGTCCATCGGTCGACATGATCGGGCAAAGCTCGCCGGCCTCCTCGGGGGTGACAAGGTGACAGTCTTCGATTCCGATAGACTGGAATGTTCTGTATGCCGATTGCAGCCATTCCCAACGCTCGGGCGTCCCGGCCATGGTCAGGCCGCCCGTCATGTGAAGGCCGATGGACTGACCCGATTCCTCTTGAATTGTCTCCAGCAGGTCGATCGTGTACGCCTGCAAGGCCGCAATGTTTGGATCCGCATTCAGCGCGTGGACACCACCTGCTGCGTGCCAGGATGAGCCCGCGGTGAGTACAGAGCGCTCAAGAAGACAGACGTCCGTCCAGCCGAACTTGGCAAGGTGGTAAAGGACCGATGTCCCGACCACACCGCCCCCGATTACCACAACGCGGTAGTGCGATTTCATCTCCGGCATTGCGCGGCTCTCCCTGATCTTTTCCGACGACGGTACAGGCGGTCGGGCATCGGGCTAGGCCAAAAGCGACGTAGATGCGACGCGGATGAGCCATGGAGACTCTAGGCCGCAGACTTCAGGCGTCCTCGATCACGATCTGTGCTGCGACGCTTTTGTCGGTCACAAGCCGTGCATTCGGCAGATCGTTGGCCTCGATCTTAAGCTGGCGGACCGTTGGAGAAAGATCAGCCCATCGATCAGAAAGACGGTCACTCAGGATCGCAAGCGGGACATGAAGCGCCACCGTCACATCGAAATGTCGCCGGAGCGGCGCCCAGTGCGGCTCGTCGAGCAGAAGATAGTTCCCCTCGACGATCACGTGGCGCACATCACGCCCGATGATCCGTGCACCAGCCCGCGCCAGTTCGAGTGATCTGTCAAATACCGGCACCGCTATCTCATCCTCGGTATTTGCCGCAACGCGCGCAAGGAGATGGTCGAACCCAGCGACATCGAATGTGTGCGGTGCGCCTTTGCGGGCGCGCCAACCCCGCGTCTCCAAAACGCCGTCGTCGAGATGAAATCCGTCCATCGGAAGAACGGCCGCCGGCCCAGCGCCGCGGCTTTCGAGCGCCACGGCCAGCCGCTCAGCCAATGTGGATTTTCCCGATGCCGGAGCGCCTGCAACGGCAGTCACCCAACGAGCGCCGCCGGACAGGGCAGCCAGATGGTCAGCAAGCCCGTCTCTTGTCAAATACCGGGGCAATGGATCAGTCCATGGCGACGCGGCAGCGTGTTTGCGCGGATCGGTAGGCGGCCTCGGTAACCCGCATGACAGTGACGTAGTCGGCAGCCTCGTTTTCGAATTCGCCGCCGTCCTGCAGCGCCGCGACGACATGCGCAATCAAGGCGGGGACACACCCTCCGCCGAACAAGGAACGGTCCATTGGGCGCGAGAGTGGGATGGGCTGGACCTCTGTTGCGTCGAAAGGCCGGAATGTCAGGATGCCGTCACCATCGATGGCCAGCAGGCCCGCTTCTCCTTCCAGTGCAAAATCACCCATGACAAAACGCTTGTTTTCCACCGGATGGTCCGCAAGCCGGTTGCCATCGAACAGGCTCTTTCCACCACCCAAATGATCGAAGACCAGAATACCAGTATCCTCGCCCTTGAGGACCGGGTTCAACTTGCGAAGATCGGCGTAGACCCCTTCGATGGGCCCCAGCAAATAGCGAAAGACGTCAACCAGATGAATGGCCGTTTCCTGAACCAGGAACCGCTCCATTTTCTGAAACGATGGTTGGCGTGACAGGTAGGCGTCGGGCCCGCGCCCGTCACCCGGCCGCAGAATGAAACGGGCCTGATAAACGTCGCCCATTCGTCCCTCGTCGAGAAAATCCTTCACTTCGCGGTACCAGGGTTGGAACCGAAAATTCTCGTGAATGACGACCCTTGTACCCGCTGCCTCGGCCTCGGCGATCACGGACTCAGCTTCGACCACGCTGGTGCAAAAGGGCTTCTGGCAGATGATCGTCCGCCCCTTTGCAAGCACCGTGCGTACAAGATCGCCATGAACCCATGGCGGCGCAACAATATCAACCAGGTCAGGCGCGCAATTCCGAAGTAGCGCATCAACATCCGAGAACCCGGGCACGCCGATCGTATCCGAAACGGCCTGCGCCTTGTCGGCGTCGACATCGCAAACGGCAACCATGCGCGCACCTGGCTGGGCGGCCCACGCCGCCAAGTGGAACTGGCTGAAATAGCCAAGTCCGATAACGGCAACTGCCAGTTCATTCCCAGCCATCTGGATCCTCCCGAAATCCGCCCCGAGCGTAGGAGCGGCCCCATTCCGTGTCAAACCGGGCTATAGGTGGCACACCACTTAAAGAAAGGCCGCGCCCCATGTCCGACATCTGGTCCGTTTATGCGCTGAAGTATGCAGAACGAAACACACGCACGCGATCCGAGAGCTTCATTGATGACGATCACCCAGCCCTGCCGCATGGCATGGATTACTTCACATGGGTTCTCGACAACGGAATCCGAAAAATCGTTGTGGACACCGGTTATGAGGCGGATGAGGGCGCGCTTAGGGGGCGTCCGATCCTAAGAGACCCCGCAGAAGCGCTGCATGCTGTTGGCGCAGACGCCAACACGGTCGAGGACGTGATCATCACGCATCTTCACTACGACCATGCAGGTGGGTTGTCTCGATATCCCTCGGCGCGCTTTCACATTCAACCGTCCGAGATGGCGGTCGCCACCGGGCCCTGCATGTGCGACCCCGAGTTGCGTGCTCCGTACACTGCAGAGCATGTCTGCGACATGGTGCGCCATGTCTTCGCCGGACGAGTCGACTTTCATGACGGCGCGGCCGAGATTGCACCGGGTGTCAGCGTTCATAAGATCGGGGGACATGCGCGGGGACTTCAGGCCGTTCGGGTCATGACCGCCTCGGGACCCGTCTGCCTGGCCTCGGACGCGGCCCATTACTATGAAAACTTTGAGTCCGGGAAACTCTTTCCGATCGTAGTTGATCGCGAGGACATGGTGGCTGGCTTTGAGACCATTCAGACCTTGGCCGGCGACCCCGCACGCGTCATCCCGGGGCACGACCCGTTGGTGCGGGAACGCTATCCTTCTTTTGGATCCACGGGATTTGTCTGGAAACTGGGCTAGACGCCGATACTCGTGCGCAGCATTGAGCCGAAACTCGTGATCGCAAAAAGGACCGCCGCCGTTGCCACGATGGTCGGGCCCGTCGGTGTATCCCAGATCAATGACGCGCGCATTCCGCCCAACACTGAAGTAACCCCCAGAACTCCGGCGATGAGCGCCATCCGTTCTGGGGTCGTGGCCAACGGTCGCGCGGCGGCGGCGGGTATGATGAGAAGCGAAGCGATCAAAAGCGCGCCAACGACCTGGATTGCCACAGCTACGACGAGGGCGAGGGCCAAGGTCAGAACCAGATGCTCCCGGCGCGGGTCGATACCGGCGGCATAGGCGAGTTCAGCGCTAAGAGTTGCCGTCAAGAGAGGCGTCCAGCGCCAGACAATTAATCCTATGACCAGGGCTGCACCGCACCAGATGACAAGAAGGTCTGTACGACCGACCGACAGGATATCGCCAAAGAGATAACTCATGAGGTCCACACGCACGCCGGAGAGAAAGGAAACGGCCACAAGTCCGAACGCCAGCGCCGCATGGGCCGCGACGCCAAGGATCGTATCAGCCGCGACGCTTCGCCCCGAAAGAAAGGACACAACTAGTGCCATGGCGAGGCCCGAAACCAGGACCATTGCCGTGATGGACGTGTCTAGTGCCAAAGCCAGCGCAACCCCAAGGATCGCCGCATGTGCGGTCGCATCGCTAAAATACGCCATCCGCCGCCAGACGACGAAGCATCCAAGCGGTGCGGCTGCGAGCGCGACGCCCAGACCGCCGACGGCCGCGCGGACAACGAAATCGTCGAGGAGGCTCACTCGGCGGCCTCGACCGAGTGGTCCGTGTCTGTTGCATGGTCGTGATGATGACCATGGTCGTGTTCGTGTCGGTAGAGCGCCAATGCGCCACGAGTCCCGGTCCCGAAAAGCGCCCGATATTCCGGTGCGCTGGCGACCTGTTCTGGGGCTCCCTCGCAACAGACATGACCATTGAGACAGATCACCCGGTCTGATGCGGCCATGACGACGTGGAGCTCGTGGCTGACCATGAGAACGGCGCATCCGAGTTCACGTCTGACCTCTTCGATGCGGGTATAGAAGGCTGCGGAGCCCGGCTGATCCAATCCCTGTGTCGCCTCGTCTAAGATCAAGAGTTGGGGATTGCCCATGAGGGCACGTGCGAGAAGCACTCGTTGAAACTGTCCACCCGAAAGATCCGTCATCTGACGGTCTATAAAGGACCCGACATCCGCCCGGTCGAGCGCTTTGGTCGCCGAGGTTCGGTCAACCGGCCGCGAAAGATCCAGAAATCGCCGGGCTGTCATCGGCAAGGTCGGGTCAACATGCAGTCGTTGCGGCACATACCCGATCCGAAGACCTGTTTGCCGCTTAACCCGTCCCGAACTTGGTTTCTCTGCCCCGAGAATTGCCCGAAGGAGGGTCGACTTTCCCGAACCGTTGGGGCCAACGATGGTCACGATCTCGCCGGGTTCAATAGAGAGGTTCACCCCGGCCAAGACCTGGCGGCCACCTAATTGCACCGTCAAGTCAGATACATAAACAACGCTCATGCGTCTTCGCTAGCACAGTTCGGGCAAATGCCTTCGGCTTCGATTGCCGCGTGTTCGATCCGGAACCCCACAGTGTCGGCCTGAGCCTCAAGCTTCGATCCCAGTTCAACGCCCGGCGTCTCTACCACGCTTTTGCAAGCGCGGCAGATCAGAAACGCCGGCGCATGCTGCTCTGCGGGATGGCTGCAGGCGATGAAAGCGTTTAACCGTTCGATACGGTGCGCAAATCCCTGTGCGACGAGGAAGTCGAGCGCACGGTAGGCAGCCGGTGCGTGAGATCCCAGGCCTTCTTCTTGCAAGCGACCCAGGACCTCATAGGCACCAAACGCGCGATGGTCCTCGATCAACAGTTCAAGGACACGCTTGCGGACAGGCGTCAACTGAAGTCCTTCACGTTTGCAATGGGCTTCGACGGCGCGGACCGTCAGTGCTTGGCAGGTGTCGTGGTCGTGTCTTTCAAAACCAACGGTTTTCATGGGCGGCCTCTCGCTGCCGATTTCGACTTGATATGATATAATGTAACACCTATCAAGGCGTGCGCTTTCATCAGGGGTTTACTAAATGCTTCGTTCCGCCGCCGCCATCGCTCTTCTCACCGCCGCCCCCGCCGCCGCTGATGCGCCCCGGGTGGCCACGGATATCCTTCCGGTGCATTCGCTTGTTGCGATGGTTATGGACGGCGTTGGCGAACCGGATCTTCTGGTACCGCCGGGCGCTTCGCCGCACGGTCACGCACTGCGCCCCTCGGAAGCACGCGCTTTGTCAGAAGCCGACCTGGTTTTCTGGATCGGGCACGGCCTGACACCGTGGCTTGAAGACCCGATCGAAACGCTCGCGCCTGATGCGCAGCATATCGAGTTGAACGCCGTCGACGGCACTGTCTTGATCCCTATCCGTGACAGCGGTGCCTTCGCCGGCGGCCACGATCATGGGGATGATCACGACGAACACGGCCATGGCGAAGAACACGCCGAGGACGAAGATCACGATGACGACCATGGGGAGGAGCACGCCGAGGACGATGACCACGACCATGGGGAAGAGCATGCCAAGGGCGACGGACACGATCACGACGACGACCATGACGACAAAGATGAACACGCCGAGGGCGATGACCACGACCATGGGGAAGAGCATGCCGAGGGCGATGGGCATGACCATGACGACCATGCTCATGGTGGGGACGGTTCGGATCCGCACACATGGCTGGACCCTGCCAATGCCCGGACCTGGCTCACCGCTATTTCCGCGGCGCTATCGGACGCGGATCCCGACCACGCGGACACCTACGCCGCAAATGCTGCCGCGGCCGCTGCAAGGATAGGCGCCGCAGAATCCGCCGCATTGGCAACGCTGGCGCCGTTTGGCGGCGGACGCTACGTGGTTTATCATGACGCGTACCAGTATTTCGAGGATCACTTTGGTGTTGGGGTCGTTGGTACCATCGCGCTCTACGACGCCGATACACCGGGACCTGCACGGCTGCGCGAGTTGCAAGAGCGCGTGGGAACCGAACCCGTCAATTGCCTGTTCTCGGAACCGCAATATGACCCGGGTCTAGTCGAGGTTCTGGCCGATGGCACAGAGTTGCCCATCGCCGTCCTGGATCCGCTTGGGACAGACCTGCCCATGGGATCCTCGCTGTACCCGGCCTTGCTTGAAGACCTCGCGGACAGCATCGCATCCTGCGCCGGGTAACTCCGGCACGCACTCTTCAGCGCAGCCCGAAGAGCTTTCTGTACTTGGGGATGAACAGGTCCCGACCTTTCATGATGCGTGTGATCCAGTCCCCCATAGTCGCAATGACGAGGAACGACGCACCACGTTGAGGTCCAAGCGGGACGAGGATGGGTGCCGAGCCCCATGGCGAATACGCCTTAAGTGAGGACAGATCGGCGCCTTGGGCCAGTCCCTTTAGCGTTTTCGCCAGCCAAGGAGCCTGGCGGCTTATGGCAACAATGGTGGCGGCATCCCCCGCATCCACGACGTCACCGGCAGCAAAGACGTGGCCGAGCGAGGACGGGCGGAGATATGTGTCGACCTTAATGCGACCGTCAGCTGCCAATTGCGTTCCGGGCAGTGCGACCAAGAGCTCGGTATTCGGCCGCGCTCCGATTGCCGGAACGATCAGATCGGCGTTCAGCACATCTCCATTTGAAAGTGTGAGAGGACCGGCAGATGGTCCCCGGATGTCTTTTAAGTCCGTCGCGCGTGCGCCCAACACGACGTCGACGCCAAGAACACGCAGCTTGGCAAGAAGACTTGCACCGAGCTTCTTAGGCATAGTCGGAAACAATGTGGCGTCTGACGAAACCAGGGTCACCTCTTTCTCCGGCATCGCGTGGGCGATCTCCCCTGCAAGCTCGGTACCGACCGCACCGGCACCCACGATGATGATGCTCTTTGCGTCTTTCAGACGGGCATTCAGATCGCCCTGCGCCGCTCGAAAGGTCTCGAGGGTGTCTCCCTCCGGCTTGAAGGCAACGCCATTCGTCGATCCGGTCGCAACAATAACGAAGTCCGTTTCGACCCGCTCCCCGCTTTTCAGGGTTACGCCCTTGTCGTCAATCGCGACCGCTCGGTCGGCAATGATGCGACCGCTCGACAGCAATCCATCGTACGGGATCAACGCGGTCTCGAGGAGATCCGGCGCGACCACCGCACGAATCATGGCCGGTGCGTGCACGAAGGCCTCGCGCGGCTCGATCAGGGTGACATCCAGATGAGCTTCGAGAGCTTTGGCCAATTCACTTCCGACGTAACCGCCACCGATGATTGCAACCGATTTCCTTGCCATGGTGCCTTTCCGATTATGGGCCCGACAGATCGGGGCTTGGATCAACTTTCGGCGGACAGTCGTGCTGGCGTACACGCCTAAGGTTTGTTACGTGCCAAAGGCCGGACGGGTTCGCGTGTCCGCGCCACCAGCCTTGGGCCTTATACCGGAAGCGAAACGGATCGCGATGCACGACGCACCGCCGGACAGCTATAAATTGGCCCGGGCCCTTGATAGGGTCGTGCGGCGTCTGAACGCATCGATGTTTCGCGTCTTGCCGCTGATCGACACCCATCGCATCGGTCCGTTTGGCGGGATGGTCATTGCGGCCATCTGGGATCTTCAGCCCTGCACCATCCAAACGATCTGCACGGATCTCGGGCGAGACAATTCGCAGATGACACGGCTGTTGCGAAAGCTGGAGAACAAGGGGCTCATCGTTCGGCATCCGGATCCGGAAGACGGGCGAGCACAACTTATTTCGCTCACACTGCTTGGAGAAGAGATCGTCAAGCGAATGCATGCCGCGATTGCCGATGCGGTCGCGGACCTCTCTCCAGACTTGACGGCGGCCCAGACCCGAGAACTGATCTCGCTTCTCAATACACTTGCTGAGGCCAGAAGAATGTCCCCGTCGAGTTCGGGAACGTCCTAGCCCCCCCATACTCATGAGACGTGACTGACGCGCAGACGGACTGCTTGGCGTCCATCGATGAACAGTCGAGCTTCCGCGAAACTTAGTAGTCGCAAGGTTGCTATCGGTCGCCTAAGGGTCCGATGGTCGGTCACCAGATGAGCGTTCTTAAGACAGCCAATGCGCGAAGATGCGTCACTTGGATCATTATATCCCTTAAAACACTGACTAACTAACGAACGAGTTCCGCAAACAACCGAGTCCTTGGTTAGTTTTTGGTAGACTTTGTCCATAAAATTATTGGACTTTGTCAATAAATGATTAAGTGATGTGCTATGAAGATGTGGACCGAAATGCGCACGGCGATGATGGTGGCCAGGTTGGGAACAGTCCGCGCCGCCTCCATGGCGTTGGGCGTACATCGCGCCACAGTCACTCGACACGTCGACACGCTTGAGCAAGAGCTCGGAACCAAGCTCTTCCTGCGCCACCGCAGCGGCTACACACTGACCGCGGAAGGCAATGAACTTCGCCGGCTTGCAGAATCCACCGAGCGATTGATGGAGGGTTTCTTTGAGGATGCCACGCTGCGCAAAGGGACGCTGTCCGGAACTCTGACGATCACGGGCCTTCCCTCGATGGCCCATGTTGTGATGCCAGCCATTCGCGCCTTTTGCGCGAAACATAGCAGTGTTAGCGTTCAGTACCTTGCTGAGAGCGAGTTGTCGCGACTTGAATTGGGGCACGCAGATATTGCCGTGCGCTCGGGCCTGCCGCCAACCAACCCCGACTATGTGGTCGTCCCCTTCTGCAAAGTCGACCTTGGGATATTCGGCCATCGAAAATATCTGTCTGAATTCGGAGTCCCGATTGAAGTCGAAGAACTCCAGAACCATCAATTCATCGGAGTTAAGACCGATAGCGGGACGGTCGATGTCCTGAATCATCTCGACATTCCAACTGCGGCGCTTCGATTTGTCACAAATGATCCCATAATTGCCCTAGAAGCCTTGAAGCTGGGAATTGGACTTGGCGTGGCCGCGTCAGAAGACGTTTGCGACCTACCGGATTTATTGGAAGTATTGCCGAGCCTCGAATCAATTCATGCGGATGTTTGGCTGGTTACCCATGTCGATCTTCACCGCAATCGTCTTGTTCAGGAAATGCTGCAGCACCTTAAGTCGGTCATACCGCTGCACGGCAAAGGATAACGCACCAGTCTGAGCTAGGCCCGCAAAGCGGATTCAAGCGGTTCTTTGACCCCGTTGCTGCGCCTTCGAAGCGATTGGATCGCCAAGACCGTTCAGGGTCACGGGATGACCGCACATGCGGTCATCCCAATCGCGCGGGGCAATCAGTCTTCCGGGAAGATGATCACGCGGGTCGTGATGCCCAGCTCTTCAACGTAAACAGGAATTGTCGTTGCAGAGTCGGTGTTTGCGCTCAGGTTCGACGAGCGCTCGCAGACGAGGCGCTCAAATGCGGCGAGGTTGCCGGCGCGTGCCTGGCCCTCGATCGCGAGATCGTCCGAGATCGCGATGATGTAGCCAGGGCAGTTGATCATGCTCGTATCCGCAAGCGCCGATGTTGCTGGAATTCCAGCGGCGATCGCAAGCGCCAAGAGTTTCTTCGATACCATAATTCTCATCCTCTGTTCGGAGGAGACGCTGTGCGACCTCCCCTAGATGTGCCCCAGCCCTTCAGAAAGGCCAAAGCTCGAAATGAACAACCAGACAATTCCACATCGTTTCAGACCTGGAGCGACCAAGAAGCTCATTGCGAACCACCAACGCCGTCCGAATTCAGCTCGCGTCAACACGTTAATAAAACTGAGGAAATCCGGCAATGTATCGAAATTCGCATATATATGCGCACAGAAGTCGATTACTGAAATCCATTGTTACATTAAGGCGCATATATGCGCATTTTTGCAATTTTTTGGAATTATACTTTGTTGGCAGGCCTTTGGAGGCTTTTGCAATCCATCGCAAGAACTGAATAGTACAACAAACACGTCAGAACTGCCCAAACCATCCAGGCAGGTTCTAAGGTCCAGAGACGCGGCTGATTGGCGGAGAGACAGGGATTCGAACCCTGGGAGGCTTTCACCTCAACGGTTTTCAAGACCGCCGCATTCGACCACTCTGCCACCTCTCCGCGGGGCACATGCGGTGCCGGGCCGTCATAAGCGGGGACCGGATTGCGCGCAAGACCGCCGGAGGTCTCCTATTATGTCGCACCTCGCGCTTCCCTTGGACGGCCCTTGCCGTTAAGGTTCGGCTATCGTGCCGGTGCCATCCGGCGCGGACCTTGTCGAGCATCAGAACGCCCGGATACAGGGCGACGCGCGAACTACGCGCAGAAGGGGGCAAGAAATGGCACTTACACGGTTCGGACGGGCGAGTCTTTTGAGTCTGGCGGCACTCGCGCTTGTGGCTTGCGACGACGGGTTTTCACTTCCATTCGGATCAAATTCCGAAACCGACGCAGCGGGGGCGACAGCACCGGCCGTTCCCGAAGCCGAAGGTGAGACACGGGATGTCGAGGCACCGGAGATCTTCGAAGCAACGGACCGCGGGCTTTGGGACGGGCGGCCATCGTTGGGCGGCGTCTGGGTTGCACATCCCAATGTCGTCGATCCTGAGCGCGCGATCATCCGGAACACCGCATCCGGAGAGTTTGTCATCGGCGCGCTTTTCCGGAAAGAGATCGAAACCCCTGGACCGGCAATCCAAGTCTCGTCCGATGCAGCCGAGTCTCTCGGATTGGTTGCCGGGCAGCCGGTTGAACTCAGTATCGTCGCGCTGCGCCGCGAAGAGGTCCCGGTTCCGCCGGGCGCACCACTGCTTGACGTCCCGGAGACAGACACGCTGGAGGCCCCCTCCGACATTGCCGCCGCGCCGCTTGACGGAGACACGGCGGAGACCGATCCGTTGGCCGCTGCCGCGGCCGCCATCGCAGAAGCCGAAGGAACCAGCGCAGATCCTGTCGCGGCGGCGCCCACACCGCCGGCGGCTCCTGCGCCCGTACCAGTTGCTGCCGCGACTCCCACGACCGTTCTGGAGAAGCCGTTCATCCAAATTGGGATCTTTTCAGTCGAGGAGAATGCTGACAATACGGCCATCTCGCTACGCAACACCGGGATCCTGCCGACTGTTCTTGCCCAGGAAAGCCAAGGAAAGCCGTTCTGGCGGGTCATCGTCGGGCCGGCCAGCGACGCCGGCGAACGTCGACAGCTACTTGAGCAGATCAAGGAGCTTGGCTTCGAAGATGCATATTTCGTGACGAACTGACGGCCCGAAAGGGCGGGAGGACATCCATGCTCACACGTTTGCTCGCCCTTATCTTCACGTTGGGCGCCTGTAGCGTCGCCACCCCTGTCCCTGTTATGGCGGCTTTCGAAACGCGAGCCACGGCCGCGTATGTCTACGACACCTCCACCGACACGATCATCTTCGAGAAGAACGCAGACATGCCACTACCCCCGGCATCGATGTCGAAACTGATGACCCTGAACATGTTATTCGAGGCGCTCCGCGACGGGCGGGTCTCGCTCGACACACAATTTCCGGTTTCTACCCGTGCGCGACAGATGGGTGGGTCGACCATGTTCCTCGATGAAACCGACCGGCCTACGGTTGAGAGCCTGATCAAGGGCATCATCGTGCAATCTGGAAACGATGCCTGCGTCGTGGTGGCTGAAGGTCTCGCCGGGTCCGAAGACGCGTTCGCCCGCCTCATGAACGACCGCGCGCCCGAGATCGGTCTGACGGGATCCACATTCGTCAATGCCACCGGCTGGCCTGCCCCCAACCACCGTATGACCATGCGGGATCTTGGAACGCTCGCCACGCGACTGATCGAGGAGTTTCCGGAATACTATGCCTATTTCGCGCTTGAGGAATACGACTTTGACGGCAGGTCTCCGGCAAACCGGTTTAACCGGAACCCCATCCTCGGGCTTGGCGTCGGAGGCGATGGTCTGAAGACCGGCCACACACAAGAGGCAGGATACGGCCTTGTCGGTTCCGCCTTGCAGGGCAACAGACGCATTGTTTTCGTGATCACGGGGCTCGACTCGGCGGTCGCTCGAACAGAGGAAGCTGAGCGCGTAATCAGTTGGGCGTTCCGGCAGTTCGTCGAACGCGACGTTGTCTCTGCTGGCACGGTGGTTGGACAGGCACCCGTCTGGATGGGTGATCACACTCGCATCGATCTTGTTGCCAAGGATGATGTGCGGCTTCTGATGCCGGCAACAAAACCTGAGATCACCGGAGCGCAGGTCGAATACCGAGGGCCGATCGAAGCGCCGATCGAGGAAGGTCAACCAGTGGCCGAACTGGTCATCACACGCGAAGACCTCCCGGATGCACGAATTGATCTCGTGGCCGATCGCGATGTGGTCCGGGGCGGGTTCCTTCCCCGTGTGCGCAGTGCTGCCGAGGTGCTGACACGCACGATCATCGGCGAGGCAATGGCCATCCGCTGATGGGGCGGGGTCTGTTCGTCACGTTTGAGGGAATCGACGGTTCCGGAAAGTCACTCCAAGCACGCCGCTTGGCCGAGACTTTGATCGCGCGCGGCCATGACGTCGTCCTGACGCGCGAACCCGGTGGATCTGCTGGAGCCGAGGAGATTCGCAGATTGCTGGTCGAAGGCGAGCCAGACCGGTGGTCCGCGGAAACAGAACTACTACTGTTCACGGCAGCGCGCCGGGATCACCTTGAAAAGACCATCCGGCCAGCTCTTGCCGCGGGTCGCATCGTCGTTTCCGATCGGTTTGCAGATTCAACCCGCGTGTACCAAGGCGCTACGCGTGGCGATTTGCGCCCACTCGTGGATCGTCTGCACACACAGATGATCGGAACGGATCCAGATTTGACGCTGATCCTCGATATTGAGCCGGCCGTGGCGCTTGACCGTGGGCTGAAGCGCAACTCAGGAGAGGACCGCTTCGAGGACATGGGCCTGGCCTTCCAAGAGCAGTTGCGAGCCGGATTTCTCTCCTTGGCGCGCGCCGAACCTGATCGGATCCAGGTGATCGATGCAGATCATGCGGAAGACACCGTTGCCGACGCGATCTTAGCGTTGGTCGCGGCGCGCCTGCCATGACACACATCGAGACGGTCGAGCCAGACCCCCGGGCAGATGTCCGCTCTGGCACAGTACATCCGCGACATACGCCGAAACTCTTTGGACAATCAGATGCAGAAGCGACGTTTCTGGCAGCGTGGACCGGTGGCCGGCGGCACCATGCATGGATGATCAAAGGGCCTGAAGGCATCGGCAAAGCAACTTTGGCATGGCGAATCGCTCGGTTCGTGATGGCGAACGAGCCACAAACCGACGGCCTCTTTGGCGCGCCCGATGCGCCCGCCAATCTCGAAATTGCACCTGACCACCCCGTTTCTCGTCGCGTAGATGCGCTGTCTGAACCGCGCCTCTTGTCGATCACTCGGCCTTGGGATGCGCAGGCAAAACGGTTCAAGGCCGCCATCACCGTCGACGAAGTGCGGCGCATCGCCGGATTCTTTGCGCTTAGCGTTCCGGACGGCGGGCACCGTGTCGTTATCGTTGACGCGGCCGACGAGATGAACACAAACGCCGCAAACGCGCTTCTCAAGACCCTTGAAGAGCCGCCTTCCAACACGTTGATCTTGCTGGTCACACATCGGCCTTCGCGGCTTTTGCCCACGATCCGGTCGCGATGCCGGACGCTGGTCTGCACGCCGCTCGGGCCTGAGGACCTTGGAAATGCGCTTGCGCAGGCCGAGGTCGATCCGGGAACAGCGGCGGCTCCGCTTGCGGCGTTGTCGGAAGGGTCTGTGGGACAGGCCCTGGAACTGCTCGAGACCGACGGGCTTGCGCTTTACGCCGAACTCGTCGGCCTGATCGCCGAGGCTCCGGCGGTTGACCGGGCCCGCGCCATAGCATTGGCCGAAAGCGTGGCTGGGCGTGGAAAAGAGGTCCGGCTGAAACTGCTGACCCGCATGATTGAAACGCTCCTCGCCCGGATGGCCTTGTCCGGTGCGGGTCGACCTCCGGATCCCGAGGCAGCGCCAGACGAACGTCAGATACTGGCGCGCCTGTCGCCCGGCCCGGTTGCCTCGCGCCGATGGGCCGAAACCCAGCAAGCGCTGTCTGCACGTGCGGCACATGCTCTGGCGGTCAACCTTGACCCTGCAACGCTCATCCTTGATACCCTACTCAAGATCAACGAGACGGCACAGGACATCCAGTCGGGCCGTTGAGGCCCCCGATGACCGTACCGCCTATCACCGACAGCCATTGCCATCTCGACTTCGCTGATTTCGAGGGAGAACTTCCCGAACTGCTTACACGTGCAGCTGAATCTGGCGTCCAACGGATGGTGACGATCTGCACCCGACTGAGCGCAGAGCCCAACGTCCGCTCCATAGCAGATGCCTATCCGCCGGTTTTCTATGCTGCCGGAACGCACCCGATGTCGGCGGCCGAAGTCCCCATGGTTGCGGTTGAAGACCTGACGCGGCTTGCAGCGCATCCAAAGTTTGTGGGGATTGGGGAGACCGGGCTCGATTATCATTATACAGCCGATACTGCCGCTATACAGCAGGAGAGTTTGCGGATTCACATCGAGGCATCACGCCAAACTGGGCTGCCCTTGATCATCCATGCCCGATCCGCAGATGATGATATGGCACGCATCTTGACGGACGAGCACCGCGCTGGTCCCTATTCCTGCGTAATGCATTGCTTTTCTTCGGGGGCCGGGCTGGCTGAAGCGGCGCTGGATCTCGGCTTCTACCTGTCGATGTCCGGAATTGCGGCGTTTCCCAAGAACACCGAACTCAGAGAGATTTTCGCAATGGCGCCGCTAGACCGCGTCCTCGTCGAAACTGATGCGCCCTACCTTGCTCCACCTCCCTACCGAGGAAAGCGAAACGAACCAGCTTATACAACTTTTACCGCGAAGGTCGGCGCCGATCTGTTCGGAATCGAATACGCGGAGTTCGCCGCGGCGACCGAAGCGAACTTCGATCGCCTGTTTTCAAAGGCCGCTTTGGCCAAAGCCGCCTGATGGCCGAAACCAAGTTTACCATTCTCGGCTGCGGCTCGTCTGGCGGGGTGCCGCGCCTTGGCGGCCTATGGGGCGACTGCGACCCCGCCAACCCAAAGAACCGCCGACAACGCTGTTCTTTGCTGATTGAACGCCACTTAGCTGGCGGGACAACGCGGGTCCTGATCGATACGCCCCCCGACATCCGCAACCAACTTCTTGCCGCCAAAGTTGGTCAGCTGGACGGAGTCGTCTATACCCATGCCCATGCCGACCATGTGCACGGGATCGACGATCTGCGCATGATCGTTTTCAACACGCGACAGAGGTTGAACGTCTGGGCGGACGGGGCGACGCAAGAAGCACTGTTGTCTCGCTTCGGGTACGCCTTTGTTCAACCTGCCGAAAGCCCTTACCCGCCAATCCTGACACTTAACGCGATCAATGGGCCCGTGACCATAACCGGAGACGGCGGGCCTGTGACGCTTATCCCATTCGAAGTCGACCACGGCGCTATACATGCGCTTGGGTTTCGGGTCGGTGGCCTTGCCTACCTGCCGGACGTCGCCGAAATCCCGGATCAGGCGTGGTCGGCCCTAGACGGACTCGATGTTTGGATTGTCGATGCGCTGCGCCGGACACCCCATCCGACCCACGCGCACCTGGCCAAGTCACTTGGCTGGATTGAGCGGATTAAGCCCGCTCATGCGATTCTGACGAACATGCATGTGGATCTGGACTACGCGACTCTGGCCGCCGAGACACCAGAACATGTCGAGCCTGCATTTGACGGCTTGACCATCACCCTCGACATACCATGAACGATCTCTTGACCGTCATTCTCCCGGTCTTTGTCGTCATCGGGGCCGGCTACGGCGCGGTGGCCATGGGATGGTTCTCGGATTCCGGCGTGGACGGGCTGATGCTGTTTTCTCAGCGTTTCGCAATCCCGGCACTCCTCTTCATGGCTATTGCGGGTCTCGACCTTGGAGCTGAGTTCGATTGGCGCTTACTGGCTTCGTTCTACTCTGGCGCCACGGTCTGCTTCCTCGTCGGTATATTTGCCGCCCGAGCGCTCTTCTTCCGCCCAGCACCGGACAGTATCGCGATCGGATTTGCCTGTCTGTTCTCAAACAGCCTTTTGCTGGGCCTCGCCATAACGGAACGCGCCTATGGACCCGATGCCCTTCAGGCAAACTTTGCCATTATCGCGGTCCATGCGCCGTTCTGCTACGGCGTCGGCGTTGCCGTTATGGAAACCACTCTTGCTCGGCGCTCGAAAGCCAGTGGAATTGTCCTTCGGGTGATCCGCTCGATGTTTTCAAATGCGCTGGTTCTAGGCATTGCCGCGGGTTTTCTCGTGAACTTCAGCGGGCTCCCTCTCCCTGTTTTTCTGAGTGATGGGCTAAATTTGCTCGTGCGCGCAGCGCTGCCCGCGGCTCTCTTTGGTCTTGGGGGCGTGCTCTACCGTTATCGCCCCGAAGGCGATGCCATGACCATCGCTATGATCTGCGCAGTTTCCCTGCTGCTGCACCCAGCCATTGTCTGGACCGTGGGCAACTGGCTTGACCTGCCCAGAGACGCGTTTCGTTCTGCGGTGATCACCGCCGCAATGGCGCCAGGTATCAACGCCTATTTGTTCGCCAACATGTATGGGGTTGCTCGCCGTGTTGTCGCATCCGCAGCTTTGGTCGGAACGGCACTAACGGTCTTCACGGCTTGGATGTGGCTGAGCATTCTTCCCTGATCAACACGGTCGCGGCATTGTTATCTCGTTCGCGTCGCACCGCCCTATCTTCCACACGTCTACGCAAGGAGTCGCAGCGCATGATCCGCCCCTTTTTGACCGCCACAATCGGTGCCGCCCTCATCTCTGGCAGCGCAGCCGCACAGTCTGATGCGTCGCAGGAGTTGATCGACACCGTGCGGCAGATTTCGACCCATATCGGGGAAATGGCCGTGGCGATCGATGCTACCGATGCCGAGGTCGACGACACGTTGCGCTTTGAACCCTACCAGCAGTTCGAAGAAATGTTTTTTCGCGACGACGTGGTCTTCCTGATGCGGCACGGTCCGACTGATTGGTCGAAGCTTGATGAAAAGAACGTGGCTCCGACTGACTGCGCCAACCAGCGTGTTATGAGTGACGAGGGAGCCGACAACATGCGCGATCTGGGAACATTGTTCGCGTCCAACGGTGTGCTGCCATCTCAGATCGTCGTCAGCCAGTGGTGCCGGAACCAGCAGACGCTCGAAAACTTGTTGGACGGATTCGACCGGGTGGATCCGTCCATCTCCAACGACATGCCAGTAGAGACCGATGGCGGCGTAAACCTTCTGCTGTCACTTCAAGGCGCGCCGAATGTCGTGCCTCTTGAAGAGCGCATCTCAAACTGGGACGGGCATCCCGACAGGAAAGGTCCACTCCTGATCATCTCGCACTACACAAACATCGAGGAGTTCACCCAATTCCGGGTCTTCGAAGGCGAGATCCTGGTGATCGATCCCAAGCGGGACAACCTCGTCTTGGGTTATGTCCGCCTTGGCTCTGCTGGCCCGGATGTCGGGCATTTCAGCGAGGCTTTGGGCTCCCCACTTCTGGAAGAAAGCGAGGCGCTGGATATGGTAAAGCGGTACTATGCCGCTCTCAGCAGCCAAAACCCGGATGCGTTGCGCGACATTGTCTCGGAACGTTGGGTTGCCAATGGCATGTCCCCTTCGCTTGGCGTGCAAACTGCGGATCAGTTTCTTTCAGAGGTGGCGCAAATCTCGGATGGCCTTGATGATCCGAACTTCAAGGTGGAAGAGGTCTACGTCGCGGACAACGTTGTTACCGTAATCGGAACGATCACCGGCACACACACCGGAAGCGTCTATGGCATTGCCCCCACCGGGCGTGAAATCTCATTTGGGGGTCTTGCAGTGCACCGGGTGGAAGATGGACGAATTGTTGAAAGCTGGCAGATGGCGGATCGCCTCACCCTGCTTCAACAGATCACCGAATAGGAGGGAAATGGTCAGATAGGCGGCTGCCGAAGCCGGGATGGTGCGGTCGAGAAGACTCGAACTTCCACGGGAGTTACCCCACAGCGACCTCAACGCTGCGCGTCTACCAATTCCGCCACGACCGCACGCCCCGGCTTGGTGCCGGGCGATCTAGCGAATGCCGGACGCCTTCTCAAGGGGGAATTCTGCACCGTGATACGGTTTTATGCGATTCCATCTGATTCAACGCGCCCGTCCCCTTGATTGAGCGATCTGGAATCTCCGTACATCGACGGCGTCTTGCCAGCCTCGACCACCCGTGCGATTGCTCAGGATGGTCACTTGGATCACCTCCGATGCGCCGGTCGCCTATCCGGATGCGCTCCGCATCATGGAGGCGCGCGCGGATGCCATCCGGGCGGGTACCGAGGACGAAGCAATCTGGCTGCTGGAGCATCCGCCGCTCTTGACCGCCGGAACCTCGGCCGACCCTGCGGACTTGACTGAACCCGATCGGTTTCCAGTCTACGAAACGCGCCGGGGTGGACAGTATACCTACCACGGGCCTGGCCAGCGGGTTGTCTATGCCATGCTGGACGTCGATCGGCGCGGACGGGACGTCCGTGCATTCGTGTATGCTCTGGAAGACTGGATTATCGCGGCGCTTCAGGAGTTTTCGGTGAAAGGTACTCGTCGAGAGGGCCGAGTCGGGGTCTGGGTCCCACGCCCCGAAAAGGCGCCCCTGCCCGACGGAACTCTTCGTGATGACAAGATTGCAGCCATAGGAATTCGACTGAGACGCTGGGTCAGCTTCCACGGGCTCTCCATCAATGTGGAGCCCGACCTGTCGCATTTCGAAGCCATCGTCCCGTGTGGCGTTACGGGCCACGGTGTAACAAGTCTTGTGGATCTTGGATACCCGATCACACTCGCTGATGTTGACAATGCACTCAAACGAACATTTGCGGGGGCTTTTCCTGACCAATCAACGGTGTCTGGCGGCGTGCGCCAGACTGGTGCCTGAGCCCCTGTCTCTGGTGGCCGCGGGACTTGTGCAGCGGCGGACACCCGTCTGGGTGGGCACGAACTCACTACCTGCCGGAAGAGCCGGAAGCCCCTGACGTCGACCAGCCGGATCAAAGCCTAGGCAGCGCGCAGTCCGACGATCCGTCTCATGCCCACTGGCACTCGATCCGGGACGCGTCACTTTACCTCGCCCGCGCGTCAAAACGCGTGTTGAACGCCCGCGAAGTTGGCCCTAAACGACAAGATGAATTCGCTCAAATAGAGCGTATGCGACGACGACGTCAGGAGAATTTCATGGCCGACGCTACGGTACACGGATCCGAACATGAAGACGAACGCGGGTTCTTCACCCGCTGGTTCATGTCCACCAATCACAAGGACATCGGGGTCCTCTACCTGTTTACTTCGGCATTGGTCGGGTTCATCGCGGTCGCCTTCACCGTGTACATGCGCATGGAGCTGATGCATCCGGGCGTTCAGTACATGTGTGCCGAAGGGGCGCGGATGATCGCAGATGGCGATTGCGCCGATCCGAATGGACATCTCTGGAACGTCCTGATCACCGCCCACGGCATCTTGATGATGTTCTTCGTGGTGATCCCGGCGCTCTTTGGTGGGTTCGGCAACTATTTTATGCCTTTGCAGATCGGCGCGCCGGACATGGCTTTTCCGCGCATGAACAATTTGTCTTACTGGCTTTACGTGGCTGGTACGTCGCTTGCGATCGCATCCGTTGTATCGCCGGGAGGCAACGGTCAACTTGGATCCGGCGTCGGCTGGGTTCTTTATCCACCGCTGTCAACGAACGAGGCCGGGTGGTCCATGGATCTCGCGATTTTCGCGGTACACCTCTCGGGAGCGTCCTCGATTCTTGGCGCGATCAACATGATCACCACGTTCCTGAATATGCGTGCGCCGGGCATGACCCTCTTCAAGGTTCCGCTCTTCTCTTGGTCGATTTTCGTCACCGCATGGCTCATCCTGCTGGCGCTTCCTGTCCTCGCTGGTGCGATCACGATGCTGCTGACAGACCGGAACTTTGGAACCACTTTCTTTGATCCATCAGGCGGCGGTGATCCGGTTCTTTACCAGCACATTCTCTGGTTCTTCGGGCACCCGGAAGTTTACATCATCGTGCTGCCGGGCTTCGGCATAATCAGCCACGTGATTGCAACGTTCAGCCGCAAACCGATCTTCGGTTACCTGCCGATGGTCTGGGCGCTTATCGCTATTGGCGCTTTGGGTTTTGTCGTCTGGGCACACCACATGTACACGGTCGGTATGACCCTGTCTCAGCAGACCTATTTCATGCTGGCGACAATGGTTATCGCGGTACCAACCGGCGTTAAGATCTTTTCGTGGATTGCCACAATGTGGGGCGGTTCCGTTGAGTTCAAGACGCCGATGCTCTGGGCATTCGGCTTCCTGTTCTTGTTCACCGTCGGCGGCGTTACCGGCATCGTACTGTCGCAGGCGGGCGTCGACCGGTATTACCACGACACTTACTACGTAGTGGCGCACTTCCACTACGTGATGAGCCTTGGTGCCGTGTTCTGTATCTTTGCCGGGATTTACTTCTACATCGGCAAGATGTCGGGCCGCCAATACCCTGAATGGGCGGGTAAGGTTCACTTCTGGACTATGTTCATCGGGTCGAACATCACATTCTTCCCGCAGCATTTTCTGGGCCGCCAGGGCATGCCGCGCCGCTACATCGACTATCCAGAGGCCTTCGCGTACTGGAACTACATCTCGTCGATCGGCGCGTTTCTTGCCTTTGCTTCGTTCGTGTTCTTCATCGGAGTGATAGTCTGGACGCTGATGTACGGGCGCCGGGTGACCGAGAACAACTACTGGAACCCTTACGCGGACACGCTGGAATGGACGTTGCCGTCACCGCCGCCCGAGCACACGTTCGAGCAGTTGCCGACGCAGGACATGTGGGATTGGCAGGACGGCCAGTACCCAACGCCCGAGGAATGGGCCGAAGGCTCGCATCCGGACAATGCTGCGCCCGAAAAGGGCTAACTTCCGCGCAACAGAGCGAACGGGAACCCCGGCCATCGTGCCGGGGTTTTTCGTGCCTAAGCGGCCACCTGTCGCGGCTCGCAGGCTTTTCCCCGCATCGCTGCCCGCTATTCTTAAGGGCAGCACTCTGACGACCTGATTGAATGCCGTACCGCTGGACCGAACCAAACGCCGAAACAACCCCGGCCGAGCTGCGCCTCTGGCCGCACCAATCGATGACGCCCGAAGGCTTCGTTGGCTTCATGGGCGCCACTCTGACCTTGATCGCACTCCCGCTAATGACGCTTCTTGGTTCCCCAATCCTTTGGGTGGTTCTGGCATTCTTCGCAGTTACTATCTGGGGACTTTGGTTCGCGATTGATCGCCAGAGAAAGCGCGCAAGTCTGACCGAATTACTCACTCTGGGAATGGACGAGATGACATTGACCAGAACCGAGCCATCGGGCGTCGAGCGTCAGTGGCAGGCCAATCCCTATTGGGTTTCTGTTCACCTGCACAGCACCGGTGGTCCAGTGGAAAACTACCTGACGCTACGCGGTGGGGATCGCGAGGTTGAACTTGGCGCGTTCCTAAGCCCCGAAGAGCGTGTGGATCTCTACGAAGACATGTGCGCCCGATTGCGGGAAATGCGCTAGGATACGAACCACCGGGGACGCACACGCCTCTACCGCGCGTAACGAGGAGGCCGCTATCCCGAGCCAAGCCGATCTTTGACCATCGGACCGACTTTCGCGAAGTCCATTTGGCCGGTGTACTTGTCCTTGAGAACCTTCATCACCGCACCCATCTCTCGGATCGATGTGGCCCCAACGCTATCCACCGCTTTGTCGATGGCTTCAACGACCTTGTTGTCGCTCAGGGGCTTAGGCAGAAACTCTTCGATGACCATGGCTTCGGCCCGTTCCTTCTCCGCCAACTCGAGCCGACCGCCCTCTTCGTAAGCTCGCGCACTTTCGTGGCGCTGTTTGACCATCTTGCCGAGGATCTGGAGTACATCCGGATCACCCACACCGACATCAGCCTTTTCCCCGCCTTCCCCCCGAAGAGCGATATCGCGGTCCTTGATGGCGGCATTGATCAGCCGCAATGTCGACAGACGTGTCGTGTCTTTCGCCTTCATCGCGGTTTTGAGCGCATCGCCCACGCGTGCTCGAAGTTCCATGGATCAGCCTCATCCCCCAGCATGATCGGAAGTGTCAACTTAGCCGATGCAGGCGGCAACGGCAACCAAGCCAGACTTGCGCAAACTATTGTTAACGCAAGGGAACCGATGACTTCCGGTCAGGCGCGTTGTCGCAGAAAGCTCAACCTTGACCGTTTGTAGAGGCGGCGGTACACCCGTCCGAATTTCCTAGACGGAGCGCGCGAATGGCCCAGCCCAAGCCAACGGCCTGCCTTGCCACGGCGGATGGAACACTTGTCTACGGACAAGGCTTCGGCGCCTCCGGGATGACCACCGCAGAACTCTGCTTCAACACGTCTATGACCGGATATCAGGAGATCATGACCGACCCGTCTTATGCCGGTCAGATCGTGACGTTCACCTTCCCGCATGTGGGCAATGTCGGCACGAACCCGGAAGACGACGAGACGGCGTCGCCGGTTGCAGCGGGTATGGTTGTAAAGTGGGATCCGACGGACCCGTCGAACTGGCGCGCAGCCGAGGCGCTCGGACCTTGGCTGGCGCGGACCGGGCGGATTGCTATCGGAGGAGTGGATACACGCCGACTGACGCGTGCCATTCGCCGGCAGGGCGCTCCCCATGTCGCATTGGCGCACAATCCGGACGGCAGGTTCGATATTGAGGCACTGGTCGCGGCTGCGCGCGCTTTCCCGGGTCTCGAGGGGCAGGATCTGGCACGGGAAGTGACATGCGCCCAATCCTACCGTTGGAACGAAACCCGGTGGGCCTGGCCTGAGGGTTTTGGCCGCCGCGAAGGACCCGCCCCCAAGGTGGTGGCGGTCGATTATGGTGCCAAACGCAATATTCTGCGCTGCCTTGCCAGCGCCGGATGCGACGTTACTGTGATGCCTGCCACGGCCTCGGTCGATGACGTACTTGACCAATCCCCGGACGGGCTTTTTCTCTCCAATGGGCCCGGTGATCCCGCCGCCACCGGAATCTACGCCGTACCAATGATCAAAGAGGTATTGGCAAGAACCAAGATCCCGGTATTCGGGATCTGCCTTGGGCACCAGATGCTGGCGCTGGCGCTTGGGGCGCGAACAGTGAAGATGAACCATGGTCATCACGGCGCAAACCACCCGGTGAAGGATCTTGAAACCGGAAAGGTCGAGATTACGTCAATGAATCATGGCTTTACAGTAGACAGTCAGACATTGCCCGATGGCGTCATCGAAACGCATGTCTCGCTCTTTGACGGATCCAATTGCGGGATCCGCATGGCGGACCGGCCTGTATTCTCCGTGCAATACCACCCTGAGGCGAGCCCCGGCCCGCAGGACAGCTACTATTTGTTCGAACGCTTCGCACGCGCTATTGGCGACACACATGCGGACATGCCGTCCAGCGCTTAACCGCGCGTTAACCACGGGCGTCCTTTCACTGACCGGAACGTGGAATAGCGATCTGGCTCATGACGTCCCTGCACTCTGCCTTTCTGCCCGACCGAGCAGTTGCCCCGCCACTTATCCTGAAGCCAAGCGACCGGATCGATGTGGGGGCGGGTGCGTCTCCGCAACTCGGGTCCATATTGCTCGACATGGGAGCTCTCCGTCCCGCGGAGTTGGCTCTGGGGCTCGCGCATCAGCAGGTTAGTGATGAGCCTTTGGGTGAAACGCTCGTGCGGCAGCACCGGATCACGCCAGCCGAACTCGATGTGGCACTCGCGCGCCAACGCGGCATCGGGCTGGGCGATCTGCTGGCGGATCCACCGGACTTGCGTTTGGTCGACGCCTTTGGACCCGGGCAATGTCTCGCGACAGGCGTTCTTCCATGGAAACGCGCTGGCTACGCCACATTGGTGGCCGCTCGATCCGAGTCCGCGTTCCGGCGCGCACGTACCGGGCTCGAGTCGCGCGTGGGACCGGCACGGATGGTGCGCACCACGGATGCGGTCTTAACCACGGCGCTTTTGACGGGGCGGCGTGCGGCGCTGGCCCGCGCCGCCGAAACGCGATTGCCTCTAAAAGACAGTTGCCGTGGCTGGGCCGGCGGTGCGTTGCGACGTGTCCTCGTAGGCACGCTCGGCGGGCTCGCTCTTTCCTTTGCGCTCTTCCCGTCGACAACATTTTTGGTTCTGTTCCTCGTGCTACTCGCCCTTCTTTGGTCCGGTGTCATACTTCGTTCAGGTGCCGCACTCGCCGCACTCAAAGGCCGACGAGCCGATGGGTCCATGTTCCGCACGCGCCGTGTCGAAGCCACTGCAGCGCCCCGTATCGGTTTGTTGGTGCCGTTGTTCCGAGAACGCCAAATCGCGGCCCATCTGGTGAAGCGACTGTCGGCACTCGACTATCCTCGCGACCGATTAGACTTGTGTCTCGTCGTCGAAGAGGATGACTGGATTACCGAAGATTCTCTCCGGCGCGCCACACTACCCTCTTGGATGCGGATCATTCGTGTGCCCCATGGAACACTCAAGACCAAACCTCGTGCGATGAATTACGCGCTCGGGTTCTTGCGTGGGGACATCGTGGGTATCTACGACGCAGAAGATGCACCGGCTCCTGGCCAGCTCTGGGTAGTGGCGCGCGAGTTTGGCCGTGCAAGCCCGGATGTCGCCTGCTTGCAGGGGCGGCTTGCCTTTTACAACGAACGGCAGAACTGGATGGCACGCTGTTTTGCGATCGACTACGCGATCTGGTTTCACTTGATCCTGCCCGGCCTGGCGCGGCTTGGCCTGCCTATTCCGCTTGGGGGCACCACGCTATTTTTTCGGCGGCACGTTCTGGAAGGTCTTGGAGCTTGGGACGCGCACAATGTCACTGAAGACGCGGATCTGGGTTTGCGGCTTGCCAGGGCGGGTTTCCGGACCGAGCTGATTGACACCGAAACGCAGGAGGAAGCGACGTGCCAGCCCGGTGCTTGGGTGCGCCAAAGGTCCCGGTGGATCAAGGGCTATGCAATCACCTACGCGCAACACATGCGCCGCCCATGGAGTCTCTGGCAGGAACTCGGTGCGTCTGGGTTCATCGCCGTCCAGATCTTGTTTCTGGGATCCGTGGTCCTTGCGCTTTTTGCACCGCTACTTTGGACGCTGTGGGCCCTGCCCCTGAGCCTACCTCATCCGCTCGAAACACTTATTGCCCGGCCGACTCTGGTCTGGATTGGCATGTCGCTAATCGGCGCCGAAGTGCTGAACATCGCCGTAGGCGTCGCCGCAGTCCGGCGGTCGGGCCGGCGGTGGCTTACTCCATGGGTTCCGAGCTTTCATATCTACGCAATGATGGGCAGCCTGGCGGCGCTAAAAGCTCTTTGGGAGCTCCTTGTCCGTCCCTTCTTCTGGGACAAGACAGCCCACGGGATGGGGACCAGTCGCCGTTGGCGCGGCGTCAGTTGGCTGCGGCGTCCGACTTGAGCCGCGTTTCGAAGGCCCGACTGATATGCGCGCGCAGCTTGGCATCTGCACCGTCGGAATCGCGACGCGCAATTGCGGCGACGATTTCCTCGTGCTCCGACAAGGCGGTCGCGCCCCTACCCTCGACCGCCAGCGATGTGGTGGCCATGAGCGCCATCGAACGGTAGACGAGATCGAGCTGCTGCACGAGAAAACGGTTGTGGGACGCCAGATGTACCTGGCGATGGAACCGACGGTTTGCCCGCGCCAAGGCTGCCGGATCCGAGAGATGGGCACGGTCATCCTCGACCATTTGGCTCAGGACCCGGATTTCTTCTTCGGTAGCGTGCCGGGCCGCCAGCCCGGCTGCCAAACCTTCAAGAGCGCTTCGGACGATATAGAGATCCGACATATCGTTGTGGTCGAGCGAAGCGACAATCAGCGAGCGCCCGTCCCGAACCAGCAGGGATTGTGTCTCAAGCCGTTGCAGTGCTTCGCGAACAGGAGTGCGCGAGACACCAAACCGTTCAGCCAGTTCGCTTTCGACCAGCCGATCCCCCGGCTTGTAAGTTCCGTCGTCAATGGCATGGAGGATGAGGCCGTAGGCATCCGTCGGGGCAAGTTTGGTGTCGGACATGCCGGAACTCCTTCTCGTTTAGCGCGAGCCTAGGCGAGCGGTTCCGGGGCGACAAGCCGCAGGCCATTGCCGGGGATGGGGCGCTGGACTACCTGTCGCCTATGCCACTGGACGATTTCTCTCACGTACGCGTCTGGGTCTTCGACCTCGACAACACACTCTATCCGCCCGAGATGCGGCTCTTCGACCAGATCGAGGCGCGGATGACAGAATGGGTCTCGGAGACCGCAGGCGTATCGCGGGATGAAGCCAACCGTCTTCGCGACGATTACTGGGCGCGTTACGGAACTACGCTCTCCGGTCTAATGGAGGAGCATGGAATGGAACCCGAAGCGTACCTGACCGATGTGCACGACATCGACTTCGGCATTCTTGCGCCAGATCCCGAACTTGCCGCCGCCATCCGCAATCTCCCGGGGCGCAAAGTCGTCTACACCAACGGGACAGCGACCTACGCCGAACGTGTGACCGAGGCGCGGGGACTCGCGGGACTGTTCGACGGGCTCTACGGCGTCGAGGATGCCGCCTATCGCCCAAAACCCGAACGTGCGGCCTTTGAAACCGTGTTTGCCCGCGCGGCTATCGACCCCATGGAGGGCGCCATGTTTGAAGACATGGCCCGAAATTTGGTTGCGCCCCACGCTCTTGGAATGCGCACCGTCCATGTTCACGCAGAACCGGACGAGGCCGACCACATCCACTACGGAACCGATGACCTGACCCGGTTTCTGCGTCGGCTTACAGACACCGAGGCACGCGCATGACGGCAGGATTGCACTGCGACGTACTCGTCTCAGGGGGCGGGATTGCGGGCCTTGCTGCGGCAGCCGCCTTCGCATCTCGTGAGTTTTCTGTGATTGTCGTCGATCCCGCTGCGCCTATTTCTGGTCCGGACAGCGAGGGCGCGGATTTGCGCACGACCGCTTATTTGCGCCCATCACGAGATCTTCTGGACGATGCTGGGGTCTGGCAGGCCATGCTTCCACACGCCACTCCACTTGCAGCGCTGCGCGTCATCGATACCTCGGGTTGGCCACCGCATCCCGTGGCCGAGCGTACGTTCACTCCGGATGATCCTGGTTCCGGGCCATTCGGTTGGAACGTTGCCAATTGGCGTGCCCGGTCGGCGCTGGCCGATACGCTGGGATCCAGCGACAGAGTCGAGTTGCGTTTTGGACCCAGCCTCTCGGACTTGGTGTTTCGTGATGATCGGGTGATTGCGCGTCTGTCGGATGGAAACCGCATCTCTGCCCGATTGGTGATCGGAGCCGATGGGCGTACCTCTGCAGTGCGGGCGGCCACCGGAATTGGTGTGCGCGTCAAGCGCTATGGACAAACAGCCCTCGCCTTCGCCGCCCGCCACGCCTTGCCACACGGCAATGTCTCAACAGAGGTCTACAATCGAGGTGGCGCGTTCACGACCGTGCCCATGGAGGATCAGGCTGGCGCTCCCGCATCGGCTATCGTCTGGATGGACGAGACAGCCAAGGCACGCGCCCGGGCTTCGGCAGGTCTAGAACTGCTGGCAGTGGAAATGACCGCCAGATCGACCGGCATTCTTGGGGCTATGGACCCGATCAGCCCCGTCGCCACCTATCCGACGACGACCCAGCGGGCGACACGGTTGGTCCATCACCGCACGGCCTTGGTCGCGGAAGCCGCGCATGTGATGCCACCTATCGGCGCCCAGGGACTGAATACCTCGCTTGCGGATATCGCGGTGCTTGCCGAGCTTGCCACGCCCGACGGCCTCGGAGCCGAAGCGATGCTGGCTGCCTATTCGCGCGCGCGCATGGGTGACATCCTTGCGCGAACAGCCGCCGTCGATCTGCTGAACCGGGTCTGCAAATCGGGGGCCGCTCCAGTCCAGCGCCTGCGGCAGCTGGGCCTGCAAGCCACTCATGACATCGGGCCGCTCCGTCGCACCATAATGAGAGCCGGCCTCGGACCCGGCGGCTAGGCGACCTTTTCGAGCGCGGCTTCAAATCGGGCGACACTGGCATCGACGTCGAGAAGCTTGTCGATACCAAAAAGCCCGATCCGAAAACTGCGGTAGTCAGGACCTTCGCCTACCATAAGCGGAACGCCCGCGGCGATCTGCAGACCTTCGGCGGCAAATGGTTTTCCCATCTGCATTTCGGGATCGTCCGTGAAAGAAACGACCACACCGGGTGCCTCAAAACCCTCGGCTGCGACAGACTGATACCCCTTTGCCTTGAGCGCCGCGCGTACCGCGTGGCCCTGTGTCCACTGCGCCTCAGCAAGCGTCGGGAACCCCGCCGCTTCGCATTCGAGCATCGTGTCGCGGAAATCGCGAAGCGCATCCGTGGGCATCGTTGCGTGGTAGGCATGCCCGCCCGCTTCGTAGGCATCCATGATCTCGAGCCACTTCTTGAGATCAATGGCAAAGCTTGTCGAAGCGCGGTCGCGAACCCGTGCCGCGCCCCGCTCGGACAACATCACAAGACCCGCCGAGGGCGATGACGACCATCCCTTCTGGGGCGCAGAAATCAGGACGTCGACGCCGGTCGCCTCCATGTCCACCCAAACACAACCCGAAGCGATACAATCCAGAACGAAAAGCCCGCCGACCTCATGCACGGCATCGGAGACCGCAGACAGGTAGTCGTCGGGCAGAATCAGCCCTGCGCTCGTCTCGACATGAGGCGCGAAGACGACATCTGGCGCTTCGGCCCGGATGCGTGCAACGACATCCTCTATTGCAGCGGGCGCGAAAGGAGCCTGCGCGCCGTTACCAGTCCGCCGCGCGGGCATGACAATCTCGCCCGCGGGGATCGCACCCGCTTCGAAAATCTGGCTCCAACGATACGAGAAATACCCGTTCCGAATGACCATGGCCCGCGCATCGGTGGCAAGCTGGCGCGCCACTGCTTCCATCGCATATGTGCCACCGCCGGGAACCAGTGCCACGGCGTCGGCCTTGTAGACATCCTTCAAGAGCCTAGAGATATCGCGCATCACGTCCTGAAACGCCGCGCTCATGTGGTTAAGCGATCGATCAGTGAAGACGACCGAGAATTCCAGAAGACCATCGGGATCGATATCGGGCAACAGCGCGGACATGGGGCAAGCTCCTCCTCTGACGCGGGCGGCATACCGGCGCGGGACGCGGGATGCAAAGTCTACCTCGGTATGCCGTTCGCGAGCGCCCGACCGCCTTGCACCCGCGGCCAGTTCCGCTAAAGACGCGCAGGCTTTTGAATGACGGGACAGCAAGGGGAGGCGAGCCATGCGCGTCTACTACGATCGCGACTGCGACATCAATCTGATCAAGGACAAGAAGATCGCAATCTTGGGCTATGGCAGCCAAGGACACGCACATGCGCTGAACCTGCGCGACAGCGGTGCCAAGAACCTTGCTGTGGCGCTACGCGAGGGATCGCCATCAGCAGACAAGGCGATGGGCGAAGGGCTTCAGGTCATGGGCATCGCCGAGGCCGCGGCTTGGTGTGACTTGATGATGTTCACCATGCCGGATGAACTGCAGGCCGAGACTTACCGGAAGTACGTGCACGACAACCTCAAGGACGGTGCAGCCATTGCGTTTGCCCACGGCCTGAACGTACATTTCGGTTTGATCGAACCCAAGCCCGGCGTTGACGTGATCATGATGGCACCCAAGGGGCCGGGTCACACGGTTCGCGGCGAGTACTCTAAGGGAGGCGGCGTGCCTTGCCTCGTGGCGGTTCACAACGATGCGTCCGGCAAAGCGCTGGAGATCGGCCTTTCGTACTGCTCGGCCATCGGTGGCGGGCGCTCGGGCATCATCGAGACAGACTTCAAGGAAGAGTGCGAAACTGACCTCTTCGGCGAACAGGCCGTTCTCTGCGGCGGGCTTGTGGAGATGATCCGTGCGGGCTTCGAAACGCTGGTTGAGGCCGGATACGCGCCCGAGATGGCCTATTTCGAGTGCCTTCACGAGGTAAAGCTGATCGTAGACCTGATCTACGAAGGCGGCATCGCCAACATGAACTACTCGATCTCCAACACTGCTGAATATGGCGAGTATGTTTCAGGGCCCCGCGTGCTCCCGTACGACGAGACCAAAGCCCGCATGAAGGGGATCCTCAGCGATATTCAGTCCGGTGCCTTCGTGCGCGACTGGATGCAGGAATGCCAAGCCGGCCAGCCATACTTCAAGGCAACGCGCCGCAACAACGACGCCCACCAGATCGAGGAAGTCGGCGAGAAGCTGCGTGGCATGATGCCTTGGATCACTGAGGGCCGCATGGTCGACAAGTCGAAGAATTGACTCGATGGGGCGCTGGATCTGGATTGGAGCCGGCGCCCTGTTCATGGTGTTTCTTGCAGACACGCTGGCCTCGGCAATCGTGATCAACCGGATCGCAGGCCAAAACGCAGAACTGGTCCGAGACGCGGACGGCGCGACCGAGACATTCCCGGTATCGACCCAAGCCTTATTGACCGAAGGCCAACCACCGCGCACCGCCCGCGCCCTTGGTGGACGCGGAGTTTTGTTCGGAACCCAAATGACCTATGCGGTTCCGACTGGGGCACTGATCACCTGCCGCATCACACTCTTGGCCGCGAACTGCGACGGTGGCTGGCGCATCGAGTTCGGCATGCCGTAGGCACGGCCAGTGCATTGGAAGGATCCCGGACTCCTTGACAGGTCGCGGGAGCCGCCGCCATCCTCAGGGCCTCAATTTTAAGAGGCACATAATTATGGATATGGATTCGGCGCGGAACGCGCAGATAGAGATATTGCGGGACATGTTCGGGTTCGACGAGGTGGCTGGCCCGACGGGTGACCCCCATTTTGTCAATCCACGCAACGGAACATCCAACGAAACAGGCGCTTTTTCGGTGGTGGCAAGCGCCGCATCGGCAGGACGACTACAGGCCGAACCAGAGTTCGGTGGGCCCGCCCCCGTCAAGATACCGGAATGGCGTCCGGAAGATGATGTCGCCATCGGGATTCAGCCTCAGCGCAAGGGCCGCGGGATGGAGCTGGTCGCGCTTTACCAGCGCCCCGGTATGGATGAACACGAACTCATCCAGCGGCTTCGTGACCGGTTCAAGGCCGAGATTTCCGTCCGCTACGCTGGACGTACGCGGGCCTTGTCATGGACCCGGGAACGGCGCGACCCGCTTTGTCCGGGCCTAAGTGTCGGGCACCCCGACATAACGGCCGGCACTTTGGGCGGCTTCGCCCGCGACAAGGGTACCGGGACCCTCGGAATCCTCTCAAACAACCATGTTTTGGCGAATGTCAACGAAGCGACACCGGGCGACGCAAGTTGGCAGCGGGCGCGCTCGGACGGTGGCTCCTCGGGTGAGCGGGTGGGTACCTTGGACCGGTTCCTGCCCATCGACCTGACAGGGGCGCCGAACGAGCTTGATTGCGCGTGGTCCGAGCTTGATGGCAATCGCGGCACTGATCTCGGCACGATCCGCGACAACAACGGCGTGCCCTTGGGACAGATTGCTCAAACTGACCCGGTGACGCTGAACGCCCTCGACACGGTCCAGAAAGTTGGCCGGACAACAGGACACACATGGGGTGTCGTGACAGCCGTCAACGTAATGAACCTGCAGGTCGCCTTTGAGAAAGGCGTCGGAGTGTTCCAGAACGTAACCGCCATCCAGACGACGGGCAGCAGCGCTTTCTCAGACGGTGGCGACAGTGGATCCATCATCCTGACGGAGGATTTCCGACCTGGGGGCTTGCTTTTCGCCGGCTCCAAGTCTGGCGGGGCGGGCAACAAAGGCATAACTTATGCGTGCAATCTTGAGCGCGTCCTCGACATTCTGGATCTGGACTTGGCGATATGACGTCAGGCAACGACATGACCAAAGCACGCGTGTGCCAGCAGGCATTCATCCGTGAGTACGGTCACGTTGCCGGTATTCTCGGGATCGGTCTCGGTCTGACCGATGATCGAACGGAAGCCACCATCGAGGTGTTCGTCGATCAAGAGCAGGAAGAGCCTGACCTGCCCGCGACATTTGAGGGCCTTCAGGTGCGTAAGACTCCGACAACTGGTGCCAAGGCGCTGGCCATCGATGAAACCGTGGACTTGCCAGAGGTGGATCGCGAGGACCTGCCGACCTCAAAGTCGAAGGTGGTGCGCCGCTAAGCCACGGCCTCCACTTCGGCGACGATACTGTTCACGGTCTCGGTCAAGAGAGCCGGGTCCTCGCACTCGGCCATGACGCGGATCAGGGGCTCGGTTCCAGACTTCCGGATCAGAAGGCGACCAGATCCATTTAGCCGCGCCTCGGCAGCCTCGATCGCCGCTTGAACCGACGGTGCGTCGAGCGGCAAGGCTCCGTCACCGTATCGTACATTCCTCAAGAGCTGCGGAACGGGTTCAAAACTGGTGACCAGATCCGATGCCCGATGCCCGGTGCGCACCATCTCCCCAAGGAATTGCAGGCCGGCGAGCAGGCCATCACCGGTTGTTGCATAATCGGTCATCACGATATGGCCCGACTGCTCGCCGCCCATATTGAAGCCTCCCGCGCGCATCCGCTCAACGACATAGCGGTCACCAACTTTCGTACGCGCGAGGTCGATGCCATTGTCACCAAGATACCGCTCAAGCCCGAGGTTCGACATGACTGTAGCCACGAGTGTGTTGGACTTAAGCCGCCCGAGCGTCGCCCAGCGCATGGCCAAGAGCGCCATCAACTGGTCCCCATCGGCTACGGCCCCTGTCTCGTCGAGAATCATTACACGGTCCGCGTCCCCATCGAGCGCGATGCCCACATCGGCACCGGTTTCGAGCACCGTTCGCGCGGCCAGCGCCACATCAGTCGATCCGCAGCCCGCATTGATGTTCAATCCGTTCGGCTCCACCCCGACCGGGATAACTTCGGCGCCGAGTTCCCAGAGAACATCAGGGGCCGCCCGGTAGGCTGCGCCATGCGCACAGTCGATAACAACCTTCAACCCGTCTAGCCTCAGGTCCGAAGGAAACGTGGACTTCACGCGTTCAACATAACGGAAACGGCCGTCGTCGATGCGCTTCGCCCGACCAATTTCAGCCGCGGGTGCCAGCGTCACGTCCTCGGCAAGAATCTCTTCTATCTCAGCTTCGGCGGCATCCGAGAGTTTGAACCCGTCCGGCCCGAAAAACTTGATCCCGTTGTCTTCGTGCGGGTTGTGGCTTGCCGAGATCATGACGCCGACATCCGCGCGCATGGAATGTACCAAGAGGCCAACGGCCGGCGTCGGGACAGGTCCGAGAAGTAGGACATCCATTCCGGTGGACGTGAAACCAGCCGTCAGCGCCGTCTCGAACATGTATCCCGAAAGCCGCGTATCCTTCCCGATAACAACGCGGTGTCGACCGGACCCTTCGCGTCGAAAGTACCGCCCTGCGGCCGCGCCCAGGCGCAACGCCATTTCGGCGGTCATTGGATATGTGTTGGCTTGTCCCCGGACCCCATCGGTCCCAAAAAGCGTGCGTGCCATGCGCCAAATGCCTCAATTGATTGCCGCGCCCCTTGTTTCGGAGCGTTTCTGGTCACAAGACCGCTAGCACAATCCACGAGGTTATGCACAGGCCCAGTCACCATGTCTGGCAAAAGCCTGCACGATCTGAAACATCGCTCACACAGCGTGATGCTGGTTACCGCCGCGCAACCCGGTCGTAGTTCTGGCGATAGAATAGATGATCGCCGATCTGCCCAACCCGGTCATAGACTCGCGCCCATCGCGGGTTTACGGCCGTTGTGTGATAGTGGGTGGCGCCATCGGTCAGCGGTCTGTTGTCGCGCGCGATCGACAAAGCCGCGACTTTACCGACAAAATCCCACGCCTTTGGCTCGTTGATCGTCTCGGCGCGACCATCGCAGGTGTAGGTGAACTGGCACCGGAACCGTTCACCGGTGCCCTGATTAACAACCGCACAGATCGTGCTCGGATACCGTTCGCTGTCGACTCGGTTCAAAATCACCTCGGCCACGGCAAACATTCCACGCACGCTCTCGCCACGGGCTTCGAAATACAGTGCTTCGGTCAAGCAACCCCATTCCCTATCGCCTGCGACAACCGGAAGCGCACGGATCCGATCGCGATCATAGTAGCCGGATGGAACCGCTGCGTCAGATTGGGTGTCCAAGATACGGCGCGCCCGATTGGCATTAATCCGGTTCACGGCCCTGCGTTCGGCTTCGAATGCCGCACCGATCGTGTCGGAGATTTCAAGTGTCGGGGGATTGGATTTGCTCAGGATCACGTCGGCGTTCACAGCCGATGTAAAACCAAAGAAAGCACAAAACAAAACGCCCCACGATGTGGGTCTCGGAAACATCTAGCCCCCCTTCCAGCAATTTACGGGTCCGTTACCACCCGCTTGAAGGCTGGCGATCACTATCTCATCGACGCCAGTTGGTCCACAAGCCAGAGACGAAGACTGTTCCGTCTCTCCACACATATGCCACTTTATCGGCGTATTGTTGCCTAATTTGCCCCGTGGTCGGGGGTCAGACGGCCCTGAATGGCCAGGTGGGCTGCCGCAAGACGCGCCACCGGCACGCGGAATGGCGAACAGGAGACATAGTCAAATCCTGCCTCACGACAGAAAGCGATGGATGTGGGATCGCCCCCATGCTCGCCGCAAATAGACAGGACAACCTCTGGGCGCGCCCTCCGCCCGCGTTCGGCTCCGATCGTCAAAAGCTCCCCAACCCCTTCAACGTCGAGACGGTGAAAAGGATCTTCCGGGAACACACCTTCGGCCACATAAGTGCGCATGAAGCGCCCTGCATCATCGCGGGACAGGCCATAGGCCATCTGGGTCAAATCATTGGTGCCAAAGCTCAGAAACTCGGCGTGATTGGCAATCTCGTCGGCGCGAAGAGCCGCACGCGGTGTCTCGACCATCACGCCCAGTTTGTAGTTAAAATCGACGGCGCGCTCGGCCCTAACGCGGGCGGCCTCGGCATGGATGCGCCCGGTAACGAGCTCAACCTCGCGCATGGCCGAAACAAGGGGGATCATAATCTCGGGGACCACTGTTGTGCCGGCGTCTCCGGTATCGACCACCGCTTCAAAGATTGCGCGTGCCTGCATCTCGTAGATCTCGGGGATCGTGATGCCTAGACGCACACCCCGCATGCCAAGCATCGGATTAAATTCGCTCAATGCCTCGATCCGGCGCGTCACGGTCGTTACGGAAAGATCAAGCGCGTTGGCCAACTCGACAATCGCGTCGTGGGTCGTCGGCAGGAATTCGTGCAATGGCGGATCGAAGAGCCGGATGCAGACAGGAAGCCCGGCCATGATCTCGAAGAGCCCGGCAAAGTCCTGTCTCTGCATTGGCAGAAGACGCTTCAGAACCGCCGCACGCGCCTCGGGTCCGTCGGCGAAGATCATTTCACGCATGACCGTCAACCGATCCTCGTCGAGGAACATGTGCTCGGTCCGGGCCAAACCGATACCTTCGGCCATGAATCGCCGGGCCACTTCGGCTTCGGCCGGTGTATCGGCATTGGCCCGCACGCCAATATCGCGCGCTTCGTCCGCCCATCCGAGAAGGGTCTGAAATGCCTCGCCCAAGGCGGGCTCTAGCAACTGCACCTCGCCCGCCAGAGCCTCACCGCGCGCGCCGTCCAGTGTGACAACATCGCCTTCTCGAAAAACGCGTCCATCCGGCGAGGTCAGTGTCTTCGCACGACGATCAAGACGCATCGTATTCGCGCCGACAAGGCAGGGCACGCCCAGGCCACGAGCAATCACTGCAGCATGGCTCGACATGCCACCACGTTCGGTCAGGACACCGGCAGCAGAATGCATGCCGCGCACATCCTCTGGTGTCGTCTCGCGGCGAACGAGAATACATGCGTCCCCTTGCGCCGCGGCGGCTTGGGCCGCACGGGACGAGAAGGCGAGACGCCCCGTCGCCGCGCCTGGGCTTGCGCCAATGCCCTTGACGAACACATCCCGCTTGGCGCGCGGATTCACATGGCGATGCAGCAACTCAGGCAACGCTCCCGGCGTCACACGCAGAACGGCCTCGTCATTGGTCAGAACGCCGTCCTGAGCCAGCGCGACCGCAATCTCGACATCCGCGCGCGCCGACCGCTGAACGCGAACCGCATCCAGAACTGCAAGGCGACCATTTTCGACCGCAAATTCGATCTGCATCTCCTCGCGCAACCTTGTGCGGCAAGAGGCGCCGGCCGCGACCAGTGCGTCGAAGATCTTCGGAGCATGTTCTTCAAGAGACGGTCCGCGCGGATCATTGGTGAGATACAGCGCGCCGGCGCCAGCCCCGATAGCGTCGCGGCCCTGGCTCTGACCGAGGTACCGCCCGGTGATCTGGCCTTGTCCCGTGGCCGAGTCGACGAATTGGATGACCCCGGAACCACTTTCCCCAGGGCCCACGCCAAGCGCCATGGATTGCACCACAAGACCTAGCCCGGCATCCGCCGGTGCCCCCTTCGCCTGACGCAAGAGACGCGCAGTCGTTCCGTCCCAGGCCCGCGCCATTGACCGAAGAACCTCGGAGAGCTGGGCCGTCGCGTCCTGCGGAAACGGTGCATCTGTTTCCACCTCGTACGCCGCAAGCAAGGCGGGAATCGAAGCGTCTTCACCCATCTCGAAAACGTCGGGATCCAGCCGCGCAACCTCGACTGCAAAGGCGCGGATGAAGCGAAGATACAAGACATCAGCGGCGTTAGCGCCAATGCGCTCTGTCAATTCCGCATGGCGATGATCGTTCATCCCAATGTTCAGGATTGCACTTGGCCCTCCCCAGTCCGGATCTTCAGAAGACGGACGCACTGAGAAGAGGCCATCAGTTTCAAAAATCGAGAGAATAGCTCGAAGATCCGGAAGCGAACCAGCCGCCAGTCCACGGACTGACGCGAATGAGAGGGCAACGGTTTTTGGTACCGGCAAACCCAGCCGAATGAGCCTTTGCAGACACTTTGCCCGCCCACCATGCTGGCTTGTCGCGATGGGCGCGTCCGGAGTTATTTCCAGAAAGTCGGGGATTTCAAAGCGTTTCTGCACCGCGGCATGCCTCCTGCGCGCACAATACGCCCGCAGGTCGTCCTTGCAAGCATTCCGTTACAGTTTGCCTGTCAACCCGACAGCCGCGTCAGATCCGCCACCGAGAGGCAGATTGTTCGTATTCGCGACAAAAGGTTCAGGCGATTGCGGCGCAAAACGGGGTTATCCGCGTTGACCTGAACGTCCTCAAAAAACGCATCAAGCGGGGCACGCAACCCCGCCATCACATGCATCGCGGTCTCGAAGTCCTCGACCTCCATCGCCGGGCCAATGGCGGCTTCGGCCGTATCAAGTGCCTCAAACACAGCACGCTCGGAATCGGTTTCCGCGAACTTGGAGTCCGTTCCGTAGGAGTATTCGACGCCGTCGGCCTCTTCGGCCTGGCTCAGGATGTTGTTGGCGCGCTTGAAACCCTGGACGAGGTTCTCGCCATCCTCCGTTCCAAGGATCGCACCTAGCGCTTCAGCACGGCGCACCAAAAGCGTCAGGTCATCCTTGTTCGGCATCGAGAGGCAGGCGTCGATCACGTCGTGCCGGACACCTCGATCGCGCAGATAGACTTTCAAACGATCATGGATGAAGGCGACAAGATCGTCGCTTGTGTCAGGAGCGTGCTCGGTGACCTTCTTCACCCAGACCGGCGCCTCTCCTTCAATCTTGTCTATGACAGCGCGTGCAGCGGCACCGAATGGCCCGTGACGGGCGACCTCTTGCAAGACGGCGTCAAGGATCGCCCGCTCTTTGGCATCGTCGAGCGGTTCGATTTCGTGTCTTAGGATTTGCGCGTCGATCAGTCGATCAAGGGACAGACGCAAGGAGTTCTCCAGGACCAGCCGAATAACGCCCAATGCCGCGCGGCGTAGTGCGAAGGGGTCGCGCGATCCCGTGGGTTTCTCATCTATTGCCCAGAACCCGGTTAACGTGTCGATCTTGTCGGCCAGTGAAACAGCCACCGACAACGGCGCATTTGGCACCACATCCGACGGACCGAGAGGGGCATAGTGCTCGTCACAAACAGCTGCGACATCGGCGGGGAAGCCGGCACGCGCTGCATAGTATCGTCCCATTATCCCTTGTAGTTCAGGGAATTCGTAGACCATCTCAGAAGCCAGGTCGGCCTTGGCTATCCGGGCCGCCTCGGCCGCCTGAGCCGGATCAGCATCGATCACGTCCGCAATCTTCTCGGCCAAAGCCGCGATCCGATGAATGCGCTCCGCCTCTGTGCCAAGTTTGGCGTGAAAGGTCACGGTCTCCAGCCGCGCGAGCCAGGGCGCCATGCGCTCCCCCTCGGCCACACGCAAGTCGTTCTCCCAGAAGAACTTGGCATCCGACAAACGCGCTGCGAGTACCTTTTGATTGCCGGCCAGAACCGTCGCGCCGCCATCGCGCGCCTCGATGTTCGCGACCGTGACAAAGCGTTCGATGCGTCCGGACTTCGGATTCCGGACGGAAAAGAACTTCTGATGCTCCCGCATGGAGGTCTGAAGGACTTGTGGCGGCAGATCGAGAAAATCCGCCCCGATTTCTCCCATCATCGGAACGGGCCATTCCACGAGCCCCGCGACTTCATCCAGAAGCTTGCTGTCCTTGACCAGTTCATACCCTTGCGCGAAGGCCAGCGTTTCGGCGTCGTGGCGAATAGACTCGGCGCGATCGTCAGCCCGAAGTACAACATGCTGGGTTTTCAGACGGGTCTCGTAATCGTCGAAAGATCGGACAGCGAACCGCCCCGAACCATGAACCCGGTGCCCCTCGGTCGTATCCCCGGACGAAATACCATCGACAGACAGAGGGACGACGCGCGCGCCCTCTTCATCGACCAGAATACACAGGATTGATTGCAGGGGGCGGACCCAGCGCAATTCGCTCGAGCCACAGCGCATGGATTTGGGCCAGGAGAACCCTCGGATGACGGATTCCAGCACCTCCGCAACGATCGCATCGGCGGACCGACCTGGAGTTTCGACAACCGCAAACAAAACGTCACCCTTCGGTGTTTCGCGCCGCTCGAGATCATCAATGGATAAACCCGTGGATCGCAGAAAACCCTCGATGGCCTTTTCCGGCGCATCCGCCCGAGGGCCCTTCCGCTCTTCCCGCGTCGGTTTGCTGTCCGCGTCCAGCCCGCTCACGGTAAGCGCGAGCCGGCGCGCGGTCGAAA
This sequence comes from Pseudomonadota bacterium, assembly GCA_038521345.1. Classification (GTDB taxonomy): domain Bacteria; phylum Pseudomonadota; class Alphaproteobacteria; order Rhodobacterales; family Rhodobacteraceae; genus JBCBKU01. The sequence continues at coordinate 745 of JBCBKU010000021.1, read as the reverse complement.
ACGACTCGGCGCCCCCGTAGGTCAACCCGGCCTCGACCAATCCATCGGTGACACGGTCGCGCAGATCCGCTGCCGCCCGCGCCTGCATCCGCGCGGGGATCTCTTCAGAGAACAGCTCGATCAGAAGATCAGGCATTAACGGAACTCCTCGGGCGGTTGCGGGCAACCCGCGGGAAGCGGATCACCGTCGAATGCGGCTTCGCCGCACGGGTTAATCTGGTGCCAGGCAAATCCACGCCCGTCACTATAAAAAGCGAGAACGCGGTCGATTCCATATTGGACATGCGCCTTGCCAAGGACCGCCGTCGCGCGACCTTGTACCAAGTCCTCACCGATCGCGGCCGCATCGAAACATCCAAACCAGCCTGGCGCATTCAGGGGGACGGCGCCTTCGTAGGCGTCGCCAGTCACAGCACCATCCACCTCGAAACAGGCGCGAAACCGGATGGGCGAAGAACTCGCATCGATGGCCTCGACGGCGACGACGTCAAGTGGACCCGACGTTCCGTCTGCCGTGACGGTCAAATCGATGTCACTTGGCGCCAAGCGTTCATAGAAAGCATAGACCTGGAGCCAATACATGGCCGCGCCCGCAACTATACCGCAGGCGACAAGGAGAATAGCGATCAGCTTGCCACTCATCCTGCATCCTCACCAAAGCAAACAACATTGCCGTCCGGGTCAGTCACTTCGACCTCGTGCATCCCGTACTCCGTCAGCGTCGGGCCGCGAAAAATCGCATTCG
>JBCBKU010000020.1:0-52654 GCA_038521345.1 Pseudomonadota bacterium | reverse complement strand
CACGGAAAGCCGCGATCGTGTTCTGGACGGCGTTTGCATAGCCTTCCTGACCAACGCAGACGATCTCGTACTGATCCTGCGCGGCGTTGAAGCGGTCACATGTCTCCGCAACAACCTCACCGAGGTAGCCACCGAGGCCGTACCAGTATTCGAAAGAAACTTTGTGGCCGTCGGCATACGCTGAGCCAGCCATCAGTGCAGATGCCGCTACGGCACCAATAAATCTCGTCGTCATGAGGATCCCCATCGTATTTCGCGAATGAACTCGCGAAGTGCAACGTCCCAAGCAGGCGTAACGCAGCGACTGCGACCAAATGAAATCTTTGTAAACAAAGGGTTTTTTGCGAAATTTCACAGATTCTACGCAAAACTGTTTCCAGCGCCTTACACAGACTCCGCTATTGTGTGCGGGCGCGCCGAGAAACTGCCCCGATCTTGCTCGGACAGGGCTTCGGGGACCCGTCGAGCGCAGGCACCGGAGGCTCAATAGCGATTCGAGGCATTGTTCGACGGGTCTGTCCGACGCGCGAATGCGCGTTCTGCGATGCCAAGGGGCAGTACCCGCGATCCGAACGGCTGTTCATGTGGTGCCTCGCGTGGGTTTGGCGGGCCCGCACCTCATCAGCGGGCGCGCCGCAGCCGACGTGACAGTGGTTGTAGTGCGCTTTCGCAGATGTGTTTGGCAGGCTGGCGCAGCCCAACGGCGCCTAGGCTCGACCATGCGCGCAGTTGATGGTCACGAGGGCACCCGCACGTAAGGCGTGCCCTTGTGACAGATCTTAGTGTTCTGAAACCGCGGGCGGTTAAGCCAGTACGGCGTTCCCATCGAGGTAGTTGTCGAAGTGAACCAGCGTTTGTTCGTCATCGCCCAGAACGACTGCGATTTGTGCCGGTCCCCATAGACGGCGCGTCTTGCTGTCATCCAAAGGAACAGTCACGCCGTAATGCGTGCCCGCCGTTGTGGTGAACGGGATGCCACGCCATACGCCGACCGATGTGTAGTGCACGTGACCCGCGATCACCTGACGGACATCACCGTGGGTCTTGAGCGTGTCGACAAAGGCCGGACCGTTGTCGAGCATGATGCGATCCACATTGGTTCCCAAGGGGTTCGCATGGTGATGCAACACCACGACGACCGGACCATCATGCTCGGCCAGCCGTGCCTTGAGCCAGTCCAATTGTTCATCCGCCAAGGTCCCGCCGTGGTGATACTCTTCGACGTCATCGGCCAGAACTGAGTCGAGCAGGATCACACGATGTCCGTTCGCGTCGATCACCTTGTCAATGTACCCGGTCTCGGACTTTGCATCCTCGCCAAAGATCGAGACGAATGTCTCGCGCTTGTCGTGGTTGCCGATGGTGATGTGACACGGCATGCTCAGGCGCGACACGAGGTCCTTGAGCCGGTTGTAGGGTTCCACCGCGCCTTCGAACCCGAGGTCGGCAAGATCACCCGCAAGGACGCAAAACTCAGCGTCCGAATGGCGCGCGTTGATCGCTTCGATCCCTTGCTCAAGGCGCGCGAAGGTGTCCAGTCCGTGGGACTGCTTGTCTTCCTCCACCAGGTGAAGATCGCTCATAACTACAAACTTTAGCATCGTGCCCTCCAAAGGATTCGGGAGGGACGTTGCAGCCTCAAGTGACCGCGTTGTGACGAAAGATCACTTTCACAAAAGTTACACGCACTGAGGGCGTGTGTGTGAACACGGTTCCAGATGACGCAAAGGCACGCATCTTGGCCCCGGTACGGGCCCATTCTCCGATGACTGAAGTATCGTTGGCGCTGAATTCGGAACATTTTTTGGGCCGCGGGGCCACTTTGGACCGCGCCAGCGCAAAAGAGGTTGATCAGCAAGCCCGGCGGGTACGCCATGGATGGATGATGGTCCGCGCCCGATCAGCCGTTTGGTTCATGGCCGCCCTGTGGGGATTTGGCCCTGCGATGGCCGAAGAGTTGTCTTTTGAGGACCGCGTCAAAGCCGCCATCCTCGACAACCCCGAGATCATCCTCGAAGCGCTGGAGATCCTGTCCGAACGCGAAGCCAAGGCTGCCTTGGTGGCCCGGCTCTCCGCCTATCCCGAGCTCTTAACCGAGCGTACCGGACTCGGTATCGGCAGCGCCGACGCTCCCCTGCGCGTGATCGAGTTCTTCGACTACCGTTGCGCCCCTTGCAAAGCGTTGCATCCCGGGCTTGTGGCATTGACCAAGGACCGCGCGGACCTGCGCATCGAGATGCGGCAATTGCCCATTCTGTCGCCGGGCTCCGAACGGGCCGCAACCTTTGCCTTGGCATCGCGCGAAGTCTACGGGGATATCAGTTACGGCGCCGTACATGCAGCACTCTGGAATGTGAAAGGCCCGTTGAACGAAGTCGCTTTTCGACGAATTGCCAATGACCTCAATCTCGATTTCTCGGTGATTGCGCCGGTGATGGACAGCGATCCGGTCAAGCAACGAATCGCATACAATCGCGACGTTGCGATCGCGCTCGAGATTGTTGGCACGCCGGCATTTGTGACGTCTGAGAGTGTCGTCGTCGGCTCGACGGACATCGACGCCCTCGCGGACCTTTGGTTCAGTCGATAAAGGCTTTTTCGACCACGAAATGCTTCGGGTCGGAATTGGCGCCTTCCTCAAGGCCATGTGCCTCGCACAAACCCATGATATCCTTGTTCAATGCAAGATTGCCACAGATCATAACCCGGTCGGTGGACGACGACCATCTTGGCATGTCCAAGGCGTCAAAGACGCGACCGTCGCGAATATGATCGCTTATTCTTCCCTCGATCTCGGAGGGCTCGCGCGTGGTCGTCGGGTAATAGTTAAGCTTGTCGCCGACCAAATCACCGATCAGCGGATCTTCCGGCAGGTCCGTCACGATCTCCGCCCCGTAGGCCAGCTCTGCATTGGTCCGGCACGTATGCGCGACGATGACCTCGTCATATGCTTCCCACGTCTCGGGGTCGCGCAGGAGTGACGCAAACGGTGCGATACCGGTCCCCGTGCAGATCATCCACAACCGCGAGCCCGGAAGCAGCGCATCAAGGACGAGCGTCCCAACCGGTTTCGGGCGGAGGATGATCTGATCCCCGGGCTCAATATTCTGCAATCGCGATGTGAGCGGGCCATCGGGAACTTTGATCGAATAGAACTCCAGCTCATCGTCCCAGGAAGGCGACGCGATCGAGTAAGCACGCAGAAGCGGTTTGCCGTCGTCCTTCAAGAGCCCGATCATAACGAACTCTCCAGAGCGGAAGCGCAGAGATTTCGGTCGTGAGACGCGAAATGAGAAGAGTTCGCCGGTCCAATGGGTCACTGACGTGACGGTTTGGGCATCTGGCATGACCTTTGTTTGCTCGTTCACCTAGGCGACCTCCGCTGCCGGTTTGCCCGTGAATTGGGTGTCCAGTTTGCCCGCAACCCCATCCATGTCGGCGGCGCCGGGCAATGGCTCCTTGGCTTCGACGATGACTGGCCAAAGCTCAGAGTACTTGCGGTTGAAATCCACCCATTTGTCCATGCCGTCATCGGTATCGGGGCGGATCGCGTCTGCCGGACATTCGGGCTCGCAAACGCCGCAGTCGATGCACTCATCGGGGTGGATCACCAGCATGTTCTCGCCCTCATAGAAGCAATCGACAGGGCAGACCGAGACGCAGTCGGTGTATTTGCAGGCAATGCAATTGTCGGTGACGACGAAAGTCATAGAGCCCCTTCCCTCTTGGGTTTGGCGCAGATTGCCGCGCCGCAGCAGCGTCGTCCGTCAACTAATTGCTATTGAACGCGCGGATGGCTCTGCAGGTTGGGGTCAACAACACGGAGCCAGAAATGATCGACAGCGTCGCTGCGAGCGGGGATGACCAATACCTGAATGTGAAGTGGGATAGCGGCGAGGAGACAGTGCTCTCCGCCGCGTATCTACGCCGGGAAGCCAAGGATGCCTGGTCGATCCGTGAGCGACTCGACCACGGAGAGGTGGCGGTACTTCCGGGGATCCGGATCACCAATCTCACTCAGATCGGGAATGGCATAAACGTGCATTTCTCGGACGGGCACGAGAAAGCGATCTACCCTTTTCCGTATCTTCGCGAACTTTCGGACAGGCTTTGACAATAAATTGACGTTCCCGTGCTGCGCGGCAGCGCAGAATGCCGGGGAACCTGGGAGCATTAAATGGACGAAATTCTCGATGGATTGACGCAGATTGACTGCGACATCCTCATTATCGGCGGCGGCACCGCCGGACCGATGGCCGCACTCAAAGCCAAGCGCAAGAACCCCGACGCGAATGTCGTGCTGTTGGACAAGGCCAACGTGAAGCGCTCGGGCGCAATCTCGATGGGTATGGACGGTCTGAACAACTCGGTCATTCCCGGATATGCGACACCCGAGCAATACACCAAAGAGATCACCATCGCGAACGACGGGATCTGCGACCAGGCCGCGGTCTACCGATATGCCGAGGAATGCTACGGCATCATCGAAGAACTCGACAGCTTCGGCATCCGCTTCCAGAAGGACGAGAACGGCGAATACGACGTCAAGAAGGTGCATCACATCGGCACCTATGTCCTTCCGATGCCAAACGGCGACACGGTGAAGAAGGCGCTGTATCGCCAGCTTCGCAAGGCCCGGATCAATATTATCAACCGCTTCATGGCAACTCGGCTGCTCACAGGCGCAGGCCGCGTTGCGGGCGCTGTCTGCGTCAACACGCGGTCCGCCGAGTTTCTTGTTGTCCGCGCCAAGGCGGTAATCATGGGGCTTGGGGCAGCCGGCCGACTCGGGCTTCCAAGTTCCGGCTATCTTTACGGGACGTATGAGAATGCCTCGAACTCGGGTGAAGGGTTCGCGATGGCCTACCACGCGGGCGCGGGCCTCGCGAATCTCGAATGCTATCAGATCAACCCGCTTATCAAGGACTACAACGGTCCAGCCTGCGCCTATGTCGCGGGGCCGATGGGTGGCTACACGGCCAATGCTTCGGGGGAACGGTTCATCGAGTGCGACTATTGGTCGGGACAGATGATGCAGGAGTTCTTTGACGAACTGCAAGGCGGCAAGGGGCCGGTCTATCTGAAACTGAACCACCTGGCCGAAGAGACCATCGCCGAGATTGAGCGCGTTCTGCACATCGTCGAACGCCCGACCCGCGGACATTTCCACGAAGGCCGTGGCACCGACTACCGCAAGCAGATGATCGAGATGCATATTTCGGAGATCGGTTTTTGCTCTGGGCATTCTGCGTCTGGCGTCTTCGTGGATGAACACGCACGGACGACGATCCCCGGCCTGTACGCGGCCGGAGACATGGCGAATGTCCCGCACAACTACATGCTGGGCGCCTTCACAAACGGCGCCTTCGCCGGACTGGACGCAGTCGATTTCATCGCCGATGTCGACCACGCGCCGTTTGACGAGTCCGAAGTCGAAGCCGAGCGCGTCCGCGTCATGGCCCCCACCAAGCGCGATGACGGAATCCCGCCCAACCAGATCGAGTACAAGACCCGGCGGCTTGTGAACGACTACCTGCAACCGCCTAAGGTTACGGCAAAAATGGAGCTTGCTCAGAAGCGCTTCGAAGAAGTCCGCGAGGACATGGAGCACGGAATGTATGTCCGTGACGCACACGAATTGATGCGCGCCTTGGAAGCGTCGACCATCCTTGACTGTGCCGAAATGGCAGCCGCTGCATCCATGTACCGCACCGAAAGCCGCTGGGGCCTTTATCACAACCGCGTCGAATACGAACGCGACGACGAAAACTGGTTTTGTCACACCATCCTGACCAAGGGCGCAGACGGCAAGCCCGCGCACAAGAAGCAGGATGTGAAGCCATACATTGTCGAGATCGCCGACGACGAGAAGGACGCGTACTACAAGCAACGCGTCGGTGCTTCGTCTTCGGTTGCTGCGGAGTAACGAGAGATGCCCTTAGCTCAGACCGCCACCACCGTCCCCGTTGTCGTCAACGACGATCTCTGCATCGCCGACAAGGGCTGCACCGTTTGCGTTGATGTTTGTCCACTGGATGTCTTGCGGATCGTCGAGAAGGACGACGGCAAGAAGACGGCATACATGAAGTACGACGAATGCTGGTACTGCATGCCCTGTGAGGCCGATTGCCCGACGGACGCCGTCACCGTCAACCTTCCCTATCTGCTGAAGTGAGCGTGGTCGTGAACCTCTTTGAAGATTTCGATGATATCGCCGAACTTGCTGAAGGGCTGGACGACCCCTCGCCCGGTGCCCGGATGATGGCCATCATTGAACTCGCCGATAATGCCGACCCGGCGGCAATCCCGTTCATTTCAATGGCCATCACCGACGAAGACGCGGCGGTTCGCAAACAGGCGGCTCAGGCGCTGAGCGACTTTGACGGACCCGATACGGCCGCTGCCCTGGTCCGCGCGCTGGATGATAGTGACCAGGCGGTTGTTCAGGCCGCTGCGATCAGCCTTACCGAACTGAAGGACCCGTCCTCGGGAGATGCAATCCTTCCGCACCTCTCGACGACTGAAGAAGTAAAGCTGACGGCCCTTCTCGCCGGTATTAAGGAACTCCGCCGTGCCGAGGCTATGGGACCGGCCATTGCCGCGCTGGCACATGTTTCGCCTGATGTTCGCATTCAGGCCGTCGGCGTCATCGGTTGGTTGCAGGACGAGACGGCGCTGCCCGCCCTCAGAGAGGCGGCAAAGGACACCGACGTAAGGGTCCGGCGCACCGCGATGTCCGCCCTCGGGTTCTCAAAGTCGGAACACGCCGAGACCACCCTGGTCAACGGCTTGGCTGATGCCGAATGGCTTGCCCGTGAAGCGGCCGCCGAGACGCTTGCCAAGACCGGCGGGGCGCAGTGTGTCGAAGCGCTTCGCGTCGTACTGGACGATGAGTATTGGCAGGTCCGGCTCAAGGCCGTGCGGTCGCTCGGAAAGTTGGGAGCGACCGAAGCCGCAATGGAAATTGCGCCAATGATGGATTTGCCTGTGCCGAACCTGCGCAAGGAATGCGCGGCTGCACTCGGCGAGTTGGCAGTGCCGGAGACGGCGCCGTTCCTCGAGAAGTATGTGGATGATTCCGACCCTGACGTTCGCAAGAATGTTCGTTGGGCTCTGGGGAAACTGACCGACTGACGGGCCTCGTGCCCGGTTGAAACTACAGACTGATCCCCCCTCCGAAGCCATGGTGTTCGGAGGCAGGTTTTCGGCACAAGAATCCCACATATTACATTGTTTTAAAACGGTTTTTTGCCTAATTGATTCGGCGTAAACAGGGTGAAGTTCGTGTCACCTTTGCCCCCAATTTGCGTCGAATTGCGCATCAATTTCGGGCAGAACGAGAATCCCGCAACAAAAGCTTCGATAAACTGCAGCGGCGATTATGCAGCCGCAGAATTCGCGCCGACACTGTGAACAGGAAACACTTGTCCACAGGGGATTGTCATGAAGCATCTAACAAAGAGCGCATTCCTGACAGCGGCACTTCTGCCGCTGGCTGGAATGGCATCAGCTGAGAAGATCAGCATCGCCATCGGCCACCAGTCGATGTGTACCGACACGTACACTGCCGGGATTGTGGTGAAGGAACTCGGCCTTCTCGAGAAATACCTTCCGACGGAAGGCAAGTACGCGGACGCCGAGTACGACGTAAGCTGGGCGGACTATTCCTCGGGTGGGCCGATCACCAACCAAATGCTGGCCAACAAGCTCAACTTCGGTGTGATGGGTGACTATCCGCTGATCGTCAACGGCGCGAAGTTCCAAGAAACCGAAAGCCTGCGTACGCTCTATGTGGCGGGCACCGGATACAACCTCAAAGGCTCGGGCAACGCCATCGTGGTCCCGGTCGAAAGTGACCTGTACTCGATCACCGATCTTGTGGGCAAAGAAGTGTCCACGCCAGTTGGGTCGGCAGCTTGGGGCATGCTGCTCAAGGCCATGCAGGACAACAACATTCCCACCTCCGAGTACGTCCTTAAGAACCAAAGTCCCGCCGTGGGCGCCGCCAACATCGCGGCAGGCAAGATCGACGCGCACAGTGATTTCTGCCCATGGTCCGAGATCATGGAATTCCGCGGTACGGGCCGCAAAATCTTCGACGGCTCGGAAACCGGCGTGCCCTACCTCCACGGCGTGGTCGTTCGTGAAGACTTTGCCGTCGAATACCCCGAGGTTGTCGAAGCCTTTATCAAGGCCGTTTGGGAAGCCGGCGAATGGATCCGCTCTGATCCGATGGAAGCGGTGACGCTCATGGAAGGCTGGACCGGCGTCGAGAAAGAGGTTCTCTATCTCTACTTCTCCGAGGGCGGGCACCTGACGCTAGAGCCGTCGATCAAGACGGAATGGGTTGACGCCCTGAAGTTCAATCACGGCGTCTTGGTCACGGAAAAGGCAATCCCGCCCTTGGATTTCGACGCCTGGATCACCGAGGACTACATCCGGAGCGCTTATGCGGACCTCGGTATCGACTACGATGCCGACAAGGCGGCAATGGTCGATCCGGTGGAAGCCAACAAGGGCCTGCCGATGGAAATCTGGCATTCACGCGATGGCGTCAGCACCTACGCTTCGCTTCCAGAGTTCCTGAAGGCCATGGCGGATATTCAGGCCACGGCGGCCTTGGTCAACGCCAGCTATGTGTACGACGTGGAGACCGGGCTGAAGCTCTTTGGTAAAACCGCCTTCTGGGTCAAGGCCGGCGATGAATACGCGACCTTCCTCAGAAAAGGTGAAGCTGAATCCTTTGCCTCGGCCAATGGCGGTACGCTGGTGTCGTTCGACGAAGCGATCTCTGACTTCGTCACCGAGGGCTGATCCCCTTCGACCGAGTTGGCCGGGGCCCGCAAGGGCCCCGGTCAAACGCCACTGTCCCGCGGGGGTTGCACCATGGAAACGGCACTCGAATCCAAGAAGCCGGAAACGGTCGACAAGACAAAGCCATCCTCGAAGCCGGTGCCGGAATCCGATCCGATACCGGCCTTCAGCTTTCCAAGAATCCCGCGCCAGCACCTGAGCAGTGCGGGCATCGTGGTCCTTTCGCTGATGATCGGCGTGCTGCTCTGGCACTTCGTGACCGCGATCAACCTCGATTTCTACATCAACTTCGAGAACGTTCCCTCGCCTCTGCGGGTGTTCAGCGCCTTTATCGCGCATGTCCAGACCGAGATCTTCTGGACACATATCTACGTCTCGATGCGCCGTATCTTGATCAGTTATTCCTTCGCGGTGGTTCTGGGTATCGGTGTCGGGCTGATCATGGGCCGCTCGCGCATCGCGCGCGCCTTCATCATGCCGTATATCGAAGTGGTGCGCCCCATCCCCGCTGTGGCTTGGATCCCTCTCGCGATCCTGATGTGGCCGACAGAAGAGAGCTCGATCATCTACATCACCTTCCTTGGGGCGCTCTTTCCGATCGTTCTCAACACGCTGCACGGCGTCGAGCAGACCCCTGAGGTGCTTGTCCGCGCGGTTCAGTCGCTCGGGGCGTCTCGGTGGGCGGTCTTCCGTCATGTGGTCATTCCGGCGGCGCTTCCCTCTATCGCGGCCGGTTTGGCGATTGGGATGGGCGTCAGCTGGTTTTCGCTCCTCGCGGGAGAGATCATCTCTGGCCAGTACGGGATCGGATACTTCACGTGGGATGCCTACAGCCTCATCAACTACCAGGACATCGTCGTGGGCATGTTGGTGATCGGCTTTCTCGGAACCGCCTCGACCGCCGCAGTCAAGGCCATCACCCGTCCAATGTTGAAATGGCAGGAACGGACACGATGATGCGTATACTTTCAACTATTTGGAACGAGGTGGGCGCCAACTGGAAGACCATGGCGCTGCACGGTTTGATCTTCGCACTTCTGTTTCAGGTCATGATGATGATCGCGCTGATCGTCCGGTTTCAGGACCTTCCGAACTACGTCACGTTCTACGACTGGATCGGAAACGTCGCGTGGATCATCCAGTCCACCCCCTCCTGGTCCGACATGGTGCGCATCATCTGGGAAGAGTGGCTGATCGAGATCGGCTACATGAACTACGATTTCGGCTCGGGAATCTCCGAATGGAGCCTCAACGTGGTTCCGTCCCGCCTGCTTGTTCTGTTTGTGCTTGGGGCCATGGTGTCCCTGTGTCTCGCACTGGTGCGGCGTGACACCTGCGACACGGGAGCCTCCACCACACTGCGGGCGACCACGGGACTGGGGGCCATTCTTGTTGCGATGACCAATGCCACCATGAGCTGGGTGGTCTGCTGTGCGACGCCAAGCTGGGTCGTTGGTCTCGCGATGCTCGGTCTTGGCGTGTCCACGTCACTCGCGCTGGAGACCATGGGTCCGGTTCTGACTTTTTCGGGCTTCGGCACGCTATTTGCTGTGATCGTCTTTCTCGCATGGCGCAAGTCCCGCCCAAGGACTGAACCGAAGGGGGTGCCTGCCAATGCTTGACGTTCTCAAGTTCAAAGACCCCTCGAAGGAGGAGGGCAAAGGGCACATCGCCGTCGACGAAGTCTCGATCACCTTCGGCTCTGGCGCGGACGCGCATCTCGCTGTCGAGACCACGTCAATCGATGTGAAGGCGGGAGAGTTTGTCTGTATCCTTGGCCCTTCAGGATGCGGGAAGTCGACGCTCCTGAATGCAATTGCGGGCTATGTGAAGCCGACCGAGGGCCGGGTCACCGTGGATGACGTTCTGGTTGAAAAGCCAGGTCCCGATCGCGGCATGGTCTTCCAACAATATTCGCTGCTGCCGTGGAAAACGGTTTACGAGAACGTTGCTTTCGGCCCCAAGATGGCGGGCGCCACGCGGACGTCCGCCGGGTCGACGGCCAATACATTCCTCGAGCTGGTTGGGCTGAAGAAGTTCGGCAATCGGTATCCGGCAGAACTGTCGGGCGGGATGCAGCAGCGCGTCGGGATTGCGCGCGCGCTTGCCAACTATCCGTCCGTTCTGCTGATGGACGAGCCATTCGGCGCTCTTGACGCGCAGACCCGGCTGATGATGCAGGAAAGCCTTCTTGATATCTGGAAGAGCTTCGGCACGACGGTTGTGTTCGTCACCCATGATGTGGACGAGGCGGTCTTTCTTGCCGACCGCGTCCTGATCATGAGCGCGGCACCGGGCCGCATCATCGAAGACCTCAGGATCAATCTGCCGAGGCCACGCTCGACCGATATGGCCTCAAGCACCGAATACATCAGCGCACGGCAGTTCTGCCTCGATACAATCAAGGCCGAAAGTCGCAAAGCCTTTGAGGACCAAAACGCATGAGACTGATTGCTGCTGTTTTCACTGCACTCCTGACGTCGCCGGCCATCGCGCAGGTTCAGGGCGTCATGCTGGACGAACCGGTCGAGATGCCGGCATTCGCGTTCACCAACGAATTGAACGAAGAGTTCACCGACCAGGAACTGCTGAACCAATGGACCCTTGTCATGTTCGGCTTCCTGTCCTGTCCCGACATTTGTCCCTTCACGCTTGGAAACCTCGAGGCGGCCGTTTCCGAGACTGGCATGCGCGTCCGCCCAGACAACGTGCCGAAAGTCGTCTTCGTCTCTGTCGACCCGGACCGTGATGCCGAAGCGGTCACGGATTACGCCAAGTTCTTCCATCCGGACTTTGAAGGCTTCACCGGCGAGCGCGACCAGATCGACACCCTGATCGAGGCAACCGACAGCTTCTATCGCCTGCTGAAGCCCGACCACACCGGCTACTACGAAGTGCAACACAGTTCCTCGGTATCGGTCATCGCACCCGACGGCACGCTTCGGGCCAAGCTGCAACCGCCTTTTCACCCGGGTGCGACGGCCGAGTTCCTTGCCCGCCTGCAGATCCAGTACCGCAAGGAGCTGTCACAATGATCCGGGCCGCGCTATCCCTCATGTTCATGCCGGCGACGCTGATGGCCGGTGAGGTCACGGTCGAGGCGCCCGTCGTTCCGCTCGCCCCGCCGGGCGCAGTTGCCCATGCAGCGTACTTCACCCTCGCCAATACGGGCGATACGCCTCGACAACTGATCGGTGTTTCCGCCGAGGGTTACATGATGGCCCACATTCACCGGACCGAGGTGAGCGGCGACGTGGCGATGATGTCGTCGGTGGACGCGCTCGAGATCCCGCCCGGTCAGAGCGTGGTCTTCGCGCATGGTGGACTGCATGTCATGCTGATGCGTCCCACGGCCCCACTTGAAAAAGGCGGGCAGGTGGAACTGACGCTGGAATTCGCCAATGGCGAGGCGATCCCTGTTTCCGCGATCGTCGTCCCGTTTAAGGACCTGCAGGCGCATGGGAGCTAGGGCACTTGCCTTGATCGGGTTATGTGCGACACCGGTTCTCGCGGATTATGATCCGTCTCAGTATCCGGCTTATGAGACCTGTGCGCTTTGCCATGGGCTGTTCGGGGTATCGCATACGGCCAAATTCCCAAACCTTGGCGGCCAGAGGGTGGACTATATCGAGGCTCAAATCAGGGCCTTTATCGGCGGACACCGCTCGAATGACGGCGGGCAGATGGTCAACATCGTCAGCGAGCTGCATCCAGAAGACATCCCCTTCGTCGCCGATTGGTTCTCCTCTCAGGATCCCCCTGCCCCATATCCTGCCGACGACACAACCCGTGGCGCGGCGATCGTGAACGAACTTGGGTGCGAGACCTGTCATACCAACACGGCGGACGGTGACCCCGTCGTGCCATATCTGACGGCGCAGCATCCGGGTTATCTGGTCAAGCAGATGACAGATTTCCGCGAGGGTCGCCGGGATGTTAAAGGCGCGCCCGGTATGCACAAGGCCATGATGCCGATGTCGGATGCAGACATTGAGGCAATCGCGACCTACCTGTCAGCGCAGGAGCGCCCATGATCCACGCTCTGGACGGCGAGATCCAAGGCGGTCCCACAGAGGGGGCCATGTACCTTTCGGAGTACCTTCTCGACATCAACGAAGGGTCGGGCTTCTTGAACGCGCTGTCCTCGGAGGACCAAAAAACGGTCCGCAGGCTGGGAAGTCGATCCACCTTCTCGAAGGGCGACAGCATTTTCCTGCAGGGGGCAAGCCACACCGGTGTCTGGATCATCGAAAGCGGCAAGGCCCGCACCTATTATGTTGGGCCCACAGGGCGCGAGATCACGTTAGCCTTCTGGACCCAAGGCCATTTCATTGGGGGACCCGAAGTTTTCGGCAGAGGGCGCCACGTCTGGTCCGCCGACGCGGTGGAAGACTGCGAGATGGTATTCTTGTCAGGTATGAGCCTTGAGAAGCTCGTCCGGGAGATTCCGGACGTGGCCATTGCCGTCATTCACGGATTGATCGCCAAGGGGAAATGCTATTCTGCCCTGATCCAGATGCTGGGAACCCGTTCGGTGACTGAACGCCTTCGGCAGTTTCTTGTGATCTTCGCGGATACTCAGGGGCGCCACCAAGGCGAGGCCATCATCATTGATCGGACAATCACCTACGAACAGATTGCCTTCATCGTCGGTGCGACCCGTCAATGGGTGACCCAGACACTCGACAAGCTTCGCGCCGAAGGCGTTTTGGAGATCACGCGATCAGAGATCACCATCTACGATATCTCGGCACTTCAAATCTAGCCAACCGGGATCAGCCCGGTTCCGCGCAAATGGAACATTGCCGGATACGCGCCTTGTCGGAGAGCGCCCGCCTCATGGAACAGCCTTCCGATCGTCGGCGAGCTTCCCGCTGAATGGCAAAGAGTGTCCGCGACATCACCGACCCCGGTTGGATCTGACACCGCCCCTTCAACAACTAGGCAATACCAAGTGGGCATGGCATCAAGTGGCATGAGCCGCGTCAACATCGAACAATTGAAGACTTTTCTTGCTGTCATCAGGTTCGGAGGCGTCAGAAAAGCAGCGAACGCCATCAACCTGACGCAGCCGGCGGTCACCGCACGCATCAAGAACCTTGAAACGGCGCTTGGCTGCGAACTGTATGAGCGGACGTCTCGTGGCATCCGCCTGACCAAACGCGGCGAGCTTCTTCTGGTCCATGCGGAGAAATTCGAACACTTGGTCGAGATGGTTGAACGCGATGTGGTCGACCCGGCGGGTATCGACGGGCGGCTCCGGCTCGGCGTCTCAGAGACAATTGCCCAGTGCTGGCTTCCAGAGCTTGTCTCGCGGCTCCACGAGGATCACAGGCGCCTGGAGATCGAGATAGATGTGGACATTTCGTCCAACCTTCGCGCCGGCCTTTTGAACCGCGAGATCGATCTGGCGATCCTTCTCGGCCCAATTTCGGAACACACGGTCAACAATGTCGCGCTGCCCGGGTTCGAGCTGGCTTGGTACACGTCTGCCTCGGGAGGGCCCTTGGCGAACGCCGCCGATTATCTCCTGCGCCCCGTTCTGACCTATGCCCGTAACACACGGCCCTACCGTGAGTTGAAAGAGATGCTGTTCGAAAAGGTCGGACCGGACATCTCGCTTTTCCCTTCAACCTCGCTTTCAGCGTGTTTCAGGCTCGTGGCCGCCGACCTTGGTGTCGCAGCTTTGCCGCGCGCATTGGGCCAGGCGCATGTCGAGGACGGACAGATTCGCGAGTTCGATCCCGGATGGGTTCCGTCCCCTCTTTACTTCACCGCATCCTATCTTGGTGTTCCCAAAAGCCATATCGTTGAAATTGCAGCCGAAACTGCCTTGGAAGTCGCGCGTGCCTACTAAGCGCCCATAAAACCAGTTGATCACTTCTGAACGTTTTTTTGAATTTGATTTGATATTTGGGCCCTGTCACGCTGATCCGGATGTTGGGTGGCTGCGTGACGAAAACCTACGAAAACCTGAAACGGAGTTCCTTACAGGACGTGCGGGATGCCATCCGCGCCGGACTTTATGCGTCGCACACCGCGGGGCTCGGTCAGGGCTACCTCCAAGCCAACCTGGCCATAATGCCGGAGCGCTATGCCCTCGATTTCATGCGGTACTGTCAGCGCAATCCGAAGCCCTGTCCTTTGACCGGTGTGTCCGACACCGGCAATCCGATGATGGTCACCATGGGCCGCGACATCGACATCCGCAGCGACGTTCCGGCCTACAACATCTATCGCGACGGACGCCTTGCCGGTACCATGCATGACATCAGAGAGATCTGGATGGACGACCTTGTGGTCTTCGCGCTGGGTTGCTCCTTTACCTTCGAACACGCGCTGATCCGTGCGGGCATCCCGGTCTGGCACATCAACAACAACACGACCGTGCCGATGTTCCGTTCCAACATCGACACCGTTCCGGCGGGCCCGTTCTCGGGCAAGATGGTGGTTTCGATGCGCGCTATACCCGAAGACCGCGTTGCAGAGGCCATCAAGATATCGCGCCGTTTCCACCTTGCCCATGGTGCGCCGGTTCATTCGGGGGATCCGGCTGACATCGGCATAAACGACGTCTCGAACCCTGATTGGGGCGATCCCGCGCCCATCGGACCGCGAGAGGTGCCGGTTTTCTGGGCCTGTGGGGTGACCCCGCAAGTTGCCATTGAGGCCGCCCGGCTTCCGTTCTGCATCACACACCGTCCCGGTCACATGCTGATCAGCGACATCCCCGAAGACGCCGAAGTCCCGGTGTTTTCCCATTCCAATGAAACCAACCATTGATTGTTCGACAAGGAGAACCTCATGAAACGCACGATTGCACTTTTGGCTGCTACAACGGCGTTGGCCACACCCGCCGTGGCCGAAGACCTTGCGGTCGTCGGCAGCTGGTCCGGCTTGCCGCTCCACAAGCAGTACGAGGCGCCGTTCTGGAGCGAGACGCTTCCCGCGGCATCAGGGGGAGACATCACCGTTCAGTTGACCACGCACAACCAGATGAATCTGGGTGTGGGCGACGTCTTTCGTCTTTTGGGTGACGGTGTATATGACGTCGCAATGACCGTAGCCGACTACGCCGTCGCAGACGCACCCGAGCTTGAAGGCCTTGATGTGCCGCTTCTTGCCCTGACCGCCGACGAAGCCCGCGCGATGGTCGACGCCGCCCGGCCCATGGTTGAAGAAATCTACGCCACGCGCTTCAACTCCAAGGTCCTGGCGATCGCGCCCTATCCACCACAGGTCGTCTTCTGCAATGCAGAGGTCGGTGAATTGGCCGATCTTGAAGGCCTGAAGGTTCGCGCCTCGGGCCGCATGACGGCGAAGCTCCTTGAAGCCCTCGGTGCCGAAGGCGTCAATGTCAGCTTTTCCGAGGTCCCCGGCGCCCTTCAGAAGGGTGTGGTCGATTGCGCGGTGACAGGTGCCGGATCGGGCTACTCTGCCGGCTGGTGGGAAGTCTCGACGCATCTGATGGCGATCCCGCTTGGCGGTTGGGACAGTGTGGTGACTGCCATGAACATGGACCGCTGGAACAGCCTCAGCGCCGAAAAACAGGAGCTGATCACAGCGCAGATAGCCGCCGAATTCGAAGCTCCGGCATGGGCCAGCGCACAGGACGCATTGGTCAACGACATCGCCTGCCTTACCGGCAATGGAGACTGCCCGGCAGGTGATGCGCGCGACATGACCCTTGTTGAGGTCTCAGAAGCAGATTTCGACAAGGCTCGGGACGTGCTCGTCAACGAGGTTCTTCCAGACTGGGCCGAGCGGTCCGGCGGTGACTGGGGTGCGCGCTGGAATGCCAGCGTCGGCGCCGTGGTCGGCGTCAGCATCGACGGATAGGTCACTGGAAAACCGACCAAATGGAAGATCACTTGCTCCGCATCATCCGTCGTCTCAACCGCGGCGTCGCGCTTTTGGCGGGCTTGGTGCTGGTCGCCTGCGCAATGTTCGTTCTGGCGGATATCGTGCTTCGGCAGGTCGGATCTTCCTTTGGGGGCACGGATGAAATCTCGGGATATGTCATGGCGATCGCCACCTCGTGGGGGATGGCGTTCACCCTCCTGGAGCTGGGGCATGTCCGAATTGACATCATGAGAGGGCGCGCAGGGAGGATCGGGCGCGCCCTCTTTGATCTTTTTGCCATGATGGCACTTACGGGAACGGTGACACTGATCGCTTACAAATGCTGGCCGGTCCTCGAACGCTCGTTGGTCAACTCTTCGCGCGCCAACACGCCACTGGAAACTCCACTGGCCCTTGTTCAGATCCCGTGGTTCGCCGGTTGGGTCTGGTTTGCACTGATGGCGTGGCTGACATTCATGGCCGCCGCCATGTTGGTTCTTAGAGGCCGGTTCTCAGCCGCCGAGGCCGCGATTGGCTGTTTTGGCGAAGACGAGAGAACGGGCACATGATCCTCGCGATTGCCGTCGCCTTGCTCGGGCTTCTGGCACTTTCGATCCCGGTCGGGATCGTCCTGTTTCTTCTCGGTTTTGGCGTCGACCAATTCTTCAGTTTCTTTCCCCTTATCCGCGGGCTTGGGAACCTGGTCTGGTCCACGTCCAACAACGCGACGCTGATCGCGATCCCCTTTTTCGTCCTCTTGGGAGAAATCCTAGTTCGCTCGGGTGTCGCCACGCGCACCTATGCCGCGCTGGACCGTTGGGTCAGTTGGCTGCCCGGTGGCCTCGTACATGCGAACGTCGCTACGGCGACAATGTTCTCGGCCACGTCGGGATCATCCGTCGCCACGGCGGCCACCGTCGCTACGGTGGCAATGCCGCAGGCTGAAAAACTCGGATATGACCCCCGGCTCTTTTCCGGTGCCATCGCAGCCGGCGGCACACTGGGCATCATGATCCCGCCCTCGATCAACCTGATCGTCTATGGGTTCCTGACCCAAACCTCCATCCCACAGCTGTTTCTTGCAGGGCTTATCCCGGGCATCGCACTGGCCGTTGGTTTCATGGCGATCACGGCCGCAATCTGTACACTGCGCCCCTCTCTCGGCGGCGACCGACGCACTTTCCCGTTCCCGGAGATGCTCCGGGCACTTCTCCAACTCGTCCCGATCCTTCTTCTCTTCACCATCATCATCGGCACGATCTACCGTGGGTGGGCCACCCCAACCGAAGCCGCAGCCGTCGGCGTCGCCGGCGCGATCCTGATCGCCACCCTTTTTGGCGGGGTCAGCATCAGGATGTTCGCCGACAGCATCCTTGGCACAGTCAAGATCACCTCAATGATCATGCTGGTTGTGATCGGGGCGTCTTTCCTGAACTTCACCCTCGCGTCGGCAGGTCTTGGGAACGAGCTTCAGGCCCTCCTAGACGGGATGGGGCTTTCGCCCATGGGTCTGATATTCGTGGTCGTACTGATCTACATCGTGCTCGGGTTCTTCATCGAAACACTTTCGCTGATGGTCGTCACAATCCCGATCATCGTGCCTCTTGTCGTCGCCCAAGGATTCGATCCCATCTGGTTCGGTATCCTGATGATCGTCCTGATCGAAATGGCGCTGATTACGCCGCCCGTAGGCCTGAACCTTTACGTCGTTCAGGGCGCGCGGCAATCGGGCAAAATGGGTGAGGTCATGGTCGGCGCCATCCCTTACGTGTTCGCCATGCTGATCATGGTCGGCCTGCTCATTGCTGTCCCATCGATCGCACTTTATTTGCCATCGGTCCTTTCGGGAGGCTGACACATGCGCTTTGACACGCCAAATGGCCCGCTCGAGGCTTGCATCTCCGATGTTACGGTCGCTGGGTGGACGGGTCGGGACCGGGCGGCGGTCAATCACCACATCGAAGAACTTGCCGCCATCGGTGTCTCGCCGCCGTCGCAAATTCCGCTGTACTACCGTGTCTCCCACGGCCTGCTGACCCAAAACCGGGTGATCCAGGTGCTGGGTAGCGAAACCTCTGGCGAGGTCGAACCCCTCGTGATCCGAAGCGGAGGGGCGCTTTACCTCGGCCTCGCCTCTGACCACACCGATCGCGCGCTCGAAGTCACTTCGGTCGCAGCCTCGAAACAGATCTGCGCAAAACCTGCCGCAAGCGCGCTCTGGCCCTTGGAGGACCTCGAAGACCACCTCGACGCGATCCAAATGACAACCGAGATAGAGACGAGGAGCGGTTGGACACGCTATCAGGAAGGCACACTTGCCGCGATCCGACCGTTGCCCGACCTGATCACCGACGCTGCCCTGCCCGACGGCGCGGCGATGCTCTGTGGCACACTACCGGCCATAGGCGGCGTGCGCCCGGCAGAGCGGTATCGCATGGCGCTTGTCGACCCTGTCAAAGGCCGCTCCATAACGCTGGAATACGATGTGGCGAACCTCCCGATAGTCGCCTGACGCTATCAGATGGGATCACCTGCCCGGATGCGACCAACTTGACCCCGGTTCCGCTTCCTTGGTGCCGTTTCGCCGGTCCCACGTGATGTTGCGTCGGGCGGCGCGCCCCGATGGCCCAAGCTCGGTGGTGACCGACCGGCCCGGCTCAAACCAGTTGCAAGAACCTCTTTTCACCTACATATTCGAAAATACGAATTCATATATGGGTGTCGAAATGCTGTCACGCCGATCGCTGTTGACCGCCGGGTCCGCGGCCACTCTGGTCTCGCTAGCGCCGCGAAGGATCCTGGCGAAACGCGCGCTTGGCGCGGCGTCCCTTACAACACTGAGCGATGGCTATCTCACGCTTCCCGGCGACTTCATTTTCGGCGAGATGCCGCAGGATTCGCTTGCAACGGTGCTGGCAGAGTTCGGCCAGGACCGGGACCAGCTGACACCGGAGTGCAATCTTGCGCTGTACCAGGACGGCACACATACGGTCCTTTTTGACGTGGGCTCGGGGCCCGACTTCATGCCGACCGCCGGCGCCATCGCCGACAGCCTCGATGCCGCCGGGCTGGGACCGGAGGACGTTACCCACGTTGTGTTCACCCACGCCCATCCGGATCACATCTGGGGATTGCTCGACGATTTTGATGATCTGCTCTTCCCCGAGGCGGCCTACTTCATGGGGCGTGATGAGTGGGATTACTGGTGGGACCCGGACACCGTGAATACCATTGGCGACGCCCGCGCAGCATTCGCGGTGGGCGCCAAGCGCCGCATGGAAGTGATCGAGGAGACGGTGACACGCTTCGAAGATGGCGACGAGATTCTGCCCGGCATCGCCGCCGTCGCCTCGCACGGCCATACGCCCGGTCACATGAGTTTCGAAGTCAGAAACGGCGGCGACGCCGTGTTGATCCTTGGCGATGCCATCGGCAATCATCACGTGGCCTTCCGCAAACCGGGTTGGCGTAGCGGATCGGATCAGGATGCTGATCGGGCCGTTGCAACCCGCCTTGCGCTTTTTGACCGCATCCGGGCCGATGATCTGGCTGTCGTCGGCTTCCACCTGCCCGAAGGCGGCTTCGGACAAGTGGACACGTTGGGCGATGGATATGTCTTCGCCCCCGAGGGGCTGTAGGATGCGCAGTCTCCTACTCGCCGCCGGGCTTTTTGGCGCACTCCCCCTGGCCGCATCCGAAGACATTGCGGACCAGTATCCCGGCTCGGTTCTGTACTCAAAACCGGTCGAGGTTATTCCCCATGTCTGGTCCGCGATTGGCGCCACCGCTCCTCCCACCTACGAGAACAGCGGTCACAACAACAATCTGAGCTTCATTGTTACCGGGGATGGCGTGATCGTCGTGAATGGCGGTGCCGCCTACCTGCTGGCCAAGGCACTGCACCACGAGATCAAGGTTGTCACTGATCAACCGGTTCGATTGGTGATCAATGAAAACGGACAGGGACACGCGATGCTCGGCAACGCCTATTGGGCGGAACAGGGCGTCCCGATCCTGGCCCATGTGGATGCTGCGCACGAGATTGAAACCCGCGGGCACCAGATCCTTGAGAACATGAAACGCTACAACCGCGACAAGGCGGACGGCACCGTCGTTGCACCGCCCACAGACACGTTCGAGGATCGCCGCGAGATCGAGATGGGTACGTTCCGGATCGAAGTCCTGCATCTCGGACCGGCCCACGGGCCCGGAGACACGCAGGTCTGGCTGCCGGAGCAAGGCCTCGTCATCGCGGGAGATATGGCGTTTCACGAGCGGATGCTGCCGATCTTCGAGGACACGATCGTACTGGACTGGATCGAAACGTGGGAAGCCGATTTCGAAGCGTTGAACGCGACTTACGTCATCCCCGGTCACGGCCATCCGACCAACATGGAGCAGGTACGCCGGTATACGCGGGATTATCTGGTCTACCTGCGCGAAGAGATCGGCGCCCATCTTGACGCGGGCGGCAGTCTTGCCGACGCCTATTACATAGATCAGTCGCCCTACGCCCTGCTCGATACCTTCGAAGAACTTGCGCGAAGGAATGCGGGGCGGGTCTACGAACAGATGGAGTTTGAGTGACCGAAGGAACACATTTGATGTCCTTCGCCGGGCACGGTGACGATATCCTGGTTCCGGATGGAGCCTGCCTTTTTCGTCCCGGTGACCCAAGCCGGGTCTTCTTGATTGTCACGTCCGGCACCGTTCGTGTCGAACAAACAAACGCTGCGGGCCGGACAATCGTACTCTACCGCGTCGCGGCGGGTTCAAGTTGTGTGCTGACGACCTCGGGTCTGCTCTCTGGTCGTCCGTATTCCGGATACGGGTATGCCGAGGGGCCGGTTCAGGCGTCGAGCCTTCCGGCGGAACGGTTCCGAACCCTGCTTTCGGAGAATGCCGCGTTTCGAGATATTGTTTTCAAGAGCGTTGCCGATCGCGTGGGAGAGCTGACCGAAGTCATCGACTCGCTGCTGCTGCACCGCACGGACCTGCGGTTGGCCAGGTGGCTGGGCCGGCAACCCGGAGATATTGTCGAACTGACCCACCCCGCAATCGCCCAAGAACTCGGCACGGCGCGGGAAGTCGTCTCGCGGGGCTTAAAGACCTTTGAACGCAAAGGATGGGTCCGAAAAGGCCGCGGCCATATCGCCATTCTCGATGCCGCGGCCCTGCGCCGGCACAGCCAATCCCTGACTTCGTGACTCCGTCACGGACCGACCGGGCATTGTCCGCGAGTGTGACATCACACACGACTTTGGGAGATCGTCATGTCACGCAATCTTGGGCAAATTGATCGTCTGGCCCGTTTTGGGCTTGGGGCCTTGCTCATCATCCTTGCCCTGACCGGAACAATCGGCCTTTGGGGATGGATCGGGGTCGTTTTCGTCGGCACCGCCTTTGTCAGCTTCTGCCCGATTTACAGGGTGCTAGGACTCAAGACCTGCACTGAGTGCTGATGAGACACCTGCTACGGCTGATTGGCGCGCTTGTTGCCATCGGTCTGACGCTAGTGCTGTCAACGGCCGTGATCTTCGCCTAGATCGCCGCGATCCACCTCACCCGGGCGCGGCGTGCGGCCTATTGGGCCGCGACCGGCATCCGGGCGAGCTGGCACTGTGTCCACAGCGTCTCTAGGGCGTGGATCAGGCGATCAATGTCATCAGACGTGTGTACCGGTGACGGCGTGATGCGCAGCCGCTCGGTCCCCTTCGGCACCGTTGGATAGTTGATCGGCTGGATGTAGATCCCGTGCTCTTTCAACAAAACATCCGAGATGTATTTGCACTTCATCGGATCACCGACCATCACTGGAATGATATGGCTCGGGTTGCTGATATGCGGCAGTCCAATCGCATCAAGGCGCGAACGCACTTCCGCCACGCGGGCCTGATGCACGGCCCGTTCGGCACCGCTGGTCTTCAGGTGCCGGATCGACGCCGCGGAACCCGCGGCAACCGACGGCGGCAGCGCAGTGGTGAAGATGAACCCCGACGCAAACGACCGAACGAAGTCACAGAGATCCGCCGAGGCCGCGATGTAGCCGCCGACCACACCGAAAGCCTTGCCAAGAGTTCCCTCGATCACGGTGAGCCGGTCCATGAGGCCCTCGCGCTCGGCAATGCCGCCGCCCCGGGGTCCATAGAGCCCAACGGCATGGACTTCGTCGAGATATGTCATCGCTCCGTACCGATCGGCCAAGTCGCAAATCTCGGCAATCGGAGCGATGTCGCCGTCCATGGAATACACGCTTTCGAAGGCGATCATCTTGGGAGCATCGGTGGGCAAGCTCTCAAGTCTCTCCTCCAAGTCCTTAAGATCATTGTGTTTCCAAATAATTTTTTGGGCCCGGCTGTGCCGGATACCCTCAATCATCGATGCGTGGTTCAGGGCATCGGACAGCACGACCAACCCCGGGATCCGGCCCGCCAACGTGCCCAGGGCGGCCCAGTTGGACACGTATCCGCTGGTAAACAGCAACGCGGCCTCTTTCCCGTGCAGATCGGCCAGTTCGCGCTCGAGCACCACATGATCGCGCGTGGTACCAGAGATGTTGCGCGTTCCGCCGGCCCCCGCCCCGGACCGATCGATGGCGGCGTGCATCGCATCGAGAACCTTGGGATGCTGTCCCATCCCAAGGTAGTCGTTCGAGCACCAGATCGTCACTTCGCCCGGGCCGTTGTGGCATGTGGCCGACGGAAACGCGCCTTGATGGCGTTCCAGCTCGGCAAACTCGCGGTAATTCCCATCCGCGCGCAAGTCATCGAGCGCTGCTCGGAAGAACGCCTGGTAATTGATCAATTTTCAACAGCCTCCGCGACAATCTCGGCCAGCAGCGCTTCCACCTGATCCATGGGCCCTGCCGGGTAATCCCTGTATCCGACGGTCACCCCTGTGTCGGTCTCGGACACGACGATGCCATAGGGACAATGCACGATGTTGGTCGGATCGGCTTCCATCACGGCCCGGGATACAACCGCCGAGCAAAAAACGAAGATGTCGGCGTTCTTGTACAGCATCGTGTCGCTGCCGACATCGGCACCCGTCCGGTTCAGCATATCTCCGACGTGACTGACATAGTCGATGACAAGACCTTGGCCGACGATGGCGCTTTCGACCGCGAAGGTTGCGTCATCGAAGCTACCGTCGAACGGCGTGATGTGACCATCGCCTGCAAAGACGGGACCAGCGGCAATTCCCGCCACGGCAATCAGATAACGTATCATGGGTATCCTCCTCAATTGATTGAGGAAACCTAGAAGAACGACGCGCGCCCGACCTTGTTCCAGATCAAGCGCGCGCCATGATTTCTCAGCCGAACATGTCCGCGGTGATACCAGCGTACCAGCCTTCGGATTCTTCGTAGGTCGCCTTGCGCACTTCCGCGCTCTCGCCCGTCGCACTGATGAACCCGTCGACCTTGGCGATCTTCTCGGGCGTGGCCTCATAGGTGGCCCCGACCTTCACGCCGTCATTGGTTTCGATCAGCGACCAGCACGTGTTCGAGAACTTGGCTGGGAACACACGGCTTCCGGTCAGCGCGCCCCGCACCGCGTTGGCGCAGACCTTGGCTTGGCTATTGGCCGAGAAGCCGGACTTGGGCATATCACCCTGGCTCGAGGCATCGCCCAGAACGTAGATGTCGGCGTCGGCTTTGGTCGACATGTCGGCTGCGTTCACCGGAGCCCAACGGCCGTCCGTGACGCCGGCAAGTTCGGCGATCCGGCCGGCTTTCATCGCCGGAATCACGTTGCACACGTCCACCTTGTTGACTTCGCCATCGATCGTGAGAGTCATGGCGCCGGGGTCGACCGAGACTGCGTCCCCGCCGAAGTCAGGACCGACCCGCTCGATCATGCCGTCGTAGTGGTTTGCCCAGCCCTCTTCGAAGAGACCCTGCTTCGAGAACTTCTCTTTGGGGTCTGCGATCAGGATCTTGGCGGTCGGATTATTCTCTTTCAGGTAATGCGCCACCATCGAGACCCGCTCATACGGTCCCGGCGGGCACCGGAACGGGTTCGGCGGAGCAACCATGGCGTAGACACCACCGGCGGGCATCGCCATGAGCTGAGCTTTCAAGAGTTCCGACTGCGAGCCCGCCTTGTAGGCATGGGGCATCGCGTTCTGTGCCGAGAGGTCCCAGCCTTCGACGGCGCCATCCACGAAATCGATGCCCGGCGACAGGATCAGCTTGTCGTAGGGGACAGAACCGCCTCCGGCGAGCGTCACGGTCTTGGCATCGCGATCAACACCAATGGCCCAATCATGGACGACATTGATGCCGTATTCGCTGGCGAGCGTGCCATAGCTGTGGCCGATGTCCGAGACGTTTTTGAACCCGCCGATGTAGAGGTTCGAGAAGAAGCAGGTGTAGTACGTCCGCGTCGGTTCGATCAACGTAACGTTAATCGCCCCGTCGCTGTCCTTGGCGATGTAGCGCGCCGCGGTCGCCCCGCCGGCGCCACCTCCCACGACTACAACCCGCGGTGTGCCGTGTCCGGCTCCGAGAACCATTGGTGCCGAAAGCGTTGCCGCTGTGGCCGCTGTGGCACCAAGGAATGTCCGTCTATCAAGTTTCATGGTGTCCTCCCTTTGTGCTGGTCTATTGTTCTAAACGGTGGAAATACGCCGCCAGCGCTGCAATTTCCTCGTCGTTCAACCGGCCCGCAATCATCTGCATGACCGGATGGTTTCGCTGTTGGTTCTTGTAGGCATGCATGGCCACGACGAAGTCCTCTTCGGGCCAAAGAACAATCGAGGGAATGCCGTCGTCGCCACCGCTTGCCTGATGGCAAGTCGTGCACTCGCTCGAAAGATACTCGCCATATTCCGGGTCACCCGTCAGGGCCAGGATGGCCGGGTCGAGATCGTGATCAGTGCCTGCCGCGGTCGGATCCGCCTCGGGAATGTCGGCCGGATTGTCGGAAAAACTGCGAAGGTACGCGATGAGATCGGCACGCTCCTCGGCATCGGGAATTCCGCGAAAGCTCATCCGGGTACCGGAGGCGATGGCTTTCGGATTCTCGAGAAATGTGTCCAGCGTGTCGGCGTGCCATTCAAGGCCGCTGGCGCCGGACCGTTCCAGGCTTTCGGAGTAACGGAAGCCTTCAAGTCCCGCGGCCTTGCGACCGAAGAGCAGGTTCAAATGGGGGCCGACGCGGTTCGCCGCGCCCTGCCCGACCTGATGACATCCCTTGCACTGGCCAAAGGCACGTTCACCGGCCGACGCATCGCCTTGGGCGGCCATCGGATCCGGGTTCAGCGCGGCGGTCTCAATGGGCGCGGCCGCCGCGGGCTCCGGGGTGTGGGCCGCTTCTTCCATCTCCCCCGCCCCATCGTCGGGTGTGACGTTGAGGACCGACGCGCGCATGGTGATTTCCACGCTGTCCTTGCAGTTCTCCATGCAGGGCTCGGCGCTCCAGGCGCTGTATTCCAGCTCGGGCCGGTCGTCGATCACGAAGCCGCCCGCGTTGGGCAACGCGACCTCGGTGAAGTTCTCGTGGCTGAGTTCGAAATCGTCGTCGACGAGATCGTTCGAGTAAAGGATGTAGGCCACGATCGCGTAGACCTCGTCATCGCTCAGCGTCTGCGCTGCTCCGAACGGCATCGAGCGGTGGACGTAGTCCCAGACGGTCGAGAGATAGGGCCAGTAGGAGCCGACGGTCTTCACCGGATCCTCGTCGGCCAAGGTGTCGAAACCGCCGGCGAGGACCGGCCAGTTGTCGACCCCCTCGGCAAAATCCCCGTGGCACGAGGCGCAGGCCTCGGCAAAGACTTCCTCGCCGGTCCAGACATCGCCGCGCCCCTCGGGAAGGCCGCGCCCGTCGGGCAGAATGTCCACGTCCCAGGCCGAAATCTCAGCCTCATGCGCCGCCCGGCCAAGTCCGTAGGCCCCGTCCGCAAGCGGGGCGGGCTCGGTAAGCGGTGCGCCACCAGAAGCCTGAAGGGACATGTTCGCCCGCGTCTCGGCCAAGCGCGCCTCGAGTTCCTGCGACAGCCGCGCCTTTTCGGCAGCGTCGTCCTGTGCACGGTCGGCACGCTCGGCGATCGCGTCCATACGGCGCTCAAGCATCTCGATCTCTGCTTGGCCGTGATCGCGCGACATGACCCCATAGGCAGCTCCGAGGATCAGAGCTGTGCCACCGAGGGCGGGAAGGAACAGACTAAGAGACTTCGACATTTTCAGCGATCCCGTCTGCGTTCACATGCCAGGTCTGGATGCAATTGTTGTGGTACACGGCGTTCTCGCCCCGCATCTCGCGCAGCTGCGCTTTGGTGGGCTGTACGTACCCTGTTTCGTCCATCGCCCGAGATTGCAGCAGCATATCTTCGCCGGACCATGTCGTATCGAGGTAGAACCGGGTCAGCGCCTTGCTGTCGCCCTGCTTGCCCAGGCGCGCGGTTTCCCAGGTGATGCCGCCATCTTTCGAGACATCGACCCGCGTGATCTTTCCGTGCCCCGACCAGGCCAGGCCGGAGATCACCAGCGGTCCGGTCCCGTGCGTGATCGGCATCTGCGGGCTTGGCGAGGTGATCACGGACTTGGCGTCCATGACCCAGGTCCATTTGCGTGCGGTGCCGTTCTCGTAGACATCGGTGTACTTTGACGTCTCCTCACGGCTTTCCACCGCGCGGTCGACAACTTCGATCCGCCGCAGCCACTTGACCCACATGTTGCCTTCCCACCCTGGAACAACAAGGCGAACCGGATAGCCGTGTTCCATGCGCAGGGCCTCTCCGTTCGCCTTGAAGGCGACGAGAACATCGTCCAGCGCCTTTTCCATCGGGATCGAGCGACCGTTCGACGAGGCATCGGCCCCTTCCACATAGACCCACTTGTCGGGCGACATGTCCGCGCCGGCCTCGGCCAGCAACGTCCGAAGCGGAACGCCGGTATACTCCATGTTGTGGATCATGCCGTGGGTGAACTGCGCGCCGTTCAGCTGGGCACCCGCCCATTCCATGCCCGTATTTGCCGCGCATTCACAGAAATAGACATGGTTCTCGCGCGGGAAGCGCTCAATGTCTTCGTAGGTGAAGACTAGAGGCCGATCGACAAGGCCGTTGACCATAAGCCGAACGTCCTCTTTGCGCATCTCGATGGCGCCGGAGTGATGACGCTCAAACGCGCAGCCCTGGGGCGTTATGGTTCCATCGAGGGCATGGATCGGCGTGAAGTTGATCGACGAGATCGGCGAGGCGGTCAGCCATTCGACGTTCCGGCGCACCACGTCGGCTTCGAACTCGATCGGGAGTCCGTACGGGGTCTCGTCAACACCAGCACCAGTGTAAGTGGCCCAGTCCTGAAGCTCGGTGATCAGCGGATCCGGTTCGCTGGCTGCCGCTGTCCCGGCCACGGAGCCGGCTGCGATTGCGGCAGAGCCTCGCAAGAACGCTCGGCGGGACGGAGTGAACATATCATCCATGAGTCTCTTCTCCGAAGTATCAGACACCGACCACGTCGACGCTGGTGTTGGGGGTAACGGACACGGTTCCAAGCTTGCGAATGTGGTTTTCAACCACATCCCAGATCGGCGGGCCTTCTGTGCCCTCGTTCACGGATGCCCATCCGGCCACGACATAAGATCGGGCGGGGTCGATCGGCTCTCCGGACGACAGCAGGGTCATGTTGCTGATGCGGCTTCCCTGGGGCTGGCTGACGTCGATTCGGTAGCCAAGGCCGCCTGTGCGCACCATGTCTCCGCCCTGCTGGTAATACGGGTCCGGGTTGAAGATGTTGTCGGCCACGTCCTCGAGGACGATCTTCAGGAACTCGCCCGTCATTTCCGTACGGTACGCCTGACCATAGGTCATCGAGGTGACGCCAAAGATGTCTTCACGGGTGATGTCCTGGCCGGGCACCACACTGGGGCCCCAGCGGACGCCGGGGCTCAGAGCGATCTCTGCGTCGCGCTCGGACAAGAGCGCGTCGCAAATCACGTCGTCCCATGTCCCGTTGAAATTGCCGCGGCGGTAAAGCAAGCTATCGGTCTGACCGATGACTTCCGTCATCTCCTCGAGATACGGCGCGCGCTGAGCATCGATCAGCGTGGCCACCTCGGCATCTGGTTCGATCACGTCCGAGAAGACGGGGATGAGCTTGTGCCGATACCCCATCATGCGCCCGTCGCGGATGTCGAGATCCACGCGGCTGACGAACTTTCCGTTGGATCCCGACGGCACGATGATGGTCTCGCCTGAGAGGACCGGCTCGGGCAGCGCGTCATGGGTATGTCCCGAGAGGATTACGTCGATTCCCGACACGACGGTCGCCATTTTCTTGTCGACGTCGAACCCGTTGTGGCTGAGGACCACCACGCACTCGGCTCCCGCGGCGCGCACCTCGTCCACCATAGCCTGCATGTTCTCGTCGCGGATCCCGAACGAGTATTCCCGGAACATCCAGCCCGGATTGGCGATAGGCATATAGGGGAAAGCCTGACCAATCACCGCGATCAGTGTGCCGCCCCTCTCGAACATCTTGTAGGGCGGGAAAAGCTCGGCCGGTTCGTCCCACTCGGCATCGAACACATTCTGTCCCAAGGCGGCGAAGGGCAGACCCTCGACGATCTCGTGCACCCGATCCGATCCCAGCGTGAATTCCCAATGGAACGTCATGGCGTCGGGCGCCATCGCGTTCATCACGTTGACCATATCCTGCGCCTGCGTCTGGTAGCAGGTGTAGGACCCATGCCACGTATCGCCGCCGTCAAGGAGGAGAGCATCGGGCCGATCTGCGCGGATCGCTTTGATGATCGTCGCCATGCGGTCCAGTCCGCCCATCCGACCATAGGCTTGGGCAAGGGAGGAGAAGTCGCCCGAGCTCAGTGCGTAATGGGACGGACTGCCATCGGCGATGCCATAGAGTCTTCGGAAGTCAGCGCCGGTGATGTGGGGCACCGCCCCCTTGTTGCTGCCGACGCCGAGATTGATCGATGGCTCGCGGAAGTAGATCGGTTTCAACTGCCCATGGATATCGGTCACGTGGACCAACGAGACATTTCCGAAGGTGTCGAATTCCAGAAGCTGGTCTTGGGTCAGCGCCTGTTGCGCGGCAAGCCTCGCCCAGTTTCCAAAACCGGTTGTGCCAAGAATGGCCGAGGCTGCCATGCCTACCTGAAGAAAGTCGCGCCGCGAGATCATGGGACTCTGGTCCTTAGTTACATATGCGCATGTGTGAATTTGTACCGGGCAAAAAACCCCGCACCCCGAAGGATGCGGGGCACTGAGTTATTGCCGTACGGCGGGAGTTTCGACCGAAAGGCCATTCGAACGACTGGCCACATACAATTCCAGTGCGCGGAATTCATCAGACCCTTCGGCAAAGGTTTCGGCGCGCGTGTCGCGAATGCAGCCCCGGAAACGATTGTGTCGTGAGATCAGCTTTGCCTGCTTCAGGCGATAGGTCGGGAAGCCGTTGACCTGGCCCTGGCTCAGGTGGTCGGCGCGGATCATCATGCCGTACCGGTCTTCGTGGCAATTCGCGCATGAGAGCTCAAGCTGACCATACCGGGTGTAGTACATCTCTTTGCCCTGCTCCCAGTACGGGGCCGCATCGCCGTCAATGGCCACGTCCATGGGCATTCCCCGGGACTGAAGTCCGATCAGAGCGACCATGGCTTGCATGTCGGCGCCGGACCATTTCCAAGGTTCGGCACCCATGACTTCAACCCGGTGACCGTTGATCAGATCTTCCATGGTTGTCAGCTTGCCATCAATGACCTTGGGCATCGTTGAGCTCAGACCCGCAAACTCAGCCACGTCTTCGTGGCACGAGGCGCACGACAATCCCTCAGAACCGTCAACGGTGTTGAAGAGATCCATCGCCTGGTCCACGAAGATCATCGCCGGGTTCTCGAAGTCGTCGATTTGCAGAGCTTGCGTTTCCGGTGTCCGGAACCGCCACCCCGAATAGATCGTGCTCAGCCCGTCGAGATGGGCAGGCGCGGCAACCTCAGAAACGAACGTTTCGCCTTCCACAGTCAGGATGCTGTCGTCTTGCGCAACGGCCCTCTCTGCGAAGACAGCCGTTACGAGAACCAGCGCGGATACAATCCCTGGCTTCATGTCTTCCTCCCCTAGTGTTGACCCTGAGGTCTTAGCTGACCTCGATCGTTTTTGCGGTCTCGTAGACCGATCCGTCGTCGTCGTACCATGTGAACTTGAATTCGCCGGCTTCGGGGACGACGGCGTCGAACTCGAAGAACGGGTTTGTCGAGATCGCAGGCTCAAGCAAAACGTCGATGACGTTCTGACCGTTAAAGTCGACGACGAAGCGGTTGATGATGGACCGGGGGATAATGTTCCCCTCTTTATCCTTGCGCTGACCGCTCTCCATCTTGTGACTGATCAGCGTCTTGATGGTGATTGTTTCACCTGCAGCGGCTGTCTTCGGGACTTTGACGCGGGGCTTAACACCAGATGCCATTGGTTTGTCTCCTCAAATCTCGGATCAGCCGCCGCAGCCGCCGATGGTGACTTTGACTTCGGCCTGCGTGCGCTGGAACGAACCGTCTTCCATCTGAGCGATTGCAACGACGTTCTGCGTGCGGGCGAGGCGAATGCGGGTCGATGCCGAGCGGTTCGCGTTCAGCGGGCCGAACTTGAAGGTCGCAACATTCGGAACCGGGTTTCCATCCGCGTAAAGCGCAACGGCGACTGCGCCCGGCGCAACCACCTCGACCGGAACGGTGTTGCCGTTCTCGGCAATTTCAGGCGCAGTCAGCGAAACGCTGCCACCGTCAGCTGCGGCGGCCCCGTCCGTGAATTTCGCAATTTCCTCATCCAGAAGGCTGGCCAGCGAAGGAAATGCGCCAAAGCCGGTTGCCGCGATCGCGGCCGCACCGGTTGCCATTAGATTTCGACGTGTGAGTTTCATGTCTGTCTCCAACGAAAAATGGTGGGACTATTGATCCGTGAGCGTCATCAGGTAGGCGACGACGTCTTCGACTTGCTGGGCGCTAAGAAGCGGCGCGACATCGCCCTCATGCGCCTTGCCCGTGTAGGCATCGCCAAGGCGGATGAACCCTTCGGTCCTGTAGAACGACGGCATCATCGATCCCTCGAACATCACTTTGGCGTTCGCGACGATCCCCCGAAGCTCCGCTTCGCTCCACCGATCGGCGACGCCGTCCAGCGGCGGCCCGATTTCTCCGTGGAACGGAAGATGCGCGAGTTCACTGACGGAATGGCAGGCGATGCAGTTGCCTGCGCCCTTGTTCATGATGATGGCACCCTCTTCCGCGTTTCCGGGTGTCCCGGACAACGACGCGTTCACCGCCCCGTCCACGAAGACCACGTCTGACGGCTTCACCACTTCGGCGACGGCACAGGATGCGCCAAGTGCCAAAGCGACTGCGATCGTTGTTGCGATTCTCATCTGTCCTCCCTTTCGGCCACTCGCGAGCGGTTAGGCAGTACACTACGGCACACAATATGGGTTTCGCAACATCAAATTCAATTACATGAATTTCTCGATTACTTCGCAGGTGCAGAAAGGCACGCACGAAGTGAAAAGGTCGCGCGACTAAGGCTGCTGTTCGGCAAACTTACGGGCGTGGTACTTTTGAAACGGCTCATCGCCATCATAGCCCTTCTCGACCACCCAAGTGAGCATGTTCAGCGTCGTGTACCGCCCGAACGCACCCGGCATCGTGGCCACGGCCACGTCAGCGGCGGTTGCGCCATCTGCCACCTCCTCCGGGAAGAACAGGATGCTCGGCGTAAAAAGCGCACCCCACCGCCGGACCATTTCTTTTTCGGGTAGGGTCGTGCCATCAAAGTCGGTCACCTCGACATCCCCGAACATATTGAGCTGCACTACAAAAAAGTTATCGGCGATATAGTCACCGACTTCGGGAACCACGAAGACCTCCTCGTGCATCTTTTTGCAGTAGATACAGCCGCGCTGCTCAATGATGACCATCAGCCGCTTGCCCTCGGCATTGGCCTCGTCAAGGTCTTCGGACAGATCCTTGAACGTGTCGCGCATCCATGGCGCCTTGTGCAATCCGTCGTCCCCGAGTTCGGCTGCGTGCAATGCGGTCGCAGCAATCAAAGTGACGCAAAAGGCAAAGAAGGCTTTCATCCAAGGTCTCCCTTTATCCGATGGAGCTAAACCAGGGGATGGTCTCGAGCATCCACTGGGCGATCAGGTTGATCGAGTTGGTAGCAATCAGCACGCCAAAGAGAATCAGCAGCGCGCCCATGAGCTTTTCGACAAGGCCGAGATGACGCCGGAACCGGGACATCCACCGCATGAACGGACCGATGAATGCCGCGGCCGCGATGAAGGGCAGCGTCATCCCCAACCCGTACACGAACAAGAGCCGCGCGCCCTCGCCCGCCGTTTCCTGTCCGGCCGCCGTAAATAGGATTGCCGCAAGCACCGGACCCACGCAGGGTGTCCAGCCAAAGGCGAAGGCGAGCCCGATCACGAACGCCCCAAGGTACCCGACATTTGCGGTGTCGCCGGCTTCGGCCCGAAATTGCCGGTACAGAATGCCGATACGGATGATTCCGAAAAAATGCAGCCCCATGGCAATGATGATGCCCGCCGCAATCCAACGAAGTACGTCGAAGTAATCCCGCACCATCTGACCGAACGCGGTGGCGGTCGCCCCCAACCCCATGAAGACCGCAATCACCCCGAGCGCAAAGCACACGGCCGCCAAGAACGCCCTCCGGCGGACTGCTGGCGTCACTTCGGCGTCGGCCGCGATCTGGTTCATGCCGACCCCGGCCAGGTAGCTTAGGTAGAACGGGACGATGGGAAGAATGCAGGGCGATAAAAAAGACAGCAAACCCGCGATCAAGGCGCCGAAATTTGTGACATCGAACATGTCTTCCGGGCCCCTCGCCTTGAAACATTCAAACATCAGATTATGATCGACGGTGTCTGACGGTCAACCCGAGGCGTGAAGTGAAGCGCGTTCTGATATTGTTGGTTTGCAGCCTGTCCTTGTTGGGTGCGCCCCTTCGTGCCGAGACCATTCTCTTGATGGCCGAGGAGGCAGGATGCATGTGGTGCGCCCGCTGGAACGCTGAAATTGCACCGATTTATCCCAAGACCGCCGAAGGACGAGCCGCTCCGTTAGAGCGATTTGACATCCATGCAGACGAGCAACCAGACATCCAATTCGCGCGTCGGGTTCACTTCACACCCACTTTCGTTCTGGTTCAAGACGGCGTCGAGGTGGGACGCATCGAAGGGTATCCCGGCGAAGACTTCTTCTGGGGCTTGCTCGAGATGATGATGCGTGAAGCGCAGATATCTCTGGACACATCGAGTTAAGCGGATATGACAATTCAAGTGACAACCGAGCCTGACACCTCCTCGACGCAAACGTCGCGCCTTCCCGTCTTCGATCCGGACATGTGCGCCGAGGACATGGAGAAGATGATGGATAACGCACAGCGCGCGTCCAACTTTCTCAAAGCGATCAGTCACGAAGGCCGGCTCATGATCTTGTGCCATCTGGCGTCTGGCGAGAAGTCAGTGACCGAGCTTGAAGACCTGCTTTCGGCGCGTCAGGCTGCCGTTTCGCAGCAGCTGTCGCGTCTGCGCTTCGAAGGATTGGTCACACCGCGCCGCGACGGTAAGACCGTCTACTACAGCTTGACAGACGATCGACCCAAGCAAATCATGGAAGTCGTGTACGACCTGTTCTGCAGGACGGACTGACCGGATCCCTAGCCAGTTTCCGGTCCAGGGAGGAACCGGAATGCTGGATTTGCTCGGAGAAGCGAACGCGGCGGCACTGGTCGGATTGCTCGGGGGCCTTGTTCTGGGCCTTGCAGCAAGGATCGGACGCTTCTGCACTTTAGGTGCAATCGAAGACGTACTGTATTCATCGGATGACAGGCGCCTTCGTATGTGGGGGCTCGCCATCGGGTCGGCCGTGATCGGCACGCATCTTGCCATGGCCGCTGGCATACTCGAGGGCGCGGACACCGCCTATCTCGACCGGGTGTGGAACCCCATTGCGACCATACTGGGCGGCCTTCTCTTCGGGTATGGCATGGCGCTGAGCGGCAATTGCGGTTACGGGGCACTCGCCCGTTTGGGCGGCGGCGACCTTCGCTCGTTGATGATCGTCCTTGTGATGGGTCTATCCGCCTATGTCGTCATGTCGGGTCCTCTAGCCCATCTTCGCGTTGCCGTTTTCCCGGTCGAGACCGGCGCGACCGGGCCTCAAGGGTTCAGCGACCTTCTCGCCGACCTGGGCGGTATCGGCCCGGCAACATCGGGGCTTCTTTTCGGAGGGGTCATCGTCGCACTGTCGCTCGGCAGCGCGGCCATGCGGCGTTCGCCGAGCCATATCCTCTGGGGGATCGCCGTCGGGCTGGCCATCGTCTCGGGCTGGGTTGGCACAGCTTGGATCGCGATGCACGGATTTGAAGCCGAACCGATTGAAACCCATACATTCGCAGCACCGATCGGAGACACAATCTACTACGGCATGACCGCGTCGGGGAACACACTGTCATTTAGTGTCGGATCGGTGATGGGTGTCCTGCTGGGTGCGTGCCTTGGCTCCTACTCCAAGGGACACTTCCGTTGGGAAGCCTGCGAGGATCCAAGGGAACTGAAACGCCAGATCCTCGGGGCCGCCCTCATGGGTGGCGGTGCCATTCTCGCTGTGGGATGCAGCGTCGGTCAGGGGATTTCCGCGTTCTCGGTCCTTGCGTTCAGCGCGCCGGTAACCTTTGTGGCGATCTTCATCGGTGCCGCTATTGGGCTGCGGCAATTGATCGAAGGGTTCGCCCCCGCCGAGTAGCGCACCCTCGCCCGTCATCGCCAAAAGACGGATCGGGTCGGTAAGACCCGGGCACCTGGCCCGGGTCTTCTCTGCCTAGACGGCGTTGTCCACGGCCCGTTTTGCCATGACCGTCACGAGATGCGCCCGGTATTCGGCCGTCCCGTGGATGTCTGCAAGCATCCCGTCAGAACCGATGCTGACAGCGTCAAGCGCGTCGCTTGAAAAGCTTGCGCCGAGCGCACCTTCAAGGGCCTCGGCCCGGAAGACCCCGTCCTCACCCGCGCCCGTGA
Source organism: Pseudomonadota bacterium (assembly GCA_038521345.1). Classification (GTDB taxonomy): domain Bacteria; phylum Pseudomonadota; class Alphaproteobacteria; order Rhodobacterales; family Rhodobacteraceae; genus JBCBKU01. The sequence continues at coordinate 16,944 of JBCBKU010000020.1, read as the reverse complement.
CGGCCACGCGGACGCCGCCGTCGGTCTGTGCCGCAAAGACACCGACCATTGCATAGCGCGAGGCCGGGTTCGGGAACTTTGCATAGCCGGCTTTCGTCGGCACCGGGAACCGGAGGGCAGTGACGATCTCCGCGTCCTCCAGCGCGGTCGCGAACATGCCTTGGAAGAAGTCTTCCGCCGCGATTTCCCGCTTGTTGGTGACGACCGTCGCATTCAGCGCGAGGACCGCAGACGGATAATCCGCCGCCGGGTCGTTGTTCGCCACCGATCCACCGATCGTGCCCATGGCCCGAACCGCCGGATCGCCGATCCCGCCGGCCAATGCCGCAAGAGCCGGAATATGTGTTTGGACATCCGCGTTCGCAGCCACATCGGCATGGCGGGCAGCCGCGCCGATTGTCACCGCGCCATCCGAAACGGAAATCGCGTCCATCCCATCAATGCCGCGCACGTCGACCAGATCGGTCGGCGCTGCGAGGTGCTGTTTCATAGTCGGAAGAAGCGTTTGTCCGCCGGACAGGATCTTGCCTTCCTCGGCAACCCCAAGTGCGGCGACAGCGTCTTCAACGGATCCCGGCTTGTGATACTTCGTCTGATACATCCGCTCTCTCCTTATTCCGCCGCCATGGGTGTCTTGACGCTTTGCAGTGCCGTCCAGACAGCCAGCGGTGTCGCAGGCATCTGCAACTCGTTGGTGCCAATGGCGTCGGTGATCGCGTTGATCACTGCGGGCGGCGAACCGATGGCCCCGGCTTCACCACAGCCCTTCAGCCCAAGCGGGTTCAAAGGCGACGGCGTCGCATTGTGATCGAGGTTGTAGGACGGCACGTCATCGGCCCTCGGCATGCAGTAGTCCATGTAGGATCCGGTGATCAATTGCCCGGATTCGTCGTAGACAACCTGCTCCAGAAGCGCCTGACCGATGCCCTGTGTCACGCCGCCATGGACCTGGCCTTCGACAATCATCGGATTGATGATCGTGCCGAAATCATCCACCGCGGTAAAGTTGATGATGTCGGTGACACCGGTTTCCGGATCCACCTCAACCTCACAGATCAGCGCGCCTGCCGGGAACGAGAAATTCAGGGGATCGTAGAAGGCGGCCTCTTTCAGGCCAGGTTCCATCCCCTCCGGCAGGTTGTGGGCGATATAGGCGGCAAGACCGATTTCGTGCCAGGCCATGGACTTGTCGGTGCCCGCCACTTTGACTTCGCCGTTCTCGATGACGATATCGTCCTCTGAGGCTTCCAGCGTGTGGGCCGCGATCTTCTTGGCCTTGGCTTCGACCTTGTCGAGCGCCTTGACGATGGCCGACATGCCGACAGGACCCGAACGCGAGCCGTAGGTGCCCATGCCGAACTGGACCTTGTCGGTATCGCCATGGACGACCGACACGTTGTCGAGCGGAATGCCGAGACGATCCGCGACGACCTGAGCGAACGTTGTCTCGTGACCCTGACCGTGGCTGTGGCTGCCCGTCAGGATCTCGACGGACCCCACCGGGTTCACACGCACCTCCGCGCTTTCCCAAAGTCCGACCGCGGACCCGAGCGATCCGACCGCAGCCGAGGGTGCGATGCCGCAGGCCTCGACAAAGGTCGAATATCCAAGCCCCCGCAATTTGCCCCGCGATGCCGCTTCGGCCTTGCGCGCAGCGAAGCCCGCCACATCGGCGGCTTCTTGCGCCATATCCAACGTCTTGTGGTAGTCGCCGGAATCGTACTGAAGGATCACCTGGGTCTGGTACGGGAATTCGGTGATGAAGTTCTTCCTGCGCAACTCGGCCGGGTCCATCCCCATCTCACGGGCGGCCGTCTCCATCATCCGTTCGATCGAATAGGTCGCTTCGGGGCGCCCCGCACCGCGATAGGCATCGACCGGCGCCGTGTTCGTATGGATCGCCTTCACGTTGCCGTAGATCGCCGGCATGTCATAGCAACCGGACAGCAATGTGCCGTGCAGGTAAGTCGGCGTCACCGTCGCAAAGAGCGAGACATACGCCCCGATATTCGCCAGCGTGTCGGTCTTGAAAGCGACGATCCTGCCACCGGCGTCAAAGCCCATGGTGGCCTTGGTGACATGGTCGCGGCCATGGGCATCGGTCATGAATGCTTCGGACCGGTCCGACGTCCATTTGACCGAGCGCCCGGTCTTCATCGACGCCCAAAGACAGGTGATCTCTTCGGGGTAGATGTAGATCTTGGATCCGAACCCGCCGCCCACGTCCGGCGCGATGACCCGAAGCTTGTGCTCGGGCGCGACGTTATAGAAGGCAGACAGGACGAGCCGCGCGACATGCGGGTTCTGGCTGGTCGTATAGAGCGTGTAGTGGTCTTCCGCCTCGTCAAAGATCGCGACTGCCGAGCGGGGCTCCATCGCGTTCGGACTAAGGCGGTTGTTGACCATCTTCAACTCGGTGACGTGGTGGGCCGATGCCAGCGCCTCGGCCACTTTCGCTTCGTCGCCGATTTCCCAGTCGTAGATCAGGTTACCGGGAACATTCTCGTGCACCTGTGCCGCGCCATCTGCAAAAGCGTCTTCGACTCCGATGGATGCAGGCAGTTCTTCATAATCGAGCTCTACCGCTTCGGCGGCCCGACGGGCGAGCTCTTGGGTTTCCGCCACGACGATCGCCACCGCATCGCCGACATACCGCCCGTAGGTGGTGACCATAGGGTTCCATGCGCCACACTGCATTGGGTTCCCGTCTTTTGACGTGATGGCCCAACCGGTGATCAAGTCGCCGATCCCGTCTTCCTTCATCTCGGGGCCGGTATGGACTGCGATCACGCCCTCCATGGCCAGTGCACCCGAGGCGTCAACCCCATTGATCTTGGCGTGGGCCACCGGGCAGCGAACGAACGCCGCATAGGCCTGGTTGTCGACCCGGACATCATCCGTGTATTTGCCCTTGCCTGTGATGAAGCGTCTGTCTTCCTTGCGCGCAACGCGGGCGCCAATTCCTTCGCTCATGATCAGCTTCCCTTATTCTGCGGCTTTCGCCATCCCGGTCATGGAACCGGCGGCGTCTTCAATTGCTTTGACAATATTGTGGTACCCGGTGCAGCGGCAGATATTGCCCTCGAGCTCGTTCCGGATCGCGTCTTCGGTAAGCTCGCGGCCGTCGGACTGGTACCGGTTCACCATGTCGATCCCGGACATGATCATGCCCGGTGTGCAGAACCCACACTGCAGCCCGTGATGTTCATTGAACGCGGTCTGCATCGGATGAAGGTCCTTGCCGTTGGCGATGCCTTCGATGGTGGTAACGCTTGCCCCGTCGAGGGATACCGCCAGCACCGTGCAGGACTTCACGGCCCGTCCATCCACATGCACGACGCATGCGCCGCATTGGCTGGTGTCGCAGCCCACATGTGTCCCGGTCAGACGCAGGTCTTCCCGCAGGAAATCCGCCAACAAGGTGTTATCGGGAACCTCGTGGCTTACGGCCTTTCCGTTCACCGTCATTGAGACGTTACTCATGCTTTCCTCCCTGATGTGAGCTTGTCGCCCGCTTCTTGGTATGTGTCGCGACAGGTCAGTCGGTCGCTTTGATGTGTTCCGGGTTCAGGTGCGCCTGGAAACTGTCGAAGAACTTGCCCGCCAGTTTCTTCGCGGTGGAGTCGATCAGACGACTTCCCAACCGCGCCAGTTTGCCGCCCACGTTCGCCTGAACTTCATATGTAAGGATCGTCTCGCCGCCGTCGTCATCAAGACGCACGTCGGCACCACCCTTGGCAAAGCCCGCGACCCCGCCTGTGCCTTCGCCTTGGATGGTATAGCTGGCCGGCGCATTCAGATTAATCAATTCCACGGAGCCTTTGAAACGCGCTTTCACGGGTCCGATCTTCTGAACCACGACGGCCTCGAATTCGGTGTCCGACGTTTTGGAAAGCTCTTCACAGCCCGGAATGCAGACTTGCAGCACTTCGGGATCGTTCAAGGCTTGCCAAACTGTCTCTCGTGGCGCTGCGATCCGGTGTTCACCGGTCATTTCCATAAAGATTGCTCCCTTTGGTGCCGGAAAGTAGAGCAAACGGCGTCCGAACCTGTCAATTTTGCAGGCGCAGCGGAAAGGAGATTGCTTCCGCAATCTGTCTCAGGCCTGAGACAGTTCTTATTTCAGGCCGTGCTTGTCCAGCATCCGGTAGAAAGTCGCCCGGCTGACACCAAGGTCTTTGGCCGCTTTCGACATGTTCCCCGCGTTACGGGCAATCGCGCGTTTGATCGTGCTGCGTTCGGCCGCCTCAAGCCCGCGGGGCTGCGCAGTACGGTCCAGCAGATCGCGGCGCGGGACCGGACTGGTCAGAAGGTCCTCGTCGATATCCAGAAGCTTTCGGGCGGCGCGATTGGCCCCGATGATCAGGTCATCGTCATCCGCCGCCAGAAGCGGCGTTCCAATTTTGGAATAGCCGTTGGCGACGAAGATATTGGCGTGATCGAAGCAGGCGCGAAAGTACTCGCTTTCAATTCGGTTGGCCGTGCCGGTGATGATGGGCAAGAGGAACTGGGCCGCCGACGCCTCGGTGTCTGCCCGCGCGCTGGTCACGTCGAGAACCGCGATCACCTGACCAGACGGATCAAAGATCGGTGCGCCGACGCAGGTTAATTGCGTGACCGAGCACATGTAGTGCTGGTCCTTGAAGACGATCATCGGACGTTCATCAATGGCGACGGTCCCGATTGCGTTTGTCCCCTGATGGCTTTCGGCCCAGATCGAACCAAGCCTCAGCCCGGCGTCCTGAAAGTCCGGCTCGTCATAATCGTTCGAGATCTGGTCCAACAGCACGCCGTCTTTATCGCTGAGAACGACCGTGAAACCCGACAGGCCGACCGACTGAAACAGATCCTCAAGGATCGGCCGCGCCACGTACATCAGGCGGTCCAGCCGCAACCGAACGTCGGACAATTCACCATCGGTAAGTACCGGCGCCTTGCGATCGTTTTCCGCCGAGATGCCGTGCCGCAAAAGGCTCCGCCTCCAGGACGCGGCAATCGCCGACCGTCCAGCCGAATTCCCTTCGACCGCCGTCTGAATCCTCTTCAGATGCGCGCCTGCCGCGGTTGGGTCTAGGCCCATTTGTTCCTCCCACCCACAAGATGGAACGATGGGTGCGGCCTGTCAAATCACGCCGATTGTCCTGTGCCGGAAACCGGCGAGCTGAGAACTCGAGAAAGCTCTGTCAGGCTTTCGAGCGAATGACAGGCGTGCAAACTGTCGGTCTGACGGAGAAGAATCCTAACGCCGCTGGCGACGGGCTCGAACCCGTCCCAACGCAGCAACGGGTTCAGCCAGAAGATCCGTCGCGCGGAACGCGAAAGGCGTGCCATCTCGTCTTCAAGGGTCTTAAGGTTGCCGCGTTCCAGACCATCGGTGATCAGCAAAACCACCGCCCCGCGTCCCAGCACCCTACGGGACCAGTCTTTGTTGAACGTCTCAATCGCGGTGCCGATTTGGGTGCCGCCTTCCCAGTCGCGCGCTTCCTGTCCCGCGGCTGCCAAAGCCGCATCGGGATCGCCGAGCCGAAGCGAACGCGAGATATTCGTCAGGGCGGTGCCGACCGTGAACGCGTGTATTTTTCCCCATGACCGTTCCCGCGCGTGCGTCAACGCGTGCAGATAGCGCAGAAGCACGCGTGAATAGACCGCCATGGACCCGGAGATGTCGCAGATCGCCACGAGGTCGGGCGGACGCAGGACAGGCGCCTTGCGAGCGATCCGGTCGACTTCGCCGGCACGACGCATGGTGGTGCGCAGGGTCGCCCGGGCATCGGGCTGGATACCAGCCAAAGCCGGTCGGGAACGCCGGGTGCGCAGGGGTTTGATCGGCATCGAGAGCTCACGGATTGCTTTGTCCGCTTCTGCCAGTTCGGCGGCATTCATCTGTTCGAAATCCTTGGATTTCAGCACTTCGGCCGCCGACCACGTGAAGGCTGCATAGTCCACAACCTCGTCCCGCGTTTTGGGTTCCGGTTCAGGGCGGTCACCCTCGCCCATTGCGTCACGTGCCCGCCGTTCTGCCGGAGAAGGGGGCGCTGGTGGCGCATCATCCCGCAATTCGGGTGACAGGGTATGCATCAGGCTGTCGAGAAATTCGGGGTCGCGCCAGAACATCGAAAAGACCTGGTGAAAGATCTCTCGGTCTTCGGCCCGTGTGACCAGCGTTGCACGAAGCGTATGATAAAAGTCGGTCCTTTCCGCGAAACCGGTGACGGCCACGGCTTGAATTGCGGTTTCAACCTGCCCGGTTCCGACCCGCACTCCCGCCTTTCTGAGTGCGCGTGCGAAATGGACGATGTTGTCGACCAGCCGTCCGTCCGCTGCGGCGGTTTCTGCCATCAGCCTGCCGCGGCGAGGCGCCCCTTTGCCTCATCCAAAAGCCGGGTGGTCTCTGACCCCGCGATCCGCGCGATATCGTCTTGATACTTCAACAGGGCGCCAACGGTGTCCGTGACTAGATCGGGTGACAAAGCGACGGCATCCAACGCCACGAGGCAACGTGCCCAATCGATGCTTTCAGCAACACCCGGCGCCTTGAACAAATCCTGATCACGCAGACCCTGAACGAAGGCGACAACTTCTTGCGACAAGGCCACCGAAGCCGCGGGCACGCGGTTCTGGACGATTTCCAGCTCACGCTCGAACGCCGGATAGTCGACCCAATGGTAGAGGCAACGGCGCTTCAATGCGTCATGCACCTCTCGTGTTCTGTTCGAGGTCAGGATGACAATCGGCGGGACGTCGGCCTTGACCGTCCCGATCTCGGGGATCGTCACCTGATAATCGGACAGCACCTCGAGCAGAAAGGCCTCAAACGGTTCGTCCGTGCGGTCAATCTCATCGATCAGAAGAACGGGAGAGCCCGCTTCGTGGGGTTCCAGCGCCTGCAGCAACGGGCGTTTGATCAGAAAGTCATCCGAGAAAAGCTGGGTTTGCAATGCGCTGCGATCGGCGCCGCCTGTCGCTTCCGCCGTGCGGATTGCGACCATCTGTCCGGCAAAATTCCATTCGTAAATGGCAGAGGCAGCGTCGAGCCCTTCGTAGCATTGGAGCCGGATCATGGGCCGACCCAGCGCGGCCGCCAGGGCCTTGGCTATTTCGGTCTTTCCCACACCGGCTTCCCCTTCGAGAAACAGGGGCTTGCCAAGCTCTAGGGCCAGGTAGGCCACAGTGCCAAGGTCGCGTCCGCAAACGTAATTCTGACCGGCCAAGAGGCCTATGGTTTCTTCGATGTTTCCCGGTAGATCGCGTTGCACCATTGCCTCCGAATTTCCCAAGAGACATATGGGCAGCTTTTGGGGCTGTCCATTCCCAAGCCTCTACACCCTTGTCTCGCCATGCGTTTGGGCTCATGTCTTCGCATAGCTCATGCTGACGAAACCGCTGCCCATACGTGATCCCATCAAGGCGCTTCTGGATACGGAAGGGCCTGCAGTTCTTGCCGTTATTGCCGGTGTTGAAGGTCCTTCTTACCGGCCGGTCGGAGCTATGATGGCTGTCTTCAACACGGATGAACGGGCTGGAACGCTGTCGTCGGGGTGCATCGAAGCCGATATCTCGCTTCACGCCGTGGAGACCCTTCAGTCCGGCCATCCGAAACTCTTGAGGTATGGGCGCGGGTCGCCATTCGTCGATATCCAACTGCCGTGCGGCGGCGGCCTCGACATCCTGCTTCTTCCCGAACCGGATCGTTCCGTTCTCACAACCGTGGCCGAAAACGTGGCCGGACGGGTACCCTGCTCATTGGAAATCGACACCCAGACGGGTGCCATGGCCTGTATCGAGGCCGGCGAGACGGGATTAACGGAACGGAAACTCCGGGTTCGGTTTGAACCCATGATCCGGTTCCTCGTCTTTGGCAAAGGTCCCGAAGCATCGACCTTTGCGGCGCTCGTGCAATCGGCGGGTTATCCAAACGTGCTTCTGTCACCGGATCAGGAAACGCTTGAGATTGGCGCGGCCTCGGGATGTCCGACGCGCCATTTGATCGGGCAGACCTTCCCGGGCGACATGTCGGCAGATGACCGGACGGCGGTCGTACTTTTCTTCCACGATCACGAATGGGAACCGCCAATCCTGGCCGACGCCCTGAAGACGCGGGCCTTCTATATCGGCGCACAAGGCAGCCAGCGGGCTCGGGATGCCAGAATGGCCGTACTCGACGCAATGGGTGTGCCCGAAGCCGAGCGTGACCGGCTTCACGGCCCCGTTGGTCTGGTGCCGTCCGCGCGGGACCCCGGAACGCTCGCGGTGTCGGTCCTTGCCGAAGTTCTAGCCAAGGCCATGGTCCCGGCCCCGTGACGACGGCGGCCATTCTGCTTGCGGCGGGCCATTCCCGCCGCTTTGGCCCGGATGAAAAACTGTTGGCGCCATATGATGGCAACCCCGTGATCGCCTATGCCGCCGACGCCGCCACAACACTCGCCCCGGACCATCTGATCGCAGTTGTGAGATCCGATCAGGTGGCACGGCACCTAAGCGGCTTCACAATCGTCGCCCCGGCGGCCGAGACGAACACACAATCCGACAGTCTTCGCGCAGGACTGGCCGAAGCCATGCGGTTGGGCGCCGACCGAGTGCTGATCATATTGGGTGATATGCCGGGTGTGACTCCCGCCCTGATGCGCAACGTTCTGGCAAGAGCCAGCCCAAGCACGCCCAGCGCAGCCTATGATGGAGCCAACATTCTGCCGCCCGTCTGTTTTCCGCGGCCGTGGTACGGCAGAATCGCGGGCCTCGCCGGTGATCGCGGCGCGGGCATGCTTTTGCGGGATCTTCCGCAAAGCCAGTTGGTTCTGGCCGATCCGGCCCTTTTGCAGGATGTCGATACGCCCGGCGATCTTGCCGCGCGCTAGGCATCATTCCGGACAGGGCATCCCGGCCACGCCCCAGGCCAGCACGTCGTCCACATGCTCTTGCAGCGAATACGGTGCCGGTTCCCGACCGCCACCGGGCGACCACGCCCAATGCAGAATCAAGTCGTGGCCAAGATGCGCGGCAAGATCGAGGTGATCCCGCCCACCATTCCGATCCGGATCGCGGAGCTGCTGACAAATCTCAACCGAGGTTTTGCCGAACCATTCCGCTTCGACCGGGGCCAATTGCCAGGTCATCGCAACCTGCGGGGCCATATGAGGAAGGTCGTTGCCGCCCTCGTACCGAACCGCGTGGCATGCGGAACAGGGGACGAACTCGGCACCGATCCGGCTTTCGCCCGCATTAACATTCATGCCATGCGGCCGGGTCCGACCGTAGCTGGGGCCTGACCACATCGGCACGTTGCTGGCCCCGACATGGCAGTTGGAACACCGCGGATGCGACGCGACCTCATAGATGCGCGACCAAGCGTCCAGTCCCTGAGCCTGACTGACCGAGCCTTCGGGCGGGGGATCAATGACGGCATCGCCTTCGGCAGAAACCACGAGTGATGGGAGCATCGCAACAAACGTGGCGACCAACACTATCCGAAACATCTGTCTGCCCTCACACGAAGTCTATGTGGTTCCAGAACGGCAACGACCGGATGCGCATCCCCGTGGCGGCGTAAATCGCATTGCCCAAGGCCGGTGCGGCGGGTGGTACCGGCGGCTCACCCATACCGCGAATTTTATCTCCGTTTTCCAGACCTTTGACGATGATTTCAGGGCATTGGTGCATCCGCATCGCTTCATGGGCGTGGTAGTTCGATTGCTGGGCAATTCCGTCGGAATAGGTGATCTCGCAATTGATCGCATGACCCAGCCCGAAGACCACGCCGCCTTGAACGAGGTTCTCAAAGTTAACGGGGTCAATCACGGTGCCCACGTCGCAGACGGCGACAACCTTGTCGATCTTGATGCCCCGGTCCGTGTTGGTGACCTCGATCACTTCCGCAAAAGGCACCCCGAAGCTCTCGATGAAGGCAACGCCCCGGCCCCGGTTCGGCCCCGGGTCGCTGCCCCAATTCGACAGATCCGCGGCGACTTCAAGCACCGCCTTGGAAACATCATGTTCCAGAAGCCGGATCCGTTCTTCCATCGGGTCTGCGCCCGCCTCGTGGATCAATTCGTCCAGGAACGTGTCGAAGATGAAACCGGCACCAGGTGCTCCGACGGCGCGCCAGGACGATGTCGGCGCGAGCTCGGGGGCGCGATATCCACGCATCCGGAAGCCTTCGAAGCCGTATGGATTGTTCCAGGCGCCCGCGACGATCTGGGTGTCGGGGCCCGGTACCGAGAGGCCGATCCGGCTCATCTGAGAGGTCACCACAGAGGGTGCTGCGATGTCGAGACTCAGCGCGACCACCTTTCCATCCGCGACCTTGCCCCGGCCCCGGCCCATCGCGATGTGGCGCGGAAAGTCGTGGGCGAAATCCTCTTCCCGGCTGTATGTCATCTTGACCGGGGTACCGCGCATCTGGTTCGCGATCTCAGTCGCTTGTTTGACATGTTCAAACTCGAGCCGGTGCCCGAAGCTGCCGCCCATGAACTGATTGTGAAAGGTCACCTGTTCGGGATCGTGTCCGGTGATCTTGCCAACTTCGATCTGGATCTGCCGCGGGATCTGGTGGCCCGTCCAAATCTCGACACGGTCATCTTCCACCAAGACCAGCGCATTCAGGGGCTCCATCGGCGCATGGGCGACGTATGGCGAACGATACTCGGCCTCGAACACCTCATCATCTGTCAGGGCGACGTCCACGTCGCCGATATCCCGCCATGTGCTGTCGAGGCGGTCCTCGGTGAAGCTGTCTTCCAGCGTCTTCCAGTGATCGGCTTGTTCATGCGGATACGGCGCGGGCCCCCAATCGAAGGTGATTGTGTTCATAGCCTGGATCGCTCGCCACGTGTTGTCGGCCACCACGGCAACGCCGTTGGTGATCTCGACCACAGCTTTCACGCCGCGCATGGCTTCGGCCGTACTGGCGTCATAGCTGTTAAGCGCCCCACCCTTTCGCGGGTTCGTGCACACCGTTGCGTGGACCATGCCGTCGACGGTCACGTCCACACCATAGAGCAAAGCACCGGTCGATTTAGCCGCAACATCAAGACGTTGCATCGGCTTGCCAATCAAGCGCCACTGGCTTGGGTCACGGAGGGTGACCTTTTGCACTGGATCGATCGTGGCGGCGATGGTGGCGAGTTCGGTATACTTGATCTCCGACCCATCCGGCAGTTGTACCGCCCCGTTGGCCGTTGTCAGATCATCCACCGAAACGCCGGTTTGCTGGCTGGCTGCGAGCTTCAGTGTTTCGCGCGCCACCGCTCCCGCCTGACGGAGCTTGTCGAAACTGTCGGCCATGGCGGTCGAGCCGCCGGTCACCTGCATGCCCAACAGCTTCATGACCCCGCCCATCGCATCGCGCATGGTCTCGGCAGCGAACCCGTCATCGGTTGCGGGAAACGGCACGCTTTCCTCTGCCATTCCGCGGTTCCAATAGGCGGGCGACGGGACACCAAAACTGGTTTCGAACTGACCGAATTCGATATCGAGCTCTTCGGCGATCAGCGCGGCCTGGGCCGACATCACGCCCTGGCCCTTGTCTGCGTGCGGGGTGATCAGCGTGACCTTTTCGCTGTCGACGAGAACCCATGGATTGAACGTGGCCGCTCCTTCCGCAAGGCCTTCGGAAAGAGGATTGGCATGGGGTCGACGCACGGCGTAGACACCGAAGGCAACGCCCCCGGCCACGGCCACGGAACCGATCAAAAACGTACGGCGGGCGATTTTTCCAATTCGGCTCATCGCTTATGCCTCCCGCAACTTGGCAGCGGCTGTTTTGACGGCGGCGCGGATCCTGGGATAGGTCCCGCACCGGCACAGATTACCGCTCATCACCACGTCGATGTCGTCATCGGAGGGGTCCGGGTTCCCCTCAAGAAACGAGGCCGCTTGCATGATCTGACCGGACTGGCAGTAACCGCACTGGGCGACCTGGTGTTCGATCCAGGCCTCCTGGACGGCATGCAGGGCATCTGGCGTACCTAGCCCCTCGATAGTCGTTACGTCGCTGCCTTCGACCGCACTTGCCGGGATCTGGCAGGAGCGAACCGCGAAGCCGTCCAGATGAACGGTGCACGCGCCACATTGCGCGATCCCGCAACCGTACTTCACACCGGTTATTCCCAATTCGTCGCGCAACACCCATAGAAGCGGCATGTCGTCTTCGACATCCACCTCTTTTGGTGCACCGTTTACGGTGAACTTCATTGGACAATCCTCGCTTGCTCGCACTGGCCTGTTTTTCATTTACGCCTTGATCGCGGCCGGAGACACTCGCAGAACGCGCCAACCGTCTAACAAATCGTGCCAATGCGCGTGATCCGCTCGCGTCGATCTGGACAAAGGCTCGTTCGGGCCCGCACGAGGTGTCAACGGAGGAAACGAATGGCCGCAACAGCGAAGTACCCTGTCGCAAAGGCGTTGATCGCGGCGTGTTCGATACTGAAGGTGTCGCCGCAGCGGGTGCTCCGACGCACGGGTCTAAGCGACGACTTTCTCGATGACGCGAATGCAAGCGCGGACGCCGAGACCTATTATGCCATTTGGGAAGCGGTCGCCGTGGAATCCGGGCGCGACGACGTCGTCCTGCACTTCGCGCGCGAGGCGGCCCATATCCAGATCGTGCCCGAGATCATCGCGTTTTCCTGCAGCCCTAATGTTGAAACGGGGCTGCAGCGTCTGGCCCGCTACAAACCCTTGATCGCACCGGTGCGGCTCATCATCGAAAGCCTTGGTGACCGTTTGACGGTCACCAAGCAGTCGCTGCATCCGGAAGTTCCGGTCCCTCCTTCGATGGCCGCATTCGACATGGTCTATTTGGTCGAACTGATCCGGGTGTCGACCGCCCAGCGCATTGTTCCTCTGGACGTCACGCTTCCTGAAACGACGACACATATCGATAGCCTGAGCGACTATCTCGGGTGCCAGATCATACTGGCCGATTCCATCTCGTTGTCCCTGTCGCCAGAAGATGCCCGTCTACCCCTGCTAACGGAAAGCAGCGCGCTTTGGGATGCTTACGAGCCACGGCTCAGGCAGGCTCTGGCCGACAACGTCCACGCCGGCACGGTTGAGGCGCGTGTGGGCAACGCCTTGATCGACCTGATCGCAAGCGGAAGCGCCTCGATCGACGCCGTGAGCTCAAAACTCAGGATCAGCCGCCGGACGTTGCAACGGGAACTCAGTAAGGAAGGCACCAATTATTCTCGAGTTCTGGACCGGACACGGGCCAACCTCGCCCAAACTTACTTGCAGCGGGACGATCTCAGCATTGATGAGGTGTCGTTCCTTCTTGGTTACCAGGACCCGAATTCATTCTATCGCGCCTTCCAAGGCTGGACCGGCAAAACGCCATCACAGGCCAAAACGGACCTGAACCAGTCGAAGTGACCGTTTCCTCGGGGCCGACCGCGAACCTTTCAACAAGATGTGCGACCTGCGTAAATTGGGGGAGCGTCCGAAGTCGGAGGCGAAACCGCGGTCGCGGACCGGCGGGCTGCGTCCGGTCTTCGGCGAGAGCCTGAGGAAAGAAGCGCGAATGAACCAGTCTCGCGAGATGCCGCTCTTTTCCCGGGCCGGGCGCCATGCCCCAAAAAGCCATGGCGCCCTGCGTGGGATCACATGTTGTCGTCGTTTGCAGCCTCAAAGGGCACCACGTCAGACGACGTCGCCATCACAGGCTGATCCGTGGGGTTCTCCCACCAGTGGCGGTGACCGGCGCCGAATTCGGGAATCGTGTCGCCGGCCTTGTGAACGATAGGCTCCGCGCAGAAGGCGTTGTGCTCCACCAACTCACCCGCGATGATATGGACGATGGCCGGCCGGTCATCATGGGTGTGTTCTGCGACGACACCCCGGGGTGGGATCGTGAGTGTACGCGTGCGCAGCATGAAGTTGCCCATGTCGCGCCATCCGGTCAGGTCGATGGTCGCGGCCACGCGCCCATCATAGCCGGGGCCCTGGCCCACGGTCAGAGGCCGGGCGGTCTCCAACACCTGATCGGAAGGGCATTCGCCTGCCATGGCGGGCAGAGAGAGAAGCGCGGTAAGGGACGCGCCTAGGATCGTCTTTTTCAGCATTGGAAGCTCCTATTTGCTGATCGGGGGGGAAATGGACCCGGCCGCACATAGTGCGTCCGGCGTTTCAAGGATGGCCGCCATCCGCGCGCGGCTGTCCTCCAGCGAGGTCTGAAGATGACGCAACAGCAGCGCTTGGGTCTGGCTGGCCCGGATCACAGTGTCGAGGGGTGTGTGCGGTGTATCGCTGAGCCAGATTCTCGCGGCGGCGCTGCCGAATGCCGCGACAGACCGGGCCTCGGCCAACGCCGCATCCTGCACGTGCCGGGCGATGACATTGTTGATCGCGAACACCCGGGCTCCGTACCCGTAACCCTCCAGCATGAAGCTGAGCGGGGTCTTGTGGGTCAGGTCCCGAGCCAGGGCTTCGATCTCGGGCATGACAGCCGCCTTGGCGGCGCTCGCATCAAAGGGCTCCAAATTCTTTCTCCACTTTTTTCAGAACGTTCTGCGGCGCCGAACCTCAGGCCGACGTCCAGCGCCCCCAGATGGCACGCGGCCTGTCCGCGGCCTTCTCGGCGGCGTCTGAACCGAAGAATGCGGCTATGCATGACCGGTGCTTCGCGGCGACGGGCTTGGCGACACGTTGTGTGATCGGCAGGACGACGCGTTTGACATGCGCTTTGACGGCATCACGCGCCTTGGTGGCTTCCAGCATCGGGTCAGCCGCGTCTGGCGGCACATCACCCTGACAATTGGCACGCAACGCAATCATGCCGTGATGCGCACCGTTCGTTCGTCCGCAGGCGAGGCTCCACCCCCTGCCAAGTCCGATGCCAAAGGCCGATCTGGCCAAAACCGCTGTCTTGTGGGGACGGCTCATCCGACGCCTCTCTGAAGGTTGCTGAGGTGTTGGAGAGACCATCGCCCACGGCGCACGGCAGGGGAAATTAACCTTTCCCATCACTTCCATAGGCAACGACTATTTCAACAAATCGGGATCGGTCGGTTACCAATGGCAAGACTGTGATAGGAACAAGCGTAAGGGGGTCCACCATGCCAACAGGTCTGAAGGACAAGCTGTCCGAAATTGCCCAAAAGCTGGATCCGGTATTCGGCGGACACCAGTCGCGCATTCTGGCCCTGCTGGAACGGATTGAGCAGTTGGAACGCCGGGTGCCCGTCGGGGCCCAGGCCCCTGACTTCGTCTTGCCGGATCAGAATGGGTCGCTGGTTTCGAGCCAGGAGCTGCTCGGCAAGGGTCCGTTGGTGGTCGTCTTTGTACGCGGGATCTGGTGCCCCTATTGCAGCGAGCAGATCAGGGCCTTGGTCGAGGCCGCAGAAGCGTTTGCCAAAGCTGGCATCGGCTTGGCCGTGGTCACGCCAGAGGTGGGCGGACGTGCAAAGCAGGCGGCGGACACCCACGCCGCCCCATTTCCCATTCTCTGTGACGTCGACATGGGCGTGGCTCTGAGTTTCGGCTGTCTCTACATGGTGCCGCCCGAGGAGCGCGAGTTTCTGAAGTCGAAAGGGATCGATCTGGCCGAGCGATCCGGGTCAAACGCAGGGTTCCTTCCCATCGCGTCTGGTTTTGGAATTGCACGCGACGGACAGGTCCTTCGTGTCTTTGGCATGCCCGACCAACGCGAAAGGCCTGAGCCCATGGACATGCTCGACGAGATGAGGTCCGCGCTTGGGACGGCTCAGGCGTAGGAGATTGCCCGCAACTGCCGGCCAAAGGCCTGCACCGTGCTGGACATCGGCCGACCCCGGGCCTCGGCCAGCCCCACAACTCTCTCAGGTGCGGCCTCTGCCATATCCCGGGTCACCAGCCCCGAAAGGATCGGCTCCTTGGCGCCAACCAAGGTGAAGCCCATGCCCGCCTGGGTGAGAACCTGAGCTTCTATCGAACGTGTTGCCCGATGCCGCGGCACCCACTCGGGATCCTCTTGCCGCAAACGGTCAGCCACGGTCTTGTGGGCTTCAGAGCCGACGAGTTCGATCCATGGACGCATGGCCAGCGCTTCAAGATCTACGGCGTTTCCTTCGGCGAGGGGATCCGTCTCCGGCATCAGGATCAGGAAAGACTCGCGGTAAACCGGGTGAAAACGCAACTGATCGGGGTCTGTCGCCGCCTGATCAACGAGCGACAGATGCAGCCCGCCACCGATCAGCTTGGATACCAGATCACGGTCTGACCCCCCTTCCACATGCAGTTCAAGACCTTCGGAGGACTGCGCGGTACACCGAAGCGGTTCGATCAAGACCGCTTTGGGCACCACGTCGGAGATCCCGAAATTCAGCGGAACGCGGCGCCCCTCTGCAATCTCACGGGCCAATTCCGTGGCCGCAGTAGAACTCTCGAATACCTGCTTCAGGAATGGCAAAAGCATCTCACCCAACTGCGTGAGATGCGTATTGCCGCGCTCCCTTTGGATCATTGGACCGCCCAATTCGTCTTCGAGCTTCTTGATCGAAAGGGTAAGGGTCGGCTGTGTTACGTTGCATAGCTCAGCGGCGCGCGTGAAGTTCAGCGTTTCGCTTAGCGCCAGAAAATAGCGCACCTGTCGCAGTTCCATCGTTTTCGTCCCGTGCGCGTCCACCCACCGCCAGATCGACGGTTTCTCCGGACGGTATCGCACGGTTTATGTGCATTCTATGTGCAGAAGTGCGACCCAAGGACGCTGAAAACTTAGGCGTCCATGGGTCCGCGCGTCCGCGATTGCGGCACGGCAAGAACCACGGGTCATGGCGTGCCCATTGGCAAGACCAATGCTTAGAATTGGCGGAGCCGATTGGATTGCGGGCCAGACTGACGGTTAACCTTGGTTCATCACCCAAGGTGCGCGACCACTCCGGAGAGACCCATGCTCGAAACGTTTGATCTTGCTCACAGAACCCAGATCTCATCGGACTTTGCCCTGATGATCTCGCCGGAACTCGGCAC
>JBCBKU010000019.1:0-53835 GCA_038521345.1 Pseudomonadota bacterium | reverse complement strand
AATCGGATTCGGTGCCAGTTGCTTGCAAGAGCGTTTCCCTGTCCCAAGATTCAATGCGGTCGTCGGGTGAAGTAACGGGTCGCGGGTGCCGACTCTGGCATCGGATGCGACGGTCCGGCTTGTAGAATGATCACATATAGCTGCGCACGAGAGCTCCGGCGATGAGGCTCCAACCGTCAGCGACCACAAAAAACGCTAATTTGAAGGGCAGAGAAACGATGGCCGGTGGTACCATCATCATTCCCATAGACATGAGGATCGCAGCGACCACGAGGTCAATCACGAGAAATGGCAGAAACACGAGAAACCCAATCTCAAATGCCCGCGCCATCTCGCTAAGAAGGAAGGACGGGACCAAAACCGACAGAGTCGGCGTACCGTCCGCTGTGCGCGCGCCTTCGGGACGAAGGGATCCCATCTGTGTCAAGACGTCGGGATCCACACGCGCTGACATGAATTGCCGAAAAGGTTCCAGTCCCGCGCGCAACGCTGCCTCCGTTCCAACGGTCCCTTCGGTCAAGGGACGAATGCCATTTTCCCAAGCGCTGATGAACACAGGTTCCATCACGAAATACGTAAGAAACAAGGCGAGCGCGACCAAAAGCATATTCGGCGGTGAGGTCTGAAGACCAAGCCCTTGCCGCAGGATTGCGAGTACTGTCACGATAAACGGAAAACAGGTGATTGTAACGGCGATCCCGGGCACAAGACTAAGCACAGTCACCACCGCCATGATCTGAATGGCGCGGCTCGCCAACGAACCATCCTCGCCAAACGAGAAAGTGACCTCCTGGGCCAGTCCGGGTCCCCCTGCAGCAATCGTCAAAGTGAGGGCCAGCAGGATACAGGTCGCGCGCCGCGGCGTCACAGCGTCAGCCGTCATGAGGCGTGTCGAGAAATTCAGTCAAACGGACCGCCAACTGTCCAGTGCCGCTTTCGGGGTTCTCCTGCAGTTCGCCTCTGGCAAAGAGCCGATTGCCCACGAAAATCTCCACGGGTTCGTCTATGCGCCGGTCCATCTGCAGCACCGATCCTGGCTCAAGAGCTAACAATTCCCTGACGAGAGGTCGCAAGCGTCCTACAGAAACGGTTAGCTCCACCGGAACGTTGGTGAACGGGTTGATCCGGGAGCTGCCGGAAGTATCTTCGGAGTCAGCCATACCGTTGCTCCACCTTGCTGTAGTTTCGGGTGTCCTCGAACGCATCGCGGATCGTTTCAACAAATCCGTCGATACCGATCTCAATCTCCTCGGTTGCGAAGCTCAGCATAGCTTGACCACTGGCGAGCGCTGGCTCGGCGACGATGGTCACTGGCATCGCGGCATGAGTTGGCATCAGGCGCGCGACTGGATCGCGATCTTCCGGAGCGACCCGTAGTTCGACCTTGATGTCCGCGCTCGACGCCGCAACCTCGCGTAGTTCCTCGACAACCTGCGCGGCGATTGCTTCCGGTAGTAACTGGGGAATCAGGCGCGCGAGAATAGCTGTCAGGAAGGGCTCAAGGGCATCAAGGATCTCAGCGCGCGCTTCGGTGTAAGTGAAACTCAGGTTGCGCAAGTTGCGGGCAAGATCCTCTCTGATGCGCTCGGCGTCCGCCGCAGCGGATGTGTTCGCATCCGACCATCCGGATTCATATCCTTCTTCGAACGCGGCCTTTCGCGTCTCATCGACATCGATCTGGGTCGCAACGCTGTCGTGATCGTGCCGCGGTTCTCGCTGAATCGGATCATGGTCGAAGGCTTCCAGCGGCAGCGGCGACGTCATGCACGCTCTCCCCGGTCTTCCATCCAACCGCGAATGACCTCGACAGTTTCATTCTGCCGCTCTTCGATGAGCCGCTTTAGCCGGTGCACCGGATCGTCGGGTTGTCCCGGCAGAGGCGCAAGATCAGGCGCGTCTGCGATGGTGAGATCGGGCAGCGGCTCGGATACCACCGCCATCTCTGGCGGAGCAAAGGCGCCATCGTCGATTTCACCGGTCAAGGCCGGCAACCCCTCCGAAGGCGGGTCCGGCTGCAACGTCTGTGCGGTCGGCCGCGACAGCGTGGGCTCGCTTTCCAGCGCGACCGGGCGTGCCAACAGTACTGGACGCACAACAAATAGGGCAATGACCAAGACCACTGTTGCAATCAAGGCGATCTGAAGGGAATGAACGGGATCTAATCGCGACAGGAGGCCCGTTCCCGCACTCGGGGCATCCGTTCCCGCAACTGCCACTTTCGGAAACTCGAGCGTTCGCAGGGTGACCTGATCGCCACGCTTTTCGTCTATGCCGGCAGCAGAACTGACGAGATCCCGAAGTGACGCCAGTTCGGCGTCGGATCGTGGCTCCCATATTCGCGCTCCGTCGGGGCCGGGCACCCGGACGCCATTAACGAGAACGGCCACAGAAATACGGCGGATCGACCCGGGTCCGCGGAGCACTTCGCGTTGAGTCTCGGAAACCTCATAGTTGATTACCTCACGGGTTTCGGCGTTCTGGCTGCTGGATTGCGGACCTTCCGCATTGGCGTCGCCATCCGGAAGATTGCTTGCCACGGTGACGGCGCCGTTACGGTTCTCGGAATTGGAGGTCGTGCGTTCTTCCGTGTCGGAACTGATCGCAACGCGTGTGTCAGGGTCGACCCGGCGCTCCGTGATCTGCTCCGTCTCGGTGACATAGTCGATACTGACCTCAACAACGGCGTTGCCCGGGCCAACGCGCGCCTCGAGCAGACGCTCGATCCGACGCTTCATGAGTTCAGATCGATCGCCTCGGCCGAAATGGACGCCTCCCGGCAGGTCGTTCGCCGTCGCGACAAGGCCGGTCCGGCTGTCGATAACCGAAACTGCAGAAGCTTCCATGCCCGTGACCGCTGAGGCGATGAGATGTGTCAACGCCTCGGCAAACTCGGGTGCCACCGGGCCGCTACGGGTTGTGATCGTGACAGATGCCGAGGGTGATGCGGATCGTGCGAACGGGCGTTGATCGACGTTTGCGATGTGGACCCTGGCCGAAGCCACGTTGTCCGCGGCAAGAATTGTTCTTGCAAGTTCGCCTTCCTTTGCACGCCAATAGGCGGCATCGAACATCTGCGATGTGGTCCCAAATCCGGTCAGCGAGTCGAGCAACTCATAGCCCTGCGCACTTTGGGCGGGCTTGCCTTCGCTGGCGAGCGTCAGGCGGAGCGCGTCCCGTTTTGTCGCATCCACATAGATCGCGCTGCCGCGTACCTCGTACGTCGCTCCCGCGGCCTCCAGAGATTGCAGCACGTCGCCGGCGACGGCAGGATCCAGCCCGGAGTACAACAGATCGAGACGGGGCTCGGACGCGATCCGGGTCATAAGGAGAATGCCGGCGAACATCGCGAGCGTGGCCCCAACGACCAAGAACTTCCGCCGCATATCAAGCGCGCCGAATATTTGCGCCACATTGTCCAAACCGGACCTCCTGTCCCAAAACAGCACTTGGGCGCTGCCGGCCCTCGCCTCGGGATTTCTCAGATTGCGCTTAACAATCCGTTAGTTGCGGTCGGTTAAGTCAGTCTTGCGTAGTGGAACTGCGAGGGCGCTTTGACCGATGCGGCGGAGCCGGATGAGCCGGCCAAGTCCAAATCTAAACTCGGCCTGATCCTAGGGCTTGTATTCGCGCTGCTTGGCGGAGGCGGGGCGTTTTACACAATATATTCTGGATTTGTTGCACTTCCCGGTAGGGGCGGTGAGGTGTCTCCGACACCTTCAGCGGCATCAAATGTCTCGTTCGTCGCGTTGGATCCGGTTGTCATCTCGCTTGGCCCGACATCCTTGCACGACCACCTGCGATTCCGCGCCGAGCTAGAGGTAGAGCGCCGCTACGCGGCAGATGTCGAAAAATTAAAGCCGCGGGTCGTTGATGTTCTCAATACATATCTGCGAGCGATTGATCCCCGAGATCTTGAAGAGCCCTCCGCATTGTTCCGGTTGCGGGCGCAGATGCTTCGCCGCGTGCAAATCGTCGCGGGTCCCGACAAGGTCCGGGATCTTCTCGTGATGGAATTCGTACTGAACTAGGATCGCGCATGGGACTCGTCGCCGACATTCTGTTGATCGCCGCGGCCTTGGGGGCGGGCTTCTACTGCATTGTGCTATCGCGCCGACTGACGCGCTTCACCGATCTCGAAAAAGGCGTCGGCGGCGCAATTGCCGTGCTTTCAGTTCAGGTTGACGACATGACCAAGGCGCTTGAAGCAGCCCAGAACTCGGCATCGCAATCGGCGACGTCACTTGGAGCATTGACCGGCCGCGCGGAGGACGCGGCGCGCAAGCTTGAGCTTTTGGTCGCGTCCATGCACGATCTTCCGCCGGTTCCCGAGCCTCCCAAGACGGGCCGCCAGGCCGAGAGGGAGGCGGCTGAGGATGCGTTTGAGGCCGCCGATCCACTTTTCTCATCCTCGCGCCAGACGGCAAGGGATCGGACGCGATGATCCGCCGATCCTCCAGATCTCGCCGCATGCGCCATCCAAAGCCCGGAACGCTTCTCGTTGTGGCCGCAATTTTCGCAGTATCCGCTGCAGTTCGGATTGCGGCCGACCGTCCAGTTATGTGGTCCTGGGTGGCCGCCTTTGCCGCCGACGGAACCCCGGGCGCAGAAGAGATGGACACCGTGAGCGATGCTGGTCTGTTGGCTGCGCTGGCGGCCATCCAAGACCGTGAACGGCGCGTGGTGGACAAAGAGTTGGCGCTCGAGGACCGGCTCCGCGCCCTCAATATCGCAGAACAGGCCGTGGCAGTTAGATTGACCGAACTGGAGGCTGCCGAGGAACGCCTGCGTTCGACCATTGCTCTTGCCGACGGTGCTGCAGAGAAAGACATCACGCAGCTGACGGCGGTTTATGAGAACATGAAGCCAAAAGAAGCGGCGCTTCTCTTTGACGCCATGACACCCGAGTTTGCCGCAGGATTCTTAGGGCGCATGCGTCCGGATGCCGCCGCCGCGATACTCACAGGGCTAGAACCCCAGACTGCTTATGCCATCAGTGTTCTATTGGCAGGACGCAATGTCGGCGTCCCGACGGAATAACGCACCGGCGAACGCTTTATTCACCACATTTAACGTACCCATGGGCCGCGCATGCACGCAGACCAAGGAGGCATGGAACCCATGATCGGCATCATCGGCATCGTCTGCGTTATCGCGTTGGTTTTCGGCGGCTATCTCTGGTCCGGCGGCAAGATGACCATCATTCTGGCCGCTCTTCCCTATGAGATGACCATGATCGGCGGAGCAGCCATCGGCGCGTTTCTCATCTCCAACGACATGCACACAATCAAGGCGACGGGAAAGTCAATTGGCCGAGTCTTCAAGGGCCCGAAATGGGCGCCAGACGACTACCGTGACTTGCTGTGTCTTCTTTTTGAGTTGGTCCGAGTTGCCCGATCCAACCCGGTTGGCTTGGAAGAGCACATTGAAAACCCCGAAGCGTCTGCCATCTTCCAGCGCTATCCGAAAATACTGGCCGATCGAGAAACCATTGACCTGATTTGCGACACGCTGCGATCCGCGTCGATGAACTACGATGACCCGCATCAGGTCGAGGAAGTCCTCGAAAAAAGGATCGAGGCGGCGCATCACTCCCACCTGCACCCGAGTCATGCCTTGCAGGTGGTGGCCGATGGGCTGCCCGCTCTTGGCATCGTCGCCGCGGTTCTTGGTGTGATCAAGACCATGGGCTCGATCGATCAGCCACCGGAGATCCTTGGCAAGCTGATTGGCGGGGCACTCGTGGGCACATTCATGGGTGTCTACATGGCATATGGTTTTGTCGGTCCTATGGCAAATCGGATCAAAGACATCGTCAACGAAGATGCCCATTTCCTGCACTTGGTACGGGAGGTGTTGGTGGCAAATCTGCACAACCATCCGCCGAACATCTGCATCGAAGTCGGGCGACAGAATACGCCAGCGGCGATGCGTCCGAATTTCTCGGATCTCGAGGACGCCTTGCAGAACGTTAAGAAAGAAGCCGCGTGATGCGTTTGGCCGTGGCATGCTTGGCGATTGTCGTGGTTCTCCTTGCCTCAAACCTGCCCTCTGCTGCCCAAACAGTGCGCGTACGAACGGGAGATCATCCCGGATACACACGTGTCGTATTGTCCATCGACCCCGGCCGTGGCTGGGACCTGATCGAACTTAACGACGGATATGCGGTGCGGCTCGCCTATCCAGTGAACCGTTTCAGTGTTGGCGATTTCTTCGGCCCTATCGGGCGGGATCGCGTCACGCGCGTCGAACCGCGCGCCGATGCGGGGATCATCGCTTTTGGTCTCGCCTGCACTTGCGGCATTGACGTTGCCGTCTTGCCAAATGCGCTTGTGCTGGATTTTCGCGACACAGCGGGTGCGGCCGACGGCGCGTCCCAGATCTGGGACGCGCGGATCGATGAGGCTGCAACCATACCAGTTCTCTGGATGGTTCCGCCGATTGTGCCTCCGGACCCGCCGGAAGCTGGCGGCGTGACGAGGTCGCTGCCCAGACAAGCCCCGATCCCCAAACACGCAGAGCGCGACGACACTCCGACATCGCCCTTTCCTGATTTACCTCTAACCCCAGAAGAAGCGGACACCGTCTTCGTGTCTCAGCTTGCCCGGGCGCGTCCTTTACAGAGTGTCCCGGATCCAGATCCGAGCACTGCACCGTTTCAGACGGAGTCCGAGCAATCTATGCTCTTTGACCGCGGGATGCTGCGCCCAAAGGGTCCAGACCCGTCCGCGAAATTGATCCTTCGTTTGTCTGAACAGTTGGGACGTGCGTCCTCTCAAGGTTTGCTCGCCTCCGAAGACCTGCGCGAGGCTTCGGCCCAAAGCGTCGCCGCCCAAAGGGCTCGTTCGTCGGGCGACCTAGATGCGACCAATCTACGTATCCGCACCATCTTTGATGCGGACGCCTTCGGCATTGGCAGGCCTCCGCCCGTCGATGATCTCGGAACGGCGTGCCCTTCCGAAGCCGTGTTGGATCTCACGAATTGGGGCACCGATGTCACGGCACCGGATGCAATTGGACCCTCTCGGTCCCGACTGTTGGGCGAGTTCGATAATCCGGACCCTGAAGCGGTGCGAGGTTTGGTTCGGCTGTATCTCTTTCTTGGCTTCGGAGCCGAGGCGCGGCAGGTCATTGCTACATATCCAAGGGTCCTGATCGAGGGGGATCTTCTCGTCGGTATGGCAGCCCTCGTTGACGGAGACCCTGCGCCAAGCAGCCAGGTCTTCAAAAACCTTACCGCTTGTGACGGCGCGGTCGCCCTCTGGTCGCTTCTTGCCGAGGGTTCCGAGGCCTCTCGCGCGGATATTAACGTCGATGCCATCCTGAGGACGTTTTCCGGCCTGCCCCAGCACCACCGCGCATTTCTTGTCCAGCGGCTCGCCGAAATATTCGTCGAGATCGGCGATCTTGACTCAGCCACCAGTGCCCGCAATGCCGCGACGCGCACAGGCCTGTCCTCGCCCGGTGTCGCCCTTGCCAACGCAACACTTGACCGCGCGACTGGCGGTGGTCCGGTTGACTCGAATCTTGCTGGCCTTGCCCGATCCTCTGCCTCGGAGGCCGCGGTAGCGATGATGACGCGTCTCGACATCCTTGCCGAACATAACGCAGCGGCAACGCCCGAGGACCTCGACCTTGCTGCAGCCCTCGCATTTGAACGCCGTGGAACCGCCCTTGGGCACCAATTGAAGGAGGCAGAGCTGCGCGCCCGGATCCGCAACGGTGCAGCTCGCGATGTTCTGGCCGAGTTGCCAGTACTCGCCCAACGCCGCGAGATAAACGCGAATAATGAACGACACCTTGTAAATTTGGGACTGCGGGCGCTCGCAACAGATGGCGGACCAGCCGATGTACTGCCGCTGGTGCTAGTTCTGACCGATGAGGAGATCGCACGGCTTGAGGCGTCAACACTCGTCGCGCTCGGAGAACGTCTTCTTGCGCTGGGCTTTGCTCAAGAGGCGGACGATCTGTTTCGCGCGCGCAGAGATGCTGGTTGGAGCGCTGTTTGGCAGGCCGAGCTGCTTCTTGCGCTCGGACGGGTGGACGAGGCAGCGTCCCTTGTTCGGCGCGCGGAGCTCGACCTAGGTGCGCCGGAACTCGCGGCAAGAACCCATGAGGCTGCGGCCAACTACGCCGAGGCGTTGCGTCTTCACGAGAGCGCCGGCGCGATCGAGCAGGCGGGTCGGACGGCTTGGCGGGGCCAAATCTGGGATCGCGCAGCGGAACTTGCCGGGGATGACACTTTCGATGCCAGACCGCTTCTCGTTCCGGAGCGGAGCCATGGGGCCCCAGGGGAAATTGCGAGCGCCGGAGACGACGCCGTTCCAAGCCTCGCCGCCGCTAGTGCCATGATCGAAGAAAGCGCTGCTGCGCGAGATCGGCTGGGTTCCCTTCTCGAACAGATACCTCAGATCCCGTGATCCCTGTGTGGTCAAGAACACCAAATTGCAACTACTTCGACCTACGACGAAGCGGTCTGCAAAACGCGACAGGTTGATGCTTCAGATCTTTGATTTCCAGTTTCGTCACGACTGGTGCCATGGGCAATCGACGCCGGGCTATGTGGGTTTGCTCTCACTTCCCACCCAGTTCAGGTTCAGCGGTCCTTTATGGCTGTGAGCGAACCCGCATTCAACATCGGCGCCGTGTTCCGGCCAACGATCTTGCTGGCCTTGTCGCTGATGGCCGTCATCGCGATGATGATCCTACCGATGCCCGCATGGCTTCTCGATCTCGGCCTTGCCGCTTCGTTCGCGCTTGCCATTTTGA
This sequence comes from Pseudomonadota bacterium, assembly GCA_038521345.1. Classification (GTDB taxonomy): domain Bacteria; phylum Pseudomonadota; class Alphaproteobacteria; order Rhodobacterales; family Rhodobacteraceae; genus JBCBKU01. Next base: position 45,069 of record JBCBKU010000019.1, on the reverse strand, counting down.
TCTTCACCGTCACGCTTTTCATTGAACGACCGCTAGACTTTTCGGCGTTCCCCACGGTCTTGCTGGCCTCGCTCGTCCTGCGCCTATCGCTCAACGTGTCCTCTACGAAGCTCATTATCGGGCAGGGACACACCGGCACAAACGCTGCCGGTGACGTTATCGAGGGCTTTGCCAATTTTGTGATGGGCGGGTCAATTTTCCTAGGCCTCGTCGTCTTCGGTGTCCTACTGATCGTGAACTTCGTGGTGATTACCAAGGGCGCCGCGCGCATGGCCGAGGTCGGTGCACGCTTTGCTCTTGATGGGATGCCGGGGCGCCAGCTCGCCATCGACAGCGACATGTCTGCCGGCGCCATCGATCATGACGAAGCCCATGCTCGCCGCGAACGTGAATTGGCTGAGACCACCTTTTTCGGCTCGCTGGACGGTGCTTCGAAGTTTGTGAAGGGCGATGCTGTGGCGGGCCTTCTGATCACGCTTTTGAACCTCGTGATGGGGCTCGTTATTGGAATTGTCGTTCACGAAATGCCAGTCGTGCGCGCATTTGAGACCTACGCGATCCTGACCGTGGGAGACGGTCTGGTCAGCCAGATCCCTGCCGTCATCATCTCCATTGCGTCGGCGATCCTATTGTCGCGCGGTGGTTCGAAGGGATCCGCCGACCTCGCGATTTTCAGCCAGCTTGGTCGTTACCCCTCCGCTCTTTTTACAGTTGCTCTGTTGATGGGCCTTTTTGCGTTCGTCCCCGGACTGCCTTTTCTGCCGTTCATCCTTGGCTCGTCCGGACTTGCAATGGCGGGTTTCGCACTTTCACGACGATTGGAGGACGTCGGCAACGCCGAGACTCCAGACACCATCGAGGCCACGCCCGAGCCAAGTCTGGGGGATGTGATCGATCTTGACGACATCCACGTGGAGTTTGCCCCGGACCTTGTCCCGATGGTTCTGGACCCTGCGACAGGCCTCGACGCACGAATCGGTAACATGCGTCAGCACATCGCGGCGGGGTTCGGTGTCATCCTGCCTGAAATCCGGCTTACCGACGATCCATCGCTCTTGCCCGGAAGCTACGTCGTTCGGATACAGGGCGTTGTTCAGGCTCGGGACCGGGTGAGCCCCGGCCACGTCCTCATGCTCATTCCCAAGGACGAGGGCGAGCTGCCTGTGGGGGAAGACGTGCTGGAACCGGTTTATGCCGCCCCGGCAAGGTGGATCTCACCCGACGCTTCGGATTCGGCGGCACTCGGGGGCGCCACTGTGGTCACGCCGACCGAAGTTTTGGCCACCCATCTGCTTGAGATCATAAAATCCAACCTGTCGCGGCTTCTGACGCATAAGGGATTGCGGCGCCTGTTGGACGAAGTCACACGATTGGGCGACCGGAGCCGAGCCGAAGCTAACAAGCGGATGCTCGACGAACTGGTACCTGACCGCGTCCCGTTTGATCTGCTTCTGGCCGTTCTGCGCCATCTGCTGTCAGAACGTGTTTCCGTGCGCAACCTTCAACTCATTCTCGAGACAATCGCCGAAGCGCATCCGGGTATGGGACAAGCTGAATCCATTGCCGAATTTGTGCGCCAGCGCCTCGGTTTTCAGATTGTTGCCGATCTTGTGCGTGCCGACGGAACACTGCCACTCGTTCAACTTGCCCCTGAGTGGGAGCCCGTTTTCGAAGAGCATCAGATCGAGGGTCCGGCAGGATCCGTGGACGTAGCGCTTCCGCCCGACGCGTTCAATCACTTGGCAACGTCAATTGCAACGAAAGTCCGACAACTCGGGGATATGGGCGAACATCCGGCAATGATCACATCCGTTCGGCGCCGCCGTTTCCTCAGAACGGTGCTGCAGGCCAAGGGCCTCGCCAACCCCGTGTTGTCCTTCGAAGAGATTGGCACCGATACGAAACCCGCGCTTCTCGGAATGATCCCGGCATGACACTGGACATCGCACATATTGTCGAGGGCGTTGCCGGGTTGTCGGTTGCCTTCGGCCTTGTGTTTCTTCGGGCCGGTGCAATCATGGCCGTCCTGCCGGCATTCGGTGAACAGTTCGTGCCGATGCGGGTTCGGTTGGTTGCGACACTCGCATTTGCCGTCCTGGTGGCACCAGCTGTATCCGACGCCGCACCTCCATTGCTCGAAGCAGGGAAAACCTGGCCAACGCTGGTTCTAAACGAGGTTCTCGCGGGTCTAATGCTGGGTCTGGCGGTTCGGCTGTTGGTATTGGCCTTGGTTATGGCCGGGACGATGGCCGCGACGGCGATGTCGCTGACCCAGCTGCTGGGCGGCGCGGCGGTGGACCCTCAGCCCGCGATGTCCGGAATCTTCTGGCTCGCGGGGCTCGCCCTTGCTGCGCAGTCAGGTCTGCACGTCAATCTTGTGACCGCGCTTGCCGAGACTTATGACATCCTACCGATTGGAAAGGGGTTCGAATCCGGCGATCTGGCTGAATGGGGAACGGCGCGGGTCACGCACGCATTTGCGCTCGCGTTTACATTCGCCGCCCCTTTCGTGATTGCGTCGGTTGTCTACAATGCAGCCCTTGGTGCGATCAATCGGGCCATGCCGACCCTGATGGTCGCCTTCGTCGGCGCGCCCGCCATCACCGGTGGCGCGCTTGTATTGATGGCATTGACGCTTCCCTTCATCCTGCCGATTTGGTTGGGAGTTCTCGACAGAACTCTGAGCGCTCCATTCATGGCGCCCTGATGGAGGAAGAAAGCGAAGACAGCGGGGAGAAGCCCTATGAGCCGACCCCGCGCAAGCTTGAAGAGGCGCGACGCCAGGGAGACGCTCCGCATTCAGCGGACCTGACCGCCGCGGCGGGTTTGTTGGGTTTTCTGGCGGCGGCATTTACCTTTGGCCCGGCTGCACTGTCCCAGTTTGGTCTGGAACTTGCCAATTTGTACCGGGCGGCCGAGCGCCTTTCGCTCGGATCCGGCGCAAGCTGGGAACGGGTGGTCTCGGCCTGTCTAGCGTTGGTGCCGCTCTTTGCGTTTCCGGTGGCGTTTGCAGCGGTGGCCGTGGTTGCACAAGGCGCAGCGTTCATAGCGCCAAAGCGCATTGAACCGAAGCTTGCGAATATCTCTCCACTCAAGAATGCCGGCAAGAAATTTGGTCGTTCCGGCTTGTTCGAGTTTGCCAAGAGCACGCTCAAACTGATTGTCATTTCTGCCCTACTCGGCGCCTATCTCTGGTCCCAGATCGCCGACGTTCTGGCGTCGATCGCGACCTCTCCGCGCGGGGTCGTCGCCTTGTTGTTGTCGCTGACAGTTGGATTTCTGGCCGTCGTGTTCCTGCTCAGCGCCTTTCTCGGTGTCCTCGACTTCGTGTGGCAGAATTCTGAGTTCCTTCGTCGCAACAGAATGAGCCGCAAGGAACTCTTGGACGAGATGAAGCGCAATGAAGGTGATCCGGTGGTTAAGCAAGAGCGTCGAGCTCGGGCAGCGGAGATTGCAGGAAACCGCATGATGGCCGATGTGCCCGGGGCCGATGTTGTTATCGTAAATCCAACACATTACGCGGTGGCGCTGGCCTGGGACCGGTCCCCGAAATCTGCGCCCACATGTGTCGCCAAGGGCACCGACTTCGTGGCTCAGCGCATCCGGGATGCGGCGATGATTGCCGGCGTTCCGATCCGAAGCGATCCGCCCGCGGCGCGTGCGCTGTTCTCGACCACGGATGTCGGCGCGGAGATCGCGCCAGAGCATTATCGGGCCGTTGCAGCGGCTATCCGTTTCGCTGATTTCGTTCGCCGCAAAGCCAAAGGGAAACATGGCGCGTGACACTCTAACCGATGCCCGAAGGCTCGCGACATTGACCGATCTGCGCCGGCAGAAATGCGTGGCCGAGTTGGCGCGGCTCGATGCACAAATCGAAGACCTTAAACACAGAATCGATCGCCTGCTCGAAGAGCGACTGGCGTGGTCCAATGCCATTGGGACCTTGGGCAACACTGCCCGGCTTTCGTCCGGCCCCCGACATTGGGAGAGCTACGTCTCCGAAAGAGTCAAGGAAGCACGCATGAAAGAGGCCGCCCTTCGCGCCAGACGCGTCCGGCTCGCTGTCACAACGCATCGAGCATCCGCACAGGCTGAAGCGGTCGAAGAAATTCTGAAGGCTGCAGCCCGCCACGTGCGACGGCGTCAGAACCGCTAATACTCTTGCCGGACGATTTCGGTGATCAGAGCGTCGCGAACCATGTCACCGACTGTACTCCTAGCTGCCTCACGCAATGCGGTTCTTAGTGTCCTCATGGCTCGGCTTTGGGTGAATGTGCCGTCAAATCCCCCGGCGTTTGCGTGTTCGAAAAGAACAGCAAGAAGGCTGTCGCGGACGCGCGGCTCTCGAGCAAAAACATCCGCGCCGGTTCCGGCTTCGACCTCGAGCGAGATCGCCAAGACAACGAGCGCGGAGACGCGACCATCCCTTACGATCGGAACAACGAATTGATTGCCAAGCGCGACATATTCGAGCCCGGCTTCGTCCTCGTCCGGGCCGGTCTCCGTTTTCCCCTCGCCGACTTCCTCCGTCTCGAGTTCAGGCTCGGGCGCCAGAACCAGCCCAATCCCGGCGCCGGCGAGAGTTCCAGCAGCGGCGAGAACAAGTGGTATTATGACCTTCATCGAGCGAGATCTCTCTTTCCAGATTCAGAACGGCAACACAATGTCGGCGATCTGCTGTCCGTAGCGCGGTTGTTGAACGTCAGTTATTTGGCCTCGGCCTCCGTACGAGACCCGAGCGGAGGCAATCTTGTCATAGGTGATCTCGTTCTGGCGCGAGATGTCCTCGGGCCGGACATAGCCGCTAACAAGAAGCTCCCTGACTTCGAAATTGACACGAACCTCCTGCGAACCCTGTATCTGCAACACGCCGTTTTGAAGCATATCCACCACCGTGGCCGCGATCCGGAGCGTAAGGCGTTCGTTTCTTTGAACGCTTCCATTTCCCGTCGCGTTTGAAGACGAATTCGTCGACACGGGATTCGTGCCGCTTGCACCTTGAGGCAGGCGGTCATCGAGGCGCTGCGGAATGCCGAATAGCTGGGGGATCGACAAGCTCTCTGTGCCCGTTCGGCCCCGCGAAGTTGAGTTCTGAAACTCTGCCCTGTCGTCGATCTCGATAACGACGGTAAGGATATCTCCGCGTTCGCTGGCTCGGCGGTCCCCGAGCAGGGACTGGCGCCCTCCGCTCCATAGAGATGCGGCGGAAAGATTGTCCGGATGATCCGCTGCCACATTCTGCGGTGCGGGAGTCAGCATTGCTTGGTGCTCGATCCCAGACTGGATCGGGGTCATGGCAGGCACCTTGCCAACTTCAGAGAGATCCGTGCAGGCGACTAGTGCAAGCATCGAGCCGATAAGTGTCGCTGAGTTTCGGGCCATCTTGCCTCCGATCAGTTGCCGTTCACGAGAACGGTCCTGTCGCCGCGAATCTCGCCAACCACCGTCGTCCTTGATCCCAGATTCATTGCGCGAATTCGGTCGCCGGCGCCGCCGCGGTCGAGTGCGCGCCCTTCGCTTGTGATCGTCAGCGAACCCTCGACATAGAGCAGCGTGACGCGCGCGTTGCGCTCGACAACGGTCGCTTTCGTCAAGATTTCGTGGCGCAACGGCTGACCTCGGTAGATCACCCGACGCGTTTCCATTCCGATTGCTTGCGCAGGATCGTGCAATGTACCGGGAACGTCACTTGGGATCGTGTGGAGATCCTCGTCAAGAACAACGTGGTGGCTCGGCAACGTGCGCGCCGCAACCACGGTTTCGCCGGCAACCGGTGCGACGGTTGCGGCCGCCGTCATCAGTGCGATACCCAGACGCATCAACGCAACTGGGTCGTCGCGCCAAGCATCTGGTCGGCGGCGGTGATGACCTTGGCGTTCAACTCATATCCACGCTGCGCCTCGATCAAGTCCGTAATTTCCTTCACCGCATCGACACTGCTTTCCTCGAGGAAGCCTTGCCGAACGGTGCCGAGCCCTTGGGTTCCGGGCGCGGCCACGAAAGGCTGACCCGACGCACTGCTTTGCAGAAAGAGGTTTGATCCAATGGCTTCCAATCCCTGCGGATTGGCGAAGCCGGCCAGCGTCATCTGACCGAGAAGTTCGGCAGCGATCCGATCGTCGAAGTAAGCGTAGACTTCGCCGTTTGCATTTATCGTGACTGACCGCGCGTCCTCCGGGACAGTGATGTCTGGTACAATCGGGAAACCGTCCGATGTAACCACCTGACCATTGGCGGACAGTTTGAGCCCGCCGTCGCGGGTATAGGCCGAGGCGCCCGATGGCAGTCCAACCTCAATAAATCCCTGGCCTTCAATCGCGACATCCAAGTCGGCGTTCGTGGCCGAGAGTGAGCCTTGAAGGAAAGTGACCGTTGTTGCCGAAGGGCGCACGCCAAGGCCGATCTGAACACCGGTCGGCAATGTGGTTCCATCGGCGGCCGTCACGGTGCCTGGACGAGCCAATTGTTGGTACAACAAATCTGAGAAATCCGCCCGGCGCGTATTGTAGCCGGTCGTGCTCATGTTCGCGAGATTGTTGGAGATTACGTCCACGCGCATCTGCTGCGCGCTCATACCGGTGGCGGCTATCTCAAGAGCTTTCATAACCTACGTGCCCCTTGGTTTGCGTTACTGGCCCAATGTTCGGACGACATTCCGGATCCGTTCATCTTCCCTGTCCAGAAGACCCTGACCCAACTCGTAGGCCCTCTGCACTTCGATCATCCGGGTCACTTCCCCAACAGGATCAACATTCGATTCTTCAAGAAAGCCTTGCAGGATGCGCCCTGGAGCTTCGGCAGGAATGGCGCCGTCGGGCACCAGAAAACGTACCCCGTCTGCCCGACTCAACGACGTTGGATCGGCAGGTGACCAAAGGCCGATCTGCGCAACAGGAAGACCCTCGGCTGTCACAGTACCGTCGGCGCCGATGGAAATTGCGCTGGCGTTCGGCGCCAAGACGATCGGCGCACCGCCCAAGTCCAGAAGCGGTGCACCATCGGGGGCGGTCAATTCGCCCGCTTCCGTAAGCACGAAATTTCCGGCCCGAGTTAGAGCATCACCATCGGGCGTTGCGATTAGAAAGAAGCCGTCACCTTCAATGGCGATATCCAGAGAGCGCCCTGTTCCGTTCAGCCCTCCCTGCAAATAACTTGTGGCGCGTACGCCCCCCGAAGCCATCGAAAGAGTGGGTCCGCCATTGCCCGTATCGCGGATGAATTCCGAAAAGATGAGCCCCTCTCGACGAAACCCTGTTGTCGACATGTTGGCCAGATTGTGCGCGATTGCTGCGACTTCCTTTAGAAGGCCGGATTGCCGCGAAAGGGTCGTGTAACCTGCATTGTCCATTGCTCAGCCTCCCGCGATCCGTGGGATCAGGTCGCGCGCCCAGAAATTCACGAGAAGTTGCGTCATATAACTCATCGAAACCCAGAAAACGGCCCCCATTACCAGCAATTTGGGAACAAAGGTCAGCGTCATCTCTTGAATAGACGTCAGCGCCTGCAAGAGCCCGATGATCAGACCCGTCGCGAGGGCAGAGCCAAGGATCGGGGCCGACATCAGTGCCGAAATCCAAAGCCCTTGCCGCAATGTGTCAAAGAAAACGGCCTCGCCCATAGATCACACCGGCATCCGTAGAATTTCCTGATAGGCTTCAACAACCCGGTCTCGCACAGAGACAGCGGCCTCAACAGCAAGCTGGGATTCGGCCAGAGCCTGCACAAGTGAGAGCGGGTCGGCATCTCCGGTCAACGCCGCCTTGGTCGTCGCTTCGTTTTCCTGAAGCATCGTCGCGAAGTCGGTTGCCATTCTTGCAAAACCGGCACCCGTCTGTTGGCCTAGACCCGCTGAATTCGGTTCGGCGGCGGCTTTGCTGGCTGCGTATGTCTGGGCCGCCAACGACTTTGAAATATCCATCTTTAACCCTTCTAACGTCTGAGAATGTCGAGAATTCCGCGCGACATTTGCCGCACTTGGTCGAACATCCTAAGATTGGCTTCATAGCTCCGCTGGGCCTCGCGGGCGTCGGCGATTTCGACTACGAGGTCGACATTCGATCCGTCATAGTATCCTTCCGCATCGGCCAACGGATGGCCGGGGTCGTAGATCCGCTGGAGCTCACGCTGATCCAGCGCAACTGGCCCGCGAACCACGGTTCCCGTGGGCACTCCGCTATCGAGGACCGTTTCGAAGGAGGCCTGCTTGCGCCGGTACCCGGGTGTATCGGCATTCGCGACGTTTTCCGAGATTTGTCGAAGTCGTTCGCCCTGCGCCCTCATGGCACTGGCCGAGATATCAAGTGCGTCGCGAAACAGATGAACGGACATCAGCGCACTCCGAACCGATTATCGCGCGCGCAGCGCCGACCGCAGGATATCAAGCGAGCTGCGATAGACGGCGAGGGAAAGGTCGAACTGGCGGCGCGCCTCAGTCGATTTGACCATTTCGGCTTCGATCGACACAGAATTGCCGTTCGGTGCTGCCTCGGCTGATAGATCAACAAAGGCATCCATGCGGGGGATCGCGTCGTGGCCGCCCTGATGACCGGGGCGCGTATTGCGCAGCGGCGTGCCAGGATCGGGTGACATCATGTCTCGAAACGAAGAGACATCCCGCGCGCGATAATTCGGCGTGTCGGATTGCGCCACGTTTTCAGCAACCACCTTCTGGTGGAACATGGCATGTTCGCCAAGGCCTTTGGCAAGACGCAGCACGTCAAGTGACTGTAACATCGGGGCTTCTCCCTCGATCCGATAAAGCCCGGCTTAACCTCGATTCGTTTAGAAACGGTGTGTGGAAACCGGATATCGCCCCCTGCCGCCAACTGGCATCGACTATCTTTGCTCTGCTGTGAAGCGGACGGCAACGCGACATGCACTTGGTCGCATCGCGACAATTGCATCGGATTGTATTTGGGTATCCGGGCTTTCGCGTGTTGCCTGTGTTGGTGATCGCGTATCGGCTTATTGTGAGCGAGATCCGCCAAAACCCGGAGAGATTGTTGGACTTGAGGGCGAACTTGTTCGCGTGGTGCTTGAAGGTTCAGCAGATGGACTGTCGCTTGGCGCGCGGATGCAGTTGCAGGGTCCGACACAATTGGCTCCGGACGACAGCTGGATAGGACGCGTTCTTGATGCCAACGGCGCGCCCTTTGATGAGCGTCCACTTCGCCCCGGATTGGTGGATCGTACCTTGCTGGCGCCGGCGCCGAGCCCGATCAACCGCCGTTTGCTTGGGCCTCGGCTCGAAACTGGCATGTCTGTCTTCAACACGCTCTTGCCACTTGTGCGTGGCCAACGACTGGGTCTGTTTGCGGGCTCCGGGGTCGGCAAGACGACCCTCGTTGCGCGTTTTGCGACGAACGTGCAGGCAGATGTCGTGGTCATCGCGCTGATTGGGGAACGCGGCCGAGAGGTTCGCGAATTCGTGGAGCGGATCCTTGGTCCGGACGGACTTAGACGAACCGTGGTTGTCGCCGCGACGTCTGATCAGCCTGCTCTGGTTCGCCGCCGCTGTGCTTGGACCGCCATGACGATTGCCGAGCACTTCCGGGATCAAGGTCGGCACGTGCTGTTCCTGGCCGATTCCGTAACGCGCTTTGCAGAGGCGCATCGCGAGGTGGCCGTCGCCGCGGGTGAGGGTGTTCCCGCACGAGGATATCCTGCCTCGACCGCAGGGCTGGTGACCGCATTGTGCGAAAGGGCGGGAACAGGAACGGATGTCCAGGGTGACATCACCGCCATATTTTCGGTACTTGTCGCCGGTTCGGATATGGACGAGCCACTTGCCGATCTCGTGCGTGGTGTGCTGGACGGCCATGTGGTTCTGTCCCGAGAGGTTGCAGAGACCGGGCGATATCCGGCGGTCGATCTCGTCAGATCCGTTTCCCGCAGTTTGCCCGATGCGGCGAGCCCAGAAGAAATCGCTTTGATCAATGAGACTCGCAAGCTTCTTGGGGCTTACGAGAAGGCCGAGTTGATGGTTCGAGCTGGTCTATATACGCCCGGAGCAGATCCGATCACGGATCGTGCGGTTGCCTGCTGGCCGGCGCTGGATGCGTTTGCCGGCCGGCCCGAGACGGTCAGCACCGAAGCGAGTTTCGTCGCTTTGCGCCACGCCCTCCAAGATCCAGGTGCTGCATGAACGCGGGACGCCTCGGCGGCGAAGAGACCAAGTTCCAGTCTAGGCGAGCGGCAGGATCGGCGAGGCTTGGAGAAGCGCCAATGCCGCGGACCCTCTGACAGACCCGCTTGGTCCTGCCTCGATTTCGCTTTGGGCCAGATATCGCCGGACCAAGTCTTCTTGTGCTTCGGGATCCAGGAACTGGCTGACCGTTGCATCTCCAAAGAGTGCTGCCGCCTTGTCCTCGAACAACGTGCGCTGCCTGTCGACGTCCAGCGATCCGATTGACGAGGGGAGGGCCAGTCCACCCTCGAACACGACACGGAGAGCAGGGTTCGCCATAACGCTGAACCAAAGTGCCTCCTCGCTTTGCACATCTTCGGTGAGCGATGCGAGTTCGCGACCAAATCCCGCGGCAGCGCGCATGCTTTCAGATTGGTTTCCAAGCGCGACCTCGAATTCGCGCTCCTTGAACCGGGACGTGATTTCGGCTGGAAAGGTCGACAAGACCGTTCTTGGTGTATCGAACGTTCCGAAACCAAAAGCTTCGGAGAGCGCAAGATAACGCTTGTCGGACAGTCGGTTGGCGAGAGAACCCGGATCTAGCGAGTCGCTTTCCAGAACGCTCCGGATGAAGAAGCGGCTGTCGATGTCGTCGGATAAGCCGAATGCTCCGAGAGCAACGGAAAGCAGACGGCGATCCGAGACGAGGTCTTCGGCGGTGCTGATCTGCCCGATCCGAGCTTCGAAATCAGAAACGGCGCGCGAGATCGATACCGAGTTGTCGAAAGCCTCCTGCTGGTTTTCCCGCGTCCGCTGAAGGAATGCCCAGCCCGCGATGCCTCCGACTGGAACCACAGGCTGATAGGTCACAGTCGGGCTGCGGCCAGAAGCCGCTCCTCGCGATCGATCATGGCGCGAAGCGACTTCAAAGCTTTATAGAACGCCCCGGTCACGACATGCTCCGTGGCCTCTGCCAAATGCTCGCGACTGTCGGTGTCCTTGAACACCTGGCTAAGCTGTTCGATCCCGCGCAGCAATTGCGGGCGGGCCTCATCGCCGTCGGCATCGCCGGATAAGATAAGCTGCGCGATATAGCAAACCCGCTTGACCGGTGTGTTCGCATCGTTCGGGTGAATGGCGTCCTTCAACCGCAAAATCTTCGCGTCTGGAGTAACGATCGACAAGCGACTTCTTCGATCACCATTTTCGATGACCGCGCCATTCACAAGCACCCGTTCCTTGGGTGCCAATTTCAAGACCAGGCCGCTCATGGGGCGCCAGCCTCAGGGCGCAGCCCTTGCATGACTGCGGCATTGATATCGATTAGTGCGGCACAGGTTGCTTCCCTGCGCAACACTTTGCGCGACTCGTGCTGAGTGAACTCGTTCAGGAAGAAAATCCGAGCTCGAAGCGCTTCTGGAAGACCATTCTGGCGGTCTGACACATCTGCTGCGAGGAGTGTCCAAAGTCGCCGGTTCGCATGCACAGCGGACGCCAGTCGCGCGAACCCTGGCGCGCCTACTGTCTCGGCGTCGCGCAGTTCGCGCGTGATTTTAGCGAAGGCCTTGTACTCTATCCCGCGGGAAGTTGTGACGGGTCCACGTGCGCCGGCATAGGCACGATGAGCTAGTTCTGGTGCGTTCACGGTGGATCGTCCTAGCTGAAAAATGGGATGGGATGACCGGGCCGGAACGCTCCAGCCCGGTCACGTCCTTTACCTGAACAGCGACAGGATGGTCTGCGGCGCCTGGTTGGCGATCGACAAAGCCTGAACACCAAGCTGCTGCTGTACCTGCAGAGCCTGAAGCCGCGCTGAAGCCGCCTCCATGTCGGCGTCGACGAGTGCGCCGATGCCGGTCTTGAGCGAATCCGTCAACTGGCTGACGAAGTTCGATTGGAGTTCGATCCGGCCCTCGACCGAACCGAAGGAGGCAGCCGAGTCAATTGCCGTGTTGATGAACGTCTCAATGTTGCCAAGCGCGTTGGTGGCGCCGGTCTCGGTCGTGACGTCCAGCGTATCGAGGCCAACGAGGCCGCCCGAGGCTTCGCCGCCGGCATTGCCGATGGCCGCTAGGGTGAAGGCGCTGGCGGAGTCGTTGTCGATCTTCAGGATCGCAGCTCCGGTGCTTTGGTCCGTTGTCACCTGAGTGGTGACGCCTGCAAGGCTCGTGCCGCCGATGGCGGCTTGGAGGCCGCGGGCAACGTCTTCGAAGTTCTCGTTCGGGCCGGCGACATACGTGAAGGTCTCCCCGCCGAAAGTCACCCGGTAACCGTCGCCTTCGTTGACCGCCGCGGCAGGATCGAAGGTTACGTTTTCGGCGCGCTCGTCGATCGTTCCACTCGCGACCGTGACTGCACCACCGTTGATGTTGGTTATCTGCGTGCCCGCCGCGTTGCCGGTAACGCTGTCGACCGAGACGGCGACACCTTCGAAGGAACGGGTCGATGTCAGCGTGACAACAGCACCTGCGGCGGAGGCTGTGATGCCCTCGATGCCAAGGGCGTTGATGCGTGCCGAGAATGCCGAGGCCGCCGCGTCTTGGTCGCCGGTGCCAAGATCGCCGGCCGCGAAGCTTGCGACGACACCGCCGATGGTGAACGATCCGGTCGCTGCAGAGTAATCGGCGTCAGTGTTGAACGTGATCTGAGCGTTGTTGCCGGTATTGACGAGCGCGCCTGCGCCCGTGTCAGACACCGTCGCATTGGCGTTCAGCGAGGTGCCCGAGCCGAAGACTCCTGCTGCCGTCGTCAGATCCTGACGCGCGACGTTGATCGAGTTCGCAGCGACTGTGCCATCGCTGGAGCGGTCGAGCGACGCCAGGATGCTCGAGTCATCCGTACCTTGGACTAGGTTCAGGCCGTTGAATTGAGCAGCACCCACGATCGTGTCGATCTGGTCGACGAGAGCGTCGATATCTGTTTGGATCTTGGCCCGGTCGACGTTCTCTTCCTGCGCGGCAACGATCTTGCCTTTGATGTCCGTCAGCAGGTCCGAAACCGTCTCAGACGCGGTCCTAGCCACCGCGACGGTCGACTCTCCGAGCGCGAGGCTTTCCGAGATCGCCATGAAACCGTTGACGTCCGATTCCATGACCTTGGAGATTGCCCAGATGGCCGAATTGTCGCGGGCCGATCCAATCGCCTTACCAGTCGAAATCTGCTCTTGCGTCTCGTTTAGGTTGGAATTGATACCGCGGAGCGTTTGCAGCGCAACCATAGCGCTTGAGTTGGTCAGAATACTCGACATAAGATTCCCCTTTGCCGATGCGCATTTCGCGCGATGACTGCCGGCTTGGCAGCGGTGAAACGTGCCGTTCTGACGAATTCGGTGGCGGATCTCGCCTCCGAGCCACCCGTTCAGGTGCGAGCGCGACCGTCGCTTCCACTGCATAAAGAAACCTTAAAATGCCTCCTGTGCTGTCGGTCGGATTTTAGGTTACCAGATCATTCAACTAGACCTTGCGTCCGACATGACCGGTTCCGGCCGATAGGGTTCGCCGAACACCATCGCGACTATAGGTTTCTAGCGGTTTCTGGGCGTCCCGCAGAGCGCGGACACGCCGCACGACACTTCGCAGACCGCGCGCAGCTGCCTCAAGCAAGACGGCGTTGCGCTCAGCGGTGCGCCGTACCTCGACCAACGTCTCCGCATCGAGCCTTTTTTCGGCCAGTGCTCGGGAAAGGCGCTCTTTCTCGGTCGCAAGCCCCTCTAACTCGTCGAAGCGCCCGTCTGTGAGGGCCGCACGCTCACGCTCGAGAAAGTCCATGACCGCGTCAACTGAAACGCTATCAGTCTGCTCCATTCGATCGCTCCTTCAACGCGTTGAAAATCGACTCCGCGAGCCCGAAGCCACCGCCTTCCATCACAGCCTCAGCATGCAAATCTCGAAGGAACGATGAGAACTGGGCCTCCCCGGCGCCGCCGCCGAAACTCTCCCTCGGCTCCCCAAATCCTGCAGATTTCAACATTTCAGAGATAAAGGTGGCCTCAAGCTGTTGCGCTGCTTTGAATAGCGGGTTGCTGGATGGCGCGACGAGATTTGACCCTGAGCCTTGAGTATCCAATCGCAGCATTCGGTTGCTCCATTTCTTCCAATTCTTCGGACTTTTCGGTGCCTACACGATCCTGGGTAAAGAACCGGTAACTCAGCTTGGTCCATGTACGTCGGGACACTTTAAGGGCGAAGCTCTATGATCTTTTTTCCAGCCCCGCCAACGGTCGCAGAAACGCCGCCAGGGGCCGACATCGGCGACGAGACCGCTGGTTTGGACTTGGCCAACGCCGAGGATTGGCAGGCGGCCTGGTCGTCCGAGTCGTCAAGTGTCCATATGGGCGTGCCGACCGGTAAAATCCCGGAACCTGTTCCCCGCGTGTCCGTGACCCTCTTGGGCGCAGAGCCCGACATGCGGATCCAGTATAACGACACTCAACCAGAAATCCTCGGCCTTACCGAAACCCCGGCGACTCACGCATCGTTGAGCCTATTCGACGCACCAGTTTCCGACCCGGCGTTGCAAGAGGACGCCGGCAAAACCCAAACCCTTGGCAAACCGTTGCCTCAAAGCGAAGGCGACTCCGAGGGCGAAGTTGCCGCAGACGGGGACCTGCCAAGCAAACCGGCGACGACACTCGAGACGGATGTGGTTGTTCCAAGTGGAAAGGAAAACGGGCTCTTTTCTGAACTAGAGATGACCGACGCCGCCGGAGACCGCTCGACGCTCGTTGGGGTCGAAACGGATAAAGCTTCCCCGTATCCTACGTCACCAGAGCAGCCGCAAGGTGAAGTGACAAAAGCTATCGAAGCGGATCTTAGTAGAGATTTGCCGATTGGGTCTGCGCCATTTGCCCATCTGCCCAAGTCGGACGCAGATCCTGTGTCCGATATTCCCGGGTCCGACATCCCACTGCCTCCGTCTCGTGGTGCTTCCCAAAAGACGACCGCCAACAACGATGTTCGCACCGTAGTGCCCGCGGATGTTCCTCTGGCAGAGCTGCCGGCTTCGGTCTTCTCTCCGGAACATGAACAAGCGGCGGATCCGGAGCGACCATCCGTCCCGACCGTTCCGGCGTCAACGGCTCATGCAAATACCGCAGGTATGGCCGTTACGGTCGGGCCTAAATCGGCCGAGATCGGCGCCTACAACGCGCAATCACAGCATCCTACGGGAAAAACTCTGGGCCTTCCTACATCCGGTCGGCCGGCAGCGCTGGTTCCGGGGGGCGGCTCGAAAGAGCCGGGTGCTGGGGTGAATTCGAAGGCTGACCAGCTGCCAGCACTTGCAGATGCGCCGGTATCGTCTCGCCCGGCGGGCGGCGCCGAACCCCTCCCGGTTGAGCGGCTTTCCAAGGACGCGCTGCCGCAGCAACCCGCTGCGGTAGCCCTGTCGTTGCCAGGAAAGTCGGGCCCAGATGCACTTTCTTCCACGTCCGCCGGTGTTTCTGACACTTCGACGGAACGTTTTGAGACGCCGAAGGAAGCAAGTCGCACCCATCAACCGACGGTGTCGCCAAAAACTGCCGAGCCGCCCCCACTGGCCGGCCCGGCCTCGTCGCATTCGCGCGGGGATACAAAGTCCGGTGCCATTCGTCAAAGCCGCGAACCGCGGCACACCAGCGACTCGCCACCGATCATAGCCTTCAGTGTTATCGGGACCGATCGGAACATCGAAGCGGTGAAACCGAAAGCACCAGTGATGTCTGGTCCGATGATCCAAGGGGGGGAGGCAGCTTTCCTTCGGGACACTTCCGCCGTGGAACCCGACATTGCCCCGGGTTCACTCGACGAGATCGGTCAGAGGACGCCAGCGAGTTCAGACGGCGTGGTTTTTCGGCCAGCCCGGGCCGAGTCACTCCCTCGGTCAACCGTTGAGACTCTGATTGATACCATTCGGACCCGCGCCGATGGGACAGTCACTGTCGCCCTTTCACCGGAAGAGCTTGGCCATGTCCGGTTGTCGATGGCCGCAGCCGATATGGGACTGCACATAACCGTAGCGGCCGATCGTTCGGAGACCCTCGACCTCATACGGCGCACCGCTGATGTGCTTGCCGCAGAACTGGAATCAATTGGTTTTGCATCGGTGTCGTTCTCGTTCGGAGGTGGATCTGGACGCGAGGAATCCCAGAAATTCACACCTCACGCTGAAACCGCTGTCACCCCAATCGGGGCGCCAGCAGCCGCCGACCCACGAACCCTAGTGAGACCGCTTGGATCACCAGGCAGCCTTAACATTAGAGTATGAGACCCGCATGGACATCGCCCCCACCCCAAATATCTTATCGCAACCAGTCGCGCCGGCGCCAGCCACGGAAGAGCCAGCGATCAGCTCAGACTTTGACACCTATCTGACTCTCCTCACCGCTCAGCTCGAGAACCAGGACCCGTTGAACCCGATCGAGTCGCAAGACTTTGCTACACAGCTCGCGACGTTCTCGGGCGTCGAACAGCAGGTTCTGACCAATGATCTTCTTGAGCAATTGATCTCCGGAACTGGTTCTTTGACGGATTTCGCAAGTTGGGTCGGCATGGAAGCGCGCGCGCCGGTTGCGGCAGAGTTTTCTGGGGATGCGATCGAGATTTTCCCGGATTTTCCTCCGAATGCGGATAGGTTCTCAATCGTGGTACGTGATGCCGATGGCGCCGAAGTCACTCGGTTCGCGATCCCATCGGATGGCGCGCCGATTGCATGGTCCGGGACGGATGCGTCGGGCAAGACTGCTGAGGACGGACTTTATACATTTACGGTCGTTGGATTCGCCGGGGATGCCCAAGTCGGCGAGCGGACGGCGGATGTGTATGCCCGCGTGACCGAAGCCCGCTTGGATGAGGGCGAGGTCGTTCTGGCTTTCGCCGGCGGCGGCACGGCTGCGGCAAGCACGGTTGAAGCGGTCCGAAGTCCCGTCGAGGCGTCCTAGGATTCAAATCGACCTTTGCCGCCTTAGTGATCTACATGAGCAGGATAACGCAAACCACAATTGCAACTGCGCCCGCGCCACCAAGAGCATATCCCGTGCGTTCCCAGGCCCGCGACTGGTCAGGCTGCTGGATTGGTTGGGTGGATTGCAAGAGAGCGCTTTCTGCGAGTTCTGGCAGTTTCGGACCGAACCGTGCCAAGACCCGCAACGTCGCCGCTAGATCGCGGGCGAACGCCCGGGGTCCTACATAGGCGCTGATGTATGTCTCGACCTCGGGCCGCGCCGCTTCCCAGATATTGATCCGCGGGTCCAAAGATCGCGCCACCCCTTCGACGACCACCATCGTCCGCTGGAGCAAGATCAGTTCGGTCCGCGTCTCCATCCCAAAACGTTCTGTAACTTCAAAGAGGTAAGCCAGCAGTCGCGCCATCGAGATGCGGTTCGCATCCATTCCGAAGATCGGTTCACCGACAGAGCGTAACGCACGTGCGAACTCGTCGATATCTCGATCCGCTGGAACGTATCCGGCTTCGAAATGCACCTCGGCGACCCGACGATAGTCCTTCCGTATAAAGCCGAACAGAATCTCTGCGTAGACGCGTCGTGTGTAGTCATCGATCCGGCCCATGATCCCGAAATCAAGGGCCACGATGTCCCCCGCCGGCGAAATCTTCAGGTTCCCTTGATGCATGTCTGCGTGAAAGTAGCCGTCGCGGAGTGCGTGTCGCAGGAACAGCCGCAAGACACGTTTGGCGAGTGCCGGCCGATCGAACCCCGCGGCGTCGATGCCAGCGGTGTCCGAAGCCGGCAAACCCCGGACCCATTCCAGGGTCATGACCCGGCGTGACGAAAGAAACCAGTGTACACTAGGTACGCGAAAGCCGTCGTCGCCTTTGGTGTTGGCGGCATACTCTGCCGCACCTGACGTTTCGAGCCGGAGATCCAGTTCCCCAAGCACCACACCTTCGAAATGCGCGATCACCTCCATCGGCCGCAGCCGACGCGCCGAGGGGGACAGAAGTTCCACCATCCTTGCAGCGAAATAGAACGCATCGATGTCGCGGCGAAAGGCTCGTTCTATGTCTGGTCGGAGTACCTTGACGGCCACCTCTTCGCCTGTCTCGCGCAAGCGCGCCTTGTGCACCTGCGCGATCGACGCTGCCGCAACGGATTCGCTGAATTCCGCAAAGATTGCGTGCGCGTCCAGCCCCAACTCGGACTTGATCGTCTGCTTCGAAACTTCTGTAGGAAATGGCGGCAGCTTGTCCTGCAGTACCCGGAGCTGGAGCGCGAGATCTGCGCCTACCACATCGGGCCGTGTCGACAGGATTTGGCCGAATTTGATGTATGCTGGACCGAGTGCAGTCAAAGCTCGTGTTGCGGGTGGAAGCGCGGGGTCCCCCTTGATTCCCAGCCAGGCAAATGGCCACCCAAGAACACGCGCTGCGATCCGCAATGGCACAGGTGCTTGAAAAGCATCCAAGACGACGGTCATCGCGCCCGTCCGTTCCAACGTCGCCCCGGTCCGGATCAGGCGAAAGATGTTGTGTGGTCCGCGCACCTAAATTTTCCAGCCGGAGTGAAGGGCGGCAATCCCCATCGATAGATTCCGGTAACGTACATTGGCAAAGCCCGCGTTTGCGATCATTGAAGCAAACTGCGCCTGCGGCGGAAACTTGCGGATGCTCTCGACAAGGTACTGATAGCTATTGCGATCTCCGGTCACGATCTGACCCATGGTCGGAATTGCTGCATACGAATAACGGTCATAGAGCCATTGCAACGCGGGGTTTGGAAGCTGGGAAAACTCCAGCACCATGAGCCGCCCACCCCGTTTCAATACCCGATATGCCTCGGCGAGGGCCGCGTCGATATTGGCGACGTTCCGGATCCCGAACGAGATCGTGTAGACATCGAAACTGTCGTCCTCAAACGGAAGCGCCATCGCATCGCCCACCACCCAGGTCAGTCGGTCCGATAGGTTTTCGGCTTCGGCGCGCATACGGCCGGCGTCGAGCATCGAAACCGTCAGATCGCACACCACGGCTTCTGTCCCGTTCGCGCGCTCCAAGTACCGGAAGGCGATATCGCCTGTTCCTCCAGCCACGTCGATTAAACGCTGCCCCGTCCGCGGCGCCAGCCAATCGATCATCGCGGCTTTCCAAAGCCGGTGAACGCCGGCCGACATCAAGTCGTTCATCACGTCATACCGCGACGCGACCGAAGAAAAGACACCACGGACCAGCTCGGGTTTTTCCGCTTCCGTGACCGTCCGGTTCCCAAAGTGTGTTTCTTTTTCGGTCATGCTGCTCCGGGGCCTTGCGCTTTCTCGCCTCACCTCCCTTATAGGTCGCCCGAAACCGCCTGCAATGTGTGGGAGGTCTCCAAGAGGGTGCTATGCCTGAACTGCCAGAGGTCGAAACCGTGATGCGTGGGCTTGCACCCGTCATGCAAGATCAACGGATCGAGCATGCCGAGGTGCGCCGTCCGGACTTGCGCTGGCCTCTTCCGCCGGACCTTGCCAAACGGCTGACAGGCGCGCGGGTCGAAGGACTCCGACGGCGGTCGAAGTATGGTCTTTTCGATCTGTCGACTGGCGAGATAATGCTGCTTCATCTCGGTATGTCGGGTCGGATTCTGATCACTGGCGACGGGTTCGAGGTCTTTCATCGTGCCCACGCGCCACTCGCGCAACACGACCACATCGTCCTTCGGATGTCGAATGGAGCCAATATCACACTCAATGATCCGCGGCGCTTTGGGTTTGTCGATCTCTTCCCTCGTGTGGAGGAAAGCACGCATCGAATGCTCTCCCATTTGGGCCCTGAACCCTTGGGCAATGAATTCAATTCAGGTACTCTGCGCGCGGCTTTTCTTGGGCGTCGCGCTCCGGTGAAGGCTGCCCTTCTTGATCAGCGCATCGTTTCCGGCTTGGGAAACATCTACGTCTGCGAGGCCTTGCACCGTTCCGGCATATCCCCGGTGCGGGCCGCTGGACGGATCGGGGTTGGGCGTCTCGAGACGCTAACGGCCGCTATTCGCGACGTTCTGAAGGACGCTATCGAGGCGGGCGGGTCCAGCCTTCGTGATCACCGGCAGACAAACGGCGAACTCGGGTACTTCCAGCACACCTTTCGGGTCTATGACCGCGAGGGATTTCCGTGTGTCAAAGAAGGATGTGCGGGCGTCGTCCGTAGGGTAGTGCAGTCCGGCCGCTCCAGCTTCTACTGCGCTACGTGCCAAAGATAGCTTGAAGTGACGGACAAGGCTGGTATGGACTCTTCCGGTCAGGGTGAGACCTCGAAGGGTTGTATGGCCTACCAAACGCTGATCGTCGACGTGGAAGAACACGTCGCCCTTATTAAACTTAACCGTCCGGACGCGATGAACGCGCTCAGCTTCGAGCTTCTTGAAGAACTCGAACAGGCGGTGCGCGAGGCGGACGAGAATGACAAGGTGCGTTGTCTTGTCATCACGGGATCCGAGAAAGCCTTTGCCGCCGGTGCCGACATCTCCGACATGGCGGAACGCACTTTTGTCGAGGTGTTTGCGCTGGACCTGTTCGGTCGTCAGGCCAATCGTCTTCTTGATACCCGCAAACCGGTCATAGCGGCCGTGGCAGGTTACGCCCTTGGTGGCGGCTGCGAATTGGCCATGATGTGCGATTTCATCATAGCTGCGGACACTGCAAAGTTCGGGCAACCCGAGATCAATCTTGGCGTGATGGCGGGTCTTGGCGGCACGCAGCGCCTGACTCGCTTTGTCGGGAAATCCAAGGCGATGGAGATGCATCTGACAGGTCGGTTCATGGATGCAGAAGAGGCCGAGCGTTCCGGGCTTGTTTCACGCGTTGTTCCCGCAAAAAAGCTGTTGGAAGAAGCGTTGGCTGCCGCACAGAAGATCGCCGAGAAATCGGCGGTGACCACACGTGCTATCAAGGAAGCCGTGAACCGCAGTTACGAGAGTCCGCTCGCCGAAGGGCTTTTATTTGAACGTCGTCTGTTCCATGCGCTTTTTGCCACGGAAGATCAAACCGAGGGCATGGCCGCCTTTTTGGAGAAGCGCGAGGCGCAGTTCCGCGACAAGTAGTTCCTAACCGTTCTCGGCCAGAACACGGCCGGCAAGGTATAGAGACCCGCAAATAAGAATACGGGCTCCCGGTTGCCGCGCCACGATAGCCGCAACCGCAGTTGGCGGGTCTTCGGCAACAACACTCTCGATCCCGACTTCGCGACCCGCTGCGGCGGTATCTTCTGCGGGCAGGGTTGCGTTTTCGTCCGGAATGTCGACCGCAAAGAGTCCATCGACGAGATCAGCCATCGGCGCAAAAAACACTTTGGGGTCTTTGGTCTTGAGCATCCCGGAAACCAGAAATGTGGGCTTCTTGGGCAGGTCCTTCAGGAGGCTCGCAAGCGCCCTGCCTGCACTGGCATTGTGGCCTCCGTCCAACCAGATCTCTGCATTACCCGCTCCTTCGACCAAGGGGCCACGGCGCAATCGTTGAAAACGCGCCGGCCAGTCTGCATCGAGAAGCGCATGTTCACAGGTGGTTTCGTCGAAGCCCAGCAGCCGAAGCCCGGCCAGAACCATGCCGGCATTCTGGATCTGGTGGGCGCCCCGAAGCCGCGGCAAAGGAAGATCCAGAAGCCCGGTTTCGTCCTGAAAAATAAGCCGTTCCCGCTCTTCCCAAACATGCCAATGCTGGCCATAGATCAGAAGCGGCGCTTGAACTCGCGCGGCCTGACGCTCGATCACCTCTTCGGATGAAGCGTGTTGCGGACCAACAATGCATGGGACGCCCGGCTTCAGAATGCCGGCTTTCTCGAAAGCGATTTCGGCCTGCGTCTCCCCCAAGAATTGCTGGTGGTCGATATCAACGGACGTAATCACTGTTAGTGCCGGGCGCTCTACAACATTTGTGGCATCGAGCCGTCCACCCAACCCGACTTCGAGAAGCGTCCAATCAGCCTCTGACCGCGCAAAGGCAAGAATGGCCGCCACCGTTGTGATCTCGAAATAGGTTATGGGCTCGCGATTGTTGGCATCCCAGCACTCGTCCAGGATATCGGTAAGGCGTGCTTCCGAGATTAGCGAGCCTGCCACGCGGATACGTTCATGAAACCGAACGAGATGTGGAGATGTATAGGCGTGCACCGTCTGTCCGGCCCCCTCGATACCGGCTCGCAGCATTGCCACGGTCGACCCCTTGCCGTTGGTGCCCGCGATATGGATTACCGGAGGCAGTACTCGCTCTGGGTGATTGAGCGTTGTCAGTAGGCGCCATACACGATCCAAGGTAAGGTCGATGCGTTTGGGGTGCAGCGACATCATCCGTTCTAGGATGACGTCCGAGGAGGGCGGCGTCACTTGGGGTCTTCCGCTCCGGTCGGTTCATCCGTTTTTGCGGGCGCGTCGTCGACCGGATATGGGTCAGGGGGCGGCAGATCGCCCTTCACGGCCGGTGTAAGGCCCAGAAGCATCCGGACAATCTGCACCAACTCGTCCTTCATATGGGTTCGCTTGACCACTCTGTCGATCATGCCATGATCCAGAAGATACTCGGCCCTCTGGAAGCCTTCGGGCAGCTTCTCGCGAATCGTTTGTTCGATCACCCGGGGACCGGCAAAGCAGATCAGCGCATTGGGTTCGGCAATGTGGACGTCCCCTAGCATTGCGTAAGATGCGGTTACGCCACCGGTGGTCGGGTGTGTGAGAACCACGATGTAGGGAAGACCGGCCTCTTTGACCATTTCGACGGCTACAGTGGTGCGTGGCATCTGCATGAGGCTCAGAATGCCTTCCTGCATGCGCGCACCGCCTGCTGCTGAAAAAAGGATCAGAGGGCGGCGCAACTCCACGGCGCGGCGCGCTGCAGCCAGTATCGCATTGCCGACATACATGCCCATCGACCCGCCCATAAAGCTGAAGTCTTGTGCAGCTGCAACGATGGGTGTGCGCCCAATCTCTCCTTCGGCCACAAGCATCGCCTCGGGTTCGCCGGTGTTCTTCTGGGCAGTGCGCAGGCGTTCGGGATACCGTTTCTGGTCGCGAAAGTTCAGGGGATCGGCCACCGGTTCCTCAACGAGGACCTCCGTGAAGATCCCTCCGTCGAACAGGGCGGCAAAGCGTGCCCGCGGGGTGATCGACATGTGGTGTCCGCAATTCGTACAGACGTTCAGGTTGTCAGACAATTCGCGGTGGAACAGCATTGTCCCGCACTCGTCGCACTTGGTCCAAAGGTTCTCAGGAACTTCTCGCCGCGAAAACAGCGAGTTGATTTTCGGACGGACGTAGTTCGAGATCCAGTTCATGCTGGCACGGCCTTTTCACCTTGGACGGGCGTGGAATAAGCTTGGGCTTCGACGAATGCAATCAACGCGCCACGACCTTCCGGACGGCGAGCCAGATTACGATGAAGACCCCGACGTCGGCTGCAAAGGTCAACGGTGAAGTTTCGAGGGCCTCGACGGAATAGGGCGTCACGTAGAGCGCCAGACCGGGCAGTGTCCCCTGTGTTGAAAGCAACAGCAAGGCCACGCTGTTGTTGGCAAAGTGAAATCCCCACGCGGCCCCGATGGACCCCGTCCTTGCCGTAAGGTCCGCGGCCATCAAGCCGAAAAGGCCCGCGGCCACCACGGCCATACCCGCGACACTAGGGCTGAGTGAAGGGTCCCAATGGACGATCCCGAACAAGAAAGAGGGGATGATCGCCCAAGCTATTGGCGACGCATATCGCGCGGCTAGTTGCTGTTGAAGGTAGCCTCGAAAGACCAACTCTTCCGCTCCGGTCTGAATGAGTACGCCAAGCAATGAGATCGGCAGAAGCATCGCCCAGAGCCCGGGATCGAGATTTGGCAATGGACGGTATGAGATCAGCCAGATGCAAAGCCAGATCGCCAGAACGACCAAGGCAATCCCGGCCGCTCTTGCGAAATCCCGAAGAACTACCGGTGCGCGCCCGAACAACGTTCCGGGGTGGCGACCGTGCATCGCTTCCGCCGCGGCAGCCGCCCCCAGAGCCAACGGAACGAATGTTGCCAGCAGTAGGAGAATTCCGGTCGGCGTTTCAGGAACCAACATCTCAGATGCCCAGACCGCGAAAATGTCTTCACCAACTGCGACCCACGCCAGCCAAAGCATGGCAAAGGCCAATCCCGAATACACGGCTAGCAATAAGACCATGCCGAGGATCAGTCGCCAAAAGGCTGGCCGCGCCCGTGCGGGCGCCACGAAATGTTCGAATTCAGGGGCGAATGCCATCGCGCCGGACGCTAGCCAAGCTGTCCTTCCGACGCAATCACGCTTGTCCTGCCCAGGGGGGTCGCCTATCCCGGAGCGAACCGCAGACAGGGGGAGAGCCATGCTGAAAAGCCCGATGGACAAGTCCAACCTTCCAAGCCGCCACGTGACCGAGGGCCCGGCGCGCGCGCCTCATCGGTCATACTATTACGCCATGGGATTGTCGGAAGACGAAATAGCCCAGCCGTTTGTAGGCGTCGCAACCTGCTGGAACGAGGCCGCGCCCTGCAACATCGCGCTGAACCGTCAGGCCCAGGCGGTAAAGCTCGGCGTTAAGTCCGCCGATGGCACGCCGCGTGAATTCACCACAATCACCGTCACCGACGGCATCGCTATGGGTCACGAGGGTATGCGTTCATCGCTGGCCAGCCGTGAAGCCATCGCTGACACCGTGGAACTTACAATGCGCGGACATGGCTACGATGCAATCGTTGGTCTTGCCGGCTGCGACAAGTCGCTGCCGGGCATGATGATGGCCATGGTGCGTCTAAACACGCCGTCGGTATTCATCTATGGCGGTTCGATCCTGCCGGGTCGGCTCGACGGAAAGGACGTTACCGTTCAGGACGTGTTCGAAGCAGTTGGTCAGCACCAGGCCGGTACTCTTTCCGACGAAGCGCTTGCAGTTCTCGAGCGCGTCGCTTGCCCATCTGCCGGTGCTTGCGGCGGCCAATTCACGGCGAACACCATGGCTTGCGTGAGCGAGGCCATCGGACTTGCCCTTCCCAATTCGTCGGGCGCCCCTGCGCCATATGAAAGCCGTGATCAGTACTGCATCGCCTCAGGCGAGGCGGTCATGACGCTACTCGAAAAGAACATCCGTGCCCGCGACGTTGTGACCCGGAAGTCGCTGGAGAACGCGGCGCGAGTCGTCGCGTGCACCGGAGGTTCGACCAATGCAGGCCTTCACTTGCCCGCCATTGCCCACGAGGCCGGGATCGACTTCGATCTGCAGGATGTCTGTGAGATCTTCCGCGACACGCCCTATTTCGTCGATATGAAACCCGGTGGTGCTTATGTTGCCAAGGACCTGTTTGAGGCCGGCGGCGTCCCCGTGGTGATGAAAGAACTGCGCAAGGCCGGTCTCATCCACGAGGATTGCATGACCGCAACTGGCGCCACCATCGGCGAAGAACTCGATAAAATAGCCCGTGACGCCGACGGCCGGGTCATTCATCCGGTTGAGAACCCGATCACGGTCACGGGCGGCGTCGTGGGCCTTGAAGGCAACCTTGCCCCGGATGGCGCCATCGTCAAAGTTGCGGGCATGAGCCCGACGGATCAGGTTTTTACCGGACCTGCCCGTGTCTTCGAATGCGAGGAAGACGCGTTCGCCGCAGTTAAGGCACGTGAATACAAGGAGGGCGAGGTCCTCGTTATCCGCAACGAAGGTCCCGCAGGTGGTCCCGGCATGCGCGAAATGCTTGCAACGACCGCCGCCCTTTCGGGCCAAGGGATGGGCAAGAAAGTGGCGCTGATCACCGACGGCCGTTTCTCCGGCGCTACCCGCGGTTTCTGTGTTGGTCATGTCGGGCCAGAGGCCGCTCATGCAGGCCCCATTGGCTTGCTCCGGGACGGCGACGTCATTACCATCAACGCAATAAAAGGCGAGTTGTCGGTCGACTTGACGCAGGACGAACTCGAAAAAAGGCGTGCCGAGTGGTCTGGACCCAGAAAGACGATCTACACCTCTGGTGCGCTATGGAAGTACGCGCAACTCGTGGGCGCCACCAAGTTCGGTGCGGTCACGCATCCCGGGGGCAAAGCTGAAAGTCATGTCTACATGGACCTCTAGCGCGCCGTTACTCTTTGCCATTGGGCTCTTGGGCTGTGGGCCCGGCGTAGACGTCGGTCTTGGCTCGGCGGGCGCGTCTTTCACCCGGTCGGTTCCTGACCGCATCACCGTTGCTGGCGATAGCGTAGTTGTGGCCGGTCCGCCTGGCTACTGTGTTGATACCAGCCTGACACGGGATCGCGGCGCGGATGCATTCGTTCTCCTGGGCAGTTGCGCCGCGCTTGCGCGAGATGACGGAGCGGATCGCCCGGATCTTCCCGCGATACTGACGGTGTCGATTTCCGAGGTTCTTGAATCGGCACAGGCCATGAGCCTCGACGATCTCGAGGCGTTTGCGGTCTCTCCGACAGGCCGGGCTGCCTTCAGCCGTGATGGCACAGAGGCCAATGTGACAATCGACACCGTTTTCGTAGAGAAGGGAACCTTGGTTCTGCAAGTAACAGATACCGGAGGTCGGGATACTTCTCCACTTGGCGATACATACTGGCGTTCGATCTTTATTGCGGATGGACGGGTGATCAGCGCGGCGGTAGTCGGACACGTAGACCATCCCCTTGGCGCGGATGCGGGCCTCGACACGCTTCGGACGTTTACCGCCCAGCTCATCGACGAAAACGGAGCCACTCGGTCGTCAGAGGAAGCACCCGTATGAAAGCGTCGGTTCTCTCGACCCTCGCAGGTCTGGGGCCGAAACGGCGCTGGGCGCGCCTCACCGAAAAAGCCAAAACTCTTGATCTGGACGACCTGCGTGATCTTCGGACAGAAGCACAGGTTCTGCGACGGCGACTGTCGCGATTCATCGACCAAGCCGACGGCCGACTGGCTCTGCCGCTGATCGATCACGATGCGATCGAAAAGCCATTGAACGCGGATTGGGCGCATCGGCCCGGCGCGTGGCGCCGAGCGCTAGCGTCTCCGGGCCATGCGGCTATTGGCCCCAAAACGCCACTCGATGGTGAAACGACCGCGTTTCACGATTGCGGGCGATCCGAAGTCACGATCCGCCAGATCCGCAATACGCGGGCCGAGGATCTTGCGCCGTTCGGGCTCCGTCTCGACGTCTTCCGCTTCACCGGCGGTTTTCTGAGCCTGGTTATTGATTTACCACACGATGCGGTCGAAACGCTGAAGAAGTCTCACGTTTATACGGCCGTTATTCTGATTGAGACAGAAAAGCCGCTCGAAGTCTTTGGGCGGCTAAATGTCAAGCACGGGCCGAATACCGAGCAGATCGTGCGCGAATTCGATATCGAGAACGGCTCGGGGCATGTGGCCTTCGATTTGGCCTATACGCGAATTAACGATCGCCATGCAGAACGCATCTGGCTCGACCTGATCTTCGAGAGCCCGGAAATGAACCAGATCATACTGCGCGACGTCACGCTCGTGCGTCATCCTCGGGCCGAGTTCTGATGCGCGCCGAGACCGCCACTTTCGTGCATGTCGCGAGCCGCTTGTCGGAAGGTAGGTGGAACGGAAGGTTCCATCAGAAGACCGGCGAAGCCGGCGTTCGGCCCGCGTTGTCCATTCACTATCGCGGCACGAGTATCGACCCGGTTGAGATTGCGCCTGTCGACGATCGCCCGGGTCTGTGGCGAGTCGCCTTTGACATCCCACTGGCTGCTCTCAGCGACGGAGTGCATACAGTCGTCATCGCTGACGAAGCCTCTGGGGCCACGCTTGCCAGCGTGACGTTTTCCGCCGGCGATGCACTCGATGAAGATCTTCAGGCCGAGGTGCACTTACTGCGCGCAGAACTCGATTTGTTGAAGCGGGCCTTCCGCCGGCATTGTGTAGAGACCGGCACTGACTAGCCCTTAGACCTCCCGCGGCGGAATGTTCAGGCCTCGCTGCACTGCCGGTCGTTCAAGAAACCGCTTCAAATACGCATGAAGCGCCGGGAAATCGTCCCAACCCACGAGATCAAGCGCTTCGTATCTTTCAAGGTTGCGGATCCATGGCGCGATAGCGATGTCCGCGATGGAATAGTCGCCCGAGATCCAGTCTCGTGACTTCAACTCGCCGTTCACCACGTTCAGGAGCCGCCGCGCCTCGGTCACATAGCGTTCGCGCGGCCGTGGATCTTCGATCTCGCGACCCTTGAATTTCACGAAATAACCCACCTGCCCGAACATCGGCCCAATCCCGCCCATCTGGAACATGAGCCATTGGATGACCTGGTACCGAGCGGCACCCTCGCCCAGAAGCCGCCCACCTGCTTTCTCAGCGAGGTAGATCAGTATCGCGCCGGATTCAAAAAGCGCCATGGGCTGACCACCCGGCCCGTCCGGGTCGATAATCGCGGGGATCTTGTTGTTGGGGTTCAAAGCAAGATACTCAGGGCTCTTCACATCGGCGTCGGACAGAGTGATGCGGTGGGGTTCGTAGTCCAGCCCGAGTTCTTCGAGTGCAATCGCCGCCTTCACCCCGTTCGGGGTTGGAAACGAGTAAAGCTGGAGAATATTTGGGTTCTCGGCCGGCCAGCGGCGTGAAACGGGATGGTCGGCGAGATCGAACATTGAGCCTCCTGAATGACAATAGGGTGCATAAGTAGGCGAAATTCCCCGGTCGCGAAACCTCGCCACCTGTGTGTAAAACGCGTATCGGATGTGCGCGCCGAACTTCGGTGCCAACGAAGCCAAACACACAGCCACGAGTACAGGACAGAACTCATGATTCAAGAATTTCGCGATTTCATCGCCAAGGGCAATGTCATGGACATGGCCGTCGGTATTATCATTGGTGCAGCGTTTACGGCAATTGTCACATCCCTGGTCGACGATCTCATCAACCCGATTATCAGCCTGTTCATGGGCGGTATCGACTTCTCCGGCATGGGTATCCCGCTGGGCGATGGTGAAGATGCAGCAGTGTTCGCCTATGGCAACTTCATCATGGCATTGATCAACTTCCTGATCATCGCGTGGGTCGTCTTCCTCCTCGTGAAGATGGTCAACCGCGTCAAGGAAGCGTCGGCGAAAGAGGAAGAAGTGACCGAAGAAGAGCCGGCAGGTCCTACACAGGAAGAACTCCTGACGGAAATCCGGGACGCTTTGAAAGCCAACGGCTAGGGCCCTATGAAAAAGAAAAAACGGCGCGAACCCGCGCCGTTCCCTCAAAGCGACCGGTAGCCAGTGGCGCCGGTCGTTTTCGTTCCCTTAGAGAAGTCCTTCGCGCTGCGCTTTCTTGCGCGCAAGCTTGCGGGCACGGCGAATGGCCTCGGCCTTTTCGCGGGCGCGCTTTTCGGACGGTTTCTCGAAATGCTGCCGAAGCTTCATCTCGCGAAACACGCCTTCACGCTGCAGCTTCTTTTTCAGGGCACGAAGCGCCTGATCAACATTGTTGTCGCGAACGCTGACCTGCATGTGGGTGTCACCACCTTTCCAAGTTAGAGTTGCATGAATTGCAGGAGGTGGCCGTATAACAAGGCCGCCTTAGCTTGTCCACAATAGATGACAGACATCGGAGGAAGCGCTGAAATGCCCGATAGCATGGACGAAACCAAGGCGCGGTTGCTCGAAGCCGCGCTTCCCCACGTGGCCTTTGACGGCTGGACCGCCGAGACCCTGCGCGCAGCTTGCCGTGATGCGGATGTGGATCCGGATACGGCCGAGGCCCTGTTCCCAAGAGGAGCCATCGATCTTGCACTCGCGTTTCACGATGCCGGGGACGCCGCGATGGCGGCCAAGCTGAAGACCACACAGCTCGTGGACATGCGGGTGCGCGACCGGATCAATTTTGCTGTACGCACGCGGATTGAGGTCATCCCGGATAAAGAGGCGGTGCGCCGCGGCACGACGCTTTTTGCGTTGCCGCAGCATGCGTCCGACGGCATGAAAGCACTTTGGAACACGTCAGACGCAATATGGACTGCCTTGAAGGATCCATCCGAGGATCTCAATTGGTACACAAAGCGCGCGACGCTGATGGGGGTCTACGGGTCGACCGTTCTCTACTGGTTGGGTGACGAAAGCCTCGATGCGGCTGATACTTGGGCGTTTCTGGATCGCCGGATCGAAGACGTCATGCGCATTGAGAAGACGAAGTCGATGATCCGTGATCACCCGGTACTGAAGCCCTTGATGGCAGGTCCGAACTGGCTGATCTCTCGGGTCCGCGCACCGGCACGAATGCCCCGTACGGATGTTCCGGGTGTCTGGATGCCGCCAGAGGACAACCCCGCGTGAGCCTGCCCAGCACGATGAATGCGGTGGAGATCACCATGCCCGGCGGGCCAGATGTGTTGCGTCCGACTGAGCGCCCGGTGCCCCGCCCGGCGTTTGGTCAGGTCCTGATCCGGGTGCGCTTCGCCGGTGTTAACCGGCCCGACGCCTTGCAACGGGCGGGGGCTTATGAACCGCCACCGGGCGCTAGCGATCTTCCCGGACTAGAGGCTGCTGGTGAGATCGCCGCGCTCGGCCCGGGGGTTCATCATTTGTCGGAAGGCGATCAGGTCTGTGCGCTCCTTCCAGGTGGGGGATATGCCGAATACGCAGTCACGCCGGCGGCCCATTGCCTTCCGATCCCGCGAGCGCTGGATCTGCGCGAAGCGGCATGCCTGCCGGAGACGTTCTTCACAGTTTGGACGAACGTATTTGATCGGGGAGGACTGCGCGCGGGGGAGATCGTTCTCATCCACGGGGGAGCGTCCGGAATCGGAACCACTGCTTTGCAACTCGGCCATCTTTTTGGCGCCCGCATGTTTTGTACAATCGGGTCTGCAGAGAAAGTCGGGATTGTCGAACGCCTCGGTGCAGAGCGGGCGATCCTTTACAAGTCCGAGGACTTTGTGGAGGTGATCCGGAGTGAAGGCGGTGCCCATCTGATCCTTGATATGGTGGGCGGCGACTACATCCCGCGAAACCTGAGGGCGCTTCGGGATGACGGCCGTCTGGTTCAGATCGCGTTTCTCGATGGTCCCAAGGTTGCTGTAAACTTTGCGCAGTTGATGACTCGGCGTCTGACGATCACTGGGTCCACGCTGCGTCCGCAATCGGATCAGGCCAAGGCGTCAATTGCATTGTCCCTCAAGGATCATGTCTGGCCCCACTTGGATGCAGGACGCATTGCGCCTGTCATGGACCGCGAATTCGATCTGGTGGAGGCGTCTAAAGCCCATGCAGCAATTGAAGGGGATCACGTCGGAAAAATCGTGCTGCGCGTGAGCTAACCCGTTACTCAAGCGCTCCGCCGACTGTCTCTGGCGTGCCAATGCGTGCCCGCACCTCGGGCGGCTGGTCCAAAACCGCCTTGCGTGTAGCGTCTTGAAGACGTGTTTGGATCTCGGTTGTCAGAGCGCGAATGCGAGCCATGCGCTCACCAAGCTCGGCTGGATCCGCGTCCACCCGACGCATTTCCTCAATTAGCATCAAACGTTCTTCGTTCAAGGCTCTGATGCCTGGAAGGATCGTCGCGCGGTTGCGGATAACTTCCCGCCGCAAGGCGCGCTGAATTTCTTCGGGATAGTGGCCAGTGAAATCCCTCAGGCCCGACACTGTCCGAATAGGGCGAGACAAATCTCCGATAAGAAACCCGATTAGAAGCCCGTTCAGTGCGAGCGAGGCAATCAGCGCAACGCCGGTCCAGCGCATCAGATCGCACCAAGAAGCAAGATCATCGCCGTGTCACCAAGTCCGGTTGCGTCTGAGAATTCGATTGGACCCTGCAAACGCGCAACGACAAATCCAGCCAAAGCCGAGCCAGCACCACTGGCCGCTCCGGCTATCGCAAATCGCGTCTGAACCGAACGCCGGCGGCCTAACTTAACCGCGAGGCGGGCCGGGGCCCCCGGGTCGTCGGGGATTTCGCGAAGCGCCGCACGCACTTTTTCATCCAGATTTTCAACCATTCCCGTTCTCCAAGATCGATCGCAGTTTCTTCCGGCCCCGCACCAGCAATTGTTCCAAGGCGCCGGGTGTGATGTCCATGGCATCCGCCGCCTCGGACCCGCTCAGCTCGCGTTCGGCGACAAGTACAAGGGCCATACGCTGGCGCTCGGGTAACTTGGCCATCGCCTGACGCACCGCCCGCAGCTCCGAAGCGCTGGTGATTTGGTCGTTTGCGTTCGGTGCTTCATCGGCGAATGCGTCTAGGTCCGGCGCGCCGGTTAGCCATTGCCACCGTCGACGTCGGCGCGCCAGATCGATGCATCGATTGACCGTTACGCGGTAAAGCCATGTCCGCAAGGTTGCGGTCTCGCGCCAGCGCGCGGCGGCTCGCCAGAGCGATAGGAATACGCCCTGTGCGACCTCGTCGGCATCGGCACGGCTTTGCGTGTACCGAAGAGCAAGTGCATGCACGAAGCCGCTGTGCCGATGGATCAACATATTGAAGGCGCGTTCATCGCCCGCAGCAACGCGGGCGACAAGTGCGCCGTCGCCCGCGTCCACCTTTGAGTCAGCGGTTGCGTCGGACTGTTCGCTCGGAAGTCCGTCCGTTCGGTCCCGTTCGGAACGCGGTGGTCGTCGAGCCTGAACCATCAAAGACCGTCTCGCTGTTGCCGGTCCATGCTCCACCGCTGCGACCGGTTCCGTTCCAGTCTGTCGTACAAATGCCCTTTGAGCAGACCGTTGCGCGATCGTAGGTTCTGCCGTTCTTGCCCGTCCATGTTCCCGTCGCCGTCGAGGTTCCGTCCTCGACCGTCCGGTTGATGACCGAGGTTCCGTGCGTGCCTTCGCGCGTGATCGTTTGCGCGGCCGAAGCGCCGGCGGCCAGAACCATTATGGCAGATGCTGCGATTAGTTTCATCGGTTTCGTCCTTGTGGTTCGTTGCTGTGGCAGGGCCCTTACCGGGTGATCCTACCTGCTTGAACGTGCGGACTTGGAGGCGCCTACGCGGGGTCCAAGTTTTTTAGCGTATAGGTTCGAACAGCGCGTCACGCAGCGAACAATCACGGATGACATCTGATCCGCATGTACGGGGCTCAAGGTCGCGGGTCAGGCAAATTCGGACTTCCTGAACGCGTCCGTCACGGCAAGTCACAGTTAGCCCATCCGGTTCCAGCTCAGGATTGACCTCGAGAAAGGCGTCCTCGATCACATCGGCGGGCAATCGGACGGGTCGATCAAGCTGGCGGAGGACATCCGGACGTACCACGGCCTCATAGGCAAGCCTGGAAAGAGCAAAGTAGTCCTCTGATGTCAGGTTGGCGCATCGCCCATGCTTCTTCCATTGGTGCCACGCAAGCCCACCCGATCCCATTATGTCCGCCATAGCCGACGTCGCCCGCCGGGACGGATCGCGTTTGGATGTTGTGCAGTTCGACGGCCAGCCGATTTCGTGCTGTGGCCAGAGCCCATGAAGCGTCCAGCCGAAGTTCCTTGACGCATCGCATTGCTCGGCCCCGCGCGTATCTCCTTCAAGAGCACACCAGGTCGGTGTCCACGAAAGTGCCAGGACGTAATAGTCAAATTGCCCAGCGCGGTCTGCGGCGACGGAAGCCGCCCAAAGCATCGCAATCGCGGCAAGGAACATACGCATTTTCTCTTCCCTCCGAGTCTTCCAGCGCCTATATCGCCGCTAAGCTCCCCGAAATCGAGGATCCGTTCCATACCGGAACAGCCGTTTCCCGGCGCCGGAGGAGGCTTGCCAAAGGAGAACGCGCATGAACAAACCGATCATGGCAAAAGCGACAGCCGTCTGGCTGGTCGACAACACGACGATGAGCTTCAAGCAAATTGCAGATTTCTGCGGCTTGCACGAGTTGGAAGTGCAGGGGATCGCGGACGGCGATGTGGCCGCCGGCGTAAAGGGATTTGATCCCATCGCCAACAATCAGCTTGAGCAAGCGGAAATCGAGAAGGCCGAGAAAGATCCGCTTTATAAACTGAAGCTGAAGCACAATCCGGCGGCTGTTGGCGAGGAAAAACGGCGTGGTCCCCGGTATACACCCCTCTCCAAGCGGCAGGACCGACCTGCTGCGATCCTTTGGCTGGTCAAGTTTCACCCCGAGCTGACCGACGCGCAGATCTCAAAACTGGTCGGAACGACCAAGCCCACGATCCAGTCGATCCGCGAACGCACACACTGGAACATCTCGAATATCCAGCCGGTCGATCCGGTGGCGCTTGGCCTGACGAAACAGACCGAGCTTGATGCCGCGGTTCAGAAGGCGGCGGCGAAAAAGGCCAAGGAAGGCGAGATCATGTCGGATGACGAACGCCGCAAACTCGTTTCGACCGAACAGTCGCTGGGTATGGATGCCGAACCGAAGATGCCCACCGCGATTTCTGGCCTTGAAACTTTCACTCTGAGCGAAAGCCCGGAAGAAGAACCCGAAGAAACCCCGGACGCCGATAGCTTCTTCAATTTGCCGGAGAACGACAACGAAGACGAGGATGACGGGCGTTAGATCGCCTTTCTGGCGCGAAGGGCGGCGGTGATAGTGCCGTCGTCCAGATAGTCGAGCTCTCCACCGATCGGCACGCCTTGAGCAAGCGAGGTGACCTTGACACGTCCTTCCAGTTCACTGGCGATGTAATGGGCGGTGGTCTGTCCATCGACGGTTGCGTTCAAGGCCAGGATCACCTCGGTCAAGGCTTCGTCGGCAACCCTGCGCAAAAGCTGTGGTATCCGCAATTCGTCCGGCCCGACGCCGTCAAGTGCCGACAGGGTGCCACCGAGCACGTGATAGCGTCCCCCGAAAACCTGGGCGCGTTCCATGGCCCAAAGATCGGCCACGTCCTCAACTACGCAGATCTCTCCTGTGGCACGCTTTTCCGAGGCGCAGATCGAGCAGATGTCCTTATCACCGATATTGCCGCAGGTCAGGCAGGTCCGCGCGGAGGTTGCGACGCGAAGGATGGTTTCGCCCAAAGGCGTCATCAAAGCGCCACGCCGATCCAGCAGCTTCAGCACGACGCGCCGCGCCGACCGTGGGCCCAAGCCCGGCAGCTTGGCCATCATATCGATCAGTGTCTCGATATCACTGCCAGTGTCCGCCACGGTTCAGAACGGTAGGTTCATTTCCGCGGGCAGCCCGAGTTCTTCGGTAATGCGTCGCATCTCGGACTGACTTCGTTCGGCGGCTTTGACCTGTGCGTCCTTGATGGCGGCAAGGATAAGGTCCTCGGCCACTTCCTTGTCATCGGGACTAAAGACAGATGGATCAATGTTCAGACCGGTCAGTTCTCCTTTGGCCGTTGCCGTCGCCTTAACGAGACCAGCCCCGGATTCGCCCAGGACCTCGATGGTACCCAGCGTTTCTTGCAACTCGGCCATCTTGGTCTGCATGTCCTGAGCGGCCTTCATCATCTTTCCCATGTCGCCCAGTGATCCGAGCCCTTTCAGCATATCCGTCTCCTTAGGTTTCCTCGAATGGGTCCCATTCATCCTCGACCTCGGGCAGGGCCTCACCTGCAGCCTCGGCAGCGATCTCTTCCTGCGTCTGGATATGGGTGATTTCTGCCTGTGGAAAGGCGGCGATTACCGATTTCACAAGAGGATGTTCCATGGCCTCGGCTTTAAGCGCCTGTTCTTCCCTGCTGCGGTCTTCATCAATCGTCGGTGCGCCGCCTTCGGAAACGACGCTGATCGTCCATCGCACGCCGGTCCAACCTTGGAGCCGTGCACCGAGCCTTTGCGCGAGATCCCGTTCCGATCCTGGTCCCGGTTCAAACGTGATCCGACCGGGAGAGTAGCTGACCAGTCGGACCGAGCGCTCAATTTCAACAAGAAGCCGAACATCACGGTTGGCCCTGATCAGATCGACCACCTGTCCGAAAGTGCCGTAGCGCGCAAGCCCTTCGACCGGATCGACCGCCAGCGCTACCGTTCCACCTCCCGAAGGACGGGGCGCAGCCGTCGCAACCCCAACTGGCGTTGCATTGGGATGGGCTGCGGGCGCGGGCGCCGGATTTCCGGACCGGGGTTGCGTTGGTGGAGTGTCGTTTAGCCGTCGCACTAATTCCTCGGGCGAGGGAAGGTCCGCCACATGGGTCATGCGGATGATCGCCATTTCGGCGGCCATCATCGCATTCGGCGCCAAAGCCACTTCCTCGATTGCTTTCAACAACATCTGCCAAAGTCGGGCGAGAAAGCGCATCGGCACCTTCTCGGCAAGCACTTGTCCGCGATCGCGTTCGCTCGGAGCCACGGTCGGATCGCTCGCAGCGTCGGGAGTTATGGCGACAACGCTGACCCAATGGGTGACCTCGGCAAGGTCGCGCAGGACGGATGCTGCATCCGCTCCATCGGCATATTGAGCGGCGAGTTCGGAAAGCGCGCCAGCCGCGTTGCCTTCGAGGATGAGTTCCAGAAGATCCATTACCCTGCCCCGGTCGGCCAGCCCGATCATGGCGCGAACCTGATCGGCCGAGACTTCGCCGGCAGCGTGGCTGAGTGCCTGATCCAGAAGACTGAGTGCATCGCGAACTGAACCTTCAGCCGCCCGGGTCATGAGCCCCAATGCGTCTTCGGCAACAACTGCACCCTCTCGGCCGGCAATGTCGGCCAGGTGGGCAATCATAACTTCTGGTTCAATGCGACGCAGATCGAAACGCTGGCACCGCGACAAGACAGTCACGGGGACTTTTCGGATCTCGGTAGTGGCAAAAACGAATTTCACATGGGCCGGGGGCTCTTCCAACGTCTTCAAGAGTGCGTTGAACGCGCTCGTGGACAGCATGTGAACTTCGTCGATGATATAGATTTTGTACCGAGCTGAAGCGGCGCGGTAGCGGACGCTTTCGATAATCTCGCGGATGTCGCCTACGCCGGTTCGGCTTGCCGCGTCCATTTCCAACACGTCCACGTGCCGTCCTTCCGAAATGGCCCGGCACGGCTCGCAAACGCCGCAGGGTTCAGTCGTTGGCCCACCATTGCCGTCCGGTCCGACGCAGTTCAGGCCCTTTGCAATGATCCGCGCAGTGGTCGTCTTTCCGGTCCCCCGGATACCAGTCATGACAAACGCCTGCGCGATCCTGTCGGCCGCGAAGGCGTTCTTCAAAGTCTGGACAATAGCATCCTGACCGATGAGGTCAGCAAAGGTCTGGGGGCGGTACTTGCGAGCAAGAACCTGATAGCCGGTCCCGGCATCGGGGGCGGTCTCGGACATAGGCGCTCCGGAATCGTGTCGAGCGTCTAGCGTAAGACCGGGGCTTAGGATCGTCCACCGCTTGCTATGCGCACGGGCCGAAGCTAAGCTCTGCTTGCCAAATGGGGTGGCACCCGGGTCCGCGGAAAGCCGTATCGGCACCCTCTCATTCGATGAACCATATTCCTCGGTTCTCTTGCCCGCATCGCGGACCGCCGGGCGTATGGGAGATACCGATGACACCATCCCTCGATACACTTCGTCGTCAGGCTAAAGCGCTCCGCCGTGCGTTCGTTGCTGGCGATCCGGCTGCCGCCGCGCGCGTGCGTGCCGTCCTGCCAGAGGTCTTGGAACTGGCGCACACTGGCGCGCTACTGGTAGTGGCCCGCGAGGCGGGCTTCAAAAGCTGGCCCAAGCTCAAGTTCGCGCACGAGATTGCTTCGCTGGACCGGAATGCTCGGGCTGAGAAACTGAAGAACGCTCTTTTTCTTGGGCAAACCTGGATGGTCGACGCCCTATTGCAGGCCGACCCGGAACTTGGGTCTGCGAATTTCGGGCTCGAAGTCGCGCTTTATCGCTTGGGCGGGGTCGCGGCGCGACTGGCTCGCGACCCCGCTGCTGCAACGCGGCTCGTCGGTGTCCGGTCTCCGATGTTGCATCTGGCCTTCTCACGGTACCACCGCGCCGCGCCCGAGTTGTCGGATGCCGCATTAGGAATCGCCGAGTTATTGGTCCGCCATGGCGCCGATGTGAACGACAGTTATCCATCCGAGCCCGGATCAGCGCACCGGCTTTCGGCGCTTTATGGGGCGCTGGGCCATGCTGGAAATCTGCGGTTGGCGGCTTGGTTGCTTGAGCGTGGGGCGGATCCGAACGACGACGAGTCACTCTACCATTCAACCGAACTTGGGCATACCGACGGGTTGAAGCTGCTTCTTGCCCACGGGGCGCGGCCGGAAGGAACCAACGCCCTGCCGCGGGCCATGGACTTCGACGATGTCGCTGCGGTCCGTCTGTTGCTTGAGGCTGGGGCCGATCCGAACGAAGGCGTGGCCGACCATCCGTCCGGTCAACCCAACATCGTGATCCCCGGGCTCCATCAGGCCGCGCGACGGCGCTGCTCGGCTGAAATTGCGGAACTTCTGATCGCCCATGGCGCGGACGGTACCGCTGTCCATAAAGGGCACACTGCCTATGCGCTGGCCCGGATACACGGCAATCGTGCGATCGCAGACGTGCTTAAACGCCACGGACAGGCGACGAAACTCGATCCTTTAGAGGCAGCGCTGGCGGCCTGTGCCGAAGGGCACGTTCCGTTTGGGCGCCCGCTTTCCGGACTGGATCCCAATAGCGAAGACGCTCGGACGCTAACGCGTGTCATCCTTTGGGAGGACAGGCTCGATCATGCTAAAGCCCTCGTCGCCGCCGGTATCGACCCAAACGTGACCGAGGAAATGGGTTTGCCGCCTTTGCACATCGCGGGATGGGCGGGATTGAAGATGCAAACCGCGTGGCTCTTGGGCCTTGATCCGGATCTGACTCACGTCAATGGTTACGGTGGTGACGTGCTCTCGACGATCATCCATGGGTCCGAGAACCGGCTCGACAATGCAGAACGGGACCACGTTGGATGCGCGCGCCTTGCGCTTGAGGCCGGGGCTCCGATCCGGCAGAGCGATCTCGACGGCGCAATGGACGAGGAAATGTCGGCGTTTCTACTGGACTGGGTTGACGCCAATCCGCGCTCACTCGAGGCGAACGGCGCCTGAGGTGCAGCACGTTATTGCTCGTGGCATGAAAGGGTGAGAGGCTGGACAACGACCCAAGCGGGGCTCGTTACGGCTGCTTCCTTCCGGACCTGACCGGGTTGGCGAGGTGCCTGCCCGCGCCAACCTCTCAACTTCGAACATATGCTTCGCGCGGCCCCGGAACAAGGGCCAGTTAAACGCTCAGATCTAGCGGCAAGCGCACGCGCAAGTGTTCGTCCGCATGGTCCGAGGAGATCTTAACTCCAGGAAGACCTTCAACATACCGGCGCGCCTCTGCATCACAGGAGAGTTCGAAAGCGGCATCTGCGACTGGTGCAAAGCGCCAGACCGGCGGCGGGATCTCAACTGGACCGTCAGAGTTCTGAAAAAAGTCGACTAGGGCACTGTAGTTGGTCTCCGGCCCCTCGTGAATGACACTTTGCGTCAGATCGAAGCCTTCGCGAGACCACGATGCAATTCGGTAGCTATTTGTTGCGACGATCATTTCATCGTCTTCATCAACCTTTCGGCCATGGACCTTTAGGTCTTGAAGGCGAGGTAGGTCTGGGCCACCGGGTCCGCGTGCAGTGTCGATCAAGTACTGGGCGCCTAGTATCACGTCAAAGTCGTAGGACGGCGCGCTTGCAACAAGCGGTGTGACGTTGCCCCGTGGAGATGTCGGCAGGATTTCGGCAGAACGGGCAATCCAAGTTCTCAAAAGGGTCAACGTTATTCGCACTAGAGCGATCCGGTTTGGAAACGGGTAGAGCCCATAACATTCTGCGCGCGTCACTGGACCGGCCGGTATGTCGACGTCCCGACTGATCCCCGTCCTGAAGGTCGCTGCTGCGGACAGGACAGGCAAGCATGCATGTCGTGTTCCCCTGAGCGCCTTGGTTGCCGCATGCAACTGCGCCAATCCGATAAGCCGTGGCACCGGGTCGTACGGGGTGAACGCGAAATGGCCATGCACGGGCGTGGCCAGTGAACCGACAACCTCGTTTCCCCGGACGAGCGTGCGTAGATGCGAAGTCTGGACTGTAGTCGCAACGCTGTCGTCGGGTGGGACCACCTGTACCGAGATCCGTTCAACCGTTCCGCCCGCCCGAAATGCGTGCGTACCGGTTTGCGCAACGCTGAGGCTAAGATCGATCACACCCAGATGCGAGGCTGAGGCGCCGGGCATGGTCACAGGCACGTCGTTTATGAGCCCATGCTCCAGATCGACGCCCGGCGTATTGGCAAAGTCGCCGGACGGGAAAACCGCATGAGAGTGTCCCGAAACAATAGCGTCGATCCCCGGCATGCCCGCGAGTATGGTCACCGCTCGCTCGCCGTCCGGAGATCCGTCGGTGGCGATCCCCGAATGTGCAAGGGCGACAATGACGTCGACACCGGTGCGTTTCAGGTCATCAATTCCACGCCGCGCAGCTTCGGCGATCGGGGTGATCCGCACTTTTCCCTCCAGATGCAAACGATCCCAAAGAACCGTCTCTGGTGGAATAAAGCCTAGCACGCCGATACGGAGCTTCAGACTTGCCCCGGTTTCATCCAAGAGTTCTCGGGTCAGAATAGCCGAACTCTTGATGTTCAAAGGCTCGGACGCGGCTTCGATCAATTCCAAGTTCGTCACGACCACCGGATGCCCGGCGTCCAACAGGGCTCGACGCAGTGGTGCTAGACCAAAATTGAAGTCATGATTTCCCAGTGTTGCCGCATCGTACCCGATCTCGTTCATAGCCCGGACGACCGGATTGGGCTCGGACAACGGTCCCGTATCCGCCCAGATGTCCCCGAGCATCGTTCCTTGAAGAACGT
Organism: Pseudomonadota bacterium; assembly: GCA_038521345.1. Taxonomy (GTDB): domain Bacteria; phylum Pseudomonadota; class Alphaproteobacteria; order Rhodobacterales; family Rhodobacteraceae; genus JBCBKU01. Next base: position 4,334 of record JBCBKU010000019.1, on the reverse strand, counting down.
CCCCGTTGTCGAAGACGAGGCAATTGGGGTGTTCGTTGCGATGATTCCGGATCCTTCGTGCCACATGGGCGAGGCCGGGGGCCGACGAAGCCGCGCGGCTCACGTAGTCAAAGCCAAGAAGGTTGGCATGGACGTCGGTTGTGGCAAGGATACGAAGATGCACGATACGGGCGGTTCCGGCGGCCGCGCGCGCCTGTTGGTCCATGTTGTCGGGCGGATACGTGCGCATCGTCTAAGATCCTTCAGTCGAACGGGTTCGCCATCGGATCACTGCGCACAACTCGCGCCAAGGTTGCAAGCCCAAATCGCAGCGCGATGACGGTTTGCAATCCTGCGTTATGGCGTGTCAAAGACAGGAGGAGAAGCGTGGCGGGGATCAGTGAAAGACGCAGAAACAGTAACCTTTGGCGGCTCCTCTCTGGATCGGAAGGCCGAGTGGAGGGGCGACTCTAAGCGTGTTGATGCTGCGTTGTGCAGTTCCTTGGCGGCAACGCTGCCATTCTGGCGGGGCAAGCCGTTGCTTGGCGAGAAAGGCGAGCTCGGCTGGCTGCTCCCGGACCATTCTCTTCTTGAAGCATTTGTGGGCACGCGCGTATTTCTCGGTCTCGACGATGGCATGCCGCGTTTCGCTCAGGATGTCTCGGCTTGGATCCCGAACGAAACACCCGAAACGCTCCATGCGTTCTTCGACCCGTCCGAGCAGCGACATCCGGATTTGCCCGCCTCGCTAGCCTTTCGCGAGCTGCGTGGCCAAATGGCAAGCCTTTCGCCGCGGGCGGCCGAGCTTGCGGCCACCGCCCGCGCGATCCTTTCATGGCATGCAACGCACCTTTTTTGTGCGAGATGCGGCGCACCGTCTGATGTTTCAGAGGCCGGATGGCAGCGTGTTTGCCCGTCCTGCGGCGCGCGGCACTTTCCGCGCACGGATCCGGTCGTCATAATGCTCATCTTGCGCGGAAACGATGTTCTGGTAGGGCGCTCGCCCGGCTGGCCGGATGGAATGTATTCCCTGCTCGCCGGTTTTGTTGAACCCGGAGAGACGATCGAGGCCGCAGTGCGTCGGGAAGTTTATGAAGAGTCCCAGGTGCGTGTTGGCGACGTCAGCTACCTTGCATCGCAGCCGTGGCCTTTCCCGGCCTCCCTCATGATCGGGTGCCTCGGATGGGCGACCACTCATGAAATCAAAGTGGATCCTGTAGAATTAGAGGACGCCGCCTGGGTAAGCCGCGAGCGCATGATGGCCATCGTAGCCGGCGAGGATACCGGAATGCGGGCCGCGCGCCCGGGGTCAATTGCGCGGTTTCTGATCGAGCGATGGTTGGCGGATCGATTGGACTGAGAGATGGCGGAACACGCAAGAGGTCGAATGTGAAGCTATCGACGCGACAGGATGTGGCGGCGCCGATTGATACAGTTTTCGCACGAGTCACTGATTTTCAACGTTTCGAGCGACAGGCTATGCGTCGCGGGATATCGGTCACGCGCGCAGACCCGCCAGCCGGCGCCCCGGGCCCCGCTTGGGCAGCCGACGTGACCTATCGCGGCCGGAAGCGCGCACTCGACGTGTTCATTGAGACAGTCGAGCCAACCGAGCGCTGTACCGCACTGACACTTACAAGCGGCGTCGAATGCAGGCTCGAGGCGCGTCTGATTGCCTTGTCTCCAGCCGAGACCAGGATGATGGTGTCTATTGACATGCGCCCGCGAACGATGGCTGGCCGCATGTTTCTGCAGACGCTCAAGCTGGCCAAGTCGACCCTGGCTAAACGTTTCGAAGACCGCGTCGCAGCATTTGCAACTGAAATCGGGGACGCGACTGCCTAGCGGCGCGCGGGATCCGCCGGATAGACGCCCAGCAGCTTCATCTCGGACGTGAAGTAGTTGAGTTCGTCGAGCGCCAACTGGACGTTCCGGTCGTCCGGGTGCCCTTCAATGTCAGCGAAAAACTGCGTCGCCGAAAACGATCCGTTGACCATATAGCTTTCCAGTTTGGTCATGTTCACGCCGTTCGTCGCAAACCCTCCCATGGCCTTATAGAGCGCTGCTGGAATGTTCCGAACACGAAAGACAAACGATGTCATCATCGGCCCTTTGCCCCGGCGCGAGAAATCGGGCTCACGTGCCATGATAACGAACCGGGTCGTGTTATTCGTTTCATCCTCAATATCGTGCGCCAAGACGGTCAAACCGTGGATCTCGGCCGCCAAGGTCGAGGCAAGTGCGCCTTCATCGGCAATGTCCGTGCGCGACAGGTCGGCTGCAGCGCCGGCACTGTCGGCGCTGGGTTCGGCATTGATGCCATGTGTCGCAAGGAACTGGCGGCATTGCGGTATCAAGACCAGGTGCGCGCGGACTGTCCGGATATCCTGCAGGCGGGCGCCCGGCTTCGCCATCAAAGCAATCCGCACGCGAACAAATGCCTCGGCCACTATGTTCAACCCAGAAGCAGGCAAAAGGCGGTGTATGTCGGCGACGCGGCCGTAAGTCGAATTCTCGACCGGCAGCATTGCGAGTTCGGCGTCACCGCGCCGCACGGTTTCGACGACATCTTCAAACGTGCGGCACGGAACCACCTCGTAGTCGGGATAAGTTTCACGGCAAGCCTGATGCGAATAGGCGCCGGGCTCTCCCTGAAACGCGATGCGATGCTTCATCGGTTCCCCGCAAACCATTGCCCCAAGGGCAGAACGTCGCGGCTCTTACCGCTTGAAAGGGCAGAAGGGAAGCGGATAGATGGCGCCTGACGTCAAGGGATAAGATGGACCGATCATGGACACGATGACGCTGACAAAGGTCGGAGGGGCGCTTTGCACAGCGTTCCTCGTTTTGTTGCTCGGTAATTGGGCCGCGCGTGAACTCTACGCTGTGGGCTCTCACGGCCATGGCGAACACCATCAGGCATATGTCATCGAAACCGGTGCCGAAGAAGAAGTCGAGGTGGCCGAAGCCGAACCGGTTGATTTCGACGTCGTTTACGCATCGGCCGATGCATCGGCGGGTGAAGGGCTTTGGCGGGCTTGCCGGAGCTGCCATGCCCTTGAGCAAGGGGTGAACGGCACTGGGCCGTACCTTTACGGTGTAGTCGGACGCGACAAGGGTTCGGTCGACGGTTTTGGGTACTCCGATGCCATGGCGTCACAAGAGGGCGCATGGACACCGGAAAACCTTCAGGCCTTCCTGGAAAGCCCTCGCAGCTACACGCCGGGTACGATCATGGCATATAACGGCATGCGTGATATCGAAGACCGGGCTGACCTGATCGCATATCTCGCCACTTTCGGCGGCTAAAACGCACAGGATGCCGCCTGCGATTTGATCGCCGGTGGCATCCCGTCTCACCAAGTCTTGACCGACTGTGGCGTGGCGCATCGACATTCGAGATTTTACCTTACATTGTCAGAGTGACTGTCTGTCGGCTCGTGATGGAGGATGTCTTGCCCGCACCACGTTTAAGCTCCGCTTTGATCATTGGCGCAGGTCTAGCCTGTATTGCCCTTCCCGGGACTGCCGACGACGTGATTGTTAGCCATGGCTATACGAATTTCGGAGAGCTGAAACACGGGTCTGACATTTCGCACCTACCCTATGTGAACCCCGAGGCACCGAAGGGCGGGGAGATCAGCACAAATGCCCAGGGCAACTTTGACAGTTTCAACCCTTATACGCGCAAGGGGGTGACGGCGACGGGAACCGCTCTTCTTTGGGAGAACATTCTGGTCGGCACCGCAGACGATCCGTACGGCGCTTACTGCTACCTCTGCACAACGATCGAGTACCCGGAAAGCCGGGACTGGGTGATCTTCAATCTACGCGACGATGTGACGTTTTGGGATGGAACGCGGATGACCGCGGAGGACGTGAAATTCACGTTCGAGCTTTTCCTCGAACAGGGGATCGCGGAGTTCCGGAATGCGTTCGACGGGTTTATCGAAAGCGTCGAGGTTTTGGGCGATCACCAAATAAAGTACACGTTTACGCCGGAGGCATCACGTCGTGATGTGATCACGTTCGCTGGCGGCACGCCGATCTTCTCGAAAGCTTGGTTTGAGGCGACCGGCGCACGCATCGACGATTCAACGCTTGATCCTTTCATGGGCACGGGCGCCTATCAAATCGAAAGCTTCGATATAGGCCGCCAACTAATCTATGGGCGCGATCCAAATCATTGGGGGGCCGATCACCCATACAACGTTGGACAGAATAACTTCGACCGGATCCGCTACGAGTACTTCGCCGACAACACGGCCGCTCTCGAGGGGTTTAAGGCGGGGGAGTACACGTTCAAGAACGAAAACTCGTCCAAGGATTGGGCGACGGCCTATGACTTCCCGGCG
>JBCBKU010000018.1:9216-61886 GCA_038521345.1 Pseudomonadota bacterium | reverse complement strand
CCGAGAACATACATTGCAAGCCGTTCGAGACCGTAGGTCAGTTCCCCGGAGACCGGGCGACAATCGTGCCCCCCCACCTGCTGGAAGTAGGTGTACTGGCTGACTTCCATCCCATCACACCAGACTTCCCATCCTAGCCCCCATGCGCCAAGGGTCGGGCTTTCCCAATCGTCTTCCACAAACCGGATGTCGTGGATTGATGCGTCGATTCCGATCGCTTCCAGCGAGCCCAGATAAAGCTGCTGAAAGTCCGGCGGCGACGGCTTCATAATGACCTGAAACTGATAGTAATGCTGAAGTCGGTTTGGGTTTTCGCCATAACGTCCATCGGTGGGTCGCCGCGACGGCTGAACAAATGCCGCCGCCCAAGGCCGCGATCCGAGTGCCCGAAGCGTGGTAGCGGGATGAAAGGTCCCCGCACCTACTTCCATGTCGTAGGGCTGCAGGATCGCACAGCCATGGGCCGCCCAGTAGGTCTGCAGGCGCAGCATGACATCCTGAAAAGAGGTCGGTCGCGATAAGGTCATCTTTGGACGGGCCCTGGCAAAACGCGTTCTCAATAGGCAACAGCCCGGCAGGGGTCAATTCGCCGCGCTGCAATAATCGGGTGCAACGCCCGGCCGCTCTGGTAGGGTCCGCCTGGGTACGGGCACGGTAAATCTGTTGTTCGATACTGGGATCGAGTTGGGGGCCCGATGGTACGATTTCTGCTTGCGGCACTGCTGTTCCTCGGCCTGTCGGGCGCTCCGCGCGCGCAGACGCAGGACCTTGTCTGGCTTCAGATCGAGGCGCAGCAAAGCCTCGCCGGTGCCGAGGCACGAGCCCGGTTCTATGCGCGCAGCTTCGACAATGTGGCAGGGTTCCGTCTCGCTGGCCGTTGGTACGGTATCGCTCTTGGCCCCTATACACGGACCGAAGCGCTTCAGGAACTCGCACGGCTTAGATCACAGCGGGCGATCCCTGGCGACAGTTACCTCTCAGACGGCGCCGCGTTCCGTCAGCAGTTCTGGCCGGTCGGAGGCGTCCGCCAAACCACCGCTCCAGAAGCGCCAGCCGGCGCGGCGGTTGAGGTTGCTGCGCCACCGGCTGAGCCGCAACCGGCCGAGGAGAGCATCGCACAATCGCGCGCAAGCGAACGGAGCCTGACGCGGGAAGAGCGGCGCGACTTGCAGCGCGCATTGCAGTGGGAAGGGTTCTATTCCGGCATAATCGACGGCCTCTTCGGCCCGGGCACGCGCGGGTCCATGGCGCAATGGCAAACCGCCAACGGCTTCCAACCCAGCGGGGTGCTTTCGACCGCCCAACGGCTTAGTCTGATGACCGCGTATCAAGACTTCTATGCCTCGCTTGGGCTCGGTCTGGTAATCGACGCCGAAGCAGGCATCGAAATCACCCTGCCGCGTGCGATGGTCCGCTTTGACGGCTACGCCGCGCCCTTTGCCCGCTATGCATCCGAGACGGATGGGGGTCCTCTGGCTCTCCTGATCTCTCAAGGCGGCGGCCAGACCGAATTGACGGGCCTTTATGACATACTCCAAAGTCTGGAGATCATGCCGCTCGACGGACCGCGAGAGATCGGTGCGCGCGCGTTCACCATCGAAGGACGCAATGACGAGCGAGTAAGTTTCGCCTTTGCCGAAATCTCGGGCTCAGCAATCAAGGGCTTTGCTTTGGTCTGGCCGACAGGCGATGATCGGCGCCGTGATCTAGCACTTCAGGAAATGCGCAGCAGTTTTGCGTCGGCAAGCGCGGCGTTCTTACCCGATGACGCGGGCCAAGACGTAACCGAGCAGCGCATCGACCTGCTGGCGGGCCTTGAGATACGAACGCCTGACAGGTCGCGCAGCGGTTTCTTCGTTGGCGGGGATGGTGCGGTTCTGACGACGCGTGCGGCCGTCCGCGGATGCGGTCGCATAACGCTGGACCGTGACGTGGACGCCCGCGTCGCAGCGGAGGACAGTGGCTCGGGGCTGGTCCTGTTGCGCCCGACGACACCGCAAGTTCCGATCGAAGTCGCGAGGCTATCTGCAGCGCAGCCTCGGCTACAATCCGATATTGCCGTCGCCGGGTACTCCTTCGAAGGGCTACTAGGGGCGCCGTCCGTGACATTCGGGCGATTGGCAGACTTGGAAGGTCTGCAGGGGCAGAGCGATCTCAAGCGCCTTTCTCTTCCAGCCGAGGACGGCGACGCAGGCGGCCCTGTTCTTGACGAAGCCGGCGCCGTTGTCGGAATGCTCTTGCCGCGAGACTCTAACACCGGGCGCAACCTTCCCCCGGACGTGGCCTTCGCAGTCGATGCGGGAACGATCGCGGCATTCCTTGCAGAATCGGGCATCGACCCAGTTCAGCCAAATGCCACAGGACCGATTGCCCCCGAAGATCTGCGCATCCGTGCAGCCGATATGACGGTGCTTGTCAGCTGCTGGAACTAGTGCGTCAGGCTGCGCGCCAGAAATTCACCGTTAGCAACACGTAGACCGCCAGGAGCTCAAGCCGGCCGATCCACATCGCAATGGCCAAAAGCCACTTTGCTGTATCGTTTAGTCCCCCGTAGTTCCCGACTGGTCCGATCTCCGGGCCCAGTCCCGGACCGATATTCGCCAGTGCCGAGGCCGCACCCGAGATCGAAGAAATAAAGTCGAGCCCAGTGATCCCCAGAAGAATGGCCAAAACTCCCAGCGACACGGTGAACAAAACGAAAAACGCGATCACCGAAGAAATAACGTCATCATCGATAGTCCGACCGGCATAGCGTGGAGAGAAGACCCCGTTCGGCGAGTGGATACGCCGGATCTGAGCGCCGATAACCGAAAACAAGAGCTGGTAACGGAAGATCTTAATGGAACACGAAGTCGAGCCTGCGCAGCCGCCGATCAGCCCCATGAAGAAGAAAAGGCAAATCGGGAATGCGCCCCATGCCTGATAGTCCGTCGAGGCATACCCTGTGCCTGAGGTGATCGAAACCGTGTTGAACAATGCCTCTCGAAAGGCCAGCCCAAGGGCGCGGTCGTCGATCACCGTCTGATGCAATGTCAGCGCGGCCGAAATCACCAATAGAACGCCTATGAACGTCCGCACTTGCGGATCGGTCCAAAGCGCGCGCGCCGATCCGGCCAGCATGTGGACGTAAAGAACAAATGGCAGGCTGGCGAACACCATGATCACCACTGCTACGTATTCCGGTGCGCCCTTGAACGCAGCGAAACTGGCATCGGTTGTGGAAAACCCACCTGTGGAAATCGAGGTCAAAGCGTGACAGAGCGCCTCGAATGCAGTCATGCCGACCGCAGCATACATAATGAACGCCGCGACCGTGAGGCCAAGATATATCCAGCTGATACGCGCGGCGATCTCGGCGGCCCGGGGCAGGATCTTGCCCTGCGTATCGAAGGCCTCGGACCGGAAGATCTGCATACCCCCGATCCGAAGCGCGGGTAGAAATACCATGGCGACAACGATGATGCCGATGCCCCCAAACCACTGCAGAAGACTTCGCCACAAAAGAAGACCGTGCGGCATCTCATCGAGGCCGGACAACACCGTTGCACCCGTGGTTGTAAGCCCCGACATCGCCTCAAAGAAAGCGTCGGTTGCAGATGAAGCGGTGGCTCCGAAGACAAACGGCAAGCCCCCGAAGACCGGCATCACCACCCAAACAAGGCTGGTCACAAGGAATGTCTGCTGCAAGGTCAATTGCCCGGCGCGACCGTTTGCGCATGCGATGGCAACAAGCCCCCCTGACAGGCATGTGATCACTGCGGATTCCAGAAAGACAGGCCAATGCCCGTTGCCCACGAACATGTCCACGACCATGGGAACCAACATGGTTGCCCCGAGTGCGGACACGAGGAGGCCAATCACGTATCCGACAGGACGGAAGTCGATCATGGAGCGAGCGTTGGCGTCGGCGCCGCCGCGTGTCAAGCGGCGGACGCTATCCCCTGTGGATCAGCGTGGCGAACGCCTGCGGATCAAGGCTGTCCGACTTAAAGGTCTCACCCTCGGTCAGAACACTGATCGCATCGTGGCTGTGCAGGCTTTCCTGATGGCTTGCCATCACGCGGAAATCGCCGACCCGAGCCTCGGCCAACAGAGCTTCGGCAAAGAGCCGCGCCGCATCCTCGACAAAGATCGGATTGGCGGCGTTCAGTTCTGCAAAGGCCTGCTCGTCCTCGCGCTTGACCATCACCTGCGTCTCCGTCGGGACCGCGCGCCGGCAAAGAGCGACCAGATCTTCGATCGGCATCGCTGTCGCGTCAGGGTCAAGGGTCACAGACATCCGTGCGACCGAGCGTTGCGAATGCGGCGTGGCCAATTGGCCCCGTTCGCGCCGCGCATGCTCCGAGAGTTCAAGCGAACAAGGGCAGGTCGAGGAATAGACATAGTCAAGATGCAATATCCGGGTCCTTACCCCCTCGCGCTCGACAAGTTCAAAGGCCACATCATAATACTGCCAACCAGAAAGACCCGAGCGAAGGCTTTCGACCTGCATCGGATATGACACGCGCAGAATGATACGGGCATCGAAGCTTTCAAGATCGCGCTTGTAGTCGTCGAGCGCCGCTTCGATCACATCCATGCCCATCACATGTTCAGCTTTGGTGTAGAAGCTGCGCATGATGCGCGACATGTTGATACCCTTCTTCCCAGCCTCGAGACTGACCGTCCCAGTTACTGAAGTCTCGAGCCGGACCACCTCACCGCTTGCTGTGCCGTAGCTTAGGGGCAGCCGAAAGTTCGAGATTCCGACATGCTGGATGCGACGGTCGGCCCCGCGGATCAGGGACGCCGGGCCATTCTGGAGGTCAGGCAACGTTGCCTTGTAATCCGCATCAACCTTGAAACCCTCAGGGTAAGTCCGCGACATGACCGGATAGTCCGACACCGCGTCCGGCAGCAATTCGAGCAGGGCCGGATCGACGGCTTCGATTTCAGCGACGCTAGCGCCCGCCACCCAGCCCCGAAGCAAAGCTACTGCCGCGCGCAAAGAGGCCTCTGTTGGGGCCTTGTCCAGGTCGGGATAGTGCACGTTCATGGGTCGGGTCCTTCGAATTGCTCGGACGCTTCAGATGGTACGTTTCGTCGCAATGTCCACTGCTAGCCAGTGGCTCTCCCGACAATTTGGTCAGTTGTGAGCGCGATTCTTTCAAAAGCGACCCTGGCACGGACCTCTGATTCAAGCTGAAATGATGGAGACCGGGTGATCACTCCCAGCTTCCAAACATCTCATGGAAAGATCACCCAATGACTACCGACTGATCGTGGAATATCGCTCGACGAACCGCTGAAGTATTCTTGGAGCTTCTGAAATATCGGCCGACAACGCGGTACGCGTCAGTTCTTCGGCCTCCTCGGGGTCGAAGTACCCACGATCCTTGTAGATGCGAATCCGGCGGGCGAACTCTGCACCATCGGCCTCGGGATGAAACTGTGTTGCGTACACGTTCTCTCCCATACGGATCATCTGGAACGGACAAGTGTCGGAGGACAGGAGATGCGCTGCGCCGGAAGGCAAGTCTTGCAGCGCCTCTTTGTGACCCGCTAAGGCGGGAAATACCTCGGGCAGATCCGCAAGAAGCGGATCTTTTCGCCCTGTCTCGGTCCGTCGGCAGGTTGTTGGACCCACCGGCTCCCCATAGCGTTCTTTCGAAACCTGAGCCCCCGCGTAGTGGCCAAGGATTCCGATCCCATAACAGCACCCTAAGAACGGGACGTCACCGTCGACGATGGCAGGCATCAGCCCAAGCATCGATGCCTCGGACCGCGCCTCCACCGGGTCCTTGGTGGCCGGATCATCTGACACACAGCCAGGTCCGCCGCCGACGATCACACCGGAGTAGTCCGACAGATCCAGATCTTCGGGCAGCATCTGCTGGTCCAGACGGATCCGATGCGTGTCCGCGGCTTGAACCCCGCCTTTCTCCAGAAAACTGGCGTATTCGCTATCCGCCGCCTCGTCTTCCGGGCGCAACTGCAGGATCAGGAAAGGCTTCACGCCGCACTCTCCACAATCAGGTTCTTGTGCATCGTGGCATTCTCCAACGGCACGCTGTTTCTCAATACCGTCTGGCGGCTCGAGACGGTCCACCCGTGCTTATGAAAGAATGGCTCGGCCACCAGACTAGCGTCAGTGGTCAAGCGAGCAAGGCCTTGAACGCGCGCGCGCCCTTCAAGGATGGCCCAAAGCGCACTGGCGACTCCGCCGCCTTGGACCTCCGGCACGACATAGGCCAATTCGAGCGATGCACGCCTCATATCAAGGGCCATAAACCCAACCGGGACGCCGTCGCGAAGAGCCACAAGGGTCTCGATGGCGTCCAAACGGGCATCCCAATCGGGGCCCAATGGCGGCGTCGGGCACCATGCCGCGCGTTCCTTTGATGAATACCGGGCCACCGCGCCTTCATGTATCGAACGCGCAAAGACCCTGCCCAGCGCCGGTCCGTCACCAGGTCGGTAATCCCGGATCTCGACTATGCTCATGCCGCCTCCAGTGCACCGCGCAGATCGTCCACCAGATCTTCGACATCTTCAATTCCGACCGAGATCCGGACAAGGCCCGGCGTTATGCCCAAGACCGCCCGTTGCGCCTCGCTCAGTCGCTGATGGGTGGTCGTTGCGGGATGTGTCGCGATCGACTTCGCATCGCCCAGGTTGTTCGAAATCGTCACGATCTTCGTTGCGTTCAGGAACCGGAACGCCGCATCTTGTCCGCCTTTCAGATCAAAGGAGACAACGGTGCCCCCCGCGCCCATCTGCGCCTTCGCCACAGCAAATTGCGGGTGGTCGGGCAGGAATGGATAGATGACCCGGTCCAGCTTGTTGTGTCCACGGAAAACCTCGGCAATTGTAAGTGCCGACACCGCTTGTGCCCGAACTCTCAGATCCAGCGTCTCGAGACCCTTCAGCATCAGCCAAGCCGTGAACGGGCTCATCGCGGCACCCGTATGCTTTAAATAGGGTTCGGCCGTCTTGCGGATGAAGTCCCGGTTTCCAAGGATCACGCCGCCCAGGGCGCGTCCCTGCCCATCGATATGCTTTGTCGTCGAGTAAATGACAACGTCCGCGCCAAGCTCGAAAGCATGCGAGAAGATCGGGGTCGCGAAGACATTGTCGACCACCACGGTGGCGCCAACGCGGTGCGCCAGAGTGGCCACTCCGGTCAGGTCAATGACCTCAAGTGTGGGGTTCGACACGCTTTCGAGGAAAACCGCCTTGGTATCCGCGCGGATCGCGTCCGCCCACGAATCCAAATCCGTCCCGTCGACAAAAGTCACTTCGACCCCGTAGCGCATCAGAATATCTTCGAGGATATAAAGGCATGATCCAAAAAGTGCCCGCGCCGAAACCACGTGGTCACCCGCCTTCAGAATGGACATCAGGGCTCCGTTCACCGCAGCCATACCACTTGCGGTCGCAAATGCATCCTCGGCGCCTTCAAGCGCGGCGATACGTTCTTCGAACATCCGCACCGTCGGGTTGCCGTAGCGGGCATAGATGAACTCGTCGTCGCCCGCTTCGAGGAAGCGAGCCTGCGCCGCCTCGGCGGTCTCGTAGACGAAACCCTGTGTCAGGAAGATGGCCTCGGCCACCTCACCGTACTGGCTCCGGCGGATACCCTCGTGCACCATCCGCGTGCGTGTCTTCCAATCCTTCGTCATGGGGAGCACCCTCCAAACAAAAAGCCCCCACCGCGAGCGCCGGGGGCTGATCGTCCCTGACCTCTTTAGCGGCATGTTTAACGTGGCCCGCAATCCGGTGAACAAATCGCCACGAAAGTTTGGGTAGCGAAGCACGCCCGTCCCGTCAAGCGGGCGGGAGCGGTGCGGTGCGCCTCCGCACAGGACCTTCTCACTTGCCGCGACGGTCGATTGCGCCAATTTGAATGAAGCCTGTCAGGGAGTCGCAGAATGTCCGAACCCATCGACTTTTACTACTGGCCAACACCGAACGGCTGGAAGGTCGCGATCGCGCTCGAGGAGATGGGGCTTCCCTACTCGCTGCACCTCGTGAACATCGGAAAGGGCGACCAGCTCAAACCCGAGTTCCTTAAACTCTCGCCTAACAACCGCATGCCCGCCATCCTCGATCCCGACGGTCCGGATGGCGCTCCGATATCGGTTTTTGAGTCCGGTGCGATCCTTCAATACCTTGCTCGCAAGACCGGTCGTTTCTATGGCACGACCGAACGCGACCGGATCGAAATCGACCAGTGGCTCTTTTGGCAGATGGCCGGTGTCGGACCCATGGCAGGCCAGGCCCATCACTTTCTGAAATACGCCCCCACGATGGATCCCCCGAACGATCTGCCCTACGCCAAGGATCGCTACAGGCGTGAAGTGACACGCCTCTACAGGATCTTGGACCAGCAGCTTTTCGGCCGCGATTACGTCACCGATGCGGGCTACTCCATCGCCGACATGGCGCTCTGGCCCTGGGTTCGCGGCTGGGAAGGACAGCAGCAAAGCTTGGAAGACAAGCCGAACCTCGCCCGATGGCTCGACAGGGTCGGGTCCCGACCGGCGACGGCCAAGGGCCAGCAGTTGAAGATCGAGCTTCGGGGCCAGAACGCCCCAACCGATCGCGAGGCCCAAAAGATCCTCTTCGGTCAGGGCCGTTAAGGCAAATATCGACCTAGACCATCTGTGACACGCGGCCCAAGACGACGGCCAGTGGCCGTCGACGAGACAATAAGTACCTCGCGCCGAAGGCGCTCAATCAGATTGTGTTTCGTCCTCGGCGATCAGGTATTTCTGCAGCGCCATGATCTGCACCCATAGAAACAGGAAAAGCACTACCGGAAACCCGAAAGTCTCAATTTTCACCCAAGTATCTGTCGACATCGTTCGCCAGATCACCTCGTTGGCTGCCGCCAGCCCCGCAAAAAGCGCGGTGAGCCGCCGGGTCAGGATCATCCAACCTTCTGTGGCCATTGGGAGAAACTCACTCATGACCCAGGCGAGGTAACTCCGTCCCTGCGTGAGTCCGATGCCAAGAAGCCCTGCGAAGACCGCATAGACAATCGTGGTCTTCATCTTAAAAAAACGTTCGTCGTTGAACCAGACCGTAAGACCGCCGAACAGGATCACGAGCACCGCGGTAAAGACCTGCATGCGGCTGATCCGCCCTGAAAGCCACCAAAGAAGCGTGATCGACGCCAGCAGCACCGGCACGAAAGCCGCGGCCGCCACGATGAACCCGTCATACTCGGTTCCCCTGATCATGAAGGTTTCGTCGCGCAGATAGAGGTAGGCTACGAAAAAGAGGATCGGCGGCCCAAGTTCCAGAAGCTGCTTGATCGCAGGCGAGACCTGCTTCTCGGTGCTCATGCCGCTTCGACTCCGGTAAGTGCCGCGGCGAATTCCTCGGGATCGAAGGGGGATAAGTCGTCGATCTGCTCACCCACGCCGATCGCATGAATTGGCAGTCCGAACTTGTCGGCCAAGGCCACGAGTACGCCGCCCTTCGCTGTCCCGTCGAGCTTGGTCATAACCAGCCCCGATACATCGGCGAGTTTGCGAAAGATCTCGACCTGAGATAGGGCGTTCTGACCCGTTGTGGCGTCCAGAACAAGCAACGTGTTGTGGGGTGCTTCAGGGTCCTTCTTCCGGATTACCCGGACGATCTTGGCCAATTCCTCCATGAGATCGGCCCGGTTTTGAAGTCGCCCTGCGGTGTCGATCATCAAGAGATCCGCTCCTTCGGACTCGGCCCGCGCCATGGCGTCAAAGGCAAGGCTCGCGGGATCGGAACCTTCCGGCGCCGTGAGAACCGGGACACCGGCCCGCTCGCCCCAGACCTGTAACTGCTCCACCGCCGCGGCGCGAAACGTGTCGCCCGCTGCGATTACCACGGACTTGCCGGCCGCACGGAACTGGCTCGCCAACTTGCCGATCGTCGTTGTCTTTCCAGACCCGTTTACGCCCACGACAAGCACCACTTGGGGTCGCTTGGGATACACCGGCAGAGGCCGCGCGACGGGTTCCATGATCCTAGCGATCTCGTCCGCCAGCAACGCTTTCAGTTCTTCGGTCGATACCCGCCGCCCCATGCGGCCTTCCGCCAAATTGGCTGTTACGCGCAGGGCCGTCTCGACCCCCATATCGGCCGCGATCAGCACTTCCTCGAGGCTCTCCAGCATGTCGTCGTCAAGTGCCCGACGCACTGTCTCAGTATCCTCTGACCGCCCAACGAGCCGTCCGAGAAGGGATGTCCTCGAATCGGAAGCTGTCGGCGCGGCCTCAACCGCTTCGCTTTCTGGAGGTGCCACCGCACCACCTTCGGCCACGACCGCTTCCAGCCCCTCGTCAAGTTTTGAGGACGACTTGAAGAGTCGCTCTTTCAGTTTGGAAAAAAACGCCATTGCCTTCACCTAATCCCGGCTGCCGAGATTTGCAAAGCCCCGGAGTGGTCAGGAAATAGGCAGTAGGCCGGGACGCGCCCCTGCGGATCCCAAGCCTACCCGTTGCAGAGGTGCCAACACGCGCCGCCTTATGCTGTCGCGTCGCCACGCCGCTGGCTGAAACAAGCCCGCGCGGGAGCGCTCCTTTGAATCAAATCTCATCCGGGAAATGGCGTAGGACCGAGCGTATCGGGTTCGGCGCCGCCTGTCCCAACCCGCAGATCGAAGCGTCCGCCATGGCCGTTGCGACCTCTTCGAGAAGATCCCTATCCCATTTCGGCGCCTGCATCAGTTTTGCAGCCTTTTCGCAGCCTACCCGGCAGGGAGTGCATTGACCGCAGCTTTCGTCCTCGAAGAACCGCAGCATGTTCAAGGCCGCAGACCGAGCGCTGTCGGCGTCCGACAGAACCACCACGGCAGCTGAGCCGATGAAGGTTCCGTGTGGCTGCAACGTGTCGAAATCCAAGGGCACATCGTCCAGCGATGCGGGCAACAACCCCGAGGACGGCCCACCAGGCTGGTAGGCCTTCAAGACATGGCCCGCGGCCATGCCACCCGCCGCTTGGATGATGTCCAGAATGGTTGACCCGGCCGGCAACACATAAACGCCTGGCCTGACCACTCGGCCAGAAACCGAATACGTCCGAAGCCCTGTCCGGTCGTTTTTCTCAATCGACGCCAGAACCTCGGGTCCGAACCGCGCAACCTGCGCCACCCAATACAACGTCTCGACGTTGTGCACGAGCGTTGGACGGCCGAAGACACCGACCTCGGCCACAAAGGGCGGGCGGTGGCGTGGAAGTCCCCGCTTTCCCTCGATCGATTCGATCATCGCGCTTTCTTCACCGCAGATATAGGCACCTGCCCCTCGTCGGAGATCTACAAATCCCTCCGGCACGATCCCCGCGGCCTCAAGCCCGCCTATCTCTCGCTTCAGGATTTCGAGAACTGCGGGATACTCGTCGCGCATGTAAATGAAACACGTCTCGGCCTCCACCGCCCAGGCCGCGATAAGCATCCCTTCGAGAAACATGTGCGGTTCGCGTTCCAAATAGTGGCGATCCTTGAATGTCCCAGGCTCGCCTTCATCCCCATTTACCGCCAAGTAGCGGGGCCCGGCATGGGCTCGGACAAACCCCCATTTTCGGCCCGAAGGGAAGCCGGCTCCGCCAAGTCCACGCAGCCCCGACGCCGCAATGTCGGACTGGACCGCTTCCCAGTCCCCCGCCGCCCGCAAGGCGTCGAGGCGAAGATATCCGCCCTCAGCCCGATATGCATCCAGCCCCTGATAGTCGGGGATGCGCGGATGGACATCCCCCGCAGCGATGATCGTCGACACCCTCTCCGGCGTTGCGCGGTCGACGTGGTTGTGACCGACTTCGCAGGTCGGCGCCGCGTCGCATCGGCCCATGCACGGCGCGCGCACCACGCGCACATTGGTCGGGTCAAATCCGGCTTCGAGCGCGGCCTTCAATTCGGCAGCCCCTGCAAGTTCACAGCTAAGACTGTCGCACACCCGCACTGTCACCGCGGGCGGCGGTGCCTCACCTTCCTTTACCAGATCGAAATGGGCATAAAACGACGCGACTTCCCAGATCTCGGCCATGGAAAGCCTCATCTCTTCGGCCAACGCCCGCATATGCGCAGCCGACAGGTGCCCGTACGTGTCCTGGATAAGGTGCAGATGCTCGATCAGAAGGTCTCGTCGCCGGGGCCGGTCCCCAAGAAGGCCACACACTTCGTCCAACGCGCTCTCGTCCAACTGACGGCCCTTGGGAGTGGTGCGACCCTTCCCGCGCCCGGACTTCCAGACGCCCGGCCCACTTTGCCCTTTGTCACCGTCCAGCGCCATCTGCCCTGTCTCCTCTCGCGGTTTTTAGAACCCTAAGCCATGCCGAAGTCAGTCGCGCGCGACAAAAACGACACTCCTTGCCGTTTCCCGATGCAGTAGAAGCAAGAACACGCGCGCCGGACGTCCTTTCTCCGAACGGCGACTGGCGGCGGAGCCCCCGGGCTGCCATATGCCACCCATGATGCGCTTTGTTATCGCCCTTGCCGCCATGCTCGCCGGAATACCCGCGACAGCAGAAACGCCCATGAATGCAGCCGAGTTCGAGGGCTACACGACGGGCAAGACGCTGACTTATTCAGAGGGCGGCGTTGCCTACGGCATCGAGGAGTATTTTCCGAACCGGAGAGTTCGGTGGTCGTTTCTGGACGGACAGTGCCAAGAGGGCATCTGGTACCCGGTCGGGGATCTTATCTGCTTCGACTATGAAGAGATTGAGACGCCTCAATGCTGGCAGTTTTTCGAACGCCCCGGTGGGCTTGAAGCTGTATTTGGCGCCGACCCATCTACAACGGCGCTTTATGAGACCCAGGACAGTCCAGAGCCCATGCTTTGCCTCGGCCCGGAGGTCGGCGTCTGAGTCCGGTGACGGCGGTCAGAACAACGAACCCTGATCCGAGCTATCGGGTGACGATCGTTGTTTCCGCGGTGGCCGCGGCGCGGCGGATGCGCCTTCGGTGCCGACCCGCCCATCGGCGAACTGAAGCTCGAGCGCGTCGGCCTGCCGCGCGGCGACAACGGATTTGACAACCTTGTCTCCGTCCCAGACCAATGCAAAGCCCCGCGCGAGTGTCGCCTCGTATCCAAGGGTGCCGAGCAGGCGCGCGCGGTCGTCCAACTGCTCGGTCCGGCGGGTCTGGCTTCGCGGCCAGGCAGCCGCCAACCGGGTGTTCAGTCGGTCAAGCTCGGTTCTTGCCCTAGCGGTCTCTCGAGCCCTGTCCTTAAGCATTCGATCAAAGGCCGGTGCAAGGCGCGCACCGAGGGTTCCAAACCTGTCGCGGCGGCGTGCCATCAGCGCACGGATAGTAGCAGGCCGAAGCGCTGTCTCCGCGAGCGCCGCGCGTTTGGCTGCCGCCGCGCCGCGCAATGCCGGCCCGAGGCGCGCCACGGCAGCATCGAGTCGCTGAGACGGCACCGACAAGAGCGTTCCGGCCACCGGAAGCGCCCGAGACAAATCCGCTAATCGCTGGCGGCGCTGAGTGATGCTTTGGCTCAATCCACGACTCAGGCGCGCTGCCTGCCCGTCGATCCATGCCAGCAGGTCCAACCGAACGGGAACCGCCATTTCGGCGGCGGCCGTCGGTGTGGGCGCACGCCGGTCCGAGGCAAAGTCGATGAGTGTCGTGTCCGTTTCGTGCCCCACTGCCGAAATCAGCGGGATGTCCGATGCCGCTGCGGCACGAACCACCGCTTCTTCATTAAAGCTCCAGAGATCCTCGATCGATCCACCGCCGCGGGCGACAATGAGGACATCGGGCCTTGGCAATGCACCTCCGGGCGACATCGCGTTGAACCCTTCAATTGCCGCGACAACCTCTGGTGCCGAGCGCTCGCCCTGTACGGCCACCGGCCAGACCAGCACTTTTCGCGGAAACCGGTCGCGCAAGCGATGGAGAATGTCCCGGATCACCGCGCCCGTAGGCGATGTCACGACCCCGACCACATCCGGGAGATAAGGAAGCGGCCGCTTGCGCTCGGCCGCGAACAGACCCTCGGACTCCAGTGTCTTCTTGCGCTTTTCAAGCATCGCCATCAACGCGCCAATACCTGCCGGCCGCACGTCATCGACGATCATCTGGTACTTCGATTGCCCCGGAAACGTTGTCAGCCTGCCCAAAGCGACGACTTCCATTCCCTCTTCGGGTTTCACGGGCAAACGCGCAGCCTGTCCTTTCCATGACACCGCGGCAAGAACCGCTCGATCATCCTTGAGGTCGAAATAAAGATGCCCCGATCTTGCCCAAACCACACGCCCGACTTCGCCCTTGACGCGCACTCGGCCGAATTCACCTTCGACCACCCGTTTCACGGCGCCGGAAATCTCCGAGACAGTGAACTCGTGCGCGTTCTCGCCCGGCTGCGGGTCGTCGATCAGATCATCCATACGCCGAGATTAGACGGGCGGCTTGGTGTCCGCCAGAGCCCTAGCCGCAGCCGCCCCCACAGCCACCACATCCGGACACCCCACAGCCGCTTCCTCCGGAAGAAAGCCGTGACTGGTATCGCGCGCAAAGAAGAACACCAAACAGGGCAATCGCAGCTCCGCCCCCGGTCCATATCCAGCCACCTTCAATCCCGTTGGCGTAGAGTGAGATAGCTGCCATCGCTACACCCACAATTGAGATCACCGCGCCGGCGACGATGTAGCGTTTGGAGGCCGGATGCGGCCAGAGCAGTCGGGGAGGGTCGTTCCCGAACTCGTCGCGATAAAGCTTCAGCGTCGCTTCATATTGCGCGCGATATCGCGGCATTTCTTCGTCGCCCTCGCACGGGTCGTGGTGCAGTGGTTTGCCAAGAACCTTGCCACAGAATTCATCCCAGTAGTTCCGGGTGAAGGTCAAATGCGTGTGCCAGACACGGTCGATCACGTTGGACGGCGTGACCTGGCCTTCGGCAATCTGGGTAAGATAAAGAAAGCGCCTGTACTCGCGGATCGCCTTTTCAGTATCCTTGGTACCCCAGCTCTGCTGCTCGGCCAGCTTGGCGGAGAAGGGCTTGGTTCCGGTTGTCGCGTCAAACCGGTGGGCCTTGATCTTGGCCCAGAGCTCAGGGTTTCGCATCCTTGTTCCCCCCGGCGTGGTCCTGTACTCGCGTTTTGAGTAGCCGGGAAATGTGACAGCATAAGGGACATGGTGTGAACATTCTGATCCTCGGCGGTGGCGGGCGTGAGCACAGCCTTGCCTGGGCCGCGCTGCAGAACCCCAAGTGCGACCGATTGATCGTAGCGCCGGGAAATGCCGGGATCGCAGAGATTGCCGAGTGCGCACAGATCGACATTTGCGATCCGGCCAGCGTGGCCGATTTCGCCGGCGAGAATACGGTGGACCTTGTCATTGTGGGGCCTGAGGCTCCGCTTGAATCCGGGGTTACGGATCGTCTGCGCGACGCGGGGCTTCTGGTCTTCGGGCCGTCGGCTGCTGCCGCCCGTCTTGAGGCTTCAAAGACATTCACGAAAGAGATCGCCGACGCCGCTTGCGTCCCGACTGCGGCATGGGCGCACTTCACGGACGCAGACGACGCCCATGCATATATCGAAACCCATGGCGCGCCCATTGTCATCAAGGCTGACGGACTTGCCGCCGGCAAAGGGGTGGTCGTGGCGCCCACTGCTGACGCGGCGCACGAGGCTGTCGACACCCTAATAGAATTCGGTGGCGCGCTCGTCATCGAAGAGGTTCTGGAAGGCGAGGAGGCGTCATTCTTTGTTCTAGCGGACGGGACCACGGCGCTGGCGATCGGCACCGCACAGGACCACAAACGCGTGGGCGATGGGGATACCGGCCCGAATACTGGCGGCATGGGTGCCTATTCCCCGGCGCCAATCATGACGGCAGATGTGGAAGACCGTGTCATGGAAACGATTATTCGTCCGACGCTGGCCGAGATGTCGCGGCGCGGCACACCCTATCAGGGTGTTCTCTATGCCGGGCTGATGATCCAAAATGGCATGCCGCGGCTTATCGAGTACAACGTCCGCTTCGGAGATCCCGAGTGCCAGGTCCTGATGATGCGACTGGGCGGCCAGGCATTCGACCTGATCCACGCCGCGGCCGAGGGGCGGTTGGCCGAAACACGGGTTCACTGGGCGGAAGACCACGCCATGACCATCGTCATGGCATCCAAGGGCTATCCGGGCCCCTATGCGAAGGGCAGCGTGATCCGAGGGCTCGAGCAGATGCCGAATGACAGCAGCAATATGGTCTTCCACGCAGGAACCGCGCGGGTCGACGGCCAAATCGTCTCGGCCGGTGGACGCGTGCTTAACGCCACAGCGCGCGGGACGACCCTCACCGAGGCGCGCGACCGGGCCTACGCCCTTGCTTCGCAGATCGACTGGGCAGAGGGTGTATTCCGGCGCGACATTGGCTGGAGAGCCCTTGAATGACCATACACTCGGTTCCATTCCGAGGCAGTTTCTGAAGCTGGCGCCCGCCCAAGACCGCCCAGATCGAAAAACCTCAGCGCCTCACGAAACCGGGGGTTAGCGGCAATCCAACGCCTGCTCGAATACGGATTGCGATACATCTCCTGCAACCGCAGTCTCGGCGAAGCCGCTCCCGGTCCAGCGCAGACCTACGATCCCAGACCAGTCGGCTCGCGCGACGACCATCTCAGGGCCCTGACCACAGTCGCGAATGCCCCCGGATATGAAGTCCTCGCCAATCCGGTGGTTGGAATATCCTCGAAGGGCAGCCCGTTCGACCAAGCCGCTATCCTCGAAAGCAAATATTCTGATCGTCTTGGCAAGATGCGGGCGGTCGACATACGCAATGTCGGTCACACCGTCGCCGTCCAAATCCGCGGCACCAATGGGAGCGAGCCAACGGTTCGGGGTGCCGATCCAATCATTGGCAGCGACCAGACCCTCGAGCCCATAGATCGACAGCCGAGCCCCGAAACTCTGGTGGCTCTCGACGACGATCGCTTCCGGGCGGCCGTTCCCATCTAGGTCGGCAAGCCGTGGCTCGAGATCTTCGAACACCCGCTCTTCCGGCAAAACGATGCGCAGGACGCGCCCGTCGTTGGTTTCAAGGACCAGTGTTCCCCATTCAACGGCATCGCCAAGGACGCCGTGGGCATATCGCGTCGTGGGATCGTCGTACCGCGCCCCCGTTATGATCTCACCCGCGCCTGCAGGTAGAGCAAAGGCAAAGACTAGTGCGACCCACCGCAGCATCAGATTTGCTTTTCCGGCATCTGCACGACCAATCCATCCAACTCGTCCGACACCTTCAACTGGCACGTCAGTCGCGATCGAGTCTCGTCCGGCTGATAAGCGAAATCCAGCATGTCTTCTTCCATCGGATCCTTGGCGGGAAGTTTTTCCACCCAGTCCGGATGGACATAGACATGGCAGGTCGAACAGGCGCAGGCGCCGCCGCAATCAGCCTCAATTCCAGGGATGTTGTTGTCGCGAGCGCCCTCCATGACGGTCAGCCCGGTTGGAACATCAACCACGTGTTCCTTCCCGCCATGCTCGATATAGGTGATTTTCGCCATGTCGCTCCTCGGTGTTCTGGTGCAGCTCTACCTAGCCATGGGTCCGCCCCGCGACCAGTGCGAATTCGACCTGATCGCTCACGTCTTGCGGCGCGGCACAAATGTTCTATTTTTGTTCCAGATGACGAACCTCGAACCCGATATCCAGCCCCGTCCGTGGCCACAACCACCGTCTTGCCTGCCTCACGACCGGCTTGACGAGCCACCCAATGGGGCGCGTGTTGCTGTGGCGGGCCTAGTTCTGGTCCGCCAGCGTCCCGGGACGGCGAAAGGGGTGATCTTCATCACACTCGAAGACGAAACCGGAATCTCGAACATCATCGTCTGGCGCAAGATGTACGAACGATTTCGCCGGGCGGTCATTGCCGGGCGGTGCCTGCGGGTGACCGGACGACTCCAACGGGAAGGTGGCGTCACGCATATTGTGGCCGAAGAGATCGAGGATATCTCGTGGATGCTTGATGAGCTGCTCCGGGACCAGCCACTCGCGGCGGGCTGAACCCTTCCCGCCTAGACCCGGACCACCTTGCGCAACTGCGCGGCCCAGTCTGCGCTAACAGCATCAGCAAGTTTGGCAACACCAGGTGTCACCCCGTCCGCATGCGCGCGATCCAGCCCGATAGCTGCCAGTACATCTCGTAACACCCCCAAGGGATCTGCGGACAACACCTCGTAGCTCAGTGGTACGGGCGAGACACCTTCGGCCTGAAACCAGTCAGTCCAGACAGTCTCGGCAGCCACAAGCATCTCGTAAACGTCTTGCAGCCGCTCGACGTCGTAAACTGGTTCGGCCGGCGGCGAAAGGCGCTCGATCTCGGTTCCGTCTGGCGCTCGATGCCATAGGCCCGTCTGCCCCGCTTTCACAAGCGACACCGCCTGATCAACCTTGTCTGCCCGCTTCAAATAGAAGAAACGCGTTCGCCCGAAGACAGCCTCAATGCGGGCGATATCTGTTGGTCGTTGCGGTGCGAACTTGGCGAGTTGCGAGCGAAAAAACCCGAGACTCCGGTATTGCATCCGCATGCCGAATACATCCGTGTCACCGCGTCCCCTAGCAAGTGCCGCGGCGAAGATCCGGGGCCGCAACTCGGCCTCGGT
This sequence comes from Pseudomonadota bacterium, assembly GCA_038521345.1. Taxonomy (GTDB): domain Bacteria; phylum Pseudomonadota; class Alphaproteobacteria; order Rhodobacterales; family Rhodobacteraceae; genus JBCBKU01. The sequence goes on along the minus strand of JBCBKU010000018.1, from coordinate 43,317 downwards.
CGCCTGCTCTGGTGTAAGGCCATAGGCCTCGCACCAGCCTTCGAATGTTGGCGTATGAAAATGCGATCCGGGCCGCCCGGCCACACCACTTGCCTTGAGTAGATCGCAGAGAAGCGTGCTTCCACTTCGGGGCGACGTGCAGATCACATAGGATTGGTAAGATGGTTGGGTCATGGCTTTCGGTTCTCGGCGACAGCACTAACGAAGGACGTTCGGCCTGTCAGGCCCAAGGACGTTACCCAATGGAAAAGGGCGCCCAGGTGGGCGCCCTTTCGCCAAACTTGTTCTGATCAGCCTAAGCTTAGAGCGACAAAACGCGGCTCGCCCGCCCGGCGAACAAGCAGCAGGATCGACTTGCGGCCGGCCTCTTCCGCTTTGGCGATCTGCTCATCAAGATCCGCTACACTGGCAACCTTTTCCTGGCCCGCTTCCGCAATCAGGTCCCCAGCGCGCAAGCCTTTCTCGAAAGCTTCGCTGTCTTCGGCCACATCGCGCACCACAAGGCCTGCGGCATTGTCCGGCAGGGCCAGCTGCTCACGCAACTCGTCAGTGATCGGCGACAACGTCAGGCCCATCATTTCCCGCTCGATGGGCTCTGCAGGTTCGGCCACGGCCGGGATCGCATTCTCGGCCTCTTCCCGGCGACCCAGCGTCACGCGCAGGGTCTGCGTCTCGCCATTGCGGAAGACCACCACACGAACGGCCTTGCCCACTTCGGTATTGCCAACGCGGTTGACCAGTTCGCGCGTGTCCGCCACCTCGACCCCGTCGAAAGACAGGATCACGTCGCCGGCCTCCATCCCGGCCTCGGCCGCCGGACCTTCAGGAACATCGGTTACCAGCGCCCCGGCCACTTCTTGCAACCCAATCGCCTCGGCCACATCGTCGCTCACATCCTGAATGCGAACGCCGAGCCACCCCCGGCGCGTCTCGCCAAACTCCTCGAGCTGCGCGATCACGTTCTGAGCTACGCGGCTCGACATCGCGAAACCGATACCGATCGAACCGCCGTTCGGCGACAGGATCGCGGTGTTCACTCCTATGACCTCACCGTCCATGTTGAAGAGCGGGCCGCCAGAGTTGCCCCGGTTGATCGCGGCGTCGGTCTGGATGAAGTCGTCGTAGCTGCCCGACAAGGCGCGACCCCGCGCCGAAACCACGCCGGCCGAAACAGAAAAGCCTTGTCCAAGCGGGTTTCCGACCGCCATGACCCAGTCACCAACACGGGCAACTTCGCTGTCGCCCCATGGAACGAAGGGAAGCGGCTCGTTGCTCTCGACCTTAAGCAGTGCAAGGTCTGTGTTCGGGTCAGTGCCAATCACCTCGGCAACGAGCTCTTTGCCCGAGAAGAATTCGATGTTGATCTCGTCGGCATTAGCGATGACGTGGTTATTGGTTACAATGAATCCGTCTTCAGAGATCACGAAACCCGAACCCAGCGCCTGGCTGCGCCGAGGCCGCTGTTGACCATCTTGGTTCCGATCGAGGAAATCCCGAAAGAAATCTTCAAACGGCGAGCCTTCGGGAACCATCGGCGTGGGTCCCGTCGACGTGGCGACTGTCGTCGCTGTTGTGATATTCACAACTGCGGGGCTTACCTGCTCGGCAAGATCCGCAAAGCTGTCCGGCGCGGCTCGAACCGCGCTCGCGATTGTCTGAGCAAGTACGAGCGCAAGCCCGAAGACCAACGCAGTAAGGGCGCGCGACGAAGACGCACCTTCATCTGGCCGGGCAATAGCCTTTATTCTCAAGGTCTTATCCTCCATGCACTTTGATTGATCCCCGCCTCAACAGGGTCGATGTCTACGAACTTAATGAAAGATAGGTCGGCAAGATCACAACCGGAAGGCCACTCGCGATTTGTAAACTCGACGTGAGCGGCTCGAAACATCGGGAATGTTGCCCAGATCGGACAGCGTGATACCTATCCAACACCGGCCATTCGAGCGATCCAAACTAGGATAACGCCGACCGAGACAGCAGTCAGGCCAATCAGACGCCGGACATCGACGGGTAGCCGACGCAGCAGTTCAAGCACGTCCTCGATGCGGGAGGGGGCTAGTGCAAGCACCAGCCCCTCCACAACAAGCAAGAGACCAAGTCCGAGAAGGACCCAACCCATTAGTCCAGACCATCGTCCTTCAGGAACTCAAAGAATTCGCTATCGGGCGTAATCACCAGAGTTGAATTCGAGCCCAAAAGCGACCGCTCGTAAGCCGTGAGCGAGCGGTAGAATTCAAAGAAATCGGGATCGGCGCCAAAGGCTTGTGCAAAGATGCGATTGCGTTCGGCATCCGCCTCACCACGGACAATTTCGCTTTCCTTTTGCGCCTCCGAAACAAGCTCTACAACCGTTCGATCGGCCTGGGCTCGCACCCTCTGCGCGGCTTCTTCGCCTCGGGCGATTTCGTCCGCAGCTTCTCGTTCCCGCTCTGCACGCATCCGCGCGAAAGTGGCATCGAGATTCTGCTCGGGCAGGTTGGTTTGCTTCAGCCGCACGTCCACCACGTCGAGGCCAAGCGCCCCGGCCTGCGCATCGGCACTGACCCGGATCCGGGTCATCAGCGAGGCACGCTCTTCCGAAAGGATCGTGTTCGACGTCACCCCATCCGAACCTAGCACAGCACGGATCACGTCGTTCAGAATATCGCTCAGCCGGTCTTCGGCCTGATTGACACCGCCGACGCCCACCGCCTGACGGAACTGAACCACGTCGTTGATCCGATAGCGCGCGAAGGCGTCAACGACCAGCCGTCGATCATCCGAGGGTGTTACCTCGATGGCGGGCGTGTCGAGAGACAGGATCCGGTCATCATAACGCACGACCTCCTGGATCAGGGGAATCTTGAAGGCCAGCCCGGGCTCCTCTTGAACCGATCGGATCTGACCGAATTGAAGCACCAAGGCCTTCTCGCGTTCATCAACGATGAAGATCGACGACAGGAGAAGGAACAGGGCTAAGGCTAGGACACCCAGTCCGATGTAAAGCCTGCGCATCTTAGTTTCCTCCGGATTGCGGTGCCTGCGCCACCGGGCGGCGCAATTCGTTCAGAGGCAGGTAGGGCACCACGCCCTGTCCCCCGCCGGCCCCGGCACCTTCGTCCAGGATGATCTTGTCGACATCACCGAGAACACGTTCGAGTGTCTCGATATAAAGTCGACGACGGGTCACTTCGGGTGCCGCGAGGTACTCGGTCAGAACAGCCGAAAAGCGGCTGGCCTCACCTTGAGCTTCGTTGACGACCTGAGCCCGGTACGCTTCAGCCTCTTCGAGACGCTGCGCCGCCTCACCACGGGCACCAGCGAGCACCCTGTTTGCGTAAGCGTCGGCTTGACGCTCAAGCCGATCACGCTCCTGTTCTGCCGCCTGAACCTCGCGGAATGCGTCGATAACTTCGCGCGGCGGGTCGGCCTTGTTCAGCGTGACCCGAACGATCCGGATGCCCGACTCATATCCGTCCAAAGTGTTCTGGATAAGATCACGGGCTTCCTGCACGACAATCTCGCGGTCTCGGTTGAGGAGCGGGGCAAGCTGGCGCCCGGCCACAATCTCGCGCATGGCCGATTCCGAAACGGCGCGAACGGTTTGCGGTCCATCACGCAGATTGAACAGAAATTTCGCCGCGTCGTTGATGTTCCAGACAACTTGGAAGTCGATGTCGACGATGTTTTCATCGGTTGTCAGCATCAGACCGTCGCCGCCGGACGAACCGGAACGACCAAGCCCAATATCCTCGGACTGTTCTCGAGTGACCGGAACGACTTCGGCCGTCACCAGAGGCCACGGTGCAAAGTTCAGGCCCGGCTGTCCGATGGACGAGAACTCACCAAGAAACAGTTCGACCGACTGCTCTTCTGGTCGAACCGTATAGAACGAGGCATAAAGCCAAAGACCCAATAGCGCGATCAGGCCGAATATGACCGTACCCCGAGTGTTCGGCGGTCGGTCGTCACCGCCGTTCGGGCCACCGCCCACACCGCCACGGCCGCCCATAAGCACCTTGAGCTGCTCGCGGCCCTTGTTCATCAGTTCATCGATTTCCGGGATCTGCGGACTATCGCCTGGCCGCCTTGGCGGACCGTTGCGGCCGCCGGGACCGCCTTGGTTGCCGCGGTTGCCGCCGCCGCCCCAGGGACCGCCGTTGTTGTTCGCCATCGGAGTTTTACCCTTCGGTTCATCTTCTTAGTTGTTGTCAAACCTGTGGTCAGCGCGGCCGAATTCAAGCCGTGCGCACAGGCTCTTTCATTGTCACGAGTTCTTCCGAAATCGTGGGGTGCACCGCCACGGTCCGGTCGAAATCCTCTTTTGTCGCTCCCATTTTGACCGCGATGCCGGCCAATTGGATCATTTCTCCCGCATGGTCCGAGACGATGTGGCACCCGAGGACCTTGCGTGTGGCCTTTGACACAATCAGTTTCATGAGGACGCGCCCGGTCCGCCCGACGAAGGCCTGCTGCATTGGCCGAAAGGACGTGCAGTACACCTCAACCGGTTCCACATCGCGCGCCTCTTCTTCGGTCATGCCAATCGTGCCGAGTTCCGGTTGCGTGAAGACAGCCGACGGGACAAGTTCATGATCCGGCCTTGTCGGATTGCCTTTGAACACAGTTTCCGCGAACGCCATCCCTTCCCGGATGGCGACAGGGGTAAGCTGGATCCGGTTCGTCACATCGCCGATCGCATAGATCGAGGGGACGGCCGTCTGTGAGTATTCGTCGACAACGATCTCGCCACGCCGCCCGATTTCGACCCCTGCATTCTCAAGCCCCATGTCACGACTGTTGGGTTCACGGCCCGTCGCGAAGAAGACCTGATCGTACGTTCGCGTTTGTCCGTTCGTGGCCTTGATCCAGACCGGGCCTCCGGCCTGAGCGCCCGAATCCAAATGGGCTGTCGCCTCGCCCGTCATCTCGATCGGCGCACCCATGCCGGCATCGCTTGCCGTTGGTTGCGACAGTCCAATCTGAGGATCGTCGCCGGGACGCAATTCCACGATATTCGTTCCGAGATGAAGGTCGATCCCCTGCTCGCGCATGGCCTCTGCAACGAGGCCACGCGCCTCGTCGTCGAACCCTCGCAGAATCTGCGCGCCACGATAGTACTGGGTTACGTCGACACCCAGGCCGTTGAGGATGCACGCGAACTCGCACGCGATGTAGCCGCCGCCAACGATCAGAATAGACTTTGGCAGTTCTTCCAGTAGGAAGATGTCGTTGGAGACGAGCCCCAGATGGGCATTCGGCATGTCGGGCCTCACCGGATGCCCGCCTGTCGCGACAAGAATGTGCTTTGCGGTTTTACGGCCCCCGTCCGCCAGCTCCACTGTATGGGGATCGTTGAGACGCGCGCGGGCATCGAATATGGCAACCCCGGACTGATTCAAAAGCGACCGGTACACCTCTTCCAACCGGTTCAATTCACCATGAAGTCTGGTGCGGAAACGCCGCCAGTCGAAATCACCTGACGAGACCTCCCAACCATAATCACCAGCATCGCGAAATGCCTCACGGTAGGACGACGCGAAAACCATCAGTTTCTTCGGGACACAGCCCCGAATGACGCATGTACCGCCCATCCGGCTTTCCTCGGCCAATGCGACTCTTGCGCCAGTGGCAGCGGCCACGCGTGCCGCTCGAACTCCACCCGAGCCGCCACCAATCACGAAAAGGTCGTAGTCAAATCCGGCCATGGATCCCGCCTGTCGAATGTCGCCGGCGTTCTATTGCACACTGTCCACCGAAGGCCAACGCCACCCGTCTATATCGATCCGAAAACTCCCGGGCGCACTGACGAGGATGGTTCACTCCGCGAGATCGGAGAAAAGGTTCTCGGTGTCGTCGAATGCAACAACGTCCTCTTCCACCCGGCCCGTGTGAATGTCCCGGATCTCGACCCGGCCGGTGCCGTGCCCCACGATGACGACGTCACAGATATCGATAAACAGCCCGTTCTCTACGACACCGGGGATCTGGTTCACGACGATTCCGAATTGCCGCGCATTTCCGATCCGTTTCAGGTGCAGATCGAGGATGAAGTTACCTTCGTCCGTCTCGTAGGGTTGGTCTCCGTTCATCCGAAGGACCGAGGAATGGCCGAACACGTCCAGCGAGGACAGCGTTTCTTCGATCAGCGCTTTCGTTGTTTGCCAGCCGAACCGGATCACCTCGACCGGCAAGGGAAAGGCGCCAAGGGTCTCGACCTGCTTGGTTTTGTCGGCAATGACCACCATGCGATCCGACGCGGTTGCCACAACTTTCTCGTGCAAAAGCGCGCCGCCACCGCCCTTGATTAGGTTCAGCTCTCCATCGAACTCATCGGCACCATCGATTGTCACGTCCAGCCATCGCGCTTCGTCGAGTGTCGTGACGTCGATCCCTACCTCCCGCGCAAGATCCGCCGTGCGCTTGGACGTCGGCACTCCGGTCAAGCGAAGACCGTCTTCCCGAACCATGTCTCCAAGACACCGCACCAACCATGCCGCTGTCGACCCCGTGCCCAATCCCACTTTCATGCCCGATTCCACATACTCGCAGGCCTTGCGTGCGGCTGCGTATTTGGCGGCATCGATGGGAGACAGGGCTTTGGCCATTCCGGCGTTCCTCGGTTTTGGGGCTCGACTGGGTTATAGGGGCATGCCCGATGCTGCGCGAGCGGGTTTTGTTCCGACCGTCGGCCCGACCTCCGGTGCTCCGTCGCAATGGCACGTCGCGAGGAGCCAAAGAAAGGCCGCTTCCCCACTGTGGTTACGTTACAAATGACTGTACTTCGGTAGCATGTTTCTCAGCGTCTTCGACATGTTCAAAGTCGGCATCGGCCCATCCTCGTCGCACACGATGGGTCCTATGGTGGCCGCCGGGCGGTTTCTTGACCGGCTCCGGACGTTGCCATTCACCGCAATGGGTATACGCGCCCGGCTACACGGATCACTGGCCTTCACAGGTGTTGGGCACGCCACGGACCGGGCTGTAATACTGGGCCTATCAGGGCTCTTGCCGGAAACCTTTGATCCCGAGGCCGCCGATACGGCTTTCGACGCCGTTCGCACCCATCACCGCGTGTCCCCGGAGGGACTTGCTCCTCTCGTCTTCGATCCGAACGCCGATCTAGTTTTCGACTATGGCCCGCCGCTGCCCGGCCATACCAACGGAATGGTGTTGGAAGCCCTCGACGCCCAGGGCGATGTCATTCTATCCGAGACCTATTACTCGGTAGGTGGCGGCTTTGTGATGACCGCGGCAGAACTGGCCGCCGGTTCGGATAGCGATGACGGCCCGCCGGTGCCGCATCCCTTCAAGTCAGCCGACGAGATGCTTGCGATGTGTCGCACTGAAGGCACCACGATCGCGGAATTGAAACGCCGCAACGAAGTCTCGCGCATGTCCGAGGCTGCGCTTTCAAGGGGGATCGCGCGGATCTGGGATGTCATGCGTCGCTCTATGGAGCACGGACTGAACCAAACGGGTACGCTGCCTGGCGGCCTTAATGTAAAACGGCGCGCGCAAGGCATCCACGAGCATCTTTTGGCGGAGCGTGGCCGCAACCTGACCGCACCGCACACGATCAACGACTGGATCTCGGTCTACGCCATGGCGGTCAACGAAGAAAACGCGGCAGGCGGCCAGGTCGTAACGGCGCCCACCAATGGCGCCGCCGGGGTGATTCCAGGCGTCGTGCGATACTGGCTGGATCACGTGCCCGACGCATCCGAGCGGGACATTGATACGTTTTTCTTAACGGCTGCGGCGATCGGCGGGCTCATCAAACACAACGCTTCGATCTCGGGCGCGGAATGCGGATGCCAGGCCGAAGTCGGATCGGCCTCGGCGATGGCGGCGGCCGGGTTGGCCGCGGTTCTCGGAGGGACCCCGGAACAAGTGGAAAATGCAGCTGAGATCGCCCTTGAGCATCATCTGGGCATGACCTGCGATCCGATCCGTGGGCTGGTCCAGGTCCCTTGCATCGAGCGCAACGGTCTTGGCGCAATTAAGGCCGTCTCCGCCGCGTCGCTCAGTCTGCGGGGGGATGGCACGCATCTCGTTCCTCTTGACGCCGCGATTGAGACGATGCGCCAGACGGGCGCCGATATGAGCGAGAAGTACAAAGAAACGGCTTTGGGTGGCCTGGCGGTGAACATTCCGAATTGCTGACCCACCTGCGGGCAGGGCCTAGGGCCGCGTCGATTTAAGTGCGTCGATGGCCATATCCAGACACGCGCGTGGCAGAATGACAAGCATTCCGGGAGCATCAAACTCAAGCATGACCGGACCCGTGGCCCGGTTTGATGTTCCGCCGCGACCGGCCGGCGAGAACGTGATCCCGTTGATTGACCAGAATAGACCTGAGGACCGACCTGTGACCCTGGCCATGGGAAACAGGGATACGCGCGTGCCGATGCCAGGATCGAACTCAATCCGGTCCGGTGCAGCGAAAACGATATCTTCCGAGCCGAGGATAATACAGGGTCGTCCCGATCGAACGAGGGTCGCGTAGACGGCGAGCTCATGATCGATACGCTGCCCGGTGAACCCCGCACCCAGAATCAGTGGAGCCCGCACTGAGCGTAGGCATTTTTCGAAATCCGTGGTGTCTTGGTCGGTGATTTCATGCAGCCGGCGCGCCGGAATCTTGGCCCGTGCCGATTGTGGCAAGCTGTCCAGATCACCGATCACGGCATCCGGAACATGCCCTTCCGCCAAGACCGGCGTGGCTCCGCCGTCAGCCGCCACAATAACTGGCGCTCGCGTCAAACAATCCTCAATATCATGTGGGGTAACGGTGCCCCCGCCCACGAGCGTCACGGATTTTTCGGTGTCCACAATGAATGGTGTCATGTTTGCGATTGCGCTCGGTCAGGAAACAAAGCGCGCTCCGCACCTGATAAAATCCACTGTATTGCCACACTCTGTTCCTATTTACGATCCACTGCGTGGTAAACGTCTTGTTGTCAAAGTGGCTCAGAAAGCGATCGATCGATGGTAGGTACGAGCAAGATCCTCACCGTGTCTTATGGCACGTTTTCCTGTACACTCGAGGGGTTCGACGATCCGTTCTCCACAATGCGCTCAATCGCAGAATACTTCCGCGATCTGGCCGCCGACGATCGGTATTTCGGAGCGGAGCCGCCGACCCCTGATGCCGAAATGCTTCATCGAATCGCCGAACGCGAGATCCAGCGTCGAGTCGAGGCACAGGTGGAGGACAATGGCGTCGTGTTGCGGCAGGTAACGGGCGAACCGACGCAGCAATCCGACGAAGCCGCCACGGAAACCGTACCAGCCCCGCGGTCGGAAACCGTCGCAGAACGTCTGGACCGCCTGCGTTCGGCCGTCGCCACCGGCGCCGCGGCAACGGCAGCTGGTGTTGCTGCGGGCGCGAGTGTCGGCGATGCCGAGCCCGCAGAAGACGACGGCGCGCTCGCGGACACGACCGACAACGTCGAAGCGACCGAATTGCCCGCATACGATGATGTTCCAGATGATCTTTTAGCCGCCGAGGACCTCGAAGCTGCCGACGCGTTTGCATTCGCAGGGGATGATGAGGACGAAGCCAAGAGCTTAGTCGAAGGCGACAGCGGTGACAGCACCTTCGACCTCTCAGAAGCGGCACCCGGGCATGAAAGCGAAGACGACGCAGTAGCGGAAGAAGTCGCAGCCGAGTTCGCCCCATTGTCGAATTTGGACGAAGACGACGAGCCTTTCGACGCGACCTATTCCGCGGCGCCAGAAACCCACCCGGAGGATGGTGACGAGCCCATCGCGATCGCGGAAGACGCTGGCGCCGAGACGGATGAGACCGATGAAGAGCATGCTTTCGGACTGGAGTCTGCTTCCGGCGAGTTCGAAGCCGAAGAGGACTTGATCCTCGACGAACCAATCGGCGTCGGACCACAAGAAGCCGAAGACGATCGTGTTGTTCCGATCACGCGCCCCCTACCTAAAACGAAAATTCTCCGCGAAAACAATGATATGTCCGCCGAAACCTCCTTATCGGAAGAGGACGAAGCCGAGCTTCTCATGGAGCTTTCGGCTATCGGCGATGACGACGACATTTCGTCGGACACCAATGAAGACGAGGACACCGCGTTTGGGGATTGGGGCGAAGACCTGATCGATGAAGAGACCCACGAGGATGAAGAACCGGCCGAAGCCGACGCAGCGCCGCTGCGCCTCGACGCCGCTCTCGCTGCGGATCCGGAAGAACCGGCCGTTCCGGCCGAAGAAGAAGTCGAAGACCTCGCCGAGGAAGAGATCCTTGGATTTGGTCAAGACGACAGCGATCTTTCAACTGAGGCCGACGATACCGAAGACGACAAGGACCCGAGTCTCGATGCGGCCATCGCCGGTGCGATCGCTTCGCACGATGATCGCTCGAATCTGGATGAACAGCCAGCTCCGGCAACGCCTGAGGATCCCGCATTCGACCGGATCTTGGAGGAAACGAACTCCAAGATGGACGACAGCGAGGGATCGCGCCGCCGCTCGGCAATTGCGCATCTCAAGGCCGCTGTCGCTGCGACCAAGGCTGACCGCCTGCTCAAGCAGGGCGACGGTCAGGATGCCGAGGATGCGGCCCAGCAAAGCCGGTACCGCGATGATCTGGCTCAAGTCGTTCGCCCGTCGCGACCTGTGACAGAACCGAAGCGGCCAGATCCGGTGGAAGATCAGGCCCGGCAGGACGCCGGCGATGGGTCATCCCTGTCCCGGGAGGATGCGGACACCGCCGAGGAGGCTCAGCCACTGATGCTGGTGTCTGAACTGCGTGTCGCAGAGGATCAGGGGGCAGAAGAAGAACCGCCGCACGACGCGTTGTCCGACAATCCGATTCGCCCGCGTCGGGTGATCAGCGCGCGGTTGGCACCGGTTGCCAACACCGGAGAGGATATCCCGACGTTCGAAGACGACGACGACGGCGAGAACCTGTTCGAACCTGACGAGAGCTTCGCGGAATTTGCCGAGAAGATGGGGGCGACTGAACTGCCGGATCTGTTGGAGGCCGCCGCAGCTTATGCCGCCTTCGTAGAAGGCCGGAAGCACTTCTCGCGCCCCCAACTTATGAAGCGTGTTGCAAGCTACGAAACCAACGAGGAGTTCACCCGCGAGGCAGGGCTCCGGTCGTTTGGGCAATTGCTGCGCCAAGGCAAGATCCAGAAACTCAAGCGTGGCCAGTTCACTATCACCGAAGATACCCGGTTCAATCCGGGCGCACGGATCGCAGGCGAGTAGCGCCGAAAAAAAGTTTCACTGAAAGGCGGCCAAAAGGCCGCCTTTTTCGTGCGCGGCCGACCTAAAGCCCAAATCTCGAGAGTGTCGGCCAAGACCGGAAGCGAACTAGTGCGGTCGGTCCTCTTCTCTCCGATCCGGATCAGCTTGCCCGACACCTTTAAAGACTGCGCGAAATGGCAACGCCCACAGGATCCCAAGACCGAGATAGACAAGGAACTCAACCCAGATCGGCGGGCGGTTAAGAAAGCTCAGTACGGTGATCACCGCCACGATGTAGATGGGCAGGCCCACCACAAGAATGAAAAGCGACCATCGACGCCGCGCCTTGTACGAAAGTGTCATCAGTCCTCGAACGGATCCCTGACCAGGATCGTGTCCTCTCTTTCCGGTGACGTGGAGAGTAGTGCCACGGGGCACCCGATCAACTCTTCAACCCGGCGCACATATTTGATCGCGTTCGCGGGCAGTTCGGCCCAACTGCGGGCGCTTTCGGTCGTCTCGGACCACCCGGGCATCGTCTCGTATATCGGTTCCACACGAGCCTGACGCTCGGATGCGATCGGAAGGTGATCCAACTCTTCACCGTCGACCCTGTAGCCGACGCAGATCCTTAGTTCGTCGAAACCATCGAGAACGTCGAGCTTCGTGAGAGCGACACCTGACACGCCGGATGTCGCGCAGGTCTGGCGCACCAGTACCGCATCGAACCAACCACAGCGACGCTTGCGGCCCGTCGTCGTTCCGAACTCATGGCCACGTTCGCCCAGCCTCTGACCATCGGCATCGTCAAGCTCGGTTGGGAACGGCCCCTCTCCAACACGCGTGGTGTAGGCCTTGACGATCCCAAGAACGTAGTCGATCGCCCCCGGGCCCAGTCCCACGCCTGTCGCCGCTTGTCCGGCAATGACATTCGAAGACGTTACGAAGGGATAAGTCCCAAAATCGATGTCCAAGAGCGCACCCTGAGCTCCTTCGAATAGGATCCGTTTCCCGGTGCGGCGAGCCGCATCCATGACTTTCCACACTGGACCCGCAAAGGGCAGGATCTTCGGCGCAACATCGCGCAAGGACGTCAACAGCGCCGTGCGATCCACCGGGTCCAGCCCCAGCCCCCGCCGCAAAGCATCGTGGTGCACCAATGCTCGGTCTATCCGTCGCTCGAGGGTCGCTTCGTCTGACAAATCGGCCACCCGGATGGCCCGTCGTCCGACCTTGTCTTCGTATGCCGGACCGATACCGCGACCCGTCGTCCCGATTTTGGCAACCGAGTTCTGAGTTTCGCGTGCGCGGTCCAATTCGCCGTGGATGGGCAGGATCAGCGGCGCATTCTCGGCAATCATCAGCGTATCCGGTGTGATTTCGACTCCTTGCGCGCTGATTTGGTCAATTTCGTCAATCAGATGCCACGGATCCAGCACGACGCCGTTCCCGATAACCGATAGCTTGCCGCCGCGAACAACACCGGATGGCAGGGCATGAAGCTTGTAAACCTCGCCTTCAATGACGAGCGTATGGCCAGCGTTATGCCCCCCTTGAAACCGCGCGATCACATGGGCCCGCTCGGACAGCCAGTCGACGATTTTGCCTTTGCCTTCGTCACCCCATTGGGCGCCAACTACCACGACATTGGCCATGGCCCTCTCCTTTCGGCTACGCCGCCGGGGTCTATAGCCCCGGGGCAACGTCCGCGAAACCGAAAAACGTCCGATCTGGACAGGCGATCCGCAACACGGCAAAGGAGATCCAAACTGCGGGAGTGGGATATGATCGGATTTGCACTTCGCTGGCTGGCGGCCTTCGCGCTTCTTGCGCTGACCTTTAATCCTACGCAGTTCAACTTCGTGCGGTGGGCCGAGCGCAGTTGGCCGGATGCGATGCCGTTAATCATTCTCGCGGGTTTGCTGCTTGTTATCGGCTACGTGATCTACCTTCGTGCAACATTTCGATCGATCGGTGCGCTCGGCATCGGATTGGTTGCGGCCGTCTTCGCGGCCCTGATCTGGGTCCTCATCGATTTCGGGATTCTCAGCCTCGACAACCGCAAAATGCAAGTCTGGCTGGGCATCCTTGCTTTGTCATTGGTCCTTGGCATCGGGTTGTCGTGGAGCATTATTCGCCGCCGCCTTACCGGTCAGGCGGATGTGGACGACATCGACGAATAGCATCTCGCACCGGTTCGGTCTTGATCGCGTGCGACAGGCCCTTTAGGTACGCGTGGTCCGCCTACAAAGGGTCCTATCCTTGGAAAACGTCGTTCTCGTCATTCACCTGATCCTCGCGCTTTGTCTGATCGCGATCGTTCTCTTACAGCGATCCGAAGGCGGAGGATTGGGCATGGGCGGCGGTGGCGGTGGCGTCGTATCGACGCGAAGCGCTGCAACCGCGCTGGGTAAACTGACATGGGGCTTCGCAATCGCGTTCATCGCCACTTCGTTGACACTTACGATCTTGGCTGCGCAGAACTCTGCGGACACCTCGGTGATCGACCAGCTGGGCGTGCCTGCGCCGTCGCAAAGCCCGACCGATGCACCTCTCGGTACGGATCTGCTCCCGCCAAGCCTTGGAGATACGCCGCTGACACCTCCTCCGGTCGACTGACCTTGTCCCTCAACCCGTTGCGGGATGGGCGCACTTACCCACAGGATGTAGCAGGCGGGTTGCCGGATGCCACCGAATCTCTTATGGGTCAAATCCCGTGGATAGGGTCAGGCGTTTGAGTGCGCATTGACCTCATTCGAAGCAAGTCACGGGGTCCATCAACAGTATGGCGCGGTTCGTTTTTATCACCGGCGGGGTGGTCTCCTCGCTTGGCAAGGGCCTCGCTTCGGCGGCTCTCGGCGCGTTGCTTCAGGCGCGCGGCTACACGGTGCGGCTTCGCAAGCTCGACCCCTATCTGAACGTTGATCCCGGAACGATGTCGCCCTTCGAGCATGGGGAGGTTTTTGTCACAGATGATGGTGCCGAAACCGATCTCGACCTTGGGCATTACGAACGCTTCACAGGGGTCCATGCACGTGGCACGGATTCGGTTTCCTCTGGTCGCATCTATTCGAACGTTCTCGAAAAGGAACGTCGGGGTGACTACCTTGGAAAGACCATTCAGGTCATTCCCCATGTCACGAATGAGATCAAGGACTTCATCCGGATCGGCGACGACGAGGTTGATTTCATGCTGTGTGAAATCGGCGGAACCGTCGGCGATATCGAGGGGCTGCCCTTCTTTGAGGCGATCCGCCAGTTTGCGCAGGACAAACCGCGCGGCGACTGCATTTTCATGCATCTCACGCTCTTACCCTACATCGCAGCCAGCGGCGAGCTGAAGACAAAACCCACCCAGCACTCCGTCAAGGAACTTCGCTCAATCGGCATAGCACCCGACATCCTCGTCTGTCGCTCCGATATGCCGATCCCGGAGAAAGAACGCGAGAAGATCGCGCTCTTCTGCAATGTGCGGAAGGAGGACGTGATTGCCGCGCCCGACCTCAAGTCGATCTACGAGGCTCCGCTTGCGTATCACCGGGAGGGTCTTGATCAGGCGGTACTTGACGCCTTTGCCATTTCGCCCGCGCCCAAGCCGCAGCTTTCGCGATGGACAGATGTGCAGGATCGGATCCAGAACGCCGAGGGCGAGGTCCGCGTTGCCATAGTCGGCAAATATACCCAGCTCGAGGACGCCTACAAATCCATCGCCGAGGCGTTGACCCACGGCGGCATGGCCAATCGGACTCGCGTCAAGGCCGAATGGATTGACGCGGAGATCTTTGAGCGCGAGGACCCTAGCCCCCATCTCGAAGGCTACCACGCCATCCTTGTTCCCGGCGGCTTCGGAGAGCGCGGCACCGAGGGCAAGATCAAGGCCGCCCAATACGCGCGCGAAAAGAAGATCCCCTATCTTGGCATCTGCCTTGGCATGCAGATGGCGGTAATAGAAGCGGCTCGGAACCTTGCTGATCTTCCAACCGCGGGATCTGAAGAATTCGACCATGAAGCCGGCAGGAAGCGGTTCGAACCCGTGGTCTACCACCTCAAGGAGTGGGTCCAGGGCAACCACGTGACCAAGCGCAGAGTGGACGACGACAAGGGCGGCACCATGCGGCTTGGCGCCTACACGGCGAACTTGGCCGAGGGCTCTAAGGTCGCCACTGTCTACGACGCCACGGTCATCGAAGAACGCCACCGCCACCGCTATGAGGTCGACATCAAATACCGCGAGCGGCTTGAGGATCAGGGCCTTTGCTTCTCCGGCATGTCCCCTGACGGTCGCCTCCCAGAGATCGTGGAGATCAAAAACCACCCCTGGTTCATCGGCGTCCAATTCCACCCGGAACTGAAATCCAAACCCTTCGCGCCGCATCCGCTTTTTGCGGATTTTGTGCGGGCCGCGAAGGATGTGAGCCGTCTCGTTTGATTGCAACGGGTCAGCTGAAACGGAACCTGGTGCACGGCAAGGCGCGGATGGGTATCTGCAAATGCATTTAGCCACCACACCATGAAAGTCAGACGCGGCACCAACGATTTCGTTATATGCGAGACGTCCGCTACGGCATTGGTTATGTGGTCTTTGGTTCAGGTAATCCACTCACCCCATCGTGACCACTCCCTGCCCAAATCCCCGCTAGGCTTGTCGAATGCTGAACCTGAGCTCGCCCATGCGCCTCACCATTCTCGCCACCCTGCTTGCCGCGGCCTTGCCCGCCGCCGCGCAGCAACGCGCAACGGATGAGACTTTCACCGCGGTCGCGCTCGCGGACGCGCTTTCGGGCCAGACGGCGGAGTTCTTCGACACCTCGCTTGCCTCCTATGCCGCCGACGGGTCTTACGCCTATCGATACCGGCCGGAGGAGCCGCCCTTCATCGGCACTTGGGAGGCGACAGAGGACAGTCAGGTCTGCGTCGTTTTCAACAATGGCTTTTCGCGGTGTGACACGATTGTTCAGGCCGGAGAACGCTTGACAATGATCGTCGAGAACGGCGACCGTTACCCTATCCGCACCCTGACCCCGATCGAGTGATACGGCCAAAGGCGCATCTGGTCTCGTCAAACCCGCCGCCCATCCGGACGGCAAATCAGAAAAAACCCAGCCTTCGCCTCGCGAAAACCGAACAAAACCCTTGCCCGACGGCGCGAGCCGCGGCCTCATGGTACTATGCGCCGTTTACTTCTCCTCGCCTTTCTTCTGCCCGGTCACGCATTTGCCGACGGAATCCTTCGAACGGACTACGCCGATTTGGAGCCCCGCCTGACAGCCCGGGTGGACTTTGAGGATCATCCGCGCTTCATGACCCCTGGCCAGCGACATGACGAAGTGATCGAGGCAGATGGCGCACGCTTTGGCGAACGGCTTTTGGGCCAGCGAGTCCAGCAGTCGAACGGGTTCGACAGACTTAGGGGTCAGCCCATCTCACCGGTGGCCATTGCTGCCGGCGCCCCGGGCGAGAACCTCTCGGTCACCCACTACCTCTTGATCTCCAACCACCTCGTCGGCAACGCCGCGCCCGGCTATCCCGACTTCAAGGCCGGGGGCGAGGGCTCAGTGGCGATCCTGTTCGAGCGAGAACAATCCGCCCTCGGGTTTCGCGTCGCGGCCGAGCCCCAGCCCAAGGATTCTTCCGTGGACCAGGGATGGATGACGGTGACATTTTATGCGCGGGACGGGCATATTCTCGACCGCATCGAAGTCGTGCTCGACTGGGGGCGCAACGGCTACGGCTTTGAAACGGCGGACAACAGGCCAGTAATTGCCGCCATAACAATCGAGAACCAAGATCCTGCCGGCATCGCCATTGACGACGTGATCTTCGACACCCTCGACGTGACTGGCTAACGTTCATATATCTCTGATTATGTTCGGAGATTTCATAAGACGCCTGACAGAACCGGAACCGCAGCCGCTTGTGGACGCAGACGCTCGGCTGGCCCTTGGCGCCCTGCTTGTCCGCATTGCCAAATCGGATGGCGACTATGCCGACGAAGAAGCGCAGCGGATCACGCGGATCCTCACAAGCCGCTACGATCTCTCGCCTTTCGAGGCTGCGAAGCTTCGAAACGATGCCGAAGCTCTCGAGGCCGAAGCCCCCGACACGGTGCGCTTCACGCGGGCGATCAAAGACGCGGTCCCCTATGAGGAGCGGATGGGCGTCCTAGAGGCCCTTTGGGACGTGGTTCTTGCCGATGGGATCCGCGATCACGAAGAAGACGCGTTGTTGCGTCTGGTGGCCAACCTGCTCGGGATCAACGATCGCGATAGCGCCCTTGCCCGCCAAAGGGTCGAAGCGCGGCAAGGATGATAGCCAGTCTGCCGATGTATCTCCGCACTGAAAACAAGGGCGAGCATCGCGATCTCTGGGCCGGTTTCCGGGACGTGTTCGGCTCGGGCGCGCCGGCCGTTTTATCAGAACCGCAGACTCTCGAAGACCACTGGTCCGACTCCGATCTGTTTCTGTCACAGACCTGCGGCTTGCCATACCGCGCAGGGCTTCATGAAAAGGTCACTTTAGTGGGTCTGCCCGACTACGGACTGCCCGGCGTCAAGCCAGGCTTTTACTTTAGCGTACTCGTTGCCCGGCGCGGCGATCCGCGCAGGACGCTGGCCGAATTCGAGGGCGCGGGTCTGGCCGTCAATGATACCCTGTCCCAGTCCGGATGGGCCGCGCCCCAAGAGGCGGCACGCGCCGCCGGTCTGGCAGCGTTCGGGGTTGGCGCCCTGACTGGATCACACCGTGCTTCTGCCATCGCGGTGGCCGAGGGGACCGCAGACCTTGCGGCAATCGACGCGGTCACATGGCGGCTGATCACCCAATGGGACGCGGTCGCGCCAACACTGAAGGTGGTGGCCAAGACGTCGCCCACCCCGGGGCTGCCGATGATCACCGCACGTAATCGCGACCCCGTTCCGATAGCCGAGGCATTGCGCCAAGTGATCGGGGATTTGGCCGCCGACGTGCGTCTGCGTCTCGGTGGATTGCGCAAACTGGTTCCCGTAGAGCCCAATGCGTATCTTTCGATGCCCATGCCGCCTTTTCCTTCGGCGGTCCGATAAGCTCCGACGATCGAGTTCACTCTCTGTCCACCTTCAACATTGCAATTGTCTGCGTTCCGCGCCTTACTCGAACAACGGTTCCGAGAGCCTCGAGACTTTGTGACACGACTTGCTGACACGCCCGTTCTGGAGATCCGCGATCTTCACAAAGCATACGGAGCCCTTGAAGTGCTCAAGGGTGTTGGATTGACCGCGGGTCGGGGCGAAGTCATTTCGCTGATCGGCTCGTCCGGCTCAGGGAAATCGACGCTTCTGCGATGCGCCAACCTCTTGGAGCACAGCCAATCCGGCAACATCCTGTTTGATGGTGAAGCGGTCCATTGGCGCGGCAATGGTCACGGCAGGCATCCTGCGGATCGGGCTCAGGTCACGCGGATACGCACCAACCTTTCAATGGTTTTTCAGCAGTTTAACCTTTGGGCGCATCTTTCCATTCTCGAGAACGTCATGGAAGCACCGGTGACCGTCCTGCGAAGAGATCGCGACGAGGTCGAAGAAAAGGCCCGCACCTATTTGGCGAAGGTCGGAATTGGCGACAAATGCGATGTATATCCCGCACAATTGTCGGGCGGCCAGCAACAACGTGCTGCCATTGCCCGCGCCCTTTGCATGGAGCCGCGCGCACTCTTGTTTGACGAGCCCACATCCGCGCTTGATCCCGAGCTCGAGCAGGAAGTCGTCCGCGTCATCAAAGCGCTGGCTCAAGAGGGTCGCACGATGGTGATCGTGACTCATGATATGCGCCTCGCGGCAGATGTATCTGACCACATCATTTTCCTGCACGAAGGGAAGATAGAAGAAGAAGGCGCTCCGGATCAGGTGTTCGGTGCGCCGACCAGCTCGCGGCTTCGGCAGTTTCTGTCGGCGACAGCCGCATGAACCAGAGAGGGAGACCCATGAGATTCACTTTGACCGCGGCAGCCCTTGCTGCCCTTAGCGCTAGCGCCGCATTCGGTGGCAGCCATGCAGAGGTTGTGCGCCTTGGCACGGAAGGCGCTTACCCTCCGTGGAATTTCATCAACGATTCCGGTGAGATTGACGGATTCGAACGCGAGCTTGGTGACGAGCTTTGCGCGCGCGCTGATCTTACTTGCGAGTGGGTCACCAACGACTGGGACTCGATCATTCCAAACCTAGTCTCCGGCAACTACGACACGATCATTGCGGGCATGTCCATCACCGACGAACGCGACGAGGTCATAGACTTCACCCAAGCCTACACGCCCCCCGATCCATCGACCTATGCGGCAATCGATGACGGTGTTGACCTCGCCGGTGGCGTCATTGCTGCGCAAACCGGTACGATTCAGGCGGGTTACATTGCCGAATCCGGGGCCACACTGGTAGAATTCGCCACGCCCGACGAAACCATCGCCGCCGTCATCAACGGCGAAGCCGATGCAGTCCTGGCCGACGACAGCTTCATCAAAACCGCCATCGAAGGAAACGGCGACCTAATGATTGTAGGCGACCCCGTATCCCTTGGCGGCGGCGTTGGTATCGGTGTCCGGGAGTCGGACGGTGAGTTGAAGTCCAAGCTTGATGCCGCAATCCAGTCTATGAAGGACGATGGCACCCTGAACGCGATGATCGCGAAGTGGGAAGTCTCTACCCAGTGGTAAGGCACGACATGCGGGGGCGGGCCATGTCCGCCCCTTCACTCCGGCGCCGAACCTCAGAACCAAATCGTCCTTAAGAACACTAGCGGACGAAGGAAGTCGCCATATTCGCATTTTGCTCAGATCCTTCGGTGCTCGATGGCTGGCAGTGGTTCGCGTGCTATTTAACCAATGGAAAGCATCTAACCGCCTATCTTTCTTTCGGGACGGTCCTGCTTCTTTTGGCGGTCACGGCTCCGACGGCCCTCGCTTTCGGGTTTCTTGGCGCGTCAGCTACACGCAGCCGAATCCCACCTTTTCGATGGCTGGGTCAGGCCTACACCGCCGTTGTCCGTGGTGTTCCCGACATTGTCTTTTTTCTTTTCTTCGTAATCGCACTTGACCAAGGCTTCGAATGGCTCCGGCATCAGGCGCTTTGCCCAGACTGGAGCGAACCGATCCGTCAAGGCAACGATTTCGTCGTGTGCTCTGCCGCGAAGCTGCCGTTGTCCGCCTCCCCGCAATGGGTGCACGAAATCTATGGCTTCTTGCTTGCCGTGCTGACATTCGCGATCGTGTTCGGCGCGTTTGCGGCCAATATTCTATCCGGAGCAATGCGCGCTGTGCCACGCGGCCAGATCGAGACGGCCGAAGCCTATGGGATGACTGAAAGACAGGCGTTCCGGCGGATACTGGTGCCCCAAATGTGGGTCTATGCGCTTCCCGGCCTATCAAATCTCTGGCAAATCCTGATCAAGGCAACGCCACTTCTGTTTTTGCTTGGCGTCGAAGATATCGTGTATTGGGCGCGGGAACTCGGCGGTTCGAAAGGACCGATCTTCGACTATCCGCATCCGGACTGGCGGCTTTGGTACTTTCTCGCGCTTCTGGTCTTCTATCTGTTGATGACATGGGGCTCGGAGCGCGTGTTCGCCCGGCTCTCGACGCGCCTGAGCCACGGGCAGGCAACCGCCGCAGGTGAAGCGCTTCGGCGGGCAGCGACATGAGCTGCACCGAAACGATCCAGGACTATGCCCTGCGCGCAGTCGGCATCGGAGAGCGACTGCTCCCTAAGAGCGACATCACGCTTTGCGAACAGGTGGTGCTGATCGGGTCGGGTCTGATCTGGAACGTGTACTTTGCGATCTTCGCGCTCGCCCTGGGCTTTTTCCTCGCGACCACCGTCGCCCTTGGAAAGGCATCCGAGATTTCCTGGCTACGAAAACCGGCCGAATGGTTCGTTTTCCTGTTCCGCGGATCACCGCTTTTTATACAGTTCTTCTTTGCATACGAGGCGCTGGTCATGTTGCCCCGTGTCGGCATTGAACTGAACCTGGGCTTTGCCGAGATCACGCTCGAAACCAGGATGCTTACTCGTGCCTGGGCGGGAGCGTTGATCGTGCTGTTTCTCAATACAGCTGCCTATTCCGGTGAAATCTTCTATGGTGCGCTTCGATCCATACCAAAGGGCGATCTTGAAGCGGCCGATGCTTATGGCATGACCGGCTGGACACGGTTCCGGCGTATCGTGTGGCCAACGATGCTACGGCTTGCATGGCCCGCCTACACGAACGAGGCCATCTTTCTATTTCACGCCACAACCCTTGTCTTCTTTTCTGGGTTCCCGGCTTGGCAACAAAGGGGCGACGCACTGTACTATGCGAACTATTTTGCCGACCAGACGTTCAACCCGTTCGTTCCATACCCGATCGTGGCGATGTACTTCATTCTGCTTACAATGGTCATCATCGCGCTCTTCGGTGCGATAAACCAACGGCTGAACCGACATTTACCCGTGGCGCCCGGCCGCCTGCGCTACCGGCCTCAATTGGTGCGCTAGGAATGCGGCTCGGTATTCTCCAAACGGGCGACGTCACCCAAGAGTTCCGAGCCAAGCATGGGGACCTTCCAGAACTTTTTGTCGCGCTCTTCGGTGATCGGGCGACGCAACACCGAACCTGGCGCGTAATGGATGGCACCGTCCCCGAGGACCTTTCGGACGCGGACCTTTGGGTTATCACCGGGTCGATTCACGCGGTCTATGAAGACCATTCTTGGCTCGGGCCGCTCTTCGACTTGATCCGGAAAGCCGCGCGAGACGGCGTGCCGATCATCGGTGTGTGCTTCGGGCATCAGGCGATGGCAGCAGCCTTGGGCGGACATGTGGAGCGATTCAGCGAAGGCTGGACGGTCGGGCGACAGGTGTATTCCTGGGGAGGCAAGGCGAGGGCCATCAACGCGTGGCATCAGGATCAGGTCGTCGTGCCACCTCCCGCGGCCGAGGTTCTTGCGACATCCGGATCCTGCACATACGCCGCCCTGCGCTATGGCCCCCGGGCAGTGAGCATTCAGGCGCATCCGGAATATGGCTCGGCGCCGCTTCAAACTCTGATCGAAACCCGGGGACGACCGGTTCCCACCGACCGATTGGCCAACGCATCCGCCAGTCTGGAGCTGCCACTGGACCGAGAGACAGTGGCAAACGATCTGAAGTTGGTCGTCCGCCCCTAGTTGCGTGTCTTCTCCGCAACTAGAGCTTTCTGAGAAACTCAAATATTTTCAGAAACTTACGTGAATTCCGGACCATCGTTCCTGGCGGAAAATACGAATTTGAGACAATCGGTTGGGAAAAATCCTCGCACCTTGCGGCAAAACCGCGTAAAGAAAATCCGAAAAACAGTTTCGGGATATCTGAAAATGAGCAGCGCTCCGAACTCATACAACGCCGAACCGATCCCTGCCTCCGCACGAGCAGAGATAGAACGGCTTCTATCGACCGGCGATCTCTTCCGCTACACGGCGCCCGAAAACGCGCCTGTTACCCTTCTGGAGGCAGAGTTTGCCGAGATGATGGGCAGCAAGTACGCCCTTGCTGTCGCATCGTGTTCGGCTGCGCTCTTTCTTTCATTGAAGGCGCTCGACATTCCCCGTGGAGCGAAGGTGCTGATCCCGGCCTTTACCTTCGCCGCCGTTCCGTCGTCGGTCGTTCATGCAGAGCTTACCCCGGTTCTCGTCGAGGTTGGTGCGAACTACCGCATTGATATGGCGGATTTTGCGGCAAAGCTGACGCCGGATGTCGGTGCAGTTCTGATCAGCCACATGCGTGGCCATACGTCGGACATGGATGCGATCATGGAACTAGCGGAAGCCGCTGGAATTCCCGTGGTCGAAGACGCTGCCCATTCGCTCGGCACCCTCTGGCATGATCGCAAGATCGGTACGATCGGCAAGATCGGGTGCTTCTCGTTCCAGTCCTACAAACTCTTGAACGCGGGCGAAGGCGGCATGCTGATTTCGGACGATCCGGATCTGATCGCGCGCGCTGTTATCATGTCGGGCGCTTATGAGCATAATTGGAAGAAGCACCCGGTTCTGCACGAGGCTGTCGCGCGGTGGCAGAACAAGCTTCCTCTATACAATACGCGCCTTGGGAACATGTCGGCCGCGCTGGTGCGCCCACAACTCGCAGAAGTTGCGCGCCGCGTCCGGGATGGACGCCGGAATCACGACCATGTAGCCGCTCAGTTGAACCGGTCTGAGTGGTTGCACGTGCCAGCATCCCTTGCCCCCGAGACGCGGGCACCGGACTCGATCCAGTTCAACCTGACCGGTGGCACAGATGACGACGCACGGGCCTTTGCCGCAGCTTCGAAGGCACTTGGCGTTCCAGTTCAGGTTTTTGGCCTTTCCGACGACAATGCTCGCGCTTTCTGGAACTGGCAGTTCCTCGGGCCGGTTCCGGAATTGCCCCAGACCCGCGCTATGCTTATGCGTGCTTGTGATGTGCGTCTTCCTGCCCGCCTGACCGAAGCCGAGTGCGACTATGTCGCCGATGCGTTGCTGACAGCTGCAAATCAGGTCTGGGGATCAGAGAACGCGAAGGCCGTCGCCTAACCAAGGCATGCGGTCCTGGCAGGGCCGCACGATAAGCTCTTCCAATAAAGGCCGGATTGTGCCCGCGAGTCTTGCGGGCATATCCTGATATATCCCGCGTCGCGCCGTCAAAGATATGGTCCGGGTGAAGGGCGGCAATGGTAGCGGCACTACATCCGCGGCTCCCCGGAATCTTCCGGCCCGCATGAAGCCGAGCGGTGTCAAAATCGTCCAGCCCATGCCACTCGCGACCATTGCAAGTATGGCGTGATAGCTGTCCAGTTCATAGCGGTGATCCAGTGTCAGATTCTGGCGGGCCAGGTGTGCGGCGATCTGGCGCCCCATAACATGACGGGTGGTGTAGCGGATCAACGGCAGCTTCGACAAAGCCTCCAGCGCGTCGTCGCCCGTAGGAACGCTGCGCTTCGGGACAGCGGCCACAAACGGCTCTTCCAGCAACGGATGCACCTCCATCCAGTCGGCCGGACTCGAAAGATCAGCCGCCACGATCATGTCCAGCGTCCGTGCTTCGAGCAGATCAAAAAGACGGTGGCTCGCTCCAGTCTCAAGAAGTACCCGGGTCTGACTGAGTTCCTCGCCGATCTGGCTCAGAAGGCGCGGCGTCACATCGGCATCGAAGTCTTCGATGACCCCTAGGTTCAATCGCGAAAGCCGAGATAGGTCTTTGGTCGCCAGCTCTGCCCTGGCCTCGGCGGCTTCGTTCAGGATCGATTGCGCACGCGCACGGAACAAACGTCCGGCTGGCGTCAATGCCAAAGGTCGCGCAGATCGATCGATCAGGTCAGTTCCAAGCGCGCCTTCGAGATTGGTGAGTTGTTGACTGACGGACGAGACGCTTACTCCGAGACGTCGTGCCGTCGCAGATATCGACAGCTCTTCTGCCACCGCAGCAAAAACCTCGATGCCCCAGAGTGTGATCTTCCCTTGTGTCTCCGGCATTGGATCTCCCCTCGCAATAAAGGCTAGACTTTCGCCGACTGAGCGGCAATTGCGACCGCCTCGGTCGACCGTTTCCAAATCGCCGCAAGGGCGCGGGATTTCCCCGCTGCAGCGCGGCGACGGTTGGAATTCCCTGACGCGAAGCTATAACCCCTCTCGGCAGAGGAAGCGGTACCGAGAGTTCGGATGACACGAATTGCGATGCTCGGATGCGGATATGTGGCCAACATGTACCGCCTGACCTTGCCGCTTCACTCGAACCTCACCCTTGCCGGCGTTTACGACGTGGAACGCTCAAGGTCGGAATGGATGGCCGAAACGACGAACACCGCGGCCTATCCCTCGTTCGATGATTTGCTGGCGGATACCTCGGTTTCGCTGGTGCTCAACCTGACAAACCCATCAGCGCATTACGAGACGACGAAAGCTCTGTTGAACGCGGGGAAGCACGTGTATTCGGAGAAGCCCCTGGCAATGCGGTTCGACCATGCGGAAGAACTCGCCCGTTTGTCCGAAAAGACTGGCTGCCATCTTGTATCGGCGCCCTGCACGCTGCTGAATCCGGTGGCGCAAACCGTGTGGAAACTTGTCCGAGACGGCGCGATCGGCCCCATTCGCCTTGTCTACGCCGAGATGGAGGACGGGATGGTTCATGCGTCCCCAACCTCCAAGTGGATCAACGAGATGGGCGTGGCATGGCCCAGCGTCGACGAGTTCGAAATGGGTTGCACGGTCGAACATGCGGGATATGTCCTGAGCTGGCTTTGCGCGATGTTCGGCCCCGTGGCGACGGTGACGGCCCATGCCGAAACCCTTGTGCCCGAGAAGATACCGGGCCTCGCACTTGCCCCGGCCCATGACCACTCGGTTGCGACGATGCGATTCGAAGACGGACCTGTTCTTCGGATGACCAACGGCATCTACGCGACCCACGACCACCGGCTTCGACTATTCGGAGACAACGGGGTTATCGAGGTCGAGGACCCGCGCAACGATCGTTCTGAAGTCCGGCTTCGCAGCTACAAAACACTCCGTCGACGGCGGTACCTAGACAAGGGCAAGGCGGTTGACCTCATGGGCGGGAAAGAGGCTATTCCCGCATATCGCGGATCGCAGACCCGCGACTTTTGCCGGGCAATCGCCGATCTTGCGCGTGCAATCGATGAGGATCGAATGCCTTATACGGGCGCTGAGTTTGCGCTCCATCTCTGTGAGTTGACGCTTGCAGCCCAATACGGATCAACCGGGCCAGACGGAGGGTTTGGCGGGCGTCTTGCGTCGATGCCCTACACCGTGACGTCCCGGTTCCCTGCACCCAAACCAATGGGAGAGGCCTGATGGCACGGCTGGCCATTACCGGCGCCTCGGGCTTTGTCGGCCGTGCCACTGTGGACGCAGCACTGAACGCCGGCCATCACGTTCTGGCACTCACGCGGTCGCACGCAGACTTGCCCTCCGGCGTGGAGAGTCACAGGCTTGATCTGGCCTCGGGTGGGGCGGCGACCGAGCTGGAACCGCTTCTCGCCGATGTTGACGCAATCATTCATGCTGCCGCGTCGATGGTGGGTGATGACGCCACCCATACGCGGGATACGCTTTCACCCACCCGGTCTATACTTGCAGCTATCGGCAACCGGCGGCTTGTTCTTGTGTCGTCTCTCTCGGTCTACGGCTACGCGGCGATCCCGGACGGAACCCTTCTTGACGAGCTCACGCCGATAGAACCCGATCTGCAGAAACGCGACGCCTATGCTCGCGCCAAAATCAGGCAGGAACAGATGGCTGTACACGCAGCCCAGGCGGACGGAGTAGATCTTTGGTTGATCCGTCCGGGGGCCATCTATGGTCCCGGACGCTTGTCGACGGCACGGCTGGGTATCTCGGTCAAGGGGCGCCTTCTGACACCAAGTGGCAATGCGCGAGTCCCCGCGGTTGATGTTGCGTCCGTCGGGCGCGGGTTGGTCGCGGCGGCAACCGTATCGGTCAATCGACCCAGCGACGTGCCCATTCCGCATGGCGCCGGGCGCGTGACCATCGTTAACCTTGTCGACCCCGACCCGCCCCGCCAAAAGGACTGGGCACGCGCCACCGGCGCAAGCTTGGTCAGCATTCCTAGAAAGCCGCTCTTCAGATTGCTTGAAGCGCTCGACCTCGCCGGCGAGGTGATGCCTTCGTTCGGCGGACGGATCCCAACAGCGCTCAAGGTTGCTGGTTTTGCAGCACGTTTTCGCGATCTGACCTACGCAACGCAGCGCGCCGAAGACATTCTGTCCATTGCCGCAGGGGATGGGTTCGATGCGAACATGGCCCGATATCGGAAGGACCAGCCATGATGATCCCCTTACCCGGCCCTGTCGCCTACCTCACCGGAGAGTATCCGCGCGCGACAGACACCTTCATCCAGCGCGAGGTGGCGGGCCTGCGGGCATTGGGTGCCGAGGTTCTAACCACGTCGATCCGGCAAACCGATGCCAGCCACCACGTAGGCGACGAACAGCGCACCGAGTTCGCCCGTACCTTTCAAGTACAGGGAACCGCAAAAAACCCGTTCAAGCTGGTCCGGGCGCATGTCCGGATTCTGCGCAGGGCACCCGGACAATGGTTCAGCGCCTTGGGGTTGGCCGCAAGAATCTGCCCGCCGGGCATAAAGGGGTTCTTCTGGCAGATCTTTTACTTTCTCGAGGCCGGCGTCCTAGCCGATCACATGATCGAGAATGGGGTCGTGCATTTGCACAACCACTTTGGCAACTCGTCGTGTTCTGTGGCGGTGATCGCCTCTGAGATGTCCGAGATCCCCTACAGCTACACGATGCACGGCCCGATGGAATTCTTCGAGCCCATGTACTGGCGGATTGACGAAAAGGTTGCCCGTGCAGCCTTTGTGGCGTGCATCAGCCACTATGCGCGGGGCCAGGGCATGATCTTTGCAGACCAGAAACACTGGGATCGCATGAAGATCGTGCATTGCGGGGTGGATCCGGCGCTATACAACCGCCCGTCGCGGACGCCCGGCAAGACGCTGATCTTTGTGGGCCGGCTGGCAGCCATTAAGGGCGTGGTTCTCCTGCTGGAAGCGGTTGCGGCCCTAAAGGCTGAACACCCTGATATGCGCCTTGTCCTGGTCGGCGACGGCCCCGAAGCGGCGACCCTTCGATCCAAGGCGCAAGAGCTTGGTGTGGCTGATATAACGGACTTTACCGGCTATCTTAGCCAGACCGCCGTTTCCGAGCGACTTGTGACTTCCGATATTTTTGTTTTGCCAAGCTTTGCTGAGGGCGTGCCGGTTGTTCTTATGGAGGCAATGGCGGCCTCGCGTCCTGTCATCGCGCCCCATGTAGCGGGCGTTCCGGAATTGGTCGAAGAAGGGGTAAGCGGACATCTGGTGTCTCCGGGTGATCTGGATGGGCTCGTGGCCAAGATCGATGCGCTTCTGAGGGATCCTGAGCGCGGGGCAGCCATGGGCAGCAAGGGCCGAGCAAAAGTGATTGGCGAATTCGACGCCTCGAAGGAAGCCGCATGGCTACACGAACTGATCCGCCGGTCTCTGAACAACGATTTACCTGACCGGCTGCGTCCCGAATGACAATTGGCGCGGTGGTCATCGGCCGAAACGAAGGGGAACGCCTGAAACGGTGCCTTGCATCCCTTCATGGTGCGACCGACCAAATTGTCTACGTGGATTCCGGTTCAATTGACGGATCTGTTGAGCATGCACGCTCGATCGGCGCCGAGGTTGTCGATCTGGATACATCTCGCGGTTTCACCGCGGCCCGGGCGCGCAATGCCGGTCTTGCGCGCCTGAAGGATGGCCACGCGCCTACCTATATCCAGTTCGTGGATGGAGACTGCGAAGTACAGCCAGGTTGGATCGCCGCCGCCCGCAGCTTCCTCGATGCAAATCCTGACGCCGCGATTGCATGTGGACGGCGGCGAGAGCGGTTTCCAGATGCATCGCCCTACAATCGCCGCTGCGATCGGGAATGGGACACGCCGGTCGGCCGAACAAAGGCCTGCGGTGGCGACGCTCTGATGCGGGTGGTCGCGCTCGAAGATGTCGGTGGCTACAACCCGGGTCTTATCGCCGGAGAAGAGCCTGAGATGTGCGTCCGCCTCCGCGCAAGAGGATGGGAAATCTGGCGGCTTAACGAAGAGATGACTTTGCACGATGCGGCGATGACGCGTTTCAGGCAGTTCTGGAAACGCGCCCAGCGCGGGGGCTTCGCCAGAATCGAAGGTGTCGCGATGCATGGTGGTCCGCCCGAGCGCCACAACGTGAAAGAGACGGTGCGGATTCTTTTCTGGGGTCTTGCGCTGCCCATCGCCATCTTCATTGGCGTACTTGTGGTCAGCCCTTGGATCCTTGTTTTGGCACTCGCTTACCCGCTGCAGACTGCCCGGATCGCGCTTCGCGAAGGCGGGACAACCGTGGCTTGGGAACAGGCGTGGCTTCTGACCGTGGGCAAGTTCGCCGAAACCCACGGGATGTTCGACTATCTCTGGCGACGGATCCGCGGGGTCAAGGGCGGGCTCATCGAGTACAAGTAGCCGCGGCTCAGGCGGGCACGGCCTTCAGATGCGCACGTTCCGCGTTGATCTCTTCGATGGCCTTGGCTTTGCCAACCCGTAACGCGCGCCGCTGATATGCGCGGATGAAGTTGCGAAGCTCAGCGTCCCCGTGCTGGGGAAGGCCGTTGGCCCAGGCTTCCAGGAAACCCCAGATCGTGGCGAGTCCACCGAGAACGTAAGGCGGATGCGCCATGCGGTAGATGCCAGTTGCCGTGTGGTAGAGGGGATCGGACCCCATGTAATACTGTCCGAAGCCATGGCGCTTGCGACCCGTGAATATACCGGTTTGCGAAGACCCCATAGGGCGAAGGTGCACGAACCGGATCTCGGGATCGTCCCAGCTCACAGCGATCCAGCCAAGCTGGCGTGACTTGTGACAATCGATTGCGTCCCACATCACCTCGCGGACAAAGCCACCAATTTCTTTGAAACACGTGACACGGTAGAACTTTGTCATGCCGACCGACATCTCGTCACCGCACTTCTCGGAAATGAGCCGGCCGCCATGGTACATGTAGGGCTTGCCGGAACAGGAGCCTATCCGCGGATTGGTCTCCATTCGGTCCATCAATGTGGCGAAGTAGACGGCGGGCAGATCAAGATCCAGATCAAGCTTGCAAATGTAGTCGAAGGCATCGATGTCAATCTGATCAAGGCCAAAATAGAAGGCCTCGATTACGCCCGGTCCAACGGCGCGCTTACCACGGTTTGGCTTGGTCACGACCCTGATCCAGTCATGCTTGCCCGCGTATTCAGCCAAGATCTCGGGTGTCGCGTCGGTCGACCCATCGTCGACGATCAGCCACAGCGTTGGCGTCTCGGTCTGCGCGACGACACTGTCCAGCGTCTGACGCATGTATTCTTCCTCATCCCGGCAGGGCGTGATCAGGGCATAGCGGCGGCCTTGGCTCATGACTTACTCCACGGATTCGGGGGTGCGGTCCCGCACGAAGGGATACGTTAGGGTAAGATCCTGACGCACCGGAAAAAGTGCCCGGAGCTCAGCGAAGTCATCTGTGAAATTCGTCTCGAGCATCTCGCGCAAAGTTTCAGTCAGCTCCGGACGATCGGTCATTCGGCGGCGTTCCTTCACCCAGTCCCGCAAACCCTGCGGCACAAGCGTACGGCGCAATGCCGTCGCTACTGGGTTCGCGACTAGAATCGAGTGCAGAGGAAGCTTCTTCTCGCGCGCGGCAGATACATTCTGATCGCCCAGATCGTCGCGCCACGTGAACTCCCCGGGACGTCCTAGGAAATCGGCCACTTCCGACAAGAGCCC
This sequence comes from Pseudomonadota bacterium, assembly GCA_038521345.1. Lineage (GTDB taxonomy): Bacteria > Pseudomonadota > Alphaproteobacteria > Rhodobacterales > Rhodobacteraceae > JBCBKU01. The sequence goes on along the minus strand of JBCBKU010000018.1, from coordinate 12,778 downwards.
CTGAGGATCGGAGCGCATGGTCTCTTGCGTCAGAAGAAGCACGTTCTCCGAACCAAAGCGGTCAAGGAAGGGTCGAATCTGCATTGCATACCGACCGTAATCGACAAGTTCAGGATGCCGTGCAAACTGGTCGTCGATATCCCCAGACATCACACCCTGTGTCCACTCATGGATATAGTGAGACACGGCCCGAGCAACAGGGTTCCGAATGACGTAGATGATCTTGGGCGATGGGAGTACTGCGGCAAGGCGGTCCAGCGTTTCGGGGTAAGTGGGCATCTTGGTGTAGTGAGTGCTCGCCTCGCCCTTCAGGTCCCCAGGTGACGCCGGAGCGAAAAGCGACGCGTACCACTCGGGCCCCTTCGCGTAGATATCGTCATCCGAAAAGTAATTTGGCTCTTTCGGGGTCGTCATGAATACCCCTGTCTGCGCAGCCAGTTGTGCGGCCAGCGTACTGGTCCCGCACTTCATCGCCCCCACTATAAGGAAATCGGGTCCCATCGAAGTCACTCTCCGGGCGCTCTGCGGGGTCCAAGTGGTTGAAAGGCGTTAATCCAAAGATCGACGCTTTCCGCATCATGCGCCTTAGGCACAGGCTTGCCCGCCAGAACGCGCAAATACGCGATACCACGCCCCCCGAACCAAGCGAGGTTGGCGAGCATCAGACCAGCCCATCCGTAACTCTGATAGAAGATACGGGTCCTAGAGGCATAATAATACGCAGGGAGGCGCTTCTTCTGCGCCTGAAGCGTTTTCACCGGGCCAGATTTCCCCCGGAAATGAACCGCCTTGGCCCTAGGCTCGTGGTGGATGCGCCACCCTTTCTTCCTGGCCCGAAGACAATACTCCGCGTCTTCGAAGTACAGGAAGTATCCCTCGTCCATCAGGCCGATCTCGTCGATCATGGCACCCCTCAAGAGGATACATGCAAAGGACGCCCATTCGATCTCGTCCGGATCGGGATCAACGCCGATCGCGACCTCTGCGTTCTTCATTAGACTGGTCACCTGCCCGGTATTCGCGCCACGAAGGAACTCACTTTTGGGCGTGTGGAACCGGAAGGACGAGATCTGAGGTTCACCGTCCATATGCTCGAGCCGCGGCGTAACAAATCCGTGCTTGGGATGCTCTTCCGCCGCCGCAAGCATCAGGTCAATGAATCCCGGCCGCAGCAATGCATCAGAGTTGAAGAGCAGATAGTATTCTGCTTTCGCCGCCTGGATCCCTTGGTTGTGACCGCCCGAGAAGCCGGTGTTTTCGCCCGAAACCACAAGCTCGACAGGCGTACCCGAGGGTTGTGTGTCGATCCAAGCCTGAAGTTCGGTGACCGAATTGTCGCCCGATCCGTTTTCTACGATCACCACTTTGACATCGCGGTCGCCGATATCAGCCAGAACGGACTTCACACAGTCGATCGTCATTTCCGGTGTCCGATAATTGATGATCGAGACGACCAGAGTATGGGTTTGGGTCGAAGAAGTCGTCACGAAGAATACTACCTTCCTGCGGCCCAAGCTCGGGCCCTGAACCATTCATGCTGCATGTGCACAATAACACGCTGCGCGTCACCATAGAAAGCGGCAGCGATTCGACTATCCCAACCGGGAAAATTCATGAAGACTGCCACCAGTGTGCCACCCCTGCCGCGGATTGTTTCTACGTTAGGCAATGGCCGAGCCGAACCTTTTCTGGCCGGATGTCGATGGCTAGATTGAACATAAGGGTCGACACGACTCTGAGTTCGCGATTACCCAGTTCCATTGATCTCGAGGCGCCGCCGGATGCCCGCCAGTCTTTCCAATCGCCTTGCGGCCGAACCACGCATCCGAAGTCGGGATGCCGGACTTCTTTGGCTCGGCATGGCGGTTGTTGGTGCGTTCGCCTTCTTCTGGGAAGGCATCTTGACCTTGATCGACGCCTGGCAGGCGCCAGAATATTCCCATGGCTGGTTAATTCCGATCCTCTCCGGCGTCATCTTGCTGCGTCATCTGAAGTCGGTCCCGGTAAATACCGGCCCGGTACCCGATCGCTGGCCCGGTGTCGCACTCATCGTGATCGCGCTGTTGGTGGGTCTGGCGGGTAACCTCGCGCGGATCGGCGACATCGTGGCCTACGCGCTCATCCTCTGGACCGGTGGCATCCTCCTTGTGAGCTTCGGATGGCGCACCGGGCGTCAATTCTGGGCTAGCGTCCTGCACTTGGTCTTCATGCTTCCCCTGCCAGGGCTTCTCTACTTCAAACTGTCGACGACGCTTCAGTTCATCTCATCGGAGCTTGGTGTCTGGCTTTTGCAGCTCACAAACGTGGTGGTCTATCTTGAAGGCAACATCATCGACTTTGGAGTCTTCAAGCTGCATGTCGCCGAGGCTTGTTCGGGGCTTCGCTATCTCTTCCCGATCCTCAGTTTTTCGTACATCTTCGCCGTTCTGTACCGGGGACCCGCATGGCACAAAGCTGTTCTTCTGCTTTCCGCGGCGCCTATTACAATCGCAATGAACTCGGTCCGCATTGCCATCGTCGGGCTTGTGGTTAACGCCTACGGGATCGAACACGCCGAAGGCTTCTCGCACTTCCTCGAAGGTTGGGTCATCTTTGTGACGTGCGTCCTGATCCTTTTTGCACTTGCATGGATCCTTATGCGGCTGGACGGACGCCATCGCAGATTGGTCGACGCGCTCGATCTCGACACAGAAGGACTTTGGAACGAGGCGCGACGTATCGCACTTGTCCGCCCGTCGTCCGCAATGATTGTAGCGGCGTTGCTAGGTGCAGCGGCGGCCCTGACCTGGCACGTTACTCCTCGCGCGCCGGCGCCGATCATTGACCGCGAGCCATTGGGGCTGTTCCCATCCGAGATCGGTGGATGGACGGCAGGCGATCAGGTGGAGCTTGAGCCGGCCATCCTTCGTACACTTGGCGCCGACGACTACCTTTCCGTGGCCTTCACCAGTGCCAGTCAGGCCGATGGCGTGGCACTCTTTATCGCGTGGTACGATGATCAAACCAAGGGCGGGATCCACTCGCCCGAGGTGTGCCTGCCGGGCGCAGGATGGGAAATGGCCGAGATCGAGCGCGTGGACCTCTCGCATATCGCGGGTACAGTCAGTCCGTTCCAAGTCAACCGAGCAGTAATCCAGAAAGGCGTTGATCGCTTGTTGGTCTACTATTGGTTCGAACAGCATGGGCGGCGAATTGCGTGGGACTTTGCTGCCAAATTCAACCTGATCTGGGATGGACTGCTTTACAATCGAACGGACGGTGCCTTGGTGCGGCTGATCACGCCGATCGGCGAAGGCGAAACACCCGCGACGGCGGAATTGCGGCTGAACGACATGCTAGCAAATATGATTGATCCACTTGAGCGTTTCGTGCCCGTCGACCCAAGGGTGGTCGCGGCATCGGTCGACGGCCGCTAGGACAGGAAGGCGGCGGACTGACTCCATGCAGATCAAGGCGATCTCGAGCCTCGTGCGCAGGATTGGCCAGAAAGGCTCTCTCGCCCAGCGAATGGCCGAATCCATGGGCTATACGCTCGCGGGCCAAGGCGGTCGCATCGTGGTGC
>JBCBKU010000018.1:0-9119 GCA_038521345.1 Pseudomonadota bacterium | reverse complement strand
GCGACTTGGATCGAACCTGATCTTGACGCGCCTGCTCGCCCCCGAGGCGTTTGGCCTTATGGCCTTGATCTTTGCCATTCACTCGGGACTGCAACTCCTGACAGAACTGGGCGTGCGGCAGGCAATCATTCGAAGCCCGAACGGCGAAGATCCGGATTTCCTGAGAACGGCATGGACGATTAAGGTCCTTCAATTCAGCTTCGTCACACTGCTGATTTGGATCCTGAGTGGCGTTCTCGGGCTGATACAGGCCGCACCCTTCATCGATCTCGGTAAGACGGTCTACGCCGAACCGCAACTTGTTCCCATCCTCGCCGTTTCCGGCCTTATATTCCTACTTGGTGGATTGCGACCGACCACAATAGCGCTCGCGAACCGCAATTTGAAGATGGGCCGGGTCGTTCTGACGGAATTCTCGCAGATCTTCTTTGCCGCTATCGCAACCGTGGGCTTTGCACTGATCAATCCCTCAGCGTGGGCCATCGTCACAGGCGTTATCGTCGGATATGCGGTCGAGCTTATCCTGTGCTTCATCCTTTTCCGCGAGGTGCCGATGCGGTTTCAGTGGGATCGGCGGTATGTGCGCGAAATCTGGGATTTCGGAAAGTGGCTTCTGGGCGCCTCGTTCCTGAACTTCATCCGGACGCGCGGCGATCGCTTCATCCTCGGCGGGTTCTTGGATGTCGCGACCTTCGGGATCTACGCGGTCGCCATGATCTGGATCGATTTGATTGTGCAGCTCCTGAAACGCGTCGTCATGCGCACGAACTTCGCAGCCCTTAGTGAGATGGGCCGAGACTCGGATGAACGACTTTCCGCTGGGTTCAGAAAGACCCGGCTTCTGCAAGATGCCTGTTCCTTTGGAAGTGCGGCCTTTGTCTTCCTAGTCGGACCGCCGCTTGCGGTATTTCTCTATCCAGAGAATTTCGAAGGCGTCGCCACATTGCTTCCGGTGTTGTCATTGATCCTGATCCTCGAACGCTACGTGGTATTCGGTCAGTTGGCCATGCGGGCTGGCGACACGCGGGGCATCGCGACCCTGACATTTATCAGGGCTGTCCTCACGCTGACCCTGATTCCACTTGGACTGACCTTTGTGGACTGGCCTCATGCCCTTTTTATCGTCGCGTTGAACGGAGCGTTTGGCTTCGCATTCATCATGCGGATGGCCCGAAAGCACAACGCACCGATCAGAATGTTGGTCGAGTATGCGGTGCTAACCGCAGTCGTGGCGGCTTACTCTGTCTATACAATCTGGGCGTTCGGGCCCCCGACGTTCTCGGCGCCTTAACGACCAACCGCCGCGTAGGCCGTGAACCCGGCCGCTTCCACGTCGTCGCGCGAATAGATGTTGCGAAGGTCAGCAAGACGCGGCGTGCGCATAGACTGCCGCAGCCGCGTCAAGTCGAGAGCGCGGAATTCGTTCCACTCGGTCAGGATCACAACCAGATCCGCCTCGCGCGCGGCATCGTATGGATCGTCAAGCCAGGTCACACCGGGCAGAAGCGCTTCCCCTTCGCGACGTCCTTGCGGATCAACCACGCGCACGCTCGCACCGCCGCCAACAAGAGCTGGCACGATCGTTAACGACGGTGCATCACGCATGTCGTCCGTATTGGGTTTGAACGTCACCCCAAGCACCGCCACGGTCTTGCCGTTGAAACTGTCGTCGCAAAGATCGCGCAGTTTTTGGATCATTCGGCCTTTGACGTTGTCGTTAACTCGTATGACGGTCTCGACTATGTTCTGTGGAACAGCATGCTCTTGACCGATACGAGCCAAAGCAGACGTGTCCTTTGGGAAGCACGAGCCGCCATAGCCGGGCCCGGCATGAAGGAACTTGTTTCCGATCCGTCCGTCGAGCCCAATACCCTTCGAGACCTCTTTCACATCCGCGCCGACCTTCTCGCACAATGCGGCGATCTCGTTGATGAAAGTGATCTTCATCGCAAGAAACGCGTTGGCGGCATACTTGATCATCTCCGCCGACTCGAGATCGGTTGTCACGATGGGGAAGTCCCTGAGGAACAAGGGGCGGTAGACATCGGCCATGACATCGGCCGCGCGCTCAGATTTAACGCCGACAACAACACGATCTGGTCGCATGAAGTCGTCGATCGCGGCACCTTCACGCAGAAATTCGGGGTTCGAAGCCACATCGAATTGGGCATCGGGCGCCGTCTTGGCAATGATTGCTTCGATTTGTGCATTGGTACCGACCGGCACGGTCGATTTGGCAACCACGACGGTGTAGCCATTCAACGCTCTCGCAATCTCTTCTGCCGCACCGAACACGTAGCTGAGATCCGCGTGACCATCGCCGCGGCGCGTCGGTGTCCCGACCGCAATGAATACGGCATCCGCCCAGCCGACGGCGTCCGCCAGATCGAGCGTGAACCGCAGCCGACCCGCCTCAACGTTCTTGGCCATCAGGACATCGAGACCTGGCTCGTAGATCGGCACCTCGCCTTTCTGAAGTGTCTCGATCTTAGAAGGGTCCTTGTCGACGCAAATGACCTCGTGACCGAAATCTGAAAAACAAACGCCGGATACAAGCCCCACATAACCGGTACCAATCATCGCGATGCGCATAAGATGACCCTCGTCGGAGATAACAAAACCGCGCGCACCGCGTGGCCGATCCAGGAGCGGGTGTCAATTACAGCACGTCAATACTGAGCGGCGCGTCACGTCCTGTACACAATGTTCCAAGACACGAAACATTCGACCGATAGACCGACGTGCTGCGCTGCGGTATCACAGCGTTGACCCGGACTGAGAGACCCAATGCAAACGATCGACTGGACGGCAAAAGCCAGCCCAATGCGCAAAGGCATCCGCATCAACATGCCGAGCAAGTCTGCGCTATACGATGCAGTTCGTGAAAAATTCACGACGGGAGAAGGCTTTACAATCGCGACCATCAACCTCGACCACACCGTTAAACTGCGCCGCGATGACCTGTTTCGCACCGCCTACGCGGCCCATAGCCACGTGGTCGCCGACGGAAATCCCATCGTTTGGCTGTCGCATCTGGCCCGGCGACCGGTAGAACTTGCACCGGGATCCGAGCTAATTGTGCCCCTTTGCCGCATCGCAGCAGAGATGAACGTGCCGGTGGCGTTCTTCGGATCGATGGACAAGACGCTCGACGCGGCAGCAGAAGCGCTTCGCACGGAGATACCTGGGCTGAAAATCGTAAAGACACTCTCACCACCGATGGGCTTTGATCCCGAATCCGATGCGGCGATCGAGTTCATCGACACCATCGAAGCTGCGGGCGCGCGGCTTTGCTTTCTTGCTCTGGGTGCTCCGAAACAGGAAGTATTCGCGGTCCGCGCTTCCGGACGGCTTCCCAAAACCGGCTTTGTCTCGATCGGCGCCGGCCTCGACTTTATCGCGGGATCGCAGGTGCGGGCGCCGATCTGGGTTCGAAACCTTGCACTGGAATGGATGTGGCGCCTGGCTCAGAACCCGCGGCGCATGTCGAAGCGATATGCAGAATGCATCATGATCCTTCCTGCGCTGATGCGTGAGGCGCTCGTCGCACGCAGCACCGATGCCGATCAGATCGCCCGCTAGCGCGCCCCTTTGTCCACACTTGGGACACGAAGACAGTATTTCTGGGCCAAGCGCGCCCGCAGACCTGTCGCGGCGTTCGGGATCGGACTATAAGAAGCGCACGAGCGGTTATTGTGTTTCCGGGTAGCTTTCTGCGATGAAAGATTTCGTCACGCCAACGATCCTCGCCTATTTGGTGTTCTGGATTTGGCCGATCTGCATCTTCCTGTTCTTCAGATTTTTCTCGATTCAGCGCGCCATCTGTCTGTCGATCGTCGGGGCATACCTGCTTTTGCCAGCGTATCTTCAGTTCGATTTCCCCGTCTTGCCCAAGCTGGACAAGCACCTGATGCCCGGTGTTGTGACGCTCTTGTGCGTGATCCTAGCCATGAAATGGCGGGAGTACGCCGAGGTGCAGGCGCAGCGCCATCGCGTGGAGGAGCCCGAACCGCGCCCCTATGCCGAGCTTAACAGCTGGCTCCCGAAGTCGTGGATCGGCACCATCGTTATCCTGCTGTTCATCTTTTACCCAATCGGGACAATGCTGTCGAACCAGGACATCCAGGTCTTTGCCGACACGGTCTTGCCCGGGCACACGCCCCGCGACATCCCATCCAACATCATCAAGTCGCTTCTGATCATCATCCCGTTTCTTCTTGCCCGCCGATTTCTTGGAGATCCCAAGGCTCACACGCTTCTGCTTTGGGTGATTGTTTTTGGTGCGCTCGCCTATATCTTGCCGACACTGTATGAAGTCCGGCTCAGTCCACAACTGCACAAGGATCTCTACGGCTACTATTCGCAAGGCTTCCAGCAGACCAAACGCGGTGACGGCTTTCGGCCAGTAGTTTTTCTCCAGCACGGTCTATATCTCGCGCTGTTCCTGACAGTGTCGCTCTTCGCTGTGGTTGGCTTTCTGAAGTCCGAACTCAGCCGCAACAAGAAGATCTTGCTCGCCGGCGCCGCGCTCGTACTCATGATGACGCTCATCCTTGCGAAGTCGCTTGGCGCTTTGTTGATCTTCCTGATGTTCGTGCCGATCCTGTTCTTTGGTACGGTACGTCTGCAATTGATTTTTGCGTCGTGTATGGCTCTTGCGCTGCTAAGCTATCCCTTCATCCGCGGCTCGCATGTCATGCCCGTGGAGGAAATCATTGATTTTGCGTACTTACAGGCTCCCGAGCGTGCGCAGTCACTGGAATTTCGTTTCGACAACGAAGAAATCCTTCTTGACCGCGCCCTCGAACGTCCTGTTTTTGGTTGGGGCGGATGGGGCCGCTCTCGGGTCTACAACCACAAGGGTGTCGATATCTCCACTGCGGATGGCGCGTGGATCATCACCCTTGGGACCAACGGCTACGTGGGGTACTTTAGCAAATTCATCTGGCTTGCCCTGCCACTCTTCGCGCTCGCTTTAGTCGCTCGACGATACAACGTAACGCAGCCGACGGCGACCTTGGCGATGATACTGGGCGCCAATCTGATCTATCTCATTCCGAATGCGGGGATATCAGTGATGACCTATGTTATCGCCGGAGCGCTCATGGGCAGGGCAGAGTTGGGCAAGTTGGGTGAACCGACCGTAGAGACGCAGGAGCGGCGACTTGAACTGATCCGGACCAACGGGGCTGCTGCGCGCACGATCTACGACCAGCCCAATGCAACCGTCGCGAAGTATGTCCGGGCAGGCAACTTCGTGAACGAAGGTGTCAAAACGCGGGACAGCCGGATTGTTCGGCGGAGGCCAGGATCCCGCATCCAACGCCGGCAAAAGCGCGTGTTCAACAAACCCTGAAACTGAAGGCGCACGGAACCACCCGAAGGAGTGCACAAGATGATTTACCCGGTTGTTCTTTGCGGCGGGTCGGGCACCCGTCTCTGGCCCGTATCAAGACAAGCCTTTCCCAAGCAATTTGCGCCGCTCATCGGGTCGGAAAGTCTGTACCAGACGACATTGCGCCGACTACAGGGGCCGGATTTTGGCACTCCGCTCATCATGACGGCCGACGATTATCGCTTCCTTGCGGTGGAACAGGCCCAGGCACTTGGCCTATTTGACGCAACCGTCGTGATCGAGCCGGTTGCCCGCGACACCGCCCCAGCCATCCTGACTGCAGCACTGATGCTTGCCGATCGTGATTCATCGGCACAGATGCTGGTCGCGCCCTCGGACCACGTAATTGGCGATGTCCCGGCCTTCCTCGCGTCTGTCGACACTGGCAGGGCAACGGCCGCAAAGGGCGCCCTCGTAACTTTTGGGATCCAGCCGTCTCGGCCTGAGACCGGTTATGGGTATCTGGAAGCCGAGGGTGTACCCGAGATTGGCAAACCCATTGCCCTTGAAAGCTTTCACGAAAAGCCGGACCTGGAAACCGCGGAGACCATGGTCGCATCCGGTGAATTTCTCTGGAATGCAGGGATCTTTCTTGCTCGCGTATCTGATGTCATCTCAGCCTTTGAAAAGCACGCACCAGACTTTCTGGACCCGTGCAGGGCCGCGATTGCCGAGGGCGATACTGACCTTGATTTCTTCCGACTTGGTGACGCGGCTTATGCTTCGGCGCGGGCCCAGTCCTTCGACTACGCGGTCATGGAAAAGGCCGACCATGTCTCGACTGTTCCGACGGATTGCGGATGGAGCGATCTGGGGAGTTGGGACGCGCTTTGGCAGATCGAAGGGCCGGACGAGGATGGCAACGCGCTTCACGGTGCTGCCACCGCAATCGATTGCGCCGACAGCTACCTAAGATCGGAAGAGCCAAGTCTCCAGATTGTGGGTGTCGGGCTTGACGGCGTTGTGGCGGTCGCGATGCGGGACGCGGTGCTCGTTGCATCAAAAGAGAAGGCGCAAGACGTCAAGGCGGCGGTCAGCGCATTGCGTAAAGCCAAAGTGCCGCAAGCCAACGACTATCCCCGCTTTCATCGGCCTTGGGGATGGTATGAAACGCTATGCATCGACAACCGGTTTCAGGTGAAACGGATCATGGTTAAGCCCGGCGGAATCTTGTCCCTGCAGTCTCATCACCATCGGTCAGAGCACTGGATCGTCGTGGCGGGTACTGCTGAGGTCACGATCGGAGACAAAATCAAGCTCGTGACCGAGAATGAAGGTGTCTACATTCCCCTTGGCGCACGGCACCGCATGGCAAATCCCGGCAAATTGCCGATGTACCTGATCGAAGTTCAGACCGGGGCGTATCTGGGTGAGGACGACATCGTCCGCTACGAAGACATCTACAACCGCGCCTAGGAGGTGTAGTCGCCCACCTGGTGCCACCGCCAAGCGTCCTCGATCATGGCCGGCATGGTCGACCGCTTCGGCACCCACCCCAATTCGTCGATGGCCCGCGCACTTCCAGAGACCAGTTTGACTGCGTCTCCTGGGCGTCGGTCTCCGTCTTTTACGGGAACCTCGCGATTGGTCACCGCGCGACTTGCGTCCACGACTTCGCGCACCGAGAACCCTTTCCCGGTTCCGAGATTGAAGGCACGGTTATCTTTGCCCTCGTCCAGCCACGACAGACCTAGAACGTGCGCGTCCACCAAATCCATAACGTGTACATAGTCGCGAATGCAGGTCCCGTCGGGTGTATCGTAGTCCGTACCGTAAACCGTCAGGGCCGGGCGTCGCCCTGCAATTGCATCCAGCATCAACGGCACCAAATGCGTTTCGGGTCGGTGATACTCTCCCACCTCGGCCTCGGGATCAGCCCCGGCGACATTGAAGTAGCGGAAGATCACATGTCGCAGACCATGCACGGCAGCAAAGTCGTGGATCATCCGCTCTATCGCCAGTTTCGACGCTCCGTAGGCGTTGATTGGCTTTTGCTCGGTCGCTTCGTCAAGAACGACGCCGTCTTGGTCACCGTAGGTCGCGCACGTCGATGAGAATACGAGTGTCTTGCATCTCGCCGCCAACATTGCCTCGAGAAGATTAAGGGATCCGAGAACGTTGATGCGCCAGTACTTGCCAGGGTCGCGCATGGACTCGCCCACGTCCGACACCGCCGCGAAATGCATCACTGCATCCGGGGAATGCGTTGCGAACGCGGCATCAAGCGAGGGCCGGTCCAGCAAGTCACCTTCGACCGCGGGGCCGAATTTTACCGCGTCTTTCCATCCGGTTGAGTAGTTGTCGAAACAAATCGGCTCATGACCCGCGCGCGCCAGCGCCTTGCAGGCATGGCTGCCGATATAGCCGGCACCGCCGGTCACGAGAATGCGGGCCATGGGTTCCTCCGAGCATCTGTTCGCCATCCGGTTATCCTCGGGTAGCGGGCGAGCGCAAGGGGAACGGCGCCGGGGTTTCGCACGCGGGAACGATTGGCTACCCTCCCACCGAAATATGGGAGACCGGACCGTGCAGTTTCAGACCATCTGCATCAACCCCACCGTTGTCGTCGCCGACGGCGTCTTTGACACGTCTCTGGCCGACAAGATCATTTCGGGCGGCCGTGCGGCGTTGCAGCGTGCACCGGTCGTGTCGGACGATGGCGGTACGGCAATCTCGGAGACGCGGACGAATTCCACCGCCTATCTTGACCAAACTTCGGATCTCTCGCTCATGACGCTGGCGTCGCGCGTGTCGTCAGTGGTGCGTCTCCCGGTGGAGAATGCCGAACCCTGCCAACTTCTCCACTATACCGGCCCGCAGGAATTCCGGGCCCATTCCGACGGGTTCGATCCAGACGGGCCCGGCGGGCCCGAGCATCTCATGCGCGGGGGTCAGCGGCTTTTTACGACGATCTGCTACCTGAACGACGTGCCCCAGGGCGGCGAGACCGAATTCCCCGAACTGAGAATCCGGGTCGCGGCGCGCCTCGGTCGGGTCGTGATCTTCGGCAATACCAAGCTGGGTACGAACAAGCTTCACCCCCATTCGCTGCATGCAGGCGTTCCCGTGACCCAGGGCGAGAAATGGGCGCTGACCTTCTGGTGGCGCGAGCGGCCGTACCATATGGTCACCGACTATCCCGAGGAAGAGGGCGCGTACAGAACCGTCTGAGGATCAGGTGTGGGGCCGTGCCCCCGCGCAGGCCTTGCAGATGGGGGTCGCGGGCAGGGCCGACAGCCGGGCGGGGCTGATCGCCGTACCGCAGAGCGTGCAGATCCCGTATTCCCCGGCCTTGATCCGGCCCATCGCGGCGTCGATCTGGCGCAACTCGGTCAGCTCCTGATGACCCCGCGCCTCGAGCACCTCGTCCCCCTGCCGCTCGGACGAGCGGTCTTCCCAATCCTTGGGCTGGGGGTTGTCAAGCGCGTCCTCGATCTCTGCCAGCGCCGCTGCCAATTCATTTCGCCGCGCCGCCAACCGCGCAGCCATGTCCGACCAATCCGGCATGGGACCCTCCCTTTGTCTTGGAAGGTCACTTTAGAGGTTGGCGCGCACACTCGCCTTGACGTGGGTCAAGCGCCCTCACCTTCTGGTGGCGCGAGCGGCCCTACCACATGGTGCGGGAGTATCCAGAGGAGGAGGGGGAGGTACGGGTGGTTTGAGGCTCAAGCGTGCAGGCGCACGGTCCTGCGGGCTACACGGGCGCTTAGTCACTTAATGCGCA
>JBCBKU010000017.1:0-63748 GCA_038521345.1 Pseudomonadota bacterium | reverse complement strand
GTCGCCTCGCCCCCGGCGCGCGAGACAAGCCACAGCGCCGAGATAATGGCCGGGGCCTCCATCGTGGCAGCCACCGCAACCATGTAGCCTTCGAAACTCGTTCCCTGTCCGTCGAGCACAGAGGTGCTGGCCACGAATGTGACAATCGAGATCGAACCGTAATGCGCGGCCACTGCAGCCGCATCGACCATTGAAAGCTTCGAAACAAGCCGCAGCAATCCGAACGCAAGAAATGGGATCGCGAAGGATAGAACAAGCCCCGCCAGCAGCGATCCGATCACCTTGCCATCCAGACCATGTGCGGCGATTCCCGCTCCACCTTTGAACCCGATGGCGAAGAGCAGATAGATCGACATTCCCTTGGCCACTGCCTCAGGAATGGTCAAATCCGATCGTGCTAAGGCAGCCAGCACGCCAAGCGCAAAGGACAGAATGATCGGAGAAATCAGGTTGGTTGCGGCAAGTGCCAGAATTTGTTCCACGGGCGCGCCCCCCCGATCTAAGCCAGCTGCAAGGCGTTTGTGGCCCCACAGCAAACCGGGGCGGCAATAACGCCGAGAACCGCCTCTAGCGGATGGATACCGAGTTGGACCGGGTTATTGGCACGTGTCTTTGCCGCGCAGGTTTGAAAGCGCCGTTCAAAATGGGCAAGGTTTGGCTTGACCTCGGTCATGGTGTGCACCTTTTGCCGCCGGCTATAGCCCGAGTTTTCGTATAGTTGGAACTACTTTTCTGCCAGACCTCAACGGTTTGTCCTGTCAGAGGCAGTACCCCTGCCCCGGGGAATTCTATCGGCGAGAGGACTGGGTTGTGACCATTGTGTCGAATTTGCAGTTGCGCGAGGCGGCCGAACTCGATCGGGATCGGCTGGATCTTCTGGTTCGCGAACTGGGCGAACCGGGGGCGGAGCGCGTGGTTGGACGCGCTCTGGATGATATGGGCAGGCGTCTGTTTTCAATCGAAGCGGCATACCTCAATGACGAACTCGCGCGGGTTCGCCGCGGTGCGAATGCTTTGCAAGCGGTGGCGGACCAAGTGGGCTTTGCAACGCTCGCACGGGTTTCGGGGCATGTGGCGGACACCGCGACCTCTGGCGATCCCACATCTTTGTCGGCGACGGTGGCGCGGCTGATCCGGGTGGGCGAAGCGTCGCTCCTGTCCGTATGCGATCCACAAGACGCTCGTCTTTGAACGATCGCAGGTCTTGCCGTGCCAGAGAGAGCAGCTAGGCTGTGGCCGTTTCCAGGACCGGACGAGATTGCCGCGTTTATGTCAGCCCTTGCTTTCGCCAGACCCGATACGTCGGCCATTCCCATAGACCTCGTCACCCGCGATGGCGTGGAAGCATGGCTTGCAAACCTGTCCGAAACCCAAACAACCTGGGTCCGAGGACAGGGTTTTGCCGGCCAGCCCGGACGACTTGTCCTCATTCCGGATGGCGATGGCACACTTGCCCGGGTCGGGTACGGTGATCCTCGCTCACCGCGCAAGCGGTTTGCCTTTGCGGCATTGCGCGACAGACTGCCAGAAGGATCATATTATATCGCGGGCGAACTGACAGGAGACGATCTTTCCGAGGCCGCTCTTGGTTGGCTTCTGGCTGGTTACAGTTTCGAACGTTACAAGAGCGCACCTGCCCAAAACGCTTTGCTCGTGGCGCCGGAAGGTGTGGACGCAACAAGGATTGAGACGATCGCGGCCGGAGAGACGCTGACCCGCGATCTGATCAACACGCCGGCCGAACACATGGGCCCCAGTGATCTCGAGATTTCGGTCCGTGCACTTGCCGAGAACTATGGGGCCAGAATTTCGGTCATCACCGGCGACACTCTTCTGAATGAGGGTTTTCCGCTGGTCCACGCGGTCGGACGCGCCGCCGATCGTGCGCCCCGTCTGATCGATATGCGTTGGGGCAAAGGCGCGCAACGCGTCACGCTCGTCGGAAAGGGGGTCTGTTTCGACACAGGGGGCCTTAACCTGAAGCCCGTCGCAGCAATGGGACTGATGAAGAAGGATATGGGCGGCGCGGCCATGGTTCTGGGACTTGCCCGGATGATAATGGGAAGCGGCACCGACATCACCCTGCGCGTCCTGATCCCAGCCGTCGAGAACGCGGTGTCGGGCAACTCTTTCCGTCCGGGTGACATTCTGACCTCACGCAAGGGCCTCACGATCGAGATCAACAACACCGACGCCGAAGGGCGCCTAGTGCTGGCCGACGCGCTGGCTCTTGCCGATGAGGAAGAGACGGATCTGATTGTCTCGATGGCGACCCTGACAGGCGCCGCCCGCGTGGCCGTCGGACCGGATCTGGCACCATTCTACACCGATGACGAAGGACTGGCAGCCGCCCTATCTGAGGCTGCGCGCCGCGTGGCCGATCCCGTATGGCGTTTGCCATTTCACATGCCATACGAAACCATGATCGAACCCAGGATCGCTGATCTCGACAACGCTCCAAAGGGCGGTTTCGCCGGATCGATTACCGCAGCGCTGTTCCTGCGCCGCTTTGTCGAACGGGCACCACGGTACCTGCATTTCGACGTCTACGGATGGCAACCGACTGCCGCACCGGGGCGCCCAGTTGGCGGGGTTGGACAAGGCACGCGCGCGCTCTTTGACGCCCTGCCAGAGTTCCTAGGCACGTGATTACGGCGTTCGACCCCCGTGTGACGCCATCAAATGGACGCGTCGCCCATGTCTCGTTGCGAGGCAAAGTTTCAGCAGACTTGTTTGTCGAGGGCGAACACCACAGCATCAACGTGTCCGTTGCGCCGCTTCTGGTGGATCGTGGTGGCGCGCGGACTCGCGAGTTGGTCTACGGTGAAACCTTTCGCGTTCTAGATACCGACGCACCCTATGCATGGGGTTTTGCCGAACGCGACGGGTACTGCGGTTGGATCGACGCGGCGGCGCTGGTCGGTCCCCCTAAGATTGAACCGACGCATTTTGTCGCCAGCGCGCGCACTTACGCGACCTTGGAACCCGACATAAAACGAGTCCCGCGACCCTTTCATTTGTCGTTTGGATCACGGGTGGCCGTCGTGGGTCATGTAGGACCGTGGGCAGAGCTGGCGCCCACGGCGGGGACGGTACCGACCTCTCGATACGTGCCCACGCGGCATCTCCGGCCTCTGGACCATCTGTTCGACACACCACTGGACATCGCAAAGCTCTTCTTAGGAACACCGTATCTCTGGGGCGGAAACTCCGCGTTCGGAATTGACTGCTCGGGGTTGGTGCAAGCTGCGCTTTTGGCGTGCGGCCTGCCGTGCCCCGGGGACACAGATATGCAGGAGGCCGTGCTGGGCGAGCCGGTCGCAGGTCCGGACAAGGCACGACCGGGTGACCTGATGTTCTGGAAAGGCCATGTGGCGTTCGTGGCCGAAGAGGATCGGATCCTGCACGCCAATGCCGGATATATGTCAACGGTGTACGAACGTACCTCTGAGGCGTTGGCGCGGATTGAGCGACAGGGCGATGGGCCCGTGACGTCGGTCCGCCGAGTTACTCCACCGCGCGAATAAGCTTGCGTTCAAGCACACGCAGTACGGATTTCAGATCGTGGCCTCGTTTCAGGACCTGACCGTCCATACCGATGACGGCGTACATGCCTTGCCGCAAGCGGAGCTTCGGACGCTTCTCGATCCGGTACAGCGGATGTTCGGCTGCGCGGCGGAATACCGAAAACACGGCGACATCCTTGAGGAAGGACATGCCATAGTCTCTCCATTCGCCCGCCGACACCATGCGCCCGTAAAGGCCGAGGATGATCCCCAGTTCGCGGCGGTCGAATGCGACACGCGTGTCTTCTATTCGGGTGAATGCGACGGGCTTGCCGGGCTCATGCGTCATTGCATGACAGTGCGGGCGGGCGACGACAAAATCAAGACGCCAAAGTATTGCCGCAAAATTACCGGGAAAAGGCGCGATGGGCACCGTGTTGCAGCCGCGATCCTCGGTCAGTTGTTTCCTCATAGCGACACAACGCTACCCCGGTGCTGCGGATTAACAGCCCCCACCCAGCCCGTGGCACCGGGGACATACCTTTCAGCCTTAGGTCTCCATAACGGGGGCCTTTACTTTTTGGCGTCTCAGGCAAAGCTACCCTGACAAAACCAGCCCGACGACATCGGGCCCCCATGGGCGTAATAGAGCCACAGGGTTTCGCCCGTTTGCGTCGTGACGCGCCAGTAATCGCGAACACCCGACCGCCATGACGGGTCGTCCAGCCACCATTCCGGCGCAATGCGTTCTGGCCCGACAGCCGCATGTGTGGTCAGGTCCCGCCGGCGCCAGCGGAAAGACAACGGCACTTCGGGCCGGTCATTTGCCGTGACAGGTTCCGGTGGCCACATCACGAGCGGGCGGGCCGGAGCCGCCGGGCTCCAGCCTGTCGCCGGTTCCGACCATGCGGCGGCAAGCTCGGTCCATGCCTTTTCCGGGATATTGCTGTCGGCCGGATGAAAGCGGGTCAGCGCATCCATTCCAATCCGGGCCCCGACGCGGCCAATAAGATCGTCAAGAGCGGTGTTCGAGCTCAGCCGCTCGGCGGCATCGGCACCGGCGTCAAGATGGCCCCGATG
Organism: Pseudomonadota bacterium; assembly: GCA_038521345.1. Taxonomy (GTDB): domain Bacteria; phylum Pseudomonadota; class Alphaproteobacteria; order Rhodobacterales; family Rhodobacteraceae; genus JBCBKU01. The sequence goes on along the minus strand of JBCBKU010000017.1, from coordinate 59,162 downwards.
CTGGCGTGCATGCAGCGGTTCGGTCACGACCGCTTCAAGGCGGAGGCGGTCAATACCAAAACCCGCATCGATATCCTGGGCTTTTAGGCTGAGAAGCGGGCGAATCCGGTTCGGATCGGCCGAAGGACGGGCGAGCCCGATATCGAACCACTGGCTGGTGTGATCGGAGCGATGAATTTCAAGCCGTACTACGCGCGCGCCACGGGATTTGGCCGCCAATCTCCCGCATAGTTCCGGTGTGAGCCGGTCCAGGGCAGCCATGATATCGTCCAAAAGACCGATGGGATCTGGCAATGTCAGACGCACCGCAAAGTGCAGGGGCGGTTTCGCCGGGGAAATTGGCTCGGGCTCGACACCCATGGCCTGATCCAGCCGTTGAACCAAACCCCGTCCGAACCGCCGGGCCAGACCGGCCCGGGGTTGCCCGGCCAGATCCTCGATCCGACGCAGACCAAGGCGAAGCAGCGCCTCTTGCACCTCGGGTTCTATGCGAAGCGCGGCGACCGGAAGCCGCGCAATGGCGGCGCGGGTCTTGCCGGGGTCTGCGATGCGGCGCGGGCGGTCTTGGACCGGGCGGGTCGGTGGTGCAGGTCCACCCCGTTCCCAATGGCGGCGCTTGGCCGCCCGGGCGCGTGTCGCATAAGCCTCTTGGTCGATGGCGTCCCCCGATCGGGCAAGCGGCAGGGGCTGGCCGGCGAACCGCGCAAGGGCCCAAGCCGCGCCGGCCGTATCTGCGATACCAGCCTGTACCGTCAGGCCCAGGTCAGCGCAGTCATCTTCCACCTGATCCAAAAGCGCGGCTTCACCGCCAAAAAGATGCGCACATCCTGTGAGGTCGACCAAAAGACCATCCGGTGCTTCCTCGGCCACCCAAGGTGAGAACTTTCCCGCCCAGCGCCGAAGGGCGCCCAGAAACTGGGTTTCGCCATGGGGATTCTGCCGGCGTGTCAGAAGCGTCGGGCACATGGCCTGAGCATCACGAAGAGGCTGGCCGCGGTTCAGGCCAGCCGCCGAGGCGTCGGCGGAAAGCGATGTAAGAACCTGCATATTCCCATGATCGCCGACGATGGCGAACGGGATATCCGGCGCGCCATGCCCTTGACGCAGGCAGCGTTCGACACCAAGGCGCGGAAACCAAAGCGATAAGATCCGGCGGTTTGGCATGGCACAGCAGCACAAATGTTCCCCTATTGTTCCGATATCGGTTGAATCAGCCTGAGTCGAGTCCCTTGCATTAGCCCACCATGCACGCCACCAAGGATTCATGCGCACTGCTCTTGTCCTGACCTTAATCCTGGGCCTCTCGGCTTCTGTCTTTGCCCACGAAGGGGTCAAGGATCCGCAGGTCCGCGCCCGCATGGATCTTATGAAGACCCTTGCAGGCGACGAGAAATTGATCCGCCGCATGGCCCGGGGCGAGGAAACCATGGATCTGGTCGCCGCACGCGCTGCCGCCGTTCGAATTGTTCAGAATGGCCACCGGGTGACGGACCTATTCGAGAACCGGTCAAGTGATCCGAAATCTGAGGCCAAGCCCGATATCTGGACCGACTGGGCCGCGTTCAGCAATGCCAATGCTCGCATGGTGGAGGCCGCGACGATCCTAACGAGTGTCCAGGGCACCGCCGATCTTGGCACTGGGGCCCGGCACTTGGCGGAGACCTGCAGCGCCTGTCATGACCGGTTCAGCGACTAGGTTAGCCGCAATAGATGCGGGCAATCGTTCCAGCCTCGTCGATCTCAAAGTTCACGCGATCAGGCTGAAAATCCGTCGTCACTGCGCTTCCAGGCTCTATAACCCGAGAAGGTCCGTTGATTGTGACCCCGACGAGCGCGGTCCGCGGTTGGCCAAGGAAACTGCTGAAGACTTGCGGGGCGCATCCGCCGGGGGTTCCGATGGGCGGAAACTCGGTCCCAGGTTGAACCGAACAACCTGCAAAAAGCAGGATCAGAGGGAATACGCGATGCATGGGGAAAGAATAGCGCAAATTCCCCGCCATTGAAACGTCAGAGGCTTTGGCGCAGTGTTCGCGGCAAACGCGACATTGCGGGAGGGACAGACGATGCGCACCAAAGCCGCTGTGGCGGTCGCCGCCGGTAAACCACTTGAAATCATGGACGTGAACCTCGATGGCCCCAAGGAGGGCGAGGTCTTGGTTGAACTAAAGGCAACCGGTATCTGCCATACCGACGAATTTACGCTGTCAGGCGCGGATCCCGAGGGCCTCTTCCCGGCGATTCTCGGCCATGAGGGTGCAGGCGTCGTGGTTGACGTTGGGCCGGGGGTGACGAGCCTCAAGAAAGGCGATCACGTAATCCCTCTCTACACGCCGGAATGCCGGGAATGCGAATACTGCCTTCATCCAAAAACGAACCTGTGTCAGGCGATCCGGACCACGCAAGGCCAGGGGCTTATGCCGGATGGGACGTCGCGGTTCTCAACTCTCGATGGGGATCCCATCCTTCATTATATGGGCACATCGACCTTTTCGAACCACACCGTGTTGCCCGAGATCGCGTTGGCCAAAGTCCGGGAAGACGCCCCGTTCGACAAGATCTGCTATATTGGGTGCGGCGTTACGACAGGGATCGGCGCGGTGATGAACACCGCAAGAGTCGAAATTGGATCGCGGGCGATCGTATTCGGTCTTGGTGGCATTGGTTTGAATGTCATCCAGGGACTGCGACTGGCCGGAGCCGACCAAATCGTCGGCGTGGACTTGAACCCCGGAAAACGTGCCATGGCTGAGAGGTTCGGCATGACAGATTTTGTGAATCCGTCAGAAGTCGAAGGCGATCTGGTTCCCCATCTGGTAAATCTGACCAAGGGCGGCGCTGACTACACTTTTGACGCGACAGGAAATGTGAACGTGATGCGCGCTGCACTGGAAAGCGCCCACAAAGGGTGGGGCGAAAGCATCATCATCGGCGTTGCGCCTGCAGGAGCTGAGATATCGACTCGCCCCTTCCAGCTTGTGACCGGACGCGTATGGCGCGGCACGGCTTTCGGCGGGGCGCGGGGCCGCACCGATGTCCCGAAGATTGTCGACTGGTACATGGAAGGGAAGATCGAGATCGATCCGATGATTACCCACACGATGGGGCTGGATGACATCAACAGCGGGTTCGATCTGATGCACGCCGGGAAATCGATCCGGTCCGTGGTCACTTATTGACGCAGGCTCGCACGGGCCATGTCCCAGTCATTGCGTGATTCATGCAGGATGAAAAGCCGCCACAACCCGTTGGTCCGAGCGGCTCTGTCGGATGACAGCGCGTCAATCTGGGGTGTTTTGCAACCTGTCTTCCGGGCCGGAGACACCTACACGATCGACCCTGACATCTCGGAGGCCGATGCGCTGTCGTATTGGATGGGAGCGGAGAACCGGGTTTTTGTGGCGGAGGACGAGGGTACCGTCGTCGGGACCTATTACCTGCGCAGAAATCAGGGCGGTGGTGGCCGGCATGTCTGCAATTGCGGCTATGTCACCGCCGAAGCAGCCCGTGGGCGTGGGGTGGCGCGCGCTATGCTTGCACACTCGCTGGATGCGGCACGCGCGTCGGGTTATCGCGCCATGCAGTACAACTTTGTCGTGGCCACGAATAACCGGGCCATCGAGACTTGGGAACGGGCCGGATTCCGTGTGGTGGGGCGGCTTCCGGGCGCGTTCCATCATCCAAGCAAGGGTTATGTGGATGCGCTTGTGATGTGGGCAGATCTTTAGTCATTCTCGGTGACCGCATGTCCCCGAACCCCCGGTGGCATTGACAATACGCAGCGCAATCATCTTCCGCCCCGAATGCTTGGCCGCTATAGGATGACGCAAAAGGAGCCCCCATGGCCGACCGCGACCGTCCCCTCTTCGCTGTACTGATAGACGCCGACAATATTCCCGCCAAATACGCCGCTCCCATTCTGAAAGAGGTTACATCCCTTGGGGAACCGGCCCTCAGGAGGGTCTATGGCGACTGGTCGTCGGGTCGGCTTTCGAACTGGTCAAAGACCGTGCGGGATCTCGGGCTGGTGGCGCACCAGGAAAGCGCGAACACCGTCGGCAAGAATGCCAGCGATATAGGGCTGGTGATTGACGCCATGGATATACTCCATTCGTCGCGGTTTGACGGTTTCGTGCTTGTGTCGTCTGACAGTGACTTCACCGCGTTAGCCAATCGAATTCGGGAGCAGGGTCTGGACGTGATTGGAATCGGCGAAGCTAAGGCGCCTGAAAGTCTGCGGAATGTCTGCAACCGGTTCATCCTGATCGAGAATATCGTTGAAGAAACCGAACCGGCGCCAAACACTGCCCAAGCGCCGACCGGAAAGCGACCGCCGCTTGACGCTGTTCCTTTGATCCTGAACGCGATGGAAAAGATCCCACAGGAAGACGAATGGTATGCTCTGGGGCCACTTGGTCAGTACATCACCGCTGAGAACCCCGATTTCGACACTCGGACCTACGGGAAGCGCAAGCTATCGGATCTGGTTCAGGACCTGAAACGGTTCGAAACCCGGAAGATCGGGAACCAGCTTCATGTTCGCCGCGTCGACTAGGTGCCCTTCTTTCCGTAGCGCGCCATGAACATCTCGACCGCACCTTTTAGAACGCGTCGGATTTCATCATCGGTGAAATCCGTCTGAAGACCGAGCACCAGCCGCGAATGTAGCGCGGCCTTGCAGAGTTCAGGGAATTGGTCGGCGGCAAGCTCGATATCCTCGATCTCTAACTTGCCGGCGTCGACAGCACGCCGAAGATATCGCTTGAGCGTCTCGTGCACGATGGTTGGGCCGCTCTCGTAGAACTCTCGCCCAAGCTCGGGGAAGCGATCGCTTTCCGCCACGACGAGGCGATAGACCTGCCGACCCAGTGGAGAAAGAAAGAAACGCATCATGCGTTCCCCAGCTTCGTAGAGGATCAGCGAGGGGTCGCCGGCGGTCTCGAGCCGTTCGATGGCCTGGTCCGCCTGACGGCGGCACTCGTCCTTTGCGACTTCAAGAAAGAGGAGCTTCTTGTCGGGAAAATAGCTATATAGCGTTGCCTTCGAGACTGCCGCTTCTTTGGCAATCATGTCCACGCTTGCGCCTTCGTATCCTTCCTGACGAAACACAACGCGTGCTCCGTCCAAAACCTGCTCGAATTTCCGACCCTTCTTGATGGTCGTCGTCATGTCATTCATCGGCGCCTCCTTAGAACGAATATAAACTCATCAGTTCACTTTTTTCAAGGAAGGCGTCTTCAGCCGGAGAGACGCCATGCGTCCCGCCGGCGTGAATAGCGTTGCCCAACACACTCAATCGTTGTCCAGCATCATTTTCTTCTCGGCGAGTTCTTGGACGGAGGAGAGTCCGCACTCGGGACCGTCAACACCGGCGAGCCGTTCGAGCTGGGTGCAGGACTCCGGCTGATCAATCATCCGAGTTTGGCTAACCTCGATCGACAGCGGCGCTTCGGCAAACGCGGCTGCAGCCAATGTCATTCCCGCGGCTAGGCCGGCCGCGGCGAAGAGAGAAAGACGGGGCATGTTGGTCTCCACATTATAAACTGAACCGTTCAGTTCATATTAGAGATTTACTCGAGGCAACGGTGTCGGACAAGTCTTTTTTGAACTATACAGTTCAGTTTATTTTGGAAACGGGTTTGATCTCAGGCGCGTCGCACCGTAACCGGCGCATATGCTTGGTATTCTGCTGCAGACACTGCCGTTCTTTGCCGTGATCGGCCTTGGCTACAGCGCCGGCCGTTCCGGGGTCTTTACCGAAGATGCAACGGCCTACCTTACCAAGTTTGTGTTCTACTTTGCCCTGTCAGCCATGCTGTTCCGGTTCACGGCAACGCTGTCGATTCGCGAAATCTTCGATCCGACATTCGTGGTGGCATATCTGGCGGGAACGGCGTTTGTATATGTCCTGGCGACCGTGATTGGCCTAACCCGGCGGCGGCCGATGGTGGAAGCGGCATTCGAAGCCCAGTGCGCCGTGATCGGAAATGTCGGTTTTCTCGGAGTTCCGATGCTGGCCCTGCTTCTGGGTGAAGCCGCCGTTGCGCCCATCATCCTCGTTCTGGTGGTGGATCTGACGATCTTTGGTAGCCTGATTGTCATCTTGATCAACGCGTCGCGTGAAGGGCGGATCACGGCACGGACGCTGGCGGTCGTCATCGGCGGTCTCGCGCGAAATCCGATGATCGTGTCAATTTCCGCCGGATTGGTCTGGTCGGCCCTTCGTTTCCCAATTCCGGGACCAATGGATGACTTTCTTGAATTGCTTGGCGGGGCCGCAACGCCTGGTGCGCTCTTTGCGATCGGCGCGTCGCTGGCATTCAAGTCCGCCGAGCGCCTAAGCGTTGCCGGGTGGCTGAGTTTCGCAAAGCTCGTGCTGCACCCTGCCGCCGTCGCGGTATCGGCGTTGCTTCTCTTCGGAGTTGCTCCATTTCCGGCGGCCGTCATGATTGCGGCGGCAGCCCTGCCTGTAGCTGGAAACGTCTTTATTCTCGCGCAGCATTACGGGGTGGCACCCCAAAGGGTTTCTGCGACAATCCTGATCTCGACTCTGCTGTCTGTGATCACCGTAACTGCGGTGGTGGCATGGGTGCGCGGATTTTGAAGGAATGAAGACCATGGAGACCGTATCAGAGAGCCGGGCCTTTGGAGGCGTTCAGGGTGTCTACCGGCATACCTCCGGCGCTACGGGAACGCAGATGACATTCGGCCTTTACCTTCCGCCGCAAGCGAAACTTGGGGCGGTGCCTGTCCTGTGGTTTCTCGCCGGCCTTACCTGCACCCATGAGAATGCGATGGTAAAGACAGGAGCGCAGAGATGGGCAGCCGAACGTGGCCTTGCGTTGGTCTTTCCGGATACGTCCCCGCGGGGCGAAGGCGTTGCCGATGACGATGCCTACGATTTAGGGCAGGGTGCTGGTTTTTATGTGAACGCGACAGAGGCGCCCTGGGCGCAACATTTCCAGATGTGGAGCTACATCGCCTCCGACCTTCCGGGGTTGCTGTTCGATACTTTTCCGCTGCAACCGGAGGCGCAGGGGATCACCGGCCATTCAATGGGCGGGCACGGCGCCCTGACACTTGGTCTGCGCCATCCGGAGCGTTTCAAAAGCGTGTCTGCCTTCGCGCCGATTGCCAATCCCACTGACAGCGATTGGGGCAAGAAGCAGTTCAAGGCATATCTGGGTTCGGATCGCGACGCGTGGTCAAGACACAACGCGAGCCTGCTTATGCGCGAAACCGGGCATCCGAACCCGGTGCTCATTGATCAGGGCACCGAGGACCAGTTTCTTGATCTCTTGAGGCCTGAGGCGCTGGCCACAGCCATGGCCACCCGCCGGCAGGCCGGCCAGATCAGACTACAAGCCGGGTATGATCACAGTTATTTCTTCATCGCTACCTTCATGGAAGCTCACGTTGCGTTCCATGCCGAGATATTGGGGGTCTGATGGCGGTTGATGCAGTGGTGTTCGACATCGGCAATGTGCTGATTGAATGGCATCCTGAACGGTTCTATGACGCCGAAATTGGCGCAGAGCGCCGCAAAGAGTTGTTCGCGACCGTTCCGCTTGAGAAAATGAACCTCGAAGTGGATCGCGGGGCACCTTTCCGTGCCTCGGTCGAAGCGCTGGCCACGGCGCATCCGGACTGGTCCGTTGAAATTATGCTGTGGCATGACCGCTGGATCGATATGGCAAGCCCCGCCATCGACGAAAGCGCGGTTCTTCTGCGTGCCTTGAAAAAACAAGGCGTTTCAGTCTTCGCCCTGTCGAATTTCGGGATCGAGACTTTTGCGTTTGCCGAGACCGTTTATCCGATCCTGACCGAATTCGACCGGCGCTGGATCTCGGGTCACCTCGGCGTAATCAAGCCGGACCCGGCAATTTACCAGCTTCTCGAGGACCAGTCCGGCGTGCCAGCGGATCGCCTGTTGTTCACCGATGACCGGCCGGACAATATCTCTGCTGCTGAGTTACGGGGATGGCAGACACACTTATTCGAGGGCCCCTCGGGCCTGAGCCGCCGGTTGGTTGAGGAAGGGTTTCTGGAGCGTGCCCCGTGACCATCATCGTGCCCGCCGAGGCCGAGAAACGGCTGGACTGGATTTCGCTCACCGAAGCACTCGCCGCCGGACACGATCTGCCGCCGGCCGAAATCGGGGATACGTTTCTTTATCGGGACCCGGACACGTTGTTGTCGCGTGCGGCATGGATCGATGGATTGGGCGCTCTGGTAAAATCAGCCACTGTTTTTCCGGGCAATCCCCAATATGGCAAACCGGTGATCGGAGGAGCGGCCGTTTTGCTCTCTGACCTTGACGGGTCGCTTGAGGCACTGGTGGACTTTCACCTGCTCACCAAGTGGAAGACCGCTGGTGATAGCCTGCTTTCTGCACGCCGACTGGCCCCGCCTGTGGTCGCGCAGGTTTTGATCGTCGGCGCCGGGGCGGTCGCGGCGTCCCTGATCGAAGCTTATGGCGCTGCTTTCCCGGATGCCGCAATTTCGGTCTGGAACCGCACTGCGCAACGGGCCGATGCCCTGGCCAGCCTTTATCCGGCAGTCAGCGTGGCAGCAGATCTGGCAGAAGCCGTGGCCAACGCAGATGTCATCGCAACTTCAACGATGACCACAGAGCCGATCATCCGGGGGGCATGGCTGCGCCCGGGTCAGCATCTCGACCTTATTGGCGCCTATCGCCACGACATGCGAGAAGTCGACAACGAAGCGCTGCGTCGGGGTCGGTTGTTTGTAGATAGTCTTGCCACGACGGTGGATCATATCGGCGAACTCAAGATTCCCATCGCCGAGGGTGTGATTGGCCACGATGACATCATAGCCGACTTCTATGATCTCGGATCCTTCACGCGCTCGCCCGAGGACATCACGATCTCCAAAAACGGCGGCGGCGCGCATCTTGATCTGATGACAGCGCGCTACATTCTGGATCGTTGGCAGGACAGCTAGGCGGGCGAAGCGGCTGGTCGCGTTTCGCGGATGGGCAAGTGAACGATGGCACTAAACGCGCCGACGCCAACGCCGATCCACCAGACGACGTCGTAGGACCCGTAGAGATCGTACATCCGACCGCCCAGCCAGACACCGAGAAAGCTGCCCAATTGGTGCGAGAAGAAGACGATGCCGTAGAGCGTCCCCATATACCGCAAGCCGTAGATATGGGCGATCAGACCTGAGGTCAGCGGTACGGTGGCGAGCCAGAGCACACCCATAAACACCGAAAAGAGAATGACCGTGCCCGGTGTCATCGGCGTAAGGATGAAGGCTGCGGCGACAAATGTGCGCGCCGTGTAAATCCCCGCCAAAAGATACTTCTTCGAGAAGCGCTTGCCGGCCCATCCAGCCGTAAGAGTGCCGACAATATTGGCAAGACCAATGAGCGAGATCGACACGGCACCCAGCGCCGAGGTCGACGTAATCCCGATGGAATGCAGAACGCTTCCCGCGGCAATAGGTCCGCAGACTTCCGTCACAAAAGCAGGAAAATGCGCGGTGACAAAAGCAAGTTGATATCCGCAGGAAAAGAACCCGAGGAAGATCAGCGTATAGGACGGGTCGCGGAACGCTCGGACCAGAACGGTACCAAGGCTTTCTTCAAGTTCGGCCCGCGTAGCGGCTTGCGGTGTTCGCATCATTGGCAGTGCGAGAAGCGAGGCGAGGATCAACACAGCAAAGACGATGAAGACCCACTGCCAGGTCATCATGGTCAAAAGCCATTCGGCAACCGGGGCTCCAACTACCTGCCCCGCCGAGCCGGCCGCCGTCGCAATGGCAAGGGCCATCGAGCGGTTCTCGTCTGATGCGGCACGCCCAACCACGGCCAGAATGACTCCGAAACCGGTTCCGGCAACACCGAACCCCACCGCAATCTCAAGGATCTGGTGCTGAAGCGGGTTCACTGCCGCGGCCGATAACGCAAGCCCGGCGGCATAGGTCAAGGCACCTAGGATGATAGCCTTGCGATCGCCAATCTTTTCGGCCAGCGCGCCGAAGATCGGCTGGCCGATACCCCAGGCAAGGTTCTGAATGGCGATAGCCAGCGAAAACTCGGCCCGTGGCCACCCAAATTCCTCCGAGATGGGAATCTGAAAGACCCCGAACGATGCCCGGATCGCGAAACTGATCAGCATGATAATACATCCGCCGACAAGAACTGGAGTAATCAGCGAGGCGGATGGTCTTGTTGCATCGTTCATGTGACTATCAAGATCAGAACGGCCGCCGAGGTCAAACGAGGATTCTTGATGGCCGCCATCAGCTTTCCTCGTTCCCCGAGCACGGCTACACCAGCCACATGGCTGAAACGCTCAACGAGATCTACACGCGACTGGCGGGCGAGGGTCAGCTTGAGGCCGACCCGGCACAAGAGGCTGTTTTGCCGGAATTCGATCGAATTTCCGCCGCTCTGGGCGCGGCGGGTCCAAAAAAGCGCGGAATCGGAGGGCTGTTTTCGAAGACGCCCGAGACACAACCCGGCCTATACCTTTGGGGCGGCGTGGGTCGTGGCAAATCAATGCTTATGGACCTGTTTTTTGCCGCGGTACCGATCGAAGAAAAGCGGCGGGTCCATTTTCACGCCTTCATGCAAGAGGTTCAGGCAGGGCTCCACGACGCGCGCAAGACCGGAGTGGACGACGCCATTCTGCCCGTGGCGAATGCCATTGCCGACGACCTGCGGCTCCTGTGTTTTGACGAGATGCAGATCACCGACATTGCCGATGCAATGATCGTGGGACGTCTTTTTGAGCGTCTGTTCGCGCGCAGGGTCATTGTTGTTTGCACGTCAAACCGGGTGCCGGGAGACTTGTACAAGGATGGGTTGAACCGCCAGCTGTTCTTGCCCTTCATCACACTTCTTGAGACCCACATGGTCGTGTGGGAGCTAACGTCGCCCAAGGATTACCGCCAGGACCGTCTGGCGGGCGAAAAGGTCTACTTCTGGCCCGCCGATGCAGACGCGCGCCGATCGCTGGCAGATCTCTGGATCGATATGACGGGCGGAGGCGGGGGCGAGCCTCTGCATCTGCGCGTGCAAAGCCGGACCGTTGAGTTGCCGGCCTTCCGGAACGGTGTAGCACGGGCCAGCTTCTGGGACCTCTGCGGGCGACCGCTCGGGCCAGCTGATTATCTGGCAGTGGCCGAGGCCGTTCGGGTTCTATTCCTGGAAGAGGTTCCCCGGCTTTCGTCCGAAAATTACAACGAGGCCCGACGCTTCGTGACGTTGATCGATGCCCTCTACGAGGCCCGGGTTCGTTTGGTCATGAGTGCTGCCGATATCCCAGAGCGACTATACCTTGAGGGGGCCGGGACGTTCGAATTCGAACGCACGGCGTCGCGTCTGCGCGAGATGCAAGCTGCGGACTGGGGTGTGCCGTTGAAATGACAGTGTCACGGTCTTCGTGTAGAAGTGGGACGCGTGGGAGGATGTCATGAGCTATTTCAATTTAGGCACGTTCGGTCGGAGGGTTTCGACACATTCGGGTGAGGCACAGACATGGTGCGACCGGGGCCTAGTCTGGCTATATGGTTACAACCACGAGGAAGCCGTCGCCTGTTTTCAAAGGTCAGTCGCTGCCGATCCAACCTGCGTCTTTGCGCAATGGGGAATCGCGTACGGGATCGGACCGAATTACAACAAGCCCTGGGAGTTTTTCGAGCCTTCCGAGAAGGCGGAAGCCCTGAAGACAGCGCACGGAGCACTAAAAGCGGGGTTGGACGCGGCCGACAACGCGGACCCGGTTGAACGGGCACTTTTGGCAGCGCTGTCTGAACGCTATCCGACGGACCCCGAGATTGAGGATTTTGCGCCGTGGAACGATGCGTTTGCAGACGCCATGCGCAAGGTGCATCAGGCGCATCCGGACGATTTGGACGTGGCATGCCTTTTTGCCGAAGCAATGATGAATCGAACGCCGTGGCTTCTTTGGGATCTGGCGGCCGGCGCACCCGCCGAAGGGGCTTCGACCACCGAAGCGCGGGCGGTTCTGGAATCGGCGTTCGATTCCGACCCGGCGGCATGGGATCATCCCGGCCTTCTGCACATGTACATCCACCTGATGGAAATGTCGCCGACGCCAGAGGTTGCTTTGCGCCATGGCGACAGGCTCACGGATCTTGTCCCGGATTCCGGCCACCTCATTCACATGGCCACACATATCGATGTTCTTTGCGGGGACTACCAGAATGTTGTCGCGCGGAACAACCGCGCCGCAGCCGTCGATCAGCACTTTGAGGCAAAGGAAGGCGCCGAGAATTTCTACACGGTCTACCGTATCCACAACATTCACTTCGAAATGTACGGGGCCATGTTCCTTGCACAGCCGACACCGGCCCTGGCGGCAGCCGAACGGTTGCGTGTGGCGCTGCCCGAACCGGTTGTGCGGTACCTTCCACAACTCTTCGAGGCGTTCATTGGGATGAAAACCCACGTTCTCGTGCGGTTCGGGATGTGGAACAGCATCCTTGAGGAGCCCTTCGCCGCGGACGCCGAGCTATATAGCTATTCCACCGCGCTTCTTCGTTATGCACGGGTAATTGCCTTGGCCAATCTCGGGCGGATCGACGAAGGCACTGAAGAGTTGGATCGGTTCCGGGACGCAGCCGCGCAAGTGCAGGAAGACCGGTACATGTTCAACAATCCGTGTCGAGACGTGCTGAAAGTCGCGGAAGCCATGGCTGAGGGCGAACTGGCCTACAAATCCGGTGCCGTGGATGCGGGGCTAGAACACCTGCGCCGGGCGGTGACATTGGACGACGGTCTTCTGTATGACGAACCCTGGGGCTGGATGCAGCCCGCTCGCCACGCGCTGGGCGCCCTCTGCCTCGAACAAGAGCTGTTCGAGGAAGCCGAGGCGGTGTACCGGGCAGACCTTGGCCTCGACGCGACACTGGCCCGCGCGTGTCAGCATCCAAGAAATATCTGGAGTTTGCACGGGCTGCATGAATGTCTTGTCCAACGTGGAGAAGAAACCGAAGCCCCGCATATCAAGCTGCAACTTGATCAGGCATCGGCCCGGGCCGAAGTTCCCGTCCGGGCGTCGTGTTATTGCCGCCAAGTGGCCGCCTAAGGAATGGACGCGCACAGTGTTGACTTGGGGCCGACTCGGTCTTAGAAGCGCGGCTTCGATTTCACGTAACTACCGCCGGACATTGCCAACATGGCCAACACGCCACAGTCGAAGAAGCGCGCACGCCAAAACATCCGTCGGGCTGCCGTCAACAAGGCGCGCCGCTCGCGTATTCGCACCTTCCTGCGGAAGGTTGAAGAAGCGATCGCTTCTGGTGATAGCGCTGCCGCGCAAACGGCACTGCGAGCGGCACAGCCCGAACTGATGCGCGGCGTGTCGAAGGGGATCTTTCACAAGAACACCGTGGCAAGAAAAATGTCTCGCCTCTCGTCCCGGGTGAAGGCAATCGGCTAACTGTCGCCCGAGGGGAATTATTCCTTGAAAGAGCGCGCCTGACCGGCGCGTTTTTTTGTGTCGTTTTCCTGACACCTTAGCTGGATTCGGATCGTTGGTGCGCGAGTCAAGCTTCAGTTTCTGTTGTTGGGGGGCGGACCCGCGGGTACCTTTGTCTGGTGATTCATGTTGCCGTTGGGGGGGACATGCGCCACACGCTGATCTCGGGAGACGCGTGATATTGCGCTTTGCAGTACACGTTATGGTTGCTGGCCAGCCCGACGATCGGTGGCGTAGATGGTGTGCCGGGGGTCTATAGAGCGCTGTGTACATCGCGTAAGGAGCAGCTTCGGCGGGGCGCATGGCTTGTCGAGATACTCTTTTACGTCCTCCCGTGTGTGATGAAACCGTGGTGGAACGGGCGAATTGTCGTTCGGGCTTGGTATTCATCCGCACGCCAGACGGAGGGTTGGTTCCGCGCGTCTTTCAGGCGAAGGCGTGGCTGCACGGGACTGGCCCCACCGGGCAAGCGAGACATGATCCGTAGGGACAACTCGCCGTACGTCGGAGGCGGCGGCGGGGGCCGACTAAGTCGGTTGAATGACAACGAAAAAAACGGATCGAAGGTATATGACAAATGAAGCTTGGGGCCACATACGCGACACTCTCGTACAATCAGTCGGGCGCAACAATTACACGAACTGGATCGAACCGCTTGAATTGAAAGAGTTAAAAGACGGCGTTGCCACCTTTGGGGTTGCAACCCCCTTTGTCGGAAACTGGGTTTCCCGCAATTTTGGGGAAACTATCATCGAGCATATCCGCGCGGCGGGACATCCGATTTCTCGCCTTGCCTTCGATGTTTCGGACAGTGACGGCCCGACGGACGAAAGCAATGCGACGCAAGCCCAAGGCGCCGTGGCGCTACCGGGGCCAGGTGCCGACTTGGATCTTCCTGGTGCACCACTCGATGCACGTTTCACGTTCGACAGCTTTGTCGTAGGGAAGCCCAACGAACTGGCCCATGCCGCCGCACGTCGTGTCGCGGAAGGTGGACCAGTTACCTTCAACCCCTTGTTTCTCTATGGCGGCGTCGGTCTTGGTAAGACGCACCTCATGCACGCCATTGCATGGGAGTTGAAACGCCGCACGCCGGAACTTCGGGTCGTATATCTTTCGGCGGAACAGTTCATGTATCGCTTTGTGCAAGCATTGCGCGAAAAGGACATGATCGCATTCAAGCAGCTCTTCCGCTCGGTGGACGTGCTGATGGTGGACGACGTTCAGTTCATCGCCGGTAAGGACGCGACGCAGGAAGAATTCTTCCATACTTTCAACGCGCTTGTAGACCAGAACAAGCAGATCATCCTGTCCGCGGATCGTGCACCAACTGAGATCGAGGGGATTGAGGACCGGATCGTAAGTCGGATGCAGTCCGGCCTCATCGCCGACTTGCACCCGACCAACTACGAATTGCGACTGGGCATTCTTCAGCAGAAGGTCGAACAGTACTCCGAACAGTTCCGCGATCTTGAGATCGACGAGGGGGTTCTTGAGTTCCTGGCCCATCGGATCTCGACGAATGTCCGCGTTCTTGAGGGTGCGCTGATGCGGCTCTTCGCATTCGGGTCGCTTGTAGGGCGTGAAATCACTCTGGAGCTGGCTCAGGAATGTCTCGCAGATATCCTGCGGGCGTCGGATCGCAAGATAACGGTCGAAGAGATCCAGCGTCGGGTAAGCGATCACTACAACATTCGTTTGTCCGACCTCATTGGTCCAAAAAGGGTGAGGACATTCGCCCGGCCGCGGCAAATCGCGATGTACCTTTGCAAACAGCTCACATCGCGGAGTCTTCCAGAAATCGGTCGCCGCTTTGGTGGCCGCGACCACACGACCGTCATGCATGGCGTGCGTCGGATCGAAGATCTGAAGACGAAGGACAGCCAGATCGCCGAGGATCTGGAACTGCTTCGGCGGTCGCTCGAAGCCTGAAGCCTCGGTCCCATCCGAAAGCCAAGCCCTTGACGGGGCTTGGCTTCCGGCAAAAAGTCCTCAAAAGGCATTGCGGACAGGCAGGAGCCAGCTATGGTTCCGGCCCCGGCACGAGTGGGGAGCGAGGGAATGAAACTCAGCATCGAACGGGCGGCGCTTCTCAAGGCGGTGGGCCAAGCGCAATCCGTGGTCGAGCGGAGGAACACCATTCCGATCCTCGCCAACGTCCTGATCGAGGCCGAGGGTGATACCGCGACATTCCGTGCGACAGATCTTGATATCGAAGTCGTCGACAGCGCGCCCGCACAGGTGGAACGCGCCGGTGCAACAACGGTATCCGCCGTGACGCTGCACGAAATCGTTCGCAAGCTTCCGGACGGCGCCCTTGTCAGCCTTACCGACGATGGCGCCTCCGGACGACTCCAAGTCGAGGCCGGGCGGTCGAACTTTACCCTTGCGACGCTGCCCCGCGAGGATTTTCCGGTTATGGCCTCGTCGGAGTACGCTTCAAATTTTTCGGCACCTGCGCCAATCCTTCGGCGGCTGTTCGACAAATCGAAATTCGCAATCTCGACAGAAGAGACTCGGTACTATCTGAACGGTGTCTATATGCATGTGGCCGATGCGGCCGGCACACAGACACTTCGCTGCGTTGCGACCGACGGGCACCGTCTGGCTCGGATCGATGCAGATCTGCCCAACGGTGCGGGTGACATGCCCGGTGTTATTGTTCCGCGCAAAACGGTGAACGAGCTTCGCAAACTGCTCGACGATGACGACGCCATGATCGCAGTCTCGGTTTCTGAAACGAAGGTGCGGTTCGCAACGCCCGGGATCACGCTGACATCGAAGGTCATCGACGGCACGTTTCCGGACTATCAGCGCGTCATTCCTGCCGGCAACACCCGGAAGCTGGAAGTCGATGCGTCCGAGTTTGCCCAAGCCGTGGACCGGGTCGCGACTGTGTCGTCCGAACGCTCGCGTGCCGTGAAAATGTCGCTAGATGAGGATCGGCTGGTTTTGTCGGTGAATGCCCCCGACAGCGGCGCCGCCGAGGAAGAACTAGCCGTGGCCTATGGCGACGAACACCTCGAAATCGGTTTCAATGCCAAGTACTTGCTTGAAATCGCGAGCCAGGTGGATCGCGAGAACGCGGTGTTCCTGTTCAATTCGTCGGGCGATCCCACGCTGATGCGCGAGGGTAGCGACGAATCCGCCGTCTATGTCGTGATGCCGATGCGGGTTTAGGGCGAGCCCCGACCGCGCCCGTTATCCGGAGACCGAGTATGGGTTCGCTGGCGCTCAGCTCACTGACGCTGTCCCACGTCCGGTCACACCGGCGGGCCGTCCTCGTGACCGATCCGCGTCCAGTGGCCCTTTTCGGTCCCAATGGAGCGGGCAAGACCAACCTTCTCGAGGCCGTGTCGCTTCTTTCGCCCGGCCGTGGCCTGCGACGCGCAGCGGCCGATGACATTGCCCGCCGGCCCGAGTCCTTGGGATGGAAGATCCTGGCCGAAGTCGAAAGTCTCGACCGCTCGCACGAGATCGAGACATGGGCGGAAACCGGCGGATCACGGCAAGTTCGCATCGACGGAAAGACGGCAGCTCAGGCGGCCCTTGGCCGGATTGTACGTGTGCTTTGGCTGGTGCCGTCGATGGACCGGCTCTGGACCGAAGGTGCCGATGGTCGGCGTCGCTTTCTTGACCGCATGGTTCTGTCATTCGATCCCGGCCATGGGGACCGGGTCCTGACCTATGAAAAGGCCATGCGTGAACGGAACCGATTGCTAAAGGACCAAGTGCGCGACGCGCACTGGTACAGTGCCTTGGAACGGACCATGGCCGAGGCGGGTGCCAACATTACCGCAGCTCGGCAATCTACTGTGGATCGCCTTCTGGCCGCGCAGGACGGGGCAGCAACGGCGTTTCCGGCGGCCACGTTGAGTCTGGTTGCTGCCGAAGGCACACCGGACCAAGCCGACCAGTTGGCATTGGCTCTGGCTGGCTCGCGCGACCGGGACATGGCCGCAGGCCGCTCTCTTCTCGGGCCACATCGCGCAGATCTGGATGCGATCTATTCCGAAAAAGGCGTCCCGGCGGCCCAGTGTTCCACAGGCGAACAAAAGGCACTGCTAATCTCACTCGTCCTCGCCAATGGGCGCGCTCTGGCCGAAGAAATAGGAGCACCTCCACTGCTTTTGCTCGACGAAGTTGCGGCGCATCTCGATTCCGGTCGGCGGGCCGCGCTTTATGACGAGATCTCGGCCCTTGGTGCACAAGCTTGGATGACCGGCACGGGCCCAGAATTGTTCAACCATCTCGGTGACCGGGCACAACGGTTCGAGGTGACCGAGGACGGAGGCGTTTCGGCGATCGCGGCAGCCTGAATAGAAATCGATGACCATAACACTATCCGATATGGCGCTTTATGCAGGTGGGCTCTTGATCCTATTCCTGACGCCGGGACCGGTCTGGGTGGCCCTGATTGCGCGCTCAATTTCAGGCGGGTTTCACGCCGCCTTGCCACTGGCCCTCGGGGTGGTGGTCGGAGATGTGATTTGGCCCCTAATCGCCATTCTTGGCCTGTCGTGGATCGTGGGCCAGTTCGCGTCTTTCATGACCGTCCTTCAATGGGTGGCGTCTCTGATTTTCATGATCATGGGGGGCCTGCTGATCCGGACCGCGGACCAGAAAATCAGCACAGACAGCAGACTGACCCGGCCCGGAATGTGGGCCGGATTTGTCGCCGGGGTCGCGGTTATTCTGGGCAACCCAAAGGCGGTGCTTTTTTACATGGGCGTCCTGCCCGGTTTCTTTGATCTTGCAAGTCTCACCCGGGTGGACATCGCCGCCATTTGCTTTCTGTCAATGGCCGTTCCCTTGGTCGGCAACTTGGTTCTTGGATTGTCAGTCGCACGCACGCGACAATTGCTGTCCTCGCCCACGGCGCTGCGGCGGATGAACATTGGCGCCGGGATCCTGCTGATCCTCGTTGGTATTGTCATCGCAGTTTCCTAGGTATTCTTCCGCCGCTGCCAACCGGCGTGATAGGTTTCCTCACATGGATCACACGCATTTTCTTGCCAGCCTCACGGCCGAGGATCGGGCGCATCTGACGCAACGCTCGGACATGCTCGGACTTTGGCACCTTGGGGTGCACCTGAGTGTCATCGTTGCGCTCGGGGCGGCGATCTCGGCGGGTATCCCGTTTTGGTGGCTTCTTCTTCCGGTCCAAGGAATTGCGGTCGTTTTTCTTTTCACGCTCGTCCATGAGACTACGCACAAGACACCTTTTGCCACGCCTGTCCTGAACGAGGTGGTGGGCCACGTAGCTGGGTTCTTGGTCTTGCTGCCTTTCAAATGGTTCCGCTACTTCCATCTGGCCCATCACAGGTTCACCAATGATCCCGAACGCGATCCAGAACTGCAGGGTGGTGAGCGGCCCAACACTTTGGGCGGCTATGCCTGGCACGTGACCGGCTTACCAACATGGGCCGGTCTCGCGCGCCAAATCTTGAAGAACGCAACCGACCGTGCCGAGGACACGTATCTGCCAGGCAGGATCCGACCAAGTTTGCGCCGCGAGTCGCGGTGGATGCTTGCAGGCTATGCCACACTGACTGCGACTCTCCCATTTGACGGGACGCTGTTTTGGGTCTGGATTCTGCCGGCCCTGTTGGGTCAACCGTTTCTCAGATTGTATCTATTGGCCGAGCATGGGCGATGCCCGGCCGTCGCGAACATGTTCGAGAACACGCGCACGACGTTCACGTCCAGCATGGTCCGCTTTCTAGCATGGAACATGCCGTACCATGCCGAGCACCATGCCTATCCCGCCGTCCCATTTCACAAGCTTCCCGATTTGCATCGGATTGCACTCCCGCACTTATCCCGAACCAGCGACGGCTACATCCGCTTTACGCGGGAATTTGCAGCGTCGTTGGGTCAGCCGGAAATGACCAGCCGAGATGTTGCAAAACAGGCGGCTGAACACCAAATCTAGTGTGTCAGGCGTGACAATCCCCCCATAAACGCCTATAAAATCCTCAAAAAGACCAAGGAAGGCGCGTATGGCCGAAACAGCGGCCGCACCCGAAGAATATGGTGCGGAATCTATCAAGGTTCTCAGAGGCTTAGAAGCGGTTCGAAAGCGTCCCGGTATGTATATCGGAGACACGGACGACGGATCGGGCCTACACCATATGGTCTACGAGGTTGTGGACAACGGCATCGACGAGGCCTTGGCTGGCCATGCGGATGCCGTTTTCGTCAAATTGCATAAAGATGGCAGTGTCTCGGTCAGCGACAACGGACGTGGTATCCCGGTGGACATGCATCCCGAAGAGGGTGTTTCTGCCGCAGAGGTTATCATGACGCAGCTGCATGCCGGCGGGAAGTTCGACCAGAACTCTTACAAAGTGTCGGGCGGCCTGCACGGTGTCGGCGTCTCGGTCGTGAACGCCTTGTCGGACTGGCTCGAACTCAGGATATGGCGTGACGGCAAAGAGCACTACGCTCGGTTTGAAGGCGGAGAGACTGTCGAAAGCCTGCGTGTCGTGGGCGAAGCCGGGGGTAAGAAAGGAACCGAAGTGCGGTTTCTGGCATCGCTTTCGACTTTCTCAAACGTGGACTACATCTTCCGCACGCTTGAAAACCGCCTGCGCGAACTGGCGTTCCTGAACTCGGGGGTGAAGATTGTTCTCGAGGACGAACGGCCCGGCGAACCTCTGCTTTCCGAAATGCTCTATGAAGGCGGCGTTCGAGAGTTCGTGCGCTATCTCGACCGCTCCAAAACACCTCTGATCACGGATCCAATCTTCGTGCATGGTGAGAAGGACGGGATCACTGTTGATGTCGCGATGTGGTGGAACGATGGCTACAACGAAATGGTCCTTCCGTTCACCAACAACATTCCGCAGCGGGATGGCGGAACGCATCTGGCGGGCTTCCGTGGCGCCCTCACGCGGACGTTGAACCTGTACGCCGGGCAGTCCGGCATCGCGAAGAAGGAAAAAGTGAGCTTCACTGGCGATGACGCGCGCGAAGGCCTTACATGTGTGCTCTCGGTCAAAGTGCCGGATCCCAAGTTCTCGTCGCAGACCAAGGACAAACTGGTTTCATCCGAAGTTCGTCCGGCCGTTGAAGGTCTGATGAACGAAAAACTCGCGGAGTGGTTCGAGGAACACCCGGCCGAGGCTCGGATGATCGTAGGTAAGATCGTCGAAGCCGCGCTGGCTCGTGAAGCTGCTCGCAAGGCGCGCGAAATGACCCGCAAGAAAGTGTCCAACGACGTTAACTTTCTTGCCGGCAAGCTTAAGGAATGCTCCGAGAAGGACCCTGAAAAGCGGGAACTTTTTTTGGTCGAGGGGGACAGCGCCGGCGGATCGGCCCAGACCGGGCGGGACCGGCGAACACAGGCGATCCTGCCATTGCGCGGCAAGATTCTGAACGTGGAACGTGCCCGCTTCGATCGGATGCTGTCGAGCCAAGAGATCGGAAACTTGGTGATGGCTCTCGGGACGGGGATCGGACGCGACGAATTCGACATCTCCAAGCTTCGCTACCACAAGGTCATCATCATGACCGACGCAGATGTGGACGGCGCCCATATCCGCACGTTGTTGCTGACCTTCTTCTTCCGGCAAATGCCGGAGTTGATCGAGGGTGGGTATCTCTACATTGCCCAACCACCGCTCTTTAAAGTCTCGCGCGGAAAATCCGAAGTGTATCTGAAGGATCAGGCGGCGTTGGACGATTACCTGATTTCTCAGGGGATAGACGGCGCCATGCTGCGCCTCGGCACCGGTGAAGAGATTGCAGGCGCAGATCTGGCACGGGTTGTCGAGGACGCGCGACAGGCGGTGCGGATCCTTGACGCCTTTCCAACGCAATACCCCCGTCCAATACTTGAACAGGCAGCCATTGCCGGGGCATTCGTACCCGGTCAGGTGGATCGTGATTTGCAGGGCGTCGCCGATACCGTGGCGCAACGCCTTGATCTGGTGGCCGTCGAATACGAACGCGGATGGCAGGGCCGCCAGACCCAGGACAGAGGGATCCGGCTTGCCCGCGTCGTTCGTGGTGTAGAGGAAGCCCGCACCTTGGACGGACCAATTCTGCGGGGCCGCGAGGCGGGCCGTCTTGGCGCAATGACGGATAAGCTGAAAGAAATCTATGCGCGGGCGGCCACTCTGATCCGAAAGGAACGTGAGTTGACCGTCTTTGGTCCGCTCGATCTGTTGGACGGCGTTCTAACCGAGGGAGAAAAGGGCCTTGCCCTTCAACGCTACAAGGGACTCGGCGAAATGAACCCCGAACAGCTTTGGGAAACCACGCTTGATCCTGAAGCCCGGACACTGCTTCAGGTCAAGATCGACGATCTGGCCGAAGCCGACGACATCTTCACAAAGCTCATGGGCGATGTGGTCGAACCGCGCCGCGCATTCATTCAAGACAATGCTTTGTCCGTGGCGAACCTCGACGCCTAGTCGACGTAAAAGACCCGAGGAACGATCGGTGCCTCTTCCGGGGCGACAGGCACTTGGGGTTCGATCAGAACAAACGACATGCCACGAAAGAGGATCGAATTCGGGTCGGTGAACAGCACCACGTCGTCCACCCAGTCAACCGAGAATAGGACTGAGAACAGACCTGGCGCCCAGTGCACAAGATTGTGCATGGTTACCACCATCACCGCGATACCCATCGTCTTGGCAAAGATGTGCTCTTTGTCTTCGAACTTCAGAATAATGCGCAAAGCGAAGGCCACGCCGGCAGCCAAACCCGCGTCAATCATCATTGTGATATCCGGGTCCTCACCGGTTAGCGTTCCACCCTGAAGGTGAAACCGGACATATCGCGACAACAGAACAGCGAGCATCCCTAGAACGAATGCCGCGACTATGCCGAGCGGATAGCGAACGTTCTCTTTCCAGCCGGGGACGAGATCGATCTCTTTGCGCGGCGCTTCGGACTTCGGAATCTCCCATTCTCCAGTCGCTGTTTGAAGATCGGCCGGCATGGGCTCCACGGGCACATGCCCGCGTTGTGACCGGATACGGTTGATCCTGTCCTCAAAAGTTTGCTTTTGATCCTCAGAGTCCACGTACATCGATGTTTCCACGAGTTTTCATGTGGAATCACAGACCAATCCGGCGGTTTCGTGGCAAGAGCGCGGCTCTTGCACGCCGGGTCAGGTCTGACGCTGACGGTGGCGTTCGCGGAAGCGTTGCTTTTGAGCTTCGCTTGTCTCGTTCACACAATTATGGCACGCCACACCGGGCTCATAGCTCGGATGGTTAAGGTCTGAGGGCTCCAGCGGGCGCCGGCACCCATAGCATAAAGTGTGGGATCCTTCGCGTAGCCCGTGGCCGACAGAGACGCGCCGATCAAACACAAAGCATGCGCCGTCCCACTTGCTGGCAGATTTCGGAACCTCTTCGAGATACTTCAGGATCCCGCCCTTCAGGTGCACCACGTCCGGCACGCCTTGCCCCAGTAGATAGTTCGTCGCTTTCTCGCATCGGATGCCACCCGTGCAGAACATCGCAACGCGTTTGCCTTCGAACCGGTCCCGGTTAGCGCGCCACCATGCCGGGAAGTGGCTGAACGACCGCGTCTTGGGATCGATCGCACCCTGAAACGTACCAATCGCTACCTCGTAGTCGTTTCGTGTATCGATCACGACGGTGTCGGGGTCAGAAATCAACGCGTTCCACTTGTCCGGGGCCACGTACCGACCAACGTAGGCCGTCGGATCCACATCCGGCTGGCGCATCGTGACGATCTCACGCTTCAGACGCACTTTCAGGCGCTCGAAGGGTGGCGTTGCCGCGGTGCTTTCCTTCCATTCCAGCGTCGCGCAACCAGGCAAGCCCCTTACATGCCCCAGAACGGCATCCAACCCCGACCGTGTTCCGGAAATGGTGCCGTTAATACCCTCTGGGGCGATCAACAGCGTGCCCTTGACCCCTTCTCGGCATGCCAGTTCGGCCAGTGGGCCCTGAACCCCTTTGGGGTCTTCGAATCGGGTGAAGTGATAGAGGGCAGCCACGTGATGCATAACGAGGGAGTTACAGCGCGGGCGCAATGGGCCGCAAGGGCGCGTTGACGCCTGCAGGACGCAGGCGTAGTCAGATCCGGTCTTGAGGAGGATTGTCATGCGACCGGCGACCGAGGCTCTGATCGTCATCGACATACAGAACGACTTTTGCCCGGGCGGTGCCCTGGCCGTAGCCGGTGGCGACGAGATCATCGCGCCGGTCAACGCGCTTTTGCCGGAGTTTCCCGTGCGCGTGTTCACTCAGGACTTTCATCCATCGGGTCATGCGTCTTTTGCGACCTCGCACGCCGACCAAGCTCCATTTGACATAATCGAAATGCCCTACGGACCCCAGGTTCTGTGGCCGGACCACTGTGTGATCGGGACCGACGGCGCCGCTTTTCACCCCAACCTGAACGTCGAGGCGGCCGACGTGATCGTACGTAAGGGGTTCCGGCGCGAGATAGACAGCTATTCCGCCTTCTTCGAAAACGATCACGCCACCCCGACGGGACTGGAAGGATATCTGCGCAACCGCGGTGTCGAAACAGTTACGCTGGTTGGCCTCGCCACCGACTTTTGCGTGAATTTCTCTGCCGTCGATGCCGCCAAACTCGGGTTTCATGTCCGGGTGATTGAAAGTCTCACGCGCGCCATCGACCTTGAGGGATCTCTCACCCAAGCCCGGGACGGCATGTCGGCGGCAGGCGTCGCCCTCGCCTGACGCCCTTGCCAAGCCGATACGCCGCCTGATCTAACAAACAGCGGAGTGAGGAGCGCCGCCGATGGTCGATATCGCGACCCGTGTCTGGAACCACAAATGGAAGATTGACCCGATCGTCCGGTCCCTGATCGACACCGATTTCTACAAACTTCTGATGTGTCAGTCCGTGTTCCGGAACAAGCCTTCAACCCGGGTCACCTTCAGTCTGATCAATCGGTCGTCGCATATCCCGCTTGCCCTTCTGGTGGACGAAGGCCAGCTGCGGGAGCAGCTTGACCATATCAGGTCACTCTCTCTCAGCCGCGGCGAGAGCACTTGGCTCCGCGGAAACATGTTCTATGGCAAGCGTCAGATGTTCACGTCCGAGTTCATGGAGTGGTTCGAAGCGCTTCGCCTGCCGCCTTACGAGCTCGAGCGAAAGGGTGATCAGTACGAATTGACCTTCGAAGGATCCTGGCCGGAAGTGATGCTTTGGGAGATCCCGGCACTCTCGGTCTTGATGGAGTTGCGGTCCCGCGCGGTTCTCCGGGATCTTGGCAAGTTCGAATTGCAGGTTCTCTACGCCCGCGCAATGACAAAGCTTTGGGAGAAGATCGAGCGGCTGCGAGATATTCCGGATCTCCGCATCGCGGATTTTGGGACCCGGCGTCGCCACTCCTTCCTTTGGCAGGACTGGTGTGTTCAGGCGATGGGCGAAGGGCTTGGGCCGGCTTTCGTCGGAACATCGAATTGTCTGATCGCAAAGAACCGCGACCTCGAAGCGATTGGGACCAACGCCCATGAACTGCCGATGGTCTATGCGGCGTTGGCCGATAGCGACGCTGAACTCGCCCAGGCGCCCTATCAGGTTCTTGCGGACTGGCACGAAGAGCATGACGGGAATTTGCGAGTGATCCTGCCGGATACCTACGGCACCAAGGGCTTCTTGGACGCGGCGCCGGACTGGCTGGCGGAATGGACGGGCATTCGGGTGGATTCCGGGGATCCCGCCGTCGGTGCCGAGACTGCCATTAGGTGGTGGCAATCTCGGGGCGAGGATCCATCCGAAAAACTGGTGATTTTCTCGGATGGCCTCGACACCGACAAGATAGTCGAGCTGCACACGCAATTCTCCGGCCGGGTACGCGCCAGTTTCGGCTGGGGAACCCTTCTGACAAACGACTTTCGCGGTCTCGTCGATGGCGACCGGCTTGCACCGTTCAGCCTTGTCTGCAAGGCCGTCGCCGCAGATGGTCGGCCGACAGTGAAACTGTCCGACAACCCGCGCAAGGCCATGGGTCCCGAGGCTGAGATCGCGCGCTACAAGCGGGTATTCGGCGTCGGGCAACAGGTTGAACAGGCCGTACTTGTATAGGCAGGAGACGCTCTGATGCCGCTGAGTATGAACCGGGACGTCTTCATCACCTGCGCGGTTACTGGTTCCGGATCCACACAGAACCGTTCGCCTCACGTGCCGCGCTCGCCGGCAGAGATTGCCGAAAGCGCCATCGAAGCCGCAAAGGCCGGAGCGGCGATCGTGCATTGCCATGTTCGGGACCCGGCAACCGGCGCGCCATCCCGAGACCTCGAACTCTATCGCGAGGTGACCGAGCGGATCCGAGCCGCTGACACGGACGTGGTGCTCAACCTGACAGCGGGCATGGGTGGCGACATGGTCTTCGGGTCGGCGCAAGCGCCCTTTCCGCTCAACGAGGATGGCACGGATATGATCGGCGCTGACGCGCGTGTGGCACATATCCGCGACTGTCGCCCCGAGATATGCACACTTGATTGCGGTACGATGAACTTTGCCGAAGCCGACTACGTGATGACGAACACGCCCGGCATGTTGCGGGCGATGGGCCGCGCCATGACCGAGATGGATGTGAAACCCGAGATCGAAGCATTCGACACGGGCCATCTCTGGTTTGCCAAGGAACTCGTCAAGGAAGGGACCCTGAACGACCCGGCCCTGGTTCAGCTTTGCATGGGGGTGCCCTGGGGTGCCCCGGATGACATGCACACTTTCCTTGCAATGGTGGCCAACGTACCGCCCGACTGGACCTTCTCGGCCTTCTCATTGGGCCGGCACCAAATGGCGTATGTCGCGGCATCTGTCCTTGCGGGCGGCAATGTGCGCGTGGGACTCGAAGACAATCTCTGGCTTGAGAAAGGTGTGCTGGCCACGAACGCACAACTGGTGGCGCGCGCGGTGGGGATCATTGAAGCGATGGGCTCTCGGGTGATCGGCCCGAACGAGGTCCGCGACAAACTGTGCCTTGTCCGCCAAGACCCGCTTTAGTCACCAAGCCACGAGCCGGATCCCTCTGCCCTAAACCGGGAGAATCTGGATGGTTGTGGTGCCGCTGAAGGGACTCGAACCCCCGACCCCATCATTACGAATGACGTGCTCTACCAGCTGAGCTACAGCGGCCCGGCGCTCCTCGTACGGATTCGCGCCCGGATGGTCAACTCTTGGCGTTGGCAATCATGAGGGGCCACGGCCGGTGGATCCTTCGCCCTCCCGAACGATCTCACCCTCGAGCGGTGGCGTCGGTTCTAACTCGTCCTTGCCGTTCACGTGCTTGTCCTCGGGCGCGGTCGTCGCGTCCAAATCCTCGACAACCTCTTCGATCAGAGCCTTTTCGGCATCCGGCTCGGGCTCTTGGCCGCGCTCAGACGGGTCGGGCGTCGCCTCGATGGTCACATCCGGTTCTCCCACAAGAAGCGGCATGATCTGCTCGCCCGCCGGAACGCCCGCGTGCTCGCGCGGGGGCTCGCGCCAGCTCAACGTATCGAAAGCGCCGCAGTTCGGGCAGACCGGTTCCCAACCTGATTGGGCGTGATGGCAATTGTCGCAGGTCCATTGAGGTCCGCGGGGTGCGTTTACGGCACGAGCCAGATAACCACGGACGGTGGCATCATCCGAGCCCTCGCCGCGTTCGATTGCCGCCATAAGGGTAAGCGCGCGCGCCGACGGAACCTCTTCCGCCAACTCGCCCAGAGCTGTGCGGGCGTCTCCGTACCGTTTGGCCGCGACAAACAACTCGGCCTGCACAAGGCGAGTCTCCGGATCCTTCGGGTGCTGCTTCAAGAGCGGTTGAAACCGCTTGATTCGGGCGTCTGGCGTTTCGTCCGGTTCAATCTCGGCGAAGGCCGCCGCGAGGTCTGGATGTGGGGCAGCTGCCCACGCCTTTTTAACGACACGTGTCGCGTTCCGGTGCTGACCCTGTGCAACCAACTGCTTGGCCGCCATCACCGCCGCCGGGACCAGGTCGGGGGACAGGCGGTTGGCCTCGATCGCAGCCTCGCGCGCCTCAATCGGCACATCCTCGGCGACGATCGAGCGGGCCTCGCCCAACGCAAGAACTGCGTCCCGGCGCCGATGAACATCCCTTGGCAAGGCTCCCTGCTTCAGCTTTGCACCAAGTGTCTTCCGTGCGCCGGTCCAATCGCCCTTGCCGGCCTGAAGTCGAAGAAGAAGATCCTGTGT
This sequence comes from Pseudomonadota bacterium, assembly GCA_038521345.1. Classification (GTDB taxonomy): domain Bacteria; phylum Pseudomonadota; class Alphaproteobacteria; order Rhodobacterales; family Rhodobacteraceae; genus JBCBKU01. The sequence continues at coordinate 31,521 of JBCBKU010000017.1, read as the reverse complement.
TTCTTCATGCTTCGGTTTCAGTGCAAAGCCCTTCGCCGCAAGCTTGAGCGCAGTATCGGTGTCGCCCTCGGCCAGCTTCTGGCGCATAAGGCCGCGGATACCGACAAATCTCGTGCGCTCGTCCTTGAGAAGCCGGCGATAAACCTCTCCCGCCTTCCCACGGTCGCCTGACAATTCCGCAGCCTGAGCCGAGATGAGGTTGGTCAGCTCGGGGCGGCGCAGGTAGCGCTCCGCTTTTTGTGCCTTGGTCATGGCCAACCGGCCTTCGCCCGAGGCAAGCGCCATCATCCCTTCGCTCAGTGCCTCGTAGCCCCGGCGCTCGCGGTTGCGGTCGAACCAGCGGGAAATCGCGGTTTCATCTCCATTGAGAAATCGCAGAGAGGCGACGAGCAGTCCTGCGAGCCGGAGAAAAACCCAGAACGCCAAAAGAAGAACGATGGCGGCCACTACTGATTGCAGGGGGCCAAGGTTGAATTCGATGGTTCCGACGGCAATCCGAATCCCACCGTCTGTTTCGGTCAGAAAACTGACACCAAGGGTCGCCGCGGCAATGAGAGCAATGAAGAGTATTATTTTGAGAAGGGACCAGAGCATGGCGTTCCTCAATCTGTCGCGGTGTCATCAAGCACGGCAAGAGCGTCGAGCGCGGCGATCCGGGCCTCGGCCTGTGCCACCCATTCGGACAGTGCCGCCCGCCCAGCATCGGGCAAGGTTTCAATTTCGGTCAATGCGGTTGCAAGATCGGCGTCGCGAACTGCGGCTTCGGCCCGGGACAGAACCGCATCCGGATCGTCACCGTCCCGCGGGGTCAGAGAGCGCGCTCCTGTCTGAACCCTAAAAAATGCGGTAAGCCGGTCGCCGGTCGACCCGCCCATGTCTGAGCGGATCGCCGCATCGAGCGCTGCGCGCGCCGCAGCCGGGAACGTATCCTCAAGCAGCGCCGCCGAGGGGATGCCGGCCTCGGCAAGATCGCCGAGAACCGCCGGGGCCGCGCCCACAACCGCTTCGTATTCAGCCAAGGCATCCGGAAAGGGTCCACCGGCGCGCACGGCTGCCAAAAGGGCGGAACGTGCGCTTTCGCGTTCGGCCGTTTCTGCTGCGAGGTCGGCCTGCTGGGTCAGTGCAGCCGCCTCGGCCCGCGCGGCGTCTATCTCCGCATTGGCCTCGGCTATTGCCGCATTCAACTCTTCGCGGAAGGCCAACAGTTCGGCATTCAACTCTTCACGGTCCAGTCCTGCAGGTGCGGGGCGCAGTGCCAGCGCCTCGACCTCGGTCTGAACCACTTCGAGCCGATCCTGCAACTCGGCCATCGTCCTGGAGAGGGCATCACGTATCCCGTCGGCCTCCGCGACACGTCCTTCGGCGGCGGCCACCCGATCGCCCAGCGCATCCATCGCAGACTGATCCGAGAGCCGCGCCTCAAACGCCGCTAGCCGGGCATCGACGTCGTCCAGTCGCGACCCAAGCGCAGCCTGTCCATCGACCAGTTCGAGAGTCCGGTCGGTCTCAGGCGTGGGCCAGCCTTCGGGCACGACGTAGCGCGCCAAAACAAATCCAACCAACGCGGCGGCCACACCACCAATAAGAAGTGGGACAAATCCCGGACCGCGCGATGCCGGAGCTTGTGCGGCCGGCTTGGCAGTTTCGGCAGGTGCCTTGGGTTCCGCTTCGCCCGATACGTCCGTAGACGTTTCAATCGGCTCGGCGTCGGCGCCAGGATCGGGGGTCGCGTCATCCGTCGAAGCAGCAGGTGCCTCTGATTTCTCCGGGTGGTCCCCCTCGGCACTATCGCTGGGCACGTAGCCCGGATCAGTCTCGTCGCTGTCTATTGCCTCGCTCGACTGTTCCTGCGCCAAGCCCTCGTCGGAACCGTCCCCATCCTCGGACGCATCCGGATCATTCCCATTTGGCTCAGCAGGGATATCCTCGACAATCTCGGCATCCACAATGTCTGCCGGGTCCGTTTCGGCTTTGGGTGCCTCCGGATCGGATGTCTTCGGCTTACGGGCCACGCGCGGATACCTTTGATTGAAACGGAGCAGCGTTGAAAGCTTAGCCCGCGCTCAGCCCGCCAACAACCGTATCAAGCGGGGAAAAACGGTGCGAGCTGATCCACCATTGCGCCGGCATCCGGTGTTCCGGCCTTACGCAAGGTATCTTTTCTTGCCACCCACGCCTCGGCCACGGCGTCGCTCATCGCGACAACATGCAGGGGTCCACCCGTTTCGGGTATCTCCTCAGATAAAAGCGAGGCCGAACGCGGTGAAAACACGGGCAAAACGACTGGATCGTCCGATCGAAGGACGGCGCCGGCTTCGGCGCTTAGGGTTTTCGGCACTTGACGGTAAACGATTGCCTCTTGGGTGGCCAAACCGGCGGCATTCAGCCGGTCGGCGACCCGCCCTCGAGCCTGTGCGCCGCGGACGTGCAACAACGGTGTTCTGGGGCGTACGGTTTCGATCAAGTCCACAAGATCCGACGCGGTGCCGTTCGCCGAGATCGACTTCATGCCAAGCATCCCCGCCGTAGATGCGGTCTTGTCACCGACACAGATAGCAATCCTCCCAGCGATATCGTGCTGTTCGGAGAGAACCCGCACCGCATTCGCCGAGGTAAACACAAGGGTCCCAAAAAGATCCGGATCTACCACTGGGTCGAGCGCCTCAATCTCGAAGATCGGGGAGACGACAACCTCGGACAACGCCGGAATACGCGAGCGTGCAAGTTGCGCAAATCTCTGGGATTCCCGCATTGGTCGTGTCAGCAACAGTGTCGCCTCGGGCTCGGGCATATGGTGTTCCGGTTGTGTGGTCTCCCTCCCGGTGGTAGCTCCCGCGCGGCCCCGAAGCAATAATACGTCAGATGAGAGAAGCGTTGGTTGTCCTTGGAATCGAGAGCAGTTGCGATGAAACCGCGGCGGCGGTTGTAACTGAAGGAGAGCCCGGCGCTCGGATCTTGTCGAATGTCGTTCTGGACCAGCATGTCCTCCATCAGTCTTTTGGCGGAATTGTGCCGGAGATCGCCGCGCGCGCCCATGCCGAGCGGATAGATTACGCTGTTGCAACCGCACTGGGCGAAGCGGATTGCACATTCCGCGAACTCGACGCCATCGCCGTGACATCTGGTCCGGGTCTGATCGGAGGGCTCTTGGCAGGCGTCATGTGCGCGAGGGGTCTCGCGGCTGGATCTGGTCTTCCCGTTCTTGGCATCAATCATCTTGCAGGCCACGCATTGACGCCAAGACTGACAGATGATGTCGGATTTCCTTACGTGATGCTGCTGGTCTCGGGCGGTCATTGTCAGCTTCTTGAAGTGCAGGGCACCGACAATTTCGTGCGTTTGGGCAGCACCATCGACGATGCGCCGGGCGAAGCATTCGACAAAACGGCGCGGATCCTTGGTCTGGGGCAACCGGGTGGACCGGCGGTCGAGGCCGAAGCTTACCTTGGCGACCCTTCACGGTTCTCTCTTCCACGGCCGCTGCTCGATCGTCCGGGCTGCGACATGTCCTTCTCGGGCCTCAAGACGGCAGTCGTGCGCGAACGGGACCGGCTGGTCGCTGCGGCCGGTGGTCTGCGTCGTCAAGATAGGGCCGATCTTTGTGCCGGATTTCAGTCGGCCGTTGCCGATGTTCTGTCCGAGAAGACCCGGCGAGCGCTGCGCGCGGCCGACCAGATTTCACACGTATCGCCAATCTTGGCGGTAGCTGGCGGCGTGGCGGCAAACGCTTGTATCCGAGAGGCGCTTGAGACTGTCGCAACCGAGGCCGGTGCCCGGTTTCTTTCGCCACCGCTGAAACTCTGCACCGACAACGCCGCCATGATCGGCTGGGCGGGGATCGAAAGGTTGCGGACCGGCGCCTCAAACGGGTCCGATATGGTCGCTCGTCCGAGATGGCCGCTCGACGCGGGTGCAGCAGCTATACTTGGCAGCGGCAAGAAAGGCGCCAAGGCCTAAGTCGGCGCTGGCTCAGGCGCGCAAGTGGGAATAGATACGCGAGACCACAAGTGAGGAACGTTCCATGCGATACTGGCTCTTCAAATCGGAACCGAATGTCTGGAGCTGGGACGACCAGGTGGACAAAGGCCTCGAAGGGCAGGAATGGGACGGTGTCCGGAACTATCAGGCGCGCAACAACATGCGCGAAATGGCGTTGGGCGATCGCGGGTTTTTTTACCACTCGCAAACGGAGAAGGCAGTTGTCGGTCTTGTTGAGGTCGTCGCGACCGCACATCCCGACAGCACCACCGACGATGAACGTTGGGAGTGTGTGGATATCCGCGCGCTGGACCCGTTTCCGAGACCTGTAACGCTGGACATGTGCAAGGCCGAGCCGAGTCTTGCGAACATGGTGCTTGTGAACAATACCCGACTTTCGGTTCAACCCGTCACAGAGGACGAGTTCCGGGTGGTGTGCGAATTGGGTGGATTGGTCTGACGTGGGCTCTTGATGCAAGCAGGGTCCCGACCGTCGCCAGGACCCTGCACTCACCCCGGCGCCCCTCAGCACCACGTGAATCTCTCAAGTCCCGGCCATACTAGCCGCGTCTGGAAGAAATAGGGGCGGCCCCACAACCGTGCAACCGCCCATAAAAAAAGAATTTATCTCAATTACTGACCGTCAGCCGTAGACGCTTTCTTTGCCGAAGTGCTTGGTCAGCAGATAGTAGAAGACGGCGCGATACTTGTTGCGCTCCGACCGACCGTAGGTCTCGATGACCTTGTCGATTGCATCCATAAGCTCGGGGTTGTCAGCCAGACCGAGCTTCTTGATGAGGAAGTTGTTCTTGACCGTCTCCAGTTCACTCGGCTGCGAGGCCGCAACGGTCGACGCATCGGCGTCGTAAATCGACGGGCCACAGCCGATCGTCACCTTTTTCAGAAGTTCCATATCCGGCTCCATTCCGCATTTGTTGCGGATGTCGTCGGCATACTGCTCAATTAAATCGTCTCTTTTTCCCATGATCTGTCCCACCTTTAAGTGTCTCTAGCGCGGACCCAAGGCTCCCATCCTTGGTGTCGGGTCGGACGATACCGACGAAGTGTACTGTCACAAAGGGAATTTTGGCCGAGACTTCCCCCCGAGCGACGAGAGGCCTAGCGGCAGGGACCTCTCCCGACGGCTTGCAGGTGAAAGTGATCGGCGTGCAGTATATTGAAGTCGGGGCCCAGAACGGTCGTGAACCAGTCGCAGGCGCCGTTTCGCACAGCCCGAAGAAACCGTCCGTAATCTGCCGAGTTCCACCCCGATGTCAGGACAATTTCGCGCCCGTCCCCCAAGGTAAATCCCCGCACATCGATCGCACTGGCAGTGGCATGGGTGCTCATCCTTTGACCGTCGCCACTTGGTGTCCGGATTGGCCGACAATTGTAGCTGGACTGGTGAAGGATCCGTGTGACGCTTGTCCCAAGATGGGCTTCCGCCAGAGGTTGCAGGACATGCCGTTCCCAAAGTGCCAATCGAAGCGCTGTCGCGCAGCGAGTCTCGACCGGGGCAAGTGCCGCCGACCCGACACGGTCCAGACGTACCCGATCACGGATATGGCAGACATCGGAAATCTCGAAGTCGTCCAGCGCTACAAACCGGACGTCACCTGAATTTATCGCCGCCGAGCATGACGCGCCTCGCTGTGACGCCGCTAGTTTGAATGGGGTCACCGGCGTAAGCGGCTCGGCCATGTCTAGTGGCAAAACCGGGTTCCATTCCCGCGGCAAAGGTGTCGCGGGATGGGTCAGCAAGGGAACCGCAGCCAAGGCCAGTACGAGAAACGCAAGCGCCAGATTTCCGCCAAGCGCCGCCAGAAACCGCATGGTTCGGACCCGTACCCGGGGTCAGTAGCGGTAGTGCTCTGACTTGAACGGGCCTTCGGGCTTAACGCCAATATATGAGGCCTGATCAGGCTTGAGCTCGGTCAACTTTGCCCCGATCCGTTGCAAATGAAGCCGAGCCACCTTCTCGTCGAGATGCTTGGGCAGGATGTAGACACCGACCGGGTATTCGTCACGCTTGGTCCAAAGCTCAATCTGGGCGAGCACCTGGTTGGTAAAGCTTGCCGACATCACGAAGGACGGGTGACCGGTCGCGTTTCCAAGGTTCAAAAGTCGGCCTTCGGACAAAAGAATGATCCTGTTGCCCGAGGGCATCTCGATCATGTCCACCTGTTCTTTGATGTTCGTCCATTTGTGGTTCTTCAGGTTTGCCACCTGAATCTCGTTGTCGAAATGGCCGATATTGCCGACGATCGCCATGTCCTTCATCTCTCGCATGTGCTCGATGCGGATGACATCCTTGTTTCCCGTCGTCGTGATGAAGATGTCGGCAGTGTCCACCTCGTCTTCGAGAAGTGTCACTTCATAACCATCCATGGCGGCTTGCAACGCGCAGATCGGATCCACCTCGGTCACCTTTACGCGGGCACCTGCGCCGCGAAGACTGGCGGCGGAGCCTTTGCCAACGTCTCCGTAGCCGCAAACGACCGCAACCTTGCCGGCCATCATTGTGTCGGTGGCACGGCGGATCCCGTCGACAAGGCTTTCCTTGCAGCCGTATTTGTTGTCGAACTTCGACTTTGTGACGCTGTCGTTCACGTTGATGGCTGGGAATGGCAAATGGCCATCGCGCATCATCTGGTAAAGGCGGTTCACGCCGGTCGTGGTTTCTTCGGTGACGCCGCCAATTTGGTCGCGCTGTCGGGTGAACCAGCCCGGAGTGTCGGCCAACCGTTTCTTGATCTGGGCAAAAAGAGCTTCTTCCTCTTCCGAGGTCGGAACAGCGATTAACTGGTCTTCGCCAGCCTCGACCCGAGCGCCGATCAGAACGTAGAGCGTCGCGTCGCCTCCATCGTCGAGGATCATGTTGGCGCCCTCTTCGAACTGAAAGATCTGATCCGTGTAAGACCAGTACTCTTCAAGCGTCTCGCCCTTGATCGCAAAAACCGGGGTTCCCCCAGCAGCGATCGCCGCAGCGGCATGATCTTGCGTCGAAAAGATGTTGCACGATGCCCAGCGGATATCGGCCCCCAGGTGTTTCAGGGTCTCTATCAGAACCGCTGTTTGGATCGTCATGTGCAACGAACCTGCAATGCGCGCGCCCTTCAAAGGTTGAGACTCGCCGTATTCGTCGCGAAGGGCCATCAGGCCGGGCATTTCCGTTTCAGCGATGTCCAGTTCTTTGCGGCCAAAATCGGCCAGTGCAATGTCCTTGACGATGAAATCCTTGGCCATGGCCCACGTCCTTTTCACCCGATACCTCACGCCACATAGCAGCGTCGCACGCAGCCGACAACGTGGCAGGCTAGCGGGATGTCGCACGTTTTCATCGTAATCGTGCAAGTCGGGTTCCGTTGCCCCGCGCGGCGCCGTAATCTCGTGCCGACGCGGTCAATCCGAGGTCGTTTGTGATGCTTGCCCGCCTTGCCACGCTTCTGTGTGCACTCTGTCTTTCCGGAACAGCGGACGCCGATGAATGGAGCGGCGTCTGGCGATACGATGCCTGCGAGGACCCCGGTGAATTCTGGGTCATCGGGGCCGGGGCGGAACTGATCGTCAATGAGGACGGGTTTCAAACCGGGCCGATCCGCATTGCGCCAGACACTGAGACTGTGGCGGGTTGGACACGGCTCGAAGACGCGCGTGACCGAGTATACTTTGCCAAGATCACGCGCAACCAGATGGAATTCCTCGATTTGACAGCAGAGGCACGCCTGACGCGTGGCGAAACTGCCAGCGGGACGCGGGTCTTTCCGGATGCTGAGCCTGACCCGGAGACCTGGGACAAGACCGTTTATCGCAGATGCGAGGATGTCCCCACGTCAGCACGCGCGCTTTTTGGCGAACTAAGCCGTTTGATGTTGCGTTTGGACGGTGCCCTTGATTCCTGCGACCGGCGCAGCCGCGATTGCATGGAGAACGTGTTTGCCGCGTTTGATGTTGTTGAAGACGATGGGCTCTCGATCGCCGAAGTTGCGCGGATCGCTCGCGCGGCCACTTTGTTTTCGGTTGGCTTCCGCGAAGTCGATCCGACGGCGGCGCGCGCGCGGCTTGAACGCCTGTCCAGTATCGCCGCGGCGCCGGACGTGGCCGCGTCCATCGTAGCTTCGTTCGACTATGACGGGAACGCGCGGCTCTCTATTGACGAGCTTGGTGAAACCGGGCTCACCGATCTTTCGGCGTTGCTCGAAAGGACGGCTGCGTCGGAGACCGATGCAGACGACAAAGAAATCGGGCTTACCGGTTTGCCCGCCGCTGCAGCCGCATTCGGCGCCCTGGTTCCCGAACTTTTTCGAATGCTCCAGCTTTAGCCGGGGACGCCGAGAACCTTGTCGGCCGGGCTGGCCTCGCGCCAATTGGTTCCAGAGGCCATGATGCATGATGTGCCGTCAGGTCGCGTCATGAGGATTGTCCATGTGCCGTCTGTCTCGGACGTCCAGACTTCAAAAATAGCGTCGGCGCTGCGAAGCCCGCCGCCATTGAAAGTTTCGCCATATCCGGATGTCAGTCGTTTGGTGACCGTTTCGCGTTCACCGCACTGGTTCGCCTGGGCCTGAATAAATGTCGGCGCGAAGATCGCCGCCGCTAAAACTATACTGTATCTTGCCTTCCGCATCGGTTGCTCCTTTCTACCAGGCTCAGCCGCCCGGCGGTCGATGCTAGTGCCTCCATCGATTTGTCTTTGCACAACTGAGAAGATACGCCTCCGGTCGTGAACGACATGTTGATCGCCGCATAACGTGAGACTGCGTGACCGTTTGCGATCTCCACTGCCTAGTTTTTCGGCAATTGGGGGCGGTTCTATGGCAAACCTAGGAGGAAAACGTGCCGAAATCGGTGCGCGCATGGCAAAGAATGCTCTCGGGGCGACGGCTTGATTTGTTGGATCCGACCCCGGTGGACATCGAGATCGAAGACATTGCCCATGGCCTTGCCTTCGTCGCCCGTTGGAACGGACAGACGCGCGGTCCCTATCCTTATTCGGTGGCCGAGCATTCGCTTCTCGTCGAAGACATCTACCGCCGGCTGAACCCCGAGGCGCCAGTTCGGTGGCATTTGGCAGCGCTTCTGCACGACGCTCCGGAATACGTAATCGGCGATATGATTTCGCCTGTGAAGGCGGCAGTTGGGCCTGGATACGGCGCACTGGACGACCGTCTTACAGCCGCTGTACATCTGCGGTTCGGGCTGCCGGCGGAACTGCCAAAAACCATCAAGCGTGAGATCAAACGTGCCGACAAGATTTCCGCCTGGCTCGAGGCAACCCAGATCGCCGGATTCACACTCGACGAAGCAAATCGCTTTTTTGGGACGCCGCCTGAGGACCTCGCGGCGCACCTGCACCTCCACATTCGCCCGCCCATGGAGGCGCGCGCAGCATTTGAGGCTCGCCACGCCACGCTGATGGAGGCGATGGTATGCTGATCCGGCCCGCGACGGTCGAGGATGCCGGTGCCATGTCGGCACTGTTGAATGAAGTGATCACCAAGGGGGGCACCACGGCGATTGAAGGCGCGGTTTCAGCACGGGACGTTTGCAACTGGATGGCCCGGAACCCTGACCGCTCGGCGTGGCACGTCGCCGCTTCGGACGACGGTATCCTTGGGTTCCAATGGATCGAACCAAACGCAAAACTTCCGCCCGAAGCCGCCGATATCGCGTCGTTCGTCCGCGTCGGGTCCACGGGCGGAGGCATTGGCGCACGCCTGTTTGCGACCACCTGTGCGGCGGCAACCGGACTTGGTTATCGCTGGATCAACGCTTCAATCCGGTCCGACAATACCGTTGGTCTCGGCTACTATCGAAAGATGGGGTTCCAGGTCTGGGACGAAGATCCGACAGCCAGTCTGTCAGACGGGACGGTCACCGGAAAAACGCATACGCGCTTCGAACTCGGCTAGCGCGGACTGCGCTTGGCAAGAATCCGTTGCAGCGTCCGGCGGTGCATATTCAAACGGCGTGCAGTCTCGGACACGTTGCGATCGCACAGCTCATATACGCGCTGGATATGCTCCCAACGCACCCGATCGGCGGACATCGGGTTTTCGGGCGGCGGCGGCAGCTCGCTTTCGTCGGTCAGAAGCGCGGCGGTCACGTCATTCGCATCGGCAGGCTTCGACAAATAATCCGTCGCACCAATCTTAACGGCTGCGACGGCCGTCGCGATCGCGCCATAGCCGGTCAGGACAACGACGCGGCTGTCCGGACGGCGGTCACGGATGGCTTCCACCACGTCGAGCCCGTTGCCGTCATCGAGGCGCAAGTCGATCACTGCGTATGCCGGGGGACGCGCCGTGGCGATCGCCCTGCCTGCGGCGACGCTTTCCGCGGTCTCGACCGCGAACCCGCGCTTTTCCATTGCCCGCGCCAATCGACGCAGAAACGGCTCGTCGTCATCAACAATCAAAAGGGAGGGATCGTCCCCCAGAGACCGCTTTAGATTTGGTGCAAGGCCGGTTTCGTCGTCATGTTCCATACCTCGCAAACTAGACGTCCTGCGGCGGGCGTCAAATCACTCACGCGGCGTCTACAAAGCAAGCGACCTGTTCGGCCATGGCTTCGGCCGTCAGATCTCGTCTGAAGAACTCAACAAAGCCATGCTCGGGCATCACGAGATAGGTGAAGGTCGAATGATCTACGAGATAGTAGTCTGGGTCGCCGGGCTGTTTCCTGTAGTAGGTCCGATAGGCTTTGGACGCCGCATCGACCTGGTCCAGCGAACCGGTAAGCCCCAGCATTTTCGGGTGTAGGTTCGCCGTGAAATCGGCGAGGACCTCGGGAGTATCACGCTCGGGATCGATCGAAATGAAAACCGGCGTCACTGAGTGACCAGTCGCGTCCAAGAGATCCACCGCTACGGCGTTGCGTGCAGCATCAAGCGGGCAAACGTCAGGACAAAATGTATAGCCGAAATACAGAAGGGATGGTTCGGTGATCACATCCGCATCGGTCACTGTCTCGCCGGTTTCGGACACCAACGTAAATGGGCCCCCAATCAGTGTGTCACCCGCCACTGCTGTCGCGCGGCAAACGGCGAACCGATCTGTGGTTCCCCTTACTAGGACCAGCCCTACGGTTCCGCCAACAAGGGCGGCAACCACCAGCAATGCAACCGTCGCGTAAATTCGTGTCATAGTAACCTCCGGGGTATCGACAGCGTGATCCGGCCTTGGCGCCGCCTTTACAACCAGCCAGAGTGCCACAGCCGGGTCACAAAGAGGAGAGGTGCCCATGGTCGCGGAAACACCGGGTCTGGCCCAACGCATCCCGCGCGAAAACTGGATCCGGCTGCGAACCCTTGTCGTGCTTCGCTGGATCGCAGTGTTTGGCCAGTTGTCAGCCATTGTCGCGGCCGTGGCTTGGTTCGATTTCAACCTGAACCTTGCGGCCTGTCTGATGGCTGTCGCAGCCGCGGTTCTGGCCAATGTACTCGCGTTCTTCCTGTTTCCTGAGAACAAGCGCCTGACCGAGGGCGAGGCGGCACTTCAGCTGGTGTTCGACATTTCGCAACTGTCATTCCTGCTGTTTCTGACCGGCGGGCTGAACAACCCGTTTTCGGTGCTGATTCTGGTGCCCGTCACCATTTCTGCAACTTTCCTGCAATTGCGGACGACCATCGTCCTTGGGGCCCTTGGAATCCTACTCATAAGCTTCATCGCATTGGTGCATATACCGCTGACTCGGATCGACGGAGATGGGCTTCGGCTGCCACAAGACTTCGTTGTGGGATCATGGGTCGCAATCGTGATCACAATCGTTTTCCTGGCCGCCTTCGCACAGCGGATCACAAATGAGATCAACATGATGGCCGATGCGCTGACGGCGACCCAGCTGGCGCTTGCCCGAGAGCAAAAGCTCACTGACCTTGGCGGTGTGGTCGCCGCGGCGGCGCACGAGCTTGGCACGCCGCTCGCCACGATCAAGCTGGTGAGTGCCGAATTGATGGAAGAGCTGGATAATCGCCCGGAACTTCGCGACGACGCAAAACTGATCCGGGATCAGGCGGACCGATGCCGCGACATCCTTCGGTCCATGGGGCGGGCCGGAAAGGACGATCTTCACCTTCGACGGGCCCCGATCGTATCAATCATCGAAGAAGCTGCAGAACCTCACCGCAATCGCGGCAAGGAATTGCATTTCGAGCTTTTTCCCGAGGACGGCGCGCCGCCGAAACAGCCCGTTGTCGAACGACGCCCAGAGATTGTGCACGGCATTCGGAACTTGGTCCAGAACGCCGTGGACTTTGCCGGTGCAAATGTCTGGATCGATATTTCATGGTCAGCCGATGAGGTGCGGTTGCGGATTGTCGATGACGGCCCGGGATTTCCCCAACAGATCCTTGGGCGTATCGGCGATCCGTTCGTTCGGCGAAGAAGCGGCGGCACGCCGTCCAAACGCAAAGAATACGAAGGCATGGGTCTTGGTCTCTTTATCGCCAAAACGCTCCTGGAACGTACGGGCGCGGAGATAAGCTTTGCGAATGGACGCGGGCCATATACCTTCGATTTGTCAGTTGGCAGCCGGACGGGCGCTATTGTGGACGTGGTTTGGCCGAAGGGCTCAATCATAGCGGATGAAGACGATGTGCAGGGTGGACTGGGGCAGAACCGCCCGATCGAGGCCTAGGGAACCGAGTGGTCAAAGTGCCAGCTTAACCCTTTATTAACTGCGCTAAACGCAAGGTTACCCCCGGGAAACATTCCCGAGGTTCTGATTTGCTTGATATGGGAACATTATGGGACGCGCTCATGTCGGCTGGCGCGGCCTTCGCCGCGGCGGCCCTGGCGCTTTTCGCCGGAGCGCGATTGTCGTCCGGTCCGCGGACACGACTGATCGAGGCGCAGCCCCTTCATCAGCCCGACACAGTGTTTCTGTTCGAAGACCACGTGCTTCTTGACGCGACCCGCAGGGCGCGTGAACTATTGGACCTCGCCCCGGCAGACGGGAACGATTGGGATCGCCTCGTGGCGTTGCTGACGCCAAGGTTTCCGACGCTGCCCGAACAGCTGGTCCAACTTGATGATGACGGTCCAATCACACTGCAATCCGCCGATGGTCTGTCCGAGATTGATGTCGCGGCTCAGGCCGAGACCATCCGCGTTGCACTTGTTGAGGTCCACGAGGCCGCCGAGGACAAGATTGACCCCCATGCCCTGACCGCGCTGAAGCGCGAAGTCGACGTCCTGCGCACGACGACGGATCACGGACCCTTTCTGGTTTGGCGTCAGACAAGGTCCGGTATCGTCACATGGGCCAACCGTGCCTATCTCGAAGTCGCCGAGTCGAACGGTAGTCAGTCGATCTGGCCGCCACCGTTGGTGTTTGACTCTGAATTGTTGAACGAAGCAGCGACCGGTACCGGACCGACGCGCCTGTCACTGCGGCGTCAGACCACCCGGCGCGAACGTTGGTTCGATGTCTACTCGGCGGAAGTCGGCGATGAGACGATCCATTCCGCCGTGGATGTCGGCGAAACGGTCGCTGCCGAGGATCAGCTGCGCAATTTCATGCAGACCCTCACCAAGACCTTTGCTCATCTGACGATCGGGCTGGCGATCTTTGACAGGTCCCGGCGTCTTGCCCTGTTTAATCCGGCGCTGACCGATCTGACGACGCTTCCGGTGGACTTTCTGACGGCACGACCGACGCTACTTGGGTTTCTCGACCGCCTGCGTGACAGACAGATGATACCCGAGCCGAAAGACTATGGCAGTTGGAGGCGAGAAATTGCGGCGCTGGAAGCCGCCGCGACCGATGGCAATTACGAAGCCACATGGTCATTACCCGATGGCCGCACATACAAGGTCAGCGGACGTCCGCATCCCGATGGCGCGGTCGCGTTCCTGTTCGAGGATATCTCAGCCGAGATGTCGATGACCCGCAATTTCCGAACCGAGCTTGAACTCGGCCAAGCGGTAATCGATGAGATGCCGGATGCGATAGCTGTCTTTGCTTCTAACGGCGTGCTTGCGATGACCAATCGCGCGTACGCCGAACTCTGGGGTGTCGACCCGTCGACAAGTCTGAACGACGTGTTCGTCTCAGAAGCCGCACGGACGTGGCGCGAAGGCACAACCCCAACCGAAGTCTGGAGCGGGTTCGCGAGATTTGCGACCCAGAGGGGACAACGCACCGGTTGGAGCGCACAGGTCCGGTTGAAGGACGGTCGGGGGCTCGATTGCCGGTTTGCCCCGCTGCCGGGCGGCGCTACGATTGTTCGCTTTGCCCCGGAATCCCCGAAGTCGATTAAGCGGCTCCATCTCACGGCCTGAGCGCTTGCACCCCACTGCCGATGGGGTCAGTTTCGGGTCATGGCAGCGAAGGAAACCCACACAGCAATCCTGCCTGACGCCGAGGCAACGGCAGAAGCAGCGACCGATTTGGCCGGTCACCTGACCGGCGGCGATACAATCGCACTGTCCGGTCCGATCGGTGCGGGGAAGACCCATTTTGCACGAGCGCTTATCCAAACGAGATTGGCCGCTGCAGATCGGCTTGAAGACGTCCCGTCGCCCACATTCACTTTAGTGCAGACCTATGACGACGGTGCTCTTTCTCTTTGGCACGCGGATCTCTACCGGCTTGGCGGAGAAGACGAGATTTTGGAACTGGGGATCGATCAGCTACCGGCGAATGCCGTTCTCGTCGTTGAATGGCCGGAACGTGCGCCACGTCTTATCACCGCCGAAACGCTTGAAATCGACTTCGCGTATCTGCCGTCGGATGACAACGCCCGGCGCGTGAAACTGACATTCGGAACAGCGTGGCGGGATCGCCTTTCCGCTATCCCATTTTTGCGTCGTCCAACCGATGCATGATAATGGTCGGCTCCGGTCCTTTCTGGGTGCATCCGGATGGGAAGACGCGGTTGTCACAAAGCTTGCCGGAGATGCCTCGACGCGACAGTTCCATCGCGTGTCGCGGCCGGGATCCGCGTCTGCAATCGTCATGGATGCAGGCGAGGATACCGGTTCAGCCAACCGATTTCTGAAGCTGTCACCACTTCTGGGGTCGGCGGGCCTCTCGGCTCCGAGGATAATTTTTGCCGCACCGGAGCGAGGCATGTTGCTGGTTGAGGATTTTGGCGATGATCTATTCGGCGCCGCACTTGAGCGCAATCCCGGGTATGAAGGGCAGTTATACGAAACCGCGCTCGCAGCTTTGGTTCGTTTTCGGGACCTAGACTCATCTATACTGCCTAGCCGTACAGCCGACAATCTGGCACAAATGATCGAACCCGGGCTCGATCATTACTTCGGCGTCCCAAGCGCGAAACAACCCGGGATCATCCGGATACTCGCAGCAGCTTTGGAGCGCATTTCTCCGCCAAGACTTAGTTTCGTCCATCGGGACTTTCATGTCGAAAACCTGATCTGGCTGTCGGAACGCAGGGGCGTTGCGCGCGCTGGACTGATTGACTTTCAAGACGCCTTTCTCGGAGATCCGATTTACGATCTCGCCTCGCTGGTCACCGATGCAAGACGTGACGTCGGAGAAGCTTTGCGCGACCGCATGATCCGCGACTATGCCAACGAGACGGAGCAAAGCCATGATGCGGTGGCAGACCGTGTCGCGTTATTTGGGATTCAACGCAACCTGCGCATCCTTGGAATCTTCACCTGGCTTGGAGCAGTCCCCCACAAATCGCGCTACCTTGCCCTTGTTCCAAGGGTCAGGGCCTACCTGGACAGGGACCTGATGCACCCGGCGGCGCGCGAAGTTCGCACGGCCCTGACCCCTTATTTGGAGCTAAAAGCGACGGCGGCGCGCGGAGCAGAATCATGATATCCAGTCCCGACGCGCTGATGATTTTTGCAGCGGGACGCGGGACGCGGATGGCACCGCTGACGAAGACGCGCCCCAAGCCAATTATTTCCGTCGCCGGACAATCCCTGTTTCAGCACGCGCTTGATCAATGCGGGGGGGCCAATATCTCGCAAATGGTCGCCAATGTTCACTATCTCGCGGAGCAGATGGAACAGCATGCGACCACCTTTGGCGTGACGATTTCGGACGAACGCGACCGCCTGCTCGACACAGGCGGCGGCCTTCGCAACGCGCTGCCCCATTTGCCGGGTGAAGCGGTCTTTACTCTGAATGCAGACGCTGTCTGGACGGGTCCGCCTGCACTTGAAACACTCGCGACTCAGTGGCGACCTGCGGACATGGACGCACTACTACTTCTTGTCCCGGCAGAGCGGGCGACGGGCCACCTCGGATCTGGTGATTTTCGTGTTCTGCCTGATGGCAGGCTGCGTCGCGGCGGCCCGTTCGTTTACACCGGCGCACAGATCATCCGCACAGCCCCGGTGGCGGCGCATCCTTTTGAGGTCTTCTCACTCAACGCCATCTGGAACGATCTCGAGCGCCGAGACCGGCTTTTTGGCGTCGTTCACATGGGTGGATGGTGTGACGTTGGCTATCCAGAAGCTGTGCCACTGGCGGAGGCTATGCTGAAGGACGCTGACGATGTTTGAGCCGACTGAAAGGCCGCGAGTTTTTGGTCTGCCTCCTGGTGCCGACTTCTCTGAGGCTCTGATTGCCGGGCTGCTCAGGCGAATGGTGGGGACTCCGCCCGAGGCCCTCGCGCGTGTTCGCATCATCGTAAACACAAGGCGCATGCAGCGGCACCTCACCGACCGTCTGTCCGAGGGTTCGCCGCGATTGCTTCCCCGCATACAGACCCTTGAAGATCTCGGCGCGCCTCGCCCGGCCTCGAGCGGATTTCGTCGCGAGCTGGAATTGGCCCGCCTCGTACGCGCCTACCTGAAAGCAGTGCCCACGGGCATGCCGAGTTCGGCGGCAGTCGATTTGGCGCAAAGCCTGTCCCGTCTTGCCGACGAGATGATCGGAGAAGGCGTTAATGCCGATGCGATCCGATCGCTCGACGTATCGGAACATGCCGAACACTGGCAGCAAAGTCTGAACTTCTTCAATATCGTCGCGCCCTATCTCGAAACGACTGGCGACGCGTCACCCGAAGCTGCGTTGCGCATCGCGGTGGAGGCGCTCGTTACAAAGTGGTCCGTCGCGCCCCCAAAAGCGCCAGTTCTGATTGCCGGCTCAACCGGGTCACGGGGCACGACCGCAGCTTTGATGCGCGCGGTGGCCAAACTTCCGCAGGGGGCGGTCATCGTGCCCGGGTTCGACTTTACCGCCCCCGAAACCGCATGGGAAAACCTTACGGCATCCGAAGAGGATCACCCGCAACATCGTCTGGCCTCACTCATCAGGGATCTGGGATTATCTGCAGCCGATATCGGTTTGTGGCACGACACATGGGGGTCCGGCGCGCGCAATCGCCTGATCTCACTTGCGCTTCGCCCAGCGCCGGTCACGGATCAATGGTTGCGGGAAGGACCCTCTCTGGGTGATCTCCGCTCGGCAACCCGCGATATGGCTTTGCTCGAGGCACCATCGAAGCGGGACGAGGCGGAAGGCATCGCCCTTGCAATGAAACGCGGCCACGTCGATCAGATCCGTGTCGCCCTCGTTAGCCCGGACCGAGACCTTACACGGCGGGTGACGGCGGCACTTGATCGTTGGGGGCTTCAGCCTGACGACAGCGCCGGTATACCCCTTAACCGTTCGCCTCCGGGTCGCTTTCTGCTCATGAGCCTAGATCTGCTGACCGCTACGCCGGGCGCTGCCGATCTGATCGCACTTCTCAAGCATCCTTTGACGGCGTCGGGCGGCGATCGCGGGCCACATCTTCTACACACGAGGCGATTCGAGCTTTGGCTTCGGGAAGGCCGAGGCACGTATGATGTCGGGGGCAGTCTCGCCACTTGGCGTGATGAGGAGCCAGAGGACCGAAACGCATGGGCAAATTGGTTGCTCGGGTGCCTTGCACAAGCCCTGCCAAGGTCAGGTGACTTCACCTTATATCTGTCCCGCCACATGGAAAGTGCCCAAGCGCTTGCCAAGGGTCCTGACATCAGCGGCGGTGCGGGCGGTTTGTGGGACGAAGCCGCGGGCGAAACGGCGAAAGTGACATTGGCCAACCTCTCCGACGCCGCGACTTCGGGTGGTTACGTCGACGTGGCCACCTATCAGGCCACAATCCTATCCGTTCTCGAAGGCGCCGAGGTGCGTGCCTCGTCCGGGGCCACACCCGGTCTGATGATCTGGGGGACACTCGAGGCGCGCGTTCAATCCGCAGATCTCGTGATCCTCGGCGGTCTGAACGATGGTGTTTGGCCGCCTTTGCCAGACCCGGACCCTTGGTTGAACCGAAATATGCGGCGGCAAGCCGGCCTATTGTCGCCGGAGCGCAGGATCGGATTGTCGGCGCACGATTTTCAGCAATCGGTGGCTGCGCGTCAGGTCCTGATAACCCGGGCAGTACGGGACGGCGAAGCCGAGACCGTGCCGTCGCGGTGGCTCAATCGTCTGACCAACCTTCTCGGAGGACTTCCCGATCAGGGGGGTGATGCCGCGCTCCGCGAAATGCGGGACCGCGGGCGCTACTGGCTTCGGGTTGCGGGCGCGATTGCGAACGACTTGGATCCGGTGGCGCCCGCAAACCGCCCGGCGCCGCGCCCACCTGCGGCTGCCCGTCCCAGATCGCTTTCAGTGACGCGCGTTCAGGAGCTGATCCGTGATCCTTATGCGATCTATGGACGATATGTGTTACGCCTGCGGCCCCTCAATCCCTTGACCGGCACCCCCGACGCGCCACTGCGCGGTACGCTTATTCACACGATTATGGAGCGGCTGATAACCGCGTGGCCGGACGCGCCCGATGACCAGCACCGGTTGTTTCTAGAGATCATGGAAGATGAACTGAGTCGGTCCCTCGATGCTCCGGCCACGGCGCGGCATTGGCGGGCAGGCCTACTTGCCGTCGCGGACAAGGTTCTGGCGGATGAACGCCAGAGGCGGCGAGAAGGCACGCCCGTTGGCATAGAAACCCCGGGCGAGATGACTTTTCCTGAAGTCACGTTCCGGCTCACCGGCAAAGCAGATCGCCTTGACCGCCTGAACACCGGAGGGTTGGCCATCTACGATTACAAGACCGGAAACCTGCCAACCCCGAAGGTGGTCCGGCACTTCGATCGGCAATTGGAACTTGAGGGTTTGATTGCTGAACAACGGGGATTCGGAGAAACACTTTCCGGCCCCGTCGAAAGGCTTGGCCATATCAGCCTGAGCCGAGGCGCAGATACAACGACCTATGGCCGGGATCCGGCGGCGGATTCGCGGTTCGATCTAGTCCGAACACGCGCTGAGTTTCTGGAACTGATGTCGCGCTACCTGGACCCTGAACAGGGCTTTGCGTCGCGACGAGCTGTGGAGACCCTCCGTTACACTTACGGCTACGATCACCTTGCGCGGTACGGAGAATGGGACGAAAGCGCCGATCCGGTTCCGGAGGATGTCGGTGACTGAAGTGCGCCCAACAGCCACCGAAGTTCAGAACGCCGCGTCGGCACCTGGGGCTTCGACATGGCTCGCCGCCAATGCAGGGTCCGGGAAAACCCGCGTTCTGACCGATCGAGTGGCGCGACTTCTTTTGAATGGCGCGGACCCGCAGTCGATCCTGTGCCTGACCTACACGAAGGCCGCGGCGGGCGAGATGCAGAACCGTCTGTTTCGAACGCTGGGGGAATGGGCGATGAAGGGTGACGCGGAACTGCGCGAATCCCTATCGGCGCTTGGCGAGGTCGAGAATATCGAACCGAATCGTGCCAGGACGCTGTTCGCGCGGGCAATAGAAACGCCAGGCGGGTTGAAGATCCAGACTATCCATTCTTTCTGCGCGAGCCTGCTTCGCCGGTTTCCGGTCGAGGCCCGCATTCCCCCGCGTTTCACCGAGCTTGATGACGCCGCCCAGCGGCACTTGATACAAGAAGCGTTGGATCGGTTGGCCGACGGCCCGCGCCAGGCGGCGTACGATGACTTTGCATTTGACGAGGGTCGTGAGGTTCTGGTTGCGGCGCGCAACATTCTTTCCAAGCGTGGCGCGTTCTTGGTGGATGCTCCGACACCGGAAGAGGTCTTCGGACCAGAAATAGGTTCCGAAGAGCTTCTCGACCGAGTTGCCCCAGACCCCGACCTTTTGCGACGGGTGATCTCGGT
Source organism: Pseudomonadota bacterium (assembly GCA_038521345.1). GTDB lineage: Bacteria > Pseudomonadota > Alphaproteobacteria > Rhodobacterales > Rhodobacteraceae > JBCBKU01. The sequence goes on along the minus strand of JBCBKU010000017.1, from coordinate 11,451 downwards.
TCTGTCAAATGGATCGTCGAACGATCAAAAAGCAGCGCAGCGGCTTCGGGTGATTCCGCTGGATGACATAGGTGTTTCTGCGCTTGGTGTTCTGGAAAGCGTCCTTCTATCAGGTGCAAACGCCAAGGACCCGTTCGGTTCAAAAGCCGGTCAATTTCCGACGAAGGACACTCGTGACAAACTGGGATCCGATCTTGAGCCGCTGAACGCCCTGATAGACCGGGTCGCAGAGACGCGGCGCGTGCGGGTTGCAACCCTTGCCGCTCAGAAAACCCGCATATTGCGAGACTTCGCCACCGCCTTTCTTGCCACCTATGACAGCTTGAAGGCCGAGCGTGGTCTGCTCGACTTTGACGATCTGATCCTCGCGACGAAACGGCTGCTGTCTGATCCGGGTGTGGCGGCGTGGGTACTTTATAAGATCGACGGTGGCATCGACCACGTCCTTGTTGATGAAGCTCAGGACACCGCACCCGAGCAATGGGATGTGATCGACCGGTTGACGGCCGAGTTTGGCGTCGGGGAGGGCGCGCGTCCCGAAGCCGCGCGGAGCCTTTTCGTGGTCGGCGACAAGAAGCAGTCAATCTACTCGTTTCAGGGCGCGGATGCCGAGCAATTCGACACGATGCGAGACCGGATCGGCGGAAGAATTGCGCGCCAACAAGGGCTTCAGGACCTGGAGCTCGCTTTTTCCTTTCGGTCCTCGCCCGCCATCCTGAGGGCAGTTGACTATACCTTTTCCGGAACACCAGACCTGCCCACTAAACACGAGGCATTCTGGTCCACCATGCCGGGTCGCGTTGATCTTTGGCCACTGGTTCCCTCACCCGAAAAAGCCGAGGATTTACCGTGGTATGATCCGACCGACCGAGTGGCCCCCAATCACCAAAGTCACACGCTGGCCGAATGCATCGCCACATGGATTCGTGAGGCCATTGATACCCGGGTCCAGATTTCCGACCGTTCCGGTCGGACCCGTCCGATAACGGCGGGCGACTTCCTTATCCTAGTGCGAGGCCGTTCCGGACAGGGTAATCTGTTCGATGCCTTGATCCGTTCGCTGAAAGATGCCGGACTGCCCGTGGCGGGTGCTGACCGGCTTTCTGTGGGGGATGCGCTTGCGGTCAAGGACATCCTTGCGCTGCTTCGTTTCTTAGATTTGCCCGAAGACGATTTGTCCCTTGCCGCCGCTCTGCGGTCGCCCCTTTTTGGCCTGTCCGAACGCGACTTGTATGACCTTGCTGCCACCCGGACCACGAGGTTCTTGTGGCAAGCACTCCGGTCCGAGTCCAAAAAACTCGGGCCAGCGCAGGCAATGATCGGCGATCTCCTCGATCAGGCGGACTTTCTGCGACCCTATGATCTAATCGAGCGGATCCTGATCCGTCACGATGGCAGACGCCGGCTGACCACAAGGCTTGGCCACGAGATCGATGATCCGTTGGATGCTCTCTTGAATCTCGCCCTCTCATACGAGCAGTCGCACGTGCCGAGCCTGACCGGATTCCTCGAATGGATGGTCGCCGAGGAAAGCGAAGTGAAGCGAAGCCCGGACGGATCTGCAGGACTTGTCCAAGTCATGACGGTCCATGGCGCCAAGGGGTTGGAACGACCGGTTGTGATCCTGCCGGACACGACGCGCAGTCTTGGCCAGAATGCAGGTTCCATCGTGACGGATGGCGCGAACGGACCATTCCCGGCGATGAGCAAAGCCGAGGGCCCGCCACAAATCGAGGCTATGAAAGACGCCCAGAAAGAGAAGGATCTGCGCGAGGCTTGGCGTCTCTTGTACGTGGCGATGACGCGGGCAGAATCGTGGCTTGTGGTCTGCGGTCCCGAAAGCGGAAAGGGCGCGGACCTTTCGTGGTACCAGGCCGTTAAGGACGGCCTTGAAGCCGCTGGTTCGGAATCGCTCGAAACGCCGACCGGAAAAGGCAGACGTCTGGCCCAAAACCCTTGGCCGGACTCAGCCCCTTTGTCGCCACCCGAGGAAGCCGACCCTCTGGACCGTGTGCCTGAGTGGGTTGGCACCACGCGCGACCCACGCCCCGGTGCCCCGCATGCCCTTTCGCCCGCAGACCTTGGTGGCGCGAAAGTGGTGGCCGGGGACGATGGTTTACCGGGGGAACAAGCGCGCACCCGCGGAAGTGCTCTACATGCACTTCTTGAACACCTGCCCCAATTGCCGGAGCCGGACTGGCCAGACTGGGCTCGCGCGCATCTTGGACTGGACGAAGAGATGTCCGAAGACGTTTTGCGAGAGGCCGGGGCTTTATTGAAGAGCCCGGACTTCGCGTGGATCTTTGGGGAGGGCTCGGAAGCAGAGGTTGCGCTTTCGGCGCCAGTACCTGAACTGCATGGTCGGCGTATCCGAGGGGCGATCGATCGCATCGTGGTGAGCAACGACAGGGTGACAGCGGTGGATTTCAAGTCAAACGCCGTCGTTCCAGCGACGATTGACGAAGTTCCCGAAGGGTTCTTACGACAACTGGGGGCCTATCGAGCCGCACTGACCCAAATCTATTCAGACCGTCCGGTCGATGTCGGAATTCTGTGGACACGGCGTGCACTTTATACCGCAATTCCGCACGACATCGTGAGGGCAGCCTTGGAACGGACGCCTATATCTTGACGGAGCCTCTCTCGGTTTCTACGTTCCAGCCCCAACGCCTATTTCAGGAGACAGACATGGCTACCGTTCCCGTGACGGACGACACTTTCGACGCCGAAGTAAAACAGTCCGACATTCCCGTGGTTGTCGACTTCTGGGCAGAGTGGTGTGGCCCCTGCAAACAGATCGGCCCGGCACTGGAAGAGCTTTCGACCGAATACGAAGGCAAGATCAAAATCGTAAAGGTCAATGTCGACGAGAACCCGAACGCGCCCGCTCAGATGGGTGTTCGCGGGATCCCCGCGCTGTTTCTTTTCAAGGACGGCGAGGTCGTTTCGAACAAGATCGGTGCGGCGCCGAAGGCCGCGCTTGAGACATGGATCAAAGAATCGGTCTGAGACCGTAATTCTTGAAAGATAGAGGGCCGCGACGCTGCACGGCATCGCGGCCTTTGTGTGTGCACTGCTTGCCCGCTTGGGTGCGGGTGTCCATATAGCTGACGGACGATCAAGCGAGGGTCCATGGCAGACACCAACATGCCCGGATGGCACGGAACGACAATTCTCGGAGTGCGTAAGGACGGACGAACCGTGATCGCCGGTGACGGCCAGGTCAGCCTTGGTCAGACGGTTATCAAGGGATCTGCCAGAAAGGTGCGCAGGCTGTCTCCGGGCGGAGCAGATGTTGTCGCTGGCTTCGCCGGATCGACGGCGGATGCGTTTACGCTGCTCGAGCGCCTGGAAGCTAAGCTCGACGCCACGCCAGGACAATTGCAACGCGCTTGCGTCGAACTCGCCAAGGACTGGCGGACCGACAAGTACCTACAAAAGCTGGAGGCGATGTTGATCGTGTCGGACGGCGCCGCCCTTTACGTCGTGACCGGTGCCGGTGACGTTCTGGAACCCGAACATGATGTGGCCGCTATCGGATCTGGCGGCAATTACGCATTGGCCGCGGCGCGTGCTCTCATGGACAGCGACCTGTCTGCCGAAGACGTCGCGCGCCGCGCCATGGCGATCGCCGCCGACATCTGTGTTTACACAAACGGGTCCCTTACCGTGGAAGAAATTGGACCGTGATCCAACGGGATGATCTTCGCGCCGCCGTATCGGCTGGTCTTGTGTCTGAGGCACAAGCGGCCCGCCTTGCTGCGTTGGCCGACAGCCGTCGTGGAGCACGAGAGAATCTGGCACCCGGTGACGAGCCGTTTGAGTTGTTCAAAGGATTCAATGAGATCTTCATCGTTGTCGGCCTTGGGATCTTGTCACTGGGCTGGATCGGGATATCGACGGTCGCCGCCGCATCGGAAATCGTGCATATCAAGACATTCGGGATTACCCGCGCGGTGATCGGCGCGGCCCTTATCTGGGCCATGTCCGAGTATTTTATTCGGCGGCGGCGCATGGTCGCGCCTGCGATTGCATTGACAGCGATGTGGGCAGGCAATGCCGCGTTCGGATTTATCACTTGGCTGTCAGAGCCATTCATGGTCGCCCAGAATGATTTATCGAGTCTGCCGATCCCAATTGCGCTGTCGACCCTCGCTATCCTTGTCTTCTGGTTTCGTTTTCGGGTGCCAATCGCCCTTGCTGTCGTCGCGCTGGGTACATTCACGGTTGCCGTAATCGCCACAGCTCAGAACACCGTCCGTCCCACATCTATCGCCGACTTCTTCGAGCTGTCGGCGGAAGGCAGCTATGCGTGGATCACTCTTGTCCTTGGATTGGTGACCTTTGCCTGCGCCATGTGGTTCGACATGAGCGATCCGCACCGTGTGACCCGGCGCTCTGCAAATGGCTTTTGGCTTCACATCGTGGCGGCCCCGGCGATCGTGAACACCGTGGCGCTTACGCTGCTGACCGGGAACCAAGCAACGGTGCTTCTGGTCGTTTTCCTGACCGGAATAGCGCTGGCCGCCGTTGTGATCGACCGCCGGAGTTTCCTGATCGCCGGTATCGGGTATGTCGTGGCACTGGCCACAACCCTTGGTGGGACAGATGGTGCGGCGATGACTGTGTTTTTGTTGGGGATTGCGCTTTTGGCGCTCGGCGCCTTTTGGGAACGCATTCGATCGGTGATCCTTGGCGTTCTCGGCCCGGCTCTGCCGCTAACGCGACTTCCACCCACCGCCTGACGGATATCAAGAATGACGGATCTAACGCCTCGCGAAATTGTCTCGGAACTCGACCGCTTCATCATCGGCCAGTCCGAAGCCAAGCGCGCGGTCGCCGTCGCCCTTCGTAGCCGTTGGCGGCGCCGACAATTGTCGGATGATCTGCGGGACGAGGTCTATCCCAAGAACATTCTGATGATTGGACCCACTGGTGTCGGTAAAACCGAGATCTCGCGGAGGCTGGCCCGGTTGGCACGAGCCCCGTTTCTGAAGGTCGAGGCGACGAAATTCACCGAGGTTGGCTATGTCGGACGGGATGTCGAACAGATAATCCGGGACCTTGTTGAACAATCGATCACGATGACCCGAGAACTAATGCGAGACGAGGTAACGGCGACTGCGCAGGAGAATGCCGAAGCACGTGTAATCGAGGCCATAGCTGGCCGAGACGCACGCGGACAGACCCGCCAGATGTTCCGAGACAAGTTGCGCAATGGCGAACTGGACGACACAGAAATCGAGCTGGAGCTTCAGGATACCGCCCAACCCTTTCCAATGATGGACTTGCCGGGAATGCAGCCGGGTCAGGCTGGGATGATGAACATCGGTGATCTATTTGGAAAAGCCTTCGGTAGTCGTACGGTCAAGCGGCGCATGACCGTGGCCGAAAGCTATGAAGTATTGATCAGAGAAGAAGCGGACAAACTTCTGGACGACGAAACCGTTAAAAAGTCGGCGCTCTCCGCGGCAGAGGAGAGTGGGATCGTTTTTCTGGATGAGATTGACAAGGTCACCGCTCGATCCGAGGCAAGAGGTGCCGATGTCAGCCGTGAAGGTGTTCAACGCGATCTCTTGCCGTTGATTGAAGGAACCACGGTGTCGACCAAGCACGGGCCGATAAAGACCGATCATATTCTCTTCATCGCCTCGGGCGCATTTCACGTGGCAAAACCGTCGGATCTCTTGCCGGAGTTGCAGGGGCGCTTGCCCATCCGGGTCGAACTTCGGCCACTGACCGAAGCTGATTTTGTCCGGATCCTGACGGAAACGGATAACGCGCTGACCAGGCAGTACACCGCATTGATGGCGACCGAGGACGTAACGGTAACCTTTACAGATGATGGGATCGCAGCGCTCGCGCGCATCGCGGCCGAGGTCAATACAACGGTCGAGAATATCGGTGCGCGGCGCCTCTATACGGTATTGGAACGGGTGTTCGAGGACTTGTCGTTTGCCGCACCGGATCGGAGGGGTTCCGAAATCGTCGTCAATGCGGCTTTCGTGAACGAGAACCTCGGAGAACTGATGAAGTCCGCCGACATGAGTCGGTACGTGCTCTAGTATCCGGACAGGTTCTAGGCCTATGCAAGAGCATGTGGCGGATCCTGCCTTTCTTAATTCTCAGCCTATTGGCGTGCAGTCCGCGCGGACCGGTACTCGTGGAGCGGAATAGCGATGCGCCGGGCACTCTCTACCCGGTATTCGTGGCGACCAACCGGCTTCCCGAGGCCGGAGATCTTGGCCCGCGGCGGGACGAAGCACTTCGCCTGACGAAAATCAATGTGTCCGTTCCCGCGGCACGCAGGCCCGGCGAGATCCGTATTGGTCGCGCGGATACCAACCCTGCCCTGACATTTCATGCCGAGAGTGCCACGCACTTTTCGTCGTTTAGCCAATTCCGAACATCTTTGAACCGGGAACTATCGCGTCGTCCTCGGGGACAACGCGAAGTGATCTTTTATGTCCATGGTTTCAACAACACCTTTGCTGAGGGTGTTTACCGGTTGGCCCAGCTCAAACACGATCTGAGACTTCCGGCCGTCGGTGTCCATTTTTCGTGGCCGTCGAGCGCGAACCCGCTTGGCTACGGGTATGATCGCGACAGTATTCTCGTCGCGCGCGACGCTTTGGAACGGACATTACGGGAGACAGCGCAGGCAGGTGCCGATGACATCGTAGTGGTCGCGCATTCGATGGGCGCGCTGTTGGTGATGGAAACGCTGCGCCAGATGGCCATCGCCGACCCCCGCGCGCCGCAGGCTGCGGTTTCAAGTGTCGTCCTGATCTCGCCGGATATCGACATTGACGTCTTTCGCGCCCAGGCCAGGCGCATAGGCAAACTTCCCCAACCATTCATAATCTTCGTTTCTCAAAAAGATCGTGCCCTTCGATTGTCGGCGCGGCTGACAGGGCAGGAATCTCGGCTCGGCAATATTGAAGACGCCGAGGATCTCGCCGAATTCGATATCACTCTTCTAGATGTGACGGGATTCTCAAGTGGGATTGGCCATTTTACCGCCGGGACATCGCCAGCATTGATCGGACTGCTTGGTCAACTGGCCGAAGTCGATCGTGCGTTTGAACAGGATCGGGCGGGACGCGCAGGGCTTGTTCCGGGCACCGTACTGACCGTGCAGAATGCGACGCAGGTCATCCTGACGCCCGCCGCGGCGCTTGGACGATGAACCTATTTGCCTTCGTCCGAGACAACGCCGGGTTTCTCGGGGCGGGTGCGGTTCTCATGTTCACGTCATCCTATGGTCAGACGTTCTTTATTTCGATTTTTGCTGCCCAGATCATGGCCGACTTCGCGCTAAGTGATGGTGGATGGGGCCTGATTTACACGTTGGCAACCAGCGCTTCGGCGCTTGCGATGTTCTGGGCGGGTGCTCTGACTGACCGGTTCCGGGTCACGACGCTTGCCAAGTTTGTGATTCCTGGCCTCGCCGTGTCCTGCCTTTGGATGGCAGTTAACGAGACCGTCACGGGATTGGTTTTTGCGATTTTTGTTCTGCGTCTCTTGGGGCAAGGTATGACGTTTCAACTCGCCGCTACGGCAATGGCCCGATGGTTTGTACGCCGACGCGGATTGGCGCTATCACTTTCTTCGATGGGTTTTGCTGTGGCACAGGCATCCTTGCCGCCAATTTTTGCAGCCCTTCTGCTCATGTCGACCGATTGGCGGTGGCTATGGTTTGTGGCAGCCGCAATGGCGGCTCTTGCTTTTCCAGTTCTGTCGAAACTGCTCGCTGCGGAACGTACCCCACAATCCGCAACTGAAGCATCGGATGCAGCGGGGATGGAAGGCCGACACTGGACGCGCTCTGACGTTCTCCGATCATCACTATTTTGGTGTCTCTTGCCGATGCTCCTTGGCCCACCGTCTTGGGGAACGGCCCTATTTTTTCAACAGGTTCACATTGCCGAGGTCAAAGGTTGGCCCCTGACGCAGTATCTTGCATTGATTCCAATCCTGACCGCGATCGGACTAGTCGTGACGCTGGTATCAGGACAACTGATTGACCGGTTCGGTACCGGGCGGTTGATGCAGTTCTTCGGAACTCCATGGATTATCGGATTTTTACTTCTTGCTTGGTCCGACACTCTGTCGGGCGCGTTGATTTCATTCGCGGTATTTGGGGTCGCAACGGGATTGCAGGCAACGCTGATCACTGCTTTCTGGGCCGAATTTTACGGGACCCGGCATATTGGCGCGATTAAGGCAACATCGACAAGCATCATGGTGCTGGGTTCGGCGGTCGGTCCCGGAGTAACCGGCGTTCTGATCGATCTGGGTTTTTCCTTTCCCGACCAGATGATTGCGATTGCCGCCTATTTTGCACTGTCAGCTGTGCTGGTTTGGATCGCAGTGGAGCGGACGCGGGCGCGCCTACCGGCTTCGGCGTAGATAGACGTAGTACGCCCCGTCCCCCCCGTGCCGACGATGGGCTTGCACCACCTGCAGGACCAACCCGGACAACGCACCCCGGCTAAGCCAGATTGGGACCTGCCGGCGAAGCCGCCCTGGTCTTTCCGGGATGGGACCTTCATTTTCCGATGCTCTTCCCTTTCCGGTAATAACCAGGACAAGGCGTTTGCCCGACCCATGAGCTCGGCGCAAAAAACCTGCCAGTGCCGGTTCGGCCTGATCCAGGGTCATGCCGTGCAAGTCAATCCGAGCCTCCGGATCCATCTTGCCCCGAGAAAGTTTGGTGAACGCCTTATGGTCCATGGCAACGGGACCGGTATCTGAAGGGGTAACTGGTTCTGGTCGAGGTGGCGTTTTTTCTCCGATCCGAAAGCTCGGTAGCGCAGCTTTCGACGCGACCTTTTCGGGTTCGGCAACTTGCGGTGTCACCGTCGACATTAGATCGCCCCGCGCCGTAGTCCGACGATCCAGTGGTGTGGTCGTGGCGGCGACCTTGTCCCACAATGCGCGTTCGTCAGCACGTGGTCTGCGAGGTCCTTTTCGCCGTGACATGTATGTCAACCGCCATCGGCAAGGCGAAAAGCCTGTTGGATGGGAAGTAGCGTCACCATGCGGCCGCCATCGCGGATACGGCCCGCTCGAAGTCCGGCTGCGCGACCCGTACCATAGAAGATGTCAGCCCGCTGGGCTCCTTTGATGGCCGATCCGGTATCCTGCGCAATCATTAGACGACGCAACGGTTCTTCCCCACGCTTCTCGATCCAAACTGGCGCGCCGAGTGGATGAAACGCGGGGTCCACCGCTACCGTACGCAAAGAGGTAATGGACCGGTTCATCGCGCCCAACGGACCAAGTTCTGCCGGTACCTGGTTCACTTCACGAAAGAAGACAAAAGACGGGTTGTGGCGTAAGAGTTCGAGTCCATCCTCGGGATTGCGGCGCACCCAGTTCCGGATTACCTGAGCCGATACCTGATGCGATTGAAAGACTCCGCGCCGAACAAGCTCCTGTCCGACGGACTTGTAGTCATGTCCGTTCTTGCCGGCAAAACCGACGCGGATACGGCCTCCGTCGTCGAGTTGTATTCGTCCAGATCCCTGGACCTGAAGAAAAAACGCGTCGACGGGATCATCGACATAGGCAATCTCGAGCCCGCGCCCATCGAGGATACCTCTGGTTTCGATCTCCGCCCGCGAATACCAGCGCGTTCCCGGCCGAACCTCGGGCGGAAGTCGGTAGAGCGGAAAGGGGTAGTCTTCACTGGCTTGTCTCGATCCCTTTAGTTCGGGTTCGAAGTAACCCGTAAACAGCATCGGGTCGCCGTCTTCCACCAGCACAGGGTGAAAAAACACTTCGAAGAACGCGCGCGCGTCGGTTGCTATGTCTGCAACCTGGCAGACCGATGCCCATTCTGGATCATCAAGATCGCCACAAGTTGACGAGAAAACGGAGAGCGCTGCCGCATGATCATCGTGGGCCCAACCCTCGAGGTCGGACCAATCCATCAATGTATAGTTTGGGTTGGCCATGACGGGGCATCCGCCGATCGCGGCGCCAAGCAAAGCCGCCGCAACCAAGCCGCGCATCACTCGTCCGTGGCGACCAGGATCCAATTTGGATCATCGACGCCCAACCGACGTGCGAACGTCCAAACATCCCGTTGACGTTTGATTTCTGTTGCGCTGCCTTCGACGATGTCGCCGTCGGCATTTTTTACGACCGACGTCATTTCGCCGACGAAGCGGACGGTAATCTCACCTTCCGCGGTGTCGCGGTTCATGGACGCATCGGCCAGCGTGAGTTCGCGGATCCCAACGAAGTTAGCGTGCACGGTGAGACCGGCTTCGTTCCGCTGGTCGACAACGGATTGGAACGCATCGGCAATCTCGGGATCGATAAATCCACGGATTTCGGCGATGTCACCATTTTCGAAGGCCATCAAAATCATCTCGTACGCGCCGCGCGCGCCATCCAAAAACTCGCTAACGGAAAAACCGGGCTCGGCGATCTTCATTGCTGCGAGGGCATGCGCGGCATCAGTGCCGTCTTTGACGTGGTCCGTGATGTCACGGTCCACGCCGCCTTCGATGACGTCGAATTCGGGACGGTCGCGGCGGGTATCACCGCCGGACATGGGAACCGGCGGTTTTTCAAAACCTTCCCGTGTGCCCAGTACACTTCTGAGGCGCAGGATCAGGAAGACCGCGATCCCGGCAAGCACCAAAAGCTGGATAATCGACGATCCCATTCTGACATCTCCTGCGCCAATGCGCATTGTGGGGCTAACTTGGGACCTTATGTAGGTCACGGGGCATGGTGAGTCTACCACAGCCCATTCACGGTTGAGGACACAATGCGGCTCTTTCTACTCTTTCTGGCAGTTCCACTTATCGAGATTGCCCTTTTTGTTCAGATCGGGGGCGCCATCGGTTTGCTGGCAACCCTTGGCATTGTCGTTCTGACAGCCGTGGTGGGGAGCATCGTGGTTCGTAAGCAGGGAATTGCCACGCTAGGCAAATTTCAGACGGCCATGAACGGACTTTCGGATCCGACCGCCCCGCTCGTACACGGAGCAATGATCCTGTTTGCCGGCGCTCTTCTGCTGACGCCGGGTTTTTTCACGGATTTTGTCGGCGGAGCTTTGTTGGTTCCGCCCGTGCGCGGTTGGCTTTTTCAGATTATACGTCGGAATGTCGTTGTTCAGGGCGCCGGTCCGATAAATGGCCAAAGCGACGTTATCGACGGGGAAGCGGTCGATCTTGATCGACAAGAAGACCACATTAGTGGGGGGCACACCGTTTCTGGCTCTGGTTGGACGCGCCATTGAGGGCAAGTGACGGCTCTGTTAGAGACCCGTCGACACAGAATCTGGCAGGAGCCCCCGATGGCCGACGAAACTGGCGCCACCCCGCCCGAAACGCCCCAAATGCCGCAAATGAAGGTTCTTGTACAGTTCATCCGGGATCTCTCGTTCGAGAACATCCTGGCGCAAAAGCCCGTGGAGGGCGAAGTTGTGCC
>JBCBKU010000016.1:0-74363 GCA_038521345.1 Pseudomonadota bacterium | reverse complement strand
CCTCAACCTGCGCTCGCTGGCCCAGATCGCGGTTCTGGCCGGAACCGTGTCCTATGCTCTGGGCGGTGCATGGGCGCGGCTACGGCTTTCCGGACTTGCCCCAGAAGTCGCTGCGGCTGGCATGCTGACCGCATCGGCACTTGTCATGGTTCCAATCGCACTGGCCTATGACGGGCCACCGCGACTGGATCTTTCACCACTCACCTGGCTCGCCATCGCTTATTACGGGCTCATCGCGACGGCCGGTGCCTATCTGCTGTACTACCGGGTGCTGCGGGCCGCCGGGGCAGGCAACCTGCTTCTCTGCACCTTGCTGATCCCGCCGGTCGCGATCCTTCTGGGCGCGACGGTGCTGGGTGAAGAGCTGAGGTCCGGCGCCTATGCAGGCTTTGGCATACTGACGATCGGCCTCCTGATCCTTGATGGCCGCGTCCTCCAATGGCTTCGGCCGATATCTCTGAAAATCCTCTAGCCTCAGCGTCTTGCCCCGGCTAAGAGCGCGCAATGATCTACGAGTCCGCAGAGGCCTGGCGCCGTGCGCCCGCGCGCCGCATCCTGTTCTTCGGGATGTCAGGTCTCGGCAAGACCCATGTCTCGAGCCTGTTGCGACGTTCGGGGAACTGGTTCCACTACTCGGTCGATTACCGGATCGGCACCCGGTACATGGGCGAGTACATCGCCGATAATTTCAAGGCCGAGGCGATGAAGGTTCCCTTCCTTGCGGACTTGCTGAAAAGCGACTCGATCTACGTCGGATCGAACATCACCTTCGACAACCTGTCGCCGCTTTCGACCTATCTGGGCAAGCCGGGCGACCCGGCCAAAGGCGGCCTCCCGATCGCCGAGTACCGCCGCCGCCAGGGGCGGCACCGCACGGCCGAAATTGCCGCGATGCACGACACCGCCGAATTCATCGACCGCGCGAAGACCCTTTATGGCTACGATCATTTCGTGTGCGACGCGTCGGGCTCGCTTTGCGAGGTCGTCAACCCTGAAGATCCCGAGGATCCTGTGCTGTCGGCACTGGCGGAGAATCTGCTGTTGGTCTGGATCGAAGGCACAGAGGCGCATACGGCTGAACTTGTCCGCCGCTTCGACGCCGACCCAAAGCCCATGTGTTATCAGGAGACGTTTCTGGATACGGCGTGGGCGACCTATTTGACCGAGACCGGGCAATCGGAGACCGAGGTCGACCCGGACGCGTTCATCCGGTGGACGTTTGCGCGTGCTCTGGCCCATCGCCAGCCCCGCTACCGGTCCATGGCCGAACGCTGGGGCCTCACGTTGAGGGCCGAGGATGTCGCGCGGATCACATCCGAGGCCGATCTGCTCGCGATCATCGCGCGCGCCCTTCCCGGGCAGAGCTAGCGCATGACGGGTTTCCGCGCGCTACGCGACGATATGGAGGCGGTGGATGAACAGGTCACGAAAACGGACTGGCTGAGGATCTCTTCGGACCTGACCGACGTCTCCTACGAGCCGAAGGACGAGATATTCCCCGAGTTCCGGGTGACCAAGGCCGTCCTCTTCGTCGTCTCTGGGACCACAGCGTCCGAACGCACGCTCGCCGACGGCTCCACGCCCATCGCACGGTTCTTCGAACCCGGTCACCTCTGCACTAATCTGGACAGTTTCTGGCTGCGCGAGAACGCCCTTGAGCGGCTCTTCGCGATCACGTCGGTAACCGGAATTCTCATCCCGCACGAGATCTTCGAAGCCGAGTACCTCGATGGTGGTCCGTTCGGTCGGTATCTTCGAAAGAAGGTCATGCAAACGTTGATCTTCGACAAGTCGGTGCTGGTGGCCAAGACCCTGACCAACAGCGAAATGCGTATGCGGTTCCTCGAAACAGAGTACCGGAATGTCGTCCGCGACGTTCCGGCGATGCATCTGGCCCGCTTCCTTGGCATGACGCCGCAAGGGTTCAGCCGGTTCCAGAAAAATCGTCAGAGAGTTAACTCGGGTTAAGCAAGCTGCTCCGCCGGTCCGCCTAGTCTGCGCCCAGACTTCGAAGGATGGCCCGCAATGTCTGACCTGACCATGCCGACCCCGCGGAATTACGGATGGGTGCTGAAACCGACCTCTTCCACACAATTCGAGATCATCAACCGTGACAACGGTCAGTTTTGCGTGGTGCTGAACCACGCGCTTCTGCGCGGCGTAACCGCCGAAATGATCCATTGGTGGTTTCTGAATTTCCCGAATCTCCGCGTCCGGCTTCGTGACGTGCCGCAGTACGAAGGGTCGACTGTACCGGGTTACCTGCTCTGGCATCCTTCGGATCACATCAATGCAACGCTGTCGGGGTCCCTTGGTCCGGGCGGGACGTCACGCGCCGGCGCCTCCATCGGTATTCAAGAGGCCATGCAATACGAGCGCTACGGTCTGACCTATCCGGTCGATACCACGCTCAAGATCCTCTACTGCGAGCCGGACGGCTGGTCGATGGGCAAGGTTCTTCCGATTATGGGCAAGGCCATGGTGCTTTCGATCCGGTATCAGGACGTTGTCCGCGACGGTGTCCATATGGGCGTGCATTATCACTACGAGATTGTGGTGGGCGTCAGTGGCCGCGATCCGGTCTCGAAGGCGCTTAACCGGAAGATCACCGGCGACTACACGACGGACTTCTTCTCGGCCTGGCATACGCACAACGCGATCGAGGTCGGGACGTTCGAGAACTTCCTTCCGGCGCTTTGGGCTCAACGATCAAAACCGGACGATCTGCAATACGGTCCCGACATGAACGCAGCCCCGGACGGGGCACTCTCGCAGACCGCCCAAGGGCCTGACCTTTTCGCCCGCCGGACCGCTGGATACCGTTCCGCCCGCAACCCTTATGAACATCAGAATGCGGAAGGGTCGCTAGCATTCTGAACGTTGGGCCAGCGCGCGCTGGCCATGTTGCACGTCCCATCCCATGGCAGTAAGACCACGCCTCACGCGCCGAGCCGGGGCTCTACAACCATGCCGATTACGCTGCCTTCCGATCTGCCTGCCTTCCGCGTCCTCAGCGACGAGGGCGTCATGGTCATGTCGGACACCCGGGCGGCGCGACAGGACATCCGGCCCCTGCGCATCGGACTTCTGAACCTGATGCCGAAAAAAATCCAGACAGAGAACCAGTTTGCCCGCCTGATCGGCGCGACGCCACTGCAAATCGATTTCCACCTTATCCGGATGAGCGAGCATCAGACAAAGAACACCGCCGCCGAACATATGGAGGCGTTCTATCGTCCCTTCGCCGAGGTTCGGGACGAGAAGTTCGATGGGCTCGTCATCACCGGTGCGCCCATCGAGCACCTGCCGTTCGAAGAGGTCACCTATTGGGACGAATTGCGGGCCGTGATGGACTGGACGCAAACCAATGTGCACTCGACCTTTGGGGTCTGCTGGGGTGGGATGGCAATGATCAACCATTTCCACGGGGTGGCGAAACACATGCTGGAGGCCAAGGCGTTCGGCTGCTACCGGCACATCAACCTTGCACCGCAAAGCCCCTACCTCAGGGGATTTTCCGATGATTGCGTCATCCCGGTCAGCCGTTGGACGGAAATGCGTCAGGCCGAGATCGACGGCGCAACCGGGTTGACCACACTTCTTGGGTCCGACGAAGTCGGGCCCTGTCTCGTCGAGGATGCCGAGCATCGCGCGCTCTATATCTTCAACCATTTCGAATATGACAGCGGAACGCTGAAAGAAGAATACGACCGCGACACGGCTTCCGGCAGTCCGATCGCCGTGCCGCGCAACTACTATCCCGATGACGATCCCGCGAAGACACCGCTCAATCGCTGGAGAAGCCACGCCCATCTTCTATATGGCAACTGGGTCAACGAGATTTATCAATCGACCCCTTATGACCAATCCAGGATCGGGACATAGCCGCACTTTGATAGCACTTGGACTGGCTTTCGTTCTTGCGGTTGCGGCTGTGCAGGTCCTGTCGCGCAGCCGCGAGGCCCGCGCGGCGGCCGAGTACCCGCCGACCGGGCAGTTCGTCGAAGTCGACGGAATTCGGGTGCACGCACATGTCGAAGGTAGTGGTCCCGATCTGGTCCTAATCCACGGCTCCAACGGATCCACGCGAGAGTTCACTTACCGCCTGAACGCCCATCTAACGGACCGCTACCGGGTGATCGCACTTGATCGACCGGGCCTCGGTTATTCCGAACCCCTTCCCGGTCGTGCGACCCTTCAGGCGCAGGCGCGACATCTGCAGAAAGCCGCGGCCGCCCTTGGCGCGCCCGCCCCGCTCGTGCTCGGCCAAAGCTATGGCGGCTCGGTCGCCTTGGCTTGGACACTGGAGATGCCCGAGACACTGTCGGGACTTGTTCTGGTCTCGGCGCCCTCGCATACGTGGCAGGGTGGGCTGCCGACGCTCTACCAGGTGACGTCGAATTGGGCGGGGAAGTGGTTGGCCGTCCCACTGCTGACCGCGTTCGTGCCCCTCAGATACGTCGAAGGAACGCTGGATTTCGTCTTTGAGCCACAACCGGTGCCGGAAGACTACGCGACCTATTTCGGGCCGGAGCTTGCGCTTCGCCGCGGCTCGTTTCGCGCGAACGCGGCACAACGGGCGGATCTCAAGGCCGACATTTCCGTCATGGTGCCCCGGTACCGCGAAATCGACGTGCCCGTGGAAATCCTGCACGGCGATGCCGACACGATCGTACCCATTTCGATCCACAGCGGCCCCTTGGCGAAGACCCTTCCCGAGGCTGGGTTCACCGTGCTGCCGGGGATCGGCCACATGCCGCATCACGTGGCGCCCGACATGGTCGCCGCCGCCGTCGACCGCGCGGCAGAGCGCGCCGGATTGCGCTGACCTGCCCGGAACGCTAGCGTCGAACAGCCAGCCGGAGAGCCGCATGACCCTACCCTTCGACGGTGCAATCAGCGCCTATTACGAGAATGAGGCGCCCGACGACGTCCGCACAGCGATACGGGATGCGGACAAAAACGACATCCTCGATCCGGACTTTCCCTATGAAGACCGCATGGATCGCGACGCCTACGAGGAAGAGCTGGGCGCCCTTCAACTGGAGCTGGTCAAGCTGCAGGCCGATGTCAAAGCCACGGGACGTCGTGTCGTCGTTGTCTTTGAAGGGCGCGATGCAGCAGGCAAAGGCGGGACAATAAAACGCGTACGTCAAAACCTGAACCCGCGCGTGGCCAATGTCGTGGCCCTTTCGAAGCCCTCGGACATTGAAAGCGGGCAATGGTATTTCCAGCGCTATGTCGACCACCTGCCCACGGCCGGCCAGATGACATTCTTTGACCGGAGCTGGTACAACCGGGCCGTGGTTGAACATGTGTTCGGGTTTTGTACCCCGGAACAGCGCGCCGTGTTCTTTCGTCAGTTGCCGGCATTTGAATCGCTGCTGGTTGATGATGGGGTGTACTTCGTGAAGCTCTGGCTGAATGTCGGGCGCGCCGAGCAGCTTCGCCGCTTTCTCCAGCGGGAAACTGACCCCCTGAAGCACTGGAAACTGTCGTGGATCGATGTCGAAGGCCTGAAGAAATGGGACGCCTATTCAGCGGCGATCCGGGAAACCTTCGACCGCGCCCATGCGCCCGTTGCCCCCTGGACGGTCATCCGCAGCGATGACAAGCGCCGCGCGCGGATTGCGGCCATCCGCGCGATCCTGTCAGGCGTCCCCTATGCCGAAAAGTCAGAGGATGCATACCAAGCCCCTGACCCGAAAATCGCCGGAGGTCCCGACATCTGGGATGCCTAAGCGTGGTTATCATCATGGCAATCTGCGCCAGGCCCTCGTCGAGGCCGCGCTTGAGTTGATCGAGACGAAAGGGCCGACCGGCTTCACATTGTCCGAGGCCGCCAAGGCGGCAGGCGTCACACCCGCGGCGGTCTACCGCCATTTCGAGGGCCGGGAAGATCTGATCGCAGAGGCCGCGCGTCAGGGCTACGACATCTTCGCCGATCTCATGGAATACGCCTTCGACACCGGTCAGCCCTCGGCGCTCGCGTCGTTCGAGGCGACGGGCCGCGCCTATCTGGCCTTCGCACGCCGCTATCCCGGGCACTACGTGGCTATGTTCGAATCGGGAATCTCGACCAACCGCACACCTGAGCTTGCCCAGGTCGCGGGGCGCGCATACGGCGTGCTTGAACGCGCCGCCTCGGCGCTCTCCGAACACATTCCCCCGGACAAACGTCCGCCGCCGCAGATGTTCTCGGCCCATATCTGGGCGATGAGCCACGGAGTGGTCGAGCTTTTTGCGCGCGGTGCGCCGGGCGCACGATCTCCGTTTCCGCCCGAGGATCTCCTTGAGTCGGGGATCGGGATCTACCTTCGCGGGCTCGGCCTCGTCCCACCCGACGAGTAGCCCGCGTTGCTCGGAAAGTATCGTCCTGCTAGTCCAGAGGCATGACGGCTGACATCAAAATTCGTTGGATCGACGACGCGGCGACGGCGTCAGAGGGGGCGGAGCTCTTGGTCGGTGCGGCGCTTCCGGCGTATATCTCGCATTCCGAGTTGATGTGGGGCCGCGCGGTGGCGCCCGGCGTCTGGAGCAATGACATTCGGGAGCGTGTCGCGGCCGAGTTCCTCACGATGGTCGGGCAACATGATCCTTCAGAAGGTCATTCCCGGCTTCTTGGTGCGTTCGCGAAGGGCACTCTGATCGGCGTCATGGCCTGCCGCTTTGAAATCGAGAGCGATGCTCCGCACGCCGTGCTCGACGACGTGGCAGTGCGCTCGGACTACCGGGGTCAGGGCGTCATGCGCGCCATGCTGGCGTTTTTTTCGGACGCCGCGCGGGCGCTTGATCTTGAACGCATGTTCCTCGAAAGCGGGCGATCCAACGAAGGCGCTCATCACGCGTTCGAGGAACTGGGTTTTGCTCCGATTTCCGTGACGATGATGAAGGATCTCTAGTCCGATGGATCCGATGACCAATCAGGACTGGCTCTCCGCTGCGGCCATTCTTGCCGGCTTTGTGAGTCTGGCCTTGACTCTCCACGTCAACGGTCGCGCGAGCCGTCGCACCCAGAACGCCGACACATATTTCAAACTCGAGACCGAGGCGTCACGGCTGTTTGAAATCGCCCGGCAATCGCCTGAATTAATTGCCTATCTCGAAGGAGCCGAAGTCGACGCGGCAGAGGCGAAGAAATACGATCGGGAACTCGTCCACTACCTGCCGCAGGTCCTAAACCTCTTTGAGATATCGATCCTTTTTCGGGACGAAGGCATTTTTGAGCGCGACACGTTTTCAACTTGGCTCGCTTGGTATCTGGAGATTGCCATGGCCAAGCGTTTTCCAGGCCAATGGGAAGAAATGAGGTTGCATTATCGGCCGGAGCTCAGGGAGATCATGCAGGCCGGTATTGAATGCGCCAACGCACCGGGGAAGGATCTTGAGACCATCACCGAGGATTTCTTCAAAGAGGTCTCCGTGATCCTCGCGGATCCGAAACTCTATCGCCACTACAAGACCTGTGTAGAAGACTCGAACATCCGGTACGGGATGAAAAGAATGCGCCCGGGCATGCGCGTACCACCTCCGGCAACCCCTGAGGAAGCCCGGAACCTGCCTCCGCCCTTTCGGCGCAAGAAATCCCGCTACTGGCTTTAGCTTCGGCATTATGGGCGTCGGATGGCGATTTCCACCTGCGGGCGCTTCTTGAGAACGTGACCGCACTGCCCTAGACCTGCGCCATGATTGCCTATGTCACAGTCGGCGCCAATGATATTGCCCGCGCCAAACGGTTTTACAAAGCGTTCCTGCCGACCCTTGGATATGAGTTGGAAGAGGGCCCCGAAGGCCTCAGCTTTGCACTTCCCGTACAACGCGGACAGCCGGTTCTCTGGCCGGAATTCTACGTCAAGCCACCATTCGATGGTGGTCCCGCCGCGTCTGGCAACGGGTCCATGGTCGCGTTCGAGGCGGAAAACCAAGCTTCGGTGCGCCACCTGCACGCCGCGGCACTGGCCGCCGGCGGGTCCGACGAGGGCCAGCCGGGATTCCGGCCCTCCTATGGCGCTCATTTCTATGTGGCCTATCTGCGCGACCCCGACGGCAACAAGATCGCCCTGTTTTCCAGCGATCCAAACGAGCCCGGCCGCGACGACTAGCGCGCGATGGAAGGCCGGGAAACCCGGGCCGCTAGCCCGCCTCGCGCAGGCGCTTGAAGAGGCTCGACGTGTCCCAGCGTCCGCCGCCCATTTTCTGGACGTCCTTGTAGAACTGATCGACCAGAGCCGTCACCGGAAGCGATGCGCCAACGTCGTCGGCCGTGCTGAGGCAGATGCCCAGATCCTTGCGCATCCAGTCGACCGCGAAACCGTGATCGAACGTGTCATCGAGCATCGTTTCGTAGCGGTTCGACATCTGCCAAGAGCCCGCGGCACCCTGACTTATCACCTCGACAACGTCGCGGCCGTCGAGTCCCGCCTTCTCGGCGAAATGCAGCGCCTCGGAAAGGCCCTGAACCAGCCCGGCAATCGCAATCTGGTTGGCCATCTTCGTCATTTGTCCCGCGCCACTGCCGCCCAGTCGCCGGCAGATCTTGGCATAGGCCTGCATGATGGGTTCTGCGCGTGCATAGGCGCCCTCGTCTCCGCCGCACATGATCGAGAGGGCTCCATTTTCCGCCCCGGCCTGACCACCAGAGACCGGCGCGTCGACAAAGCTGATCTGTACCGAGTCGGCGGCGGCGTAGAGTTCGCGCGTGACCGCCGCGGATACGGTGGTGTGATCGACAAAAACGGCGCCGGCACCCATTCCGGCAAGGGCCCCATCCTCGCCGAGGCAGACCGACCGGAGATCGTCATCGTTGCCCACACAAGCCATGACGAAATCGGCGCCCTCGGCGGCCGCTCGCGGCGTCGCCTTCGCGGTGCCCTTATGCTCTCCAACCCAGGCCTCGGCCTTGGCCCCCGTACGGTTGTAGACCGTCACATCGTGACCCGCCGCGGCGAGATGGCCAGCCATCGGGTAACCCATCACGCCAAGACCAAGAAATGCCACGCGCGCCATCGTCTTTCCTCCCATCCGGAAATCCCGTAGATCGGTCTTTACCTAACCGAACCCCAAACACGGTCAACCGGACCCGGCGAGCGCCCCATTCCATGATCCGCCTGTTTCGCTGGCTTCTTCGTTCTCTCGTCGCGCTGATCGCGCTCACGGCGATTTCGGGCCTCGGCCTTTACTGGTTTCTGTCCCGGTCGATTCCGGATTACGGCGAGATCCACGACGTGGCAGGGCTCGACGGAGCAGTCGAGATCGTGCGCGACAACGCCAATGTCCCGCACATCTTCGGGGTGTCCGACCGTGACGTGTTCTATGGACTTGGGTTCGCCCATGCCCAAGACCGCCTCTGGCAAATGACGATGCTGCGCAGAACGGCGCAGGGACGCTTGTCCGAACTGTTCGGCCTTCGCACGGTCGGGGTGGACGTGCTGATGCGGCGTCTGGACCTCTACAATCTTGCGGTCGCTTCCCTGCCGGCGCAAGACGCCTATACGCTGGCCGCGCTCGAAGCCTATTCCGATGGCGTGAACGCGTGGCTGGCCGAAGTGAACGAAGGTGCCAAGGGACGCGGCGCCCCGGAGTTCTGGGTCTTCCCGCCCGAGATCGCCTTCTGGGACCCGGCGGACAGCCTTGCCATCGTCAAATTGATGGCGCTCGATCTTGCGTCGCATCTGGATACCGAAGTGCTCCGGGCCCGGGCTTCACTACTGCTGTCCGCCGATCGGGTGGCCGATATCCTGCCGGATGTGCCCGGCGACGGGATTGCCGCACTTCCCGAGTTTGCGGCACTTGTTCCCGGGACCTCCCGGCAGGCTGCGGCGTCGGCCTCGCCCCGTATGCTCGATCCCTTTCTGCCCGGCGGACCGCGGGGCCTGTCTGGCGCATCCAACGCCTGGGCGGCGGCACCGGGGCGGTCGGCCGCGGGCAGCACATTGCTTGCCAACGATCCGCATTTGCGGTTCCGCGCACCCGGGATCTGGTATCTGGCCAGACTGGAACTCGGCGCCGGCGGCGTGATCGGCGGCACCATTCCCGGCGTCCCTGTGGTACTGGCCGGGCGCAGTTCCGGACTTGGATGGGCCATCACATCGGCCTATGCCGACGATCAGGACCTCTTCATCGAGCGGCTGAACCCCGAGAACGACGACGAGGTCCTCGGCCCCGACGGATGGGTTTCGATCCGGAAACGGCCGTCGATCATCCAGATCAAGGACAATCCGCCACTCACGATCATCCTGCAATGGTCACCGAACGGTCCGATCCTTCTTGATGATCCCTATGACCTCGACACGATCACGCCAGAGGGGCATGTGCCGGCACTGTCGTGGACCGCGCTTTCACCCGATGACACATCTCTGTCCTCGGCCCTCGGGATCATGCGGGCAGGTTCGGTCGATGCGGCAATCGATGCGGGTTCGGATTTCATCGCCCCGGCACTGAACCTGACCCTTGTTGATCGCGACCGCATTGCAATGAAGCTGATCGGAGCCCTGCCCCGTCGATCGCAGGGCCACCAAAGCTTCGGACGCCTGCCGACACCGGGCTGGGTCGCCGAGAACCGCTGGCAGGGGCGCCTTCCCTATGCCGAGAACCCCGTCTTCCTCGATCCCGACGGCGGCATCATCGGCAACACCAACAACAAGACGGTCGATCGACCGTTCCCGAACCATGTCAGTTTCGATTGGGGCGACACCCAGCGGATCGAACGGTGGCGGCGGCTGATGCAGGCACGCGAAGTTCATACCCGCGAGAGCTTCATCGAAGCCCAGCTCGACACCGTCTCTTTCTCGGCCCGCTCG
Organism: Pseudomonadota bacterium; assembly: GCA_038521345.1. GTDB lineage: Bacteria > Pseudomonadota > Alphaproteobacteria > Rhodobacterales > Rhodobacteraceae > JBCBKU01. The sequence continues at coordinate 63,564 of JBCBKU010000016.1, read as the reverse complement.
CTTCTGCCGCTGGTCGGGCGGGAATTGTGGTTCACCGGTGAAGCCGCCCCCGAGGGCACGCCCGAGCGGCGACGGCAACAGGCACTTTCCCTTCTCGTCGAGTGGAACGGCGAGATGAACGAGCATCTGCCCGAGCCGCTGATCTATGCGGCGTGGATGCGGGAATTGCAGGCGCGTCTCATTCGCGACGAGATGGGCCCGCTTGCCCGTGCGTTCATTCACCTTGAGCCGCTCTTCATCGAGCGGGTTTTTCGGGATATCGACGGGGCGGCGGCCTGGTGCGACGTGATCCAGTCCGCACCGGTCGAGACCTGCGAGGACATGGCGCGGATCGCACTGGACGAGGCACTGATTTGGATCGACGCCCGGTATGGTGGCGATTTGGCCGCGCTCAGATGGGGCGATGCCCACGAGGCAACCCACGATCATCAGGTTCTGGGCGACACGCCATGGCTTCGCTGGGTCGTCAATATCCGCCAGTCGGTATCAGGAGGCGACCACACATTGCAGCGCGGGCGTACTCTCGGTCGAGAGCCCGACCCCTTTCTCTCGGTGCACGGGGCCGGATACCGCGGGGTCTACGATTTTGCCGACCCCGACAGTTCAGTGTTCATTGTCGCCACGGGGCAGTCGGGTCACCCGCTTTCGCGGCATTACGACGATCTTGGTGAGTTCTGGCGACGGGGCGAGTACATTCCGATGTCGCTGGATCCCGATCTTGCTCGGGCGGCGGCGGTGGGGATTACCCGGCTCGAACCGCGCTAGATCCGAACTAGCCGCCGAGGATCACCTCGATATAGTTTCGGGTTTCACGGAAGGGCGGCACCCCCCCATGGCGTTCCACCGCGGCGGGTCCCGCATTGTAGGCCGCCAACGCAAGCCGCCATGACCCGAACGCTTCGTACTGTGCCCGAAGATAACGCGCGCCGCCGTCCAGATTCTGGGCGGGATTCAGGGGATCAACGCCAAGCGACCTGGCAGTTGCCGGCATCAATTGGGCCAGCCCCAGAGCGCCCTTGTGGGACTTGGCCTTGGGATCCCACGCCGATTCCTGCTGCACGAGCCGGAGGAACAGCGCCTCGGGTATGCCGTGCCGCCGCGCAGCCGCGCGCGCCACTTCGAGATAGGGGCCGCTATAGGCCGGTGCCCGCCCAAAGCCATCGGCCAGGCCCGGAACAGCAAAGGATTGCGGTTGAAGCCGCACGGACCGCGCATATTGCTGCGCGGCGCGGGTATCGAGGACGTCCGTCTGATGATCGAAAAGCTGCGCCCGGGATTTGGTCGAAACGCTGAGCTCCTCGGCCACGACACTGCCCGCAGACAACAGCGTTGCGATGGTAAGAGAGATGGCCAGCGACACATACCCGTTGTTCATATTCATACCCCCCAGGCAAACGCGCCATCCCGGTCCTCAATCCTAGCGGATTCTCGGCCGGAGGCCAGAGGTCAGGATTGACCGCCTGTTAACCATGTTCCCGCAGGTGTAGGCTGGCTGGAACGCTGGGAATCGACAGGGAGCAGGACATGGCGGGATCGGTAAACAAGGTCATCCTCGTGGGCAATCTCGGCCGCGATCCGGAAGTACGGACCTTCCAGAACGGGGGCAAGGTGTGCAACCTGCGCGTTGCCACCTCCGAGAACTGGAAAGATCGGAACACCGGCGAACGGCGCGAGAAAACCGAATGGCATTCGGTGGCGATCTTCTCGGAACCACTGGCGCGAATTGCCGAGCAGTATCTGCGCAAGGGGTCGAAAGTATATCTCGAAGGCCAGCTCGAAACGCGGAAGTGGCAGGACCAGTCCGGTCAGGACCGGTATTCGACCGAGGTGGTGCTTCGGCCCTACAAGGGGGAACTGACGCTTCTGGATGGCCGCGGCGAAGGCGGCGGCGGTGGCGGCGGCGGATACATGGAAGACCGGTCCTCCGGCGGGAGCGATCCGGGCTTTGGCGGCGCCCCCGCGGGCGGCGGTCTGCAGGACGACGAAATCCCGTTCTGACACCTCACGTCGCACATCTGTCACGAAGTCATGGGTAGCTCTGGGCATCAGCCTGCCGGAGCGCCCAATGACCAAGCCCACGACCCCGCCCGTTCTGAACATCGACGATGTCCTCGCGACACAGGAACTTGTGGACACGAACCCGCGACGCGGCCAATTCGAAAGTCGGATGGGCGCGATTGGCCGCGCACTCGACACCAAGGGAATCGGAATCAACGTGACCGTGGTCCCGCCCGGCCGGAAGGCGTGGCCGCGCCACTATCACTATGTCAACGATGAGATGTTCATCGTGCTGAACGGGACCGGCACGCTGCATTTCGGCGACGACGATCACCCGGTTAAGCCCCGCGACATCATCTATATCCGCGGCGGCACGGGGATCCCGTTCCAGCTTGAAAACACCGGCACGGAAGAGCTTGAATACCTTGGCCTTTCCACGATGATCCCCGGCGACGTCTTTCACTATGTCGACAGTGGAAAGTACGGTGTCATGGCGGCCGGCACACCGTTCCGCGTTATCGAGACGGGCGGTCTTCCCAAGTTTACTCGGTTCATTCACGGCGACATGTCGGCCGCCTATTGGGACGGCGAACCGGACGCACAGGATTGAGCATGGTTGCGGGCGCCGTCCGAGCGCTTACCTTCGTGTCATGACATGGTCTTTCCCCATAGGGCGCCTGCTTGGATCGGAACTGAGGATCCACGCCACATTCTTTCTGTTGATCCTCTGGATTGCGGTTTCGGCCTGGCTCGCTGGCGGTCCCGCGGCGGCCATTGTCAACATCGCGTTCGTGCTGGCGCTGTTCGCCTGTGTGGTGGCCCACGAATACGGTCACGCCTTGATGGCGCGCCGGTACGGCATCGCGACACCCGACATCACGCTCTTGCCCATCGGCGGGCTGGCGCGGCTCGAACGGATGCCCGAAGACCCACGTCAGGAAATCGCTGTGGCACTTGCCGGGCCTGCCGTAAACGTCGCCATCTGGCTTGTCCTTGCCGTGATCCTTGGCGCCCGGACCGATCTGGAAAGCCTTGTGAACGTCAATGACCCCGGCGCCGGTTTCGCTGCCCGGCTGGCCGCGGTGAACCTGTTTCTCGCCCTTTTTAACCTGATCCCTGCATTTCCCATGGACGGTGGCCGGGTCTTGCGAGCGGTTCTTTCCCTGTCCTTTGGTCGGGTCACCGCGACGCGCTATGCGGCCCGGGCCGGACAGGCGATCGCATTCCTTCTGGGATTATGGGGTCTGACCGCCGGAAGCCCTATCCTTCTGCTTATCGCGATCTTCGTCTTTGTCGCAGCAGGGGCCGAGCAATCGGATGTCGCGACCCGCGACATGGCGGCCGACGTGCCGGCCCGCGACGCCATGATCACGCAATACGAAGCCCTTACGCCCGGCGACACGATGGCGACTGCCGCGGCCAGCCTCATCCGCACCACCCAGCACGAGTTTCCGGTCGTGGATCCTGCCTCGGGCCAGCTCCGAGGAATGGTCACCCGCGTCGCCATCTTCAAGGCGGCAGAGGATGGCCAACGGGCCATGGCGGTCGAAGACGCAATGGACCAAGTGCCGACGATTGCGCTTGACGCTCCGTTTCAAGACGCCCTGGACGCGCTTGCCCAGCCTGGTGTTCCGGCTGTCGCGATCTCGGATCGCACGGGGGCATTCCTTGGCTACATCACCCGGGAAAATGTCGGTGAATGGATGGTCGTCCGCCGGCGCCAGCCTTAGGCTTTGACGTGAGCAAGGGCGTCGGACAGAACGCCAAGGACGACGTCCCGGTCCACGTCGTCCGTCACGAAGGCCCGCCCGATCCCACGGCTCAGGATGAACCGAAGTCGGCCATCGACGACCTTCTTGTCCTGCGCCATGAGCTCCAAGAGCGCCTCCGCATCGGGCAAATCTCCGGGTATCTGCGCCAGATCGGTCAAGAGCCCCATATCCGCCAGATGGGCTCTGACCCGCGACGGGTCTTCTTGCGCGCAAAGGCCGAGCCGGGCAGATGTTTCGAACGCAAGAACACAGCCGATCGCGACGCCTTCTCCATGAAGCAGGCGATCTGAGTAACCCGTCGCCGCCTCGAGCGCATGACCGAACGTATGGCCAAGATTCAAAAGCGCGCGATCGCCGGTCTCGGTTTCGTCGCGCGACACGATCTCGGCCTTCATCGCCACCGAATGCCGGACGGCGCGGGCCCGCAGATCCCGATCACCCCGGGCAAGCGCAGGACCATTCATCTCAAGCCAGCCGAAGAAATCCGCATCACCCAGAAGGCCGTACTTCATGACCTCGCCGTAGCCCGCGCGGAACTCCCGGGGTGACAGAGTGTCGAGGACTGAGATGTCGGCCAGGACCAGTGACGGCTGGTGGAAAGCGCCGATCAGGTTCTTGCCCGCGGGCGAGTTTATGGCGGTCTTGCCACCGACCGAGCTGTCGACCTGGGCGAGAAGAGACGTCGGGATCTGGACGTACCGCACACCACGACGAAGGATCGCTGCCGCAAATCCCGCCAGATCACCGATCACGCCACCCCCAAGCGCGACGACGACATCGCGCCGCTCGATCTTTTCCGCCAAGAGCCATTCCACCGCGCGTTCCAGATGGGTCCACCCCTTCGTGGCCTCACCCGCCGGCAGGGTCAGCATATCGGTGGCGATCCCCGCCGCCTGAAGACCGGCGACCAGACGATGGCCGTGGGCGGCCGCGACTGTCTCGTCCGTCAGAATGGCGACGCGGGGGCGCACAAGAACCGGGTCTAGGTGGTGGGCTGCGGCCTCAACCAGACCCTCACCGATCACGACATCGTAGGACCGGTCCCCGAGATCAACACGAACGATGTCGGTCATGGCAGTACCTCCAATACGTCTGGCCGGGTGAGAAGCGTATCCACGGCAAGATCGGTGGTTTGGGAAATCGAGTAATCGGGTTCGGTGTCGAGGATGAGATCCGCCTTGGCATAATGCGGCACCCGTTCCCGATAGAGGCGCGCCAACGTCGCGCGCGGGTCTGGCGTCCGCAGCAAAGGGCGGCTGTCCTTGTGGCGCACACGATTCCAGAGAAGGGGCAGGTCCGCGCGCAGCCACAATGCCACGCCACGCTCGCTGATCACGCGCCGGTTCTCCTCCGACAAGTACGCTCCGCCGCCGGTCGACAGAACTCCGGTCTCCTCGGTCAGTAGCCGTGCAATGATTTCGCGCTCCCGCTGCCGGAAGAAGGGTTCGCCATCACGTTCGAAGATCTCGGCGATGGTCATGTTCGACGCCATGACGATCTCAGCGTCGCTGTCGAGAAAGGGCACCGAGAGCTTGCGGGCGAGCGCCATGCCGATGGCGGTCTTGCCGGCGCCCATCATGCCGACCATCACCACCGTCTTCTTGAGGCGATACCCCAATGCGCCACCCACGGGTTTTTCCACAACCAACCTGCGTTCTGTCGTGATATCGACTGAAATACCATATATAAATCCCGCCAAGGCCCGCTGGGACAGGGCCGATCGAGGCATGACAACGTCCGGCGCACCGGATGAAGCGAGGCAGGTATGGGCCGGATTCTCCGGATTTTGCTTTTTCTGATCATTCTGGCCGGTGTGGCGCTTGTCGCGTACGCGTATCTGGGTGATCTTTCTCCGACCCAGCAGGATGTGGTCGAACCGGTCGATCTGGATGCGAGCTGACGCCGTCTTCTTTGGCCTCGCTTTGGCCCTTGCGACCCCGGCGGCGTCTCAAGATGGTCCGTTGTCCGCGATCGACTGGCTGTCCGATGCGCTGACGCGGGTGCCCGAAGCGCCCCCCGTACCGAACGATCTTGCCGAGGATGCGTCTGTCGGGGCGATCCGGGTCGTACCGCTGGACGGCCAGAGCAGTGATGCGGCCGGTCTCTTGCCACCATCGGTAACCGGCCTGCCCCAGAACCTGTGGGGTCCGGCGGACGCGGCGGATCTGGCGCGCCAGATCGCGGGCGTTCCGCAGCCTCTGCTGCCAGCGCTTCAACGGTTGCTGACCTCGGTGCTTCTGGCCGAAGCCGATCCGCCCGCCGGGGCCGAGAACGGCGGTGCACTTTTCATCGCACGGGCCGAAAGGTTGGTATCCGAGGGCAAGCTTGAGGAAGCCGCGGCCCTTCTTGACCGCGCCGGCGGTGGCAGCCCGGAACGCTTTGCACTTCTCTTTGATGTGGCCCTGCTCACCGGAGCCGAAACCGCAGCGTGCGAGACGCTGGCCCTTGGCCATGTGTCGGCCGACGACTACGCAACCCGCGTCTTTTGTCTGGCGCGCACGGGCGATTGGCCCGCTGCGGCTTTGACGCTTGCTTCGGCAGAGGCTCTGGGTCTCCTGGCGCCCGAGACGACCGTACTACTGGCGCGGTTCCTCGATCCGGAGTTTTCCGACAGCGTCGGAGGTCTTCCTCCGGAACGTGCACCCTCGCCCCTGGAATTCCGGCTTTGGGAGGCGATTGGCGAACCCCTTCCGACAACGTCGCTCCCCCTGCCCTTCGCGACTTGGGACCTTCAGGCGACCAACGGCTGGAAAGCGCGGCTCGATGCCGCCGAACGGCTCGCGCGAGCCGGGGCACTGAGCGGCGGTCAGCTTGTCGCACTATACACGGAACGCCGCCCGTCGGCGTCCGGTGGCGTCTGGGACCGTGCCGATGCCGTTCAAAAACTCGATGCCGCGCTTGAGGCACGGGATCGGGACGCAACCGCGGCCATTCTTCCGGACCTCTGGAATGCTGCCGGGGGTGCCGGTCTGCTGGCACCGCTGGCACAGGTCTATGGCCCCCGCCTGTCGGATCTCCGGCTGGATGGATTGGCAGGGACTTATGCGTTCCGCCTCGGGCTTCTCTCGCCGGATTACGAACTCGCGGCCGCGGCCCGGGTCCCGGAAACGGCCGACGAGGCCTATCTGGTGGCGCTGGCGCTCGGGAATGCGGACCGGCAGCCGGGCAGCGGTCCCCTGCGAGAGGCGATCTCGGATGGGTTTGCAGCGCAGGCGCCTCCGCCAGCCCTGGCGGATATGCTGGCGCGAGGCGAGATTGGAACAGCCATCCTGACCGCGATTACCTTATTTGCAGAGGGCGCCGAGGGAGACCCTGATCGCGTGGCCGATGCCGTGGCGCTGTTTCGCGCGCTCGGCCTAGAATCCACCGCACGGCGCGCATCGCTTGAGCTTCTGGTTCTGGCGGCCGCATCATGAGCCCCGTGCCGGATGCAAGACGGATTGCGACCTTTCTCGACGCCATTGCCGCCGAAAAGGGGGCTGCGCAAAACACATGTCTTGCCTATGCCCGGGATCTTCAGGCTGCCAGTTCTTGGTTTTCGCGGCGGGGCGTGGATCTGCTGACCGCGCACCAGACGGACCTGACCACTTGGCTAGCCGCTGCAGAGGCCGAGGGGCTGAGCGCGGCCACACGCGCCCGACGCCTGTCGGCGCTGAAGCAGTTTTGCGCCTTTGCCGTTGATGAAGGATGGCGGTCCGACAATCCGACAACCCATCTGACGGGCCCGCGCCGTTCCAGACCCTTGCCGAAGACGTTGTCGGCTGCAGATGTCGACGCGCTTCTCGACGCTGCGCGCACGACAGGGCGCCCGGCGGCACGGTGCCGCAACACCTGTCTGATGGAGGTTCTCTACGCAACGGGCATGCGGGTCAGCGAACTTGTTGCCCTGCCGCTCGCGGCGGCGCAAGGCGACCCTCGGATGGTTCTCGTTCACGGCAAAGGCGGAAAGGAGCGGATGGTGCCGTTGTCGCCGCCGGCCCGCGCCGCCTTGCGCGACTGGATCCTCGAACGGGCCGAGACACCGCGTTCGGAAGGGTCGCGGTATCTATTTCCAGCTGGCGGACAGCACGGACACCTGACGCGGAACGCATTCTATGCGCTTGTCAAAACCCTTGCCCTGCGCGCCGGGATCAATCCCGCGATGGTTTCGCCCCACACGCTTCGACATGCGTTTGCGACACATCTTCTGGAGAACGGGGCCGATCTCCGCACGATCCAGGCCCTGCTTGGACATGCCGATATCGGAACGACCGAGATCTATACCCATGTCCTCGACGCGCGGCTGAAGGCGCTGGTTCTCGAACACCACCCCCTTGCACAGGTTACCGACCGCAGCACGCGTCACGCTTGAAAGAGGCGGCGTCGCGCCCCATAAACCCAAGGTCATGACCCCCGAAACGACCGGAACATTTCCCATGGAAACGGGCCTCTGGATCCTCGCCGCGGCAATTCTCGTGCTGCTTCTCGCGTCGGCATTCTTCTCCGGCAGCGAAACCGCCCTGACGGCCGCGTCGCGCGGGAAGTTGCGCGCACGCGCCGACAAGGGGTCCAAGGCGGCCCGGCGCGCGCTCAATGTAACGGAAGACAGTGAACGGCTGATCGGGGCCGTTCTCCTTGGCAACAACCTGATCAACATCCTGGCCGCGTCACTGGCGACGGTTCTCTTCACCGGTCTCTTCGGGGAGAGCGGCGTAGCCTGGGCTACGCTGGTGATGACGGCTCTGGTCGTCGTCTTCGCCGAAGTCCTGCCCAAGACCTATGCGATCACAAGTCCGGAAGAAGCCGCAGTCCGGGTTGCACCGATTGTCGGCTTCTTCATCACGATTTTCTCGCCCATCGTCTCTGTGGTGCGCGCAATCGTGCGCCAGGTACTGCGCCTATTCGGCGTCGACGTGGATGCGGGCACCAATATTCTGGCAGTCAACGAAGAGATTGCCGGCGCCATCTCACTCGGACACGAGGAAGGCGCAGTCGAAAAGGAGCACCGGGACCGCCTGCTGGGCGCATTGGACCTTGGCGAGCGGACGGTGGCCGAGATCATGCTTCACCGAAGCCAGATCGAGATGATCGACGCCGACCTCCCTTCAGACCAGATCCTTGACCAATGCCTTTCCTCGCCCCACACCCGCCTTCCCCTTTACCGCGAAGACCCTGAAAACATCGTCGGCCTGATCCACGCCAAGGATCTGTTGCGGCAAGTCTATGCGGGCGGGACGGCCGGGAAGCCGGCCGAGTTCGATATCATGGATGTGGCGAAGGCCCCCTATTTCGTTCCCGAGACCACGACGCTTGACGATCAGATGCGCCAGTTCCTGCGCCGCCACACGCATTTCGCCCTCGTGGTCGACGAATACGGGGCGCTTGAGGGTCTGATCACGCTCGAGGACATCCTCGAAGAGATCGTGGGCGAGATCACGGACGAGTTCGACGCGGGCGAAGAGAACGCGCTAAAAAAGACCGAAGCCGGGGACACCATCGTGGACGGGGCAATGACGATCCGGGATTTGAACCGCGCAACGGACTGGTCGCTGCCTGACGACGAGGCCAACACGGTGGCCGGGCTGGTCATCCACGAGGCACAAACGATCCCGGCCCAGGGCCAGGTGTTTTCGTTTCACGGGTTCCGCTTCGAGGTGGCGCAGCGGAAGGACAACCGGATCACGCGCCTTAAAATCCGGCCGCTCTAGGCCGTACGACGTCCAACGGCGCGCCTGCGGCGCACGCTTTCTGGCACTGCGTGCGGCTGGCGCGTCTGGCGCCGGACCCGCAGCGATCAGGCGGGTCAGCGTCCCTTGAAAAGCCCGCCGAGTACGCCGCGCACGATCCGGCGCCCGGTCGTGCCCTTGAGTTCCTTGATCAGGACATCGGTCAGTGCCCCGGTGATCGTATCGCCCGGTTTGGGTTTCGACGAGGAACGCCCGACGCGGGTGCCGCTGTACCGGCGCCCGGCGTTGAACTCGCGGAAGACGGCATCGAGATCCTCTTCACCCTCCTCTGCCGCCGCGGCTTCGGCGGCCGCGGCCTCGGCGCGTTTTGCGAGGATCTCCGCCGCGCTCTCGCGATCTTTCCGTTCACGGTATTTGAGATCGACCGGCGATGCGGCGACAACACCCTGCCGTTCCCGGGTCGAAATCGGACCCAACCGCGACGACGGTGGCCGGATCAGGGTCCGCTCGACCACACCCGGTGCGCCTTTCTTCTCGAGGAACGAGGTCACGGCTTCGCCAACGCCGACATCGCGGATGGCGTCACCGGTGTCGAACCGCGGATTGGGGCGATAGGTTGCCGCGGCCCGCCGCAATGCCTTCTGATCGTTGGCAGTGAAGGCGCGCAGGGCATGCTGCACGCGATTGCCGAGCTGCCCGAGGATATCGTCGGGCACGTCGTCGGGGTTCTGGGTCACGAAATAGACGCCCACACCCTTCGAGCGGATCAGCCGCGCCACCTGCTCGATCTTGTCGAGAAGCGCTTTCGGGGCGTCATCGAACAGAAGATGTGCCTCATCAAAAAAGAAGACGAGTTTCGGTTTGTCCGGATCGCCCACCTCGGGAAGTGTCTCGAAGAGTTCGGACAGGAGCCAGAGCAGCGAGGTCGCGTAAAGCCGCGGTGCGGCCATGAGCTTGTCGGCGGCAAGTATGTTGATCTGCCCACGGCCGGACGCGTCGACGGTCATGATGTCTGACAGATCCAGCGCAGGTTCGCCGAAGAACATGTCCGCACCCTGGTTTTCGAGAGTGAGAAGCTTGCGTTGGATGGCCCCCACAGATGCGGTCGAGACATTGCCGTACCGCAAGGCCACATCCTTGGCGTTCTCGCCCAGCCAGATCAGCAGCGCCCGGAGATCGGCAAGATCAAGAAGCGCGAGGCCCTGTTCGTCGGCCACGCGGAACGCGATGTTGAGCACGCCGTCCTGGGCATCGGTCAGTTCGAGAAGCCGTGCGAGCAGGAGCGGCCCCATCTCGGCCAGCGTCGTGCGTACCGGGTGTCCCTGATCTCCGAAGAGATCCCAGAACCGAACCGGAAAGACTTCGTACCCGTAGGTGTCGAATCCGATTGTCTCGGCTCGGGACATGAATGCGCCGTGCAGCTTGAAGTCTGCGGACCCGGCCGCAGCCAGCCCCGAGAGATCGCCTTTCACGTCGGACAGGAAGACCGGCACGCCTTGGGATGAGAACCCCTCGGCAAGGATCTGAAGCGTGACCGTCTTACCGGTCCCGGTGGCACCGGCGATCAGCCCATGGCGGTTTGCCAGATCCAACCGCAGATGCTGTTTGGTGCCGTAGTCCGGTCCTCCGCCGCCCACGAAAATCGTGCCGTCGTCCACGTCCTGTCCCCCTGGGTATTCCCTGCGTTGCCGCCTAGCATATCCTGTTAATCATTCGGCGCTAGGGTTCCCGGGTTGGCCTTTGACGGTGTCTTGGGCCAACGACTTCCTCCCTGTCAGACTGGCCGCGCCGGAAATCGGTGCGGCCTTTTTTCCGTCTAGGCCCGCGTCGAATAAATGCGCCCTGTATGCCGCAGTTTTGGCTGTTGACGCCTTGGCTGGTGTCCAGTAGCGTCGCCGCCAATGAATAAGTCGGCCAGTCCGGCAGGGAGAAAATCTTGAAAAAGGGCCGTGCTTCGCGGCCCTTTTTCATGTGGAGAACCGGCTCGGCGAGGCTCCGCCAGATGACCTATTCCGCGCCTGACACCGCGCCCGGTGCATGCTAAGCGCGCGGCCCAACCGAATGATCGCCACGAGGTACCGATGACCTGTTTTCGCATGCTTCTTCTTGTTGCCGCACTGGCAGCGCCTATGGCGGCGTCCGCTCAATCCGACGACGGCTCAACCGCGACACCGGAAGCGGCGTCGGCCCTGCCCGACGAAACGCTTGGGGAGACCTATATCCGCGATACCTACGGTGACTGGGCGCTTCGATGCATCCGCAGCGACGACGGCGCGCGCGAACCTTGCCAGCTCTATCAGCTGCTGACCGACGACAACGACAACCCGGTTTCTGAGATCACGCTGTTCCAACTTCCCCCGGGTGGACCGGCCGAGGCGGGTGCCACGATCGTCACGCCTCTTGAGACGCTCCTCACCCAGCCCCTTCGCCTGACCATCGACGGCGGCGACACCAAGCAATACCCCTATACCTATTGCCAGCCGCAAGGATGTGTCGCACGGATCGGCCTCTTGCCTGCAGAGGTCGAGGCCTACAAGCGCGGCGCGGTTGTGCGCATGCAGATCGTTCCCGCCGCAGCGCCGGACCGTCCGGTCGATCTGTCGATCTCGCTTACCGGGTTCACGGCGGCCTACGAAGCACTTCTTGAAGGCTAGGCGGCGCGGAGCGCAAGCACCGCGTTAAGACCACCAAAGGCAAACGCGTTCGACAAAGCGACCGACACTTTGGCGTCGCGGGCAACATTGGGCACCACGTCCAGCGCGCATTCGGGGTCCGGCTCTTCGTAGCCGATCGTGGGGGCGATGACCCCGTCCTTGACCGCCATGATGCAGGCCAGCAATTCGACCGCACCCGTGGCCCCGATCAAATGCGCGTGCATCGACTTGGTCGACGACATCATGAGCCGGTCGGCATGGGCGCCGAACACGTCAGCGACCGCCGCACATTCGGTCTTGTCGTTGGCGGCCGTCCCGGTCCCATGCGCATTGATATACCCCACATCCGAACCGTCGATCCGGGCATCGGCAAGCGCGCCGGCAATGGCAGCCGCCGCGCCCTTCTTCGACGGCATGACGATATCGGCCGCATCAGATGTCATCGAAAACCCGATAATCTCGGCCAAGATCTCGGCGCCGCGGGCCATCGCGTGGTCGCGCTCTTCGAACACGAAAACCGCAGCGCCTTCACCCTGTACCATTCCGTTCCGATTGGCGGAGAACGGTCGGCAGGCGTCCTTTGACATGACCCGCAGACCTTCCCAGGCTTTCACACCGCCAAAAGTCAGCATGCTTTCGGATCCGCCCGTCACCATGACCCGCGACGCACCCGAGCGGACGAGCGAAAAGGCCTGACCCATGGCGTGGTTTGAAGACGCACAAGCGGTCGCCACCGTAAACGATGGCCCCTTTAGATTGTAGGTCATCGAGACATGCGAGGCGGCGGCGTTGTTCATCAGTTTGGGCACGACAAAAGGGTGAACGCGGTTCTTTCCGTCCTCGTAGACGGCCCGATAATTTTCGTCCCACGTATTGAGCCCGCCGCCCGCGGTTCCAAGCACGACACCGGCCTCGTCCGAAATCCGGCCCGAGAGTTCAAGTCCGGCCTGCGCCATGGCTTCTTTCGCGGCCAGAAGTGTGAACTGGGTGAAGCGATCATAGAGCGCCTGCTGCTGACGGTTGAAATGCGTGTCGGGCTCGTATCCCTGAACCTGAGCACCAATCCGGATCGACAGCCGGTCCACATCGCGGATGTCGAGTTCGCCGATCCCGCAGCGCCCTTCGCGCATCGCCTCGAAGGTTTGAGGTACGGAATGCCCGAGCGGGTTGATGGTTCCCGCCCCGGTGATAACAACGCGCTTCACGAGGCCTGCTGGGACTGTTGCTCGGAAACCAGCGCCTCGACGGCACGAACAATCGCGTCGACCGAAGAGATATCGAACTCGGACTTCTCGGGCTCGTTGGCGTTGAACGGCACCTGAATGTCGAAGGATTCCTCGATCGCGAAAATGGATTCGACCAGCCCAAGGCTGTCGATGCCCAGGTCATCAAGGGACTGGTCCGGCCGCACGTCCGATGGTTCGAGCACGGCTTGCTCTGCGATGATGGCGATCACCCTCTCTCGAACAGTCTCGGACATGGCTGCTGGCCCCATTTTCCGAGCTGTCTAGTCGCTTGGTTCGCGGTTTGAAATAGCTTTCTGGAGCGCCCGGAGTTCCGCCGCAAGTCTGGGTAGACGGCGCAACGCCTTCATCATCTCGACGTGGTTCTCCATCTTGACGGCGGGCGAGCCAAGAACGACGCGGCCAGCCGGTACATTCGTGTACATTTTCGTGGCGCCTCCGGCGACGACGTCGTCCCCGATGAAGATGTTGTCGGAAACCCCGCACTGACCGCCCATCACGACGCGGTCCCCGATTTTTGCCGATCCCGCGATTCCCACCTGACCGCACAACAGGCAGTCTTCGCCAACTTCGACATTGTGACCCATGTGGACGAGGTTATCGAGCTTGGTGCCGCGCCCGATCCGGGTGTCGCGGATCGTGCCGCGGTCGATTACGGTGTTGCCCCCGATTTCAACATCATCCGCGATGCTGACCGCGCCGAGGGAATGAATCCGCGTCCAGCTTTGCGCCGTGATGGCGCCCTGATCGCCGAGGCTTTCGCGGGCACGCTCGACCCCCGACTTCTCAGGGGTGACAAAGGAAAACCCGTCTGCCCCGATCGCGATGCCGGGATGCCCGATGAACCGATCGCCAATGGCGACCCGCGCACCGATCTTGGCCCCCTCGAGGATCAGAGCCTCTTTCCCGATCCGTGCGCCGGCCCCAATCACCACGTGGCTGGCAATGCGCGCGCAGGGCCCGATCTCGGCGTCCGCATGGATCAGCGTAAACGGGCCAATTGCCGCGCCGTCCCCAATCTGGGCGCTGGGGTCGACGATAGCTGTGGAATGGATGCCGAGCGGGATGTCCGGCCCCGGATCGAGGAGCCGGGTGAGGCCTGATAGGGCATAGCGCGACCGGGGGGCGACGATCGCGGCCTGAAGACCCATCGACTGCCAATCGGCACCGTCCCAGATTACAGCTGCCCGCGCATCGCCTGAAGCCAGACCCGCGGCAAATTCGGGTTTCATGGCCAGGGCTAGATCATCGGGGCCCGCCTCTGCCGGTTCCGCGGCGCCCGACACGAGCAACCCAAGGTCCCCGAACGCCTCTGCCCCGAGTGCCTCGGCAATTTCTTGAATGGTGTGGCGCATGCCCGGGCCCCCGATCAGGGCCCGAGACTTACCCCTGAACGGCGCGCAGCGAAACCCCGGCGTTCTGAAGCGCGCGGAAGATCAGCGCATCCCGGCCATATACATCGCGGCGGAACTGGATCCGGCCCTTCGGCTCGGTGAACGCAGTGCGGTAAACCAGATGCACGGGAACCGGCGTCTCGAGCTCGACGATGGTTTGGCGCCCGCTGCGCAGGATCGACTGGAAGTAGGGCTCGGGATCGCTCATCTGGCGCGACAGCAGCACATAGGCAAAGTCGTGCGGATCGTGAAGCCGGATACATCCCGACGAATAGGCCCGCGTCTCACGCGAGAAGAGGTGCCGCGCTGGCGTGTCGTGCAAGTAGATCGCGTACGGGTTCGGGAACATGAACTTGACGGTGCCAAGGGCGTTGTCCCGGCCCGGAGGCTGACGAACTGTGAAAGGGAAAGTCTTTTCCGTGTACTGCCGGAAGTCGACCAACGACCGGTCGACGAGGCGCCCGTTGCGGTCGATCAACTGAAGATAGCTCGCCGCGTAGGGGTTCTGCTGCAGCTTCGGCAAGTAATCGCGCCCAAGGATCGACCGCGGCACGGTCCAGTCCGGGTTGATTTCCATGTATTCGATCATGTCCGAGAATTCGGGGCTGCGCTTTTCGTAAAGCCGCTCGCCGATGACCGAACGGGTTTCGAACGTCACCTTGCCATCGTCGTAAAGCTTGGTGCGGAAGTCGGCGAGGTTGACCCAAACATGGCGGTCGCCGCGGCCTTGGGGCATGTTCATCCACCGCTCGCGCTCCATGGCGACCAGAATGGAGGCCAGCCGGTCGGCAGGCGAACGATTGACCTCGGCCAGTGTGCCTTCGCCGGCGATCCCGTCCGGAGCCAGCCCGTGATCGCGTTGAAACGCCTGAACGGCGGCCATCATGGCACCGTCATATGTCTGCGAAGAGGACCGGCGCATATAGCCCATTCGGATCATGCGGTTGCGCAGCTGGACGACCGCGGGCCCACTTTGCCCGGCCTCCAGCTTGCGAGACTGGACCTTCTCGCCCCAACCACCCGAGCCGATCAGTTTCTCGTACTGCATCTTTTCTTTGAGCAGCCGCTGGTACTCCGGAGACCTTGGCGGCAAGGCGCGAATAAATCCGGCGGGCGACGAACGCGCGAAAGCGGCAAGCGTCGCCTGCCGCGGGCGCAACGGCACCTCTCGCACGATCTGTTCGTCGATGCGCGACGGCGTGAGAACACCCGTCTGAACGTCCCGCGCGTAGGTCAGGAAGAGGCGCGTCATCTCGACCTCGAGACGCCCGAGATCACGTTCGTTCTGAACCCGAGAGACGTTGCTGCGGATCAGGTCGGGATTATAGCGCTCGGCCGGCAGGCCATGAACATGGGCCTCCGAGATCGCACGCAGGAATGCCTGGCGGCGCTGCCGGTCCCGATTTCCGCGCCCCGTCCAGATCGGCCGGTAGTCATTGGCCTGATAGAAGGCAGCGATGGCGCGGTCATTGGCGGCCGCTTCGGCCACGGCCTGTTTGAACGCGGTCACCTGGGCGTGTGCGACGTCGGCCATAAAGAGCCCGACACCCATCAGCACGGCGAAGACGGACGCCAAAAAACGGCGCGTTGTGCAGATCATTCGCAACTTCCCCAATAAAATCACGGCAGCAGATATTCGGTAGTAGTTTTCGACACTCAGCACAGCCAGTCCAATAACATTTTGACGATACTGGGGCCGGCCTGACGATACTGGGACCGGCTGTAGCGGCGGTGCAACGTTCACCAATTCTCGGATTTCCCCTTGACGACTCCGCACCAGGTAGGCGGGAAATTGCCGACAAACCTGAAGATAAAGGCGAATTTTTCCGAACGCCTTGGTCGGCTGAAGTCTATGTGACATACCCGTGATGCGCCCTTGGGGATGGGTTTTAATCAACGCTGCGGCATAGCGGCAACACATGACGAACGGGACACGCGGGCGATCATGACGAAAACGGAAACGACGGCACTCACACGTCGGGGATTGTTGCGGGCATTCGGTGCTTGCGCAGTGGCGGCGGCACCAACATATGCGAATGCTTCTGGCTTCCTTCGCGGCGCCGGAGATATCCGCCGGATCAAGATGTATTCGACCCGTACGGGCGAGATGCTCGATACGATCTACTGGATCGATGGCGACTACATCTCCGAGGCTCTGAAAGAGATCAACCTCTTCATGCGCGACTGGCGGAACGACAAAACCATCGGCATCGATACCCGGGCCGTCGATATCTGGACGGCGGCGCGGTCGTTGATGGACACGGACGAACCTTACATGATGCTGTCGGGTTACCGCTCTCCAGAGACGAATGCGATGCTTCGCTCTCGGTCACGGGGCGTGGCCCGGAACTCGCTTCACATGAAGGGTCAGGCGGCGGATCTTCGGCTCAAAAGCCGGTCAGTCCGGCAAATGGCCGGCGCAGCGGCAGCCTGCCGCGCAGGCGGCGTTGGCAAATACTCGCGCTCGAACTTCGTGCACATGGATTGTGGTCCAATCCGGATCTGGGGGGCCTGAGCGGCCCCGCCCCTTCCGTCGCTGCACACCACCAATAATGTGATGGGCGGTGGCCCCATTTCAAAGCGGATATTACCACATTGACCCGAATTTCAGTAGTGACCGGCGCCGCCGGGGGCCTTGGCACGGCCATTTCGGCCCGTCTGATCGCCGACGGCTTCGTGACTGTCGGGCTGGACGTTGACGAGACGGCCCTGAAACGCACCGCAGGTGATCTGGGCTCCGACTTTCATCCCCACCCCTGCGATGTTTCGAACCCTGATTCAGTGAAGGCCGCCTTTGCCGATCTGAGCGACCGCTTCGAAGGCCTCGACGTCCTCGTCAACAACGCAGGAACCTGCTTCATGTCGGAGTTTCCCGACATCCCGCCGGCCGAGTTCGAGCGTCAGATGGCGGTCAACTTCCACTCGGCCTTTCATTGTTGCCAGGCCGCGGTGCCGCTCTTGCTCGACCGGGGCCGCGTGACGAAGATCGTGAACATCTCCTCGAACGGCGCCTATAACTTCGACGTCTTCGACCCGCCGCATTACCGTGCCTCGAAGGCGGCGATGGACACCCTGACCAAGGACCTTGCGCGCCGGTATGCACGAGACCGGATCGCCGTCAATTCCATCGCGCCGGCCATGACCGAAACCCCGCTCTTCGATGTGGTGCCCAAAGCCACGCTGGACCGTGCAATTGCCGCCATGCCGCACGGGCGGCCGATGCGTCCTTCCGAGGTTGCCGACTGGGTCGGGTTCCTTGCCTCGCCCGCGGGAGACATCTGTTCGGGCAACGTCATTGTCCTGAACCAGGGGCGCGACGTTCGCTAGAGATATCGCTCGGGCGCCTTCCGGAGAGACGGCCATTGTTCCGGACAATGACCGTAGATGACCGTGGCGTTTTCCCGGGCCGCCCGCATCAGAATCCGGCTCGCATGATGCACCGCAAGACCGGGATCCCATGCCCCGGCAAATCCTTCGCCCACTTCCGAAGGGCGCGAAATCGCGTCGGATGTAAACAGGATCGGACCGGTTTCCGGCAAGGTCAGCCATAGCGACAGTTGACCGGGCGCATGCCCCGGCGTGAACAATACCTCGAACCCGGGGCCAAGCTCACGATCGCCCGTGACCAGAAGATACTCGCGGTTCGGCCAATCAAGCGGCTGCGCGTCGCCCCAGTACAGCGGCTTCGGGAGCTTTCGTTCCGCCGCGGCAATCAGACATGGGGCTTCGGACGCCAGATCGAGCCCGCCTACATGGTCGATGTGCGTATGAGTAAGAACCAAGAGATCAATCTGGTCCGGTGACACTCCAAGCCGCAACAGTTGCGCGGCCGGAAGGTTGTCCGGCCCAAGGTGAAGTACTTCCCCGAACGCCCCCAACCCGTCCTCGGCACTGGCGGCGGCAAAGTCCTCGGCGTATTTCGGTGGAAAGCCTGTGTCGATCAGAACCCGCTCACCTGCATCGGTCTCGACCAAGGCCCCCTGGATCCCGATGTCACGGGGTCCTGAATGCACTCGGAAGAACCCATAATCCAGAATCGCGAGTGCGCGAGGCGCCCCTTTCAGGAGCGGGCGGTCAAGGGTAGCATCCACCATGGAAGAAACGAACGGGGGCGCGGCGTGAAAGTCAAGATACACACGCTCTTTCAATATCTTCTGGAGACGACTGAAGCCCAGCCCGAGGCCGTTCTTGGCCTTTCGCTCGCGCGGTCCCCGACACTTGGTGCGTTTCTGGAAGATCTCGATCCGGATCTTTCGCTCGACTGGAACCAATTGTCGTTTCAGGGCCTTCCTGACCTGCGCACACGGGTGATCGAGCAAGCGGGCCTCGGCGGGCAATGCACATCGGACGATGTCCTGATCACCGCGGGCGCGGCCGAGGCCAATTACCTTGTCCTAAGGCAAGTGCTGACCCCGGGAGACCGCGTGGTTCTGGAACGTCCGGGATGGCCGCAAGCCGATGTCATGGCCGAAGCCATTGGGTGCGAGATCGTCCATGTGGATCGTCGCGAAGCGGATGGCTGGGCGCTTCCTCTCGACGAACTGGCCGCCGCCATCACTCCGGACACCCGTCTGGTCTTCCTGACCAACCCCAACAATCCGACAGGTCGCTTGATACCAGAAAGCGAATTGCGCGCGGTCGTACAAATGGTCGAATCCGTCGGCGCATGGCTTCTAGTCGACGAGGTCTATGCCGGTCTTGAATGGTCGGGGCCGCGACCGCCGTCGGTGGCCGGGCTGTCACCGCGGGGCATCACGACGGGCAGCGTGTCAAAAGCGCTCGGGCTTCAGGGTCTGCGCACGGGCTGGCTGATCTGCCAGGACCGAGGTCTTCTGATGGACGCGGTCATCCTGCGTGAAAACGCCAGCGAGATCATGAATGTTCTCGGCGAGAAGATTGCCGAAGTGGCTCTTCGTCCCGACCGGCTTGCCGCTGCCTTGGCCGAGACGCGGGCCGAGGGGCGGGACAATCTCGACCGGCTGGAGACGTTCATCGCAAGTGAGCCAGACCTTGACTGGGTTCCGCCCGAGGCAGGGTTGATCGGCCTCGCCCGGGTGTCTCAAGGCAACGCCGACGGGTTGGCGCGCGCGCTTCTTGCCCCGCCATACCGGACGTTTTTGATCCCAGGCTCGGCCTATGGCCAACCGGACCATATCCGACTGGGCGTTGGCGGCGGACCGGACGTGCGCCTTGACGAGGGGCTGGCGCGCCTTTCCGCCTGTCTTGAGGCACGGCACAGTGCGTGAAGGTCTTTCCTTATGCTGCGGACAAGGCTAGCTTTCCGCCAGGACGTCAGATCCAATCAGGGAGACATCAGATGAAAACCTTCGTGTCCGCGACCGCGGCCGCTGCTCTTGCCGCTGGTGGTGCTTTCGCCGGCAGCCATGCCGTTGACGAAGTCAAGATCGGCATTCTCGTGGGCTTCACCGGCCCGATCGAAAGCCTTGCCGCACCGATGGCCGACGGGGCCGAGCTTGCGATGGCCGAGGTGACCGAGGCCGGCGCGCTACTGGGCGGCGCCACCGTCACACCGATGCGGGCCGACACCGGCTGCATCGACAATGCGCTTGCCGTTTCGAATGCGGAACGCCTGATCGCCGACGGCGTCGCCGGCATCGTGGGCGGGGATTGCTCGGGCGTGACCGGTGCCATCCTCCAGAACGTCGCAATGGCCAATGGCATGGTCATGATCTCACCATCGGCGACTTCACCAGCCCTCTCCACCGTAGAAGACAACGATCTTTTCTTCCGGACGGCGCCGTCTGACGCCCGCGAAGGTCAGGTCATGGCCGAGATCCTGATGGAGCGCGGCGTTGAATCCATCGCGCTGACCTACACGAACAACGACTATGGCAAGGGTCTTGCCGACGCCATTCAGTCGAATTTCGAAGGTCTGGGTGGTGAGGTGACCATCGTCACCGCGCACGAGGACGGCAAGTCGGACTACTCTGCCGAAGTCGCGGAACTCGACGCGGCGGGCGGCGAACTTCTCGTCGTGGCGGGGTACCTTGATCAGGGTGGTCTTGGCATCATCCAGTCCGCACTCGACGCCGGCGCATGGGAAACCTTCGGCCTGCCCGGTGGCATGATCGGCGACTCGATTGTCGCAACTCTCGGCACGGATCTGGACGGTTCCTACGGCCAGATCGCAGGATCCGGCGGCGACGGCGCCATGAAGATGTCCGAACTGGGCGAAGCGAACGGGTTCGACGGCACGTCGCCCTACACCCCGGAAAGCTACGACGCCGCGGCACTTCTGATGTTCGCAATGCAGGCCGCAGGTTCGGTCGATCCGGCCGACTACGGCGCGAAGATCTTCGAGGTTGCCAACGCTCCGGGCGAACCGATCTTCCCCGGCGAACTGGCAAAGGGTCTCCAGATCCTCGCTGACGGCGGCGACATCGATTACCAGGGCGGCTCGGCCGTTGAGCTTATCGGTGGCGGCGAAAGCGCAGGCACCTACCGCTATGTCGAAGTTCAGGGCGGTGCTTTCGAAACACTCGGCTTCCGGTAATCGACCAGGCCATGACGACAGAAGGCGGCGCACCAGCGCCGCCTTTTCTTTTTTGGATCAGAACCTTACGACATACGGCCGAAAACCTCGGACGCGTTGGTTCCAATACCAAATGGAATCCGTAAACAGAGAGTTCCCCGAAACGGGTCGGATTTATCCATTCGGCAGGGTGCATCCCCGGTCCCGCATGCGTAGTTAAGGTTCTGTAAGCGTACTGGACCAGCTGGTAGGTCCTTGTAAGGGGTACGGGCCGGACGCGGCCCGACATAGTAACTGTAAACGTTTGGCACAAGTACGCCATCGAGGCGCGCGTCGGTAGGGGACGCGCGCCTTTCGTTTGCGAAACCCACGGCCACAGGACCGGCCATTCCGGGCGTCACATCAATGAGGTCTCTCGCGGGTCTAGGCCGCGAGAGACTGACGCTGGCGCAACGCGCGGTAGAGGCCGTTCTCTCGGGCCATCAACGCATTGGGCGTCCCGTCTTCCAGAATCAGACCCTGATCAAAGACCAAGATCCGGTCCATCCGTTCGACCGTGGCCAGTCGGTGGGCGATGACGAGTGTCGTACGCCCTTCCATAAGGCGTTCAGCCGCCGCCGCGACCCGCGCCTCGGCTTCTGAATCGAGGGAGGATGTCGCCTCGTCCATGATCAGCACGGGCGCGTCGGACAGGAATGCGCGTGCAATCGCCACGCGCTGGCGCTCCCCGCCCGAAAGTTTGACGCCGCGTTCGCCCACCTTCGTTCCATATCCCTTCGGCAGACGCTCGATGAACTCAGCGGCACCGGCGCGTTCGGCAGCCTGTTTGATCTCGGCCATTCGAGCACCGGGGCGCGCATAAGCAATGTTGTCAGCGAGCGAACGGTGGAAAAGGATCGGTTCCTGCGGAACGAGTGCAATCTGGCGCCGCAGATCCGTCAGCGGAACCGACCCGATGTCGACGCCACCAAGAAGGATCGCGCCATCCGTTATCTCATGGATGCGCTGGATCAGCTTGACGAACGTCGTCTTCCCCGAGCCCGACCGCCCGACCAGCCCGACTTTCTGACCTTCCGGGATGGACACGTGAAGATCGGTAAACAGCGGCGTCGGAGCACCCGAATAGCCGTAGTGTACATGGTTGAACACCAGATCGGCGGCACGCGGCGGCAAGGCCCGTGCCGGAGGACGCACCACCTGCCGCTCGGTTTCGGTCGACATCAGGTCAACCAGTTCCTCTGCATCATTCACGGATTTCTGCAGCATGCGCACGTGGTGCCCTACCTGGCGCAAGTATCCGTCAAGCATCCCGAGGGCCGAGACAACAAACGCAATCTCACCCGCACCAGCGAGACCCCGCGCGAAAGCGAGAAGCGCGCCGGCAAGGACCGTGGCCCGCAGAAGCCAGAGCGAAACATCCTGCGCAAGTCCTGACCACGTGCCCCGGCGCCACGTGCGCCGCGTCCGGTGGGCCCATTTTGCAAGTGTGCGGTCAATCCGGTCATCCTCGCGCGCCTCGCCTGCATGTGCCCGAACGACAGCGTTCGACGTGATGGCGTCCGCCAGTGATCCCGAGACACGGCTGTCCTGTGCATTGGAAAGCCGCGCCGCCGGTGCCACCCAAAGAAGGTTGACCGCCAGCGACAGGACCAGAAAGAACACCGCGCCGATGCTGGCCACAAGACCGACCTCCCACCGGAACGCAGTGAGCGTGGCAATGGTTCCTAGAAGAACCAGAAGCGACGGAAGAAGCGCGAGCAACAGCACATCGCCCATATCGTCAAGCGCCCACGCACCCCGTGTGATCTGGCGCACGGTTGAGCCGGCGAAGGCATTTGCGTGCCAGTCGGCCGGAAGCCGCTGGACGCGGGCGAAGGCCTCGGTTTCGGCCTCGCGCATGGTCGGCACGGTCAGGTCGATAATCCCGAAGATGCTGAGGATCTTCGCCCCGATGGAAAAGGCCCCAAGGCCAAGGAGCAGGCCGAAAGACCCCCAGGGAGAGGTTCCCTCGGACACGGCCGTCACGAGATGGCCGGTCACGACCGGAATGGCGACGTCGGCCGCCGTTGAAACAATGACGAAGGCAAGAATGATGGACAGAAGGCCCGGGCGACGCAGCCATAAGCGCGAAGCGAAAGCCAATACGCGCGTGAACGCGCCATAGGTCGATAGACTGAGCATGGGATTTGCGCGGAAGATGAAACCGCGCCCTCGAATTTGGCCTTAATAAAGCCGGAGTTACATCGATGCGGGTGGGATCAGTGGCGGAGGTCGCCGTCCGATGTCACGTGTGTGACATCCCTGGTCGGGAGCCATTAGCGAAGAAACGATCGAAAGCCGTCATGGTCGCCCTCCCGTTGGTGACGCATCTGCGGCGTGCGTACCCGCTGGTTGCTTGCCGAGTCAAGCGCCGCAAAATCCGGAGCCGAACCGATGCGCGGGATGTGGCCGGGTGCTGGCGAAACCGAATGGGGATATGGCGCACCCGAGAGGATTCGAACCTCTGGCCTCTGCCTTCGGAGGGCAGCGCTCTATCCAGCTGAGCTACGGGTGCCTGCGGGGCTCTATAAACCGGGGCCCTGCCCCTCGCAATCGGAAAGGATCAGGCAAACAACTCGTGGCAGAGTTCAAGCGCGTCGATCAGGACGTCCACCTCGTCCTCGGTGTTGTAGAGACCGAAGGAGGCTCGACAGGTTGCCGCGACGCCGAGATGCTCCATTAGCGGCCCGGCACAATGCTGTCCGGCGCGGACCGCGACCCCTTTCTTGTCGAGAACCGTCGAAATATCGTGGGCGTGGGCTGCGCCGTCCAGCGTGAACGAGAAGATAGCAGCCTTGGAGGCTGAAGTGCCCTGCACCTGCAACCAGTTCAACCCGTCAAGCCTGTCCCTCGCATAGTTCCGCAACCGCATCTCGTGCGCTTCGATCGCGTCCATGCCAAGGCCCATCATATAGTTCAGCGCCACACCAAGGCCGATCTGCTGAACGATGCCCGGCGTGCCCGCCTCGAACTTCATGGGCGGATCGGCCCAGGTGACCGTCTCTTTGGTTACCTCCCGGATCATGTCGCCGCCGCCCATGAAGGGCCGCATCTCGTCCATCCGCTCTTTCCGGATCCAGATCGCACCGGATCCCGAGGGGCCGTAAAGCTTGTGCCCTGTCACCGCGTAGAAATCGACACCAAGCGTGGAGAGGTCCACCGGCATGTGCACGGCGGCCTGACTGCCATCGACAAGGGTCGCGACCCCCTGCTCCCGCGCGGCGGCAGCAATGGCCGCCACATCCACGCGGGTCCCAAGAACGTTCGAAAGATGGGTGATGGCGATCAGTTTCGTCCGGGGTCCGATCGCATCGATAACCTTCTGCGGATCGAGATCACCATTGGCATCCACGTCCACCCACTTGATGACCGCGCCCTGCCGTTCCCGCAGAAAATGCCAGGGTACGATGTTGGCATGGTGTTCCATGACGCTCAGAATGATCTCGTCACCCGGTTCCAACCGCGGCATGGCCCAGCCATAGGCGACGAGGTTGATCCCCTCGGTGGTGCCGGTGGTCATCACGATCTCGCGCTCGTCCGGCGCATTCAGGAAGCGGGCAACGGTGCCGCGCACCGCCTCGTATTTCTCCGTCGCGACGGTCGAAAGATAATGCAGACCGCGATGCACGTTCGAATATTCCATCGTGTAGGCGTGGCTGATGGCATCGATCACGACCTGAGGCTTCTGCGCGGAAGCGCCGTTGTCGAGGTAGATCAGTGGCTTGCCGTGCACCTCGCGTGCGAGGATGGGAAAGTCGGCGCGAATGGCTGCAACATCGTAGGTCATGCACCCTCCGACGGCATGGGCACGTCAATCCCGAGGATCGCCAGCACCATCACAAGAACGAAGGAAATGCCGATCATCGAGACGAGGATCATGACAAACACCTGAGCGAGCGATCGAAACCCGTGCACGACAGCGACGAAATGCGTGAGCAGCCAAAGGAACAGGACGACGCTGGCGAAGCTGATCAAAACCGCAATGAACCCCGATATCATCAGGGCGCCCAATTGCAGGGCCGACGCGCAAACCAGAATGAACTGAAGCCAGATGACCAGCAAAAGACCTTCCTCGAAGGAGCCGCGCCCCCCCATGTTGCGCCCGATCACGTAGATCGCCGCTGCAATGAGCACCAGAAATCCAACCTCGATGACGCCAAGCGCCAATGGGTTTGCAAAGATATCTTCGCGTGCCGGGTCACCACTGGCCTCAAGAACCGCGTTGGTCAGCACCGAGAGGATCATCGAGAGAACGACCACCAGCAAAAGCGCCGGCCAAAGCGCCTGGCGCGGGATCCCGAGCGCAAGAACCTCTTCCGCGCCTTCCCGCGGGTTGGTCACCGTGCGCCACGCCATCTTGAGCAGCCCGTCGAGCGTGAACGTCATGCCGTTTCGCCGTCCTCTTCCAACGTGTAAAGGCCGATCCCCCAGAAAACGAGGAAAGCCGCGAGCCAAAGCGTCCCGGCCGCCGTAGTTACCGGTTGCAGACCTGCGAGCCCATAGAGAAGCCCGTAAAACAACCAAAGCGGCCCGGCTGCAAGTAGGGCCCAGAAAAGCGCAATCCGTGCCTGGTACCAAGTGCCACGCCCGCCCATCATCCGGGCGACGAGGCGGCTGAGCGCAGCGATGAGGTACAGCGCCAGCGGCACGATGAAAAGCCATGCCATGAGAGCGCCGCCAAGACGCGCATCGAACGGCGTTGTCGGATCCTCGAGCGCCTGCCGCTGGACCACTGGCAGCATCCCGAGAAACATGACCGCACAGGCGGACAACAGGGTGACCAGCGCACGATCCTCCCGGGGAGAACCGCTGCCGCGTCGGCGGATCACCTCGCGCGGGGCGCGGTAGGTTCGAAGGATGTCGAGCGCGGCAGACACCGGACTAGCCCCGGTGCCGTTCCAGCCAGCCCTCCAGCCGGGACCGGATCTCGTCGGCGAGTTGTTCGTCCTCGATCTCGTCTATGGCCTCGGCCAGAAATGCCAGCACGAGCAGGTTCTGCGCTTCGGCCTCGGGCACGCCACGCGAGCGGAGGTAGAAGAGCGTGGTCTGGTCGATGGCTCCGGTCGTGGACCCGTGGGAACAGGCGACATCATCGGCATAGATCTCAAGCTCGGGCTTGGCGAGGAACTGGCTCTCCTCATCCAGAAGAAGCGACTGGCTGATCTGGTATCCGTCCGTCTTCTGAGCCCCGGGCTTGACCAGGATCTTCCCTTGGAAAACACCAACCGCACCGTTCCGGAGCACCTTTTTGAAGACCTGACGGCTTTCGCATCCAACGGCATCATGGGTGACGAAAACGGTGTCATCATGGTGGAACGTGCCGTCGCCCATAGCGGCGCCGGCCACGTGGGCCACAGCATTGTCGCCAGTGAATTCGACAACGGACTCGTTGCGGGTCAGCACTCCGTTGGCGGTCAGGGTGAAGGATTTGTAAACCGCGCCCTCGCCCAACCGGGCAAACATTGCTGTCGCCGCCCGGCGCTCATGATCACGCCCTTGCGCGCGGACATGGTTGAACGTCGCGCCGTTTGCCACATCGATTTCCATGACCTTGTTGAACCGCGCCGCCGCCGGACCGTTTTCAAGGACGGTTAGCGATGCACCGGCTTCGACACGGATCACGTGATGCAGGATCGCGTCCGACGTCGGGTTCCGGTGCAGGTAGCGCAGTCCGACGGGCTTTTCGGCCTGTCCCGTCACACGGATCAAAACTCCGTCCGTCGCCGCAGCGGTGTTCAGGGCCGCAAAGGGCCGGGTGACCGGGTCCTGCCCGCGTGCCTCCAGCTGGCCATAGAGATCCTTGGCCCAGTGGATGTCGCGTTCGGACGTCGCGGCCAGCCGCTCGATCTCAACCCCTGCCATCCGTGGATCGTCTGACGCCGCTGCGTCGAACACACCGTCGACAAAAACCAGCTGTACCCGGTCGATGTCCTCGAAGACCGGACGCTCCCGCGGGTCGAAGGCAGCTGCGGGCGGCGCGTCGACCTGAACCAGCGTGTCCGGCCGGGTGAACCGCCAATACTCGTCGCGCCGCCCGGGCAGACCCATGGCACGCAGACGCGACAGGGCATCCACGCGCGCCGCGCCCTGCCAACCCGTTTCCGGAACATGCAAAGCGGCGATGCGGGCTTCTGTGACGTCCGTGGTTTCGGCAGGGACAGCCATTACACCACCTCTGCAAGAATGTCGGCGTATCCGTTCTTTTCGACCTCAAGCGCAAGTTCGGGACCGCCCGTCTTGACGATACGTCCATCCGCCATGATGTGGACCACGTCCGGGGCAATGTGATCGAGAAGCCGCTGGTAATGCGTGATAACGAGGAATGCGCGTCCTTCGGCCCTGAGCGCGTTCACGCCGTCGGAGACGAGCTTCATCGCGTCGACATCAAGCCCTGAATCGGTCTCATCCAGAATGCACATGCGCGGCTCGAGGACCGCCATCTGCAGCACTTCGTTTCGCTTCTTCTCGCCGCCCGAAAAGCCGACATTGACCGGCCGCTTCAGCATCTCGGCATCGATATTCAGAAGCTTGGCCTTCTCGCGCACCAACTTCAGGAAATCAGCCGCACTGACCTCGTCCTCGCCACGCGCCTTGCGCTGCGCATTAAGCGCCGTCCGAAGAAACGTCATATTCCCAACCCCGGGGATCTCGACCGGATATTGAAACGCAAGGAACAGTCCGGCCGCCGCCCGCTCTTCCGGCTCCATCTCGAGAACGTCCATCCCGTCCAGCATGGCGCTGCCATCGGTGACCTCATACCCGTCACGCCCCGACAGAACATAGCTCAGCGTCGACTTGCCTGACCCGTTCGGCCCCATGATGGCGTGGACGCGGCCTGCATCAACAGTCAGGTCCACCCCCTTGAGGATCTGCTTGTCCTCTTCTTCGAGCGATACGTGAAGGTTCTTGATTTCGAGCATCGGAGTACCTCAGGCAGAAGAGGCCCACCGTCCATGGGACGAGGGCCTTTGATGAGAAGAATAGTTCGGGTGCGCGCCGGGCAAGCCGGGCCGCAAGGGCGTCAGACGGCCAACATGGTCGCAACGTAACTCGGGGAGTAGAGCGCCGAGAAAAAGTCCGGCGCCGCGCCAACCAGCGTCGACTTCGCCAGAAAAACCGCGGCCACGCCGGCCAGGACCGCCATACGCCGCAAATTGGTTGCGCCCAGTCTTAGGGCCCAGCCAAAGGTCACGGCCAGGATCGTCGCCACGCAAATATCGCCGAACAGCATGAAGTACGCGTTGCCTTCGATCAGAGGCATAGCTCCATCGGCACTGAAGAAGTGGAACATCGCCACTTGCCCGGCCACCAGAGAGAACATCCCGATCGCAAAAGCCAAGGGAACCATGAGAATGTCCGCCATGGTCATGAATGGCGCGGCCGCGACGGTGCGCGCGGTCGTCCCACCCTCGGCGCCCTCCGCGACCCCGACAAAGATCTGTCCGCGGGTGTTCGGACCGCCCTTTTTGATGCGGCTGACCCGTGCATCGAAGGCTGCGCGTTGCGCGTCCGTCAAAGAACCCATCACTCACGTCCCCAGTTGCGTGCCGACCGTGTGGTGGCCACTCAATCCGGCGAAAACGTGACGCCTGTTGGGAGATAGTAGCCCCATGCAGGGCATCATTTAGACGCCCTTGCAAACGGCGGTTCCCCGCGCCCGTCCTATTGCTCTTGGGACCGGTCATCCCAGAGTGACGGCCGTACCGCTGGCCGAAACCATCAGCATATTGTTGATGACCTCGTAGTCGAGATCGACTCCGACCACGGCGTTCGCGCCCATGGCTGCGGCGCGCTCTTCCAGTTCGCGAATCGCGGTCGACCGCGCCTCACCGAGGGATTGTTCATACGCGGCTGACCGCCCGCCGATGATATCGGTAATGCCCGCAAAGATGTCGCGGAACACGTTGGCACCCAAGATCGCCTCACCCACGACGATACCATGGTAGGCCGTGATGGACTTTCCCTCGACCGACGGTGTTGTTGTTACGATCATCTTAGCACTCCCCCAAGGGTTCATTGGCCTCTCCAACGGCGGACAACGGTCTGCGCCACAAGGCTGCCGAGCGTTCCCGACAGAAAACTGGCGGCCATAAGCTGCCACAGGCCGAATAGGTCGGTCACAATATCTACGACCACGGCGAACACCGCGCAGAACACCCCGGTCAGCGCCGCCGTCAGCAAAACCGCGCGCATCAGCGGTCTCCCCGGTGGTCGGAAAGAAGCGCCCGCCCGGACGAAACAACGATCGGAAGCGCGGATCCCGCCGCGGCCCCGACCAGCACCGACCAGAACGCACTCGGCCATGTCGCCGGTGCGCCGATCAGGTGATCGGCCAGAAGAAAAGCCACCGCCGTCGCCCCTGCCCCAACCGCCATCTGCCGCGGCATCGACGCCCCGGCCCATGTCCGAAGTATGAAGGACAGCGCCAGATAAAGCGCGGCCAGCCCGAGAACAATGCCCAGAACCTTGATCACGCCCTAGCCTTTCTTCGCAAGCCCGGTGATGCGCGCGCGACCGTCCATCTCGATGATGTGCCCGCCAACCATACCGCTCACGATCACATCGGCGCCCTCGAGAAGAATCAGATCGCCGCCAACCATGGCGGACACCGTGCGGGTCCCGCCGGCGATCGTCAGGGTGCCGCCAACCATCGCCGGGATCGGATCGCCCGGACCGACCGTCACATCGCCAGGGACCATCGCATCGGTCATCGGTCCTACCCCACCGAACCTTCCAGCGAGATGGCGACCAGTTGCTGCGCTTCCATGGCGAATTCCATCGGCAGGGCCTGAAGCACGTCCTTGCAGAACCCGTTCACGACCAGCGCCACGGCCTCTTCCTCGTCCATGCCCCGCTGGCGGCAGTAAAAGAGCTGGTCATCATCGACCTTCGAGGTGGTCGCCTCGTGCTCGACCCGGCTCGAGTTGTTCTTGACCTCGATATACGGAACGGTATGCGCCCCGCACTTGTCGCCGATCAGCAAGCTGTCACACTGGGTGTAGTTGCGGCTCTCCTTGGCCTTGGGGTGCATCGAGACAAGCCCCCGATAGGTGTTCTGGGCCCGCCCGGCGCTGATCCCCTTCGAGACGATCCGCGACTTGGTGTT
The DNA here is from genome assembly GCA_038521345.1 of Pseudomonadota bacterium. Lineage (GTDB taxonomy): Bacteria > Pseudomonadota > Alphaproteobacteria > Rhodobacterales > Rhodobacteraceae > JBCBKU01. Next base: position 33,198 of record JBCBKU010000016.1, on the reverse strand, counting down.
CTTGCCCAGATGCACCATTTTCGTGCCGGTATCCGCCTGCTGGGCGTTGTTTGCGATGGCGATCGAATAGAACTCGCCCTGGCTGTCGTCACCGCGCAGGATGCAACTCGGATATTTCCACGTGATCGCGGATCCCGTCTCGACCTGCGTCCACATCACCTTCGACCGGTCACCCCGGCAATCGGCGCGCTTGGTGACAAAGTTGTAGATGCCGCCCCTGCCGTTCTCATCACCCGGATACCAGTTCTGCACCGTCGAATACTTGATCTCGGCATCGTCGAGCAGGACCAGTTCGACCACCGCCGCGTGCAACTGGTGCGTATCGCGCATGGGCGCGGTGCAGCCTTCCAGATACGAGACATAGGAGCCCTTGTCCGCGATGATCAGCGTGCGCTCGAACTGGCCGGTATTTTCGGCATTGATCCGGAAATACGTCGACAGCTCCATCGGGCAACGCACCCCCGGCGGAATGTAGACGAACGACCCGTCCGAGAAGACCGCCGAATTCAGCGTCGCAAAGAAATTGTCCGACGGCGGCACGACCGAACCGAGATACTTCTTGATCAGTTCCGGGTGGTCCCGGATCGCCTCGGAAATCGAGCAGAAGATGACGCCGGCTTTGGCCAGCTCTTCCTTGAAGGTCGTCCCCACACTGACGGAATCGAAAACGGCGTCCACGGCCACTTTTCGACCTTCGACCGGCGTGGCTTCGGCGCCTTCGACACCGGCGAGAATCATTTGCTCTTTCAGAGGGATACCAAGCTTTTCGTATGTCGCCAAAAGCGCCGGATCCACCTCGTCGAGGCTTTTGGGTTTCTCCGCCATGCTCTTCGGCTTGGCGTAGTAATACTGGTCCTGGTAATCGATGGGCGGGTACTCGACCATGGCCCATTCGGGCTCGTCCATCTGCTGCCAGCGGCGAAACGCCTGCAGCCGCCACTCGGTCATCCAGTCGGGCTCGCCGTTTTTCTCCGAGATCAGACGTACGATGTCCTCGTTCACGCCTTTCGGCGCGTAATCCATCTCGATCTCGGTTTCCCAGCCGTACTTGTACGCCCCCGAGAGAGATTTGACCGCATCGACCGTCTCCTGATCGACCCCGTCCTTGACGGTCACCTGATCCATCGCGTTCATGTCCGGTCCTTCCATCATGCGGCCGCGGCGCCCGCGCGCGCCCGCCATTTGTTCCGTGCCAGACCCCACGCCGCGGCAAACCGCAGCACATCGTCCTGTGTTGTTATCGGCCCGAGCGACACCCGAACCGCGCTTTGCGCCGTGGTGGCGTCGTATCCCATTGCGGCCAGCACCCGGCTCGTGCGGACCTTGCCGCTTGAACAGGCCGAACCCGACGAGATTGCGAACCCGGCCAGATCCATGGCCATCACCTGCGTCTCGCCTTTCCAGCCCGGGGTGGCGATGCAACTTGTATTCGGAAGCCGCCCACGCTCTTGCCCGACAAAAATAGTCTTATTTTCGGAAGAGGCTAGAGCGTTTTCTAGAATATTTCTAAGTTCGGCAACCCGGTCCCATGTTCCGGCCTCCAACTCGGCCATCGCGGCCCGGATTGCCGCGGCAAAACCGGCAATCGCGACCACGTTTTCAGTGCCCGAGCGCCGGCCCATCTCCTGTCCGCCACCGGCCTGCAGCGGCGGAATATCAAGCCCGTCCCGCACGATCAGCGCCCCGACCCCCTTGGGCCCGCCAAGCTTGTGGGCCGACAACACAGCCAGATCCGCTCCGCTCCACGCAAAGGACCATGGAACACGCCCCACCGCTTGCGTGACATCGAGAAGAAGATGGCCCGTCCCAATCTCCGGGGGCGGCGAGGTCACCACCCCCGTTTCCGAATTGGCGATGCCCATGGCGCGGATATCGACCGGACCGGAATCTGCATTTGCATGCGACCAAAGCGCATCATGCGCGGTCGGCTCCACCCAGACCCGGTCGAACCCCGAAAGAACTCCGGCCGCCTCGGTCGCACCCGAAGTAAAGACGATTTCCGCGGGTTTGCAGCCAAGTGCCTCGGCCAGGTCGGCGCGCGCGGCCTCGACGATCCCGCGCGACGCGCGTCCCTCGGCATGGACCGACGACGGATTGCCCGCGACGTCAAACGCCGCAACCATCGCCGCCCGCGCCTCGGGCCGAAGCGGTGCCGTTGCGTTCCAATCGAGATAAACCCGCTCGCTCATGTCCCGACCTTCACCCTGGCGCACATACACCGGGGAGCGCCGAGGATCCTTGCGATCGTCGGAGCGGGGCAGCGCCCCAAACCGCACGCAGTGCCAGAAGACATGCGCCGCAGGCGCACCGATGGATCACGCGCGTTCATCCCTCGTCGACCACTTCAAGCAGGCTCGGCACCGCGGGACAGGGGGTCAGTTCGTTGCTCACGACGTCCGACAGACGGGTCTGGTGCAGGAAGACATAGACATGGGCCGAGAGACCCTCCCATAGCCGGTTCGCAAGCGATTGCGCGCGCGACCCCGAGAGAGCGCCCGTCGCTCCGGCGCCGGTGTGCATGGCGCTGACCGTCTCGTCGACGGCACCAAGGATCTCGGAAATCCGGATCGCGCTGGCCGGCTTGGCCAAACGGTACCCGCCGCCGGGGCCCCGCACGCTTTCCACCAATCCGGCCCGGCGCAGCTTCACAAAAAGCTGCTCGAGATAGGGCAGAGAGATGGATTGCCTTTCTGAAATTTCGCCAAGGGACAAAAGCGCGTCCTCGCCGGAACCGGCAATATCTGCAAGGGCTACGACCGCGTACCGCCCTTTCGTGCTGAGTTTCATGGTCTTTTCCGCCCCGCCGACCATTGACGCAGGCAGCCGGGACACGTAACTCCTGCAAACCTGCCGGACGGGCCCCGTGCCCGTTTAGAATTATTCTAAAGTGGCGGAACTGGTCCGTCAAGGATCCGCGACCGTCCGAACATGACTGGGACCACATGCCCGAGGTGATTTTTCCCGGCCCCGAGGGGCGTCTTGAGGGCCGCTACCATCCGCAAAAGGACAAGGACGCGCCGATCGCGATCATCCTGCATCCCCATCCGCAGTTCGGGGGCACGATGAACAACAGGGTTGTCTACAACCTGCACTACGCCTTCCACGGCATGGGCTTTACCGTGCTGCGCTTCAACTTCCGTGGCGTCGGTCGAAGCCAGGGCGAATACGATCAGGGCGTCGGCGAATTGTCGGATGCGGCATCGGCGCTCGATTACCTGCAGTCGATGAATCAGAATTCCAAGCATTGCTGGGTTGCCGGATTCTCCTTCGGAGCCTGGATCGGGATGCAATTGCTGATGCGCCGTCCAGAGATCACGGGCTTCATATCGGTCAGCCCGCCCGCGAACATGTACGACTTCTCGTTTCTGGCGCCCTGCCCGTCGTCCGGCCTGATCATCAACGGCACCTCGGACCGCGTCGCGCCGCCCAAGGACACGCACGCCCTTGTCAACAAGCTGCACGAGCAGAAGGGCATCACGATCACACATACCGAGGTCGAGGGCGCGGGTCATTTCTTCGAAGACCCATATATGGAAGCGATGATCGGGACAGTGACCGAGTATGTCGAGCGTCGCCTGACTGAAACCACGCGCTGAACCGGAGGATTATCCGGCGTCGGCGAAAAGATCGCTTCGCAGCGCCTGACCGATCCGTACGGGGACGGCAGCGCGGGCCAGCGGACCGTACCCGACCGTGACACTGCGCAAATCCGGGTAAAGCCCAAGCAGCGCGGCGCGCGCTGCCGGGTCGAGCGCGGATTTGTCCAGCTGACCGGGATGCAGGCTTTCCGAGATCAGGCCGTCTGCCTCGACAATCTCATGCTGTGCAAACAGCAGGTGGCGGTAGGTCACACGCTCCTGCGGCGCTATCCGAACGCGCTTTCCGTCGACAAGCGCCTTGGCCGGGATCAGTATTTCTTCCTCGCCTGCATGGATCTGGGACACCCAGCCGCGGACCAGAATCCGGTGCTGCGGCGAGACCAGTGTGTCGCACCGGGGCTGACCCGGACCGAACGCATGGGCCGTGATCAACACGGGCGCCTCGGCACCCCGGGCATCGACCGTTGTCGCAGCCGTCCAAAGCAGCGGCACCGGCCCCCGGTCGCGCGAAGTCACGAGGTCACCGGGACGCAGGGCGCCAATGCGGCGGGGGCCAAAAGGTGTCGCCACTGATGCATCCGAAGCGAAACACAGGATAAGGCCGTCATCGAACACGACCAGACCCACGGTTTCGGGCGTATGACCGTTGTCGGCGTCCACCGAGGTGTCTTCTTCGAACCGAATGTCGGTGTCACCGTTCCCGATGTTGCGCAGAATCGCGTTGCCGGTGTCCGGATCGTTCTGTGTCTGGGTTTCGACAAGGGCGACGGCATCACTGAAGGTGGCGCCATAGTCGACGTCAGCGACCCAGGCTGATCCGATATTGTCAACGTTCTGAGCGGTGCCCGATGTCCCGTCACCTCCCGCCTGAATGGCGATCCAACCGACCGTCTCCAGACCGTGGACCCCGTCCTGACTTTCGGCTTCTTCCACATTCAGGTCGAACCCCGATGCCGTGACGTTGAATGGGTCGCTGTCGACATTCGACAGGTCGTTGTCGGAGGCCACCGTCGTCAGGACAACCGGCGCCTCGGCAAAGCTGCCCTGCAAGGCGACCGCTTCACCATCGCTGTCGGCAGAGGTGTGTCCCGCTTCGATAATCCGACCGTCAGGAAGCTCATGCACCCCTTCTTCTATGGCAAGCCACTGGATCTGCTCCTGCGCCGGGTGCGGGCCGTCATGGTTCTCCCATTCATCAATGGTGAAGCGGAAGCCCGTGGCGTCGCCCGTGTCCGGATCCGTGATCAGATCGATTACGCGGAACGAATACTTGTTGCCGCCAAAATTCGTGCCGGAGATCACGATCACCGGATCGGTCAATGGCTCATCGAATGTCACCGTGATCGCTTCACCGGTGCTGGTCGTATTTTCAACAAGCGATCCCGCTTGACCGATGGCACTCATGCCAATTGTCCCGTCCTGCTCGCGACTCGAGACCGGTGGCGTAACGACGAAATATGGTCAAAGGACGGCCAAATCTTCCTTGGGATGCATTCGACGAACATCAAATTGAACCAATCAGCCGGGTCAGACGACAGACGGGAGAACACAGTGCAAAAGGAGATTTCCAATGCGTCTTGCTCTCGCCCTTGCAGCTGGACTGGCCACCGTCCTCTTTGATGCTGCACCGGCAGCCGCCCAATCATGGCCCCCGGGAACCTATGTGGAAACGTGCGTCGACATGCAGGTTCGACGCGGCCGACATCTGACCGCCCTTTGTCGCAAAACCAACGGCGAGTTTCGAGCGTCGACCCTTTATAACTATGGGGGGTGTGTGACGCAGCCGGCCAACACGAACGGTCGACTGACCTGTACGCGGGGCCCTAAGATCCAGGGCTCGTACCAGGCGAGTTGCATCGGCATCCACTGGGTCTACCCCGGCAAGGATCTTTGGGCCATGTGCCGCGACGACCGGCAAGAGGTTCCCCCCTTCAAAAAGGTTCCGATCCTGCGCGACAGCTATCTCGACTGGTCACGTTGCCATGGCGGGATCCGCAGCATGTACGGCCATCTCGATTGCGCGCGAACGCCTCTATATGACCTGCCAGACGGATCCTACACCGCAACGTGCCGGCTGCCTGAACTGAAGGGGGCCGAACTTACCGCGATCTGCCGCCGCATCGACACGTCGTGGCAACGGACATCGCTTTTTGAACCGGCGCGCTGCGCCGGGGATATCTCGAACGAGGACGGGACGCTGCGTTGTACATTCCGGCCAAGTTCAGACAGCGCCTCAACCGGGCAACTGGCCGGATACCCGTTGCGGCGTATCGGCGACTAAGCGCACCGTCTCGCCCTCGACACCAGGGGCGGGACCTGCTCCTCTGGGCCGGTGCATCCCTCCGCCGGCCCAGAGGATTTGATCATGTCAGACCGCATCGCCTCTCAGGTTGCTTTTCTTGAAGAAATCGACCGCCTGAAGACCGTCCTTCGGGCATCGCACCTTCATGACGGGTCGCGACGCGAGAACTCAGCCGAACACTCATGGCACGTGGCTCTGTTCGCGCTCGTCCTCGCCGAACACGCATCCGACGAGGTGGATCCGCTCCGCGTGCTCAAGATGCTGCTTCTCCATGATATTGTCGAGATCGATGCCGGCGACATGCCAATTCACGGCGGCGGAGATCCAGCCAAGAAGGCGCGGCTGGAGAAGGCCGCGGCCGACAGGATCTTCGCCCTTCTGCCCGCCGATCAGGCGGCAGACTTCCGCGCGCTCTGGGACGAATACGAGGATGGCGATACCGCCGACGCCCGCTTCGCCCGCGCCATGGACCGGTTCCAGCCACCGCTTTCCAACCTCGCCAATGGCGGTGGCACATGGGCAGAGTACAATGTGACCTACCCGCAGATGGAGGCCCGCGTGGCGCCAGCGATCCGAAAAGGCACCCCGGCGCTCTGGGCGTGGCTTGGTCCGCAGCTCGAGAGGTACTTCGGCGCCGCCTAACCGCTGCGACATATCAGTATACAAGCGTATACCAGCCTTTTCCCGCGCCCGGTGATCCGTTATAGCGCCGGGCAAGGAATCACGCGCCCGGAGGGACCCTATGTCTAAGATCAAAGTCGAGAACCCCATCGTCGAAATGGACGGCGATGAAATGACCCGGATCATCTGGGCTTTTATCAAGGACAAGCTGATCCTGCCCTATCTCGACATCGATCTGCTTTATTACGATCTCGGGATCGAAGAGCGTGACCGGACCGAGGACCAGATCACGATCGACGCGGCCGAGAAGACCAAGGAAATCGGCGTGGCTGTCAAATGCGCGACCATCACGCCGGACGAAGCCCGCGTTGAAGAGTTTGGCCTGAAGAAGATGTGGCGCAGCCCGAACGGCACGATCAGGAACATCCTTGGCGGCGTCGTTTTCCGGGCGCCGATCATCTGCAAGAACGTGCCGCGGCTTGTCCCCGGCTGGACGCAACCCATCGTCATCGGCCGCCACGCCTTCGGCGACCAGTACCGCGCGACCGACATCAAGTTCCCCGGACCCGGCACGCTGTCGATGAAGTTCGTCGGCGAAGACGGCGAAGTGATCGAGCACGAAGTCTTTCAGGCTCCGTCCTCCGGCGTCTACATGGGCATGTACAACCTCGATAAATCGATCGAGGATTTTGCCCGTGCATCAATGAATTACGGGCTGAACCTCGGATGGCCCGTCTACTTGTCGACAAAGAACACGATCCTCAAGCAATATGACGGGCAGTTCATGCTGATCTTCCAGCGGATCTTCGAGGAAGAGTTCGCAGAGAAGTTCAAGGAAGCCGGCATCACCTATGAACACCGGTTGATCGACGACATGGTTGCCGCGGCGATGAAGTGGTCGGGCGGGTTCGTCTGGGCCTGTAAGAACTACGACGGAGACGTCCAGTCCGACACGGTCGCGCAGGGTTTTGGCTCGCTCGGCCTCATGACATCGCAGCTGATGACGCCGGACGGAAAGATCGTCGAAGCCGAAGCGGCCCATGGCACCGTCACCCGCCACTATCGCCAGCATCAGAAGGGCGAAGCCACATCGACGAACTCGATCGCATCGATCTTCGCGTGGACCGGCGGGCTGAAGCACCGAGCGAAACTCGACGGTAATGAACCGCTGAGAAACTTTGCTGAAACGCTGGAGAAGGTGATCGTCGACACCGTGGAAAGCGGATCGATGACCAAGGACCTCGCTTTGCTCGTGGGTCCGGACCAGACATGGCTGACGACCGAAGGCTTCCTCGAGAAGATCGACGAGAACCTGAACGCCGCCCTTGCGGGCTAGGGCGGAGCAGCGGGCAGCAACAGGGGCGGCTTCGGCCGCCCTTTTTATTGACCGCGATTGTGGGTCCGGGCGTAGAGGTCCGCGACAATCCGGCTCGCCGTCTTCTCGAAGAGACAGGGGATCACTGCATGAACCGCTGCCGCACCAGCGGCGCAAAACAGACGCCAAGAAAAGCGGCCCGCAAACATGGCGTGTTCGGCATAACTTTCCTCGACTGAGCGAGGATGGTCGAGAAAGACGCGGTCGATCATGGAGCCCTCCGGTGTTTGTTCAGGCAGAGTAATTCGACTGCGGCGGTAAAACGTCCCAATTCTCTGGCCACCGACACTTTTCACGCAAGACCATCCCAAGTAATCATCCTTTCATGGGAAAAATTGACGATACTGACCGACGGATCCTGACGATACTTCAACGCGATGCGGATCTGGGTCTTGAGGCGCTGGGTGACGCCATCGGGCTCAGCCGGAACGCCACGTGGCGGCGCGTTCGGGCGCTTGAGGACGCGGGGATCATCCGGGGTCGCGTTGCGCTTCTGGACCCTGTTCGCGTGGGCGTACCGCTGACCGTGTTTATCCAGATCCGGACCAGTCGGCACGAGCCCGACTGGCTTGCCGCATTTCGCCGCGCCACACGGGAGATGCCAGAGATTCTGGGCGCGTACCGGATGTCGGGCGACCTCGATTACCTAGTGCGCGCCCAGGTGGCCGATATGGCCGGCTACGACCGGCTCTACCGGCGGCTGATCGAAAAGGTGGCGATGCGCGATGTCTCCGCCTCGTTCGTCATGGAAGAACTGAAAGAGACGACCGCCCTGCCCCTCTAAGGCTGGACAGACCTGCCGCCCCGTGGCAGCAGCCCGCCCATGGCCGAACCGCACAAACGCCTCGAACACAGTCTGCTTGAAGATACGCAGGCCTTTCTGCTGGGGACGGCCATGTGCGCGCTCGGCGTCCAGTTCCTCACGCATCTCGGTCTGGTCACCGGACAAACCGCAGGTCTCGCGGTGCTGCTGTCCTATGTCACCAGCTGGTCCTTTGGGACAGTCTTCTTTGCCGTAAACGTGCCTTTTTACCTGCTTGGCTGGTTCCGCCTTGGGCCGCGCTTCACGATCAAGACCTTCATCGCGGTGGCGATGGTCTCGGCCATGGCCGAAATCTTGCCGCGCCTCCTCGTGATCGAGCGACTGGACCCGATCCTTGGCGCGGTCATGGCCGGCGCGATGATCGGTCTCGGCCTCATCGTTGTCTTCCGGCACGGCGGGTCCCTTGGCGGGATCGGCGTCCTGGCACTTCTCGTGCAGGAGCGGCTCGGAATACAGGCGGGCTGGATTCAGCTCGGATTCGACGGGCTTCTGTTCGCGGCGGCCGCCTTCGTGCTCGACCCGGTGCTCGTGGCATGGTCTCTGCTGGGCGCCGTGGTCGTCAACCTGATCATCGCGGTGAATCACCGCAGTGATCGCTATGTCGCCAGATAGGAGAGACCCCGCATGCCCGCCTACGCTGCTCTTGCGCTCGCCATCGTCGGCGAAATCATCGGGACCTCGGCACTCAAGGCGTCCGACGGGTTTACGCGGCTCCTGCCCTCGATCCTGGTTGTCGCAGGGTACGGCACGGCGTTCTTCTTTCTCGCTCTGGCCTTGCGTACCATCCCGGTGGGTGTGGCCTATGCGCTCTGGTCCGCCGTGGGCATCGTCGCCATCGCCGTGATCGGCTGGACGGTCTTCGGGCAGCGACTCGATTTGCCCGCAATCCTTGGCATGAGCCTGATCGTGGCCGGTGTTGTCGTCATTCAGGTCTTCTCATCCACCGCGGGGCATTGACACGCTGGCCATTCCCGCGCGCGCGCGCTAGGGGGCAGCCGAGCAGCATCAGGACCCTCCCATGGATCTTCGCAACGTCGCGATCATTGCCCATGTCGACCACGGCAAAACCACACTGGTCGACGAGCTATTGAAGCAATCCGGCGCGTTTCGCGCCAACGAATCCGTGGCCGAACGCGCCATGGATTCGAACGACCTCGAACGAGAACGCGGGATCACGATTCTGGCCAAGGCGACATCGGTCGAATGGAAGGGCACTCGGATCAACATCGTCGACACGCCGGGTCACGCGGATTTCGGTGGCGAGGTGGAACGTATTCTGTCGATGGTTGATGGCGTGGTGCTCTTGGTCGATGCCGCCGAAGGTCCGATGCCCCAGACCAAGTTCGTCACCTCCAAGGCCCTCGCGCTGGGGCTTCGGCCCATCGTGGTGCTGAACAAGGTCGACAAGCCGGATGCCGAACCAGACCGGGCACTGGACGAGGTCTTTGATCTTTTTGCCGCACTGGACGCCGACGAGGACCAGCTCGACTTTCCGCATCTCTATGCCAGCGGACGCAGCGGCTGGGCTGACGAGGACCTCGACGGGCCTCGTGCCAATCTCGATGCGCTATTCAACCTCATCGTGCGCCATGTGCCACCGCCACGCCAGACGGCGCGTGAGGGCGAGGATTTCCGCATGCTGGCGACGACGCTGGGCGCCGATCCGTTCATCGGACGCATCTTGACGGGACGCGTGGAATCCGGGCGCCTGAAGACCGGCGCCACGGTTCAGGCGATCAGTCGCGTCGGCCAGCAGATCGAGCAATTTAGGGTGACAAAGATCCTTGCCTTCCGGGGGCTCGCCCAAGCACCCATCGACGAGGCCGTGGCGGGGGACATCGTCTCGCTAGCCGGCATGTCGAAATCGACCGTGTCGGACACGATCGCAGCGTTGGCAGTGGATGAGCCCCTGCCCGCCCAGCCCATCGATCCCCCGACGATCTCTGTGACTTTCGGGATCAATGACAGCCCGCTCGCCGGCCGCGACGGGAAGAAGGTGCAGTCGCGGGTCATCCGCGAACGCCTTATGAAAGAGGCCGAACAGAACGTGGCGATCCGCGTCACGGACACGCCCGGCGGCGAGGCGTTCGAAGTTGCCGGACGCGGCGAACTGCAAATGGGCGTCCTGATCGAGAACATGCGGCGCGAAGGGTTCGAGCTTTCAATCTCGCGGCCGCAGGTGCTGATGCGCGAGGAGGAGGGCCAGCGCCTGGAGCCGGTCGAAGAGGTCACCATCGATGTGGATGACGAGCATACGGGTGCTGTGATCGAGAAACTCACCGGTCCGCGCCGCGGAGATCTGGCCGAAATGAAGCCGGGCGGATCAGGCAAAACCCGGATCGTCGCCCATGTGCCATCCCGCGGGCTGATCGGGTATCACGGCGAGTTTCTGACGGACACGCGGGGAACCGGGGTCTTGAACCGGGTCTTCCACGGCTGGGTGCCCCACAAGGGTCCGATTCCCGGCCGCCGCGCAGGCGTCCTGATCGCCATGGGTGCGGGCCAGTCGGTGGCCTATGCGCTCTGGAACCTTGAAGAGCGCGGCCGCCTGTTCATCGGCGCCCAGGAGGACGTTTACGAGGGGATGGTGATCGGCGAGCATTCGCGTGAGAACGATCTCGAGGTAAACCCGCTTAAGGGCAAGAAACTCACCAATGTGCGCGCCTCGGGCAAGGACGATGCGGTGACACTGACGACACCGGTCCGGATGAGCCTTGAAGAGGCAATCGCCTATATCGACGATGACGAACTGGTCGAGGTCACGCCGAACGCGATCCGCCTTCGGAAGCGCTTCCTCGATCCCCATGAACGCAAACGGCAGGCCCGAAGCGCCTGACCCTGCGCGGAGCGGCCTTCGGCCGCACGTTTTTGCCGGTCGCCCTTCGGGCGGGGATGCGTACCTGGTCCAAGATGAGGATCAGACCGGGCGAACCGGGTCGCCCAGGCGGATATGGCCCTCGGTCAAGACCTTGGCGCACCAGCCGCCATGGCCGCGCATGGCGGTATAGCCCCCATGCCCAAGCGCCGTCTCCATGCGCGAACACGGAGCGCAGGGGCCCGTGATCTCGATCACCGCGGTGCCAAGGCCAAGCGCCGCGCCCCGAAACGCACCAATGTTGAGCCCGGAGACGACGAGGTTGCGGCGAAGCGTCTCGGGCGCAACCCGGTCGAGACCGGAAAGTGCGGCGATGACCGGCAGGTGCTCGGACTGGATCAGGGTGAGCGCGCGTTTGCCCGGCCGGGCATGGTCGCCGGCCAACCCCGCCTCGGTCACCTCAACCGCGTCCACGGACACCATTTCGGCCAGCCGCAGAGGGCGGAGGCCGATCCAGTCAATGCGACCGGGCGCGGCGTAGCGCGCCGTCAATTCGGCGAGCGTGAGCGCGTCAAAGCTCCTCGACGATCAGCAATTCGCGCTCGGACGCCGCGTGGGCCCATCGCAACGCGTCCTGATAGCGCGGGTCGTTGTAGGCCGACCGGGCGGCGTCCATGCTGGGAAAGCGTGCCACCACCTGGCGCGCGCGGGCACGGCCCTCGAATTGTTCGAAAGCGCCGCCCCGGGCAAGAAATACGCCCCCATGGGCAGGGATGACTTCGGAGGCGACGGAAATGTACTTTCCGTAAGTCTCTTCGTCGTGGACATCGATATGGCCAATCCAAAGTGCGCTCATGTCAGGCCCTCCAGCACCTGTTCCACCGCGCGCAGGGCATCATCCGCCCGGGTGCCGTCGGGACCGCCGCCCTGCGCCATGTCCGGGCGTCCGCCTCCGCCCTTTCCACCGAGTTCTGCCACAGCGGCGCGGACGAGGTCGACGGCCGAGACCCGCCCAGTCAGATCCTCGGTCACGCCGGCCGCGACGGCAGCCTTGCCTTCTCCGGGCGCCACCAGCACGACCACGCCGGAGCCAAGCGCGGCTTTCTGCGCGTCGATGAGGCTTGGCAGGTCCTTGCCCGTCACCCCATCGACAACCTGCGCGGCAAGGCGGATGCCGCCCACCTCGCGCGTCTCGGGACCGGCGCTGGCGCCGCCGCCAAGGGCCAGCCGCTTGCGAAGATCGCTGAGTTCAGCTTGCAGGGCCTTGCGTTCATCAAGAAGCGCGCGCACCCGGTCGGGCACCTCGGACGCCTGGGATTTCAGCACCGACGCCGTCTCGGCCAGCCGATGATCCTGACCCGAGAGGTAGTCGAGTGCCGCCTGCCCGGTCAGCGCCTCGATCCGGCGGACGCCAGCCGAGGACGCACTGTCGCCCAAAGTAACAAACGCCCCGATATCCCCGGTCCGCGCGACATGGGTGCCACCACAGAGCTCGATCGACCAGGTTTGGCCATCGCTGCCCTTGCCGGTTGCAGCCTTGCCCATGGACACGACCCGCACCTCGTCCCCGTACTTCTCGCCGAAGAGCGCCTGTGCACCAAGCGCGCGGGCGTCATCCGGGGTCATGATCCGCGTTTCGACCTGCGAATTCTGGCGGATGAAGGCGTTGACCTCGGCCTCGACCGCGGCCAGGTCCTCGAGGCTCAACGCCTGGTTGTGGCTGAAGTCAAAACGCAGTCGATCGGGTGCATTGAGCGAGCCCCGCTGCGCCACGTGATCCCCGAGCGCGCCCCGCAGCGCCTCGTGCAGCAGATGGGTCGCCGAATGATTGGCGCGGATTGCGCTCCGGCGGGCATGATCCACACCCAGATGGAGCGCATCGCCGATCGTAAACGTTCCCGTTTGCACGGTCACCTGATGGGCAAAAACCCGGCCATCTGCCATTTTGTGCGTATCCGTCACATCGGCGACGTCGGTTTCGGTCTCGAGCCGGCGGAACTGGCCCGTATCCCCGACCTGCCCACCGCTTTCGGCATAAAACGGCGTCTGGTTCAGGACAACCCAGCCGGTTTCGCCCGGCGCGAGTTGTGCCACCTCAGCGCCGTCGCGCACCAACGCGGTCACGACACCCTCGGCGGTCTCTGTACCGTAGCCGAGGAAATCCGTGGCACCTTCCCGCTCAGCAATGTCGAACCAGACGGCGGCATCGGCGGACTGGCCGGAACCGGACCAGGCTGCACGCGCCTTGGTCTTCTGCTCTGCCATGGCTGCGTCGAAGCCTTCGATTTCAACCTCGCGGCCCTTTTCGCGAAGCGCGTCCTGGGTCAGGTCAAGCGGAAATCCGTAGGTGTCATAGAGCTTGAAGGCGGCGGCACCAGGCAAACTCGCCCCTTCAGGCAATGCTTCAACCTCGTCGTCAAGCAGGCGCAGACCCCGTTCGAGCGTTTGGTGGAAGCGGGTTTCCTCCAGAAGCAAAGTCTCGGTGATCAGGGCCTCAGCCTGCGGAAGTTCGCGGTAGTGCGAGCCCATTTGCTGCACCAGTGAAGGCACAAGCCGATGCATGAGCGGATCCTTCGCCCCAAGGATATGCGCGTGGCGCATGGCGCGGCGCATGATCCGGCGCAAGACATAGCCCCGCCCTTCATTTGACGGCATCACGCCTTCGGCCATGAGAAACGACGTCGAACGCAGATGATCCGCGACGACCCGATGATGGGTCAGGAATTCTTCCGAAGTGTCCGTGGATGTCGCATCGGCCGAAGCTTCGACCAGAGCCGTCATCAGGTCGGTCTCGAACAGGTTGTTGGTGCCTTGCATCAGTGCAGCGAAACGCTCAAGCCCCATGCCCGTGTCGATGGACTGCATGTTGAGCGTGCGAAGCGTACCGTCCTCCATCTGCTCGTTTTGCATGAAGACGACGTTCCAGATCTCGATGTACCGGTCACCATCCTCTTCGGGCGTTCCGGGCAGGCCGCCCCAGATTTCCGGTCCGAAATCGTAGAAGATCTCGGTCGAGGGGCCACAGGGGCCCGTGGGACCCATGCGCCAGAAATTGTCGTCGGTGGCGATCCGGATAATGCGATCATCGTCCAGCCCGAGCTTTTTCCAGATGCGCGCGGCCTCGTCGTCGGTGTGATAGACCGTCACGTAAAGCTTGTCGGTATCGAGTTGGAACCCCTTGGTCAGAAGTTCCCATGCAAAGGGAATCGCGTCATCCTTGAAGTAATCGCCGAACGAGAAGTTGCCGAGCATCTCGAAGAACGTGAGATGGCGCGCCGTGTAACCGACATTGTCGAGGTCGTTGTGCTTGCCGCCGGCGCGGACGCATTTCTGCGCTGTGGTTGCGCGCTTGTAGTCCCGTGTCTCGAGGCCGGTGAACAGGTTCTTGAACGGCACCATCCCCGAATTTGTGAACATAAGCGTTGGATCGTTCCGGGGCACAAGCGGGCTTGACGGCACGATCTCGTGACCGTTCCGGGCAAAGTAATCCAGAAACGTAGAGCGGATTTCAGCAAGGTTGGTCATGGGTCGGGTCCGGTCGGATAGCGTGTCCGACCGGGTTTAGCCCTGCCCAGTCAGGCTGTCCACAGCCCGTCTAGGCCGCCCTGCAGCAAAGCGAAAGACAGGCGCCGGTGCCCGGCGGACAAAGGGGATTGGTCCAGACCAGACGCGGTCCACTGGGTTCCGGGCGGGCAGTCTGGGGTTCGTCCAGATAGGCCCTGATGTCGAAGCGGTTGGTGCCCAGATCCCGGAGAACGTTGTCCGGCTGGCGGGCAAGCTCGGCGGCGGCGCGGGCGCGCCGCAAACGGGCGCGCCACCAAGTCAGGAACGACATAGCAATCTCCATATTTCTATTAATATAGAAATATAGAAACTACACCCGCCGTCAAGCCTCTAGAATGTCATCGTCCTGATCCGCTTCCGGATCCCCCGCCCGCATGTCGAAGTCGAGCCCGTGGGCCGCGCGAATCTTGTCTTCAATTTCAAGGGCAATCTGAGGCGTCTCCCGCAGGAACATCTTGGCATTTTCCCGCCCCTGCCCGATCCGCTCATCGCCGTAGCTGAACCACGCACCCGATTTCTCGACGACGCCCGCCTTTACCCCAAGGTCGAGAAGCTCACCCATCTTCGAAATGCCCTCGCCATACATGATGTCGAACTCGACCTGCTTGAACGGCGGCGCAACCTTGTTCTTGACGATCTTCACCCGCGTCGAGTTTCCGACCACTTCGTCGCGGTCCTTGATCGATCCGATGCGGCGGATATCGAGGCGAACGGACGAGTAGAACTTGAGCGCGTTGCCGCCCGTGGTGGTCTCGGGGCTGCCGAACATCACGCCGATCTTCATGCGGATCTGATTGATGAAGATGACCATGCAGTTCGAACGACTGATCGAGCCGGTCAGTTTTCGCATCGCCTGGCTCATCAGACGTGCCTGGGCGCCGACCTGGGCGTCACCCATGTCGCCCTCAAGCTCGGACTTGGGCGTAAGCGCGGCGACCGAGTCGACGACCACCATGCTGACAGCGCCTGAGCGGACCAGCGTATCGGTGATCTCAAGCGCCTGCTCGCCGGTGTCGGGCTGCGAGATCAGGAGCTCATCCAGATCGACGCCGAGCTTCTTGGCATATTGCGGGTCCAGCGCATGTTCGGCATCGACGAAGGCACAGACACCGCCCTTCTTTTGCTCTTCAGCCACGCAATGGAGCGTCAGGGTCGTCTTGCCCGAGCTCTCCGGCCCGTAGATTTCCACGATCCGGCCCTTTGGCAGGCCACCGATGCCGAGTGCAATGTCAAGCCCCAGAGAACCGGTCGACGTGGCTTCGATTTCAGCTACCGGGTTGTCACCCCCAAGCTTCATGATCGAACCCTTGCCGAACTGACGCTCGATCTGCGCCAGAGCGGAATCCAGCGCCTTCTGTTTGTCACTGCTCTTCTTGTCGGTCATTTCGAGGACATGCGCCATCTGCCTGTTTCTTCCCTTATGTCAGAGCCGCCGGCGGGCGGCAATTGCTGCTCTTTGTTCGCCTTGTGTTCTTTCGTCCGTTATGGGACCAAACCCAGAACATAGCAACAATTTTCATCGCATTTGATCTAGGACGGATTCGGTTAAGCGCGGGTTACCCGGGATTCTGATCGGGCTTTAAAGCCTTGCGTTCATGCCGTTCCGTCGGTGCCGGAAAGCTATATCGCAACTAGAATTAAGGCCCGTAAAATCATGAAATATGTGTATTTTTATTGAAGCTGATCGTAAACAGTCGCCGTAAGCTCATTCAGAGAAAACGGTTTCGGCAGAAAGACCGAATTGGGAATGCGCGCCTGACTATCGGCCAAATGGTCTTCGGCATAGCCCGAGACGAACACCACACGCGTGTCGGGCCGTGTCTCGAGCGCCTTCGAGACCCAGCTCGGACCGTCCATGCCCGGCATCACCACATCGGTGACGAACACGTCGACCGACAATGCGTCATCGGTCAGCGCGTCAAGTGCCTCTTCCGCGTTGGCGGCCTCGAGCACCGTATAGCCCCGCATCCGCAACGCCCGCGAGGCAAAGGCCCTGACCGGCGCCTCGTCCTCGACCAGCAGAACAACACCCTCTCCCTGAACCGCGGGCGGATCCACGTCTCCGAGATGCACCGTGCGAACCGGGCTGTCCTCGGGTCGGTCATGACCAGGCAGATAGATAGAGAAGGCCGTCCCCTGCCCGACGGCGCTGTCCGCGAAAATATACCCGCCGGTCTGCTTGATGATGCCATAGGCCGTCGACAGTCCTAGACCCGTGCCCTCGCCAGCGCGCTTGGTCGTAAAGAAGGGCTCGAAGATCTTCGGTAACTTGTCAGGGGGAATGCCAATG
The DNA here is from genome assembly GCA_038521345.1 of Pseudomonadota bacterium. Taxonomy (GTDB): domain Bacteria; phylum Pseudomonadota; class Alphaproteobacteria; order Rhodobacterales; family Rhodobacteraceae; genus JBCBKU01. The sequence goes on along the minus strand of JBCBKU010000016.1, from coordinate 15,809 downwards.
CCCTCGTCGGCCACCCGGATCACGACGTAACGGCCCGCTGGAACCATGGCGCGGTCCCGCTCGATCGCGGCGTCCAGCGTCTCCATGCGTGTCTCGATATCGATATGCCCGCCGTCCGGCATGGCGTCGCGTGCATTAACCACCAGGTTCATCAGCACCTGCTCGAGTTGTCGCTTGTCGACCCGAACGCAAGCCAGTTCGGGATCGTGGGTCATTGTCAACTCGACCTTCTCGCCCACAAGTCGGTTCAGAAGGTGGGTCAGGTCCGCCATGCTGTCCCTCAGATCGATGATCTGGGGCTGCAGGTTCTGCTTGCGCGAGAAGGCCAGAAGCTGGCGCACGAGGCTTGCCGCCCGGTTGGCGTTCTGGTTGATCTGCTCGAGATCGGCATAGTCGGGATCCGACGGTTCGCGGCGCAGCAACAAGAGGTCGCAATGGCCGCGGATGGCCGTCAGGAGGTTGTTGAAGTCATGGGCCACGCCGCCAGCCAACTGACCGATGGCCTGCATTTTCTGGCTTTGCACGAATTGCGCTTCCAACGTTTTCAACTCGGTTGCGTCGTTCAGAACCGCAACGAGACTGGTCGCGTCGCCGACACCCACCCGTTCAAGTGTGATCTGAAGATAGACGTCCTTGCCCGGCCGCGCCGCCTGGACGAATTCCGGGCGTCCAAGGCCGCGTCCGCCGGCCGCGTCAGATAACCAGTCTAGGATCGGCCGCCCCAACCCTTCGACGAGGGCGCCAAGTGAAGGATGCTCGCCCGGGCTCATCTCAAGCAATTCGCGGGCCATGCGGTTCGCCTGCTGAACCTGGCCGTCCGGTGCGATCTTCAAGAGGGGAACGGGCAAGAGATCAATCAGTGCCCAGTCGGACGGCGCTTCCTCGATGACGGGCAGGAAATAGAGCTCGCGGCGCCCGGCCGCGCTTTTCACCTCGACCACCGTGGCACGTGCCGCGCCTTCGATCGTCGCAAGCTCATGCACCCCGCCGGGTCGAAGCGGCAAATCGGTGATAATCCGGTCAAGCGCCTTTTCCCGCCCGCCAATCAGGCGGCGCATGGCCTCGTTGATGAACAAGAGCGCGCCACTGTTCGAGACGGTAACCATCGGAAGCGAAACGCCCTCGGCTCCGCGCGTGTTTGGAGTACGGTCGATCATCTCTTCGAGACGCCATAAAAACCCTTCTTTGCCAATGACTTGAACCGATATCCGAATGTGCCCCCGCCGCATGACCACGTCTTCGCGAGCCGAACCCGACTTGGCGGCTTTGGCATGAAGCCGATAGAGCACAGCCGATGGCGAGGCGAAGAGACCGCCCAATAGGGCCACGAGAGACGCCCCGGGCTTGTCCCCGAACTTCTCGACCGCGGCATGGTTGGCGTGTGTGACGAGGCCGTCGTCATTCGTCAGAAAGCTGGGCGCGGCATCGTGATGAACGAACCGCGCGATCGCGTCCCGTTGCATCGCCGCCTTTTCCCGCGCACGCATTCGGCCCCACTGGACCAGCACGGAGAGGGCAAAAAGCCCGGTGGCCGCGCCAAGTGCGATCCGGTGCGCGGTCGTCTCTTCAACAAACAGCGCAATCCCAAATGCGGCGACTGCAAGGGCGAAGAGCGTCGCAGGTCGGGGCACGTTTTGCACAGCGCGAGGGCGTGAGGGACGGGCCTTGTCAGCCGTTTGGTCCACGCGGATCTCCCATTTCGGATTCTCTGCCCCGTATTTCGGGCGAGAGTCCTTAACTCGTGCTTAAGCGCAGTTTTTATACTCGTATAGGTTGTATGTAAAGGGCGCTAAGCGCGCTGAAAGTGCGCCGTAAAGAACCCGTCGCCCCCGTCCAGAGGGCTGAACCGACGCAGGAACCCGCACGTCCAGTCAGGATGACGGGCCAGAAACGCCTTGGCCACGTCCTCATTCTCGGCCGGAAAGAGCGAACAGGTCGCATACGCCAAGGTCCCGCCGGGGGCGAGGTGCCGCGCGCCCCGGTCAAGAATCTCGCCTTGCACGGCGGCGAACCGGTCAAGGTCGTCTGGGCTGGTCCGCCACTTTGCCTCTGGCTGACGGCGCCACGCGCCCGAGCCCGAACACGGCGCGTCGACAAAAACAACGTCGTACCGCGCTTCGGGGCGCATGTCTTCAACGACACGAATGCGCGCCCCGGCCCGTTTCGCCCGTTCGGGCAGATCCTGCATGCGTTTGGGATATGCATCCGTCGCTGTTACCTCGGCACCCTTCGCTGCCAGCGCCAAGGCCTTTCCCCCGCCCCCCGCGCAAAGATCAATCACTGCCTGACCAGATACACCGCCAAGCGCCTCGACCACCGCCTGCGAGGCCGCGTCCTGCAGCTCGACCAACCCACCCTGAAATGGCTCGCTTTGCCGGATCCGGCGGCTGCCTTCGATCACCTCGAGTGCCGTCTGGGCCAGATCGTGGGGCCGCGCGACAATCCCGAACTTGGACAGGGCAAGGATGGCCTCCGCACGCCCGACGCGCGCGGTATTCACCCGCAAATGCACCGGCGCCCGATGGCGCAGCGCCTGAAGAACCGGCTCCGTCTGCGGCCCAAGGACAGGACGCAGGCGCCCAGGCACCCAATCGGGAACATCAAGCGCCTCGGTCTCCGACAACGTGACCTCGGCTGAAAGACCGCGGCGCTCGTCTTCGGACAGGGGCGGCGGCGCATGCCCTTCGCCGCTGAACACTGCATCCGGATCGGTGCCCGCGACGCGCACGGCACCCAACATGAGTCCGCGTCCCGTCCGCGCACCGCCAAGCACGGACAGGCTACGGTAGCGTCGTACGGCATCGAAGACATGGTCTCGGATCGCCGCCCGGTCCTTCGAACCGGCAAACCGATGAGACCGACCCCACGTCGTCAGGACGGCTTCGGCAGAAGCGCCGCCCAACCATTGGTCAAGACAGTCAATCGCCGCAGCGATCCGCGCGGCAGGGGTCACGCGATCATGTCACGAGCGGGTGAATAGGCGGTCAGTCGACATCCGAACCGCCGCTGTCATCCGAACCGCCGGCGTCGGAACCGCCGCTGTCGCCGGATCCGCCAGTATCGGATCCGCCTGTATCGGACGACCCGGTGTCCGAGCTTCCGGTATCAGAACCGCCGGTGTCGGACCCGCCCGTATCCGTGCCGCCGGTATCGGTGCCGCCCGTCCCGCCGCCCGTGTCCGAGCCGCCGGTGCTTCCGCCCGTATCCGTGCCGCCAGTGCTGCCGCCCGTATCCGTGCCACCAGTGCCCGTCGATCCGCTGTCGCCGGTCGATCCCGTATCGCCGCCGCCTGCACTGCCAGTGTCACCCGGCCCCGGCGCGGGGTCGGTGCCACCCGTGCCCGTGGATCCATCCCCGGTCGAAGCGCCGGCACCGCCAGCACTTGTTCCGCCGGTCGACCCGACCGATACGGCCACGCGTCGACGGTCATCATTGTCATCCTCGCGGGTGGCAAAACGGGTGCCCGTGCTCCGCCGACTATCCCCCGAAAGCAGCCGCTCCAGAAGGCTCTGCCGCGCGGTTACCACCGGCTGCGGCTGCGGTGCCGGGGCGGCAACACTCGGGCGCGGTGCGCGCACCACCCGGACCGGCTTTGGCGGCGCGCCTTCGCCCGACAGCCAAAGCTCGGCGCGCCCTGCGGGCGGCGACGGGCTGAGATCGGTGAAGTCGCGCAGCGCGGCCCCCATCGACAGGGCCAAAGCCTCCGCCGAGGCCCGGTCCTCATCGTGAAAGTACCGAACCTGGGTTGCGCTGATGGTGTGCGGCACCTTCTTGGCCGACAGAAGCGTGTTGCCCTCCGTCGTGACACGGGCCACGGCTTCTTCGAGCGCGCGTTCGTTGCCTTGCTCAGGCATCAGGACCGTGACGTCGAGCTCTGCAAAGACCGGAACTGGATCCGGCGCAGCCTCCATGGCCGGTGCCGCATCCTTCGCAGCCGCTTCCGGCCGCACCGAGACCGGTTCGGGCCGGGCAACCACGGTGACATCCGGTTGCGCCATGGCGAGGTCAAGCGTCTGCGTGCCAACCGGGACGCTCAGCGCCTGAAGCTGGACGCGCACGTTCTCGATCAGCGCGGTGTCTGTTTCGATCCGGGGAGACTGATAGGCGTAGACCGTGATCGACTGGCGTGGTGCGGGTGCCCATTCGACACGCGCGAACGTTGCGGGCAGCAGCGTGACCAGTTCGTCTGCAACTGCGCCACTGAGACCCGGCGCCTCGAACAGTGCGCTTGGCGGAACGGCCCGCGCAACCTGGATCCGTGCAGCTTCCTTCGCCTTGTCGTCCGACTGAACCCTCGGGCCGCCGTCAACATTGTCATGTCCCGCGGGCTTTGCGGGCGGGGCGGACATTGCGACAGGGTAGATCACGTCGGGCGCACCGCTGGTACCGCCGATGTCCGGGCGCGCGGGGGTCCGCATTTGGGCGGCCACCTCGATGGCAACCGGCCCGTCAACCCGGGCGCGGGCAACTGCGTCGGGCCGAACCTCGGGCGGAAAGAAGACAACCGGTGCATGATGCGGTGCGCGCCATGCAGGCGCGGTCGTCAGCCGAGGCCCTGTGGCCTGCACCCGATCCGGCGCGACAGGGACGGCGACCGCGGTTGCGAAACTCGGGGCCACGCCGGGCAACGGAGCCGGGACGTGGGGGACCCGCGCAAAGTCGGCATCTGCCAGCGGAACCGGGATCAAGGCGAGCGCACACACAACGGCGGCCATCGCCGACCAGCGTGGCATACGAGACGCGGCCGCAACGGACACATTCTCTTGCGCGATTTCCGGCTGCGCACGCGGCGCCTCGGTGGCGGACGGCGGATCGGCCGGGGCGAGATCCGGCAAGCCTGCGCGTGGCGGGCGCCCCGTTGCCCGGCGCAGGGTCTCGATGCGGGGGCCATCGGTGCGAACCGCATCCGACGAAGCCGCCAGCGAAAGATGTGCCGCGCGGCGCGCCCGCACGTCCTCGTTCGGGGCGGATGGTTTATTCGGGCGTTTGGCCAGATCGCGCTCGTCCGGAAGGTCATCAGCGCTTAGAACCGGTGCCTCGACGCTGTCGGTCCACGGCTTTTGCCGCGGCGGCTTCGGTGCCTCGCGGTCGGCCAGAACAGCCGCGCGGCGTGCGCGAGCTTCGGCCAGCCGTGCTTCCCAGTTCGACGATTTCAGAAGATCTTCGGTCTTGGGCACTCGCCCTTTCTCGTTACGCAGAACACTCACCGATCCAACCCCCAAATAGGGCCTCATACCGTGTAAGGCCCCTGCACATACCAGCAAACGCCGAACCCCGGCGCATGGGGAAATTATATCAGAATTCAGCCGCCAATTGTTTCCAGTTTTTTAACCATAACGGTAATTCGGGCTCTCGCGTGTGATTTGCACATCATGCACGTGGCTTTCCTTGAGCCCCGCGCCGGTAATTTTCACGAAACGGCAGCCATTGCGCATCGCCTCGACCGTCGGAGAGCCCGTATACCCCATGGCCGCGCGAAGCCCTCCAACCAGCTGGTGAATCACCGTGCTCGCCGACCCCTTGTAGGGCACCTGCCCCTCGATCCCTTCCGGCACCAGCTTGTCCGACGCCGCATCCTTCTGGAAATACCGATCGGCCGAGCCACTGGCCATCGCGCCAAGCGACCCCATCCCACGATAGGACTTGTAGCTACGTCCCTGATAAAGAATGACTTCTCCCGGACTCTCGTCCGTCCCCGCGATCATCGAACCCACCATAGCCGCCGAGGCGCCGGCCGCGATGGCCTTGGCGAAATCGCCCGAGAACTTGATGCCCCCGTCGGCGATGACAGGCACATCCCCGGCCGCCTCGGCACAGTCCAGGATGGCAGTCAGTTGCGGGACCCCGACACCGGCGACCATCCGTGTGGTGCAGATCGATCCGGGACCGATTCCCACTTTCACGGCGTCGGCACCCGCATCGATCAGCGCCCGCGTGCCTTCGGCGGTCGCGACATTGCCCGCGACAATCTGCACCTCGTTCGAGAGTGTCTTCGCACGCTCAACCGCTCTTGCCACACCCTCGGAATGCCCGTGTGCGGTGTCGATGACGATCACGTCGACGCCCGAATCGACCAGCGCCTCCGAGCGTTCGTAGCCTGCGTCACCCACCGTCGTCGCCGCTGCGACCCGCAAACGCCCCAGATGATCCTTGCAGGCTGCCGGATTCAGGACCGCCTGCTCGGTGTCCTTCAGCGTCAGGAGCCCGGTCAGCACGCCTTGCCCGTCGGTCACGAGCAGTTTTTCGATCCGGCGCGCTTTCATCAGCGACTTGGCCTCGTCCAGATCGGCAGGCTCGGTCAGCACGGCCAGATTGTCCGACGTCATCATCACGCGCACGGGCGTCGCATCGTCCTCGGCAAACCGCATGTCGCGGTTCGTGACGATGCCCACCACGCGTCGGTCGGTGTCCACGACCGGAAAGCCGGTGATCTTGTAGCGATCCATCAGGCGCTTTGCGTCTGCCAGCGTCTGGTCCGGCGTCAGCGTTATCGGATTGTAGACAATCCCGCTCTCGAAGCGTTTCACCCGGCGCACCTCGCGCGCCTGCTCGTCGATGCTCAGGTTGCGGTGGATCACCCCCATACCTCCGGCCTGCGCCATCGCGATGGCCATCCGCGACTCGGTCACCGTATCCATGGCCGAGGACAGAAGCGGGATGTTCATGGCGATAGACCGGGTCACGCGGGTCTGGGTGTCGGCCGTCGACGGAAGGACGCTCGACGCCCCGGGAACAAGCAGCACATCATCGAAGGTCAGAGCCTCGCGAATCTCCATCATCGTCTCCGGTGGAAGGGATCGGTTGGCACGTCCCTATTGCACGGGAGGCCACAAACAGGAAGCCCAATTCGTGGCATGGGCGCGCCGGGACGCAATATTTTGCGGTTTCCCGGACGGAATGGCCGGTCAGGCGCGGGCCGCGTTGGTCCGGGCGGCCAGCGATCCGTCGGCCCAGGATCGAAGCACCCGCGTGGCGATGGGCAGCGTCACGAGAGTCGCGAGGATCAAGACTGCGCCACCAGCGATCCGGGCGGCGTCGCCACCACCCTGCGCCGAGATCAGGATCAGCGCCCCGCCGAATGCCGTGACCGGAAACGTAAAGGCGCTCCAGAACCCGCTGAACCCGGCCGCCGTCAACCATTTGACCCGAATGAGCAATCCCAGAAACAGAACGCCTCCCCAACCCAGCATCGCAACAGCAAGCCCGTCGAACCCGGTGGCGAGCGCGGTGCCCGAGATCAGCCCGGCGGGCGCCAGATGAATGCCGTGCAGCGGCCTGAGCGGCGCCGGATCCAGCGACCGGAGAAATCCCGGCAAGGTCAGCGCGCAAAGCGACAGCGACACCACCGTAGCGTACCAGAGAAGCGCGACCGAGAGGCTGGACCAGCCAAGTGGCAAGCCGGCCAAGGGCGCCACGATCACCCCGACAAAGACCAGGTGCAGGGCCGGGGTCGCGCGCCGGGCCTCCGGCGCTGCGGCCCAGAGCTGCACCGCGACCAGCACGCCAAAGGCCACATGCGCCGAGAGCCCAAGGGCAAGGACACCGCGTGCCACCCCGGGCATGTAGGGAACCAGAACCGCGGCGAGGAGCATGGTACACATGGCACCGGCAGCAAGGCCCGCGCGCCCCGGCAAGGTCCGGGCGTCCTCCAAGAGCGCGCCGGGCCGACGCATGACCTTGGCCAGGTAGGCGATGGCAGCAAAGACGAAGACCAACGTCGCGGCGCCAAGGTATCCTTCGACAAGTGCCCCGGGAAGACCGAACGTCTGCGCCGCCACGCGCCATGTCACCCCTAGGCCCAAAAGCCCCAGGGTGGCCGGAAAGACTGCCGGAGGCACCGAACGGAAGAGACCCGTCGGGGCCGGCGGCCTCGGAAACCGTTCTGCCATGGTGCGTCTCCTTCACGACAAGCATAGCGCGCGACACCACCATTCGACAGATACCCCGCGCTCCGACCGGCCACGTGTCCCGCCCGGCAGGCACGCCGGTTGGCAAGCCGCCTCGAACGCCCTAGTCTCCCGCGGCAGAACAAAACACTTGTCTGGGAGGACACCCGCATGACCACACTTCTCGGCCGGACGGCCGCCATTGCCCTTGTGGCATCTTTCGCTGGCGAAGCCATGGCCACCGAATGGAACGTTTCGCTCTGGGGCCAGCGCCGCGCCTTCACCGAACATGTCGAGAAGCTCGCAGAGCTTGTCGCCGAAAAGACCGGCGGCGACTTTACCCTCAACATCTCTTATGGAGGTCTATCGAACAATCGCGAGAACCTCGACGGAATCTCGATCGGCGCCTTTGAAATGGCCCAGTTCTGCGCCGGCTATCACCCCGACAAGAACCCCTCGATCACCGTTCTTGAATTGCCGTTCCTCGGCGTGACCACGCTCGAGCAGGAACGCGAGATCAGCCAGGCGGTTTACGCGCATCCGGCTGCGCAAGCAGATCTCGGTCGCTGGAACGCGACGCTTCTGATGCCGTCGCCGCTGCCCCAGTACAACTTTGTCGGCAAGGGCGATGCCCCGGCCGCGCTTGCGGATTTCGAAGGCATGGCCGTGCGGGCAACCGGCGGGATCGGCGCTGCGATGGAAGCCATCGGCGCAGTACCGACCTCGATGTCGGCCACCGAAGTTCGCCAGTCGCTGGACAACGGTACGGTTCAGGCCGTCAGCTTCGCGCCCCATGCTCACATGTCCTTCGGCACGGTCGAGGGCGGCGAGTGGTGGACGACCAACATGAACCCGGGCACGGTCAACTGCCCGGTCGTGGTCAATACCGATGCGCTTGCCGATCTGTCGGATGCCAATCGCGAGGCACTCCTGAGCTCGGTCGACGAAGCGCTCGACTATTACGTCAGCTACTACAACGACCAGACCATGGCTGCCTGGGGTCCGAAACTCGACGAGATGGGTATTTCCCGGATCACCTTCTCGGATGACGAACTGGCCGCCTTCCGCGAAGCCGCCGCCGTGCCGGCGCTTGAGGCATGGCTTGCCGACATGGAGGCCAAGGGCGTTCCGGGCCAGGATCTCTACGACCTCGTCTCCGGCATGATCGCAGACAGCATGTAAGACCCATCGGCCGCCGCCCCGTGCGGCGGCCGTTTACCATGGCCGGCACTGCCTCAATCCTGACTGACGGCTCGATTCTCAGCCGTCTGGACCGAGCCCTCGGACGGCTCGAAACGGCTATGGCCGTGCTTGCGGGCCTTGCCGTCTTCGGTTTGATGTTTCTCGCTGTGTTTTCGGTGGGCGGCCGGAACTTCTTCAATGCTCCCCTGCCCGGCTACGTGGACTGGATCGAACAGGCGATGCCGCTCATCGCGTTCCTCGGAATCTCGCTGACTCAGCGCACCGGTGGGCATATCCGCATGGACCTCTTGGTGGGGGCACTTCGCGGACGGGCCCTATGGGCGGCGGAATGGCTGACCACATTCCTGATTCTCGCCGTAATGATCTTGATCGTCTGGGGATCCTGGGCCCATTTCCAAAGAAGTTTTGACTTTGCGGCCCCCCTTTGGTCCCGCGACAGTTCCATGGATATCGGTCTGCCCATCTGGCCCGCCAAGCTGGTCGCACCGGTTGCGTTCACCATTCTCTGTTTCCGCCTTGTGCTGCAGCTCTGGGGCTATACCCGCGCGCTGGCCACCGGGACCGACCGGCCCGTCGCCGTGCCGCTCATCGAGAGCGCCGCCGAAATCGCCGCCCGCGAAGCCGAAACGGTAGGTTCGCGCGAATGACGCCTGCCTTCATCTTGGTCCAAGTCCGCAAATCTCCCGGGTGCCATGGATAGTCTCGAAATTGGTCTCTGGGTGACCGGAGGACTTCTCGTCCTCGTGATCCTTGGCATGCGGGTCGCCTTCGCGGCCGCCATTGCGGGCGTCGTGGGCCTTCTCTGGATCTTTTGGGCACGAAAAGGCTACGACCCCGCCGAGTTCGGCTGGGCGCTCGAGATCGCGGCCAAGACCGCAGGCCAGGTGCCACATTCCAAGGTCGCCTCCCAAGCCCTGTCCCTGATCCCAACCTTTATTTTGATCGGATACCTTGCCTATTACGCGGGCCTGACCCGGGCCCTTTTTGAAGCGGCCAAGCGGTGGCTTGGCTGGCTGCCGGGGGGGCTCGCGGTCTCGTCGGTCTTCGCGACCGCGGGGTTCGCAGCCGTCTCGGGCGCTTCGGTCGCAACGGCCGCCGTCTTTGCCCGTGTCGCCATCCCGGAAATGCTGAAGATCGGCTACGACAAACGCTTCGCCGCGGGCGTGGTCGCGGCAGGGGGCACGCTAGCGTCCCTGATCCCGCCCTCGGCCATCCTCGTCATCTATGCGATCATCGTCGAGCAGGACGTGGGCAAGCTGCTCCTCGCGGGATTCATCCCGGGCATGTTCTCGGCCTTTGTCTATGGCGCGATCATCGTGGGTCTCGCACTGGCGTGGAAGAAGCTCGGTCCCCCGGTCGGCGGTTTTACCTGGGGCCAACGCTTTGCCTCGCTCCTGCCCGCTTTTCCGATCTTCTTTGTCGTCATCATCATCCTCTTTTTTGTCTACAACCCGATCCCCGCCGAGATCACGCTCGCGGGCCGAACCATCGCCATCCCTTTCGGCGGCGATGCGTGGGGTACGCCAACCGAGGGCGGCGCGTTGGGCGCCTTTGTCGTGCTCGTGATGGCGCTTATCCGCGGCATGTCCTGGGCCGAGCTGAAGTCTGCCCTTCTGGAGACGGCCAAGCTGTCGGCCATGATCTTCACGATCATCTGGGGTGTCCTGATCTATGTCCGGTTTCTCGGCTTTGCCGATCTGCCGGGCGCGTTCTCCGACTGGATCACCGGGCTCGAGCAATCGCCGATGCTAACGCTGATCATGATCCTTCTGGCCTACGCGGTTCTTGGCATGTTCATGGACGCGATCGGGATGCTGCTTTTGACACTTCCGGTCGTCTTTCCGGCCGTCATGGCCTTGAACGGCGGGCTGAATGTGTCGGCTGAAGAGGCCGCTTTCGGCATGTCGGGCCCGCTCTGCGCGATCTGGTTTGGCATCCTCGTAGTGAAGATGGCCGAGTTTTGCCTGATCACGCCGCCGATCGGCCTGAACTGCTTCGTGGTCGCCGGCGTCCGCGACGATCTTTCGGTGCAGGACGTGTTCCGCGGTGTCACGCCCTTCTTCATCGCCGATGCGATCACCATTGCGCTGCTCGTCGCCTTCCCCGGGATCGTCCTTTGGCTGCCCTCGCTGGTCTAGCCGCTTGACGCACTGACGAGCCGAGTCTAAGTGCGGCGCCTTCCCAATTCGAAGGCGCGGGCAGCATGGCACGCTTGGCAGTGGATTTCGGCACGTCGAACACCGGCGTTGCGGCAAGTGGAACCGTTCTGACCCTGCAAAGAGGCGAGACGACTGCGCCCACCGCGCTGTTCTTTGATCCCTATTCGGATGAGGTCCTTTTTGGCCACGATGCGGTCGACGCCCTGATCGAGGGGCGTGACGGACGGTTCCTGCGGGCTCTGAAATCCGTCCTTGGTCAACCGCTGTTGCGGGAAAACCGGGTTCTTGGCGGCCAACGCACCACCCTGCTTGATGTCATTGCGGCCTACCTTGCGTGGATCAAGGAAAATGCCGAGGCCGCAGCGGGCATCTCCTATGACCGCGTCCTGTCGGGGCGGCCGGTCCGCTTCCACAGCCGGAACCCCGACTACAACGCCCAGGCCGAGCGCGACTTGCGCGAAGCCTACGCGCGGGCGGGTTTCCGTGAGGTGGATGTCCTGACCGAACCGGCGGCGGCAGCCCTTGCTTCAGGCGGCGTCGACGCCGGTCATGGTCTTGTCGTCGATATCGGCGGCGGCACGTCCGACTACGCCGTGTTCCGCGGTACCGGAGCGGACATAACCGTTGTCGCGAACTATGGCATCCGGTTAGGGGGCACGGATTTCGACCGCCTGCTCAACCTCGACCGGGTCATGCCCGGCCTCGGGCTCGGGACCGAGCTTCGCCAGACATTCGGCGCAGGCACGACGCAAGCTCCGCGAGCGCTCTTTCACGAACTGGCCACATGGGAGAAGATCCCCTTTCAGTACACCTCGAAGACCCGGCAATCGGTGGCAGAAATGGCCAGGCAGGCGGTTGATCGGCGGCCGTGGCGGCGTCTGGAGGCGGTCCTCGAACACGAACTGGCACACGAGATCGCCCATGCGGTCGAGGGCGCGAAGATCGCCGCAAACAGCGGCGCGACCGATGGGGTGGGCCTTGGCTTCGTGGAAGCGGGATTCCGCGCTCCGCTTGAACGCGCTGACCTCGATCGGGTTCTATCCGGCGTCGCAGCCGAGATCGCTTCGGCCGCCATCGAGGCGGTCGCGGTGGCCGGTCTGACACCGCCCGACATTCAGCGCATCGTGCTTGTCGGAGGGTCAAGCCTGATGTCTGGGGTGAGCGCAAGCATCCGGGCCGCCTTCCCGGACGCCCGGATCGACAAGGGCGACGCCCTGACGGCCATTATCAAGGGTCTCGCGATCGCTGCCAGCCGGCCATAGGGCCAGCCGAACCGCGCAGCGGCACAAGCGGTCCTGCCCGCCGGGTCAGGCGGCGCGGCGTTCTCCGTCACGGTAGAGCAGCGAAACACCATTCGAGAAGATATGGACCTTTGCCGGGTCCGCGCTGAGCCGCACGGATTTCCCGCGCAACTCATGGTGAATACCGGTCAGTTTCGCGATCACCGGCTCGGAGCCTTGGGGTGTCTCGAAGTAGAGAAGCGTCACCTCGCCAAGGGCCTCGACGATGCCCACCTTCCCTTCGAAGGCAAAGTCATCGCCATCGGTTTCAACGCAGTCTTCGGGCCGGATCCCGACATTGACCCGGAGGCCGCGGTCCGAATCGCGACTCGCGATGCCTGAGATGACCGTTCCGCCACCGTCCAGCCGCACGGCGGTCTGTGCACCCGTCTCAACGATCTCGCCAGGCAAGAGGTTCATGGCTGGCGATCCGATGAACTGGGCCACGAACTCGCTGTTCGGAGTCTCGTAGAGCTCAAGCGGGGTGCCCACCTGCGCGATGCCTTTGTTCGCCAGAACCACGATCCGGCTTGCCAATGTCATTGCCTCGACCTGATCATGGGTCACATAGATCATCGTCGAGTCCGGCATCGCCTCTTTAAGCTGAGCAATCTCGATCCGGGTCGCGACCCGCAGCGCCGCATCGAGGTTCGAGAGCGGTTCGTCGAAGAGGTACACCTTGGGATCCCGCACGATCGACCGACCGATCGCCACCCGCTGGCGCTGACCGCCCGATAGAGCCTTGGGCAACCGGTCGAGATAGGGACCAAGCTGCAGCTTTTCCGCAGCCGAAGTGACCTTTTCACGAATCTCGGCCTCTGGAACGCGCGCCAACCGAAGTGCAAAGGCCATGTTGTCGTAGACGGTCATGTGCGGATAAAGCGCATAGGACTGGAACACCATGGCGATACCCCGCTCGGACGGCGGCACATCGTTGACCACGGTTCCGTCGATCTCAAGCGTACCCGACGTGATCCGCTCAAGCCCCGCAACCATACGCAAGAGCGTGGACTTTCCGCAGCCGGATGGGCCGACGAAGACGACCAGTTCTCCAGTCTGAATGTCGAGGTTGATGTCTTTCAGGACCTCGACCGTGCCGCCATAGGCCTTGCCGACCGCTGTCATTTTCAGGTTGGCCATAGTCTCTCCTCCCGGCCGGCTCCTCGGCTCAGCTCTCTTGTTTCCATGCGAAATAGGCCTCGTAAGGCGGAAGCATCACGCCATTATCGCCAACGACCGGATTGAAAGGGTTGGCCGTTTCGGCCGTCCATTCGCCCTCTGGAACCGCGGCAGGTTGCGCCGCATTCGAAAGGTTGAAGGCACAGAAGATGGTCCGTCCTTCATGCGTGCGGGTGAACGCGAGATAGTCCTGCCGCGCGGCCACGAGGGTGATGTCCCCCTTTTGCAGCGCCGGAGAAGCCTGCCGGAACCTGATCATGGCTTTGTAGAAGGCAAGCGTTGACGCACTGTCGCCGACCTGCGCTGCGACCGACCGTGACAGATGCTCCATCGCCATCGGCAACCACGGCTTTCCATCGCTGAAGCCGCCGTTCTGATTGTCGGTAACCCAAGGGATCGGCGTACGGCACCCGTCCCGACCGCGGAACTTGGGCCAGAACCGAATGCCATAGGGATCCTGCAAGTCTTCGAAGGCCACATAGGCTTCGGTCAGCCCCAGTTCTTCGCCCTGGTAAAGGCAGATCGTGCCGCGGAGACTGAGAAGAAGCGCTGCATAGACCCGGGTGGCATCTTCGCCGAGGTTCCAGCGCGAAGCGTGGCGCACCACATCGTGGTTCGAAAACGCCCAGCAGGCCCAGCCATCGCCGACCTTGGTTTCGTATTCGTTCAACACTTCGGCCACCCGGCTGCCGGTCAGATTACTGCCGGAAAGAAAGTCGAAGCCATAGCACATGTGAACCTTGTCGCCGCCCGACGTGTAGGCCGCCTGGATCTCAAGGCCCTGCTGCGCGTCTCCGACCTCGCCAACGGCGGTCGCCGCCGGGTATTCGTCCAAGACCGCACGGAACCGCCTCAGAAAGTCGAGGTTCTCGGGCTGGTTCTTGTCATAGAGGTGGTTCTGCCAGTTGTAGGGGTTCACCGACGGTGCGATCTCGTCGTTGATCTCGTCCGGCAACAGCGCTGGGTTGTCCCGCAGTTTCGGGTCGTGAAAGTAGAAGTTGATCGTGTCGAGCCGGAAGCCGTCGACGCCGCGATCCAACCAAAAACGCACGACATCCAGAAGCTCTTGCTGAACATCCGGGTTGTGCAGGTTCAGGTCCGGCTGTTCTTTCAGGAAATTGTGCAGATAGTACTGCATGCGTTCGCCGTCCCACTCCCATGCGGGACCGCCAAAGATCGACAGCCAATTCGTAGGCGGCGTTCCATCGGGCTTGGGATCGGCCCAGACATACCAGTCGGACTTGGCGTTTTCCTTAGAGGACCGGGATTCCTTGAACCACGGATGCAGATCCGAAGTGTGGCTCAGAACCAGATCGATCAGCACCTTTAGGCCAAGCTCATGGGCCCGGGCAACCAAGGCGTCGAAATCACCCAAAGTCCCGAACATCGGATCCACGTCCCGGTAGTCTGACACGTCATAGCCGAAATCCAGCATCGGCGACGTGAAGAACGGCGAAATCCAGATCGCGTCCACACCGAGTTCCGCGACATGGGGCAGCCGGTGGATGATCCCAGCCAGATCGCCGATCCCGTCCCCGTTCGAATCCTGAAACGAGCGCGGGTAGATCTGGTAGATGACCGCGCCACGCCACCAATCCTTGTCGACCGGTGTTTCCGTGGCGCTCTGCACACTGGGTGTGAGAAGGTTCATCGGACGGTGTTCCTCTATTTGACAGATCCGGCGAGCAGCCCGCGCACCAGGTATCTTTGCATGGCAAAAAAGACGATCAGCGGCAGCGCGATACTGACGAATCCAGCGGTGGCCAGAATCTCCCAGTCGCCGCCGCGCGTGCCCAGAAGCTCGGTGATCTGGTTCGTCAGAACCGTCGTGGATCCCGTGGCGTCGATCAGGAATACCTTGGCAACAAGTAGGTCGTTCCAAGTCCAGAGGAACTGGAAGATCGCGAAAGACGCGAGCGCCGGGAAGCTGAGCGGGAGGATGATCCGGGTGAAGATCTGGAAATCGGTCGCCCCGTCCACGCGCGCGTTCTCGATGATGTCGCGCGGCAAACCGACCATGTAGTTTCGCAAGAGATAAATCGCGAGCGGAAGGCCGAACCCGGTATGGGCAAGCCAAACGCCGAGATATCCCTTTCCGATCC
>JBCBKU010000015.1:0-80193 GCA_038521345.1 Pseudomonadota bacterium | reverse complement strand
ACCCTGTCGCTCGGGGTGACCTTCCCGTTCAACCTGACCGTGGGCATCCCGCTCTACATTGCGGTCGCTGATCGCTTCGCCGGAGGATAGGCCATGGAGACCCACGACGCGAAACGTGTCGAGATCATCATCGAGGCGCCAATGGAGCGGCGCCTGACCGAAGCCCTGGTAACGGCCGGTGTGACCGGGTTCACGGTTCTACCGGTCCTCGGCGGTTCCGGTCGGTCCGGCCAGTGGAGCCGCGAGGGCCAGATCAGTGCAGCCGGTGGCATGGTTGCCGTGGTCTGCCTGATCCGGCCCGAGCGCCTGGACGGGCTACTTGACGCAGCCTTCGCCGTGGTCGAGCGCCATATTGGCGTCGTCTCGGTTGCGGACGCGCGAGTGTTGCGGGCGGAACGGTTCTAAGAGGCTTTACGCGGCCGCACGCGCATCGAGCCGGAGCGTTGTACGGCGCGACACGAACACGGCACGGGCCATCCGCCGGTCAGGTTCTGGGACATTGTCGAAAAGTTCGGCCCGTTTTCGGGTTACTCCGCGTAGGGCAAGAAGTCGGCGAAAGCGAGCGCGTTCGAGTGGATTAGCAGGCATATTCGTTCTCCTGGGTGCAAAGGGGAAACACGAGAGAACACTAGGTACTAGGCCGGCCCGGCGAACCGGATCCTGCCTTTGGATCATGGGGAACGACCGTGCGGTGCTGGTCCGCGCATGTCTCCGCGAGGGTGGTTGAGACCCTGTCGCGCGTGCGCATCTCCTTGCGGCCCGAAGGCCGTGACCGATCCGTTACCCATTCTCCGTAGCAACGCAAACTGGTGGGTTTGCCGCAGATGTAGATCCGTGTTCAGGACCAGAAGGTAGTGCCTTCAAGCCGGGTCCGAAGAAAGACAGCGATCCATGCATGTGTCCGCATCCCGTCCTCGACTGAACTCGCTCCACACACAGCGGCCAATCCGCGCCACTTCGGCAATCGTTTGCGGAGAGTGGGGCGGGAATCGACAAACATTGTGTCATTTCCAAGGAAATTCACATTGTTGCCAACCTTCGGACAAAACACCGTCACATTGTCCACGCATCGGTCACGATTGCCGACTTTTGGACAACAATGTTGCGTTTTGACGGGTCTCTCGAAGTCCGTCAGGCGCGCTGCAGAACCCTATTTCCGAGCAACTCGGCGATCTGCACTGCATTGAGCGCCGCGCCCTTGCGCAGATTGTCCGAAACGCACCAGAAATTCAGACCATTCTCGACCGTCGAGTCCTGCCGTAGGCGGCTGATAAAGGTGGCATAATCACCGACGCATTCGACCGGCGTGACATATCCTCCGGGCTCTCGCTTATCGACAAGCATGATGCCCGGTGCAGCGCGGAGGATGTCGCGCGCCTCGTCCTCGTCGAGGAAATCCTCAAACTCGACGTTCACCGCCTCGGAGTGGCCGACAAAAACGGGCACCCGCACGCAAGTCGCGGTGACCTTGATCTTGGGATCGACGATTTTCTTGGTCTCGACGACCATCTTCCACTCTTCCTTGGTGGAGCCGTCTTCCATGAACGCATCGATCTGAGGTATGACGTTGAAGGCGATCTGCTTTTGGAATTTTTCGGGGTCCACTTCTTGGCCCGGAACGTACATGCCCTTGGTCTGGTCCCATAGCTCGTCCATGCCTCCTTTGCCCGCCCCCGACACCGACTGATAGGTCGCCACGACGACACGCTTGATTTTGGCACGATCATGGAGCGGCTTCAGCGCCACCACCATCTGTGCTGTCGAGCAATTGGGGTTGGCAATGATGTTCTTGTTGCGCACCCCATCGATGGCATGCGCGTTCACCTCGGGCACGATCAGAGGGATCTCGGGATCGTAACGGTAGAGCGAGGAGTTATCGATCACGACACAGCCGGCTTTTGCCGCGCGTGGGCCATACACTTTTGTGGCCTCGGACCCGATCGCAAAAAGTGCGATGTCAAACCCGGAGAAGTCGAACGTATCAAGGTCCTTGGTGGCCAGCGTTTTGTCGCCAAAACTGACCTCGGTTCCGAGAGATTTGCGCGACGCAAGCGCCACGATCTCATCCGCCGGGAACTCCCGCTCGGCAAGGATGTTCAGCATTTCCCGGCCCACGTTACCCGTGGCACCGGCGACGGCCACACGATAGCCCATATCAGTCTCCGATAAGGTGATCGGCGGGGCTGATAACCCATGGAACCGTCGGGGGAAAGGGTAGATCGCGCTGCGGACGTTGCATTGGTTCCTTCAATCCCTATCCAAGCGTCCTGTTCCGGCTGTCCGTGACCTTGGCCAACGTTCATTCCGAGGCCGCACCGGTCCCGCAATCCGAAACGTCGCCGGGAAGGCGTGGCGGTATGCGCTTCCTGCTTGACGCCGGGCCCTTGGAACATGCCCATAGGCAAGACGAATGCATGGAGAGGCAGAATGCCCAAAGGTTATATCATCGCCCATATTACGGTGAACGATCCTGAGGCCTACAAGGAGTACGTCAAAAAGGACACGCCAATACTACAAGGCCTCGAAGGCAAGTTTATTGTTCGGGGCGGCACCTCCGAAGTGGTCGAGGGCCAGGCCGAAAGCCGCCACGTCGTCATCGAGTTCCCGACATTTGAGGCAGCGAAGTCCGCCTACAACGATCCTGCCTACCAGGAAGTGGCAGAGATCCGGCGGCGCACGGCCACAAGCACTATCGTACTTGTCGAGGGCACGGATTAGCGCAATGGCGCACTACCATATCCCAGAAGGCGGCCTACCGGGGCAGGACGCGCTTCACACCGGTCGCGCCGTCTTTACCGAGGCTTATGCGGTGATCCCGAAGGGTGTTCAGACCGATATTGTCACGAGTTACCTGCCCGGGTGGTCCGACACCCGCGCGTGGATCCTCGCTCGCCCGCTATCGGGGTTTGCCGAGACGTTTTCGCAATATCTGGTCGAAGTGGCTGCCGGCGGCGGCTCCGATCTGCCCGAACCAGAAACCGGCGCCGAAAGTGTGATCTTTGTCACCGGCGGCACACTGACCATCACACTTGATGGTGCGGACCATGCACTGTCACCCGGCGGCTTCGCCTATCTCCCGCCGGGCGTAGGCTGGTCGATCCGCGCAACCAGCCAAGCGGCGGCGACATTTTACTGGGTCCGCAAGCTTTGGGAGCCTGCCCCCGGATTGTTACCGCCAGATCCGGTCTTTGCAACGGATGCCGAGACGCCAAAAGATCCGATGCCGGACACAGATGGGCGCTGGGCCACAACACGCTTCGTCGATCCAGCAGATCTGCGTCACGACATGCACGTCAATGTCGTCACCTTCCATCCAGGCGCGACTATTCCGTTCGAGGAAACCCACGTGATGGAGCACGGGATCGCCGTCCTTGAAGGCAAGGCGGTCTACCGGCTGAACCGCGATTGGGTTGAGGTCGAGGCAGGCGATTTCCTTTGGCTTCGCGCCTTCTGCCCTCAAGCCTGCTATGCCGCTGGGCCCGGACCCTTTCGATATCTTCTCTACAAGAACGTCAATCGTCACATGCCGCTGACACTACTCAAATAGGATACTTCCGATGTCCGGTTCTCTTACCACGCATGTTTTGGACACGGCCCGCGGTTGTCCAGCCGCTGGCGTCGACATCTGGTTCTACCGAGTTTCGGGCAACAGCCATCGGAAGCTTCTCGAGGTCACGACAAATGCCGATGGCCGCACAGACGGCCCGATTATGCCCGCACCGTCTTTCAAGACCGGGACGTATGAGCTGGTTTTCTTCGCCGGCGACTACCTTCGTCGGGCTGGCTCGGTTGCAGGCGACACGCCGTTTTTGGACCAGATACCGATCCGGTTTGGCATGCACGACGACACTCACTACCACGTGCCGCTTCTACTCTCGCCTTATGGCTATTCGACCTATCGGGGCAGCTAGCCAAGATGCTTCTGGGCCTTGATCACATTCAGCTGGCCATCCCCGAGGGCGGAGAGGATCTCGCGCGGGCTTTCTACATAGGCGCGCTTGGTTTTGCCGAAGTCCCCAAGCCGGACGTTCTCAAAGATCGTGGCGGCGCGTGGTTTTCCGCCCCGGGAATAACGCTTCATCTTGGTGTCGAAACGCCTTTTCACCCGGCGCGCAAAGCACACCCGGCCTTCCGGGTGAGCGATCTGGGTGCGCTTCGCGCCAGTTTCGCCACCCGCGGCATCCAGACCGTTGACGATGTGGTTCTACCCGGCATCATCCGGACGTTCGTCTATGACCCGTTTGGGAATCGGATCGAACTGATCGAGGTGCTCTGAGACGTGTACGACTTCATCGTCCTCTGGGATTGGATCGGCTTCGCCGTTCGCTGGCTTCATGTGATCACTGCGATCGCGTGGATCGGCTCGTCGTTTTACTTCATTGCGCTTGATCTTGGGTTGAACCGGAACATCTCCGGCCCCGCCGACGGCGAGGAATGGCAGGTGCATGGCGGGGGCTTTTACCACATCCAGAAATATCTGGTGGCGCCGGAGGCGATGCCCGACCATCTGACGTGGTTCAAATGGGAGAGCTATGCGACTTGGCTCTCCGGCGCCGCGCTGTTGGCCGTCGTTTACTGGGTGGGGGGCGAATTGTACCTGCTCGACCCATCGAAGGCCGACATCACACTCTGGCAGGGGATCCTTCTATCGGCGGCGTCTTTGGGCGTCGGCTGGGTTATCTATGACGCGCTTTGCAAGTCGCCGCTGGGTGACCGCCCCACCATTTTGATGCTCATCCTCTTCGGTGTGATTGTCGTCATGGCCTGGGGATATGATCAGGTCTTCACCGGACGCGCGGCACTGCTCCATCTTGGTGCCTTCACCGCGACGATCATGACGGCGAATGTGTTTTTAATCATCATTCCCAACCAACGGATCGTGGTTGCGGATCTCAAGGCTGGGCGCACCCCGGACGCAAAGTACGGGAAGATCGCCAAGTTGCGGTCGACCCACAACAACTACCTGACCTTGCCAGTCATCTTCCTGATGCTTTCGAACCATTATCCCCTTGCGTTCGGAACCGAGCATGCGTGGCTGATTGCCAGCCTTGTCTTCCTCATGGGGGTCACGATCCGGCATTACTTCAACACCCGCCATGCGCGGGCGGGGAATCCGACATGGACTTGGCTGGCGACGGCTTTGATCTTTCTCCTGATTGCTTGGCTCTCAACAGCGCCGATGCGCGGCGGATTCGAAGAGGCCGAAGCCCGTCCGCTTACCGCTCATGAAGAAAAATTCGCCGCGGCAGCGGGATTCGACGATGCGTACGGCATTGTCATTGGCCATTGCTCCATGTGCCACGCGCGCGAGCCGGTCTGGGCCGGGCTTCACTGGCCGCCGAAGGGCGTTGCTCTTGAAACCGAGGCAGACCTTGCCCGAAACGCTCAATCTGTGTTCCTGCATGCCGCCGCTAGCTATGCAATGCCACCGCCCAACGCTGTGACGATGGATCCAGAGGCGCGCGCGGTATTGGCGTCATGGTTTCGGGCCGCGAACGCCGGCGACTAGGCGCAATGCACGCGCGTCCGATCATCGGCCTCAGAACAACGGCGCGGTCGCGGTGACGATGGATCTCACTATAAATGGTCTCGTTGTGCGGGGTGGGGACGGCCAGAAAATCCTCGCCATCGATGAACTGGCTGTTCCGGCCGCGTCATTGATTGGCGTGCGGGGGCCATCCGGGGCAGGAAAGTCGACCTTCCTTTATGCCCTTGCAGGGCTCTTGGAATCCGCGGCAGGCCAAATCAGGTGGGGCGATACGGATATTCTGGATATGTCAATCGATGACCGGGCCGCATTCCGCGCCGCGTCGGTCGGTATGGTGTTTCAGGACTTTCTGCTTTTCGATGAGCTTGACGCCGCAACCAATGCGGCGGTTGCGGCCCTCTTCGCCGCTAAGGCGTCTCGCGCGAACCTCCGTGCCCGTGCCGACAAAAACCTGTCACGCCTGGGGTTTGCACAATCCCAAAGGCAGGTCTCCAGCTTTTCAGGCGGCGAGCGTCAGCGCGTCGCGGTCGCCCGCGCACTGGCCAACGACGCGGCGGTGCTTCTCGCGGACGAACCCACGGCCAGCCTGCCGCGTGACGCAGCAGACGCGCTGATCGACGATCTTGTGCGTGAGGCTAAAACCGGCGCAAAGACAATGATTGTTGTCAGCCACGATCCGGCATTGATGACTCGTATGGACCGCATTCTGACAATCGTGGATGGCCGGGTTGAAAGTGATGATCGGCAGGTGGCGCTGTGAGCGAGCTTTGGCGCGAGCTGCCGGCCGTTGCTCAGGATTCGCTGGTCTTGTTGGTCTTTGTTGTTCCAGCCATTCTCGTCGGATCTCTTGTTGTACGTGGTTTCGCGCCCGGGCCCCTTGTGCGCGCCCTCCTCTGGCGTTTCCGATGGGCAAATGCGATGTTCGTGGCCCTGATCGCCGTGTCCGTGGGCATGGGGATTGGCCTATTGGCTCAGGAACGCGGGCTGCGCGTCGGAACTGCCGAGGCCGCCCGGAAGTTCGATCTGATTGTCTCGGCCCCGGGCAGCGAACTGACCATGCTGTTCGCAGCCGTGTTTCTTCAGCCCTCGGACGTTCCGCTTCTTGACGGCGAGACCTATAATTCTGTGGCGAACCACAACAATGTCGCCCTCGCCGCCCCTCTGGCATTTGGCGACAGTGTCGGCGACTCTCCGGTCGTGGGCACTACTTGGGATCTCGTCGACCACCTGACAGACGGTGCCTATGCGGGCCGAGCCTGGGCCCGATCCGACGAAGCCATCATCGGTGCGACCGTGCCTTTGAACATAGGCGACGTGTTCGTTCCGGCTCACGGGCATGGCGCCACCGCTGACGCGAGCGCCCATGAAGGAACCGAGATCACGGTTGTCGGTCGTATGGCTCCGACTGGATCGCCTTGGGATCGCGCCGTCCTGACCCCGGTCGAATCGGTTTGGGAGGTTCACGGCCTTGCAAACGGGCACGCGCCAGAGCGCGGCGATCAGATCGGGCCACCATTCGATGCTCCTTACTTTCCCGGGACACCGGCAATCATTGTGCAAGCCGACGCGCTATGGGCCAATTATGCCCTGCGTTCCGAGTTTACCCGAGAGAACGAAACCATGGCCTTTTTTCCAGGCGCCGTGCTGGCGAACCTTTTCGAGGTGATGGGGGATATCCGTCAGGTCATGTCGCTGATGGCGTTGGTCACGCAGGTTCTTGTGGCATGCAGCGTTCTGCTTGGGCTTTTTATCCTGTCACGCCTCTTCCGGCGACAGATCGCAGTTCTTCGTGCGCTTGGGGCGCCGGCCCGTTTCGTTTTCGCTGTGGTTTGGAGCTATGGTGCCATTTTATTGACCGTCGGCGCGCTGTTGGGTGTTGCAGCGGGATATCTTGCGGTGGTCGCTCTGTCGCGTCTTGTGACGCTGCGCACCGACATCGCCGTAACCGCCCAGCTTGGCTGGTCCGAGATCCACTTCGTCGCCGCTTTCTTCACGTTGACCAGTCTGCTGTCCCTCTTGCCCGCGCTGCTGGTGTTGCGGCAGCCGGTCGTGGACGGATTGCGTACCTGACATGATCCGGGGATCGCGTGGTGCCCAGGAGAGGACTCGAACCTCCACGTCCATACGGACACCAGCACCTGAAGCTGGCGCGTCTACCAATTCCGCCACCTGGGCCGGTCGCGTGACGCATTCCGGTACAAGGCGCCGCGGGCCCTGTCAACGGCGCTTTGCGGCGCTTGTTCCCTGGCGCAGGCCCCGTTATTGACAGATCGACTGAAGGAGCGGGGCGCATGCCGAAACTGGTCACGATCTATGGCGGCTCGGGGTTTGTCGGCCGGTATATTGCCCGACGCCTGGCCGAACGCGGATGGAGAATCCGGGTGGCCGTGCGGAACCCGAATCTTGCGCATTTCGTCCGCCCGTACGGGGTTGTCGGCCAGGTCGAACCAGTCTTCTGCAACATTCGCGACGACAACAGTGTGCGTTCAGTTATGACGGGCGCTGATGCTGTGGTGAACTGTGTCGGTATCCTGGCCGAGCAGGGGAAACAGCGCTTTGACGCACTGCAGCACGAGGGTGCAGAGCGGATCGCACGAATCGCTGCCGAGGCCGGGGTCTCTAGTATGGTTCAGCTCTCGGCCATCGGCGCCGATCCCAAGAGCGATAGCGAGTATGCAAGATCCAAGGCACTTGGCGAAGAAGGTGTGCTTGGCCACATGCCCGGCGCCGTCATTCTGCGTCCCTCGATCATTTTTGGCCCTGAAGACCAGTTCTTTAACCGGTTTGCGTCTATGGCGCAGTTTGGCCCGATCCTTCCGGTTGTCGGCGCGGGAACGCGGTTCCAGCCAGTCTATGTCGATGACGTCGCCCGCGTCGCAGCCGATGCCGTCGCCGGAGACGTGGCGCCTGGCATTTACGAACTCGGCGGCCCCGATGTCGCGACTTTCAAGGATCTCATGCTCACAATGCTGGGTATTATCCGCCGTCGCCGGCTTGTCGCGAACGTGCCCTTTCCGGTGGCACGGGTTATGGGATGGGGCTTTGATCTGCTGAAAACGCTTTCAGGTGGCTTGATCGCGGGTCCACTTACGCTGGATCAGGTTCGAAACCTTGCCCGCGATAACGTGGTCTCGGACAAGGCACTCGGGTTTGCCGACTTGGGGATGGAGCCAGCGGATATGGACGCGGTTCTTCCCGAATACCTTTGGCGGTTCCGTCCTTCGGGACAATACTCCGAGATCAAGGAGTCCGCGTCGTACCTTAAGGACGTCAACCGTCCTTAGCTGTAGGCGATCCAAAGCAGGATCACTCCAAGAATACAGCGGTAAATCACGTAAGGTGTGAAGCTCACGCTTTTCAGAAGTCGCATCATGAACACCAGCGCCAAGAGCGCCGAGACAAACGCAAAGAGCGCTGCGATCGTCGCATCGCGCGCCATGGCCATGTCAGCGCGCGAGACGACGTCCCCGGCAAGCAAAACACCAGAGGCAAGAATGGTCGGGATCGACATTAGCATAGCAAGCCGCGCGGCGTCGTGACGAGAATAGCCAAGGAACCGCCCGGCGGTAATGGTGATGCCGGACCGCGAGGTCCCGGGGATCAGAGCAAGGGCCTGCCATAGCCCCATGATTGCGGCGTCTTTCAAGGACCAACGTTCGCCGTTCTTGGTGACGTCCCCCGTCTGATCCGCCCAATAAAGCACGATCCCGAACAGCAGCATCGTCCAGCCAACAACCGCCGTGGACCGCATCACGGCATCGAATCCCGTAAGCTTCAGAATCCCGCCCGCGACAACGACCGGGACCGTCGCAACGATTAGGCAGAACGCCAGCCAGGAATTCTGGTCATCAATCTGGCCGCGCAAGACCTTTGGTAATCCGGCAGCCGCGCGCCGCACATCAGCCCAGAAATAGAGCACTACCGCGCCGAGTGTCCCCACATGAACGGCGACGTCGATTGCGATTCCCTGATCGTCCAGCCCCGTGAGATTCGGAAGCAGGATCAGGTGGCCCGAGCTGGAGACCGGCAGGAATTCAGTTATGCCCTGGATCACAGCGACGAGTAGCAGGTGCAGGATGGGCATGGTGAGGCGACTCCGGACCACGTTCCAGACAGAGACTAAGCGCTTGATTGCGAATGAAAACCTTAATTTTATGTCAGTATATATGACTAAAATATCCGCTCTGCAGCATCCGTCCTGTCTGCTCGGCGGCGAAAAACCCCATAATAGGTCAATATATATGACTTTATTTTCCTGCTGCACTGCCTTAGGACGCAGGTCCGAAGCAAAGGGAGGCGTCCATGGCCGAAGAGCGCATGCTTAAATTCGTGACTGTTGGGCGGGACATGCCGGAAAAGCGTCCGCCGGATCTACGTCGCCAGGACTTTCAGGAGATCTACGGTGAGTATGCCCGCGAAAAGGCCGCCGAGCAGGCTGGCCGCTGTTCCCAGTGTGGTGTTCCCTACTGCCAGTCGCATTGCCCCTTGCACAACAACATTCCTGACTGGTTGCGCCTGACTGCCGAGGGACGGCTGCGAGAAGCCTATGTTCTTAGCCAGGAAACCAACACCTTCCCGGAAATCTGCGGGCGCATCTGTCCGCAGGATCGCTTGTGCGAAGGAAACTGTGTCATAGAACAGTCCGGTCATGGCACAGTCACCATCGGGTCAGTGGAAAAGTACCTGACCGACACGGCGTTCGAAGAAGGATGGGTTCGCCCGATTGAACCCGCGACCGAACGCACCGAGAGCGTCGGCATCATCGGGGCGGGACCGGGAGGCCTTGCCGCCGCGGACCGTCTGCGGCGGGCGGGCCTTCAGGTCACCGTTTATGACCGTTACGACCGCGCAGGCGGGCTAATGACCTACGGGATCCCGGGGTTCAAACTCGAGAAACCGATTGTCATGCAACGGATTGCGCAGCTTGAAGAGGGCGGTGTCACCTTTGTTTTGAACTGCAATGTTGGTGAGGACATCAGCTTTGAAGATATCCGGGCAAAACACGATGCCGTTCTTATCGCTACCGGCGTCTACAAGTCCCGCGATCTACCCGCACCTGGCGTTGGTGTGGGCGGCATCGTCCGCGCCATCGACTATTTGACCGCATCGAACCGAAAGAGCTTTGGTGACGACGTCCCTGAGTTTGATAGTGGAGAGCTGAGCGCCGAGGGAAAGAGCATTGTCGTAATCGGTGGCGGTGATACCGCTATGGACTGTGTCAGGACTGCCATCCGGCAAGGCGCCAGAAGCGTAAAGTGCCTCTATCGGCGCGACCGTGACAACATGCCTGGCTCCCAGCGCGAGGTTGCCAATGCCGAGGAAGAGGGCGTTGAATTTCTGTGGTTGTCGGCGCCGAAAGGGTTTACGGGCGACGCGGTGTCGGGCGTCATGGTCCAGAAAATGCGGCTCGGAGCACCCGACGCCACAGGCCGCCGTGCGCCCGAGATTGTCGAGGGTGCCGACTATACCGAGGACGCCGATCTGGTCGTTAAGGCTCTTGGCTTCGAACCCGAGGACCTTCCAGCGCTCTGGGGTGTTCCCGAGCTTGAAGTGACCCGCTGGGGCACAATCAAAGCCGATTTCCGGACCCATGCCACCAGCCTCGACGGCGTATACGCGGTCGGCGACATCGTGCGTGGGGCAAGCCTTGTCGTCTGGGCGATACGTGATGGGCGAGAGGCGGCGGATGCCATCCTCGACCGATTGTCCGCCGCAGCGGTGATGGCCGCCGAATAGACGCGTCCATCCGCCGAACGTGCACCCGTGTACCAAGTCGTGCCTGCAGGCATTTGAGACCTCCGAACGACAGATCGTGGAACAAGAGAGATGACCGAACGGGAACCATCAGACGTTGTGAGGGGCGGATGCCTTTGTGGCGCCGTCACGGTGTCAGCCCGGTTGCGTGCCCCGACCATACTTGCCTGCCACTGCACCCAATGCCAGCGCTGGACCGGGGGCGGCCCTCTCTTCACCGTACGAGTTTCCGATCTTGAACTCTCCGGGGGGGAGCATGTCGGGACCTACCACGCCAGTGATTGGGGCGAGCGGGCGTTCTGTAAAGTTTGCGGGACGACTCTCTATTGGCGGCGACAGAAACACGACATCGCCGGGATCGCCGTGGGCCTACTGCACGAACAATCCCAGTTGACGGTCGCGATGGAGATTTACACGGACCATCGGCCGGACTGGCTGCCGCACTGGGCTGGTGCGGGGCAGATGACGCAAGCCGACATTGAGGCGCGGTCCCGCGCCCCGGAAACCAAGGAGACGTCACAATGACCTTCGAACAGGATTGGGCTGCACGGGAAACCGAAAAGCGTGCGTGGCTGGCCAAGCACGGTCTCTATTCGGATACCGACGAACATGCGTCTTGCGGCGTCGGTCTTGTGGTGGCCATTGATGGAAAGAAGTCCCGCCGAGTTGTGGAAAACGGCATCGATGCTCTGAAGGCCGTCTGGCATCGGGGGGCCGTGGATGCCGATGGCAAGACCGGTGATGGCGCGGGCATTCATGTCCAGGTTCCGTTTGCGTTCTTCGGAGACCAGATCCGGCGCACCGGACACGAACCTCGGGACGAGCATCTGGCCGTTGGGCAGGTCTTCTTGCCCCGTACCGACTTCGGTGCACAGGAGACCTGCAGGACCATCGTTGAAGCCGAGGTTCTGCGGATGGGTCACTACATCTACGGATGGCGGCACGTGCCCGTAAACATCGATGTGCTTGGCGAGAAGGCGAATGCAACGCGGCCGGAAATCGAACAAATCCTGATTTCGAACGCAAAGGGCGTCGACGAAGAGACGTTTGAGCGCGAGCTCTACGTAATTCGCCGCCGCATTGAAAAGGCGGCGCAGGCGGCCCAGATTCCGCAACTCTACATTTGTTCGTTGTCCTGCCGGTCAATCATCTACAAGGGTATGATGCTGGCCGAGCAGGTGGCCGAGTTCTACCCTGATCTGTTGGATGAGCGTTTTGAAAGCGCATTCGCACTTTATCATCAGCGCTATTCCACAAACACATTCCCGCAATGGTGGCTCGCCCAGCCTTTCCGGATGCTTGCTCATAACGGCGAAATCAATACGTTGAAGGGCAACGTGAACTGGATGAAGAGCCATGAGATCCGCATGGCCTCGTCGACGTTTGGGGACATGGCCGAGGACATCAAACCGATTATCGCCAACGGGGCCTCGGATTCGGCTGCGCTGGATGCGGTGTTCGAAGTTCTTGTTCGTGCTGGTCGCTCGGCGCCCATGGCCAAGACCATGCTGGTTCCGGAAAGCTGGTCCAAGCAGGCGGTGGAACTGCCGCCGGCATGGCGGGACATGTACGCTTATTGCAACGCTGTGATGGAGCCTTGGGACGGTCCTGCGGCCTTAGCTATGACAGATGGGCGTTGGGTTTGT
Organism: Pseudomonadota bacterium; assembly: GCA_038521345.1. Classification (GTDB taxonomy): domain Bacteria; phylum Pseudomonadota; class Alphaproteobacteria; order Rhodobacterales; family Rhodobacteraceae; genus JBCBKU01. The sequence continues at coordinate 67,305 of JBCBKU010000015.1, read as the reverse complement.
GCGGGGCTGGACCGGAACGGTCTTCGTCCGATGCGCTATGTGGTCACGGGCGACGGGCTGGTCATCGCGGGGTCCGAAGCCGGCATGGTGCCGGTCGACGAGGCCAGCGTGCGCGAAAAAGGTGCCCTTGGCCCTGGCCAGATGCTCGCCGTGGACATGAAGAAGGGTCTCTTGTTCCACGACACCGAGATCAAGGACAAGCTCGCCCGGGCACTGCCGTTTGGTGATTGGGTCGGTCGCATCAACGATCTCGAGGCCGAACTGGCAGATGTTACCGAGCGACCTTTGTTTGAGGGTGCGGAACTTCGCCGCCGCCAGATCGCAGCGGGCTATTCGCTTGAGGAATTGGAGCAGATCCTCACGCCCATGGCCGAGGATGGCAAGGAGTTGGTCGCCTCGATGGGGGATGACACCCCGTCGGCGGTTCTGTCCGAACGGTATCGACCACTGAGCCATTTCTTTCGGCAGAATTTCAGTCAGGTCACCAACCCACCGATCGACAGCTTGCGGGAATACCGCGTCATGAGTCTGAAGACCCGGTTCGGGAATCTCAAGAACGTGCTCGACGAGGACAGTTCCCAGACCGAGATCCTCACACTCGACAGCCCGTTTGTCGGCAACGCCCAGTTCGACGAACTCGTCCGCAACTTCAACGCCCCGATGGTAGAGATCGACTGCACCTTCCCGGCCGACGGCGATTCCCGGGCGCTGGGTGACGGATTGGCGCGTATCCGTGCCGAAGCCGAGGACGCGGTGCGTTCGGGCGCGGGACACATTGTTCTAACCGATCATCATCAATGCGCCGAAAAGGTGCCGATGCCGATGATCCTGGCCACTTCGGCGGTCCATTCATGGCTTACGAAGAAGGGTTTGCGGACCTTTTGTTCTTTGAACGTGCGTTCGGCCGAATGCGTCGACCCGCATTACTTCGCCGTTCTGATCGGATGCGGGGCGACGGTGGTGAATGCCTACCTCGCCGAAGACAGCATCGCCGATCGCATCGCGCGTGGCCTGACCGAGGGCACGCTAACCGAGGCGGTCGCGCGCTACCGCAAAGCGATCGATGCTGGACTACTCAAGATCATGTCGAAGATGGGGATCAGTGTGATCTCGTCCTATCGGGGTGGTCTCAACTTCGAGGCCGTCGGTCTGTCCCGGGCAATGGTGGCGGAATTCTTCCCGGGCATGCCGTCGCGCATCTCGGGAATCGGGATTTCGGGTATTCAGCGGAACGCGCTTCAGATCCACAAACTTGGATGGCAGGGAGACGGTGACGTTCTTCCGATCGGCGGGTTCTACAAGGCACGGCGATCGGGCGAGACCCACGCATGGGAAGCCACGTCGATGCACCTGATGCAATCGGCTGTGTCCCGTGCTTCCTACGAGATGTGGAAGCAATACTCGGCCAAGATGCGGGCCAACCCGCCGATTCACTTGCGCGACCTACTGGATATCAAACCGCTTGGCGCACCTGTTCCCATCGAAGAGGTGGAAAGCATCACCTCGATCCGTAAACGCTTTGTGACGCCCGGCATGTCGCTTGGCGCGCTCAGCCCCGAGGCGCACAAGACGCTGAACGTCGCGATGAATCGGATCGGGGCCAAGTCCGACAGCGGCGAGGGTGGAGAGGATCCAGCGCACTTTGTGCCAGAACCCAACGGCGACAACCCGTCGGCTAAGATTAAGCAGGTGGCGTCGGGCCGATTTGGCGTGACCGCAGAGTATTTGAATCATTGCGAGGAACTTGAGATCAAGGTGGCCCAGGGCGCAAAGCCCGGCGAAGGTGGTCAGCTGCCGGGCATGAAGGTCACGGACCTGATCGCGCGGCTACGACATTCGACGAAGGGTGTGACACTGATCTCGCCACCGCCTCATCACGACATCTACTCGATCGAGGATCTGGCGCAGCTGATCTACGACCTGAAGCAAATCAATCCGCGGGCCAAGGTTACGGTTAAGCTTGTCGCGGCTTCGGGCGTGGGCACGATTGCGGCCGGTGTGGCGAAGGCCAAGGCGGATGTGATCCTCATTTCGGGTCACAACGGTGGGACCGGCGCATCGCCTGCGACCTCGATCAAGTACGCCGGTCTTCCGTGGGAGATGGGTTTGACCGAGGCGCATCAGGTTCTTGCCATGAACAACCTGCGCGAACGAGTGACACTTCGCACCGATGGCGGCCTTCGGACGGGACGCGACATCGTTATGGCGGCGATGCTGGGTGCCGAAGAATATGGGATCGGAACAGCGGCTCTGATCGCAATGGGCTGCATCATGGTTCGTCAGTGCCAGTCGAACACCTGCCCGGTGGGTGTCTGCACCCAAGACGAGGCCTTGCGCGAGAAGTTCACGGGAACCGCAGACAAAGTGGTTAACCTAATCACATTCTACGCGACCGAGGTTCGCGAAATCCTTAGCCAGATCGGAGCACGGTCACTGGATGAGGTTATCGGCCGTGCAGACCTACTTACTCAGGTCTCACGCGGTGCGGCGCATCTCGACGATCTCGATCTGAACCCGCTTCTGATCACTGTCGATGGTGCAACAGACATTACCTATGATCGCTCCCGGGCTCGGACGGCTGTTCCGGATACGCTCGACGCGGAAATCGTGAAAGACGCCCAGCGTTTTCTCGACGATCGAGAGAAGATGCAGTTGTCCTATGCGGTTCGCAACACGCATCGTACCATCGGGACGCGCACATCAAGCCACATCGTCCAGCGCTTTGGTATGCGTAATGGGCTTCAGCCCGACCATTTGCACATCAAGCTTCAAGGCTCTGCCGGACAGTCACTCGGTGCGTTTGCGGCGCCGGGCCTGAAACTCGAAGTCTCGGGCGATGCCAATGATTACGTGGGCAAGGGACTTTCGGGTGGTACAGTCGTTGTCCGGCCCCCGATGGCCTCGCCATTGACCGCCGCAGACAACACCATCATCGGCAACACGGTCCTTTACGGCGCGACCGACGGGCATCTCTTTGCAGCCGGCCGTGCCGGAGAACGCTTTGCTGTCCGAAATTCTGGGGCCAAAGTTGTGGTTGAGGGATGCGGCTCGAACGGGTGCGAATACATGACAGGTGGCGTTGCCGTCATCTTGGGTGAGATCGGTGCAAATTTCGGTGCCGGCATGACGGGCGGCATGGCTTATCTTTATGATCCCGAAGGTATTGCTTTGCCCTTGATGAATGTCGAAACGCTGGTCGTCGGCCCGGTCGAGGTTGTGCATTGGGAGGCTGAATTGAAGTCACTCATCGCAGCCCATGTTGTTGAAACCGGGAGCGTTCGCGCGGAAGAGATACTCAACCATTGGGAGGAAACGCGCGGCGCCTTCCTTCAGGTGTGTCCGAAAGAGATGCTCGACAAGCTTCCCCACCCCCTGACCCGGACAGCGGCCGCCGTTCCCGCTGAGTAGCGAACCCTTGGACTATGCGGCCAGAAACCTCTCGATCGCGGCTGCAACGGTTTCCGGGGCCTCTTCATGGGCCAAATGGCCCAGCCCCGGAAGGCTTTCGTGAACTATTTGCGGATACGCCGTGGCGACGTCGACACTGACGGACGGCGGCACGGTCAAATCAGCGTCACCGGTCAGCAAGAGTACCCGACCGCCGATCGCCCCGAGACGCGTCATCAAGTGGTCTATGTTCCAGGCCGCCATCATGGCAAGCGCGCCGTCGACATGGGCCGGATCCGCCAGAAGCCGCCGGTAAAGGGCTAATCCCAACGGATCAAGTGTTGAACCCGTTGATGCGATCAGGCGTTCCGCACCACGCTCTGTCCCTGCAGCGCGGGCAAACATGGCCGGAACGAATGGGTTCAGTGCCAACAGCTTTGCGAGCACAGGGAAAAGCCAACCCGCTACGCCGTCAAAGGGTGCCAGTGCGGCGTTCAATCCGATGACAGCACCGACGTCGCGTTCGAGTGCGAGGTTCAGCCCCAAAACGGCCCCTGCCGAATGCCCAACAATGATTTTGGGGGCCCAGCGTTCCTGATCCAGAAGGGTACCAAGGTCCTCGGTCATGGCCCGCAACCCTGCTCTGGTCCGCGAAGACAGCTTCGAGAACCCCTGCCCCGGCAAATCCGGTGCAATGACCCGGTATTTTGGGCGCAGAAGCGGAAACAGACCGCGCCAGCTTTGGGTGGCGCCGCCGGCGCCGTGCAAGAGCAACAAGTCCGACCCCTCTCCGGCGACTTGCACGTGCCACCGGTGGGGACGGGCATCGACGAAGCGAGAGCTGTCTTGGTTGGGCCATGTCGGGCCGTCCTTGGCCCAGTCCATCAGTGGCCCGCACCTTGCTGCGCGTGGTCGATGGATTGTGTCACGGTCTTGGCGATGTCGGCACCATCGGCACGGGGCAAGGGAACATAGCGCGCGTTCAAGGTCCCCGACAACGCGGCCAGATCGCCCCGCGGTCGAACGGACGTGTCGATCAGTACCGAAGGCACGTCCAAGGCGCGCACGGTTCGGGCGGCGGTTTCGGCGTCTGCGGCGGCTTGCTCTCGATTGGCCGAGCCATCTCTTGCGATATTCGCGCGGCCATCCGTCAAAAGAATGATGGTGGGGGCCATACCCTTGCTGCGGGCCCGCACCGCGGCATTGCCTGCCATGTCGAGGCCTGCCGCCAGCGGAGTTCCACCTCCGCCGGGTAGTGCCGCCAGCCGCCGTTTGGTCTGGACGAGCGACCGCGTCGGCGGCAAGAGCATCTCCGCCCCGGTCCCGCGAAACGCGACGAGCGCCACGTGGTCGCGGCTGGCATAAGCGTCGACCAGCAGGTGTTCGATGGCTCCCTTCGCTTCGGCCAAGCGCGCAACCGCCGCGCTGCCGGACGCGTCCACGGTAAAGATCAGGCAGCGATCCGTCCGTTCTTCGTTTCGCCGAAGGCGGATGTCTTCTTTCCGAATGGCAAGAGCGCCGCCCGGCCGTGCTGCCCGCAGTCCCTGCCAGGGCGCTGCGGCGCGCAGGGTTGCCAAGACATCTATGCGGTCGGCGCCCGAAGGACGCCCGGGTCGTGCCGGAAGGGGCCTGCCGCGTGCTGATCCTGAACGAGGTGCCCCTTGTCCGGACCCGCCCCCGTGCGGCGAACGGGTGCGTCCCGAGGCAAGGCGCTTCAAAACGTCCGCGGGAAGTGCCGCCGCCACCGCCTGCAAAAGAACTTCTTCCGGAACGCTCGACGCGTGGTCCGGATCGTCGGATCCGGCCGGATTGTCATCCCGCGCGCATTCCGGCATCGGATCCGGAGAGACGAGCGCTTCTTCAGGCTCTGGCAGCCGGGTAGCTTTGTGACCGAACGCAAGGGCCACCGCAATCTCAAGATCCTCGGGTGCGACTTCAGAGCGGCCTGCAAGCGCGGCATGGGCCCGGGCCGCTGAGCGAGCGAACAAAGGGGCCCTCAAGCTGCGAATACCAAGGCGGGCCGCGGTGTCCGCCAAAGCGTTCAGCTCGGACGCGTCCATGATGACACTGCTGAGCCTCGCCCGGGCCTCACCAATGCCTTCATCCCAAGCTCCGGCTACGTCGGCCAGGCGTAGACCGTCCAGCTCAACAAAAAGGCCGAGACGTTCAACAAGGGTCCCGGCCAGTCCCTCATCAGAGCCTTCGCCCTCATCAAGAGCAATCGCGCTCGCCCCGCCGTCCAATGATTGGGCCAATCGTGCCGCCCGTGCAGCCGAGGTGCGTTCTGCCATGGTCAAGAGAAGGGGCACACTGCCTTGCAACAGCCCGGGTGACTGCACAGGCCGGCCAGCCGTTAGCGTCGCGTTGATATCAAGGCCGCCGAACAACGCTTCGTCGGACATGGCCGGATGCACTTTCACCGGTGTCTCGGGCAATTGCTCCAAGAGAGCCAGGAACGCGTCTCTGACCGGACCGGATCGGGCGCGGACCCAGATTCCGCCGAGGCCAGCGGGATCGATGGCAAACAAGGCCAGCGCGCGCGTCGCCCGGGCCCAGGGTGTGGCTGGAGGGTTCATTCGGCTGCTGTCTGAAAAGCTCCGAACAGGTCACCCATCGCCCGGGCCACACGATTTGTCGACCCCGCCTCGTCCAGCGGATCGCGCCGAAGCCGGTGGCGCAGCGCCGACGGAGCGACTTTCCGAAGATGCGCGCGTGAAATGGCGGCATCACCGTCGAACGCGGCAAGCGCGCGCGCGGCCCGCAATAGTGTAAGCTCTCCGCGCAATCCGTCCGATCCGATGGCAAGGCACAACTCGGCGCAATCGGCCAGCGCTTGATCAGGTGTCTCAACTTCCGGCAAGGCGTCCTTGGCCTTCGTGATCCGGTTGCGAAGCTTGGTGTCCGCTGACCGCCACCGTTTCATGAAGCGGGCGTGGTCCGTCTCATACGCGTCCCGGCGGCGGAGAACCTCGACGCGTTCCGCGACATCGGTCGGCGAGGTCACCTCGACCGAAAGGCCGAACCGGTCCAGCAGTTGAGGTCGAAGTTCGCCTTCTTCCGGGTTTCCGGACCCGACCAGAACGAACCGCGCGGCATGACGGATAGACAGCCCTTCGCGCTCCACAACGTTCTCACCCGATTGCGCCACATCGAGCAGCAGATCGACGATGTGATCCTCAAGCAGGTTCACTTCGTCGATGTACAGGTATCCGCGGTTTGCCCGGGCCAGCAGCCCAGGTTCGAACGCTTTCTCGCCTCGCGTCAGAGCACGTTCAATATCGAGGGCTCCGGTCACACGATCTTCGGTCGCGCCAAGAGGCAGATCAATCACCGGGGTTGGTCGGGCCACGATGCGCCGCGATCCGATTTCCGCCCATTTGGGGCAGGCTTCGACGGATTCCGAATTCACCGGGCAACCCGCAACCTGTCGGATCGGTGGCAAGAGCCCCGCCAAGGCCCGTACCGCCGTCGACTTTCCCGTGCCTCGGTCGCCAAAAACAAGAACACCACCGATCCCCGGATCAATAGCCGTCAGGATCATGGCCTGTTTCATTTCGTCCTGACCGACAATGGCGGAAAACGGGAATGGCGGTTTCATGCAGCTTCCTTCTCAAACTGTGCGAGGGGCGAAGCGCCTTCCCAGGTCCCGGTGCCGCCGAGGACGCGGAACCGGGCATAAAGCTCTTCACGGAACCATCCGCCGTCCCGAACGGCTCGGATGGCGTCTGCGTGGGGGCCCGGTGCGTGGGCAAATCGTGTCATCGATGGCATGTCTGGCCAGATCGAGAACGTGACCTGCTGGAACCAAGGTACCTCGCCGATCCCGATCTTGAAGGCGACGTTTGGGTCATCGCGGATGACGTCCTGAATGGCCGGCGCGCGACCCCAAAAGCGCGGGACCACGGTGGGCCGAACCGTGGCGCGGGTCAGGACCGCGATCGGCCCCAGAGGTTCGGGGCCGTCAGGCTCGAAAGGCTCGACCCCAGACCATTCGCCGCGAGATGAGGCAGGGGCCAAGAAAACCGTCCAGTCCTCGGCGGCGCGCGCGCGCCAGCGACCAAAGACCGGAGCGTCTGATGTCATGCGCCGCGCCGTTGCCTCGTCCGGCCATGCCACAAGAATGGCCCAGACCGCTGTGTTGGGAATGGGCGTGAAACCCTCATCCGTTCCCGACCCGCACAACTTCCAGAACGTGGCCTCGGGCATGCGCGCGAAGTCTAGTCGGGCCGCACCCATTTGCCCGACAACCCAGATCCGTGCAGCGGCCGAGGCGAAGCGGAACAGACTGAGACTGACGGTCTGAATGGCGGGACTCCTTATCTGTCAACTTAGTTTGACACACGAGGAGAGGCGTGGGAAGAAGAATTCGGTTTATATGACAGCTGGTCGCAAGTGATTGTCAACTGAAGTGGACAAGAGTACCGTGTCTCTATGACCTTTCACGATCCTACTGGCGCAGCGGACGCCATCGTCGTCGGCGCCGGGTTGGGCGGCCTGGCAGCCGCCATGCGTCTTGGAGCCAAAGGGTATCGGGTAACAGTATTTGACCGGCTCGACCGTCCAGGCGGGCGCGGCAGTTCGATCACGCAGGACGGGCACCGGTTCGATTTGGGGCCGACGATCATCACCGTCCCCCAAGTTTACGAGAAACTCTGGGCTGCCTGCGGGCGTGATTTCCGTGCGGACGTCGACCTTCGTCCGCTCGACCCGTTCTATACAATCCGCTGGCCCGATGGATCCGAGTTCAAAGCTCGCCAGTCGACAGAGGCCATGGAGGCCGAGATTGGGCGTCTCTCGCCCGGCGATCTCAGTGGGTATCGCCGTTTCCTTCGCGACTCATATCGGCGCTATGTCGTTGGCTTCGAAGGCATGGTGGCCAAGCCCATGCACAAGATCTGGGAGACAGTGCGGGTACTTCCAACCTTTGCCGCCTTGCGCGCAGATCGGTCGATCCTTGGGCTGGCGCGCGCCCGTGTGCGGGACGAACGGTTGCGTATGGCGCTAAGCTTTCACCCGCTCTTTATCGGTGGTGATCCCCGGCACGTGACGTCTATGTACGGGCTTGTCAGCTATCTCGAGAAAGAGTTCGGCGTGCACTATGCGATGGGTGGCGTGCAGGCCATCGCGGATGCGATGGTCGGCGTCATTCGTGGTCAGGACGGGCAGGTGTTGTTCGGTCAGGACGTAACCGGGATCGAAGTTGCGAACGGCTCGGCAAGGGGCGTCCGGCTTGCGGACGGCACCCGTCATTTTGCATCGCTCGTGGTGTCAAACGCGGACGCAGGGCACACCTATCGCGACTTGCTGCCCGGCACGAGCAGGCGTCGGTGGAGTCCAAAGCGATTGGATCGAACCAAATGGTCCATGGGGCTTTATGTCTGGTACTTTGGTACGAAGGGCACGCGCGATCTCTGGCCGGAGATGGATCACCACACGATCCTTGCTGGACCCCGATATGAAGGTCTTTTGCGGGACATCTTCACCAAGGGCCACCTTGCCGACGACATGAGCCTCTATGTACACAGGCCATCGGTTACCGATCCAACGGTCGCGCCGCCCGGGGGCGACACGTTCTATGTTCTCTCCCCGGTTCCGCATCTTGGCCACGCCAATCCCGTCGATTGGTCGCGCGAAACCGAGCGGTACACGGATAAGGTCGCGGCAGTTCTCGAACGGCAGATGCCGGGTTTCAGGTCACGAATCTCGACTGAGTTTATCTTTACGCCCGAGACTTTTCGCGATCGCTATCTGGCGCCGATGGGCACCGGGTTCTCGATCGAACCTCGCATTCTCCAATCGGCGTGGTTTCGTCCGCACAATGTTAGCGAAGAACTCGACGGATTGTTTCTGGTGGGTGCAGGCACGCATCCCGGTGCGGGCGTCCCGGGTGTGATTTCGTCGGCGGAAGTTCTGGGCAAGCTTGTCCCGCCGGCGCCAGTTATCGCCACCGAACCACTGGCTGCTGAATGAGCGCCGCATCCGATATGGCCGCGTGCCGAGAAGCGATCCGGCACGGATCCCTGTCGTTCCACGCGGCTTCTCGGCTATTGCCGGCGAAGGTCCGTGACCCTGCACTCGCGCTTTATGCGTTCTGCCGACTGGCCGACGATGCGGTCGACTTGCAAGATGCCAAACCGGCCGCGGTTCTGCGCCTGCAGGCGCGGCTTGACGCGATCTATGCCGGCCAGCCGCATGATGCACCAGCCGACAGGGCCTTTGCCCGTGTCGTGGAAGAGTTCGATATGCCGCGCGCGCTTCCCGATGCTCTCCTCGAAGGGCTGGCCTGGGATGCGGTCGGCACGCGCTACGCGACCTTGTCCGATCTGCACGCTTATTCCGCACGCGTTGCGTCGGCCGTCGGCGCGATGATGTGTGTTCTTATGGGTGTGCGCGAGGCTGGCGCATTGGCACGTGCCTGCGATCTGGGTGCGGCCATGCAGCTGACAAACATTGCTCGAGATGTTGGCGAGGACGCGCGTGCGAAGCGTCTGTACCTGCCGACGGATTGGCTGACTGAAGCGGGTATTGAACCCGACGCGTTTCTGGATTGCCCGGAACCCACCCCAGCGATCCGGACCATGATCCGCCGCCTTCTGGCCGAAGCGGAGCGGCTTTATCGCCGGTCGGAAGCGGGCATAGGCGCCTTGCCACCCGCAGCCCGGCCCGGGATCTACGCGGCGCGATTCGTTTATGGCGGTATCGGCGGGGCGGTCCGCCGAAATGGATACGATTCAATCACGGTGCGGGCACGCACGGGCCGTGGCCAGAAGATTGCTTGGCTGGCGGGTTCGACTTTCCGCGCGGGCGCCACGCTCGTCGCACCACGGTCTGCCGTGATTTTCGCGCCGCCTTTGGCCGAAACCGCCTTTCTTGTCGATGCCGCTGCGACAGCGCAGCCGTATCATGGGCGGACACCTGCGCTGTTGTCCCTTCTTGCCGATCTGCGGCAACGTGAATTGGCCGCGCGGGGCGGTGGACCCGGCGCTCGACACGCCTAGGTCTTTGGCATGGATTGGACGCTCTTCATACTCTTCCTTGGATCATGCTTTGCCGCTGGGGCCACTGGTGCCTTATTTCCGCCGGGCACGTGGTACGAGGCCTTAAAGAAACCGGTGTGGACACCTCCGAACTGGCTGTTCCCTGTAGCGTGGACCACGCTTTACCTGCTTATTTCATTTGCTGCGGCACGCGCCGCGCCCAACGACGGCAGCGCCTACGCAATGGCCTTTTACGCGATCCAGATTGCTCTAAATGCGCTCTGGACCCCGGTCTTCTTCGGCCTGAGGCGCATGGATCAGGCAATGATCGTCGTGCTTGCCCTTTGGCTGGCAGTGGCTGCAACAATGGTGGCGTTCTACCGTCTCGACATGGTCGCTGGGTTGTTGTTCGCGCCCTACCTTCTCTGGGTCACCGTCGCGGCGGCACTGAATCTCTCGGTCTGGCGGAAGAACAAGGATGCGGTTCCGGCCTAATCGAACTGCCAGCCAGACCGCCGTGGAACGCGAACGGCCAGCATTGGCATCAACCATGGCCCCCGAAAGCGATTGAGATCCAATGCCTCGTGCACCCCGTCCGTCTCGTGCCCGTGAATCTGGGTGCGCACGACTGATCGCGTGTAAAACGGCGCGTCCAGCATCGCTTTCACCTGTCTTGGGCGATAGCCGGGATCGGCCCGCGTTTCCCGTCGAACTGCCCAAAGAGATCTTGCGACAGGTGTGAGAGGCGGCGCGTCGAATGTGGTCACGTTGCCTGTCTCGTCAAACCGGTAGGCGCTGGCCAGCCGCGACCCGTCACGCCGGCCTGCATCATAAAAACACGCGGTCCCGCCTGGAATGGGGAACCGTCCCCATGTCCAGTCGCTGAAGTCGGCCTCAAGGGCACGCGTCCCGAAATTGGCGTCAAAATAACCGTGTCCGGACCAGTTCCAGCCCCTGTTGAGGTCCACTTCGATCCGGGCCGTTGGCGCAAATGGTCGCCAGACATGAGCGCCATCATCCGTAAGCGGCAAGTCGACATCTGTAACTCCGGCCGGAGTTACGGTGATGCGCCCCTTTACCCGAGACACAAGCGGCAGGGACGAGATCTCGTTCACATCAATTACGAGCTGCCCACCCCGCCAGCGCAGCGACGACGGCCCCACAGTGAATGTCTCGCGCGTCTGACGCAGCGCGGCTTCGCCCCGGTCGGTCATAGTGAAGCGTCCGCCAGGTCCGTAGGTCGCAACGTTGATGCAAACATGGTTGTGGGGCCGCCGCCGCCCGGTCCAGCGATACCACGGCGAAAAGACAGACCCGATAAACGCGATTACCGAGACGGCGCGGCGCCCGTCGTCCGAGACGCCGTCGATGTACCACCAAGCATAGCCGTCCTCCGGGACTTCGAGCGCAAAGTTCGGTCCGTCTCGATCGCTGCGGCCGCATGCCGGCCTGAGAGGGTCGCCATCGGCACCCCCGCCCCCGGATGCGCCCCGCCCCCGGCCAGATAGAGGCCCGGCACGGCCGTCCGGGCGTGCGGCCTTTGGAACGCCGCCATCAGCCCGTGCGGGCTCCGCCCGTAAAGGGAGCCGAGGCTCCCTGGGCTGATCGCCTCGAACCCCATCGGGGTGGTCAGTGCGTCGTCGGGCGGTTCCGGCGAAAAGACGAGCCCGCGTGCCTTGAGAACCGGGAAGGTGCGTTTCCGACATGTGGCAAGGTCCCTTGACTGGCCGCGCGGCAGAGGCGGGGCGTTCATGATGATTTCGAAACGTTCGAGAGCGGGCGGTGTCCGCCCGGTTCCGCGATCTTCGGCGCATACGTAGAGCGTTGGATCCTCGGGCAGTGTGCCACGCCGCAACGGATCGAACTCGGTTCTGGGATCGTGACCAAAGAAGACTGTATGATGAGCTAGATCCACACCGCTAGGCCGCGCAGCGAAAGCCCAGACATTGGCCGACAGACTGCGCGGCTCAGCATTCGGCGGGCGGATTGCTGGGGAGACGTGATTGCCGAGAAGCCCTGCCGCCAGGGCGCGCGGATCCCCGGCCATGACAACTTGCCGCGCCGGCAGTCGCGTCCCGTCTTCCAATTGAACGCCGCGGATCGAACCGGCCTGAACCTCGATCCGACGCACCCCATTCCCCAAGAGCACCCGAGCACCCAAATCTTCGGCTCGTTTGGCCATGGCCGCGGCAAGCCGGTGCATACCGCCGGTCACACGCCAGACGCCACGCGCCTCGGCCTGCCAGATCAATCCGAGCACTGCGGGAGAATCGTAGGGCGATCCGCCCACATAAGTCGCATACCGCCCGAAGAGTTGTCGCAGCCGCGGGTCTTCGAAATGCCGGGCAAGTCGCCGGGCGAGGGTCTGAAAGGGGCCAAGCGCCGGCCAAAGCGACGGGTCACGCATCGCCGCGCCCGCGAGCGCCTGGATCCGTGGCCGCGCCGCCCGCATCATCGGGGCGTCGAACGCTTCAAAGAGGCGCGCAGTTTCTTCCGAGAACCGCACGAAGGCCGCCGCTTCCGCGGGACCGGCAAAGGCCCGAATGGCGGTTTCACTCGCCTCCGCATCCGCATGGAGATCCAACATCGACCCGTCCGGCCAAACATGGCGGGCGAGCAATGGTTCTGCTTCAAGATTTACATGGGCGTCGAGTGCGCTTCCGGTATCCTCAAAAAGCGCATCGAACACGTCGCGCATCGTTAGAACCGTAGGTCCGGCATCTATCGGCCCCGCCGCGCTGGGCACAGTGCGCATCTTGCCGCCGGCCCATGGGTTTCGGTCTGCAATCGTCACATCGAACCCGGCATGGGCCAACCGCATAGCGGCGGCGAGGCCCCCCATTCCGGCACCGATCACCACAACCTTGTCTTCAGGAACTCCCATGGTCGGGATTGTTGACTCGGCGCAAGGATCTGTCCACAGTAATTTACACTGAACTGTCAGTAAGAATTGACACTCTGTCATATGGAGCCTGCGATGCCCCTTACACCCCGGATCGAAGCCGCGCTGTCGGCGGCTATCGGACATGGACAGGCCGGGGCTGCCCCTCCACGACTTGCACAGGCGCTCGACTACGCCGTCAAACCAGGCGGTGCGCGGATCAGGCCGACCATTCTTTTGTCAGTGGCTTTGGCTTGCGGCGATGACCAGCCTGCCACGGCCAATGCAGCTTTGGCGGCGCTGGAGCTCATCCATTGCGGTAGCCTTGTACATGACGATCTGCCCGCCTTTGACAATGCCGATACGCGGCGGGGAAAACCGTCGGTCCATCGGGCCTATTCCGAACCCCTTGCAGTCCTCGCCGGCGACAGCCTGATCTTTCTGGCCTTCGACATCCTCGCCCGAGTCGAAGATCCGGTACGAGCCATGGCGCTGACCCGCATTCTTGCAACCCGTTCAGGCATGCCCGGCGGTATCTGCGCGGGCCAAGGGTGGGAAAGCGAAGAGGCGGTTGATCTCCAAGCTTACCACATGGCCAAGACCGGAGCCCTGTTCATTGCCGCCACGCAGATGGGCGCCGTCGCCGCAGGCGAGGCACCGGAACCCTGGACCGAACTCGGAGCCCGTATTGGCGAGGCCTTTCAGGTGGCCGATGATCTGCGTGATGCCCTGATGGACGAAGATGAACTGGGCAAGCCCGCGGGCCAAGATGCAGTCCACGCCCGACCGAACGCTGTTGCGGCGTGGGGCGTCGATGGCGCCATACAGCGTCTTAAGGATACGCTTTCAGGCGCCGTCGCTTCGATACCTTCGTGTCCCGGCGAAGCTGCACTCGCACGTATGGTCCAGAAAACAGCACAACAACTCATTCCGATGACGCCCACGCGGCGGCCCGTTCCGGGCGAGTGACCGATACCGCCCGTTCATCGCCCCTCAGGGCTGGGATAGACTGGCTCGGTTGGCGCAACCGGATCGTCGCCCGTCCCGGCTTTCAGCGCTGGGCGGCACGCAATCCCCTGACGCGCGGCCATGCTCGCAAAGATGGTGAGGCGATCTTTGATCTGGTCGCAGGCTTTGTCCATTCTCAGGTGCTCGCCGCCCTTATCGAACTCGATATCCTGAACCTCCTGCGCCCAGGACCCCAGACACTGGACGATCTTGCGTTGGCAACGGATATCGTCCGACCGCGCCTCGAAGTCCTTATGCAGGCCGGTGCGGCCTTGGGCCTGTTGCGCCGGTTGCGGCCCGGCGTCTATGCCCTCGCACGCAAAGGCGCCGCACTTACAGGCGTTCCGGGCCTAACGGCCATGATCCGACATCACGCTGTGCTTTATCGGGATCTCGCCGATCCGGCTGCCTTCTTTCGAGATGCGCCCGAGACTGAGCTTGCGCGGTTCTGGCCCTACGTCTTCGGCGGAGACGGCGTCGCGCCTGATGTGGCGCGCACGTACTCCGATCTCATGGCCGACAGTCAGGCCTTGGTTGCTGACGAAACGCTGGCTGCGGTTTCGCTTCGGGGCGTATCTCACCTTTTGGATGTTGGTGGGGGCAGTGGAGCGTTTCTGATCGCTGCATTGCGAACGGAGCCGAACATGAAGGCCACACTGTTCGATTTGCCGGCGGTGGGCCCTGCCGCGCAAGAACGCCTTGGCGCTGCTAGCTTAGCCGACAGGGTTTCGCTTGTGGCAGGATCCTTTCGTGATCAGTCACTGCCCGATGGGGCCGATGCGATAAGCCTTGTGCGCGTTCTTTATGACCATGCGGATGCGACGGTTGAGGATCTTCTGAAGAAAGTTTTTCAGGCTCTGCCGGCGGGGGGCCGTCTGATTGTTGCAGAGCCTATGTCTGGTGGTGCGCGCCCGGAGCGGGCGGGAGATGCGTACTTCGCGATCTACACTCTGGCCATGGGGACCGGGCGCACCCGGTCTTCCGAGGAAATCGGCGGACTTCTTCGCGCTGCGGGGTTCGAGCAAGTCCGTACAATCCGGACCCGGCGCGCATTCGTCACCTCGGTTGTGACTGCTGTCAAACCGTTCTGACGTCTTTTTGTCTAAACCAATTGACACTGCTTAATGTAAGCTTAGACTGACAGTTGACAGAATGTCGCACCGGCTACGGGGCCGGAAGACGGCAAAAAAGGGAGCATCTCCGCCGTGGACGCCACCGCCATCGTGTTGAACGGACCGAAGGATCTGAGCCTTGCCCGCCTCGGGCTTTCTGCGCCGGGACCGCGGGATCTCGTGGTTGAAACGCGGTACTCTGGGATCTCGACCGGGACGGAAAAACTCTTCTGGACAGGGGAGATGCCGCCATTTCCGGGAATGGGCTATCCATTGGTACCTGGTTACGAGGCTGCAGGCGAAGTCGTCGAGGCAGGCATCGACACGGGGTTCCGTCCGGGCGAAATGGTCTTCGTTCCCGGCGCCAATTGTTATGATGGAGCGTTCGGGCTTTTCGGTGGGGCCGCGCAGCGAATCGTCACTGACGTCGCGCGTGTAACCCGTATTGATTCCGGGTTTGGCGCAGAGGGCGCATTGCTCGCGCTTGCCGCCACCGCACGTCATTCAATGGCCGGTCTCGACAAGCGGATGCCCGAACTCATCGTCGGGCACGGGGTCCTGGGCCGTCTTCTGGCCCGGCTGACCATTGCCGCCGGCGCTCCAGCCCCCACGGTGTGGGAAATTGCCGAGGAACGGATGGCCGGCGCCGAAGGGTACGAGATTGTCCATCCCGATGACGACACGCGCCGCGACTACCGGGCAATCTATGACGCCTCTGGTGCCTCAGGTATCCTCGACCAGTTGATCGGCCGAATAGAAAAGGGCGGCGAGGTCGTTCTTGCCGGGTTCTACCAAGCGCCACTCAGTTTTTCTTTCCCGCCCGCATTCATGAAAGAGGCCCGTTTCCGCGTTGCCGCCGAATGGGATCCAAGTGATCTGGCCGCGGTTCGCAGACTTGTCGAGGCTGGCGCCCTTTCGCTCGACCGCCTCATCACCCATCGCCGTCCCGCCGCGGATGCTCCCGCGGCGTACGAGACTGCATTCACCGAATCCGATTGTCTCAAGATGATCCTCGACTGGGAGGGCCATGCATGAGCCTCGATGTCCCTAATCTCAAGGACTACGACAACCGCCTGAAGGACGAGGCAACCGAGCCCACGCTTGAGGTGCCTGTCTCCGAGCCGACGAAGAAGACTCAGATAATCGCGATTTACGGTAAGGGTGGCATCGGCAAGTCATTCACACTCGCCAATCTGAGCCACATGATGGCCGAGCAGGGCAAACGAGTCCTGCTGATTGGCTGCGATCCGAAGTCGGACACGACCAGCCTTCTTTTTGGTGGCAAGGCTTGCCCGACGATCATCGAGACCTCGACCAAGAAGAAGCTCGCCGGCGAAGAGGTTCAGATCGGCGATGTCTGCTTCAAGCGCAACGGCGTTTTTGCCATGGAGCTTGGCGGGCCCGAGGTGGGACGCGGCTGCGGCGGACGCGGGATCATCCATGGCTTCGAGCTTCTCGAGAAGCTGGGCTTCCACGATTGGGACTTCGACTATGTCCTGCTCGACTTCCTGGGTGACGTGGTCTGCGGCGGCTTCGGCCTGCCGATCGCCCGCGACATGGCCCAGAAAGTTATCATCGTCGGCTCGAACGACCTTCAGTCGCTGTACGTCGCGAACAACGTTTGCTCCGCGGTCGAGTATTTTCGCAAACTCGGCGGCAACGTGGGCGTGGCCGGCATTGTTATCAACAAGGACGACGGCTCGGGTGAGGCGCAGGCCTTTGCCGAGGCAGTGGACATTCCGGTGCTTGCTGCGATCCCGCAGGACGATGATCTGCGCAAGAAATCGGCCAACTACCAGATCGTTGGCACTGCAGACGGGCCGTGGGGCGATCTCTTTGCCGGCCTCGGCGACAACGTGGCCGAGGCGCCGCCCCTTCGCCCGACTGCACTGACGCAGGACCAGCTTCTGAATCTGTTCGACGGGTCGGACACCGGTGCAGGTGTCGTTCTCGAACCCGCAACCGATCAGGATATGCGCGGCTCCAATGCCGCGCCGAAGGCCAGTCTCGAAGTGGTCTATGACGATGTGTAGAGCCTTCCGCAGCCAGATCCTCATGCGCGCCGGAGATGACGCGTGACGGGTGAAGTCACATATGACACCTCGGCCGAGGTTGAGGTGGACCGGGGCGAAGCTCGGCCGGATCAAACTCCAGTCGGCGGTGACGGTATGGGTTGCCATGCAGGGTCATCGGAGATGGAGGGCGCCGCGCGCGCTGCGGGCAAGTCAGACGTGCTCGAGCAGTTCGCCAAAGATTATCCCCAAGGGCCGCATGATAAACCACAAAGCATGTGCCCAGCATTCGGGTCACTGCGCGTCGGATTGCGTATGCGTCGTGTCGCGACGGTGCTGTCCGGCTCGGCCTGCTGCGTTTATGGCCTTACCTTTGTCAGCCATTTCTACGGCGCCCGGCGGTCGGTGGGCTACGTCCCCTTCAACTCCGAGACCCTGGTTACCGGTAAGCTCTTCGAGGATATCCGCGACGCCGTTCACCAGATGGCCGATCCCGACCGCTATGACGCCATCGTGGTGACGAACCTTTGCGTGCCGACAGCGTCTGGTGTGCCGCTGCGCCTCTTGCCTGACGAGATCGATGGCGTTCGCATCATAGGTATCGACGTGCCCGGCTTTGGCGTTCCGACCCATGCCGAAGCCAAGGATGTATTGGCCGGAGCCATGCTGGATTACGCCCGGGCCGAGATTGAGGCCGGTCCGGTCCCGGCACCCGTCGCCGGCCGAGATGACCGACCAACCGTCACGTTATTGGGAGAGATGTTCCCGGCAGACCCCGTGATGATCGGTGCCATGCTGGCACCCATGGGTCTGGCCGCGGGCCCCGTCGTGCCTTGCCGCGAATGGCGCGAAATGTACGCGGCACTCGATTGTGGTGCCGTGGCTGCGATCCACCCCTTTTACGCTGCGGCAATGCGGTCATTCAAAGCCGCGGGTCGACCCGCCGTCGGATCCGCACCTGTGGGCGTCGAAGGAACTGCTGCCTGGCTGGCCGGGATCGGCGATGCGTTCGGCATCTCGGGTGCCAAGGTCGCCGCCGCGCAGAACGCCTTTGTGCCCGCGATCAAGGCCGCACTTTCTGCCGCCCAGATCAAGGGAACGATCACGTTGTCCGGCTATGAGGGGTCTGAGCTTCTTGTCGCCCGTCTTCTGATCGAAAGCGGTGCAGACGTTCCCTATGTTGGAACTGCCTGCGGAAAGACCGAAGCGAGCCGCGCAGACCGGGAATGGCTCGAAGCCAAGGGCGTGAAAGTCAAGTATCGCGCGTCTCTCGAAGACGATCTGGCCGCCATGGAGGGCGTACGACCGGACCTTGCAATTGGTACGACGCCAGTAGTCCAGAAAGGCAAAGAACTTGGGATCCCGTCCCTCTACTTCACGAACCTGATCTCTGCGCGTCCGTTGATGGGTCCTGCTGGGGCCGGGTCGCTGGCCGAAGTCGTGACCGCGGCCATCGCCAACAAGGATCGCATGGATCACATGCGTGAGTTTTTCGAAGGCACCGGCACGGGCGACACAGCAGGTGTCTGGGATGGCGCCCCAAACCTGCGACCCGACTTCCGCGCGCAACATCAGAAGAAGCTTGATAAGGCTGCGCGGGCCGCAAAAGCGGAGCAAATGATCTGATGCTGGTCTGGATGGATATGGCCGCATGGAGCGGGCTCGCCCTGAGCACACGGGGGCGACCATGCTGATCCAGGATCACGATCGCGCCGGCGGGTATTGGGGCGCTGTCTATGCGTTCACAGCAGTGAAGGGCCTTCAGGTGGTCATAGACGGGCCCGTGGGCTGCGAGAACCTGCCGGTCACTTCGGTCCTACACTACACCGACGGCTTGCCGCCCCATGAGCTGCCCATCGTCGTCACCGGCCTGGGTGAAGAGGAGCTTGGCCGCGACGGGACCGAAGGCGCCATGAAACGCGCTTGGCAAACGCTCGATCCAGCTCTCCCGGCGGTGGTCGTGACCGGTTCGATCGCCGAAATGATCGGCGGTGGCGTCACGCCCCAGGGAACAAATATCCAGCGCTTCCTGCCCCGCACCATTGATGAGGATCAGTGGGAGGCGGCCGACCGCGCCATGACGTGGATCTTCACCGAATTTGGCATGACCAAAGGGCGGATGCCCCCGGAGAAGAAACGCGATGCGGATGCCAAGCCGCGTGTGAACATCCTCGGACCGATGTACGGCACCTTCAACATGCCCTCGGACCTGGCCGAGATACGGCGCCTGATTGAGGGGATCGGGGCCGAGGTGAATATGGTGATGCCACTTGGCGCCCATCTGGCCGAGATGCGCAACCTCGTGAACGCAGACGTCAACGTGGTCATGTACCGCGAGTTCGGGCGCGGTCTGGCCGAAGTTCTGGGCAAACCCTATCTTCAGGCGCCGATCGGCATCGAAAGCACGACGAAATTCCTACGGACGCTCGGCGAACACCTCGGCCTCGACCCCGAGCCATTCATCGCCAAAGAGAAGCATTCGACGATCAAGCCTGTCTGGGATCTATGGCGGTCGGTCACACAGGACTTCTTTGGAACGGCAAGTTTCGCAGTGGTCGCCAACGAAACCTATGCCCGCGGTTTACGCCATTTCCTCGAAGAGGACCTGGGCTTTCCCTGCGTCCTTGCCACAGCGCGCGTGGCCGGACGTAAGACCGACAACGACGCTGTCCGCGCCAAGCTTCATGGTTCCCGCCCTCTGATCGTCTTCGGATCGATCAACGAAAAAATGTACCTCGCCGAAATGGTCGCTGGTCACGGGCCAAGGCCGACCTTCATTCCGGCAAGCTTTCCCGGTGCTGCGATCCGGCGAGCGACGGGCACGCCTTTCATGGGCTATGCCGGTGCAACTTACGTGGTCCAGGAGGTGTGCAACGGCCTGTTCGACGCGCTTTTCCATATTCTGCCGCTTGGGTCGGACATGGACGCAGCGCAGGCAACACCCACCACGCTTCGGCGCGACATGCCGTGGGACGAGGACGCGCAGTCCGAGCTTGATCGCATCGTCGCCGAACACCCGATCCTTACCAGGATTTCCGCTGCGAAATCCCTGCGCGATGCCGCTGAGACGGCCGCGCTCGCCCAAGGCGCCGAGCGCGTGGTCTTCGAGACCGTCGCCGCGCTTCGTCCCGAACCTCAGAAGGGAGGCACTTCATGACCGACCAGACCACCGACTTATCGGGCTTCGCGCCCGGCCCGGCACAGGCGCGCGATGTACGTCCGCTTCGACGGGAGTTCATGGCGTACTTCGCCGTGATCTTTGTGGCCACGCTGCCGCTTGCGGTACTGACCTGGGCGCTGCAGGCGGCCCGCCAGTTTCGCCTCCCTGAAAAGGGTCCCATCGCCCGTGCCTGGAGTCAGGCGCGCATCATCACGCCGATGATCTTCGCAGCATGAGACCCAGTCCATCAGAATTCGCCCCTCCCCCGCGGAGGGACGATAGCCCGGCCGGATTCCTCCGGTCCGGGGCCCAGCCGCGGGGGTCGCGGCGTCAGTCACCAAATCCGGAGGATTTCAATGGCTGATAGAACCGACCTGTCCTTCACAGGTCTGACCGACGAGCAAGCGCAGGAGCTGCACTCGGTGTATATGAGCGGGCTTTGGCTGTTCGCAGCCGTGGCCGTCGTCGCTCATATCGCGACGTACATCAAACTGCCTTGGTTCAACTGGTCGTAAAGGAGCTCAGAAGACATGGCACAGTTCTACAAGATCTGGCTCGTCTTTGATCCTCGCCGCGTTTTCGTGGCGCAGGGCGTCTTCCTCTTTTTGCTGGCGGCGATGATTCACCTCGTCCTTCTCAGCAACCCGGAGACGAACTGGTTCACTCTCGCCTTTGCAGGCGGCGAGTAACGGGTCCGAGCCCAATCCCAAACCACAGTCACGGGCGGTTCGCCGCCCGTGGCAAACAGATCAGAAATTACGGCGCCCGGGGGCCCCGGCTTCGCCGAATGAAACGGAGACAGACGTATGGCTTTGCTCACCTTCGAGCGAAAGTATCGCGTTCCCGGGGGCACGCTCGTCGGCGGCGACCTGTTCGACTTCTGGGTCGGGCCGTTCTACGTGGGCTTCTTCGGCGTCACGACGATATTCTTCGCGGCACTAGGCACCATTCTCATTTTCTACGGTGCGACACTTCAGGGAACTTGGAACCCCTGGCTTATCTCTATCAATCCTCCGCCAATCAGCTACGGGCTTGGCGCCGCGCCTCTTAACGAAGGCGGATTATGGCAGATCATCACGATCTGTGCCCACGGTGCGTTCATCAGTTGGATGATGCGCGAGGTCGAGATCTGCCGAAAGCTCGGAATTGGCTATCATGTGCCCGTTGCATTTGGGTTCGCCATCCTCGCCTACACTACACTGGTGGTGATCCGGCCGGTTCTGATGGGGGCGTGGGGACATGCGTTTCCGTACGGGATCTGGAGCCACCTCGATTGGGTGAGCTATACCGGCTACCTCTACGGCAACTTCCACTATAACCCGGCGCACATGGTTGCGGTGACGTTCTTCTTCACCACAACGCTGGCGCTCGCACTTCACGGTTCGCTAATCCTGTCGGCGGCGAACCCCGAGAAGGGCAAGGAAGTCCGCTCCCCGGAACACGAAGACACATTCTTCCGAGACTTCATCGGCTACTCGATCGGGCCCCTCGGGATCCACCGACTCGGCCTCCTCCTTGCGCTGAATGCAGGGTTCTGGAGCGCAATCTGCATCGTGATCTCGGGAACGGTCTGGTTCGACCAGTGGATTGTCTGGTGGGATTGGTGGCTCGACCTGCCGATCTGGGCCGACCTCTAAGGAGAGAGTGAAAGATGGCACAATATCAAAACATCTTCGCCCAGGTCCAAGTCCAAGGCCCGCCCGAAATGGGCATGGTCGAGGACGCCGATCTTGGCGACCGCACCGAGGGCACGAGTTTCTCGCAGCTCATCGGCTGGCTCGGAAATGCGCAGCTTGGTCCCTTCTATCTGGGACCTTGGGGGGTCGTGTCGCTCATGTCGGGCTCGATCTGGTTCGTTATGGTCGGCGCCTGGTTCTGGTACCAGGTCGACTTCTCGCCCGCCCTGTTCCTGCGTGACCTTTTCTGGCTCTCGCTCGATCCGCCCGATGCCAGCTATGGACTGAGCTTCCCGCCCTTGGCTGAGGGGGGCTACTATCTGATTGCGTCCTTCTTCCTACTCGTTGGTGTGATGACGTGGTGGATGCGGTCTTGGGTGCTCGCCAACCAGCTCGGCATGGGCAAGCATGTCTGCTACGCCTTCGCCTCGGCCATCTGGCTGTTTCTCGTTCTCGGTCTGATCAGGCCGATCCTAATGGGAAGCTGGTCCGAAGCCGTGCCCTACGGGATCTTCACTCACCTCGACTGGACGAACCTCTTCTCGTTGACCTACGGGAACCTCTTCTACAACCCGTTCCACGCGCTTTCGATCGTGTTCCTCTATGGCTCGACGCTTCTCTTCGCCATGCATGGCGCGACCATCCTTGCGGTGACGCGTTATGGTGGTGACCGTGAGCTCGAGCAGATCTACGACCGCGGGACGGCTTCTGAACGCGCGGGTCTCTTCTGGCGCTGGACGATGGGCTTTAACGCGACGATGGAAGGGATTCACCGCTGGGCCTGGTGGTTTGCGGTGCTGACGACGTTGACCGGCGGGATTGGCATCCTGCTGACTGGCACCGTTGTAGATGACTGGTTCACCTGGGCGCAGGACCACGGCTATGGCGCAGCAGCGAACTATGTGCCTGCCCAGACGCCTGAAGACTTCGTACCTTATCTGCCGCCTGCGAACTGAGGAGACCATCATGAGCCAGGACAAGTGGTATCTTGAAGGCGAGAAAGAGCCGAGCCTTTACGGCTGGATCTTCCGCCACATGGCTGTGGGCGCCCTTTGGGGCTCGGCGGTCTTCTTCGGCGCGATCGCGATCATTCTACTTCTGGTCGCACTCGCTTCGATCCTTCCCGAGGACCCGTTCGCGTCCCTTTCTCCAGTGAAGGCCCCACCGGCGCTCACGGCGTTGGTCTGAGGCGGGGCGGTGGACCCCACCGCCCTCTCAAAGGATCCGGTCGTCTTCGGGCGGCCGGTGTTCGGGGCCTCCACACCCCGGTTCCCTTCCTGTTGGCAACAGGAGACTGGCGCCGCGGCGGGACACACCGCGCGGCGCCATTTTTGCCCAGACGCAAGGAGTTGACCATGACCCGTCCCGCCACACCGACACTCGATCGCGTCGCTGGTCCCTCCGACCTTCGGGTCTTATCCGACACCGAACTTGCGATCCTCGCCGACGAGTTGCGGGCCGAAGTCATCTCGGCCGTGTCGGAAACCGGTGGGCATCTTGGATCGTCTCTTGGTGTCGTCGAACTGACAGTGGCCTTGCATGCAGTCTTCAACACGCCGGTCGACAAACTGGTCTGGGACGTGGGTCACCAATGCTATCCGCACAAGGTCCTGACCGGTCGACGCGACCGTATCCGCACGCTGCGACAGAAGGACGGCCTGTCGGGCTTCACCAAACGGTCCGAAAGCACCTTCGATCCCTTCGGCGCCGCGCATTCATCTACGTCGATTTCTGCGGCTCTGGGCTTTGCGGTTGGCCGTGACATGGGCCAGCCCACAGGCGACGCAATTGCGGTAATTGGCGACGGTTCAATCTCGGCCGGCATGGCCTATGAGGCTATGAACAATGCCGGTCATGAAGGCCGCCGCCTTTTTGTAATCCTCAACGACAACGAAATGTCGATCGCCCCCCCGGTAGGGGCAATGTCATCCTATCTTTCCGGTCTTTATGCGGGCACGCCGCTGGGCGCGTTCAAGGACATGGCCGAGGGATTTGAGGCCGGGCTGCCCGAACCTTTCCGCGCCGGCGCCCGTAGGGCGCGCCAGCTTGTCACCGGGTTTCCGGGTGCTGGAACACTCTTTGAAGAACTCGGATTCTCTTATGTGGGCCCGATCGACGGTCATGACCTTTCACAGCTTCTGCCTGTGCTTCGCGCCGCGCGCACGCGTGCCGACGGGCCCGTCCTGATCCACTGCCTGACGACCAAGGGCAAAGGTTATGCGCCCGCCGAGTTCTCCGCCGACAAGTATCACGGTGTCTCGAAATTTGACGTAGCCTCAGGCGCGCAAAAAAAGTCGAAACCAAATGCGCCTGCATACACCAAGGTCTTCGGTCAGACGCTAACCGATCTTGCGGCAGGTGACCCGTCCATTGTGGCCGTCACCGCGGCAATGCCGTCGGGAACTGGCCTCAATATCATGGCCGACCGGTTTCCCGCCCGCGTCTTCGACGTGGGGATTGCCGAACAGCACGGGGTCACTTTCGCGGCCGGAATGGCCGCAGCTGGCCTGAAACCCTTTGCGGCGATCTATTCAACGTTTCTCCAGCGCGGATACGATCAGGTGGTCCACGATGTTGCCCTTCAAAAGCTCCCGGTTCGGTTTGCCATCGATCGAGCCGGACTTGTGGGAGCCGACGGCGCGACCCATGCGGGCGCGTTCGACATCGCCTATCTGGCCAATCTGCCTGGGTTCACGGTCATGGCGGCGTCGGACGAGGCCGAGCTTGTCCGTATGACTGCGACGGCTGCGGCCTTTGACGAGGGCCCCATCGCGTTCCGCTACCCGCGTGGCGAAGGCGTGGGCGTTGACATGCCTGAGATCACAGAGACCCTAGAGATCGGTAAGGGCCGTATCGTGCGCGAAGGCACGACGGTAGCGATCCTTTCGTTCGGTGCACATCTGGCCGAATGCCTTGGCGCCGCGGATGAACTCGGCTTGATGGGTTTGCCGACCACGGTTGCGGACGCAAGGTTCGCCAAGCCGCTTGACACCGACCTGATTGCCCAGCTCGCGCGCGATCACGCGGTGATCCTGACCGTGGAACAGGGATCCGCGGGCGGATTTGGCGCTCATGTCCTGCACTACATGGCCAATGCCGGGTTGTTGGAGACAGGCATCAAGGTGCGTACTTGCACGTTGCCTGACCGGTTTATCGATCAGGCCAGCCCGGCCGACATGTACGCCGATGCGGGGCTGACCGCGCGCGACATCGCGTCCCGCGCGGTCGAAGCAATTGGATTGGCCCGGCCGAACTTCGGGGCCGTCCGGGCTTAGTCTGAAGATCGACTAGATTTTTCCAATCACGGCATTCTCTCTGTCGTCGATCTTCTTCCTGTGCGGGCTTGATGCCGGCGCATGTTCTTGGCCGTGCAACCTGCGCAAGTGCAATGGCAAGTCCTTTGTGCTTTGCGGTCCAGCATCCTCGTTGTCGTCGGCAGGTTCACTTTGCGAAGCGGTCTCGCGATCGTTGCGCGCATCATCATCGACCGCAAATGCGGGGCCGGCAAGAAGTGCCAAAAGGGCGAGGGTGGCGAAGGCGGGTGGCTTGAACATCGGTCTCTCCGTTGGGCTATGCGGCGCGGGACGCGCCGCTTCTGCCTATGGGTCGTGCGACCAACAGAGAGGGTTCAAAGTTTTTTTCAGGAGCCGACGAGACGTCCGAAAATGCGGTCCTGATGCTCTTCGAGGTAGATCCGCAGCCATGGTGTGTACCGCTCGGGCCGACGCGCGACTTCGGCTGTCAGATCATAAAGATCCATCCACTTTGTCTCGGCAACTTCGTCCGGGTTGGGGACTATCTTTAAGTCTTCCGGCGCCTCTGCGAGAAGAATGTCGACCAGTTCGTGCTCGATCAAACCGTTACCCACTTCTGCCCGGTAGGTGACCCGATCCCGCAGCGAGGGATAGAGCCCCGTGATCCCAAGCTCTTCCCGAAGACGGCGGATCGCGCACTCGATTGGCTCTTCGTCCCAAGCGGGGTGCGTGCAGCAGGTATTGGCCCAGAGCCCGGGTGTATGGTACTTGCCTTCGGCTCGCTTCTGAAGAAGAACCGCGCTTCCCCGCATCACAAAGACCGAGATGGCCTTGTGAAGCAGCCCACGGCGATGCACTTCAAGCTTCTCGACCGGCATGATCTGCCCGCCTACCCATGCTGGGATCATGATCGTCATACATAAGCCTCCGGTACGAGCCCGGTGAGATGGGCAAGGTTCTTTAGCCCGATTTTCACGTGCGCCATGGGGCGCGCCCTGACGAGCTTCTTGTTCATATAGGCTTCGAAGGTGAGGCGTTGGACGTCGACATCGTGGCAAAGCGATACGAACCGTTCCCGTCGGCTGTCGGACTTGTAGTAGGCGTCCTGCATGGCGCGAAGGACATGAAAGACCGTTTTGTGTTCGCGCATGAAGGCTTTGCGCGCCAGAGCCAAGTCAGCAACTTTGCCAGATGACAGAGCCGCGAGTGCTGCCTCAGCAGCCACACGCCCTCCGGCCATCGCGTAGTAAATGCCTTCACCGGAGGACGGAGCAACCACGCCCGCAGCGTCCCCGGCCAAAACCACGTCGCTGCCGTTGTCCCAGCGATCAAGCGGCTTAAGCGGGATCGGAGCGCCCTCTTTTCGGATTGTCTCGCAATCGGCGAGGCCAGACGCCGCGCGCAAATCCGCCGTGGCTGCCTTCAAATCGATGCCTTCGATTCCGGTTCCCATGCCCACGCTTGCCTGGGATCCGTGCGGGAAGACCCAGCCGTAGAAGTCGGGCGAGATCTTGCCGTCATAGATCACATCGCAGCGGCCCGGATCATAAGAGTTCGACGCTTCAGGTGCCGCGATGATTTCGTGGTACGCGATCACGTATGGGATCGTATCTCCGCCATCGACTTCCTGACGGGCCACATCCGACCGGGCTCCGTCGGCCCCGATCACGAGCTTCGTAGAAAGCCGCATCTCGTTGCCAGATACCTTGTCGCGGAAAACGACATGGGTGCCGTCGCCGTCGCGATCGATTCGTTTGAACGTGCCCGTGTTCCGGCTCGCGCCGGCCCTTGTCGCGCGGACACGTAGAAACTCGTCGAAATGCTCCCTGTCGACCATTCCGACGAAGCCGTTTTCTATCGGAATGTCTACGGCGCGTTGGCTGGGCGAGATCATTCGGGCCGTCTGAATCTTGGCCACGAGTTGGTCCTCTGGCACATCGAAGTCTTCAATGAGCCGAGGCGGAATGGCGCCGCCGCAGGGTTTGATCCGGCCCGCCCGATCCAGGAACGCGACCGACTTGCCGGCCCGAGCAAGGTCTTCGGCGGCCGTGGCACCGGCGGGCCCGCCGCCCACCACAACGACGTCGTAGCTCATGATCTCATTCTCCCGGAACAAGGGTTCGGTGTGATTGTTCGGCTGAGGTAAGGCGCAAAGCCAAAACGGCGGCGACGAGGAAAATCGCGCCCTCGATGACGAAAACGGTGCCGTAGGCAAGTGCGGCGTCGGACACGAGGCCCCGCATGACGTCAGCCGCAAGTGTGCCAAGGAGCGCGCCCAAACCAAATGCGATGGCTTGTGCGGCGCCGAATATGCCCATGCGCGCGCCTTCGCGCGCTTCGTCGCCCTCGCGCGCGAGGGTCATCATTGCGCCAATAGCGGCCACTGCAAAGATTCCATTGGCAAATCCCAGGACAAAGACATTGGGCGTCAGTGGCCAAGTTTCAGCCTGCAAACCACCAAAGGCCATCGCGGTCAGTGCCAGACCCGAGACGACGCAGCCGCTTACGATCCAGACGCGGACAGGAACCGGGATCCAGCGCGCGAGCGCGGACCCAAAAAGCAGAACCACAATCATCCCCGACAATGCGCCCGCATGCATGGTTCCGCCCAGGGCCGTGCTCTCGCCCACGGTCATGCCGAAGACGTGGCCTGCATAGGGCTCGAGGATCAGGTCCTGCAAATTGTAGGCCAGCATCGAGGCAAAGACGAAAGCGGTGAAGGCACGTACCCGGCGATCGGCCAGCAACTCCCGGGCGATGCGCCCGAAATTGACAGCACGCGGCGGCGGTGGGCGCGTCGGGCCCCGTTCTTGTCCCCAAACACCTATCACGGCCAGAAGAACCGCGACGGTTGCTGTCCCGAGGGTTACGGCCAGCAGTCGTGCGGGAGAGTAGGGATCAAGCAATAGCCCTGCAGTGATCCCCGTCGCTGCGAGACCGAAGATCATCATGATCCAGACGGCGCTGCCAGCGGCGGCATGGCGCCCTTCGGATACCCGCGCCGCCAACAAAGCGAGAAGGTTCGTGCCCGCGGCGCCAATCCCAAGTCCGATCAGGACAAAGGATGGTACGGCGACCAGGATTCCAAGACCGGGCCGAACGCCCATGATCCAGACAGCGCCAGCAGCCCCGACTGCGCCGGCGGCCAGTACAAAGACTCCGCCAAGGATCCATGGTGTGCGGCGACCACCTTGATCTGCGCCGTGCCCAAACTTGGGCCGCAGAAACTGCGTGGCGTAGTAAACCGACACCAGCAAACCCGGAAGGGTTGCCGGAAACGCAAGTTCCACGACCATCACTCGGTTCATCGTTGCCGTGGTCAAGACGACGATTGACCCCAATGCCATCTGAACCAACCCGAGCCGAAGGATCTGCAGCCAGCTCATCAGATTGCTCCCAGCGTCCGGACGGCGAAGGCCGCCACCATCATGCCCGTTACATAAAGCGCCACGCCCGTCGCGTTGTACCAGGGAGCTTTGGCTTTTGGATCGCGGAACAAGATCCGCATGGCCCAGATTTGGGCCGCCAAAACGGCCATCACGGCCAGCGCATGCCAGGGCCGGTCCCAGACAAGCAACAGGACAACAACGATCGCCTGCGGCACCGCCATTCCAATCGCCGCGATCTTGGCCGCTACTTCGGGGCCAAGCACGACAGGCAAGGACCTCACGCCGGTGGCACGATCCCCCTCGAGCGCCTTGAAGTCGTTCAGCGTCATGATGCCGTGCGCGCCAAGGCCATAGAGCACCGCTACCGCGACGATCTCGAAGGACGGCGCACCGGCGGCGAGCACGGCCGCGCCTGTGAACCAAGGCAGCGTTTCATAGGATAGTCCCACGAGGCCAGGACCCCACCAGCCCGATCTCTTCAGGCGGATCGGAGGGGCCGAATAGGCCCAGGCGGCAATCACGGCTAAGCACGTGGCGCCGAAGCCCCAAGGCCCGAGAAAAGAACCTAGCCATAGCGCAAAGGCGGACATGACCAGTGCTACGGCGAGACCCCACCGTCCCGGGACTCGTCCCGAGGGAATAGGCCGATCCGGCTCGTTGATCGCGTCGACGTGGCGGTCGCACCAATCATTGGCCGCCTGGCTCATACCACAAACCACTGGTCCCGCCAGAATGACGCCCAAGACCACCAGCCCCCAGTTTTCCCCGGGCCAGACACCCGATGAAACGATCCCGCAGAGATACGCCCACATGGGTGGAAACCACGTTATGGGCTTGATCAGTTCAAGAAGAGCCGAGGGCTCGGGAAAACGTCGTGACTGTATTGTTTCACTGACAATCATGTTGTCATTTTTAAATGACACTCTCGACCAATCAAGCGAAACCGACTCGATCGGCCGAGGCAAAGTGTCCCGAACGGCACCCGGTTTTGTTTTTTGGGGAATTCGGCGTAGCGCGAGACTAGTCGCGGCTCAGAAGGCCGTACTTTCGCAGCTTCACGTAAAGGCTTTGACGCGACAGTCCAAGCATCTCGGCAGCCGCAACGCGGTTGTTGTTGGTCAACTCGACCGCTGTCTCGATGCACATCTTTTCGACGACATCGGTCGTTTCGGCGACAATCTCTTTCAGCGTGGCTGAGCCGACAAGCTCCATGACACTGCGCATGCCCTCTTCGCCCGACCCAAGGCTCGACCGGCCCACAGCTTCGGCGTGAGTGGCGTCACGCATCACGAAGGCAAAGACCGGCTGTCCGGCACCAGAAATCCGGGTGGCCGACATCTCGATCACCGTGTCGGCTCCATAAGCGGGCGAAAGCCGCGTGGAGTACAGTCGCATCCGCCCGTCGCGCTGGGCGTGGTCGGCCATAACCCGGACGTCGATGGAGCCGCGTGCCAGATAATCTGCAAGCGCCCGGCCCCGAACACTCGTCGGCTCAGCCTCGCCCACCAGTTCCAAGAATGCATCGTTGGCCGACAGGATGGTTCCTTCGGCGTCCGTAAACACCATTGCTTCGGAGCCGGTCTCGAAGAGACCCATCAGTGTGTCTGAGAGGATGTTACCCGCGCTGGCGGTTCCGCCGGCGCTTTCAATCTTCAGAAGTGCCATACGCGTGCCTGCAGCCCGGTACGCGCGTGGCCGGACCCGAACCGGTGTCTTGCCAGCCGCCAGCGTCAGATCCAGTGCCGTGCCGGCATCCGACGCCGCAGTGACAGCCTCGATGGCCGATGTTCCCCGCGGCAGGTTAAAAACAGAACCAAAGGCGCGGCCGGTCACGTCGACCGGCTCAGCACCCAACAAAGTGCCAGCAGACCCATTGACCTCGACAATCTTACCTGTCTCGAGAGAAACGAAAACAATCGCCTCTTCTATGGCATCCATTGCAACGCGAAACCGCGTGTCGTGCTCTCGCCGCGCTTCGTAGTCCCGTTCCAGCGCCATCTGCGCCTTCACGAGTTGTTGCTGCATCTCGGCCACCGGCCGAAGATCACGCCCTAGCATCAGCAAAGCACCATCCGGACCGATCCGATGCAGTGTGTAACGGATCGGAAAGTCAGATGTTCCGTCGCCGGTATGGTTCAATTCCATCGGACGCAATGGTTCGGATTTGGTCCCGAATGCATCCAGCTGGGCTTCGAACTTTGGAACACTTTCAACCGTCAGAAAGTCCCGGATATCGCGACCTTCCCAATGGTCCACGTTGCCGAATGAGCGTTGGGCGGGGTTGACCAGAACAGAGAGGACTTCACCCACATCCGATATGACCACCGCAAGATCTGCCGCCGACGCGATAATGTCCCCAAGAACATCCGGGCCGATCAGCGGTATGGAACCGGTGTTCCAGTATTTTATACCGCGCGAGGTCATATCATCCGGATCCACTGCCTGCGCTTCGGACCTGTTCGCTTCATGCGCATTCAGGTCACCGTCGCGGCGCGCGGGCCGTGCTGGTCGAAGGGGGTCAGTCCGCATCTCCGAACAGCCGCGGCAGCATCACTGGACACAAAATCGACACCCGTAAGTGACTTCAGTTCTTCGCATTCTTCGGCGACCGAGCCGCCAGCAACGACCCGCAGGGGCCGTGAAGCACATTCCCGTATGTTTTCCACAAGCTTGCGCACGGGTACAAGTCTTTCGGTGGACGAAACGGACACAAAAACGGCATCTATATGCCCCGTGGAAAGAGCCCGGCGGCACTGCGCCAGCGTGTCGCCGACCGAGACACGGCAATCAAGGCCAAGCCGTCGGACCTGCATTGCCACCGTCATTGCGCCCATGACATGCTGTTCGCCGTCGGCAACGCAGACCAGTACGGTGGGTGCGCTCAGGTGGGCGGTGTCGGCTCTCGACTCCGCGCGCTCAATTCGTCGCAACAGGCCCATAAGCCGCGCCGAACCGATGGAAACATCTGCAAACCCCATACCGTCCGAACACCATTGATCTCCCATCAGCCGGGCCGCCTTGGGAATATAAACATCAACCAGATCCTGAGTTCGCAAACCCGATTGCCGCAAGTGATCGAGTGTCGTCGCGAGATCCCGCTCGGTGCGGGCGAGCGCAAAGTCCAGCAGCACTCCAAGATGCATCTCGGCCTGACCACCCCAGGCGCCAGTGCGATCCGACGTGTCCCTTAGAATGGGGTCGGCGAGGCCGTGCAAATGTGATCGGTCGCTCATCGGTCGGTCCTAACCCGCCCGGGTCTGGCCGCGTCAAGGCGCGGATCCGGTGCGGAGCGAGTCTTGCCTATGCTGCCCGACATGTCAAAGTAAATTGACACTTCGTCGCAACGCGCGCCACCAGTCACCTGCTCGAGCTGAAAGTGTCAAAGAATCATGGGAATTTCGCCGGATCAGCCCGTATCAAGCAAAGCAATGAACCTAAGGTGTCAACTTTGCATGTGTAAATGCGAATTGACACTTTGCCCGCGCGGACGCTAGGCTCTTCCGGTAAGGCACGCAGGGAGTCTTAGGGAGCACACGCGGGATGACGACCGAAACGGCTACGCGCCGAACCGGATCTCTCTACACTGCAGAAGAGCGCGCCCGCCGCGACGCCACGGTATGGACTACCGTTCAAGGCGTTCTTGCTCCATTGCAATTCCTTGTCTTCCTCGTGTCCTTAGTTTTGGTTCTCCGGGCGCTGGCTACTGGCGAGGGGTACGCGCTCGCTACGGCATCCGTCGTTCTAAAGACGGCGATCCTCTACACGATCATGGTGACCGGTGCGATTTGGGAAAAGGTCGTCTTCGGCCAGTACCTGTTTGCCCCGGCGTTCTTTTGGGAAGATGTCGTCAGCTTCGGTGTGATCGCGCTGCACACTGCCTATCTCTTGGCGATCCTCTGGGGATGGCCGGGTCCGACGGGTCAACTCATAATCGCCCTTGTCGCCTACGGCGCTTACGCGATTAACGCGTTCCAGTTCATTTGGAAGCTTCGGACCGCGCGTCTTGAGGGAGCGCCCGCATGACGGTGCCCATGGCCTCTTGCAGCGATGCGCCCGTGCTTCGGGAACGGGGCCAGCACGAGGTTTTCTGCGGCCTCACCGGGATCATCTGGCTTCATCGCAAGATGCAGGACGCTTTCTTCCTTGTCGTGGGATCGCGCACCTGTGCGCATCTTCTGCAATCCGCCGCTGGCGTGATGATTTTCGCCGAGCCGCGCTTTGGTACTGCGATCCTCGAAGAAAAGGACCTCGCAGGTCTTGCCGACGCCAATGACGAACTCGACCGCGAAGTCGAAAGACTGCTGGATCGCCGCCCCGATATTCGTCAGTTGTTTCTGGTGGGTTCCTGCCCGTCCGAAGTGATCAAGCTCGACCTCGCACGTGCCGCCGAACGGCTTTCGGCGCGACATGCTCCCCATGTCCGGGTGCTGAATTACTCCGGCAGCGGAATTGAGACTACGTTTACACAGGGCGAAGATGCGTGCCTTGCCGCGATGGTTCCCGTCCTGCCAACGGCGGAGGGCCGTGAACTGCTTGTCGTCGGAGCGCTGCCCGACGTGGTCGAAGACCAGATGCGTGGCCTTCTTGATGCTCTTGGTATTGGGCCCGTGCGCGTGCTGCCCGGTCGCCGCGCCGCCGAGGATCCCGCCGTTGGCCCCGACACCCTCTTCGCGCTCACGCAACCGTTTCTTGGTGATACCTATGCGGCGCTGACCAAGCGCGGCGCCACCCCGATTGAAGCGCCGATGCCGTTCGGCGAAGCCGGCACAACCGCCTGGCTCCGCGCAGTTGCGGACGCGTTCGGCATCCCCGAAGAGCAGTTCGAAAGTGTCACCGCCGCGCCCCGCGCCCGCGCCGCCAAAGCGGTCGCCGCCCGCGCAGAGGCGCTGCGCGGCAAGACCGTGACCTTCTTGCCCGACAGCCAGCTCGAGATCCCGCTTGCCCGGTTTCTTGCCGAGGAATGCGGGATGACGCCGCTGGAGATTGGAACGCCGTTCCTGCACCGCGCCATCCTGGGTCCCGACCTTTCCCGCCTCGCCGCCGGTCCGACAGTGTCCGAAGGTCAGGATGTCGAGAAACAGCTCGACCGCCTTCGCGCCGCCCGGCCCGACCTTACCGTCTGCGGCCTTGGCCTCGCCAACCCGCTCGAGGCCGAGGGGCTCGCAACAAAGTGGGCAATCGAGCTGGTTTTCACGCCGGTTCATTTTTATGAACAGGCGAGCGACCTGGCCGAGCTCTTTGCCCGCCCCCTCCGCCGCAAGGCGGCCCTCCGGCTGGAGGCGGCGGAATGATCCGTTTCACCTTGGTTCGAATACTCAGACCCGGAGGGCGGCCATGAAGCTCTCGGTCTGGACGTACGAAGGCCCGCCCCACGTGGGTGCCATGCGCGTGGCCACGGGCATGAAGGGCCTTCACTACGTGCTCCACGCGCCTCAGGGCGACACATATGCCGACCTGCTCTTTACGATGATCGAGCGGCGCAATCACCGCCCACCGGTGACCTATACAACGTTCCAGGCCCGTGATCTTGGCGCCGACACAGCGGGTCTTTTCAAGCGCGCTGCAACGGATGCCTATGACCGGTTCCGCCCGGAGGCCATGATTGTCGGCGCATCATGTACCGCTGAACTGATCCAGGACGATCCAGGCGGTCTCGCCGAGACGATGGGCCTGCCGATCCCGGTCATCCCGCTTGAGCTCCCGTCTTACCAGCGGAAAGAGAATTTCGGCGCCGACGAGACGTTCTTCCAGATTGTCCGCGCCCTCGCCCGTCCGCAGACAAAGACGGACCGAACCACGGCGAACCTGCTCGGAGCGACGGGCCTTGGCTTCCGCCACCGTGACGACGTCACCGAGATTACACGGCTCCTTGAGGATCTTGGAATTGGCGTGAACGTCACGGCACCTATGGGCGCCACGCCCGCTGACATCGCCCGCCTCCCAGCGGCGCATCTGAACGTGCTTCTATACCCCGAGACCGGCGAGACGGCTGCGCGCCACCTCGAGCGCGAACACGGCATCCCCTATACAAAGACCGTGCCGATTGGCGTGGGTGCCACGCGCGACTTTGTTGACGAGATCCGTGCGATCACCGGCATTTCCGAACCTCTCGACATGTCCCGATTGCGTCTGCCCTGGTACTCGGCTTCAGTCGATTCCACCTATCTCACTGGTAAGCGCGTTTTTATCTTCGGCGATGCGACCCACGCCATGGCTGCCGCCCGGATCGCGCGGGACGAGATGGGGTTCGAAGTCGCCGGACTTGGCTGCTACAACCGCGAATTCGCGCGTCCCCTCCGCGCGATGGCAAAAGAGTATGGAGTCGAACCGCTGATTAGCGACGACTACCTTGAGGTGGAACGCGCCATCGCTGATGTCGCGCCCGAGATGATCCTCGGGACTCAGATGGAACGCCATATCGGCAAGCGCCTTGGCATTCCCTGCGCCGTAATCTCGGCCCCCGTCCATGTCCAAGACTATCCGGCGCGCTATTCGCCGGTGATGGGGATCGAAGGGGCGAATGTGCTCTTCGACACCTTCGTGCACCCACTCGTCATGGGGCTGGAAGAACACCTGCTCACCATGTTCCGCGAGGATTTCGAGTTTTCCGATGCCGCCGGCCCATCGCATCACGGTGGCGGCGCGCCCACGGAGCTCCGCTCTGTACCGGTTGAGGGCGGGGCGACGCCTACCGGGGACGGGCTCCCTTCCAACGTGATATGGCTTGCCGACGCCGAACGCGAACTGAAGAAGATTCCCTTCTTCGTGCGCGGAAAAGCCAAGCGAAACACCGAGGCATTCGCGACCGAACGCGGCGTCTTCGAGATCAGCGTAGACACCCTATACGAGGCCAAGGCCCACTATGCGCGATGACGGGCACATAACCGGTTATCGCGTGGTGATTGTCACGTTGGATGCGCATGCTGCGGGTCCGGCGGCGCGTGTGTCTGAGCGGCTTGCCGATGACTTTCCCGGCCTCACTGTCAGCGTCCACGCCGCTGCTGCTTGGGCCGAGGATCCAGCACAGCTCGACGCGGCCCGGGATGCTGTAGCGCATGCGGATATCGTGATCGCGAACCTTCTCTTCCTCGAAGAACACGTTCAGGCAATCCTCCCCGCGCTCGAAGCACGCCGCGACGCCTGCGATGCCTTGGTCGGCATCATCGCCGACAGTCAGGTCGTGCGGCTGACCCGGATGGGCGATCTCGACATGGCCAAGCCGGCCTCGACCGCCGTACGGCTTCTGAAGAAGCTGCGGGGTTCGAAGGGTCCCAGCGCGAATTCCGGCGAGAAGCAGATGAAACTGCTCCGCCGGATTCCGAAGATCCTTCGATACATCCCCGGCAAGGCGCAGGACCTGCGCGCATGGTTCCTGACAATGCAGTATTGGCTGGGCGGGTCGGACGACAATGTCGAAGCCATGGTCCGTTTTCTCGTCTCGCGCTACGCCCATGATTCTGCATGGCGGGGGCGCGACGCCGCCGCCCCCATCGACTATCCGGAAGTGGGTCTCTATCACCCGGACCTGCCGGGCCAACGGATCACAATCGATTCCGGCGCGCTTCCCGGTCCTGCGGACCCCGTGGCAACAGTCGGACTGCTTTTGATGCGGTCTTACGTGCTTGCCTCGGACACCGCCCACTACGATGCGGTCATCCACGCCTTCGAAGCGCGCGGCATACGCGTGCTACCGGCTTTTGCCGGCGGTCTTGATGGGCGACCCGCGATCAGCGCCTATCACACCGGTCAGATCGACGCGCTTGTCTCGCTGACCGGTTTCTCGCTCGTCGGCGGTCCTGCCTACAATGACAGCGACGCGGCGGTCGATGTTCTTTCCGCCCTTGATGTGCCTTATGTCGCGGCCCACCCGCTCGAGTTTCAGACGCTTGGCCAATGGGCGGCGTCATCTGGCGGTCTGGGCCCGGTCGAGACCACGATGCTGGTCGCCCTGCCGGAGATCGACGGCGCCACCAATCCCACTGTTTTCGCTGGCCGCCATGGCGAGAGTGGCTGCAAGGGCTGCGCGCGCGCTTGCCCGGGAACAACCCAAGCCCGGGCGATGGCGCCCTGTCCGGAACGGATAGAGCGGCTGACGGAGAAGGTTGAGCGCCTCGCACGCCTTCGCCGCGCAGCAAACCGCGAAACAACACTGGCCATCGTGCTGTACGGTTTTCCCCCGAATGCCGGGGCTGTGGGTACGGCCGCATACCTTTCGGTTTTCGAAAGCCTTTTCAACACGCTCCACGCGCTGGCGCGGGACGGTTATGATCTTGAACCGCCAGATAGTGTCGAGGCGCTTCGCGCCGCGATCCTTGAAGGCAATGCGTCCCAATACGGGCAAGAGGCGCATGTAGCTGCCCACGTGAGTGCCGATAGCATCGTGGATGGCACCCCGTGGCTAGACGAGATCGAGGCGGTCTGGGGACCCGCCCCGGGCAAGATCCAGTCCGATGGGCGCGGTGTTTTCGTGCTGGGCCAGCACTTTGGCAAAGTCTTTGTCGGCGTCCAGCCCGCCTTCGGATGGGAAGGCGATCCTATGCGCCTCTTGTTCGAAAGGGGCTTCGCACCCACCCATGCCTTCGCGCAGTTCTATCTCTGGCTTCGCAACACTCTCGGGGCCGATGCAATCCTGCATTTTGGCATGCACGGGGCATTGGAATTCATGCCCGGTAAACAGGCCGGACTTGGTGCGTCTGATTGGCCGGACCGCCTGATCGGGGATCTCCCCAATGTTTACCTTTATGCCGCCAACAACCCCTCGGAGGCGACACTTGCCAAGCGCCGATCGAACGCGGTGACGGTTACCCACCTCACCCCACCGCTCGCGTCGGCGGGGCTGTATAAGGGTCTTCTTGATCTGAAAGACAGCCTGACTCGCTGGCGCGGCATGGATCCGTCCTCGGCCGAGCGCGCGAGCCTCGCCGAGTTGATCGGCGATCAGGCTGCCGCCGTCGACATGGATGGTGCCAATCCAGACGATCTCTGGCGCGCACTTCTCGAGACGGAAGAGGCGCTTATTCCAGACGGATTGCACGTGCTCGGGCGCCCGTTGTCCGATGCCCAGCGCGAAGAGCATCTGGCCGTGATGGCCGAATCCGATCCGGAAACACGGTCGCGCGTGGCTGCGGCGCTTGCAACGAACGACGAACTTACAGCCCTACTGCATGCCTTGCAGGGTGGCTTCGTGGCCCCCGTCCCCGGCGGCGATCTGATCCGATCGCCGGAGATCCTGCCGACGGGACGCAACATCCACGCCTTTGATCCGTTCCGAATGCCGACCGCCTTCGCGATGTCAGAAGGCGCCCGTCAAGCTGACTTGCTGCTGGCCACTCACGCCACGTTGCCGCGCAGCGTGGCCATGGTTCTCTGGGGTTCGGACAACATTAAGTCCGATGGCGGGCCCATCGCGCAGGCCATGGCGTTGATCGGGGCCGTCCCGCGCTTTGACGGGTATGGCCGCCTCGCAGGGGCGGATCTTGTTCCGCTTGCGGAATTACAGCGCCCTCGGATCGATGTCGTCATGACGTTGTCCGGTATTTTCCGCGATCTTCTGCCCCTGCAGACTCGCATGCTGGCCGAAGCCGCGTGGAAGGCGGCCGCGGCCGACGAACCGCTGCACCAGAACTTTGTGCGCGCCCATGCGCTGGCCCATGCCGAGGCCATGGGATGCGATCTCGAGACCGCGGCTTTGCGCGTGTTCTCGAATGCCGAAGGCGCCTATGGCTCGAATGTTAACGCCCTTGTCGACAGCTCGGCCTTTGGGGACGAGGACGACCTTGCTGACGCGTACGAAAGCCGAAAATCCTTTGCGTACGGCCGCAACGGCAAGGCCGAGGCGAATGCTGCGCTTTTGCAGCGAACACTTCGCGATGTGGATATTGCCTATCAGAACCTCGAATCCGTCGAGCTCGGGGTCACGAGTGTCGACCATTACTTTGATACGCTTGGCGGGATCGCCCGCGCTGTCAAACGTGCCAAGGGGCAGGATGCCGCCATCTATATCGGCGACCAGACACGAGGTGCCGCCAAGGTTCGTACGCTTCGCGATCAGGTCGCGCTCGAGACCCGCACGCGCAGCCTGAATCCGAAATTCTTCGAAAGCCTTCTGACCCATGGCCGCGAAGGCGTGCGCCAGATCGAAGCGCATGTAACCAACACGATGGGATGGTCCGCAACCACAGGCCAGGTGGATCCCTGGGTCTACCAGCGCATCTCAGAGACCTTCGTATTGGACGAGGCTATGCGCAGTCGGCTGGCCAGCCTGAACCCCGAAGCGTCCTCGCGGATGGCGAACCGGCTGCTCGAAGCGTCGGACCGCGCATATTGGGAGCCGGATGCCGCGACGCTTGCCGCTCTTCAGAACGCGGCGGACGAACTCGAAGACCGGATCGAAGGGATCGCGGCGGAATGAATTCCATACGCAGAATATCCGCCGGGCCGGCTGCACCCTCGGGATCACATCCGGTATCGCCGCCGTCGGCATCAACGCGCGCGGGGGCACTGCACCCGCGCCTCCGACGTATTTTTCTCCACGATGAAGGACTGGTGTAATGAGCCCGCTTGACGCCAAACACCCGCCGGCGGCCCGTGCCAATGCACGCGAGGCCGAAGGGCTTGCCCGCCGCGCGGCGCCGCCCGTTCTCAAAGGCGAGGACGGAGAGGGATCGGTCCAGGTGCATCAGGATGCCGGGATGAAGATCGAAGGCGCGAAAGTGTTTTCGGTCTACGGCAAAGGCGGGATCGGAAAGTCGACGACGTCGTCCAATCTGTCGGTCGCCTTTTCGACCCTTGGTAAACGCGTGCTTCAAATTGGCTGCGACCCGAAGCACGACAGCACTTTCAC
Source organism: Pseudomonadota bacterium (assembly GCA_038521345.1). Taxonomy (GTDB): domain Bacteria; phylum Pseudomonadota; class Alphaproteobacteria; order Rhodobacterales; family Rhodobacteraceae; genus JBCBKU01. The sequence goes on along the minus strand of JBCBKU010000015.1, from coordinate 27,606 downwards.
GTTGACCGGGCATCTGCAGCCAACCGTGATCGACATTCTGAAAGAGGTCGATTTCCACGCCGAGGAACTCCGCCCCGAAGACTTCGTAACGGAAGGGTTCAACGGTGTGCATTGTGTCGAGGCGGGCGGACCTCCGGCCGGTACGGGCTGTGGCGGTTATGTGGTTGGCCAGACGGTGAAGCTTCTGAAGCAGCACCACATGCTGGACGATACCGATGTCGTGATCTTCGACGTTCTGGGAGATGTCGTATGTGGCGGATTCGCAGCGCCGCTTCAGCACGCCGACCGCGCGGTGATTGTGACCGCAAACGACTTTGATTCCATCTATGCGATGAACCGGATCATCGCGGCGGTACAGGCCAAGTCGAAGAATTACAATGTCCGGCTGGCAGGTTGTGTGGCCAACCGTTCGAAGGACACGGACGAGGTGGATCGGTTCTGCGAAACCGTGGGTTTCCGCCGGATCGCGCACATGCCGGATATCGATGCGATCCGCCGGAGCCGCCTCAAGAAGAAAACTCTGTTCGAGATGCCGGACGACGAAGACATCGTCATGGCTCGCGCGGAATATGTGAGGCTGGCCGAAACATTGTGGCGTGGGACCGAGCCCTTGGCCCCAGCACCGCTTCCGGACCGTGAAATCTTCGAGTTGCTGGGCTTTGACTGATGGTGGGCACGGCCACATATGATGCCACGCGTAACCGCGTAGAAGGCTACTTCGACCGGACCGCGACGGCGACCTGGGCACGCCTGACGTCCGATGAACCGGTCAGCCGGGTCCGCCAGACCGTTCGCGAAGGCCGAGACGCGATGCGCGCCGAGATGCTTGGCCGCCTGCCCGATGACCTGACCGGCATGCGGGTTCTTGATGCAGGCTGCGGCGCCGGGCAAATGGCCATTGCCCTTGCCGAGAGGGGCGCCGATGTTACGGCGGTCGATATCTCGCCTCAGTTGATCGGGGTGGCCGAGGCGCGGCTGCCCGCCCCCCTTCGACACCGCGTCACATTCGCAGTTGGCGACATGCTGAGCCCGCGAGGGGCGTTTGACGCCGTCCTGGCGATGGATAGCCTGATTTACTATGCCCGCCCAGATCTGATCTCGGCGCTTGAGCATTTCCGGGACGCGGCGCCGCAGATCGTCTTCACGGTGCCGCCCAAGACACCGGCCCTTGCCGCCATGTGGTATGCGGGTCGGCTCTTCCCACGCGCTGACCGGTCGCCGACAATGGTCCCGCAGGATCACCGACGTCTGCCCGGTGTCACCCATATCACGCGAATATCCCGGGGGTTTTACATTTCGGATTGTCTGGAGGCGCGGCGATGATCGTATCCCGCGCACAGATAAAAGGCCTTTCGCGCCGCTTCATTCCGTTTGCCGACGCGGCCTCGGATGACCTTCCGCTCGGCCAGCTGCTTCGGTTGTCTCTCTTTCAGGTCTCGGTCGGCATGGCCGCCGTTATGCTTCTTGGAACGCTCAATCGGGTCATGATCGTGGAACTGTCCGTGCCGGCCATCGTCGTCGCGACGATGATCGCACTGCCTGTTCTGATCGCGCCGTTCCGCGCACTTCTCGGGTTCCGGTCCGACACCTACAAGTCGGCCATCGGGTGGAAGCGCCTTCCCTATCTTTGGTTCGGCTCGATCTGGCAAATGGGTGGACTGGCTGTCATGCCGATGGCGCTGCTTGTTCTGTCGGGCGACCAGGCCGTTGGTCCCGACTGGGCTGGCGAGGTGCTTGCTGCGCTTGCATTCCTAATGACCGGGCTCGGCATGCACATGACCCAGACTGCGGGCCTTGCGCTTGCCGCCGACCGCGCCACAGACGAGACGCGGCCGCGCGTCGTGGCGCTTCTATATGTGGCGTTCCTGGTGGGCATGGGCGTCTCGGCGGTGGTTGTGGGCTGGCTTCTCCGGGATTTCAGCGCGCTCCGTTTGGTTCAGGTCGTGCAGGGCGCTGCGCTTATGACACTGATCCTGAACGTGATTGCACTTTGGAAACAGGAACAAGTTCGCCCGATGTCCAAAGCGGAACGGGCCGAGCCAAGCCCGCGATTCCGCGATGCATGGGCTGACTATGCCGGCGGCGGGGACGCCGGACGGCTCCTGGTTGTCGTCTTCCTCGGAACACTCGCTTTCAACATGCAGGACGTTCTGCTCGAGCCCTATGGCGGCGAGATCCTAGGTCTTTCGGTTTCCGCAACCACCCTTCTGACGAGCCTCTGGGCCGGTGGAGCGTTGGCCGGCTTCGCCTTGGCTGCCCGGTGGCTGGCCCGCGGCCTCAGTCCCTACCGGATGGCTTCGCGCGGGATCCTTTGGGGCATAACCGCGTTTTCGCTCGTTATCTTTTCGGCCCCCATGCAAGCGCCCTCGCTGTTTTTCGCCGGGGCAACGCTAATCGGTTTCGGTGGCGGGCTCTTTGCGGTCGCCGGTCTTACCGCCGCAATGATTCTTCCGACGGGTACGCGGGCGGGCCGTGGACTTGCGCTCGGGGCCTGGGGCGCCGCGCAGGCCACTGCGGCGGGCCTTGCCATTTTCACCGGCGGGGCCATCCGCGATGGCGTTGGCAGCCTCGCCGCAAACGGTCTTCTGGGTGACACATTGTCCGTGCCAGCCACCGGTTATTCCGTCGTTTATCATCTCGAGATCGGATTGCTCTTCGCGACGTTGATCGCGCTGGGACCCCTCGTCCGTCTCGCTTTCTTCAAACCTCAACCTCACCCAACGGAGGGCGGCAAGATCGGGCTTGCCGACCTTCCGACCTGACCAACAAGGAGGACTACGCCATGGTCGGTGTCGAATTTTTTGGAAACGTTGATCTGGCCAGTGTGGCCATCTGGGGCTTTTGGCTCTTCTTCGCGGGCCTTGTCTACTATCTGCAGACAGAGAACATGCGCGAGGGTTACCCGCTTGAAGACGAAGACGGGAACCCTGCGGCCAACCAAGGCCCGTTCGCCCTGCCATCGGATAAGACATTTCACCTTCGCGACGGTCGCGGAGAGCTAACCGTACCTTCGGGCGCCCGTGGCGATCGCGACTCGCTTGCGCTCGCGCGGACTGCTGCTTCGGAAGGGTTCCCGCATGCGCCCACCGGCGATCCGCTCGCTGATGGCGTGGGTCCGGCCGCTTGGGCTCCGCGCAAGGACGAGCCGGAGCTCGATGCGCATGGGCATGCCAAGATCCAGCCGATGTCGGACCAAGAAGGCTTTTTCGTTTCGGCCGGGCGCGATCCTCGCGGCTTGCCGGTTCTCTCAAAAGACGATCAGGTCATCGGCCATGTCAGCGAGATGTGGATCGACCCGTCCGAGCACGAAGTCCGCTACCTGCAATATGATCTCGAGTCGGAATGGGGGTCGGGCAGCCGTCTCGTGCCGCTTACCTTTGCCAAGATCAAAGACAAGTGGGTCGATGTCTGGACGTTGAATGCCAAAGACTTCAACGGCGCCCCGCAACTCAAGGGCCGGGACACCATCACCAAACTCGAGGAAGAGAAGGTCGCGGCCTACTACGGCGGCGGCATCCTCTACTCGTAATCCAGCCCACAAACGGGGCGCCTTGCCAGCGCCCCGTCCCATCCAAGGCTTGAAGGGGAACCAGAGCCATGTCGCATGACGATTTTGCCGTCGAACCGATCCCGGGCCTGCCCGAGCGACTGCCGCCCGGAGAGCGGATCCTTTGGCAGGGCCGTCCCTCCACTTGGGCCTTGGCCCGCGAGGCGCTCGCGCTTTGGTGGGTGGTCGGGTACTTTGTCTTGCTGGCGGTCTGGCGTGTCGGCGCGTCCTCGGCCGATATCCCATTCGTCAGTGCTCTGCCTCAGGCGATCCCCTTCATGGCACTTGGTCTTCTGGCGGGTGGGATCATTCTTCTGATCGCGTGGGTTCAGGCCAAGGCGACCGTGTATACGATCACCAATGCCCGGGTTGCCATGCGGATCGGCGCCGCACTTACCGTGACACTTAACCTGCCTTTCAACCGAATCTTTGCCGCTGATCTTGACCGGCGCGGCGACACCGGGACCATAGCGTTCCGCACCGAACACGGTGCACGGCTCTCATATCTGGTCCTCTGGCCACATGTGCGACCGTGGAAAATGCGGCCGACACAACCGGCGCTGCGCTGCGTTCCCGAAATCGAGAAAGTGTCGCAAGTTCTGGCCGAGGCCGCCGAAACGCGCTTGTCCGAACCAAGGATCAGGTCCGTTCAGTCCGGCGACCATGACGCAGTCGCGGCTGAGTAAGGAGGTTCCGAAATGCCCCAAACCCGCCTTTACGTAAATGCCGAAACGGGTCAAAGCCGCGCCCAGGACACCGAGGTGATCCCGACGCGACTTGTCTTCGCGATGTTTGGCTTCGCGCTTCTCACCCTGCTGTTTGTCGGATGGTCGGTTGCCTCTGATCGGCCCCACGTGGGTGTGCCCAAAGCCGCGCCAATTCTCGCGCAGCATAGCGTGACCATCGCCGGCGAAGGCCGCGCGGCAATTGTGACCGCCGAGGATGGCACCGTACTTCTCGATACGCCCACGGGCGGGTTCATCACCGTCGTTCGCGACGGCCTTGAACGCGCCCGATTTAATCACCGGATCGCGGGCAATGCGCCCGTAGTTGTCACCCGCTATGCCAACGGGCGGCTGCAATTGTCCGATCCGGAAACCGGATGGGAGGTGGAGCTCTCATCCTTCGGCGCGGGCAACGCGAACCAGTTCGCCCGCATTCTGCCACACGAGCAATAGGGAACCGGCTCATGGGATGGCTCACACGCGACTACGAAACTGCACCCTGCACTGTGGAGGTCAGTCATAAATTCGACGCCCTCCACGCCCACGTCCGCTTCGACAATGGCGCCGTCGTCCATCCGGGCGACACGGTCTTGGTGAAAGGCCCACCCGTCGTGGCGCCTTGGGACACTGTTGTGACCGAGCAGCGCGAGGCACGGATCACACGCGCTTCGAGGTTAGAGCGCCTCTGGACGCGGATGACTGGCGATCTCGAATTCATGGAGCTTTGCGAGTTTTCCTTTTCCGAGGAGGCAACGCTATGAACGTTCAGAACCTGAAGCACACCGCCGACGCCACAACCGTCGAGGAGGGTTTGGCGATCCAAGAGGCGCAAGCCGTTACCGACAGCGAGTCGGCCACCGCGCTGGCGATGCAGAATACGCTTCTGACACCGCGATTTTACACGACCGACTTTGACGAGATGGACGCCATCGACGTCTCGCCGGTGCGCGACGACTGGGACGACCTCTTGGCACAGATGCGTTCCGATCCGAACAAGGGTCATTTCAAGAAGAACGAAGATTGGGATGAAATCGATTGGGACGGGATGGATCCCGAGCTCAAGAAAGAGTTCATCGATTTCCTCGTGTCCTCATGCACGGCCGAGTTCTCGGGCTGCGTCCTCTACAAGGAAATGAAGCGACGCGGGAACAACAAGGACATCTGCGAGCTGTTTGCGTTCATGTCGCGAGACGAAGCAAGGCACGCCGGTTTTATCAACGACGCGCTTCGCGAGGCGGGAGTGGCGGTGAACCTTGGCTTTCTGACGAAAGAAAAGAAGTACACCTATTTCCGGCCGAAGTTCATCTACTACGCCACTTATCTTTCGGAAAAGATCGGCTACGCGCGCTACATCACGATTTTCCGACATCTGGAGACGCACCCAGAGCACCGGTTCCATCCGATCTTCAAGTGGTTCAAGGAGTGGTGCAATGACGAGTTCAGCCATGGGGAAGCCTTCGCCCTTCTGATGAAGACCGATCCGAAGCTGACCTCGGGCGGCAATGTGTGGTGGATCAAGTTCTTCCTGACCGCAGTCTATGCGACGATGTATGTACGAGACCACCAGCGGCCGGCCTTTCACAAGGCGCTGGGCGTGGATCCGGACTGGTACGCACATGAGGTGTTCACCAAGACCTCGGAAATTTCGAAGCAGGTCTTTCCGATCACGCTCGACATCGACCATCCGCGCTGGCAGCCCGCGCTGATGCAGTTGCAACGTGCAAGCGCACGGGTGGACCGCGGAAAGAAAACCGGTGGTCTCGGCGGTTGGGTTGACCGCCTTTTGGGTAGTGCCGTGGCGGCAGTCGCATTTACGCGGCTCTTCACCATTCCGTCCAAGTCCCACGCTGTTCCCAAGAGTATTCGCCTGGAGCCGGCCTATTGATCCCGGCAGGGAACATATCCCGGACGTGCGCGGCCTCTCTGATGTCGGGCCGTGCACATTTTTCCCGAGTTGAGGGGCTGTGTCGGTGACGTCATCTCCCTGGATCGCGGCGCTTCTTGCGCTCTTTCTTTGGTGGTTTTTCACCGGCGCGATCCTGTGGGCGGTGAAGCGAGCAGACCGGGCGGGGGGTGACGCTCATATCTGGTCGGGGCTCTTTGGGTTGCCTATGCTCGGGCTTGGGGCTGCGCTTTTTCTCGCCGCACTTCAGGATATCTCGGTCACCGGCGCTTACCTCGGATTTCTCTCCGCTTTGCTTGTCTGGGGATGGATCGAGCTTGCGTTTCTTTCGGGTCTCGTCACCGGGCCCAACCGGCGAGAGTGCCCGCCGGGCGTGCCACTTTGGGAGCGGTTCGTCCGTGCCTGGGGCACTGTTGCCTTTCACGAGATGACCATCGGCGCGGCGCTTGTCCTCATGGCGGTGGCCGCCGCAGACGCTGCCAACACGTTCGGCTTTTGGACCTTTGCGATCCTCTTCCTTGCTCGGGTCTCCGCAAAGCTGAATCTTTTCCTCGGCGTTCCGAGGGTTCACACGGAGTTTCTGAGTGCTCCGCTTTCGCATATGCCGAGCCATTTCCGCACCGCGCCAATGAATGCCCTCTTTCCGGTGTCGGTCACAGCCCTGACCTTCGCGACATCCTGTTGGATCGAGCGCGCCATCTCGGCACCGCTGCCGGGTCAGACCGTGGGTTTCGCGCTCTTGGCTGCGATCACCGCGCTCGCAACGCTCGAGCACTGGTTCATGGTGCTGCCGATACCCGACGAAAAACTCTGGCGTTGGGTGATCCCCGCGCCCAAAACCAACGACCGACTGCTCAGAGAGGATCCCCATGGACTTTGACGCACTATTCGAAGCCCAACTCGCAACACTAAGGCAGGAGGGCAATTACCGCATCTTCGCCGAACTGGAACGTGTTTGCGGGACCTTCCCAAAGGCCAAGAACCATACCGATGCCGGCGTTCGCGAGATCACGGTCTGGTGCTCGAACGACTATCTTGGGATGGGACACCATCCGGATGTCATCAGCGAATTGACCCGTGTGGCCGAAGCCTGTGGCGCCGGGGCCGGGGGCACCCGCAATATCTCGGGAACAAATCACTACCACAGACTGCTCGAGGATGAGCTGGCCGACCTGCATGGCAAGGAAGCCGCTCTGTTGTTCTCTTCGGGCTACGTCTCGAACTGGGCGGCGCTTTCAACGCTTGGCAGCCGGCTTCCGGGCGCCGTGATCCTCTCGGACGCGCTGAACCACGCGTCCATGATCGAAGGGATACGGCACTCGCGCGCGGACAAAGTGATCTGGGCCCACAACGACGTAGCTGATCTCGACGCAAAGTTGGCGGCCATTCCTGCCGGTCGTCCGAAAATCGTGGCCTTTGAGAGTGTTTATTCCATGGACGGCGACATCGCCCCCATTTCCGAGATTGTCGAAGTCGCCGAGAAACACGGTGCAATGACTTATATTGACGAGGTGCACGCGGTCGGCATGTACGGCCCCCGTGGTGGTGGCGTGGCAGAGCGCGAAGGGTTGATGGACCGCATCACCCTCATCGAGGGAACCCTTGGCAAGGCGTTCGGCACATTTGGTGGCTACATCACCGGTTCGCACGCCCTGTGCGACTTCGTCCGTTCCTTTGCGTCGGGTTTTATCTTCACCACCGCTCTTCCTCCCGCAATTGCAGCGGCCGCCCGAACCTCGATCGCGCACCTGAAGCGCTCTGAGATCGAACGCGCCCGTCAGAAGCGGCAAGTCGCGAGACTGCGCGCCGCGCTTGACGCCGCGGGCATTCCACACATCGAAAACCCCAGCCACATCATCCCGATCATGGTCAAGGACCCGGTCAAGTGCCGGATGCTGTCGGACATGTTGATGGACGATTGGGGCATCTACGTGCAGCCGATCAACTACCCGACGGTACCCAAGGGAACCGAGCGTCTGCGCATCACACCAGGACCCTGCCACACAGACGACGACATCGATCACCTCGTTGCTGCCTTGTCCGAACTCTGGTCGCACTGCGCGCTGGCACGGCAGGTCGCCTGATATCGCATAACATGCAGGAATCGCTAGACGTGAGGGCGACCCGCGTTAGATTGCAGCGAACGTTGAAGGGAGAGACCAATGACGAAATTCTCGATGGCTTTTGTGGCCCTCGGCCTTCTCGCCGCCCCGGCTTTTGCCGGAGGCCATCTGGGTGCGGGCGATCCCGCCGCCGGTGAAGAGGCATTCAGCCAGTGCCAGACCTGCCATGTCGTCGTAAACGACGACGGCGAAACACTGGCAGGCCGGAACGCACGGACCGGCCCGAACCTTTATGCCGTTGTCGGCCGTCAGGCGGGCATCGTCGACGGGTTCCGCTATTCCAACTCGATGGTGGAAGCCGGTGAAGCAGGCCTCGCCTGGGACGAGGAAACCTTCGTGGCCTATGTTCAGGACCCGACCGGGTTCCTCCGCGAATACCTCGACAACCGTCGGGCACGCGGCAACATGGCCTACAAGGTGCGGGACGAAGCGGATGCTGTGAACCTGTACTCTTATATTGCGTCTCTCGGCCCCGAGCCTGAGTCGAACTGATCGACTCTACGGGTAACGAAGACCGGGCCGCCGTACCAAGGCGGCCCTTTTTGTTTTCAGTTCTCGGCGATTGGATCGTCTTCGTGACTTTAGCCTGCGCGCTGCGTGTCGGGAGGCGTCGCATGTTCCGCTTCTATGGCCAGCGCGCGCCCACCGGAGCAGTGATCGATCCGGTCCGCCCCAGAACAGCAAACGACCGTTTCTTCTGGCGCAAACTCTTCGACCGAAACCCGGACTTTCCTATCGTCTCGGACAAGCTGGCCGTGCGTCATTGGCTGACGGATCATGGAATCGATGTCGCCACACCGCGTGTGCTCTGGTGTGGGACAAACGCGCGGACAATCCCGGACGAGGTATGGTCGGCCGACGCGGTTCTTAAGCCGAACCATGCGGCCGGAATGGTCGATTTCCTGCCCGTCGCGCCGCCGGATCGTGACTCGATTGCGCGACGCGCCAACAATTATCTCGATGTCGACCATCATCTGAAAGGTGGGCAGTGGGGCTACAAAGACATTCCGCGGAGGCTGTTCGTAGAACACAGGCTTCCGGCGGACGCCTGCGGCTTGACGGAGATTAAACTCTATACCTTCGGAGCTCGGATTGTGAACGCCCGGTTCATCTACAATCGCGCGGGCCCCGGGCGGCGGGATGACACGTTTCGGATGACGGACAAGGGCCATCTGGTCCGCATTGGCAACGACGATGCCACAAAGAAAGCTCCTGCAGGGCGACCGCCGCACCCGGTCTTGCCATCGGCAATACGAGTTGCAGAGCAGATCGGTCGGCACTTCGATCATGTGAGGGTCGACTTCTATGTATCGGATGACACGCTCTATCTCGGCGAGCTGACCCTTTATACCCACGCCGGGTGCCTTCCCGATTCCGGCTGGGATCCCGATCATCCCATGGCCAGCACATGGGATCTGCGCGACAGTTGGTTTCTGAGAACGCGGCAGACCGGCTGGAGAGAACTCTATCGCCGCGCACTCTGCCGGTGGCTGGACCGCGTTTCCTAGTCTTCCGGTCCGATCCGGCCCCTTAAGGCTTTCACTTCGCCACGTGCCTTCTTGGCTGCCACCCGACGCCTTTTCGAGGCGAGTGTGGGGCGCGTCGGGCGCCGCTTCTTGGGCACGACTGTTGCGGATCGGATCAACTCGACCAAGCGTGCTCGCGCGATCTCTCGGTTCCTCGCCTGGCTGCGCTCGCTATCGACTTGGATGATCAAAGCGCCATCCTTGGTCCAGCGCCGCCCCGCCAGCCGCCTTAGTCGAGCCTTCACCGGACCCGGCAGATTGGGCGATCGCTCAGCCTCAAACCGGAGTTCGACGGCGGTTGCGACCTTGTTCACGTTCTGACCGCCAGGTCCACTCGCGCGAACGAACTGCTCGGTCATCTCCCAATCCTCGACGGCGATCTCTGGCGTGATCTGAAGCATATGACGAACCGGCCCTCATCCCGCCGGTCAATTTCGAAGAGGCCGAAGATCCTGGCCCGGTGGTTTGGGGCATTCGGGTCAACCGGCCCGAAGTTTATCCCTTTCTCAGTACGAAAGAAGGGTCGCCCGTGGGACGACCCTTCCGAGATCTCTGGAGATGGGCCAGTTAGGGACTGGTCCCAACCCGGGGTGTTCTGCCTTCGGGTCTGCCCTTAGGCGACGGCCCCCCGCGCTGTTCCGACCTCGCTCTCCAATATCACTCTAGACACTGGACCACCTCCTTTCTCTGAATTGCCGATATCCGGAAGTTGGCACAGATTTGGTATCTGTCAATCCGTTTCACGCAACCGCTGCCGTCATTCTGCGAACTATCAGCCGAAATGGCACCAGCGCGATTAATGCGAGGGCAAGTTTGACCGCCCAATCGGCAACGGCAAGAGACACCCAAAGTGGTGCATCCGACCCCTGACCCAGAAGCGGCAGGATCTCGTTTGCCCAACTGACATCATTCGCAGGTTCGAGAAAGGTGAAGCCCGCGCTGAATGCAACCGTAAAGAACAATGCGGTATCGAGCGCCGAACCGACCAATGTCGAAACCAACGGAGCCCGCCACCAAGATCCTGCGCGCAGGCGATCAAAGATCGCGATGTCGACAAGTTGCGCGGTCAGGAAAGCAAGGCCCGACCCAAAGGCAATCCGCCAAGTCACCAGCGGACCAAACTCGCCAAGGATCTGCGTGCCCACCAGTGAACAAGCCACCCCGGTCAGAAAGCCGGCGAAGACGACACGCCGTGCAACGGCGGCCCCGTAAACCCGATTCATGACATCCGTGACGAGGAAGGCGAGCGGATACGTGAAAGCCCCCCAAGTGAGCCATTGGCCGAAAAGGAACTGAACCAGGATGTTGGAGGCCACCACAATCATGGCCATGGCAAGGATGCCGGGAAGATAGCGCATTGAATTCATTCCGTTTTGTCAAGGTCGCGGAGACTTGGCCCTAGGGGCAGAGGCGCGCTTTACCGCGCGCCGCAGGGCGCGGCAAGCCCTGTCAGTTCGCGCTTAGGACTGCCGCGCATTGGGCAGGCAAGTCCGCCATGACTAGGTCTCGGCGTGGCTGCGGCGGCGGTGCGTTCGGGTCTGGTGGCGGTGGATTGAGGATCCGGTCGACCCATCCTTGGGCCTCGGCGCAGCCATCGCCCGGCGGCGGTGGGGCCTGGCTGACGCATCCGGTTGCCCCGCCCGGGCACGATAACCGCACGTGAAAATGGTAGTGATGCCCCCACCATGGCCGGATCTTGCGCAAGTAAGACCGGTCACCGGTCTCGTCGTTGCACATTTGTACCTTTGCGCCCGGAAAGACGAAGATCCGGGCCGTTCTCGGGTCCCGCGCCGCGGCTTTGAGGATCTCATGATGCGCGCGCGTCCAGCTGTCGTTGACGAAGGCACCACCCGACCGCCGCATGGAAATCGACGAAATGTTCTCCCGGTCGGTTCGTGTCAGGTCCAGCCGCGTGGCGGGCCGCATCCAGATGTCGGCATCCAACCCGATCTGGTGGCTCCGATGCCCGGTCAGCATCGGCCCACCGCGGGGCTGCGAGATATCGCCAACATAAAGCCCGTTCCACCCAGGCTGCGCGGCGGCCACCCGGGAAAGTTCCTGTACATAGTCGATGACGACCGGGTGCCCCCAATTGCGGTTCCGTGACAGCCGCATGGCCTGCCATGTGGGTCCGGTCTCGGGCAGTTGCACGCCCCCGGCCAGGCAACCCTTGGCATATCCGCCAATTGGCGCCGGCGATTGAGCGGATCCGGACCGTTCCGTTCCAAAGAGGGACTTCGCGCTTTTGGTGCTGATGACCGTTCCAAGGCCAAGGGGCTCTGGTTCGGTCCCTGGCGCCTCGGCGCGCTCGGGCCCGCAGGCCGCAAGGGTGGCAAGCAAGGCAAACGGAAGGAAGCGTCGGATCATCTCACTGGGTCCCCGTCCGGACGCACCCAGATTAGCAGGATCAATCCAAGGAGGAATAGCACAATCAGCGGGACCACCCCGATCTGCTGACTGCCAGAGATTTGCGTGGCCACACCGATGGCGAGCGGAGCGAGAAAGGCCGTGGCTTTGCCTGATAGGGCATAGAGCCCGAACGCCTCGGTCATACGGTCAGGATCGGCTTGCCGCACCATCATTGTCCGGCTGGCCGACTGAATCGATCCGCCAGCGGCTCCGATCAACGATCCGAGAATATAGAATGCCACGGATGGCAGCGCGGATCCTTCGGGAACGGGAACACCAATGACTCTGGTCGGAGAGGTGAAAAGGACCGCGATCGCCACCGCCGTCAGAACAAGGATCGACGCGACAATCACCGGTTTCGGGCCAAGCGCGCTGTCGGCCTTGCCACCCAGCCATGAAAAGAGCGCCCCCGTGATGATGGCGATGATCCCGAAGATCCCGACATCGGTCACCGACCAGCCAAGGACACCGGCCGCATAGATGCCGCCGAATGTGAAGAATCCATTCAGTGCGTCGCGGTAGAACATCGACGCGCCGAGAAAGGCAAAAAGACTGGGACGGTCCGGCAAACGGCGGATTGTGCCGGCCAATCCCCTAAGCGCGTTGCGTACCGCACCCGTGGGCGGGCGGATTGGCCTTGGGTCCCGAACGTAAAGTGCGAACGGGATCATGAAGACGAGGTACCAAAGTGCTGTAAAGGGGCCGACAAATCGCGTGCCTTCACGTGCTTCCGGGTCGAGCCCGAAAAGCGGTTCGCGACCGATGAGCGTGCGCCCCGTTTCCGTGTTCTCGGCAAAAAACAGGAGCATGATCACCAGCGCCGCAAGCCCGCCAAGATATCCGAACGCCCACCCATTGCCGGAAATCCGGCCAAGCGCCTCCTTGGGTCCAAGATCCGGAAGGAGCGAATTGGTAAAGATCGCCGTGAACTCTGCGCCAACCAGACCAATCGCAAAAAGGATGAGGATCAGTGTCAGGCTAAAGTCATCTGGCGCCGCTAGCCAAAGTCCCGACGCCCCGACCACGTAGAACACCGAGAAGGTCCAGATCCAGCGCAGACGGCTGCCTGCAGTGTCGGCGAAAGCTCCAAGAATAGGTGCGAGAACCGCGATGACAATTCCCGCCGCGCCGACCCCGAAACCCCACGCGGCCTGCGCCTCGGCGCCGTCGCCCATCAAATCGTTGATAAAGGGACCAAATACAAAGGTAAGTATTAGCGTCGCATAGGGCTGTGACGCCCAATCAAAGAAGTACCAGCCCCAAATACGCTTATTGGTCGCCACCGGTGGCGATGCTTCGGTCGCGGCCATCACTTCCCCCGCCTCTTCCGGCCAGTTAGCCGCGCCGCCCGTGAAGGTGCAACGCCTTTCAAGTCAGTCGTTCATCGGGGGCCACGGTCGCCGCGCGTCGGCGTCTGCCCAAGCCCGGGCCCATTCAGGAAGAAGGTCGCGGGACAGTGGCCCCGCAATTTCTTCGAGCCGAGTGGTAGGGACAAGTCCGTTGGCGTCTGTGACGGCCAACCGCAGAAGGATATGGCTGCACGCTTCACCCTTCCGCCACATCGATTGCTCGACATAGGAGAACCTGTCGTCCCATCCGACAAGCCGCGTCCGCAACTCGAACCGGTCGAACATTCGGATGCGGCGACGATACCGAATGCTGGCGCCCGCAACGGTTCCCACCATCCGGTTTGCGCGCATCATGGGGGTGTAGCCAAGACGGTTGAACAAAACGAAGCGCCCCAGATCGTAAAGGGTAAGGGTCCGGCCGTTGTTCAATTCGAGGAACGGGTCGATGTCCCAGGGCAGGCAGGTCAGATGTGTGACGTGAGTTTCGCCCACGCCGAGTGGCGGCGCGTTTCGGTGGCGCAAAAGTTCCGAGACCAGGCGCAGGACAGGGTACATGAAGCAAACATGCGGGCGCTCCGCGCGCCTGACAAACCGGACGTTGCGGCAACCTCGGCTTGTCAGGCGGAGTTCCGCAGCTTAGGTAAGCGCCGCGCACGACAGGAGCTCATGATGAACGCGATTTTCGGCATTCTGACGCTAATTCTCGACGTCGCCTTCTTCATCATGATCGTGCACATCATCATGAGTTGGCTGATCAACTTTCAGGTTCTGAACCTCCGCCAACCCCTCGTCTATCAGATCTGGGACGGTTTGAACCGATTGCTTGAACCGATCTATCGTCCCATCCGTCGCATCCTTCCGGATACCGGGGCGCTTGATCTTGCCCCGCTCGTTGCGTTCATCGCGCTGATTGCCGTGCGCGACTTCGTTCTCCCGGATCTTTACCGAGCACTGGTCTGAGCTTGTTTGGCCTTTGCTCATGTGGTCTGGTCTAGATCAACAAGAGCAGAGCCACACAAGATCAACAGGGTTCCATGGATGATGCTGCGGGGCTTTTGACCCGGGTGTTCGGGTTTGACGCGTTTCGACCCGGACAGGAAGAAATAGTAACCGCGGTGATGGCTGGCCGCGATGTTCTGGCGGTGATGCCGACGGGCGGAGGCAAATCGCTTTGTTATCAGTTGCCCGCGCTCTGCCAAGATGGCGTGACCGTGGTGATTTCGCCGTTGATCGCGCTGATGCGGGATCAGGTCCGGGCGCTTCGGGCGCAGGGGATCGAAGCGGGTGCCCTGACGTCTGGCAACACCGAAGACGAAACCGACGCTGTCTTCGCAGCGCTCGAGGCCGGCCGGCTCAAACTGTTGTATCTCGCGCCTGAGCGTTTGGCGGCGTCCGGTACGACCCGGTTGCTTCGCCGGGTAGGCGTCTCTTCGATCGCCGTGGACGAGGCTCATTGTGTTAGCCAGTGGGGGCATGATTTCCGGCCCGACTATCTACGCATCGGGGATCTGCGCGCGGAACTAGGCGTGCCACTCTCGGCTTTCACCGCGACCGCAGATGCCGAAACCCGAGAGGAAATCGCCGCAAAGTTGTTCGGAGAACGTCAGCCCGAGCTGTTCCTGCATGGTTTTGACCGGCCGAACCTGCACCTTGCCTTCGCCCCAAAGTCCAAGCCGCGGGACCAGGTTCTGGGTTTCGCTCTGGCGCGGAAGGGCCAGTCGGGCATCGTCTATTGCGGGACGCGCGCAAAGACCGAAACGTTGGCGCGGGCGCTTACCGCGGAAGGCTTGCCGGCGGTCTGTTACCACGGCGGGATGGACGGCGGTGAACGTCGCGCCGTTGAGGAACGGTTTCAGATCGAGGACGGGCTGGTTGTGGTGGCGACCGTTGCGTTCGGTATGGGGATAGACAAGCCCGACATTCGCTGGGTCGCGCATGCGGATCTGCCCAAGTCGGTCGAGGCCTACTATCAGGAGGTCGGCCGCGCCGGTCGTGACGGAGCACCGGCCGAGACACTGACGCTTTATGGGGCCGAAGATATCCGTTTCCGGCGGGCGCAGATCGATGAAGGGCTGGCTCCACCCGATCGAAAGGCCGCCGATCATGCCCGATTGAACGCGCTTTTAGGATTGGCGGAGGCCCTGAAATGCCGGCGCGTGACATTGCTGGGATACTTTGGTGAGGTCACCGAGCCATGTGGGGGGTGTGATCTCTGCGCCGCGCCGCCCGAGACGCTCGACGGGACGGTGCCAGCCCAGAAACTTCTATCGGCCATCGTTCGAACGGGCGAATACTTCGGGGGCGGGCATGTGATCGACGTGCTGCTCGGGTCTAGTACCGAGAAGGTAAGGGCCCGTGGCCACGATCGATTGCCAACGTTCGGGGCAGGCTCGGACCGGGACCGAGCGACGTGGCAGGGCATCTTGCGCCAGATGATGGCACGGGATCTGGTCCGCCCTGACCCGGAGCGCCATGGGGCCTTGCGCCCGACCGAGGCGGGGATTGCCGTGCTGAAAGGGCAGGAAAGCGTGCAGTTTCGCGTCGATCACCGTTTGGCAGCGAAACGGCCGGCTGCACGTGCGCTTGTTTCGGACGAGGATGCCGGGCTCCTTGCCGCGCTCAAGGCCAAGCGACGCGAGATTGCCGAAGCGCAGAGAGCTCCGGCTTATGTCGTGTTTCCCGATCGCACACTCATCGAAATGGCCGAGCGGCGGCCCGCGACGCTGGATGCCATGGCCGGCATATCCGGCGTCGGAGCAAAAAAACTTGATCGATATGGTCGGATCTTTCTTGAGGTGGTTCTGGGTGAGGTGCCAGAGCCGCTGCATCCGGCCCGCGCTGCGCTGGCAGGCCATGCCGCTGGGTCGCTTTATGATCGGTTGGTGGACGCGCAGGTCCGGTTGGAACGGGGGGAAGACGGGCTCCAGAAACCTCTCAGTTGCTCGTCGTCACTTCTGGCCCGGGTTGCGCAGATGGGGAGGCCGGATGCCGGCAGTCTGGCGCAGCTACTCGGAGCCCGGCGGGCCGAACGGTTTGGCGCAGCATTTCTCGAGGTGATGCGCACGGCCTCTGAGGATGTGGACCTGCCGCGCCAGGCAAGTTGAGGGTGCGCCTTTGCAGGTTTCCTAAGCGACGTCTGCGGTGGCGCCTTCGGATATCGCGGGCAGGGTCCCCTCCGGCGCGGCATCTACAATAGCTTCGACTAGGTCCGCCTTTTTAAGGGGTTTGGTCAGACAGCGATCGACTCCAGAGGCAAGTATCTCAATCTCGTCGCTGTCCATGGCATGGGCAGTCATTGCTACGATTGGCACCGGGCGGGCGTCGGCCTCGGCTTCGAGTTTCCGGATGCGTCGGGTCGCCTCTTTCCCGTCCATCTCCGGCATCGAGATGTCGGTGAAGATGATATCCGGTCTATCTTTCAGAAACCCCTCGACGGCTTCACGCCCGTTGTTGGCAAAGGTGAGTTCGATGTCGAGCGTCTTCAGCATCTTCGAGAAGATAAGCTGGTTGGTCTTGTTATCCTCGGCTGCGAGGACGCGAATGCGCCGGCGTTCCTGATGTCCGCTCGAGCTGGCGGTCTGGACTTCGGTGATATCTGACGCCGGTTCGGATTCGGGTACGGCCAGCGCCACGGGAGAGTGTTTTTTAAGTGCGGCTAGGTGCTCCCAGATCTCGGACCGCAGAACGGGACGCTGGCGCACCGAAACGTGGCTTTTTAGCGCCGGGTCAAGCGTTAGGATACCGCCGGATAGGATCAGGATCGCGCTGCTTCGCGCTTCGGCCACGAGCCTCTTGGACAAGGCCACCGCATCGATACGGGGCGGGTCATGGGCGACAATGACAAGATCGTTTGGCGTGGGGTCCATGCGTTCAAATTCTTCGACGGCATCGCAGGTGATCGGCGAGATCCCGACGGCGCGCAGCTGCTTTTCGAGAATGGGGCGCGCCGCCGCGCTCTTGTCGATGATGAAGGCGCGGTCGATCCAATCCGGGCGCGTGACATCGGCAGCAGCGGGACCTTCGGCTTCGGGAAGCACAAGGTGGAAACCGAAGGAGGACCCTTTCCCGAGTTCGGAATCAACCCAGACCTCGCCGCCCATAAGCCGCACCAGCTGGCGCGAGATCGCAAGGCCAAGACCCGTACCGTCAAATGATCGCGACTTCGAACTCTCGGCTTGATTGAACTCGCCAAAGATGTGCTCAAGCTGCTCGTCGCCGATGCCGATCCCGGTGTCTTCTACCGTGATGTGGATACGGTGCGCATTGCCCTCGGCGGGCAAGCCGACCGTCCGAACCATCACGTGCCCAGACGGCGTGAACTTGACGGCGTTCCCGATCAGGTTCGTGAGAACTTGTCGTACCCGCCCCGGGTCGCCGACGAAACTGGTTGGCAGGAACATGTCGTAGTCCACAACCAGCTCGATCTCCTTTCCTTTCGCGGTCGGTTGGAGAAGCGTCATGATCTCGTGGATTGTGCGTTCCAAGTCGAAAGGTCGCGGGCGCAATTCAAGCTTGTTGGCCTCGATCTTCGAAAAATCGAGCACGTCGTTGATGATCGTAAGCAGCGCCTCGCCTGAGTTCCGGATCGTCTGGACATACAGTGCCTGTTCTTCGCTGACACCGGATTCCACCAACAGCTCGGCCATCGCCACGACGCCGTTCATTGGCGTCCGGATCTCGTGGCTCATATTGGCGAGAAAGGCGGACTTGGCTCGGCTGGCGGCCTCTGCCCGGTCCCGCGCTGCCTGCAACTCTTCTTCGCGCCGGATGCTTTCGGTGATGTTCAGTGCGAGCGTTACGGTATCCCCGCCATGAGTGCGTCGATCGATCAGCCGAATGACCTCGCCATTCCATAGTCTCAGGTTCAGGTTCGCAATCTCTGCGCCGCGCCACCGCTTCAGCATGCCGGCCACCCATGTATCACGGGACTTGCCCTCGGTGTCGAACACACCTTCTTCCGCCCCAAGCTGCAGCAGGTCGGGATATGCGATCCCGGGAGCGACGGTATCGAGGCCGTCGAACACGATCAGGTAGGCGCGGTTGGCAGCCACCAGTCGATCGTCGCGGTCAAAGACAGCAAAGCCGTCTTCGATGGTTTCAAGCGACGACCAAAGGCGCCGGCGGGCAATCCCTTCTGCCTCGCGCGCACTTTGCAGGTCGGACTTGACCGTTTCGTTTTCGCCGCGCAGCGCTTCCGCTTCCTCGCGCTTTTCTATGACCTGGCCGGTCAGAGACAACGCGTGCTGCGAAATAACATCATTGGCTTGCGCCAATTCTTCGAGTTTCTGGGCCAAGAGCCGTTCTGCGGCCAACCGGGCGCGCCGCTCCTCTGCGAGCTCTTGGAAAAGATCCATCCGGCCGTCCGCTATCCTCGACTTGTCATCGGCAGGCATCTTCGGGCAGAGGTCGTAAACATGGGCTTAATTGCTTAATGAAGCGTATGTTCCAGCCGGAGGCCCGAATGACCGACTTTCTGTCCCATGTGCAAGAGACCTTGGCCGAGATTGATGCGGCCGGTCTTTACAAGCGCGAGCGGCCCTTTGCGGGACCACAAGGCGGGCATATCGGGGTCGGCGGGCACGATGTTCTGAACCTTTGCGCGAACAATTACCTTGGCCTCGCCAATGACCCGCGCCTTGCAGCCGCCGCAAAATCAGCAATCGAAGAAGACGGATTTGGCATGGCATCGGTCCGCTTCATCTGTGGAACTCAGGACGCGCACAGGGAGCTGGAAAGAGCGCTTGCACGGTTTCTTGGTCACGAGGACTCGATACTTTTTGCCGCGTGTTTCGATGCAAATGGCGGCCTGTTCGAACCGCTCCTCGGTGCCGAAGATGCCATAGTGTCAGACGCTCTGAACCACGCATCAATCATCGATGGTATCCGCCTTTGCAAAGCGAAGAGGTACCGTTTTGCCAATTCCGACATGGCTGATCTTGAGAGAAAGCTGAAAGAGGCCCGGGAGGGCGGCGCAAGATTTGTGATGATCGCGACGGACGGTGTATTCTCGATGGACGGCTATCTCGCGAAACTGCCCGAGATCCGGGCCCTCGCCGAACGCTATGACGCGCTTCTGATGGTCGACGACTGTCATGCCACCGGCTTCATGGGCCCCAAGGGCGCAGGCACACCCGCATATTTCGGAGTACACGCTGACCTTCTGACCGGGACGCTTGGCAAGGCACTTGGGGGGGCAATAGGCGGCTATATCGCAGCCGCCCAACCGGTGGTGGATCTGTTGCGGCAACGTGCCCGGCCGTATCTTTTCTCGAATTCGCTGCCGCCTGCGGTGGTCGGGGCAGGCATAGAGGTTCTGAAGATCGTGGAAGACGGTGACGACCTGCGCGCGCAGCTCTTCGAGAACGCGCGGTATTGGCGCGCTGGTTTGAGCGATGCGGGCTTCGACCTTTTGCCAGGCGAGCATCCGATCATTCCTGTCATGTTGGGCGAGGCGCGGCTGGCCCAGGACATGGCGGCGCGTCTGTTTGAGCTTGGCGTCTATGTTGCGGGTTTCTTTTATCCGGTCGTTCCGAAGGGTCAGGCGCGGATTCGGACGCAGATGAATGCCGCTCTAACCAGAGACGACCTCGACCGTGCGCTGGATGCCTTCCGGCAGGCAGGACGCGAGACGGGGATTCTGACGTGACCAACGAGATGAAAGCGCTGGTCAAGGCCAAACCTGAACCCGGGCTCTGGATGGACCGCCGCCCGGTGCCTGAGGTTGGACCTGACGATGTCCTCATCCGGATCCGCAAGACAGGAATTTGCGGGACCGATATCCATATCTGGAACTGGGACGATTGGGCGGAAAAGACCGTACCTGTGCCGTTGATCACTGGCCATGAATTCGCGGGGGAAATCGTGGATATGGGCCGAGATGTGGAGGGCCTGCGCATCGGCCAGCGCGTCTCCGGAGAGGGTCATTTGATCGGTACGCAGTCGCGACAAAGCCGGGCAGGCAAGTTTCATCTCGACCCCGAGACCCGCGGGATTGGCGTGAACGAACCCGGCGCGTTTGCCGAATACCTGCGTTTGCCGGCCTTCAACGTTGTCCCGTTACCCGATTCTGTCCCAGACGAGATCGGAGCGATCCTTGATCCTTTGGGCAATGCGGTTCACACGGCGCTGAGCTTTGATCTTGTGGGTGAGGACGTCTTGATAACCGGTGCCGGCCCCATCGGGATCATGGCCGCCGCGGTAGCCCGGCATGTGGGTGCGCGCCACGTGGTGGTCACGGACGTGAATCCCTACCGGCTGACGCTGGCGGCAACGGTGGCGGATGTGGAAGCGGTCAACGTGGCAGAGGTCGATCTGGCCGAAGTCGTTCAGCGACTTGGCATGAAGGAGGGCTTTGACGTTGGCCTTGAAATGTCGGGCAATCAAGTTGCCCTTGACCAGATGGTCGAAACCCTTGTCATGGGCGGGCGTATCGCTCTCTTGGGCATTCCACCGGGCAAGTCTCCGGTTGATTGGTCCCGCATCGTCTTCAAGGCGATCACCATAAAAGGTGTTTACGGCCGCGAGATTTTTGAGACCTGGTACAAGATGATCGCGATGCTGGAAAATGGGCTGGACGTATCGCGAGTCATAACGCATCGCTTTCCCGTGGATCAGTTCAAGCAGGGTTTCGAGGTCATGCGCAGCGGCCGGTCCGGGAAGGTCGTGCTCGATTGGGATTGAGTGGACCCGTGGCGATCCAGACCAATTGAAATAAGTTCCAGAGTACTTCTCAGGTCAGCCCTTTACTTCGGCAGCGGTAGTGTTCCGGCCTTGTAGGGCGTCCAATCGTCGATTTCAGGATAGTGCTTACGTCGCCATGCCCGCACCTGCGGGTTCATGATCCGCCGCCACAAAGGCGGGATCATCGCAGCCACCGTCATCAAGGGATATCCCCTTGGCAGAACCGGCGCCTCGTCTTCGGAATAGGTTTGCAAGAGCGGGAAACATCGGTCGGGCCTGGCGTGATGATCCGAATGCCTTTGGAGATTGATCAATAGCGCGTTGGAGGCACGCGGCGCTGCATTCCAGCTGTGGCGCGGTTTGGCTTGCTCGTAGCGGCCTTCCCCGAGGTGCTTTCGCGTCAGCCCATAGTGTTCGACATAGTTCACAAGCTCCAGCTGCCAGATCGCAACGAATGCTTGGAAAAGGAACAGGCCCAGCCCGGCCCAGCCCCCGATCAGGAAGGACAGCATGCAGAATGCCAATTGCATCGCGTCATAGCGCCAGAACGGATTCCTGAGACTCCACCAGGCCTCGCCCCGGCGCGCCAACATCGCGGCCTCAGCGTTCCAGGCCGAAATCAACGATCCTGGCAGAACTCGCGCAAAGAATCTGTAGAAGCCTTCGTTGTACCGCGCCGAAACTGCATCCCGAGGGGTTGCCACGTACCGATGGTGGACAAGCAGGTGCTCTGATCTGAAGTGAGAATAAAGCACCATGGCGAGAAGAATGTCGGCGAGCCAGCGCTCGTAGCGGCTGGGCTGATGCATGAGTTCATGGGCGTAGACAATGCCCACGGTTCCAGACAGGATGCCGACCCCGAAGAACAGCGCAGCCTGCTCCCACGCGGCCAGATGATCGGTCTGGCTTACAAAGGCCAATGTGCCAAAAATCGCGACCGACTGCAGTGGCGCCCAGATCAACGTTATCGCGCGATGCCAGACCAACAAACTATCGGGCGTTGTCGGATCAAGGTTCGACGTATCGTCTCCGATCAGCCGATCGAGTACGCCAAAGAGGTACCATGTGCAGAGTGGCATCAGCATCAGCGCCCAACCGCCAAGGCTCGTCGCAATCGCCAAGATCGGCAACAGCAAAAGCGATGCCCAAAACGGCAGGGCATCGGCCAGTCCAGGATATCGCCGGGTTTCCGTCATGCAGGATTTGGTCCGCTCTTTCTCGGCAACCTAACCCCGTCGGCTGCTGCTGCTCAATTCATTCGCGGCCGGCGCCGCAAGATCATAGACCTTTCGCATGACGGTCGGCAGATCGCCACGCCGGAACTCGGCCGCGGACACGAACTGGCCACGGTCGGGCACGAAATGGTCATCCACCAATGCGACGCGCACAACAAGACGCAGGTGAAAATGGGTAAACGTATGGCGGACCTCGGCACCCGGATCGTGCCACTCTGCCGCAACCGGAGGCGCGGATTCAGGCTCTGAGCACCACTGGGTCGTTGGCCAGCCCAGCATGCCGCCCAAGAGGCCGCGTGGCGGGCGGGTTTCCAAGAGCCAGGCGCCATCGCTCCGGTGTACGACATAGGCGATGCCGTGGCGGATGGGTTTTGGTACCTTCGGTGCCTTTCGGGGCAGAGTGGCAGCGACGCCTGCAAGATGCCCCGCGCAACGCGGGGCCCATGGGCAAAGGCTACAGATCGGTGACTTTGGTGTGCAGATGGTCGCGCCAAGGTCCATAACAGCCTGTGCGTAGTCTCCGGGACGGTCAGCAGGCGTCATAGCCGCTGCCGCGGCCTTGATCTCGGACTTGGCGGCGGGCAGCGGTGTCTCGATCCTGTGAAGGCGCGCCATGACCCGTTCCACATTGCCATCGACAACAGTTGCGGGCTGGTCATGGGCGATCGCAGCTATGGCCGCTGCGGTGTAGGGTCCGATCCCGGGAAGGTCGCGCAACCCTTCCTCTGTCTCGGGAAATCTTCCGCCATCTGCCGCGACCGCGCGCGCGCAGGACACCAGATTTCGAGCCCGCGAATAATAGCCAAGCCCGGCCCATGCGGCCATCACATCGGCCTCATCGGCGGCCGCAAGTTCGGTCACCTGAGGCCAGCGTTCCGTAAAGGCCAGAAAGTATGGTTTGACAGCCGCCACTGTGGTCTGCTGCAACATGATCTCCGAAAGCCAGACGCGGTAAGGATCAGGCACGATGCCAGCGCGACGGGCATCGGGCGGCACCCTCCAAGGTAGGTCCCGAGCATGCGCATCGTACCAAGTAAGGAGCTCGCTGCTGGCAAAACGATCACGCAAACTTTACCCTCATCTGTGGCCACTGCTATGACAGGGAACCCATTCGACCATATCTAGAGCCAAACAACGAGTGCGGACAGGCATGACCAGGGAGAAGCCAGACTCCAAGCGCAGGATCTCGCGCGGATTTCGCCGCGCGGG
Organism: Pseudomonadota bacterium; assembly: GCA_038521345.1. Classification (GTDB taxonomy): domain Bacteria; phylum Pseudomonadota; class Alphaproteobacteria; order Rhodobacterales; family Rhodobacteraceae; genus JBCBKU01. Next base: position 3,900 of record JBCBKU010000015.1, on the reverse strand, counting down.
AACACTCGCCGCACCTGATATCCGTCAGGGCGGGGAAGGCCGGGGATTTTCGGTAGCCCGGGTGCTGACGCAGTGGACCGAGATTGCTGGGGAAGAAATGGCCAGCATCGCGCGTCCGGTCGAGATTAGCTATGGTCGAGGCGGGCTTGGAGCATGCTTGACCCTTTTGGTTTCCGGGGCGCATGCGCCCATGATAGAGATGCAGAAAGAACGCCTGCGTGAACGGGTGAACGCCTGCTACGGTTACAATGCGGTCCGGCGAATCCGTCTTACACAGACATCGTCCTCCGGGGCCTCACCGCAGGCCTTTGCAGAGGAACCCACCCCGTACTCCGCTGCTGCGCCAAATCTCGATGCGTGTGGCGCTGAGGCCAGGAATGTTGTGTCGGACGTGTCCGATGACCGTCTTCGCAGCGCACTTGCCAAATTGGGGGCCCATGTTCTGGCACCCCGTAAGTCATCCTAAGGAGAAACCCATGGACCGCCGTTTGATGCTTGCCGCCATTGCCGCTGTTCCGGTCGCCGGCGCAGCCTACTATTTCTCACGTGGATCGGGCGCAGGCACCACCTCGCTTCCTGCCGCGGCCCTGGCTCAAGGAACCGATGCGTCGTCAATTGACACGTCAGCCGTAACCGAGATGGTTTTGGGTGATGCCAATGCCCCGGTCGAAGTCGTGGAATATGCATCCTTTACCTGCCCCCATTGCCAGCGTTTCCATGAAGGGACCTTCAAGGATCTCAAGGCGGAGTACATCGACACGGGCAAGGTCCGTTTCATCTATCGCGAGGTCTATTTCGACCGGTTCGGACTTTGGGCCGGCATGTTGGCCCGATGCGGCGGTGAGGACCGGTACTTTGCCATGGTGGATCTGATCTACCAGACCCAGGGCCAATGGACACAGGGCAACAGCGAAGCGGCGATTGCAGACAATCTGCGCCGGCTCGGTCTGACCGCGGGCCTTGACGCAGAACAGATCGATGCCTGCATGTCGGACGCCGACATGGCGCAGGCTCTTGTGGCCGTTTACCAAGAGAATGCCTCCCGCGACGGCGTAGATTCTACTCCGTCGTTCATGATCGATGGCGAGAAGTATTCGAACATGAGTCTTGACCGGTTCAAGGACGTTATCGACGCAGCGCTCGGGGACGCGTGAGCTATCCGAAACTTTCTGAGTCGAACGCCAAGCCCTAATGGCCGAAGCGGCTATGGGGGCGGCTGGTTACCGGCACAGTATCAGGGCCCAGCTTGCGGTGGTCTGAGCGCCGCAAGTGTCCGGTCGATGGCGTCCGGATCAGAAAACGTGAGACGGACGGGAACGGTCAGAAAGCTGCCCCGTTTTTTCACTGGTAAGCGGACGGCGTCCTTTTCCGTGGTCACCAATTGCGCACCTGCGGCGCGAGCCTGGGCCTCAAGCCGCGCCAAGAGCGACGGACCCAAGGGTTGATGGTCACCGAGTGCCACGGCACCGCGTAAGTCCGCTCCAAGGCCTCGGAGTGTCGCGAAGAACTTCTCGGGATGCGCAATTCCAGCAAAAGCCAGTACCGGCAATCCGTGCCACGGCATGCCCGTGTTCACGGGGCGCAACTCGCCGGTCATGTGCGGACAGGAAAGGGTCTGGCCCCAATCGACTTTGAACCGGGTCTGCGCGCCCTCCCCACCTATCGACAGGCAAAGGTCGGCACGCGCGAGGCCTGCGCCCACCGGTTCGCGCAGTGGGCCGGAAGGCATTACGCGGCCATTTCCAAAGCCCCGTTCCGCGTCCACCACAACAATCGAAAACGATTTTGCAACGGACGGGTTTTGATGGGCATCGTCAAGAACCAAGACCTGCGCACCGGCCGCTTCTGCCGCCTCGGCTCCACTTGCCCGGTTCGCCGCAACCCATGTCGGTGCATAGATCGCGTGAAGAAGCGCCTCGTCACCGACGTCATCAACCGTGTGCCTAGCGGTGTCGACACGCAAAGGTCCCTTAAGCTGCCCGCCATAGCCACGGATAATCACATGTGCCTCGGTCCCGCGGCGTCGCAGTTCTGAAACCAACGCCGCCACGGTCGGTGTCTTGCCAGTTCCGCCCACGTTCAGATTCCCAACCGAAATGACAGGGACCTTAGCCACGTAGTCTGGCTGTCTTCGTACCCGTTGCGCAGTGGTATAGGCACCCAACAGTGCCAGCGGCGCCAGCAGTCGAGCGGCAAGGCCGGGCGCATTGGGACGGCGAGACCAGAACCCGGGCTGGCGCATCATGGCGCGCCTTCATCGAGGTGTTTCTCTATAACTGCAATGGCCCGGTCGGTTACACCGGCACCGCTTGACGCGACCTGCCATGCACGGTGAGCGATCGCGGCGGCCTGATCGGGTGCCAATAGTTCGGACACAGCCTGCGCGAGGTCGCCCGGATCCGAGACGGCGCGGCTGCCTTGCGCTCTGGCTAGGCGTCTCTGCGCGTCTCGGTGGCGTGCTGAATGCGGGCCATGGACGACAGCCGAGCCAAGGGCCGCCGGACCATACGGGTCAAGCGCAATGTCCGGGTCCGCCAATGTGCCACCAAGATACGTGACGGGCGCAAGCCGATACCAAAGCCCAAGCTCCGTTTCCTCATCGATGATAATCACCTGGGTCTCTGGGGTAAGGGTCAATGCCTCCGAGGCTCGCGCGACGAGGAACCGTTTGTCACGCAGCGCCTGGGCAAGGGCATCGGTGTCCTCTGGCCGCGCGGGAATGAGGACAAGCAGCAGCCGGTGCGCCCTCTGGCTTGCCGACCGGTGGGCCGCGGCAACCGCATCGATCTCCGACAGAGGAACCGATACCGCCAGCCAAAGCGGCCGTCCCCTGAGGTCGTTGGCCCAGGCATCCAGTTCGGCCTCGTCACAGGAGGGCGCCACCGATCCCTCATCCAGCGGACCGGTCACTTCGATCCGTTCCGCGGGGGCGCCCATACTCTGGTAGGCGTCTGCAAGCCACGACGTGCTTGCAAGTATGTCCGAGACCGATCGGATCGCCGCGGACTGCGCCCCGGGCAGCCAGCGCATCGTGCGTTTGGCATGGGGCGCCAGATCCCCGTCGATGAGGATGACGGGAATGCCGCGATCCGCGGCCGAGGTCAGCATCACCGGCGCGATCAGGTCACCGGATACAGCCACAACATCAGGGCGCCACGCGGCAAGGAATTGTGCCATCTCGCGCGGGCCATCGCCGGGGCTGGGTGCGGTGGTAAGATTGGCGGGCGGATCGCCGGGCTCGGTTTCTGCGGTCACAAGGATGGTGGCATCCTCGCGATGATCGGCAAGACGGGCGGCCAGCCTCAGCACGGCGGCATCGCGATCGGGCGTCGTGGCCCTGAGCCAGACCAGCGGCCCGTCCTCCGGGCGGCGCGTGGCGTCCGGCGCGGGATCCGCGGCGGGGCGTCCGCCAAGGCCTTCGAAGCGCCGGGCGAGGACGAGATAGATCCAAAGCCCGGGCGCCATGGCGCGCCTACCCGCCGAGTTCCTCGGTGGGCGAGGCGGGCGCCTCTTCGTCGCGCAGGCGATGGAGATGGGCGATGAAGTACCGCATATGGGCGTTGTCGACCGTCCGCTGCGCCTCGGCCTTCCATGCATTGTAAGCGGTTGCGTAGTCGGGGAAGATGCCCACCACATGGATGCCGTCCACATCCTTGAATTGGGTCTTCGTCGGATCGGTCAGCTCGCCGCCAAAGACGAGATGCAAACGCTGGGTCATGGGGCCTCCTTGGCTTTGGCGCCCTTCTAGCGCGGCCCGCGCGCGGGCGGAAGGTGTCGCAGGGCGTTGGTGCGTCCCTAGCCAGAGGTTCCGGACAATTTCGCGACCAGCGCTTCGGCCACCGGAATCTGACGGGTGAATGTGGCTGGCCGGCGGGCACGCGGCCTGGGCAGCCACATTCA
>JBCBKU010000014.1:0-84841 GCA_038521345.1 Pseudomonadota bacterium | reverse complement strand
AATGCGCAGGGACGCCTCTCCGGGGTCGTCCACAGGCAGGCGAATGGTGCCGTATTGCCCAAGATTGCGTAGCCGCCATTCCGAGACCGATCCATGCGGGTCTGTCGTTCCCCGAGCGCTTCCGGCAAGGCGTTTTGCCAGTACGACCCCAAGGTGGCGCGCCACGTCTTCGGCCACGCGTTCATCCGCCTCGCGACCGGGCCCGACTGTGACACCATAGGTGACGTTCTGGGGATCGATGTCGATCCCAACCTCTTGTGCCGCAAACAACAACGCCGCCACTGCGCGCGTGTCGAGTCCGCCGCTCACATCAATCCGGATGCGCACACCGGGATTGCTCAGCACTGTGCCCAGTCGACTGATCCAAGTATCCGTGAATTCGTCGAATGGGCCGGCGGTCCGACCGTTTCCGTGGGCGGCGACCGGCTCTTCTCGCACGGCGCCGTCTTCAACAAGAAGGCAGCGGGCGAGACCCACGAGTTCGATCTCGTCAAAAACGCTATGTCGGCTTTGCATGTGCTTGTAGTCAGGATGCGGGGACATCCAACCGGCCAGAACGCTGGGATTTGCTGTCAGCGGCCAGCCAAGGCCGCGCACATGATCCGCCAATCCCATAAGGGACGTGCCGAGGGCCCAGTTCCTTCCGGATCGGTAGATAAACAGGCGTGCAAAGCCCCTGTAATCGGTGCCCAGAACAAGGGCATGGCCGACGCGGCGCACACTCAGATAGCAGCCGTCCTCACCCGGCCCGATCGGTGCGTTTCCGCCCAACTGCCAGCTCTGCGCGCCGGTGGTTCCAATCACCAGATCTGACCCCAGAAACGCATAGCCCTGAAACAGATCTCCCGGAGGATCGTCCCGGCTAGTCAGGACAAAGGCAGGGTCGACTAGGCCTTCGCGCATGGCGGGACGCTAGTTCCGGGGCCGCAACTTTACAAGACGCTCCAGCGCGGGGCCCCGGGGCTCGGGAATGTCCTTGCCAGATCTTGTCCGAGGGACTATGCAGCCGCGCGCAAGCGGCCGCAGTAGCTCAGTGGTAGAGCGCACCCTTGGTAAGGGTGAGGTCGGGAGTTCAATCCTCCCCTGCGGCACCATCGACACCGATCTCGTCCATCTCTTAGACAAACCTGGCACTGGCGCCCCGATGTCCGGCGTCGCCATTCGGTGATTGCGTCCCGCTTTGCCGCGGCGCAAAACACAGGAATGGAGACGTTTCTTGATGAACTCGCCACCCATGTGGGCCCTGATCATGTGATCCGTTCGCACTCTGGGCGTGCGGCCTATGACACTGACATCACGGGCATTGTGAAAGCCCATGTCGCAGCTGTGGTACGCCCGGCCACGACGCAAGACGTCGCGCGGACTCTTGCGGCGGCCAACCGGGAAGGCATCGCCGTTGTGCCCCAAGGCGGCAATACCGGCTTGGCCGGAGGCTGCGCCGCACCGGACGGCCAACCGGCCATTCTCCTTAATCTTGGGCGCATGGCCCGCATCCGCGACATCAACACCACGGCGCGGACTGCAACGGTCGACGCCGGCGTGATCCTTGAGCATCTGAACGACATGCTCGCCCCCGAGGGCCTGACATTTCCCATGAGCTTCGGCGCAAAGGGAAGTGCCCAGATCGGCGGGATCTTGTCGACGAATGCCGGCGGGTCGAACGCCGTCCGTTATGGAACCGCACGCGCGAACTGTCTTGGGATAGAGGTCGTGACGGCATCGGGCGAAGTCATGGATCTCATGAATGCGCTTCGAAAGGACAACACAGGCTACGATCTTCGCGACCTAATTATTGGCGCGGAGGGAACCCTCGGGATCATCACGGGTGCCGTCTTGCGTCTGGCGCCTATCCCGCCGGCCTACGCCACGGCGCTTGTCGCCATGCCGACGCTCGGGCCCGCCCTGCCCATCCTGAACGCTTTGCAGGATGCAACCGGTGGAGCGGTCGAGGCATTCGAGTACCTGCCGCAGCAGTATTTCGACTGGATGAGCGACGCGCTTCCTGATCTGGCCCAACCGCTTGCAACGCCGGGGCCTGCGAACTTGATGATCGAGATTGCCGCGCGCGACGGAGAAGACGATGCGGATGTGGGCGCGACGTTGGAGAACATCCTTGCGGGCGCTATGGAACGCGGCGAGATAACGGACGCCACCCTCGCCCAATCCGTGGCCCAGCGGCGCGCGATCTGGGCCGTACGCGAGGCCGCTTACGAAGTCTCAAGGTCGAAGGGGCCGGTCAAAGAACAAGACGTTTCTGTTCCACTCGATCAGGTCGAAGCCTTTTTGGATAAAGCCGGGACGATCGCCCGCGGCTACGTCGCCGAAGACCAGATATTTGCGGTCTCGCATCTGGGGGACGGGAACGTGCATTTCGGCATCGTGGCCGACCCGCTATCTCCCGAGGCCGACGCGTTCTCGACGGATATCGAGGCCCTCATAGCTGGAATGGGCGGCAGTATCTCGGCAGAGCACGGCATCGGAATTCTGAAGCGCAGCTCCTTGGCCCGGGCCAAAGATCCCGCGGCACTCGCGACCATGCGCGCCATCAAGGACGCCCTCGACCCCAACGGCATCCTCAATCCCGGCAAGGTTCTTTAGGCGACCGGCGCCCATGGACGCGCTGATCCTGCCGCGCTAGCGTGCGCGCGAGCAGTCCAAACACGCGGCATCGCCTTGACCGAGCCCCGCCCATTCAATCTGATGATCGTTGGCCAGACCGGCCGGCTTATGTTCGAGGCCGTGTTGTTCGCGGCCTCGCTCCGGGCGTCGGATCCAGACTTTGCAGGCCGTTTGATCGTGGCCGAGCCACAGCCGGGCCCACTCTGGTCTGGGGACCCCCGCATCCGGGACGCCGAGGTTCGCGCAATTCTGGTCGAGCTCGGGGCCGAAATCTTGCCTTTTGAGAACCGCGTCTTCGGAGAAGACTATCCCATCGGCAACAAGGCCGAGGGCCTGACCACGCTTCCAAAGGGCGAACCCTTTGTCTTCTTCGATACCGATACGCTGGTAACCGGCGCTCTGTCCCATGTTCCGTTCCCCTTCTACCGTCCGGCGGCGTCGATGCGGCGCGAGGGGACCTGGCCCAAGGTCGAACTCTACGGGCCCACGATGACGGAAACATGGGCGGCGCTCTATGCGATGGCTGGCCTCGACTTTGAGACCTCGCTCGACCCAAGCCAACCGGATGGCCACTGGGAACGCTATCTCTACTTCAACGCCGGTTGGTTCTTTGGTCCCTGTCCGCACGAATTCGGATCTCGGCTGACTTCAATGATGCAGCGCATCCGGGACACGCCGCCACCGGAACTCGTCTGCCAGGAAATTTATCCCTGGCTTGACCAAATCGCACTTCCACTGGTGATTCACGGGCTCGGCGGCGGACGCCCGGGGCCCGCGCTTGACGGGCTCGACGGACCGGTCACCTGCCACTGGCGCACCCTGCCCCTACTTTATGCGCGAGAGAATGCGGATGTTATCGCGACCCTGGAAACGGTGACCGCGCCCAACCGGATCAAGAAAGTGCTAAAGCGCAGCGAGGCGTTCAAGAGACTGGTATTTCAAGGAAAAGGCGCGCGTGTAAGGGCGCTTTTTGACCGAAGCGATATGCCGCGTCGCGAGCAAGTAATCCGGAATCGCATCAAACGCGAACGTCTTTGGATCCGGTAACCAACTCTTTTTGACCAGTGCAAACCTTTTCGCAGCAAGCGTTAATGAATATTGTACCATTGCCGACAATCGAAGGCGGTCGTCGAGCGACGGAGTTTGCGTTCATGCGCTTCGACAGTGCCAATCTGGATGCCCGCGCGATGACGGAGTATTACGCTGCCTCCGAGGCGGCGGAAGACTCGTGCCCGGTCCGGCGGATGTTCGGAGCAAACGGCCTCCGAGCGCCCAATGTGCTCTGGGATCCCGAAATGCACGAGTTGCACAATCCAATCCTTGTGCGCTTCGCAACCATCGTTCGCGGCGTCTCGGATGAGGCCGGCCGCATCCCGCTGGACCGATTTAGGCTCGACACTTTCTCGCGCGTTCTGAACCGCATGATTGTCCTCGACGTCACCAGCGAAGGCGTCTTTCGATACAGCCACTACGGCTCCGAAATCGCTCGGCATCACGGGCGTGATATCACAGGCGAATCCACGGATGGGTTTGCTCCCCACATCTCGGCGTTTTTCAACGCGCTTTACGGCGCCGTCTGCCAGCGCAGACGCCCGGTTCTGAGCGAACACGAACCCCCCAAGGATGTGTTCGTGAGCCAGTGGCGTCGACTTATCGTCCCGGTTGTTCACCCATCAGGTGAGGTGGTTCGTCTTGCGTCGCTGACGCTGGCCGAAGATCCCCTGACACAAGGGCTGGAGTTGATGCTCGACCCCGTCTTTATCGTCGACGACCGACTTCAGGTCAGGTGGGGCAATCGCCCGGCGCGGCTTTTGACGGGCTTGCGGAACGGTCGTGGAGTATCCGTGGATTTCACAGGTCTGACGGGTGTCATCCTCGATCCAGACGTCGCTCCCTGCGAACTGCTTGGGCGCCGGATCGTCCCTCCGCGAACGCAGGTGGCCAATCTCGATGGGGGTGTGCAAGCATGTGCACCGGTCGTCTCGGGTATTCTTCACCGCGACGAGTCTTTCTACCTTGTAACCCTTCGTCCGGACGACGCGCCCATTTGAATTCACAGATGCAGTTGTCCCGCGCGGGCAAATCCCCTACCCACATTCTCGTCATAAGCGAGCCCTGAGGGAGGACGACGCATGAAAGACACGCAAAACCCCGGTTTCGACACACTGCAGATCCACGGAGGCGCCGAGCCGGATCCAGCGACCGGTGCGCGCCAGACGCCGATCTATCAATCCACCGCGTTCGTCTTCAAGGATGCCGAACACGCGGCCCGGCTCTTCAATCTCCAGGAAGTGGGCTTCATTTATTCCCGCCTGACCAACCCGACGGTCTGGGCGCTACAGGAACGGATCACCAAGCTGGAGGGCGGCGCCGGCACGGTCTGCTGTTCGTCCGGCCACGCGGCACAGATCATGGCCCTTTTCCCGCTGATGGCGCCCGGCATGAACATCGTTGCCTCGACCCGGCTGTATGGCGGTACGGTCACCCAGCTCTCGAACACGATCAAGCGTTTCGGCTGGTCCACGACTTTTGTGGATTTCGACGATCTCGACGCGGTCAAGGCAGCGATCAACGACAACACCCGGGCGATCTTTTGTGAGTCGATTGCCAATCCGGGCGGCTACATCACCGATCTCGACGCGATCGCGGACATCGCCAACGCGGCAGGCGTTCCAATGATCGTCGACAACACCTCCGCCACGCCGTTTCTCTGCCGCCCGATTGAGCATGGCGCGACCCTCGTGGTGAACTCGACAACAAAGTTCATGACGGGCAATGGCACCACAACAGGCGGCGCCGTCACAGATGCCGGCACCTTCGACTGGTCGGCCTCGGACAAGTTCCCGTCGCTCAGCCAGCCCGAGTCAGCCTATCACGGGCTCAAGTTCCATGAAGCACTGGGGCCAATGGCCTTCACATTCCACGGGATCGCCGTGGGCCTGCGCGATCTCGGCATGACGATGAACCCGCAGGGTGCGCATTACACGCTTCTTGGACTTGAGACGCTGAGCCTGCGCATGCGCAAGCACGTCGAGAATGCGACCAAGGTAGCGACATGGCTCGAGAACCACGAGAACGTCGACTATGTGACCTATGCCGGTCTTCCCTCATCGCCCTACTTTGACCGGGTGACCAAGATCTGTCCCGAAGGCGCTGGCTCTCTCTTCACCTTTGCGCTCAAGGGCGGTTACGAAGCCTGCACCAAGATGATCGACGCGATGGAGCTATTCAGCCATGTCGCAAATCTCGGCGATGCACGCTCGCTGATCATCCATTCGGCCTCGACGACCCACCGTCAGCTGACCCCTGAACAGCAGAAGGCCGCCGGTGCAGACCCCAATGTGGTCCGCGTTTCGATCGGGATCGAAGATGCCGACGACATCATCGCCGATCTGGATCAGGCGCTGGCCAAAGCCCACGCCTAGCCTCTTTGGAAGGCGCGGGGCTTAGTCCCCCGCGCCGACCACATCTGTCGGAGGTTCCAGCCATCCGACCTGTACCTTGGGCCGAATCCGCGCGGTCAACTCGCCCGAGCGGTCCGGCCCGACGTCCATATGAAGGTCGAGATAAAGCGGCCCGCAATTGCCATGTGCACCGACCACTGCAGTGCACGCCTCGTCGACAAGCTCGAAGAGATCGGGAAGACCTTCCGCGCCAATCCCCGGAACCACCGCATCGCCGGACACCGTAACCGGAGCATCTCGCCTGATGCGCCGCTCGCCAAGTTGCACCGTATCCGTCGGCGGTAGCGTTCCCAAAGGGATGGCGTGGGTGAAATCAAGCACACTTGTCACAAGGAAGTACTCTGACTCGGACTCAGTGCCCCGCACGTGCTTCACGGTCTCCGACACGGGCCGGCAGGTCGTAACCATTCCCGCGACAATCCGCGCGCAATGGGCATCCGACAGGCGCCTTGCCCGTACCTGTACCCAGAGTTCAAGGAGGTCGTCGCTGGTCGGCAGCGTCTCGTCCGCCGCAAGCCAGTCGGCGGGCCGCACCACCTCGTCGATCCGCAATCGGCGCTCTCTGCTGAAGAGACCGGCATTCAAAAGAGCGAGAACGTCCGCGCTTGGCGTCTGTTGGCCCGCCTCTTTCACGAGGGTCAGTTGGCCCGCGCCGGCGGTTTCAATGCTAACGGCCTCTGCCGCGAGCTCGGCAGTATCGATCGTCTCGACCTGAACCATTTGGTCGTCAAGAACGCTGGCAACCTGGTTCGTCAGCTGCCGCTGGAAAACCCATACTCCGACCATGATTGCGATCGCGATGACCAGAAAAAACGTGTTGGGCCCCTTCATTCCGACGCCGCCCCGGTCAGGGTTTGCGGAGCCAACGCACCCAGGTCAGTGCCTGCGATCCGCGCGGCCTCTGTCAAAACAAGCGTTTGATAAGCCGCGCGCCAGTCATCCCCCGCCAAGAGATGCTGCGCTGGGGTCAGCCGCAGAACCGCACCGGCGAGCGGAACGAAAGGAAGCGCCCTCACGGGTTCCGGGCCCACCAGATGAAGACTGGCCACGCTGTCTTCCAAAGGGCCGCGCACAGCGGACACGCCAAAACTCTGGTCCACCCACTCTGCCCATGCCCGATCGCGCGCCTGCCAAGCGACAAGGCTGACCTCGGCTTCGCGATTTTCCATTTGAACGGATCTACGGATCACGTGGTCGGCCGGTGGGGGAAACGATACCGCCACTCCACACCGTGCCAGTCGCGCATCGGTCCAGACTGATACCGGTACTTCGTCGGGAAGATGCACAAGGCCTATGTGACGCCCGCCGACGAGGGCGATGCCCGCCAAGCGGGCACGTTCGGCGATGTGCAACGACCAAATGAGATTGGGTTGATCAGATTGAAGCACCAGAAACACGGACCCGTCCGTGTCAGTGACTGCCACATCCTGCAGTCGGAACGCACGGTTCGCCGGAGGGTTCGACACCTCGTACGGCCGGCCGGCCTTGGCCTTTCGCAGGACAAGACGCAAATCGTAGTCGAGGTCATCCGAGCCTAAAGGAACAAGTGGCACTGATGCGTCGGCCCGCGACGCGACGACGCTATGCACACGATCCCCTGCTCCCGGTCTGCGCACGTCACAGGTATCCGGCACTTCCAGTTCTTCAACACGCGACGGCAGATCGCCCGACGCGCCGGACCGATATCCCGCCAAGATCCGGTGCGCGGGGCCGTTGACCCGACCGTCCAAGATCGCCCGGGAGCCGTCCTGGGATTGTCCCATCCCGCCGCCGCCACCGGCCCCAAGAACCGCACGGTTCGCCGCAGACATCAGCCTGTCCAGACCCGAGGGCGGCGTTGCCACCGCTTGTGCGCCCTCGACGGACGCGACAACCTGCTCTTCCTGAAGGGTACCGACAAACCAGATTGCGGCTGCCAGCGCCGCCCCGGCGCCGGCCAAGAGTTTCAGATCCATAGCGACCGCTCCGTTCTGACTTGCCCCGAAACTGATCGGCAATTCAGGCAGTATGCAGGAGCAGGCCCGACGTTTTTGCGGCGACCTCAGTCCTCGATCCGGTAGACCAGCGACACTTGCGCCGTAATCCCCACCTCACCTGCAGCCACGGGCACCGCGGCGCTCTCGGCTCGCGCGAAGTCCATTTGCGCCATGGGTCGTGGCGACGCGCCGGTTGCTTCGCTTAAGGAAACGAGGGCTCCAAGGCTTACATCCGCGGCTTCGGCCAGCAGCTCGGCTTTCCGGCGGGCTTCGGCCACCGCGCGTTCACGAGCGGTATCACGGAGGCTGGCATCATCTTCGACCCCGAAGCGAAGCCCCTGAAACAGGTTGCCTCCGGCCTGCGCCACCACGTCCAGTATCTCGCCCAGCTTCTCGAGTTCTCGAACCCGAACGGTCAGCTGGTTAGAGACCTGATATCCTGTTATCTCGGCGCGGTCGCCCTGCTGCGAATACCGCCCCCATCGTGGCGACACGCTGAAGTTGGACGTTTGCAGATCGCGGGCCTCGATCCCGGCCGCGGTCAGGGTGGCGAGGATCCCGTTCATGGCACGCGAATTGGTGCTGATCGCCGCCTGAGCCGTTCGTTCCTCGGTCAGTACGCCAAGTTGAATCGTTGCCATGTCCGGCATGGCCTCAACCACACCAGTCGCCGTGACCGTGAGAAGCCGGTCGTCGGCATGTTGAGCGGAAGTCGGCCCAGCGAGGGTCAAGACCAAAAGAAGAAGCCATGCGCGCATAAGGATATTCCAATCATTCCAGATGTTTACCGGAGGACTTTCATTTTTGTCCTTCGGTGGTTTATAAAGCTTTGACGCGGGTCATCTGCTTTCCCTTGGGACAAAGACGCGGTATATTAACGAAAAGGGGCAAAGACCTCATGCCTGTTCTGTTGTCGCGTATGCCATGATCGCACCGTTCGCCCTAGACCTCGGTCATGACGGCATCCGCCTTTTGCAGCGGACCGCCTACGGTTGGCATGAGCTGGGTCAGGTGGCCCTTGATGACGCCGATTTCGCGGAGCGTCTTGCTACCCTGCGTGAGCAGGCCGAAGCGGTGTCCGAGACACCGTTTTGCACCGAACTGATCATCCCCGGGAGCCAGATCCTCTACACCACTGTGGATGTAACGGGATCACGCGCACGCCTTGGGGACGAGGACATTCGCGCGGCATTGGATGGCCGCACACCGGTCCCGATCGACGAACTGGTCTTCGACTGGCGCCGCAGCGAAGGCAAGATCCGCGCGGCGGTCCTGGAACAGAAGACACTGGACGAGGCCGAGGACTTTGCAACCGCCCACGGCTTCAACCCGGTGGCGTTCACGGCACGCCCCGACCCCGGCGATTTCCCTGAGATCCCGGAGTTTGGGCCGACCCATGCCGCCGCGCTCGCATTGGCCGCCGGTTCTGAGGTCACGGAGCCAGAGTCAGAACCAACGGAACCGGGAATCGTCGACGCGGCGAAGGTTGAACCGTCCTTGGTTGAGCCGGAGCAAGAAGAACCCGAGGCGACCGAACCGGAAATCGAGGCGCCTGAAACCGGCGACGTTTTTCCCGAGACCGCCGATCCGACGCCGCAGGACGCCGCGGAGACCGACAAAGACGACACCGCAGAAGACGAAGCGGGAGAAGACCACGAGCCCGAGATCGCATTTGCCTCGCGTCGCGCAGGCTCTCGTCACATGGTGCCTGACGTGCCGGTCACTGCCGCGCCGGCCGTACCGCGGCCCGCGCCGCCGGTTCCCACACCTCCGAGGCCCGCGCCCCCCACGGCGCCCGCACCAGGCCGGGCGCCCGTGGTCGCCTCACGGCCCAAAGCACCCCGCGCGACCCGGCGTCCGGGAACGCTGCGCCCGGAAGAAGCGACCGAAGCGCGTGCTCTGGCGGCAGCGCTCGCCCGGGTTTCCAGCCCTGCCGGCGAGACCGTGCCTGCCATCCTGCCCGCATCGGCCGAGGGTCCCCGCCGAACCGGCGCTCTTATGGTCGCCGCCCTGGCGTTTCTCTTCTCCGCCGGAATCGTCTGGATCGGTTATGTCGCACTTCAGGGTCGACCGGACACACCCGAGGTCGCAACGGTCCCTTCGCCTGCGCCAGAGGCGCGGCTTGAAGCAGATCCGCCCCGAAGCGTTAACGAGGTCGTTCGGGCAGACCCCGACCCGGTCATCCCTGCCCCGAGCGCACCCGCATTGGCCACACCCGAGCCAGTGGAACAGGCCGTCGTCATCCCGGCACCGGAAGTACCGCCTCTCGTTCAGCCCGAGACACCGGATACAAATGCACCGGACCGGGCGGCCCCCGCGGCAGCTTTGCCGGTTCCGGTTGCTCCTAGATCCACCGAAGCACCGACCGGCGCTGCGCCTGCACTGCCCGGATTGACCGCGCCAATCCCCGAGGCGCTTGCCGAATTCGACGATGCAGCACCCGAACCGGCCGAAGATGCCGACACGCTGGCTGCGTTGCCCGAAGGCGCCCTGACGGAGGATCAGGCGCTCACCCGCTACGCCGTCACCGGCATCTGGGAACTTGCTCCGCGCCAGCCTGCGCTTCCGTCGACCGACACGCTCGATACACTCTATCTTGCCTCTATTGATCCCGGGGTCGAAGCATCGGACGCGGTGTCCCTAGCAGCGCCGGTTCTTCCGGGGGCAACGATTGCGGCGCCGGCGCCTCCACCCGGCCCGGATGACGTGTTCGATGTGGACGAGCGCGGCTTTGTTCGTGCCACTCCGGACGGTGCACTGACCCCGGACGGTGTGATCGTCCGCCAAGGCGAACCTCCGCTTGTCCCGCCCACGCGTCCCGCAGGCGCTGCGGTCCAGCCCGATACCGCCGCAGCCGTGGCCGAGGCTCTGGCCGCCCTGCCACCTGCGCGGCCACGGACGCGGCCCGAGAACTTGCTTGAACTCCGCGAGCGTTCACTCTTGGGCGGCCGCACGCTGGAGGAACTGGCAACCATCCGTCCCACGCGTCGGCCTGATTCCGAACAGATCCTCGCCGCCCGCGCCGCGGGAGCCGAGCCGACTGAACTTGCCATCGAAGTCAGCCGCGCGCCCCTCACCCGGCCCGACGGTTTTGAGACAATCGTAGCCGCGGCGGTTGCGGCCCGCGCTCCTGCAACGCCAACCCCGGCGCCGGAAACCGGCCAGACCGCGCCGACCCCCGTGGTGGCAGCGCCGCAGACGCCGCAGCCGCAAATCCCTACCGTTGCCTCGGTCGCGCGTCAGGCCACGATCGAGGATGCGATCAATCTCAGGCGGCTGAACCTGATAGGCACATATGGGCAACCGAATGACCGTCGCGCGCTATTGCGGCTTCCCTCCGGTCGGTACGTTAAAGTTCAGGTCGGAGACAACGTTGATGGAGGCCAGGTTGCTGCCATTGGCGAAAGCGACCTTCGCTACGTTAAAGGCGGCCGGTCCATCGTTCTTGAGGTCCCTGATGGCGGCTAGGGTCAGCCGCGGGGCGGGTTGCCCGGACCGCCCCCCCTTGAATCTGCGCCCTATTCGGCAGCGACATCTCCATATTCTCCCTTGGCCATCTCTTCGGCCTCGATCGACTCAAAGAGCGCCTTGAAGTTCCCCTCTCCGAAGCCGTCATCGCCCTTGCGCTGGATGAACTCGAAGAAGATCGGACCGATGACTGTCTTCGAGAAGATCTGAAGAAGGATCTTGGTCTCGCCCCCATCGACGACCCCTTCTCCGTCGATCAGGATCCCGTGCTCTTTCATCCGGTCGAGCGGTTCATCGTGTCCGGCCACGCGATCCTTTGACAGCGCGTAGTAGGTTTCTGGCGGACCAGGCATGAACTGAATCCCGCGCTTGGAGATCTCATCCACGCTGTCGTAGATATCATGCGCGCCGACGGCGATGTGCTGAATGCCTTCGCCGTTGTACTTCTTCAGGTAATTGACGATCTGTCCCGTCTCGCCCCGATCCTCGTTGATCGGAATCCGGATCCGTCCACATGGCGAGGTCAGAGCCCGCGAAAAAAGCCCCGTGAACTTCCCCTCGATGTCGAAGAACCGGATTTCCTTGAAGTTGAACAAGTCCCCGTAGAAACGGAACCAGACATCCATGTTCCCCTTGAAGACGTTGTGGGTCAGGTGGTCGAGGTAGTAGAAGCCCACGCCCTCGGGATGCGCTGTGCCGACCCAGTCGAATTCGGCATTGTAGGGTGAGGTCTCATAGTACTGGTCGATGAAGTAGATCAGGCTGCCGCCGATCCCGACGATGGCGGGCACGTCTATGGTCTTGCCCGGCCCTTCATAAGGTTCGGCGCCCTTGGCGACAGCATGGCGATAGGCATGGTCGGCATCGACGACGCGCCAAGCCATTGCCGGGGCGCAGGGCCCGTGTTCTTCAACAAAGGTCCGGCCATGGCTGCCGGGTTCATCGTTGATTACGTAAGTGATGTCGCCCTGCTGCCAGATTTCGATGGCCTTGGTCCTGTGCGTGGCGACATGCGTATAGCCCATGCGAGTGAAGAGCGCGCGCAGTTCGTCCGGCTCTGGATGCGCGAATTCGACAAACTCGAAGCCGTCAGTGCCGGCCGGGTTCGCGTCGGTAATCTTAGCCTTCGGGGCGTCGTGCGGGAACGGTCCCATGGGCTCCTCCTTTCGCGTGGGTAATGTACAGGGAACGCAAGGCGCGCCCCCGAGTGTCGGTCAACGTGTACCCCGAAATTGAAGCGCGTTCTGCGCAAACTTTGCCAGATCAACCTTGAGATTTGTGCAGATCCCGCGCAAGATCCGACTATAACGCGGAAAACTCGCATGCCTCTCGACCCGACAGATCTGCGCCTTCTCGCGGCGCTTCAATCCAACGCGCATCTCACTGCGCAAGAGTTGGGGCAGCTTCTCCATCTTTCGCCTAGCCAAGCCGGGCGTCGGCGCCAGCGACTTGAGTCAGAGGGATACATTCAGACCTACCGCGCACGGCTCGACGCCGAGCGCCTTGGCCTCAGTGTCCAGGCGTTCATACAGGTGCAGATGGCCACCCACGCGCCCGATAAGGTCAACACGTTTCTCCGCGTTCTCGAAGCCAGCCCCGAAGTAACCAGCGTCTGGACGCTGACCGGGGATGCCGATTACCTGCTGCGGGTCTATTGCTCTGATCTCCGCGCGCTCAACACATTGATTCACCAAACCTTGTTGCCGCATCCGGCCGTGGCGCGGGTCCAGAGCCAGATCGTTATGGACCAACCCAAGGCTGACGCGCCCTTGCCCACCTGACGGAGCCCTGAATGGAGAATTTCCTCGCCCAGGCCGCCATCTACCTTGCCGCCGGGGTCGTTGCCGTACCCATCGCGGCGCGGCTTGGGCTGGGATCGGTGCTTGGATACCTGCTGGCGGGAATAGCGATTGGCCCGCTTTTGGGGCTCGTTGGCGCGGAAACCCACGACCTTCAACACTTTGCAGAATTTGGCGTGGTGATGATGTTGTTCCTCATCGGGCTCGAGCTTGATCCGCGCGCTGTCTGGGACATGCGCCACCGTCTTCTGGGTCTAGGTGGCGCTCAAGTCATGCTGACATGGGCCGTGATCGCTGGGCTCGCCTATCTGTTCGGCCAGACCCTCTGGGTCGCCATCACGCTTGGTATGGTCTTCGCACTCTCTTCGACGGCTATTGTCCTGCAAACGCTCAGCGAAAAGAACCTCATGGCAACACCCGGCGGACGGGCCTCGTTCTCGGTTCTCCTCACGCAGGACATCGCCGTCATTCCGATGCTCGCCCTGCTTCCGCTGCTCGGAACGACCACCTTGGCCAATATTGCACCCGACGGCTCGATCCAGCGGGCCGTCGAGGACGAGGCGCATCACACAATGTCGCTGGTGGAGGGGCTCCCCGGATGGGGCGCGTCCCTTGTCACGATCGCGGCCATCGGGCTGGTGGTTTTCCTTGGCGTGTTCGCGATGCGCCCCGCCTTTCGTTTCGTGCACATGGCACGGCTGCGCGAGCTGTACACGGCCTTCGCCCTGCTCATCGTTGTCGGCATTGCCGTGTTGATGAACATGGTCGGGCTTTCGCCGGCGCTTGGCACGTTCCTTGCCGGTGTGGTGCTCGCCAATTCCGAGTTTCGCCACGAGATGCAATCAAACCTTGAGCCGTTCAAGGGACTGCTTCTCGGCCTGTTCTTCATCACCGTCGGGGCCGGGATCGACTTTGGCACCTTTCTCCGCCAGCCGGTGACGATCCTCGGACTGACGGTTGCGCTGATGGCGATCAAGGGTGTCATTCTTCTTGCCTTGGCAATGGCATCGGGTCTCAAGCACCGTGACAGATACCTCTTCACGCTCGGCCTGGCGCAGGCAGGCGAGTTTGGGTTCGTCCTGATCGCTTTTGCGCTTCAGCAGAACGCGCTGTCGCCGGGTATGGGCCAGCTCGCCTTGCTGGTCGTGGCCTTCTCGATGCTGTTCACGCCTCTTTTCTTTATCGCGTGGGAGCAGATCGCCAAGCGCCTTGGCGATCCAGAGGATTCAATCGAGCACGACGAAATTGACGAGACGTCGCCGGTCATCATCGCCGGCGTCGGACGGTTCGGGCAGGTCGTTCAACGGCTCGTACGGATGAGCGGGTTTCCGGCCACGGTGCTCGACAGCGATCTGAAGACCATCCGGCTGCTGCGTAGCTTTGGCGTGAAGGGGTTCTTCGGAGATCCGACACGACCCGAGATTCTGCATGGCGCAGGTTTTGATACCGCCCGCGTTCTTGTGGTCGCGTTGGACAACCGGGATGCGGCGGTTCAGCTTGTCACCTACGCCCGCCGCGAACGCCCGGACATTCAGATCATAGCCCGCGCCTATGACCGCATTCACGCGTTTCGCCTGCACAAGGCCGGGGCCGACAAGGTGGTCCGCGAGATGTTTGACAGTTCGCTCAGGGCCGGCCGCTATGTCCTCGAGACCATGGGCCTCGCAGACTTCGAAGCGTCAGAGCTTGAACACCAGTTTTTCCGGCAAGACCGCGAAGCGCTTCGCGAGCTTGCCGAACTATGGGATCCGGACATTCCGATCGAAGAGAATGCCGCCTACGTGGCGCGCTCCAAGGAACTGGACAAGGACCTTGAACTGGCGTTGGCGAAGGCTGACGACGAGCCGGCGGACAAAGCCGGTTAGGCTGCTCGGCTCATCAGGACGTCGCCAACCTGACGTTGCGCTTCGGTTTCTCCGGCGCCTGAAACGGCGGCCACTTCGCGCGTCAACCGTTCCAGCGCAGCCTCGTAAAGCTGCCGCTCAGAATAGCTCTGCTCGCGCTGGTCGTCGTTGCGATGCAGGTCCCGAACCACCTCTGCAATTGCGATCAGATCGCCCGAGTTGATCTTTTGCTCGTATTCCTGTGCCCGTCGCGACCACATCGCCCGCTTGACCCGCGCCTTGCCTTTCAGCGTTGTCATCGCCTTGGAGACCACGTCCGGCGACGACAGCGACCGCATGCCAACCTCTGTCGCCTTGTTCGTCGGAACGCGAAGGGTCATCTTGTCCTTCTCGAACGAGATAACAAACAGCTCAAGCTCTAGCCCCGCGATCTCTTGGCTCTCGATCGAGACAATCTGACCGACCCCGTGGGCGGGGTACACGACATAGTCGTTGGGACGGAACTCAGGCGATTTGGACTTACTCATCAGGTCGGTCTTCCTTTTCCTTGCTCGTGTCGGCCACAAAAAACACGTCGGGATCCTTTACGTTGTTCCCGTCGTGTCCTCTCTTTGCCGCCTGCGGCGCCCATTCTTCCGACAGGCCTCACGCGTGTTTCGAGCGGTTGTAACAAAAATATATAGCAGAAAACGGGGCGATTTCAAAGCGCATTGACCTAGCGGCACCGAAACGCTGCGTTGCGCCAATGCACGGAGTTAGCCACCCTCACCCGGGGCTTCGGAAAAGTACTTTTCCATTTTGCCGTCTTCGCCGTCGCGGTCCTCGGCGTTGGGCAGTGGATCCTTCTTGGTTATGATGACTGGCCATGCCTCCGAGTACTTTCGGTTGAACTCGACCCACTTCTCCATATCCGGCTCTGTGTCAGGGCGGATCGCGTCTGCCGGACATTCCGGTTCGCAGACACCGCAATCGATGCATTCGTCAGGGTGAATGACCAGCATGTTCTCGCCCTCGTAAAAGCAATCGACAGGGCACACCTCGACGCAATCGGTGTACTTGCAGGCAATGCAGTTGTCGGTGACGACATAGGTCATGGGCAGGTCCGGAAGTTCAGCACAACAGCGCGGATGTATGCCAGCCGTTGCACGGGCGCAACCGCTCAGCAGGGCGGCAGATCGTCCAGCGCTTCGTAGCAGGCTTGTGCCTCAGGTGCTGGGCCCCGCCGATCCGGAAGCGCCGTGACACGGATCAGCCGGACAGTGCCCCCTTGAACGAAGGTGAGCGTGTCTCCGGGCCCGATGGTGGCCGCAGGTTTCCGGGTCGGACGCGCGTTGACGCGAACCTTGCCGCGGGCAACCATCTCCGTCGCAAGCGTCCGTGTCTTGAAGAACCGCGCCTGCCAAAGCCACTTGTCTAGGCGCATCGTAGGCCGGGTCTCCAGCGGTCAGTCCTTGTTCTTTAGTCCCATGAGGGCGGCGGCGAAGGGATTGTTGGGATCGATCTTCTCTTCCCGGGGCGGCTTGGCCTCAAATCGCTTGCCGCCTTGCCCTTCGGGTTTGCCACCTTTAGGTTTTCCACGGCCCTTCGGCTTGCCCTTTGGGCGTCCTTGCGGGCGCCGGTCACCGCCTTCGCGGCGCTGGCGGTTCCCACCCCATGTGAATGTATAGAACACCTCGGTTTCGGGCTCGGCCTCAGGCCCACCTTCGGATGTCGCGGTCTTTTCAGCTGTCGCGGGCGCAACCGCCTCGGACTCGCTCGGCAGCGCTTCATCAGCCTCACCGGCTTCGAGATCGGCACCGCCGACCTTGGCCGGGTCCTCCGATCCGACGTCAGAGGATGCATCGGTCGGCGTCTCAATCGCCGGTTTCGGCGCACGTACCTTCTCTCGCTCGCCCCGCTCGGCGCGATACCCAAGCCCTTGCATCAGATCGGCGAACTGCTCAAGAGACAGACCCGTGATCGACAGCATGTCGGCCTTTGCTTCAAAACCGCCACGGCTGTCCTCGGCGCGCAACATGTCGGCCAGCCGCTCCAGCATATCGATCCGAACGGCGCGCGATCCGGCCATTCGGTACCCGGCCATCGTGTCATAGCCCTCGGGCGCGTCCGCCGCCGCGGGGATCGTTACAAGACCCGGTGGCGGGCTTTCCGGAAATTCAGGCAGGTCCCTGGCCAAAGACCAAAGCACGAGGCGAAGCCGTGTGGGCGCAGGCTTCAGAAGCGCTGGTTGGAAGACCGTAAATTGGCCAAAGCGGATCCCGTGTTTGCGCAGTGCCCCGCGCATATCCTGATCCAGTTCCTTAACCTCGGCTGCCACCGCATCGCGCCGCACCACGCCCAACGCCTCCACCATTCGGAAGGCAAAGCCCCGAGCAAGGCCGGTCAGCGCTTCGTCATCGCGAAGCGCGATCAGCGGCTCATACAAAGTGGCCACTTTCCGGTCTATAAAGTGCTGGAGACGGCGCGTGACCTTCTCGGCGATGTCCGGGCCCGCCTCGTCATCGACGAAGGCCTTCACCTCGGGCTTCAACGCGTCCGCACCGGCAACCAGCTTGCCAACCGCGTGCTCGCCCCACATGAGGCCGCCCTGTTCGGTGAAATCGATCTCGGTATCGGGGGAGTTGTAGAAACGATCCGCGCGCAGATGAAACTCGGGTTTCAGTGCCGCGAGGCTCGCCTGACGCAAGGTCTTTGCCTCGTCGGGCGAGGCCGACTTGTCCTGGCTAAAGCGAAAACCCTCGATCCGGCCCAATACCTCGCCGTCGACGGTCACCTCGCCCTTGTCTGTCACCTCAGCCACAAGGCTCTCCCTCTGTTTCAACCGGCGGAGCAGAACGGACGTCCGCCGGTCGACAAATCTTTGCGTCAACGCGCCGTGGAGCGCGTCAGACAGGCGGTCTTCTACAGCGCGGGTCTCGCCCCGCCAATGGGTTTCGTCGTCAAGCCAGCCAGAGCGCTGCGCAACATAGGTCCAAGTACGGATATACGCCAATCGCTTCGACAATGTGTCGATGTCACCATCGGTTCGATCGATGCGCGCGATTTGGGTCGCGAACCAGTCCTGCGGCACCCGGCCCGCCTGATGAAGAAAGACGAAGATCTCTTGGAGGAGGCCCGCATGTTCGGCGGCCGAAATGCCGCGGAAATCGGGAATCCGGCAGACATCCCAGAGCAGTCGTACATCACGAGCATTTCCACAACGGGCACGGATTTCAGGGATTTCGGCCAGCGCGCGGAGCGCGGCGAGATCGTCGGCCTCACGCGCACGCGTGAACCATGGATCGTCGGTCCGCGCTTCCAACGATCGGATAAGCGCATCGATCCGCCCGAAATTCAGACGGGAGTTCCGCCACTGCAGTTTCTTCACCGGTAGGAATCGATGGGTGACGATGGCCTCGGACGTTTCGTCGTCCAAGGGGCGCGCCTCGCCGGTGACCCCGAAGGTCCCGTTGGTCTTGTAACGCCCGGCCCGACCCGCGATCTGGCCCAACTCGGCCGGGGTCAGGGCGCGCATGCGCCGTCCATCAAACTTTCTGAGACCAGAGAACGCCACATGGTCGATATCGAGGTTCAGCCCCATCCCGATGGCGTCTGTCGCAACCAGATAGTCGACATCGCCGTTCTGGTACATCTCGACCTGCGCGTTCCGTGTACGCGGGCTGAGCGCCCCCATCACGACAGCCGCGCCCCCTTTTTGACGGCGAAGCACCTCGGCATGGGCATAAACGCTCTCGACCGAGAACCCGACAACCGCAGATCGTGGCGGCATGCGCGACAGCTTCTTCTCACCCGAATAGGTGAGTTCTGAAAACCGCTCTTTGCGTACGAAGGTCACTCCGGGCACATGGGCCGCGATGGCACCGCGCATCGTGTCCGAACCAAGAAACAGCGTCTCCTTCAGCCCACGCGCGTGCAAAAGCCGGTCCGTGAAGACATGGCCACGTTCCGGGTCGGCACAAAGCTGGATCTCGTCGATGGCAAGAAAATCCGCGCCAAGACCCTCAGGCATCGCCTCAACCGTCGCCACCCAATACTGCGTGCGAGGGGGCACGATCCGCTCTTCCCCCGTCACCAGCGCAACCACCGACGGGCCGCGAAGACCCACAACCCGATCGTAGACTTCGCGCGCTAGCAGGCGCAGCGGCAGCCCGATCACGCCCGTCCGGTGCCCCAGCATCCGTTCAATGGCAAAATGCGTCTTGCCGGTGTTGGTGGGGCCGAGGACTGCCGTCACTCGCGCCTGTTCGGCCATGTCTGCGCTTTATCCCCGAGGTCTAGAGGGCCTCGCCCTCGACCGCTTGCTCCAACCGCTCGATGGCTTCTCTTAGTCCCGCACGATTGGGATGTATAGCTTCGACGGCCCGGCTCGCCTCGAGCGCGGTCTCGTCATAACCCAGTTCTTCCAGAATTGCCGCCAGGCCGCTCAGTGCCCCGAAATGGCGCGGGTTCCGAACGAGCGTCTGACGGATATCCTCGATCGACGGGCCGTAAAGATCAGCTTGGAAATAGGCCGTGGCACGGGCGTTGTAAGCCTCTGCGAAGTCCGGGGCGTGGTCGATCAGTGCCGTGAAGTGTTCGATTGCCAGGTTTGTGTTGCCGGCATTCAACGCATCGCGTCCGCGCTCAAGAAGTAGGTCCATGGCCGACGAGCCGGATTTCGACCACTCGGCCCAAATCCGGGCTTCGATTTCTTCGGCGGCCGGCCCTTCGGCGGTTCGCAACGCGTCAAACAAAGGATCCAGATCATAGTTCTGGGCCAGAACCGGGGTGGAGGTCGTGAGAGCGATGGCAACTGCCGCGAGGGCAGTCTTGAGCTTGGCGAGTGCATTGCGCATACACCGACTATAGGCGTGCCCGGCGCGATTACCATAGTCGGGACCTGAAACGCGCGGGAAGCGGGAGCGAACCCATGAGCGAAATCATCGACGCGGCAGTCCGCGAACTGAACGACAAAATTGACGGCGGGTTCGACGGAACCGCTAAGTTCGTCATTGAAGGCGAAGGTGCCATCATGCTGGACGGCTCCGGCGCGCGGGCGGCCGACGAAGAAGCCGAGGTCACGATGACAGCCGATACCGAGACATTCCGGTCGATCCTCGACGGTTCGCTCGATCCGACATCGGCGTTCATGTCGGGCCGTCTTGCGGTCGACGGAGATATGGGCGCGGCCATGCGCCTTGGCAGCGCGCTCAGCTAAAACGAGCCTCGGTGGAGCCCGCCCCGTTCCATGCCGATCTCGCGGCCGGCCCCGGGGGGGGCCCGGTGAACGGGCATGCGGTCTGGCTGACCACACCGGACGATGTACGGATCCGCGCGGGTTTCTGGCCGGGCGGCACGAAGGGCACCGTCTTTCTGTTGTGCGGACGGACGGAATTCATTGAAAAGTACGGCCCAACGGCCCGCGACCTTGCGCAGGCTGGCTATGCGGCGGCGTCGATCGACTGGCGCGGGCAAGGGCTCGCGGACCGGCTGGCCGCGGATCCCATGCTGGGGCACGTGGAAAAGTTCTCGGATTACCAAATGGATCTGGCCGCGATGATCACTGCGGCGCGGTCCACCGGAATGCCTGAACCCTACATTCTGCTTGGTCATTCCATGGGCGGCGCCATCGGCTACCGCGCCCTCTTGTCCGACCATCCGTTTCAGGGGGCCATCTTTTCCGGACCCATGTGGGGGATCGCGATCAATCCTGTCCTTGCGCCACTGGCACGGTCAATTGCGCAGTTCCTGATCGCACTGGGCCGCAGCACGGCATTCGCGCCGTCGACACGCCGTGTATCCTATGTCGCGACCGGGGACTTTGCCGGCAACACCCTGACCCACGACCACGAAATCTGGAAATGGATGCAATCGCAGGCGCGTGGCGTTGAAGGCTTTGCCCTCGGCGGTCCCAGCGTCCGATGGCTATTTGAAGCCCTGACCGAGACGCGGGCCTTCCGCGCGGAACCGCCGGCCAAGGTCCCGGCGCTTGTTGCATGGGGAGGCGAAGAGACAATCATCGATGTGGCTGCAGTGTCCAGATTGGCCCAGAGGTTGCCTCAGGCTGACATCAAGGTGATCGAAGGCGCGCGTCACGAACTGCTTATGGAAGCGCCGCGTCAGCGCCAAGAATTCTTGGAAGCCATCGTCTCTCTACTGGACCGGATCACGACCTAGAGCTTGATATCGAGGAACGCCGCCCGCAGCGCCTGAGACCACGCGCGGCTCATTTCCTGAAACGCGGTGTCATCCGGTTCGATCCGGCGGGAGTCGGAGATCGCAAGCGCGTCCTTCCTGATTACGGTCAAATCGAGCGGCATGCCCACGGAAAGGTTGGACCGAAGCGTCGAGTCCATCGAAAGAAACACGGCCTTCGTCGCGTCGGCAATGCTCGTCGTGGGCTCGATGACCCGATCAAGTATGGGTTTTCCATACTTGTGCTCACCGATCTGCAGGAACGGCGTATCGGGCGTTGCCTCGATAAAATTACCCTCCGGGTAAACCAGGAACATACGCATATCTCCGCCCCGGCGCTGCCCTGCCACGATCAGCGAGGCGCTGGCCATCTGCGCCGCCCGGTCCATACGAGCCTGAACCTCGGCGGCGACGTCTGATAACGTACGGCCGATGAGCTGGGCCACCTGCAGCATCGTCGGCGCGACAAGGATCGACGTGGCAGGATCAGGCTCAATGTCCGTCGCCGCTTCTTCGAGCCGCGCGATTGTGGTCTGGGTTACGCTCAGGCTGCCGGCGGTCATGATCGCGACGACGCGTTCCCCGGGCTCTTCAAACACGAAGGTCTTGCGGTAAGTGGCGATGTTGTCGAGGCCTGCGTTGGTCCGGGTGTCGGACAACAATACGACCCCTTGGTCCAAAAGCAGGCCCACGCAATACGTCATATCAGTTCTGCCCTCTGCCCGTGCCGCGCGAGCTTTTCATCGGTGGACCGGCCCAACAAGACCCGACATGCCAGATCGCGCAAAGAATCTTCTCTTTCTGAGCCACAGTTGCGTCATTTTTTTACCGTTAATTTCCGTAAGGATGACAATGCCGTGGAGGTCTACGGCGCGCTCAGATCTGAGTGAGGTTAGGAGAACAGGCAATGACGGCCAACGATCCGTCAGAGAACCGGGACAGCACCGGGCCGGCTGCGATCTGTCGCAAGCCGTGCGCGAAAGCGCAGGAATGCCCCCAGCATGTGCTTGGCCCCGTGCACAAGGATTACTCGAATGCGTAAGTTCAAATCGCTCGCGCTCATGCTCGCGGCACTTGGCTTGTCGGCTTGCGCCGGCTCTTGGGCAACCGACTATGACGGGGCCGTTGGCATCGACGTGTCCCGCAACTGGAGCGTTCAGGACGTCCAGGTCACGGTCCCCGATGCCCTTACGGTATCGAACGACAACACATTCGCGCCGGATGCGGATATCGTCTGGCACGGCGACCCCTTCGGTGATCGTCGGAGCCAAGTGTCCGAGATCATGGACAATGGGATCACCGCCGGAACCCGGAAACTGCGCGGTTCGCAACCTGTCGTGATCCGGGCGCAGCTGATCACCTTCCACGCGGTGACGCCGAAGGCCGTCAGCGAAGCACCGGCCGCGGTCCACAACATCTCTTACTTGGCTGTCGTTGCCGATGCACGAACCGGTGCATTCCTGACGGAGCCTGAGATCATCCAAGCGGACCTTGAAGCGTTCACGGGATCGGCCGCGGTCATCGCTGCACAGCAGGGCCAAACCCAGAAAGTCCGCATCAACGAGCATCTGGCACGGGTCACCGAAGGCTGGCTGGGCGTCGGTCCGGACATGCGCCGGTCGTTCGGCGGCCTCGGCCGATAGGGCGACGCCCTACTGGGCGGACTGGGTGACCGCGACCGCCACGTCGAGGTCTTCTGCGCCTAATCCAAGCGCGATCCCGCGGATCGGCGCGGCCTCGGCCGCGTTGGCCCCGGACCCAAGGCGAATGTAGCGTTCATCGGCACATGTCCGGTTGGACGGATCAAACGCCACCCAGCCCAGATCCGGCACCCACAACTCGGCCCAAGCATGGCTCGCCTCCGGCGCCCCGACCTCTGCCGACGAATGCAGATAGCCGGACACGTAGCGACCCGGCATGTCCAGCGACAAACCAGCAGCGATCAATGCATGCGCATGGTCGGCACAGACTCCGTGGCCCAGCGCAAGGGCCTCGGCTGCGGTGGTGCCGTGTTCGGTCTCGCCCGGCGTGTAGCTAATGGCATCTGCAATAGCGGCGCAAAGCGCGTGCGCCTGCGCCAATCGGTCATCCGCCGCTATGCCGCGCACCGCCCGTTCGGCCAGCTCAGTCAGCGCCCGATCCGGCCGGGTCCAGCGCGTCCCGCGCGTATAGGCATCGGGCACAACGGTTTCGCGGTGCCCGCGCAAGACACCGCTCGTGTCGAAGGTCTCAACCTCGCCTTCCACCTCGACGACCACCTCTTCAGTTGGACCGCGCACCGAGATGGTGTCCACGATATCGCCGGCGCCATCCCGGAAGGTCGCGCCACGCTCGGCCCCCTCGACATGAACGTGCCATGCAAGAACGCTCTGCGCGCCATTGGTCAGCGGTGTCAGCTTGTGGCTTTGAACGATCCCGCGGACAGGTTCGACGTACCGGTATACGGTCCGGTGCGAGACGTGGAGTTTCACCGGGCTTCTCCGCTCAGATAGACATCTCGGATGATCGCCGACAACTCGGCCAGTTCCTGAATGAACCGCGTCAGGAATTCGTGCAAACCCTCTTCGAAGATATCGTCCACCTGAGCCTCACAAAGGTCCGCGACCATACGACGTGCCGTCGCCTGCGCGGGTGTTGAGCGTCCGTATCCACGGCTCAGCCGTTCGAGATGCGTGAGGATCGTTTCGACGGAGGTCAGAAGGGCCCTCGGGGACAGGCGGTTCAGGATCAGGAAGTCAGCAATTTTGGCCGGGGTCATGTCGCCGCCATAGGCCCACCCAAAGGCCCGCTGGGCCGAGACCGCCCGCAGGATGGTCCACCATTGATAATTGTCGAGCCCGGATCCGACGTAGTCGGCCTCGGGCAAGAGCACGAAGTACTTCACATCAAGCATGCGCGCGGTCGCGTCAGCCCGCTCGATCGCCATGCCAATATGCATGAAGTCATACCCATCGTTGCGAAGCTGTGTGTCCTCGACGGCACCGCGTACATGCGCTGCGTACCGGTTGGTCCAGTCGATCAGGTCCGAAAGCGACAGCTTCGAGCGTTCGGTCCTGCGCAGCTCGCGCATTTCCTGGAACCCGCCGTTCAGCGCATCCCAGACCTGACCGGAAAGCGCCGTGCGCACGATCCGCCCGTTCTCTCGTGCCCGCTCGACACAGGACGCCACCGAAGAGGCATTCTCTTGGTCGAAGAAGAGAAAGCTCTCGACGTTGCGCTGGACCGCTTCGCCATACTTGGCCCGGAACGCGACCGAAGACCCCGATGCCTGCAGCACTGCATCCCAGTCGTTGCGGAACCCGCCCCCGGTGTTGGGAATAAGCGAATTGCGTGACCCGACGCCCAAGAGCCGCGCCACTGTCTCGGCCCGCTCGAGATAGCGGCCGACCCAGAACAGGTTTTCGGCGGTTCTCGACAGCATCAGTCGGCCATAACCCACGTATCCTTGACGCCACCGCCCTGGGACGAGTTCACCACAAGCGACCCTTCGGTCAGCGCCACCCGTGTCAAGCCACCGGGTACCAATTCGATCCGCTCGCCGACCAGGCAATAGGGGCGCAGATCCACGTGCCGCGGGGCGATGCCCTCTTCCACGAAGGTCGGACATGTCGACAAGGCCAGCGTGGGCTGGGCGATATAAGCCTCGGGTGTTTCGCGTATCTTGTCGGCAAAGGCGGCAATCTGGTCGCGCGTGGATCGCGGCCCGACCAGCATGCCGTATCCCCCTGATCCGTGCACCTCCTTGACGACAAGCTTGGGCAAGTTGTCGAGGACATATTTCAATTCGTCCGGTTTGGCACATTGCCAAGTGGGAACGTTCTTCAGAATGGGTTCCTCGCCCAGATAAAACCTTATCATTTCAGGAACATAAGTGTAGATGGCCTTGTCATCCGCAACGCCCGCCCCCGGGGCGGATGCAAGCGACACGCCGCCCGACCGGTAGACATTCATCAAACCGGGGACGCCAAGCATGCTGTCGGCCCGAAAACACAAAGGATCGATATAGGCGTCATCGATGCGGCGATAGATGACGTCGACACGACGCGGTCCTTCGGTCGTGCGCATCCAGACGAAATCACCTTCCACAAAGAGGTCTGCCGCCTCGACCAGTTCCACGCCCATCATGTCCGCAAGAAACGAGTGCTCATAATAGGCCGAGTTGAAATGGCCCGGCGTCAGAATCACGACGGTCGGCGCCCCTTCGCATCGCTTCGGAGCAACGCTTGCCAGCGTGCGCTTCAGGAGCTGCGGATAGGTCTCGACCGGTGCAATCCGCTTTTCCTGAAAAAGATGCGGAAAGACGCGCATCATGATTTCGCGGTTTTCGAGCATGTAGGAGACACCCGAGGGGGTCCGGCAATTGTCCTCAAGCACGAAGAACTCGTCGGGACCGGTGCGAACAAGGTCGATCCCCACGATGTGGCTGTAGACGCCGCGCGGCGGGGTAAAGCCCACCACGGCCCGCTCATAGGCCTCGTTCTGGTAGACGAGGTGCCCGGGCACTCGTCCGGCCCGGATGATTTCGCCGCGCTTGTAGACATCGACGAGAAATGCGTTCAACGCTCGCGCGCGCTGCATGATCCCGCGTTCCAGTTTGCGCCATTCATCCGCCGAGAACACGCGTGGGAACATGTCGAAGGGAATAAGCCGGTCCGGATCCCCACCTTCGCCATAGACGGCAAACGTGATGCCGATCCGTCGGAACAGGCGTTCCGCTTCGCCTTGCTTCATCGACCGCAATTCCTGCGGCATGTCATCAGCCCAAGTGTCGAGACCGGCATAGGGCTCGCGCACCCGACCGTTCTGGAACATCTCGTTGAAGTAAGTCTTTGTGGCGTCGGAACTTCCCATGGCAGCAGGTAATCAGATTCCAGTGCATGACGAAACCCGGACGGGCGCGCATCTCGTTCTTCTTGGCAAACCGCCTAAGTCCTGATCATGGGCGAGCCAGTTCTGATCACGACCAATAGCGGCCTCTATTGCGCGGCGGGCGATTTTTACGTCGACCCGTGGCGGCCTGTGGACCGCGCCCTGATCACGCACGGTCATGCGGATCACGCGCGCCCTGGGCATGCCCGTTACCTCGCTACGCGGGCCGCGGGCCCCGTGATGCGTCACAGGCTCGGGGAGATCACGCTCGAGGGGATCGGATACGGTGAAACGCGCCGGATCGGAGGCGCCACAGTGTCGTTCCACCCGGCTGGCCATGTTCCCGGATCCGCACAGATCCGGATCGAGGTTGCGGGGGAGGTCTGGGTCGTCTCGGGTGATTACAAGGTTGAACCTGACGGACTGAGCGAACCGTTCGAGCCAGTCCGGGCTCATACCTTCATCACCGAATGCACATTCGGTCTCCCCGTTTTCACATGGGCCCCTCAGTCCGAGGTCGTCGAGGAGGTGAACGAATGGTGGGGCGCCAACCGCGTGGCCGGGCGTTTTTCGGTCCTTGGCGCGTACGCCCTCGGCAAGGCACAGCGGCTTCTCGCCAATGTGGACCCGGCCATTGGTCCGATCCTGACCCATGGCGCGGTCGAGAACACCAATGCAGTCCTGCGGGGCCAAGGAATTGCGTTGCCCGAGACGGTCCGTGTCACACCCAACCTCAATCCCAAGGATCACCCCGGGGCGTTGGTTGTAGCCACCCCGTCGGCATTGGGAACCCCGTGGATGCGGCGTTTTGGGCCAACATCGACGGCATTTGCCTCGGGTTGGATGCGTCTGCGCGGTGTCCGGCGCCGCCGGGCAGCCGACCGTGGCTTCATACTGTCCGACCACGCCGATTGGCAGGGATTGAACACCGCAATTCGCGAAACGGGGGCCGAGCGGGTACTAGTTACCCACGGATATACCGACATTTTCGCACGATGGCTTACCGAACAGGGCTATGACACCGGGATCGTCGAGACAGAGTTTGAGGGCGAGACACTCGAGGCTTCCGAAACCGAGTAGTGCTACCAGACGTCGACATCGGCGAACGCCGCCCGAAGATGATCCGCCGCGGCAAGAACCGGCGGATTAGGCTTCGGTGTTATGACAAGCGACAGGGCCGTCTGCGGCAGAGGCGGCAAGCCATAGTGCCGCGGCACCTCAACAATCGCGCCGTCCACCGACGACCGCGGGATCGGTGCGATCGCCATGTCGGCGAGGATCGCCGCCCGCTGGCCGGTGATGTGCGCACTCTGAAACGCGAGCCGCCAGCTTCGGCCCATGCCATCCAGGGCGCCGACGGCGGCTCGGCGCCACGAACAGCCCTCGTCCCAGACAGAAAGCGGCAACGGATCACGTTCGATCGCGACACCGTGGGCGCACATGCCCCAGACCAGATCCTCGCGATACACCACTTCGCCCGGCGCTTCCGTCCCTTCGCAGGTGACCAAAGCAAGATCGAGCCGTCCGTCTGCGGTCATCTCGATCATCTGGTCCGAGCCTTCGATGACAACATTGACCGCCACTCCCGGATGCGTTTCCCCGAACCGACCAAGCATCTCGGGAAGATGACGCGCGCCGATATCGTCGGGGGCGCCAAGGCGCACGAGACCACTCATATCCGGAGCCACAAAGCGCGCCACCGCTTCGCGGTTCAGCGCGAGCATCCGGCGGGCATGTTCCAGAAGAAACCCGCCGTCTGGGGTCAGCGTGACCGACCGGCTGTCACGCACGAACAGCGGGCGATCCACGATCTCTTCGAGCTTCTTGACTTGCATGGATATGGCCGAGGGCGTCCGGTTCACCGCCTTTGCCGCGGCAGAAAAGCTCCCGGTCTCGGAGATGGCGACGAGGGTCTGAAGAAGATCAAGGTCCAGAAACGGGACGCGGACAGGCGCTTGGATCGTCATAGTCTTGCTTTCAGAAAAAATGAAAGATGGGATCAGTTTTTTGCGTTTGATTGAACTTAGGCGCAGGTCCATATTCACGTCAAGACTTCGCGAGGTCTCCAGACACACATTCACATGGAGACAAAGATCATGACGACATACACGACACCGATCACCCGCAGCCGACTTCTTGACCGGTTGCATGGTTGGCTTCTGGGCCGCATCGACCAAGCGCAGCAAGCCTCTGCTCTGCAAGACTTGCTGGAGCTTGACGATCACCTGCTTCGCGACATCGGTGTGTCGCGGGACGAGGTCCGTCAGCGGCTCAACGGACATCTTCACGACGAAGAGGAGCGATTGCTTGCGCTTCGGCGATTGGCCCGGCTTTAAAGAAAGTCCGGCGCGCCCTTCCCCAGCGATTTGCCAGGGCGCGCCGGAATCCCACATCCTAGGGCATATCGCCCGACAGGGCGTCCTTTGCAGTCCATGGCATGTCCGACCCATTGAAACACTTTGCAGCGCTCTTCACGGCCCTTGACCAGACGACCAAGACGAATGCCAAGGTCGCGGCGCTTGCCGCCTATTTCAGGGATGCCCCCGAGGCTGACCGCCTTTGGACCATCGCTCTGTTGTCCGGGCGCAGGCCGAAACGCAGTGTCACCACGACCCGGTTGCGCGAGTGGGCGGCCGAACGGGCCTCCTTGCCGCTTTGGCTTTTTGAAGAGGCGTACCCCATCGTCGGCGATCTGGCGGAAACGATCGCACTTATTCTTCCGCCGCCCAGTTCGACATCGGAAAAGAGCCTTGCGGACTGGTTCATCGATATCCTTGGTCTTCAGCCCCTCGAGGATGCCGAGCGCAAGGTTCGCATTCTCGATGCATGGGACCGGCTCGAACCGGTCGAACGGTTTCTTTTTAACAAGTTGATCACCGGTGGCTTTCGGATGGGGGTGAGTCAGAAACTCATGACACGGGCCCTGTCTCAGGCGACAGGGATCAAAGAAGCCGACCTGGCACATCGCCTCATGGGGGCTTGGACACCCGAGACGACGAGCTATGACGCGCTTGTCACCGCCCCGGATCCCTCGGCGGATCTCTCGCGGCCCTATCCGTTTTATCTTGCCTACCAGTTGGATGAGCCGCCCGAGAACCTTGGGGCGCCCGCAGACTGGGCGGCCGAATACAAGTGGGACGGCATCCGCGGCCAGCTTGTCGTCCGCGGTGCCGAGCATTTCCTCTGGTCTCGGGGCGAGGAACTGGTGACGGACCGGTTCCCCGAGTTTGCCCGCGTCCGGGATTTCTTGCCTTCGGGTACAGTTCTGGACGGAGAGGTACTGGCCTGGGCCGGGAATGGGCCAATGTCGTTCAACGCACTCCAGAAGCGCATCGGCCGGAAGACCGTGCCGAAGAAGCTGCTGAAAGAGGCGCCGGTGATCCTATACGCCTACGATTGCCTGGAAGCGGACAGCATGGATATCCGCGCCGCGCCCTTCGCCGAGCGGCGGGCACGGTTGGACAGTCTCCTGTCAGACCTGCCGGATGACGTGCCACTGCGTCGCTCGCCTCTTCTTGAATTCGGCGATTGGGACCACCTGACCGCACTCCGTGCAGCCGCGCGCGGCATGGACGCCGAGGGCCTGATGCTGAAGCGCCGCGATGCCCCCTACCGTGACGGACGGAAGAAGGGCGATTGGTGGAAATGGAAAGTCGACCCGCTCGTGATCGATGCCGTGATGATCTATGCCCAGCAGGGGCACGGGCGGCGCGCCAACATGTTCACGGACTTCACCTTCGCCGTCCGGGACGGGAACGCCCTTGTCCCCTTCACCAAGGCCTATTCGGGTCTGACCGATGCCGAGTTCCGCGAGATCACGGCCTGGGTCCGGAAAAACACGCTGGAACGCTATGGTCCGGTCCGGGCGGTGCGGCCGGAGCACGTGTTCGAGATCGCCTTCGAGGGCATCCACGAAAGCCCCCGCCACAAATCCGGCGTGGCGCTTCGGTTCCCCCGGATGAGCCGCTGGCGGAAGGACAAGCCTGTCGACGAGGCCAACACGATGGATGACCTGCGCGCAATTCTCGCCGCCTACGGCTAGCCGGACATTCCTGATCCGAAAGCGCGCCTTCGGCGCACGTTCCCTGTCTCGGCTCCGGGCTGCGCCCGCCGCCTCGGGACGCTTCCGGCGGGCGTATTATACCCAAGGTGAAGTGCGGGGGCTTGACCCGGGGCGGAGGGCGCCCCTAGCTCTCACGAACCGCGAAGGAGTATTCATGACCCTGTTCCTGCCCCGCCCCGTCTTCGATGCCGATGCCAGTTCGGGGGATGCCTTCGGCGACCTCCCAGACTGGGACCTGAGTGATCTTTACGCCGCACCCGATGCGCCCGAGGTTGCTCGGGATCTGGACTGGCTCGAGACCCAATGCGCGGCCTTTGCGACGGATTACGAGGGCAAGCTGGCGGAACTCGATGCGGGCGCGTTGTTGGACTGCGTGCTGCGCTACGAAAGGATCGATGTTGTGGCCGGTCGGCTCGGGTCCTTTGCGGGCCTGCGGTACTACCAGAATACAACGGATGCCGCGCGGGCGAAGTTCCTGTCGGACATTCAGGAGAAGATCACTGATTTCACGACACCGCTCGTCTTCTTTTCGCTGGAAATGAATCGGATCGACGACGAGGCCCTTGAGGCACGGCTCGGAGAAAACGCCGATCTGGCGCGGTTCCGGCCGATCTTCGATCGGCTACGCGCGATGAAGCCCTATCAGCTGTCGGACGAGTTGGAGAAGTTCCTGCATGACCAATCCGCAGTGGGCGCCGCGGCGTGGAACAAGCTCTTCGACGAGACCATGGCCGGGCTGAGCTTTGAAGTCATGGGCGAGCGCCACAGCCTTGAAGCCGCGCTCAACTTCCTGACCGACCACGAGAGACCAAAGCGCGAAGCGGCGGCGCGGGGACTGGCGCGGGTCTTTGGCGCCGAGGTGAAGCTTTTTGCACGGGTCCACAACACGCTCGCCAAGGAGAAGGAAATCGAGGACCGCTGGCGCGGCATGCCGACGCCGCAAACCGGGCGGCATCTTTCGAACCAGGTCGAGAGCGAGGTGGTCGAAGCGCTGCGCAACGCCGTCGTCGCCGCCTATCCGAAGCTCTCGCATCGATATTACGAGCTGAAACGCGGCTGGCTCGGGCTGGATACGCTCGAGGTCTGGGACCGGAATGCGCCCTTGCCGATGGAAGACACGACCCTCGTGGATTGGGACGCTGCGCGAGAAACGGTGATGGGCGCCTATGGTGACTTTTCGCCCCGGATGGCGGACCTCGCCGCGCCTTTCTTCGAAAAGGGCTGGATCGATGCGGGCGTGAAACCGGGCAAGGCGCCGGGGGCTTTCGCGCATCCGACGGTTGTCGACGTGCATCCCTATGTGATGCTGAATTATCTTGGCAAACCGCGGGACGTGATGACCCTGGCCCACGAACTGGGTCATGGGGTGCACCAAGTGCTCGCGGCCGGTCAGGGAGAGCTTCTGGCATCGACGCCCCTCACGCTCGCCGAGACGGCCAGCGTGTTCGGCGAGATGCTGACGTTCAAGAAGCTTCTTGGCGGAGCGACGGACGACATCCAGCGCAAGGTTCTTCTCGCGGGCAAGGTCGAGGACATGATCAACACCGTCGTCCGGCAGATCGCGTTTTACGACTTCGAGGTGAAGCTGCACGACGCGCGCCGCGCGGGCGAGCTGACGCCCGACGATATCGGTGCCCTCTGGATGTCGGTGCAGGGCGAAAGCCTCGGGCCAGCCTTTACATTTATGGAGGGCTACGAAACCTTCTGGGCCTATATCCCGCATTTCGTCCATTCGCCCTTCTACGTCTACGCCTATGCCTTCGGCGACGGGCTCGTGAACGCGCTCTACGCGGTCTACGAAGAGGGCGATCCGGGCTTCCAAGAGAAGTATTTTGAGATGTTGAAGGCGGGCGGCTCCAAACACCACAAAGAGCTGCTGGCCCCCTTCGGCCTCGACGCCTCGGACCCCACGTTCTGGGACAAGGGCCTTTCGATGATATCGGGCTTCATCGATGAGTTAGAGGCGATGGAGGGGTAGCGGCTCCACGTTCCCCCGCCGCGGGCTTGGTTCGGTTCCCAGCCTCGGCGCGGTCCTTCGTTCCCAATCCCGATCCACCGTCACGGTGCTGTCGTGCGACCGCGTTAACCTCTGATCATTTAAGACAGAGGTTTTTTATGGACGGATTTACACTCGACGGCGTCATCGAGAAGGTGACCGATGGGGACACGCTTCGGATTACGGCCAACGGCACACTTTTCAAAATCCGTGTGCTGGGCCTCGACACCGAGGAATCGAACGACAACCCCCATAAACCCGTAACGAAATGGGGCGAGGCGGCGACGGCGTTCACCAAATCCATCCTTCCCGTGGGCACACCCGTGACCATCGAGTTTCCGGGAACCGAGGCACCGCTGGTCGACGGCGAGATCCTTGTAACCTACCTCGACAATTTCGAGCGGCCGCTTGGCTTCGTTCATCTCCAGACGCCCGTCGACGGGATCACAGATTTCAGCGAGTTGATGATCCGGAAAGGGTATTCTCCCTACTTCGTCAAATATGGCCGCGCGGTCTTTGCCGACCACGATGCGCGCTATGCCGCTGCGGAACGCGCTGCACAGGTGGACGATATCGGCGTTTGGAACCAGTTCGCCGCAAACGACGTCATGACGCCGGAGGCGGCGCCGCGAAACTACCCGCGCCTGATGGTCTGGTGGGAATTGCGCGCCCGCGTGATTGACGCCTATCGCGCGGCGAAGGCCGCAGCGCCGGATCTTGGTCTTTTCAACACCCGTCTTGACTACGCGACACTGGTGGAAAAGGCCGAAGCGCGGGAGACAGTGACGGTGTTCATGGAACTTAAAGAGGGCGAGACCGTGGGCGGGTTGCACCATGTCATCAAATCAGGCTCACTCGCCCAGCCCTTCCAGCTCTTCATGCCGATGGAGGACCGGGACGAGATCGTGGCGGTCAAGCGGCTTCTCCGAAATCGCTATGTTGCCGATGGCGAGGACTTTCCGCGCAAGAACTACGCGTACATCACGGGAGAGGTGAAGATGTTCCAAGGCCGGCCCGAGATGGTCGTGGAAAGCATTGATCAGGTGTCCGACCTGCCGCCGGCCGCAGGGGGCTAAGACCCTGTCCGCAGCCGGATCGCGGGATCAATCGATCTCGCGCCAGGGGAACGGTTTCTCGTCCGTCGTCGCGGAAAGATACATCGCCGCCCGCTTCACCCAGACACCGAGGCGGGCGCCGAACTCGGCCACGTTATCGTTTGGCTTGCCCTGATTGATCAGCATCCAGACGAACTGGCCAACGGCCATCGCCCAAAGCAGCGTTTCCGCGACGGCATAGAGCACCAAAAGCACGATCGAGTAGAAAAAACGCTCGCCCATGCTGTCGCGTTTCAAAAAGCCGTCGTCGTCGCTTTGTTCCGTCATTCTACTCTCCATGCGCTGCGGCGAATACGCGATCGATCATAGACTGGGTGCCCTTGGCATCCTCAAGCGTCCAGGGATAGGGGATTCCGTCGCGCAGGCTTTCGCCGAAGGCCTCAACCTGATTGACATAGTGGTTCACGCCCGGCCAGCGCTCGGTTTCAACGCTGAGCCCGCGCGCGAGATGCAGCTCCGCCTGACCAAACACTCCGGAATTGAAGGGGGTGCTGAGGCGCAGGACGCCCTTCTCACCGTGAAAGGTCATCTCTTGCCGGGGGTGCATGCGCATCGAGGTCACCGCCTGATACGTGAAGGACGGGAAACGCGCCGCGATCTGCGCATATACGTCCACCCCGTTCTCCCATCGGATGTTTGCATGGGTGATCGCCTCAGGCTCTTCACCCGTCACCCAGCGCGCCGATCCATAGGTGTAAACACCGATATCCGGCAGCGACCCACCGCCTGTCTCAGGCTTGTTGCGTATGTTTCCGGGGTCGCTCCGATTGTCGTAGCTAAAGACACCGTCAACCTGAATCAGACT
The DNA here is from genome assembly GCA_038521345.1 of Pseudomonadota bacterium. Taxonomy (GTDB): domain Bacteria; phylum Pseudomonadota; class Alphaproteobacteria; order Rhodobacterales; family Rhodobacteraceae; genus JBCBKU01. Next base: position 50,649 of record JBCBKU010000014.1, on the reverse strand, counting down.
GCCAATGGCCCCGTCGCGCACCAATGCGCGGGTCCGCTGCCATTGGGGGTGGTGCACGATCATGTAGGCTTCGGCGGCAAGACGCTGGGTCTGATCGCGCAGGGCGATGAGACCGTCGATCTCGGACGCGGACATTGCGACCGGCTTCTCGGTCAGAACGGGTTTGCCCGCCTGAAGTGCCTTCTGCGTCCACTCAACATGCAAATGGTTCGGAAGCGGAACATAGACCGCATCGACTTCCGGGTCCGCCAGCAGCGCATCGTAGCTGTTGTGGATCTTGAGTCCCGGTGCGATGGCCTGAAAAGGCGCGGCCTTATCCGGATCAGACGTTGCCAGGGCAAAGAGCTGGGCGTCGCGTGCGGCGTGTATAGCCGGGCCCATATGCTGGCGCGCAAACTTTGCGGCCCCCAGAATTCCCCATCGGATTAAATCGGCCATGTGCGCACTCCCAACCCTATCCAAGCATAGTCGGGATGCGTTCCAGCGGGAAGGGCAACGGTGGAAGCTGGACCGAGCGGGACCCTGCCTGTCGCAAAAGGTTCGTCGAACCGTCAAGTGAACAGCGCGGGACCGTTACCTGGCCGGTTTCAGACTGCCCATACATTCATCGCCATTTGGAGATCCGATATGTCACCTTCCCGAATTGCATTGATTGCCGCGTCGGCCTTGGCCGCCGTCCCGGCTCTGGCCAAGGACACAAGCTACCGCGGAAGCGTCGAAGCCGTTGGCGCCATCGGGGGTGAAGTCGCGCGAGGCACCGTCTTTGTCGACGCGAACCTGAACAGCCGGCTGGATACGGGCGAAGCGGGGATCGAGGGCGTTCTTGTCTCCAATGGCCGCGAAGTCGTGGCAACCGGACCCGATGGCACCTATGAGCTGCCCGCCTACGATGACATGAACCTGTTCATCACCAAACCCGCCGGCTACGCAGCTCCGGTCGACGACTTTCTCGTTCCTCAGTTCAACTACATCCACAAGGTCGCGGGATCGCCTGATCTCCGGTTTGGTGGGATCGAACCCACGGGCGCTTTGCCGGAGGCCGTGAATTTTCCCTTGGCGCCCGACGCCTCGGACAGCCCAGAATTCGAGTGCCTCGTGTTCGGGGACGCGCAAGCCTATTCGAACACGGAAATCGGCTATGTGCGCGAGACCGTGGGCAAGATGCTGGCTGCCCGCGACAATTCGGACACCGAATGCCTGATCTTTGAAGGTGACGTGATGGGCGACGACCTGTCGCTCTATCCCCGCTTCAAGTCGATCATCGCGGTCGGAGACACTCCCCAATACTTCGTCCCCGGCAACCACGATCTGGACTTCGACGCGGAATCCGACGCCGACAGCTTCGATACGTTCCGGCGCGAATGGGGACCCGAGTATTACTCATTCGACATCGGCAATGTACACTTCGTGGTGCTCGACAACGTTCGCTACCCCTGCAATGCCGATCCCGTGGACAGCGAGGTGCACGCCTTCTGCAACCCTGCGGGCAACCCGACATATAACGGTGTGATCCATGACCGGCAGCTTGAATGGCTGGCCAATGATCTGGCCAACGTGTCGCAAGACAAGCTGATCGTTCTAAACGCGCATATCCCCTTTCAGACCTTCACCGACAATACTGCCGGCAAGCACCAGACCGACAATTTCGCGGCCCTGGCCGAGATAATCGGCGATCGACCGGCGCTGGGTCTCTCGGGTCACACACATACGACCGAGAGCATTGAACCGGGCGAGGACTTTGCGGGCTGGGAAGAGAACACCGGCGTGCCCTCGGCGCCCTTCCACCAAATCGTGACCGGGGCAATCTCGGGCTCTTGGTGGGCCGGTGACCTGAACGACGACGGCGTGCCCCACGGAACCCAGCGCCTCGGCAGTCCACGCGGCTACTACCGCATCGCCTTCGACGGATCAGATTACGTCGACACGTACCTGACCTTCGCGGGCAACGAAGAAGAGCAATTGCATGCGTCGTTCAACACGCCGCGGTTCCGGGACTGGGCGGAAGACCTGTTCGCCTATCTTGACCTTTACGGATCGCCGTCGGATGTGATCCCGCCGGTTACGGTCAACGATCTCGGCGACATGTACATGCTCACTCAGGATGACCTTGCCGAGGGCACATGGGTCGCTGTCAATGTCTGGAACGGTTCGGGAAACAGCACCGTTTCGGTGTCGATCAACGGCGGTGCCGCGCTTTCCGGCACCCGGACCCAAGCAGGTGAAGGGGAAGCCAAGCTGCGCGGCGTGGACTATGCCGATCCGCTGGCCGTTTCCAAGCAAGCAACCAATTCCCGCATGACCGTGCGGTCGGCCAAAGGTGGGGACGCAACGGCAGGTTTTCAGACATGGCAGGGTGTCGAATGGGTGGGGGTCGCCGGACCGCTTCCTTCTTGGATGATGACGAACAACAGCCATCACCTATGGCGCGTCGATCTTCCCGAAAGCCTGCCGACCGGCACCCATGTGATGGAGGTGAAGACAACCGACCGTTACGGACGGACCTTCGACCGGACCTATGCGTTCGAAGTGGTTGAAGACCTGCCGAACCCGGTCTGGGAAACCGCATTCTGGGAGTAACCGACACCAGAAAAAGACTCGTGCCCGGGGCTTTCTCGCCTCGGGCACGCGACGGTTTAGCCGATCAGCACGCCGTCATAGGCGGTGCCCTCTTTCGAAAGCATCAAAGGGTTCGCGGCCTCGGAGAACGCGGCGTAGTGGACGGTTCTGGTGTGGGCCTGAAATGCCGCTTCGTCTGAATACACTTCGTAAAGGAAAATCGTGCCCGGATCGTCGCGACTTTGGCAGATATCGAAGCGATGACATCCCGGCTCATCGGAATAAGACCGTTCGGCGTTCTCCCGCATGAGCGGCATGAACACTTCGAGATCTTCCGGTTTCACTTGGATCTTCACTGTGACTATGAACATGCGGTCTCTCCCGGCTGATACCGGGAAAGACCTACTCATTGGCCGAGGCCGCGTGAAGTCTAGACTGACTAGGCGGTGGCGAGCATGCCCTTGTCCTTCGCCAACTCAGTCATCCGCTTCTGCAGCTTCTCGAATGCCCGCACCTCGATCTGGCGGATTCGTTCGCGGCTGACGTCGTACTGACCGGACAATTCTTCCAGCGTGACGGCCTGATCCACCAGCCGCCGCTGGGTCAGAATGTCTTTCTCACGCTCGTTCAGAACATCCATTGCGGCCGCCAGAAGTTCCCGCCGCGCTTCCAACTCATCGCGCTCAGCGTAGTCCGAGGCCTGGTCGGCGTCTTCGTCCTCAAGCCAGTCCTGCCATTCTGCAGCACCTTCGCCATCGGCCGAAATCGTCGCGTTCAGCGAAGCATCACCGCCCGACAAACGACGATTCATCGAAATGACCTCGTCTTCGGTGACGTTCAAGTCGTGAGCGATCTTGGCGACATTCTCAGGCCGCAAATCGCCCTCTTCTAGCGCCCCGATCCGGGCCTTGGCCTTCCGAAGATTGAAGAAGAGCTTCTTTTGCGCCGACGTCGTGCCTAACTTCACGAGGCTCCACGACCGCAGGATGTACTCCTGGATAGATGCCCGGATCCACCACATCGCATAAGTTGCGAGGCGGAAACCCTTTTCCGGGTCAAAACGCTTCACAGCCTGCATCAGGCCGACATTGGCTTCGGATATCACCTCGGCTTGGGGCAATCCGTAGCCGCGGTACCCCATGGCGATCTTGGCCGCCAGCCGCAGGTGGCTGGTGACCATCTGATGCGCGGCCTCCGTGTCCTGATCCTCGACCCACCGCTTGGCCAACATGTACTCCTGGTCTGGCTCTAAAAGCGGGAACTTGCGGATCTCCTGAAGATACCGGTTCAGCCCCTGTTCCGGGGAGGGTGCAGGTAGATTGGTGTAACTTGCCATTTTTAACCCCCGTGGACGTTAATGTATCGCGATTTAACATTCAAATAGTGAACTCAACGGTTCACTTCAAGGCGCGGCCACCAAAGAAGTGCCGGAAAGTTTTAACCAAGGGTTAAGGAACAGCCAGTCACAGGCTCTTGTTCTGACGTTCTTGCGCGGCGCTTGATCTCAAACGGCCGAATGAGCCGCGGTCTGCCGGATTATTGGGCGTCCCCGCGAAGAGCGTCGGCAAGGATCGTCATGTCGGCGGGCAGTTTCGATGTGAACTGCAGATTCATGCCGGTGTAGGGATGCGCGAAACCCAGTTCGGCCGCGTGCAGCGCCTGGCGCGGAAACGCGTTGGCCGCGTCCGCCGCGCCCGACGGAAGCCCGGTCGATCCAAAGCGCCGTCGGCTGCCGTAGACCGGATCACCAATCAAACCATGGCCGATATAGGCGAGATGCACCCGGATCTGGTGTGTTCGCCCGGTTTCAAGCTGGCAGACGATCTCGGCCGCCGCCTGTCCGAACCGCGCCTCCACCCAAACACGCGTGACGGCATGTTTCCCACCCTCCTTCATCACCGCTTGGCGCTGACGATCCGTCTTGTGCCGCGCCAAGTGTGTCGCGATCCGAACAGCGCCACCTGTTTCGAACCCGACACCGCGCAGGCCGACAAGGCGTGGATCGCCCGGATCCGGAACACCGTGACAAAGGGCCCTATACCGCCGGTGCACCTCATGCGCGGCGAATTGCTCGGCCAGCGCGTGATGCGCCCGGTCAGTTTTGGCCACGACCAGCAAGCCACTTGTATCCTTGTCGATCCGGTGCACGATCCCCGGTCGTGCACGGCCACCCACCCCGCTCAGCGCATCCCCCAGATGGGCAAGAAGGGCGTTGACGACCGTGCCCCGCGGACTGCCCGGGGCGGGGTGAACCACCATGCCCGCCGGTTTGTCGATCACGATCACATCGTCGTCTTCGTGGACGATGACCAGCGGAATTGCCTCGGGCAGGATGTCGGTCGGTGAGGCCTCTTCCACGACGATCTCGTAAACATCGCCCGCCTTGACCCGATGCTTGGGGTTCAGGACCGCATCGCCGTCCTGCGACACAGACCCGTCGGAGATCAGCCGGGCGAGACGCGACCGCGACAGATGCGCCGCCTCTGGCACGTCACGAGCCAGTGCCTTATCAAGGCGGTCGGGCGGATCTGCCCCGATGGTCACTGTCACGACGGGTGCGCCCATGGACGAGGCTCCGCTTTCCGAGAACGACGCGCGCATGGTGACTTATCTGCGCCGACTTGTGACGGTGCTGACCGTCACGATGATCGCCGGCGTTCTAGCGGTCACCACGCTGCTTGTCATCCGGCTGAGTGCCTGGCGATCGATCGAGGTTCCCGAACGGATCGCGCTGCCCGAGGATAGCGTGGCCGAAGCCTGGACTATGGGCCGCGGGTGGGTGGCCGTGGTCACGGACAAAAACGAGATCCTGATCTACGATGCCGATGACGGCACCTTACGTCAGCGCGTCGAAATCGAAACGGAATGACGCGGGCAGGCTTGGTCCGGGTGTTGTTCTGCATCTGGATCCTGACATTCTGGAGCGCCTTCGCAGCGGCATATCTTGCCGAACCGACCGGTGACGGGTTCGTGCGGGGCCTCAACCGGATCCAGCTCTTTCTTCAGATGCACGCAGCTGCGGCTCTGCTTGGCGTTGTGATCTGGGGGCTTGGCAGACCTCTTGACGGTCGATCGTGGTCTGGCCGGCTCAGTCGCATTCCGCTGATCTGCGCCGGTGCGCTGATCGCGGTTTTCGCCGGGCTATTCCTGTACCTCCTCGCCAGCAGTCGAGCGTAGCAAGGCCGGTTAGGCGTCGATGCGAAGTCGCTTCCCGAATTCAGGTTCCGGCGCACCCGAACCGGGCACGGCCCAAATGACAGGAAAGCTCGGCGCCGGGCCCATGGGCCCGTCGAGATCGGTCAAGACCACCAGTACCGACGGATCAAGCCGCACCGCTTCCTCGATGAGGCCGAGAAACGATGTCCCGCCTCCGCGCCGAAACCGCGCGTTGTCGGGCATGGGCCCTGTGTCGAGGCGTCGTCGGTCATGCACCTCGGTATCGAAGGCCAGAAGATGCGCCTCGGCGCCAGTGCGCCGCGCCAAAGACCGTGCCTCTGCCAGCAAGAGAGAGAGCTGAAGATCGCTGACCGAACTTGAGGTATCAACACCTACGACGATGCGCGCGCGCCGCCGCGTGCGCGCGCGACCGGGCTCAAAAACCGGGGCTGGGCCGCCCTTGGACATCGCCTCGGCTTCCCGTGCGATCCATCGGTTCGCCGGGCGTTTGTGGCTTTGCAGGGGGATCTCGGACACCGCCTTGGCCATAAGGCGCCGCAACTGCTGTTCCCAAGGCACACGCGGCTCGGGCAAATCCGCAAAGCGCGCCAGAACCGGCCCGATTCCGAGACCGGCCGCGCGCCCGATCTCGGCCGCTGCCTCGACCCGACGCTCCCATACCTCCGGCGTGGCATCCTCGGCTCCGCCAGTCCCGTCCTCGAGATCCTCGAGAAAGCGACGTTCCTGCGCATAGTCGCCGGCACTTTGGCTGGCGTCCTTGCGACCGCCGGACGTCCCCGAAAGGGCAAGGTAGAGGCGGTCCGTGTCCCACTCGGCCAAAACGGCTTCCGGCGCCGGCGTGGGGCCGGAGACTGACGCCAGCAATTCGACCGCGCGCACAGCCGGACGGGGCAACGCATGCCCGCCTTGCAGCAACACCTCGTTCACCACCGCATCGCTAACGAGGTTGTAGAGCCGCCGGTCAAAGCGTGGACCCAATCGCTCGGCCATGGTCGCGGCGCGGGCACTGTGGCGAAGCGCAACATGCAGAACATGATGCGCGAGTAGCCCCGTCTGCTCGGACAGCGGCAGAGTTTGGAACTCTTGCCCATAAACGATGCGGTCGCCTTCGGTCCGGGTGCGCCCCTCCCCGTCACGATGGTCGCACCACAAGGCGAGTGCGGCGATACCCGGATCGATGCCGGGCAAGTGCGCCAGCGCCCTGCGTGCCCGGCGACTATGTGTGTGGCTGGTCAGACCGCGTCCCCCTCACGTGCGCGGGCATAATCGGCATAAGCATCCGACCCGCGAAACGCCTCTTCCCATCCATTGGCCAAGGCCTTTCGGATCAAGAGTTCGAACCCAAACGCAGTCAGCTCGGACAAGGGCAGCGCCGACCGCCCTGCCCCGCCAAGCCCGCGGATGTCGGCCACGAGTTCGATTACGGTCGGCAAGGTCTGGTCGTCCGCCCGCGCGATCAAGGCGTAGATCAGACCCACGATCCCGTTCAGACTGCTTGGATAAAGATCACCCCGCCGAGCTCGTGGAGTGTCGATCAACTCGTCAACGGCCACGAGGGAGTCGATCTCGTCGGCGACCTGGGCGAAATCTGCCGCCGGCGCCGATCCTAGCGTACCCGCGATCATCGTCTCGCGCAGCTTGCGGTCGCGCACGGCATGCATCACCTGGCTGACCCGTTCCCAAGAGCGCGGGGTGCAGGCAATCAGATGACCCTTGCGCAGGCTCTCTTCGGTCGTGTCCAGAAGATCCGGGCGGGACCTAAGAAATGCGGTGACCGCCGGATGGATCCCCCGATCGACCGCATAGCGTTCTAGCCAATCCTGCGCGTTCGCCTGAACCTCGATATGGATAAGGCGGTCGGACAGGGCCGTCCCCATATCATAGGCGATGGCGCCGTCATCCACGCTGTTTCCCGCCGCCACGATGAAGACCGAATCCGGCAGTGCGTGCCGGCCCACGCGGCGTTCCTGCAGAAGGCCATAGACGGTGGGCTGCAGATACGGCGACGCCGCCGTAAGCTCGTCAAGGAACAGGACCGACGGTGTTGATGGGTCGTCGGGAAGATCCTCGGGCCTGTACCAAACAGTGCGCTTGGTCTCGTGATCGTAATAGGGAAGCCCCCGGAGATCCTGCGGTTCGATTGTCGTCAGCCGGATGTCAAAAAGGCGGGCTCCGATCTGCTCGGCCAACATCCGCACGACTTCGGTCTTGCCGACACCCGGACGACCGTGAAGCATCCAGGATACGATGAGCGTGCCCGTCTTTTGCGCTTCCCAGCCCGCGGTCAGCGTATCAAGCGCATCCCCGGCCGAAACTGTCGTTGCGTTCACGCTCATATGGCAGCCTCGTGCGGCTTGTCGAGAATGGCCGACAGGCGGGCATGCGCCGTCACCCCTCGCGTGTCGAAGGCCACGCTGCGCAGATAGACGTCCTCGCGCAAATTCGCGGCATGCAGGTCCCGCTCGGTGAACGCGGGATCGAACAATTTGTTCCGGATAAGGGTGCGTTCGGACGCATCAAGCGACAGGATATGTGGCGCGCGGTCGTTGCGCTGTACCGAGACAAAGGTCAACGGGGGCACCCGTGCCAAGTCCGACTGATCCACCACAAGAAGAATCTCTCCGCCAGCTTCGCCCCGGCGTGCGGCGATATCCGCGAGGATATTGCGGGCACGAAACGCCAATGTGTCGAGCGCACGCAAGGCATCGTCCTCCGCAAAGCGGGCCTTGCGTCGTGCCTTGGGGATGCGCAGCACGTGCAATTCAACGATGCCTATAAAGAGCAACATCAGGATGGGGGCCGAAGACACGGGCAACGCCATCTCGGGCCAGATCGCCATGACCAGCAGAAACGGTGACAAGGCGACGCCGTAGCGAAGGAACTGGTTCTCGACCATCAGGCGTACCCAGAGACCCGGCGTAGCGCCCCGGCGCGGCACAACCGAGATCCGGCCAAGCAACTTGCGCGGGACTGTCCGAAAGTTGAGGGTACCGCGGTTCCAGACCGTATCTGGGGTCAGAACGAAAACAGTCACCGTCGCCTGACCCCATGGAAAGCAAGGCCCGGATGATACCGATCGGAAGAAGAGATGAAGGCCGGGACCATCGGATCTTTGCCTCGTCGTTTGGGTCGTGGCAGACGTGCTGCGCGGATGTCCGAACTATAGCGCGCGTGGCGCGCGCGTCATGGGCGGGCACAGGGCGCAATCTGGGACGAAAGAGTGGTACCGCCTCCCCGGCTCGAACGGGGGACCTCTTGATCCACAATCAAGCGCTCTAACCTACTGAGCTAAGGCGGCACGGGGGTGGGGGATAGACGCCCCGGCCCTTGATTGCAAGCGTTCTGGACGCCGGACCAATCCCCGCGTTTTGCAGAGATTGGCCTGTGAATTGGGCATTCGCGGACGACCATTGCGGTAATCGGCTCATAATCGTTGATCGACATTCAAGAGAGATCCACCAAAGAGACATTACTTCAAACGATTGTCGCCCGGAGGACCACTATGCTTCGAATTGCTCTTCTTGTCGGATGCTTGTTGGGACAACCCGCTTTTGCGCAGACCACGGTCTCGGCTTCGGATCTCTTCGCTTCAATGCATCTGGATCCGGCTTTCCGCCAGGACCTGCGGGAGCGTGGATATACCGGAGCGCGCTTCGACATCATGGTCGAACACACACGAGAACTGTTCACAGATCCGGTGGTCATCAACGGTCTCACGCGGCACATTTCGGGAAGCCTACGCCAGAGCGGCTACGAGGTGACGCCGCAAATGATGGCCCAAATGGACACGATCCTGTGGCAGTCTTATGGTGTCGGTGTAAGTCGGCTCACATCGGCCGAACGCTATCACATTTTTTCAGTCGACAGCGGCTTCATCCGGTCATTGCCTCAACGCGAATGCAATCGGCTGATAAACGGTCAGGCCTCTCCGGAACGCGCACAGTCATTGCTTGACGCCTATCTGGTCCGCATTTCACCAGATGCCTTGTCAAACTATCACCGGGCCGAGCGTCAGGCGATGCGGCTTGGCCTGGTTCAAGGCGCGGCTCCGGTGGCGTTGTCCCGGTCCGAAATTCGGCGGGCCGAAGAACTGCTTTTGCCAGCCATTGACACAATGATCGGTCAGCAACCGAATGCCGATGCGCTTTATCGGGCCTGGGCAGCACCAACCGGCGGGGACCGCTACGCCTGCACGTTCAGCAAAATGTTCAGTGTCGCAACCATGCGCCTCGGCGGACGTGATCGTGACGTCGCGATCCGGTACCTCATGCAGTGAGCACTCAGAGCACGATCTCCCAAGTCTGCTCTACCAGATCGACACCGAATGAGTGTACGGGTTCCGACCGCGTGAGCACAAAGCCATGCTTGGCGTAGAGCGCGCAGGCCGCCTCGTGGCTTTCATGAGTCCAGAGCCGCATCCGCACGTAGCCGGCTTCGCGCGCAAAACCGAGGCAAGCCTGAAGCAGGCGGCGACCAAGGCCCAGTCCGCGCGCTTCGGGAACAAGCAGGAAAAGGCGCAGCTTGGCCACCCCGGCTTCACCGGACTGGACACAGAAGATCGACCCCAGGCGGACCTTGCCGCGGCACGCAATGAAGGCGCGTTCGGTCTGTCGGTCGCGAGTCCGGGCATAGGCGGCGAGGATTTCGGCCACCAACGGCTCAAAACTGTCGTCGAAGCCCTCGTCGCGCGCGTATAGCTCGGCGTGCTGCTGGATCAGCCACCCCATGTCGCCGACACACAGATCGCGCAGTATCAATTCACCTGACGCGGCCGGATCGAGGGCGGCATCGATCTGATCCATGGCCTCGGTCGCACGTTCAATGGCCGCGGCCGGACGCCCTTCCAGTCGCTCGGCGATGTCGGCGCGCGAGGCCGCCTCAAGCGGTGCAAACGCGGCGCGTCCGGCATCGGTCAAACTCAGAACACGGGCCCGACCATCTTCAGGATCCAGCCGTCGCAAAATCCAACCCTTGGCTTCGAACCTTGACAGGACGCGGCTCAGATACCCTTCGTCAAGATCAAGGCGATGAGCAATGGCGCGGGCCGCCAGTTCATCATCGTGAGCAAGTTCGAAAAGAACGCGCGCCTCGGTCACGGTCATTTCGGTCCCGAGATAATTGCGCGACAAGAGCCCCATCTTGCGCAAGTAGCTGCGGTTGAATGCGCGTATGCGGTCGATGCTGTCCATCTGTGCAGTCTTCCAAATTACTTGCCTGCGTCAAGCTTGTTTGAGCCGCTTGCCGTCCACATCGGAGGTGCGATACATGCCGCACGGCAAGTCAGGGCGACCAGATGGGCATCAACAACGAACGCGATATCGAAGCGAACCTTCAGATCGGGCCCACCGATCAGGGGATGGTGCGGCTTTTCGTTGAAGGCGGCGGAGTCGAGATCCCGATGGATTTCGACCCGGACGAAGCCGACGAAATCGCCGAAGAGCTGCGGGCTGCCGCGGCGCGTGCGCGATCGGTCAAAGGCCCCAAGGGGGGCTAAAGCCGGGATCCCGAGCCGCGTGCCATCGCAGGGCGGCATGTCGGGCAAATTTCTGAATGACGGCCTTGCGGCGGGCCGGGGCCAGCTTTTCCTCGGGACCCATCCGCACAATCTCGGCGTCATAGGCATCGGCGATGATCAGCCCGGTGTCGTCCGGCAGAAGATCGGTGTCGAAGGCGGCGTCGACGGCCCAGAAGTATCGATCGCACCATTCAAGGTAGTCCTGCCACTTGGCGTCGCCCATGAAGTCTGCGCGCGACGATTTACACTCGACCACCCAGATCTCGCCCTTCGGTCCAAGCGCCATGACATCGACGCGCCGTCCCGATACCGGCGTTAGTTCCTCGACCGTGACAAAGTCGTGGCCCAACAGATGGCGGCAAACACCGCGGGCCAGAAGCTGACCGGGCCTCGGAGGTGATGTAACGTCGTCAGACATGACACGAGCGTGAACAATATGAGAACATTTGGCAAGACGCTTGTCAAATTCCTGCCATCATTCGTTGGTTGACTTGACGTAGCTTTACCATTGAAGGCCTTGATTCATGTCTATTTTTTCAGCAATTGTTCTCCCGATCGCATTCGTTCTTGGCGGCGGTATGCCCGCACCGACGCAGGAACCACCGATTCAGGGTCCTGAGCGGGTGTTCAGAGCCGACGCGCACGAGACCTTCTTCACCAACCTTCTTCCCCGCATGGACATTTGCCTCAAGAGCCGCCGGTACGGGAACCGGTATCTGGTTGTCGGCGACAACGGACAGCCGGTCGCACGGCGCACAGAATGCGACCAGATCCATCTGCAGATGGTCTACGCGTTCGACCGCGAACTCCGGGTAGGTGACCAGGTGTTCCTCAAGCGCAGGGCGCTGACCAACAGTGACTGGGAACGCGGCTATCTCCGTGTCGGAGAACAGTTTCCGAACGGAAGTGCGCTTCAACTGCAGTTCGATGCCGTCGGGGCGCAAGGTTTCACTCCGGAAGCCACGGCATTCTATATTGACCGTCTGGCGCCCTCCCCGCGCCAGCTCGGCGAACCAATCGCTTCGGGCGACCTCGTTGCGTTCCGTGGCAGCCGCGACTGTATTGAGACCGGCAGCCAAAGTGACAGTTCCGGACGCTTCGCCATCACCGATCCCAGCCCCGTGCAAGGCGAAGACTACGAAATCGGCGCCTTTGACGACGTGGAATGTGAAGAGCGCGGGATTTATGAATTGATCATACTGCGCGACGTGGCACCGCGAGAGTCACCCTTCGGACCGGGCGGAGCAAATGGCACGCCGCAGCCGCCGGGAAATGATGATCCGACGATGGCCGAACCCGACCTTTTCGTGTTCTTTTGTTCGGGCTCGCCGGTACCGGAAGGATACGCTGTCGTCGACGATACGATCGAGGCCGGGTGCCCGGACACGGTCCAGTTCACGGCGCGCCGGCATGTGGAGCTGCCATCCGGTAGCGAGTTGCGCACCTGCATTCGCTTCGATCCGCCTCTTGGGTGGTACACACGGCAGATCGGAACCGACGCCACCCGGTGTCGGACGGAGTTGTTCGAGATCGGGAACGCTCCCGAGGGTACGCCCAACATTCGGATCATCCGGAAGAACTAAGGACGCTGCCAGCCACTTGCGCTCGATGGCCCGCCGCCCTATCTGCCTGCGGTGGCGGGTACTGCCCCTCTCGTAAAGCGGTCAAATTCCGGTGGCCTTACGCAATTCCGAGGGAGCTGGCTCTGCTCAGATCCTGGTCTGATTACCTGGCGCCCACCTGTGAAAACAGGTCCTCGGGAATTCAATCCCGCAACGGTCCGGGCGGTCCCGCCACCAATCGCCGATCCACGGGCACCGGAACAGCCAAAGGCATAGCCTCGGCGCGGGTGCCCGGTCCCGGGCCATTCGGCGGTGCGTCGTGCTCGGCCATCAGGAATACGGCGACACCGGTCTGAACGCCGGCAAAAACCAGCCCGTTCAGGACCCAAAAGATCAATGTGACAAGGACGGCATCCGGGCTTTTGCGCACCATCGACCAAAGCCCGAACATGTCCGTCGCATAGATTGCCGCGACGAAGAGGGCGGCAACGGCAAAGCCAACGATGGAATGGCGAACATAGAACCGAAAGATTGCGGGCATGGGCTTCTCCTTATGCTGTAACGTTCGACCGATCCCGCGTGAGGTCAAGGAGTCTCGAACGCATCTGGCCGAAATTCGCGCGCCATCTGGTCCAGCACCGCATTGACGAACGCACTTTCCTTGCCTTCCGGAAAGAACGCCCGTGCGACGTCCACGTATTCGGAGATCACCACCTTTGCCGGTGTGTTGCCCATAATTAGTTCCGCCCCCGCGGCACGGAAGAGCGCTCGGATCGTCGGATCGATCCGCGCGATGGGCCAACGTTCGACCAGCGCACGGTCGGTCGACTGATCGATCTTGGCCTGACGATCGACCGCCGTGTCGGTGATTCCGCGGAAGAGGTCGGCATCCCCATCGGCCAACTCGACGCCTTCGTAGACGGCGCCGAAGCGGTGGGTTTCGAACTCGCGCTGAACGGCGGCCAGACCCTGATCCGCAGCCTCCATCTGAAACAAGGCCTGGACGGCGTAGAGCCGGGCGGCCGATCTCGACTGCCGATCGCTCATACGGGGAAGGATTCCGGATCGTCGTCAACATCCGCGATCTGGTACGTCTCAGGCAGAAAGCCGGGGCGTTTCTTGGATGCCCCCCATTTCCGGGTGAGCGCGATCAGATGTAACGCTGCGGCGGCGGCGCCGCCGCCCTTGTTCTGCCCCTCCGGATCGGCACGCACGGCGGCCTGGTCCCGGTTTTCCACCGTCAGGATGCCGTTGCCGATGCAGGCGCTGTCGAGGCCAAGTAGTGTAAGGGCACGCGAACTGTCATTGCAGACGGTTTCGTAATGCGTCGTCTCACCCCGGATGACGCATCCAAGCGCCACGTAACCGTCAAAGTTCGACTGGCGGTGTGCGATCCGGATCGCCGTCGGAATTTCGAGCGCGCCCGGAACCTCGACAAGATCGTGGGTTGCCCCCGCCGCTTCCAACGTCGCCCGCGCGCCTGCGATCAGCATATCCGCGATATCCCGATAATACGGGGCGACGACGATCAGCACCTTCACCGGAGCGTCAAATTCCGGCAGCGGGAGAGAATAGTGGGTTTCGGACGTCGCCATCAGCCGATCTCCGAGATTTTGCGCGTGCCCGCGATTTCAAGACCATACGCGTCGAGCCCGACGACCTTCGGCCTTGGCGAATTGGTGAGCAGGGTAAGGCGCGACAGCCCGAGTGACGACAGGATCTGCGCGCCAAGCCCGTATCGCCGAAGCGTTTGCGGTGACACCTCATCGCCCACGGCAAGCTTCATTGTTGTGTCGCGGAGCAAAACGACAACCCCGCGGCCCTCTGCTGCTATCAGATCCATGGCATCGCCGAATTCCTTCGATCGACCGCGTGGACCCAGTCCTGCAATGTCCAGCATCGGATCCAGCGCGTGCATCCGGACCAGCACAGGCTCCTCACCCGATATGTCGCCCTTGATCAGGACGATATGCTCAGCACCTTGAGTTTCGTCGGTGTAGATGCGCAATAGCCAATCGCCGCCGAACTCGCTTTGCACCATCTCTTCAGATCGGACGCGCACCAGATTGTCGTGGCGCCGGCGATAGGCGATCAGGTCGCTGATCGTGCCGATCTTCAGGCCCCACCGCTGGGCGAAGGCGACAAGATCCGGAAGTCGCGCCATCGTGCCGTCTTCATTCATGATCTCACAGATCACACCCGACGCGTTCAGCCCGGCCAGCCGCGCCACATCTACCGCGGCCTCGGTGTGCCCGGCCCGGACCAGTACGCCACCATCGCGTGCGCGCAATGGAAAGACATGACCCGGCGTCGCGATATCCGAAGCGGTCTTGGTCGCATCGATGGCAACGGCGATCGTCCGAGCCCGGTCATGCGCCGAGATCCCGGTGGACACGCCCTCGCGCGCTTCGATGGAGACGGTGAATGCCGTTTCATGGCGCGATGAGTTCTGCGACGCCATCAGCGACAACCCGAGTGCGTCGACCCGCTCTCCGGTCAGTGCAAGGCAGATCAGCCCGCGCCCATTGGTGGCCATGAAGTTGATCGTCTCCGGTGTCGCCATTTGCGCCGGAACGACGAGATCGCCTTCGTTCTCGCGGCTTTCATGGTCGACCAGAATGAACATCCGCCCGTTGCGCGCATCCTCGATCACGTCTTCGACGGACGAGATCGCATCTCGCCAATCCTGCTCCACAGGTCCGGGCGTCTCAAAGGTCATGACAGCTCTCCGAAGTAACGTTCCGCACTCAAGTAGGCGGCAAACCGGCCGGCGGCCAGCCATTCGCGCTCCAGCGCCGTGTCTCCGACGACGATCACCCCGTCCCCCGGAACGCCGCGGTCCGCGGTGACGGCAGCCAGACGGGCGCGGAGTTCCGACCATGTGTTGCCAAGGGTCGGGGCGGGCCCGATCGCCTCAAACAGTCCCGGACCGGCTGCATCCAGATCAGCAGGACGAAGCGGTGGCTGAACCAGCGCCACGCGCCCGCACCGCACAAGGCCTTCAAGCTTGGCAGCCCGCCCGGGTTCAATCTCTGCGCCGCGACGCGTCACACGCAACGCGTTGGACGAAAAGAGAAACGCGACGACATCGCGGCCCGATGCCGCGCGTACACTGGCATAGCTTTTGTAGTCGAGCCCGAGTTCACGGGCCCGCTTGACTCGGATCCGTACGATCTCGAGGGGCAATTTGGGCAGCAGTTCCGCCCGCGCTTTTCGCCACGCATAGCGGCGCCACCCTGCCCCGCGTTCCATCGTGGGACCTTGGTTGTGTCCAATGCCGGCCTGCGGCGCGCTCATGCGGCACTGTCCGCAAGTCGTGCCACGTAGCGGGCGAGCGTATCGATTTCGAGGTTCACGGCATCGCCCACTGCGACTTCACCCCAAGTGGTTGCGGTTTTGGTATGCGGGATAAAGTTGATACCGAACCGAGCGCCGTCGACTTCGTTAACCGTCAAGGACGTTCCGTTCAGCGCCACCGATCCCTTTGGCGCGATGTATCTCGCAAGCTCCGGCGGCGCCTCGAAAGTCACCCGGGTGCTGTCGCCGTCGTCCTCAAGCGCGATGACCGATGCCACCCCGTCAACATGTCCCGAGACAATGTGTCCACCAAGCTCGTCCCCCACGCGCAGCGCACGCTCAAGATTGATCCGCGTGCCCATGGGCCATCCATTGGCGCCGATGTTGGTTTTGGACACTGTCTCGGCCGAGACATCGACATCGAACCACGGCTCGGGTTTCATGCCGGTTCCCACCACGGTCAGGCAAACGCCGTCGCACGAGACCGAAGCCCCGAGATCAAGACCCGCCACATCGTAGTTGGTCGCGATACGCGCCCGCAGATCGCCGCGCGCCTCGACGGAGATGACCCGCCCGATATCCGTGATGATGCCTGTAAACATGTGCCGATCCTTTCGACAGCCGGTGACCTAGAGCCCGAACGTCAAAAACGCAAGGCTGCCGCACGGGCCGGGGGGAAGGGACAATAAAGAAAAACCATGCTATCTGCTAGGAACTGGGGTCGAAAAGAACGGGCAGATGATGACCGACCTCGCGCGGACAGGGCATATGCGAACCAAAACGGCCACGCGCCGCTTCCTTTTCTTGCAAGGGCCACACGGGCCCTTCTTCTCCGCGTTGTCTCGGGCGTTGCGGCGGACCGGCGCAAATACCCTGCGGATCGGGTTCAACGGCGGTGACCGGGCTTTCTGGCACGACCGGGCGACGTATCACGCCTATAGCGGGACATCCGATGCGTGGGGCGATTGGCTGAACTCGTTTCAACTGCATCACGAGATCACTGATCTCGTCATCTATGGCGACAGCCGTCCGATCCATGCCGAGGCTCTTGGCATTGCGCGGCGGCACGGGATCCGTTCACACATCTTCGAAGAGGGTTACCTTCGACCCTTTTGGGTAACCTACGAACGGCAAGGGGCGAACGGTGCCTCGCCGATCGCCCAGATCGGGCTCAAAGAAATGCGCCGCGCACTGGCAAGCGGGGCCGAGGCAGGCGCGGTGGCGCCGGATCATTGGGGTGCCCTGCGCCAGCATGTGTTCTACGGGGCGTTGTATCACGCCGCCCTGATGGCGGTACCGGGCCGCGCCGCCATCGCCCCGCATCGCGGGATCCCCGTACGGGCAGAGCTGAACCTTTACCTGCGACGTCTCGCGGCCATGCCGCTTGATCGTATTGCGCGGACAGCGACAAATCTCCGGATCCTCAAGGGCACCTTCCCTTTCCATTTGACGCTCTTGCAGCTCGATCATGACGCCAACTTTCGCTGCCACGGACCCTATGCGGATACCACTGCGTTCCTCACGGATGTGATCGAGGCATTTGCAGAAGGCGCGCCGTCCCACCACCATCTCGTGCTGAAAACCCATCCGCTGGAGGACGGTCGCAGTGCCCCGGTGCGCGCAGCATGGCGCATCGCGCGCGCCGCCGGGATAGACGGACGGCTCCACATCGTCGGGGGCGGAAAGCTCGCGCATCTTCTCGATCGCGCGCGCAGCGTCGTCACCGTGAATTCGACAGCTGCGCAACAGGCGCTTTGGCGGGGACTGCCGCTCAAGGCCTTGGGCCGGTCCGTCTATGCACGACCGGACTTTGTCTCGGAACAGTCGCTCGTGGGTTTCTTTGCGGCGCCGGAACCACCGGATCACCAAGCCTATGCGATATACCGAGAGTTCCTGCTGCAATCCTCGCAGGTTCCCGGCAGCTTCTATTCGCGGGCGGGTCGCCGACAACTCTTGCGCGAAATCGTCGACCGGATCTTGGCGCCCACAGACCGCTACGATGCATTGCTGCGTCCGGAACCGTCAGACGGGACCCGCTTGCGAGTTGTTGGCGATGGTCAACCTTTTGGGTAGTCGAAGGGCTTCGGATACGCTATCTTGTTGCAAAATCGAAACCAGTTAGTGGTTCGCGGAGCAGAGGCAGTGACAGTTTTTCGGGCGGTCTGGGCGCGCAGCGTCTTTTCTATTCTCATCCTGGGGATGTTGGCTGGATGCGCTTTGCCGCGATCCGGACCCACGAAGCGCGAGATCCTCGACAGCTCGGTCGAGGAAGGGGGTGACGCCTTTATCGTGCCGGTCACCAGATTTGTGACGAATGCCACGGCCGTTGTCCCGCCTCTGGGTTTCGGCGAAGCGTTCCTGAACGCCGGTATCGTCGGGTCGGACACAGTGCAGCCGGGCGATACTCTTGGTTTCACGATCTGGGAGAACGTTGACGACGGTTTGTTGGCCGGCGAGGCCCAGAGCACCACAACCCTCGACGAGGTGCAGGTCGACGGATCCGGGTTCATCTTCGTCCCCTATGCAGGAAGGATCAAGGCGTCGGGCAATTCGCCCGAGGCCATCCGCCGGATTATCACGGACAAGCTAAACGCGCAGACGCCCGACCCTCAGGTCGTCGTCCGCCGGCTCGCCGGGAACGGCGCCACCGTATCCCTTGTTGGCGGCGTGGGCGGACAGGGGGTTTATGCGATCGAGCGCCCGACACGCACCTTGACGGCCATGCTTGCTGAGGCGGGCGGCGTGACGATCCCCTCTGAAATCGCGCAGGTGACCGTGATCCGGGGTGGCCATCGCGGCCAGATCTGGTTGGAGGATCTCTATCGCGACCCCCGCCTCGACATCGCCCTGCGGGCCGGAGACAGAATCCTCGTGGAAGAGGACAGCCGGGCCTTCACCGCTTTGGGGGCAACCGGCGGACAAGCGCGGGTCACCTTCCAAACGCAGTCCATCTCAGCGATCGAAGCCATTGCGCAACTCGGTGGCCTGAACTCAAACCTCGCCGACCCGACAGGCGTGTTCGTCTTTCGCGACGAGAGCGAGGAGATCGCCCAGAAGGTCCTGAACCGCGCGGATCTTCGCGGATCGCAGCGGATCGTTTATCTGCTCGACTTGACCGAGCCCGGGGGCGTTTTCGAGGCGCGCGATTTCATCGTTCGGGATGGGGACACGATCTACGTGACCGAAGCACCCTACACCCAGTTCAATAAGATCCTCGCAGCGATCCTTGGTCCGCTGAACAGCGCCAACTCGATCAACCAGCTCAGTCAGGATCTTTAGGAAGAGTGGAGGGCCGCGATCGGCTCTTCGTCTACTCAGGTGGGTTTCTGACCCAGCGTCGGGTCCGGCGTATTCTTCAGCTTAAGGGCTGGCGCCTTCGGACTGGGCTTCCGGGACCGGCAGACTGGGTTGGTGTTTGGGGCGCTTCTCCTACGGCCCACAGGGGCCACCGGGTGGCCCACCTCCGCGGTGCACCAGTACTTTCCGTGGAAGACGCCTTTCTCCGGTCACTTCATCCCGGGCGCGCAGGCGAACCGCCCCTTGGCCTGCTTCTCGACCGAAGCGGTGTACACTTTGATCCGGACCGGCCATCGGATCTGGAAACATGTCTGGCCACCCACCCGCTCGACGATCCGCAGCTCTTGGATCGGGCCGAAGCGGGCATGACACGCATGATCACCGCGCATCTGTCGAAATATTCAGCGACGGACCCGGACCTGCCATTGCCCGATCCCGGTTACGTGCTTGTGATTGACCAGACAGTGGGCGATGCCTCGGTACGCGCATCTCGCGGAGACAAGGCCGCCTTCGAGGCCATGCTCGCCTGCGCTCGACGAGAGCATCCCAAACGCCGGATCGTCTTGAAAGCGCATCCTGAAACGGTGTCGGGCCAGCGGGCCGGACATCTGGACCGAGCGGCCGGTGTCGAGGTGCTGACCACGCCCGTTGCACCCGGGCCAATCATGGCGCGGGCGCATGCGATCTACACGTATTCGTCGGGGTTGGGGTTCGAAGCCGTACTTCACGGCCTGCGTCCGGTCGTCTTTGGGCAGCCCTTCTACGCCGGCTGGGGCTTGACCGATGATCGAGGCGCTCTCCTGGCACGGCGGACCCGTACCTTGAACCGGTCGCAACTCTTCGCGGCCGCCATGATCATCTTCCCCACATGGTATGACCCCTACCGTGATGCGCTTTGCGAATTCGAGACGGTGCTGGATACGCTCGATGCGCAAGCCCGGGCCTGGCGCGCCGACCGGCAGGGATATGTCTCCACCGAACTCAGCCGCTGGAAGCACCGCCATATGCGCGCGACTTTCGGCGGGTCGGGGAAATTCGAAATCATCTCTGATCCCGTTCGAGCGGCCGAGCGGGCTGAAGAGACAGGCAAACCGCTTCTGGTCTGGGCCGGGCGCGCCCAGGCCGTGCCTCCTGCCCCAAGAGTCATGCGGGTGGAAGACGGTTTTCTCCGATCCAATGGTCTGGGCGCTCGGCTCGTGCCTCCGGCGTCGCTCGCCGTGGACGACATGGGCATATACTACGATCCCGGACAACCTAGCCGGCTGGAGCACCTGATTGCGGCGTCGCCGCGCTTGTTGCCCGCAGAAATCGCACGATCAGCGCGGCTTCGCGCGATGATTGTCGCGGCTGGCTTGAGCAAATACAACATTGGCCAAAGCACCGGCACAGAGGGCGCGATATTGGTGCCAGGTCAGGTCGAGGACGATGCGTCAATCCAGTTCGGGGCCGGCGATGTCGCGACCAACGAAGCGTTGCTGAAGGCGGTCCGCACCGCAAATCCAGATGCACGCATCGTTTACAAGCCGCATCCGGATGTTGAAGCCGGGCTTCGCCAGGGCGCTTTGCCCGAGGATAGGATCCTTCGCTTTGCCGACGCTGTGGCAAGAAATGCCGATCCCATTGCGTTGCTTGCGACCACGACCGAGGTTTGGACAATAACATCACTCTTAGGGTTCGAGGCACTTCTGCGCGGCATACCCGTCACGACGATTGGTGCGCCGTTTTACGCGGGTTGGGGGCTGACGCGGGATTTTGGGAAGGTGCCAGAGCGCCGCACCGCACGCCCGAGCCTGGACGCCTTGGTGCATGCGGTCTTGATCGACTACCCCCGTTACCACGATCCGGTCACGAACTTGCCCTGTCCCCCGGAAGTCATCGTCGAACGTTTGGCTGCGGGCGCGGCTGGAGCCCGATCCCCTATCCAAATCGCTTTGGGGCGGATCCAGGCCCTGATTCCGAACCACTGGCGCCGCTAGCTCCGACGCCAGCGATGGCACACATCCGGACCGTATCGAGTGACGTCGCGCAATCGGAACCGAGGCGCCTCGGAAAGCGTATCGACACCCAACGCACCGATCGCGGGCCGGCCCTCGGCGCCAAGAACAAGGCCGGCGGTGAAACCCACGATTTCATCGACAAGCCCCGCCTGCAGGAGCGACGCGGCCAAGGCACCACCACCTTCGCAAAAGACCCTCGTCAGGCCCGCCTGCCCCAAAGCAGCCAAAAGACCTGCGGGATCCAATTGGCCGCCCGGCCCAACCTGAACGGGGAACAGCCGGGCACCTGGTCGATCCCAGCGGGCCCTAACTGTCTCTGTCAGATCCCCGTCCCGGTCTCCATGACAAATCCAGAGCGGTGCATCGGGAAGTCCTTCCGCCAAGGCCTCACCTGGGAAGTTCACGTGCCTTGAGGCAACAATCCGGACGGGTTGGCGGATCGGGCCGAACCCGCGGACCGTCAGGCGAGGGTTATCGGCCCGCGCCGTCCCGCCTCCAACAAGAACCGCGTCATACATGGCCCGTTCGGCATGAACTGCGCGGCGCGCTTCGGGGCCGGTGATCCACTGGCTGTCACCGGTTGCCGTCGCGATCCGCCCGTCAAAGCTGGTGGCGAGCTTCAGGGTCAACCATGGCCGACCCTCGGTCACGCGCATCAAGAAGCCTCGATGAACATCGGCAGCCACATCGCTAAGTATATCCGTGGTCACCGAAATTCCGGCCGACGTCAGATGCGCGTGGCCCTGCCCGGCGGTCCGGGGATCAGGGTCCTGCAAAGCCGTTACCACCCTCGCGACACCAGCATCGGTAAGCGCACGGGCACAAGGCGGCGTGCGGCCCTGATGAGCGCAGGGTTCGAGAGAAACATACGCGCTGGCGCCGCGCGCAGCGGATCCAGCCATGGCCAGCGCCTCGGTCTCAGCGTGAGGGCGACCGCCAGGACGCGTGGCCCCGCGGCCCACCACGCGGCCATTTGAGACGATGATGCAACCGACCGACGGGTTTGGCCATGTTTGACCGAGCCCCCGACGCCCTAGCGCCAGAGCAAGTGCCATGAAACGCGCGTCGGTCTGCGCTGTCACTCTTCCTCGGCCTGGGCCGCCGGACGCAATTCGCTGACAAACTCTTCAAAGTCGTCCGCAGCCTGGAAGTTCTTGTAAACACTGGCAAATCGCACGTAGGCAACCGTGTCGATCCGGGCGAGACTTTCCATGACAATCTCGCCAATCGTGGCCGAGGGAATGTCTGTCTCGCCCATGGATTCAAGCCGCCGAACAATCCCGGAAATCATCTGATCGATACGTTCGGGTTCGATTGGACGTTTCTGCATCGCGATCCTGATCGAACGCTCCAGCTTGGTGCGATCGAATTCCTCGCGTTTGCCTGTGGATTTGATGACGATCAGGTCGCGCAGCTGAACCCGCTCATACGTGGTGAAACGACCGCCGCATGCCGGGCAGAAGCGCCTGCGCCGAATCGCGACGTGATCCTCCGCGGGACGAGAATCCTTCACCTGCGTATCAATATTACCGCAAAATGGGCACCGCATGCCTGCCCCTCCGATCCTGCCTGTGGGGTCTTTGCCCCTTCGTCCCACCGCCACTATAGGAGAGCCGCGAAAGATTGGGTAGGGGTGAAATCGCTCTACCTGATCTTGCGGTGCACCCTTTTTAGGGCTTGCGCTGCGGGTTTCATCGGCGGGGCCGTCTCAAGCACGTTTCCTTCGAAAGCCGCAGTGACTCAAGTGACGTGCGGCCAAGTCACCGAGCCAGATGTGCGGACACTGACCTGCGATGCGGACGCGCCCGGTGTTCGACCAGATAGATGCCCTGCCACGTTCCAAGACCAAGTCGCCCGCCGGTTACCGGGACTTGCAGACTGACCGGCAGCACCGCCGCCTTTATATGAGCCGGCATGTCATCCGGTCCCTCCAGTATATGGGTTAACCATGACATTTCGGGCGTGTCGGCCGGTGGCGCGAGGCGGTGGAAGAACTCCACAAGATCCCGTCGCACGTCCGGGTCTGCGTTTTCCTGGATCAGGAGCGAAGCAGAGGTGTGGCGCACGAAGAGTGTCAAGAGGCCGGTGTCGACCTCCGCCGCGGCCACCCACCGTTCAACTTCCCGGGTGAATTCGATCAATCCCGGGCCTTGGGTCTGGATTTCAAACTGCGTCTGCATGTCGCGGTTCATCATAGCGGCCGGGGCAAGTGCGTCGATGTAAGATCACTCCGAACTTTGCGAAGGCTCCGGCGATGTCAGACAAACCATCAATCGTTCCGTATATCAGCTATACTGACGGCAAAGCCGCCATTGAATTCTTGACCGGCGTTCTCGGCTTTACCGAGAACTTTTCGCAATACGGCGAAGATGGCGCGCTTGTTCATGCGGAGTTGCGGTATGGGAACTCCGTATTGCTGATGGGAACGGCAGACCTGCCGAAGGGATCGCCGGGGCTTTATCTGGTGATCGAGGACGTGGACGCGCAGCACGCCCGTGCGGTCGCGGGCGGCGCCACGATCGTCTATCCCCCCGAAGACACAGAATGGGGCACGCGGCGGTTCCGGATGAAAGATCCGGCAGGGCACGAATGGACCTTCGGTTCATATCAACCTGAGACCGAGCCGCCCGCCTGGGGATAGAGCACGATGTACCGTGTACCGACTGAATTAAGCGAAGTCTCCGAAGATATCTCGAAACCAGCCTTGGCAAACACAGTCACGGGGTCCCGGCTCACCTGATCTGAGAAGACCGGCAGCCCATCCCCGAAGGCGATGGGTTCGATTGTAAGGTGCACCTTGTGGATCGCCTGCCGGTCAAGGAACCAGTCATGAACACGGGTCCCACCAAGAATAAGGCCATGATGCAGCGGACGAAGATGGGCCACGTCACGCGCAAGATCCGCTGGATCCAGCATCGTGGGATCTAGCCACAATTGCGTTGGCCGCCGAAATCCGCGGACAGTTGTTGAAAACACGATCCGGCGGCGGTCCGGCCTGTCTGCCGCCTCGTGCGTGTTCCGTCCCATGATGGCCCAATCCGTCGCCTCGACATCTTGAAAAAACAGCGCCTGTTCCTCCGCCGAGGCCCATGCCTGTGGCGGTTCGTCTGGGCGCCGCGCAATATACCCATCCGACGACGTGGCGACAGTAAGTGTAAAACGGGGCCGCATGGCCAGGGGACGTGCGTTACCTCCGGGCCGCGGTCAACCCTCGACAAGCGCCTTGAGATTCGCGAGACCGGCCTCGTAGTCTCCGCCGACCCAACTGTCCATCATCAGCCCCATCCAGCGCCCCATCGGGTTCATACCCATGTCGCTCTGAAAGCCCCAGGTTACCGTGGTGACGCCCGATGCCTCAGCCAGATCGAACCTGGCTGTCGCCTGCCCCATCGGCCCGAAGTCGAGCGCCGATGTCACGGACTTTCCGGGTTCGGAACCAATGATTTCCTGGGTGCCGTTGCCCACCTGCGGGTGCTCAGACATCCATTCGAGCTTGTTCCCGACACCGGCCTCGGGCCCGGAATAAGTAAGTTGCACTTCCGGGTCCCGTCCAAGCCACGGTGACCAGTTCTCGGCCGCCTGCAGCGCATTCACATGTGGGAAAACGTCGTCTGCGGTGGCGTTGATCTCGATCGAGCGGGCCACCTCGACATTTCTCGGAAGAAGGTACGCGCCGGCGACAAACACGACGGCGAGTAGGGCGATCAGGCCCAGAATCCATTTCAGGATACGCATTGGGGTCCTCCGCTTTTCGTGCAGTGTACCCGAAAACGGCGGATCGGCCCAGACCCGGGAAGCCAGCGCTAGTCGAAGAGCCTTTCGCCCTGCTCGTCGATGACCTGCCGGGCCTTGCCAAGCGAAGCGGCCTTCGCCGCCTCATGACTCTCGAGGGTATCGGCCCGGATTAGGTGGTGCGACTTCAGCTGGCCGGCCACCTCTTTCTCGATCCGCGCCGCGATACGGAAGTGGTTTCCATCCTTTATCGGCTCGGGCGTGATGGTGAACCCCTCGTAGGATTCCGGTGGATCAGGCTCTTGCGAACCACCACCGAAAAGGCGGGAAAAAAGGGACATGGCATGCTTCCGTTCTTTCGCCGACACGCGATCCTCGCCACATGGATGTGGCAAGGACCCGACGGCCTCTATTGGTCGAGGAAACTCCGCAGCTTCCGCGACCGACTGGGATGCTTCAGCTTACGAAGCGCCTTGGCCTCGATCTGGCGGATCCGTTCCCGCGTCACGCTGAACTGCTGACCCACCTCTTCAAGCGTATGGTCGGTATTCATGCCGATCCCGAACCGCATGCGCAACACGCGCTCTTCCCGGGGCGTCAGCGAGGAGAGCACCCGCGTTGTCGTTTCCTTCAGGTTCTCCTGAATGGCGCTGTCGAGCGGCAGGACCGCGTTTTTGTCTTCGATGAAATCGCCAAGCTGGCTGTCTTCCTCGTCGCCGATGGGCGTCTCGAGGCTGATTGGTTCCTTGGCGATCTTCATCACCTTGCGGACCTTCTCCAGCGGCATCTGCAGCTTTTCGGCCAGCTCTTCCGGCGTCGGTTCGCGGCCGATCTCGTGCAGCATCTGGCGACCGGTCCGGACGAGTTTGTTGATCGTTTCAATCATATGGACCGGGATCCGGATCGTACGGGCTTGGTCCGCGATCGATCGGGTGATCGCCTGACGGATCCACCACGTCGCATAGGTCGAGAACTTGTAGCCGCGGCGATACTCGAACTTGTCCACGGCCTTCATGAGGCCGATGTTGCCTTCCTGAATAAGATCAAGGAATTGCAGGCCGCGGTTCGTGTATTTCTTGGCGATGGAGATCACGAGACGCAGGTTCGCCTCGACCATCTCTTTCTTGGCCTGGCGGGCCTCCTTCTCGCCCTTCTGCACCTGTTGAACGATGCGGCGGAACTCGCCGATATCGACGCCGACATACTGGCCCACTTGAGCCATCTCGGTGCGAAGCAAAGCCACTTTTTCAGACGACCGGTCCACAAAGCTCTGCCAGCCGCGGCCCGACTTTTCGCTCATCCGCTCCAGCCAGGTCGGGTCCAGTTCGTATCCGCGGTACTCGTCGATGAACTCGCGGCGGTTGATGCGTGCCTGATCGGCGAGCTTCACCATGTTCGAGTCAATCGACATGATCCGGCGGTTGATTCCATAAAGCTGGTCAATCAGCGCCTCGATCCGCGCGTTGTGAAGGTGCAGCTCATTTACCAGTTCAACGATCTCTGAGCGCAGTTCCTGGTAGGTCGCTTCTTCACCCTCAGAGAACGATCCGTCCTCGTTAAGCGTGGCCGACATCCGCTGGTCCTGCATCTCGGAGAGACGCGCATAATCATTCGCGATCCGGTCAAGCGTTTCGAGGACACGGGGCTTTAGAACAGCCTCCATCGCGGCAAGCGACATGTTCGCCTGCTCGTCGTCGTCCTCATCGTCGTCTTTGGCAATCGGATTGCCGTCGGCGTCCAGTTCAGGCTCTTCCTCTGTCTTGGACTCGGGTGTGGCCTCGACACCAAGTCCGTCGACGACGGGCTCGCCTTCGCCTTCCTCATCCATCTGGTCGCCGAAGGTCGTCTCAAGATCGATCACGTCTCGGAGTAGGATGTCTTCGTTCAGAAGTTCGTCGCGCCAGATGGTGATCGCCTGGAATGTCAGCGGGCTTTCGCAAAGCCCGGCGATCATCGTATTGCGTCCAGCTTCGATACGCTTGGCGATTGCGATTTCGCCTTCGCGAGACAGGAGCTCGACCGACCCCATTTCGCGCAGATACATGCGTACCGGGTCGTCTGTGCGATCGAGTTTTTCCTGTTCGGATGCCGCGACCGTCACTTCGCGGGAAGTCGAGGTCTCGACGACTTCGGTCGATCCTTTCTCTTCTTCCTCGCTCTCTTCGTCTTCAATGACGTTGATGCCCATTTCCGAAAGCATCGACATCACGTCTTCAATCTGTTCCGAGGACACCTGTTCCGGCGGCAGAACCTGGTTCAGCTGATCGTACGTGATGTATCCCCGTTCACGGGCCTCGCCGATCATCTTCTTGACCGCTGTCTGGCTCATGTCGAGCATGACTTCGCTGTCCTGATCTTCGGTCTTCTGCTCGTCCGTCGTGTCCTTAGCGGCCATGCAATGCTCCTTTGGAGGGGCTGATTCGCTCTGTAACGAATCATTTAGTGCGATTTGACGGATCGCAACCCGTGGACCCTTGATTTCCAAGGGATGTGGTGCTTCGACGCGGGATCTAGTCCCGCTTTATTATACTGTCGAGCCGGTTCAGAAGCGCTTCCAATGCTCCTTTCTCGTCCCGCCTGATTCGGGCACCGTTCGGTCCCGTCTCGTATTCAACCCGGTCGTCCGTTAACCCGCGCTCAGCACGGGCCTTGGCATCGACCGACTGGGCCAGCCGCCACGTCAGACCTTCATCCGCAAGCGCCTCGATATCGGCGATCGCGTCCTCGACTTCCCGGACATGCCCGCGCCGCGTCAGGAGCTTTTGCAAAGCTTCGTTGATCGTCATTACCGCGATGTCTTCGGGAGCGTTGACCCGAAGGGCAGGCGCGATGCGCACATGGCGCGTTGCCATTAGTTTTTCAAGTGCCTCGCCTGGGATATCTGCGGTACCTCCCGCCGCCCGAACCAAAAGCGCGTCCCGGACGGCGCGATGGTGCGGCGGTGCGCAGTCCAGCCGGTCCAGATCTTCGGCAAACTGCGCAAGAAGATCCGGGTGATGGGCTAGGGTCGCAAGGATCGCCGCTTCGGCCACCTGATCGCCGTCGAACCCTTCAAGCGCAAGCGCCGAGCCGCGGGTTGCCGCACGGGCTCCGTCCGGCCCCTTGGGTTTCCATGTTCGTTGGCCTCCGCCACCGGGCTGAAACTGTCCTTGTCCAAAGAGCACGCGACGAAGCTGTCGGATTTCTTCGCCATAATGCGTACGAAGACCTTGATCCGGGATTTTCCCGATTGCCGTGCGCAGGGCCGCGTCGAGAGCTGCGCGCCGCTCGGGGCTGTCGAAGACCTTTCCCTCCGTCTCTCGCCGCCAAAGCAGCTTCACGAGCGGCTGGGCCTCTTCAAGGACACGGGTCATCGCCGACGCTCCGCCGTCCCGGATCAGATCATCGGGATCCTTGCCTTCGGGCAGAACCACAAAGCGCAAAGCCCGCCCCGGGCCAACCAGCGGCAAGGCAAGATCAATCAGGCGTTCCGCGGCACGTAGACCTGCCTTGTCGCCATCAAGGGCCACGACGGGTTCCGGATGAAGACGCCACAAGAGCTCGAGTTGCGCTTCGGTGATCGCCGTTCCGAGAGGTGCCACTGCAGCCGGGAACCCAGCCTCGGCAAGAGCAATAACATCCATGTAGCCCTCGGCAACGACAAGCGTGGCGTCGCGTCCGGACGCTTCGCGCGCCCGCGCCATGTTGAACAAGGTGCGCCCCTTGTCGAAGATCTCGGTCTCAGGAGAGTTCAGGTATTTGGCCGTGTCATCGGGATCCATCGCCCGGCCACCGAAGGCGATGGCGCGGCCCCGCCCGTCTCGTATCGGAAAGAGAATACGGTTGCGAAACGTATCGTATGGGTCACGGCCCTTTGTGGATTCCTTCGCGAGGCCCGCCCCAAGGATAAGATCTTCTGCAACGCCCTTGCCGCGAAGATGGTCCCACAAGGCTTGCCACGACGGCGGCGCAAAGCCGATGTCCCAACGGTTACACGCCCCGTCGTCCAGGCCACGCCGGTCGGCCAGGTAGGCGCGCGCTTCGGCGCCGGCGGCGGTTTTCAGTTGCAGCCGATAGAACTGCACAGCCTGTTCCATCACTTCGATCAACTGGCTTCGTCGATCGGCCTTTTCCTGCGCTTTCGGATCCCGGGCAGGCATTGGCAGGCCGGCCTCACCTGCGAGGATTTCGACCGCTTCCATGAAGCCGACGTTCTCGGTCTCGCGGACGAACGAGATCGCGTCGCCCTTTGCATGGCAGCCGAAGCAATAATAATAGCCCTTCCGATCATCGACGTGGAAAGACGCGGTCTTCTCCTGATGAAACGGGCACGGTGCCCAAAGATCGCCCTTGCTTTGGTTCGATTTCCGCGGGTCCCAGGCGACCTTTCGACCGACCACCTGCCCGAGCGACAGCCGCGTGCGCAGTTCATCCAGAAATCCGGGTGGGAGACTCATCTCGGTAGTATTCGGGCGCGGACGAAAGAAGTCGAGAGCTCAGACGAATCGAGCGCGACGTGGGCTTGCCGGCGCCGCCGATCCAGAAGTTAACGGATCAGCCTCGAGGTCTTCGGATGCTCGCTAGAGGGTTGCATTGTTCGACATGTCCGAACAAAGCCCGCAGGAACGCGGGGTATGCCGACGGTTCCAGAGACAGTCTCCAGCGTTCGCCAACAACTGCCCAACTTTTGCCATAAGTCCCACGCCATATGCGCGCGCTGCAAGGAGTGCATGGTGTCTGCGGCCCCGCGGTTGGGGTCACTGGGGAAAGGTGGAGAAGATGAGCGATCTTGGGATCGAAACGGGGACCGCGACGAAGCGGTTCGAAACCAAACGAGCCCTCGGGAGATCGACCGCGTGGTCGGCCCTGTTTAAGTCGCGGGCCCGCGCCTTCCGCGATGGAGAAGAGGGCAGCTTCATCATCTTCTCCCTGTTCCTGCTGATCCTCATGATCCTTCTTGGCGGCATGGCGGTGGACCTGATGCGGTTCGAAACGCGCCGCACCGCGCTTCAAAACACGCTGGATGCAGCGGCGCTTGCTTCAACCAACATCAAACAGGATCTCGACGCCGAAACGCTGGCCAAGGACTTTATGGAGAAGGCCGGATACAATCCGGACCTCGTCAAGGTCGATCCCGTGGAAACCTATGTCGGACAAGATGACGCCGGAAACGGTGGTACGCTTGTCGCCCGCAGCGTGACGGTCGACTACGACCTGAAAATGAACACCTTCTTCATGGACATGCTGGGCATCAATGTCTTGCGTACGAACAGTGCCGGCGAAGCCTTTGAACGTGTGCAGAACGTCGAAATCTCACTTGTCGTCGACATCTCGGGTTCGATGGGCGGACAGAAGATGACCGACCTCAAGTCCTCGGCGAAGAACTTCTTCAATTCGGTGATCGACGAAGACGCCGTGGCCGAAGCCGTCGCGACCGACGATGTGAACGGCCTGACGACCGTGTCGATCATCCCCTACAACCACGCCGTGGTCGTTCCTGACAGCCTGCTCTGGTACCTTCCGAATTCGAAGGGCGACGTCAGCATCCCTCCGGCCGCGCAAGCCGAATATGACGGCGCGCTGACAAGCTATCCGCGCGTGTCCTTGGAATCTGCCTGCATCCGGTTCTATGACGATCAGATGATCACCAGTGATCTCGCGGCCGACTACCTGACGCTGCGCGCCATTAAGCCGTCCGAGACCCTGGACCGGATGGCATACTACGACATGGACCATAAAAGCGCTGGTCCGGGTGACCGTTACGATCGTCCCGCCGACGATTACAACCGCCGGTGCGACCCGACCCGGGGTTCGATCCTGGCCTGGGAAACCGACATCGGCGAGCTGGAAGACCATATCGACAGCCTTTATGCATCTGGCTGGACGGCGGTGGACGTTGGCCTCAAATGGGCAAGCGCGCTTCTGGACCCCGAATTCGGACCGATCGTGGATCAGATGATCACGGACGACCGCCTCCCAGGGATCGTGCGTGACCGGCCCGGCGAATATGATCCGGCCAATGTCATGAAGGTCATCGTCATGATGACCGACGGGACGAACACCAACCAGTACGACATGGGAGACGATTACAAGAACGGCCCCAGCCGGATCTGGTTCTCGGAGAAAGCGTCCCGCGACACTGGTCCCGAAGGAGAGGACTGGCGGAACTTCATGATCGTGGACACCAACGAGAATGGTTCCCGGGACCGCGAAAAAAGATGGTACGACGGGTACTTCGTCGAAATGCCCAACAACAGCGAAAGCGAACGCTGGCTGCGCCCCCACTCGATTGGCAACCGCACCGATGGTGTCCTTTACGACGAGGACGATTTGCCGGACGATGCCCGCCAATTGCACTATGTTGAGCTTTACGATCGTTTCTCGGAACGCGCCGTATCGTTCATGTTCCGCGACGATGATGTCGGCGACGAGACTGCGTACAACGCGCACAGAAACGCCGAACGGACCGTTGTAAACGGCAACTCTGCAGACCAGCGCATGCTGGGCCGCGGAACCACCGGCTCGGCCGGTATCTGCGACGCCATCAAGTACAATGATGACGTTCTCATCTTCTCAATCGCATTCCAGGCGCCGAGCAATGCGGAACGCGTCATGCGCGAATGCGCGACGGCAGACGGCTACTACTTCGACGCCGAGAACGGCGAAGAACTCGCCGAGGCCTTTGCGGCCATTGCTGGCGCCATCACCAAGCTGAGGCTCACCCAGTAATGTTGAAGCGTGTACTGAATAATATTCGCCGCCTTTGGCGGGACGAGAACGGATCGTCGACGGTTGAATTCGTCATCCTGTTCCCGGCCTTCATCGGCATCTTCATCTCGTCCTATGAATCCGGACTGATGATGGTTCGCAACGTGATGCTTGAACGCAGCGTCGACCTTGCCGTTCGGGATCTTCGTCTCGGCATTCCGAACGATCCGACCCTGACCGAGGAAGATCGCTACAAGCTCTTCAAGGAAAACGTGTGCGACAATGCGATGGTCGCCGATTGCATGAACATCGTTCAGGTTCAGCTTCAGCCCGTCAGCACTGCGACGTGGACGCCGCTCGTCGGCGACGCGAACTGCGTCGATGAGGCCTCGCTTCCTGATCCGGACTTCAATCCCTATCAGGCGACCGGCTACACCAGTGGCGGCAACAATGAATTGATGTTGATCCGCGTTTGCGCGCTGTTCACTCCGTTCTTCCCGGGCACAACGCTCGGCATGCAGATGCCCAAGTACAATCCGGACGATGCAAGCGATGACGCCAAATACGCGTTGGTCGTTACATCGGCCTTTGTGAACGAACCGTCGAGGTAACCCGATGCTTTCGCGTATACGTTTCGCCCTTGCCAGGTTCCGCCATTCGGAAAAAGGCACTCTGTCGGTCGAAGCCGTCATGGTCTTCCCGATGCTCCTTTGGGCCTATGCCGCGATGTTCATTTATTGGGATGCGTTCAAGGCCCAGAACATCAACCTGAAAGCCACCTACACCGTGGCGGACCTGATCTCGCGCGAAGTGCTGCCGATCACGGACACCTATATCGACGGGATGAACGAGGTCTACGAGTTCCTCATTCGGCGCGAAGATGGGAACAACCTTCGGGTGACCACCGTGTCGATGGCCATCGATCCCGCCAGCGACCCCGCCGATCCCGACGTGGAACACCGGCTCTGCTGGTCGCGTGCGACGGGAGACATGGCCCCGATCGACGACATCGGGCTTCTGACGAACCGGCTGCCGATCATGGCGCCGGGCGACACGTTGATCGTCGTCGAGACCGAGATGACGTGGACGCCGCCGTTTAACTTCGTGCTCTGGGACACCGGGCTGAGCGAGGCGGAATACACGAACCTTGTCTTCACGAGCCCGCGCTTTGCCGCAACGGTACATGTGGACTCGGATCTCGACGGTAATCCGGACGGCTGCGACTAGGGCGTCTCGCGGCGCGCGACTTCCTCGGCAATCATTTCGGCCATAAAGCGCGTGGCGCCTGCGGGTGTCACGCCGCCGACACCGATGAACCGACCAACCCGCCACCAAAGCCCGGGCAGCCATCGGCGCGGGCCCGGGTTACGCACGTGCAGCAGGAACCCGTTTGATGGCTTGAAGGCGAGCCCGCCGCGATCGACCTTGCGGATGTCCTCGATCCGGCAAAGGGTCGTTCCCTCGGTATCGGTCAGCGCATCCTGGGTCAGGACCAACGAAACCGACGTTGCCGCATGCAACCGGACCGCGGCCCATGCCGAACCCGCTCCGGCCAATGCCAGCGCCATGCGTCCGACCACACCATCCCCGATCAGGGCAAGGTAAAGCAGCAGGACCGCCAGCGCCCCCAGCACGGCAATCCCGAACCACCGGCGCGCCGGGTGCGGCGTCAGGGTTATGACGGAACGCTCCATGACGTCAGGCCTTTACCAGTCTCCGCACGAGGTTCCAGTAGATCCGTTCGATCCGGTCGCGGGATAGACGCCCGCTTTCGCGGTACCACGTATTCACGCCGGTGAGCATGGCGATGATCGCCATTGTGGACAGCTTTGTGTCCGGGACCGTGAACTGGCCACTCTCCTGCCCGGCGCGCAGTATCTCCTCCAAAACAGTTTCATAGTCACGCCGCAAGCCTTCGATGACGGCGAAATTTTCCGGCTCAAGGTTGCGCAGTTCCATATACGAGATGAACACCTCGTCGGCCCGGTCCACATGGAAACGGATATGGAAGCGAACGAAGTCTTCGAGTCGCTGAACAGGATCATCGGCCGCAGGTTCGTCGGCCCAGGCCGACAGAAGCGATTGCATGTGCACACGCAGGAGCTCGAAAAGAAGAGACTGCTTGTCCTTCGTATAAAGATACAGCGCGCCTGCCTGCAGGCCGACTTCGCCCGCGATCTGCCGCATGGAGACTGCCGCATACCCATGGCGCGAAAAAAGTCGCAAGGCCGCGTCCTGGACCCTTGGGCCTGTGATGTCCGCATGCGATCCTGTTTTGCGCGCCATGCGCTGTGTCTATCTGAACAAGCGTTCAGTTCAATCCCTCTCGCATTGCCCACCGATCCCCCGTTAGAGTGTTTTTGATCCTCATGATCCAAAGGGACGCCATGATCCGGTCCGCAATTCTCTTACTTTTTCTCGCCACGCTGAACGCCTGCGGTACACAGCCGGATCTTGGTGATGCGCCGTCCAACGCCGCGGCAGAAAGGGCCCCTTTCCCTCGGATCGCCCCGTTGGACTCGGTGCTAGAGCCGGATCTGGCGGCCGCGACGGATCGCGAAGACCTGGCAAACCTGTCACTCGAAGCGCGGGCCGAACGCCTGCGTGCGCGAGCGGCCATTCTGCGCCAACCGCTCACCGATGATGCCGCGCTTGATCGGGTGCGAGCAGCGGCGCGCAGATGATCGCACGCGTTGCTGGCGACGCCGCGCTGCGCTAAGCGCGGGTCTCAGACAACGAATGGCAGGAGACTCGCATGACAGCCCTACGGATCGGCATCGCCGGACTTGGTACGGTGGGCGCTGGTGTGGTCAAGATCATCCGCCGACAAAGTGCCGAAATCGCCGCCCGTGCCGGGCGCCCCATCGAGATCACGGCAGTGTCGGCGCGGTCCCGCAGCAAGGACCGGGGCGTTCCCCTCGATGATTATGATTGGGAAGATGATCCGGTCGCCCTTGCCAAGCGGGACGACGTGGACGTCTTCGTGGAGCTTATGGGCGGTGAGGACGGCCCCGCGAAGGCCGCAGTAGAGGCCGCGATTGCAGCCGGTAAGGACGTGGTCACCGCCAACAAGGCGATGCTGGCCATCCATGGACAGAGCCTTGCAGAAATGTCCGAGGACAAGGGCGCCACGATTCGCTTTGAAGCCGCTGTGGCCGGCGGGATTCCGGTCGTCAAAGCGCTGACTGAAGGGCTCGCCGGCAATGACGTGACGCGTGTCATGGGCGTGATGAACGGCACCTGCAACTACATCCTGACACGGATGCAGAACGAGGGACTGCCCTATGACGAAGTGTTCGCAGAGGCCGACAGGCTGGGATATCTCGAAGCCGACCCGACGCTTGATGTCGGCGGGATCGATGCGGGGCACAAGCTCGCGCTGCTGACAGCGATCGCTTTTGGAACCCGGGTGAATTTTGCGGATCTTCAGATCGAGGGCATCGAACAGATCACGATCGAGGATATCGAGCGCGCGGCGGATATGGGCTTTCGGATCAAACTCCTGGGCGTTGCACAGCACACGGGCCGGGGACTCGAGGCGCGGATGTCGCCCTGCCTCGTGCCGGCATCATCACCCTTGGGCCAGCTGGAAGGGCCGACAAACATGGTCGTGCTGGAAGGCGACGCCGTCGGACAGATCGTCTTGCGCGGGGCCGGTGCGGGCGAAGGCCCCACGGCAAGCGCTGTCCTTTCGGATATCATCGATCTTGCGCGGGGTATCCGGGTGCCGACATTTGGCCGAGCCGCCAAAGCCCTGCGTGCGCCCAACGCGGCGGTGGTGACTTCCTCGGCACCTCACTACCTGCGCATGACCCTCGTCGACAAACCCGGGGCCCTTGCAAAAATTGCCAGCGCGCTTGGAGAAGCGGGTGTCTCAATCGACCGCATGCGCCAGTATCAACACGAAAGCGCCGAGGCGCCCGTGTTGCTTGTCACGCACAGGACGAGCCGCGCCGCATTGGAGGATGCATTCGCGGCGATGGCAGAAACCGGTGTAATCGTGGGCGAGCCGGTCGCGCTTCGTATTGAAGCAATCTGACCGGCTCGCACGAGCGCCCTAGAAGCGATAGTTGACCGACAGGCTGAATGTGGTCGCGTCGGCTTCGAGACCATCAACGTCGAAATCCTCGAACTGGTGATAGAGCAGTTCGGCACCAGCCGTGATTTCATTTGTCAGGAAAACCTCGTAGCCGACGCCTAGATAAAAGCCCCCTGAATCGCCCACATCAACCGAACCTGCATCGGTCATAGCCTGCGCATAGCCCGCGGCGGCATAGATCCAGTTGCGGTCGAGGTCATAGCCTGCACGGCCGCCGATGCGAAGCACCGAGTCGATGGTGGCGGCACCGTCAAGATCGACATCCGTTTCGTCGTACTGGATGCCGCCGCCCACGACAAAATCGCCGTAGTCGACATCGTAATAGGCACGGGCACCAAAGCTTTCGTCGTTGCCGGACAGGTCTGGGCCGTCGGTGTCGACATCAATGGTGCCGATTTGCAGACCGCCCGAAAATCCGGTCCAGTCGAAGGATTGAGCGGTTGCAGTTCCCGCTGCAAGAACAAGGGCAAGCGCGGTGGCACCCAGCTTGATCGTCAAAGTCATTGTCTGGTCTCCAATAGAGGAAGCATTGTGCACATGGTACGTGCCAGTGAGGAATTGGACGCCCCGAACGGGCGGGATCCCTCACATGGGCCAGAAGCTGCCCGATTGCCGTTGTGACGGCGGCAGGTCGGCGCCCAGCACGGAAATGTGAGTGATCCAGCAGGGATGAGGTCCCGAGGGGTGGACGCACGTGCGGGGGGTGGCTAGACCCCGAGGCAAGGACAGTCGAAGGAGCCCCCGATGGCCGCCACGCCCGAATTTTACGACCGAATGCTCTCTCTAGGCCTTGCCCGCGTGAGCGAGGCGGCCGCCCTTGCCTCGGCCGATCTTATCGGGCGCGGCGACGAAAAGGCAGCCGACCAGGCCGCGGTCGACGCAATGCGCAACCAGCTGAACAAACTGGACATTCAGGGTGTCGTCGTCATCGGTGAGGGTGAACGCGACGAAGCACCGATGCTGTACATTGGCGAAGAGGTCGGTTCGGGCGAAGGGCCCGAAGTCGACATCGCGCTCGATCCGCTCGAAGGCACGACACTTACCGCCAAGGACATGCCGAACGCGCTGGCCGTTATAGCCATGGGACCGCGGGGCTCGATGCTGCATGCGCCCGACGTCTACATGGACAAACTCGCCATCGGCCCCGGCTTCAAACCCGGCGTTGTCACGCTTGACATGACCCCATCCGAACGGGTGTCGGCGCTGGCCACTGCGAAGGGTTGTTCGACACGAGACATAACGGTCTGTGTGCTGGAGCGGCCGAGACACGCGGACATGATTGAAGAGCTTCGTACGACACATTGCGCCATCCGGCTCATCACCGATGGGGACGTGGCCGGCGTGATCCATTGTGCCGAGGCCGAAAAGACCGGGATCGACATGTATATGGGGTCTGGTGGCGCGCCGGAGGGCGTCCTGGCGGCGGCAGCACTCAAGTGTATGGGTGGCCAGATCTTCGGCAAACTTCAGTTCCGGAATGCCGACGAAGAAGGACGCGCCAAAAAGGCCGGGATCACCAATTTGCACCGGGTTTATACCCGAGACGATATGGTGACCGGCGACGTGATTTTTGCGGCGACCGGAGTCACCGACGGCTCGATCCTGCCCGGAATCAAACGCGAAGTCGGGTACTTGACCGCCGAGACGTTGCTGATGCGGTCCAAAACCGGCTCGGTCCGCCGCATGTCTTATCGAAACCCGGTCTAGGGCCCAACGGACGGCTTGGAAGGGTGCGCCGTCGAAACAAATGGCGCGTCCCTTACCGAAGCCTCAATCAAAGTCAGCCCCGCTCTGACGATTGCATCTCTGCAGAAGCGCGCCTGTTTCTCGGCGCCGGGCCTTGGCCCCGTGTCGCGTCTGATACCTTGATTCCGATAGCTCCGATGATATGGACCTTCCGGCTGGTTGGGTCCTTCAGTGTTGGCAGGGCCCACCTGGCCGGTTATAGTAGCCGGACGCCTATTCGCTACAAAATATGGTAGACATGCCCCGGGATCATGCCGAGACGGCCTTTCTAGGTGTCACCGCGTCACTGACCGGGCGCCGATGGTGCGGCCCTGACGACGCGACGCTGCGGGCCGCCGAGCGTCTTGAACAACAAACCGGGATCGAGGGACCCGTCGCACGCGTTCTGGCCCGTCGCAACGTCGCTCCGGAACATGCGGCTGGCTTTCTGGCCCCCACATTGAAATCGCTGCTGCCCGACCCACGAACGCTGAAAGACATGGAGCGTGCGGCAGAGCGCATCGTCCATGCGGTTTCGAAGACCGAGCGGATTGCGGTCTTTGCGGACTACGACGTGGATGGCGGGGCGTCTGCGGCACTCGTGATCACATGGTTGCGTGACATGGGACGGTCTGCCGAGCTCTATGTTCCTGACCGGTCGCTCGAAGGATACGGCCCGAATGTGCCGGCGATGGCTGATCTCGCGACTCGGAATCATCTCATTATCTGCGTTGATTGTGGGACGCTCAGCCATGACGCAATCAGTGCGGCCAAGGGCGCCGATGTGATCGTGCTGGATCATCACCTCGGGGCCGACACACTGCCCCCGGCCCTCGCGGTGGTGAACCCGAACCGCCAAGATGAAGACGGCGCACTCAGTCATCTCTGCGCGGCAGCCGTGGTGTTCCTGATGCTGGTCGAGGCCAACCGCCAGCTTCGGACCATGGGGGCAGCCGGCCCCAATCTTATCGCCTTGCTCGATCTCGTGGCGTTGGCGACCGTTGCCGATGTGGCACCATTGATCGGGGTCAATCGAGCATTCGTTCGACAAGGGCTGAAGGTCATGGCGGATCGCGCGCGGCCGGGACTTCGCGCGCTGGCCGATACGGCCCGGCTGGACGCAGCCCCGACACCCTATCACCTCGGCTATGTTCTTGGGCCCCGGATCAATGCCGGGGGGCGGATCGGACGCGCTGATCTGGGCGCGCGGCTGCTATCTACAAATGATCCGAACGAAGCGCTGGCGCTTGCCGAACGCCTCGACGAGTTGAACGGCGAACGCCGGGATGTCGAAGCGGCGGTGCGCGCCGCTGCCCTTGACCAGGCCGAGGCGCGGGGGCTCGACGCCCCTCTCGCCTGGGCGGCCGGGGCCGGTTGGCATCCCGGTGTCGTGGGCATCGTGGCCGCGCGCTTGAAAGAAGCCGCAAACCGACCGGCAATCGTCATCGGGATCGAGGACGGCACGGGCAAGGGGTCCGGTCGGTCCGTGGCCGGGATCGACCTCGGGGCGGCGGTCCACCGTCTGGCCGCCGAGGGATTGATCGAAAAGGGGGGCGGGCACCCGATGGCCGCCGGTCTAACCGTTGCCGAAACCGCCATTCCCGCCGCGATGGCACGGCTCTCGGAGCTTTTGGCACGACAGGGTGCCGACCAGCTTGGTCCGCCCGACCTTCGGTTGGACGACGTGCTGATGCCCGGAGCCGCCACGACCGAACTGGTGGCGGCGTTGGATGCGGCCGGCCCGTTTGGGCAAGGCGCGCCCTCGCCGACATTTGCCTTTGCCGCGCAACGGATCCTGCACACCCGGGAGGTCGGACAGGGCCACCTGAAGATCACGTTCGGAGACGGCAA
Source organism: Pseudomonadota bacterium (assembly GCA_038521345.1). Lineage (GTDB taxonomy): Bacteria > Pseudomonadota > Alphaproteobacteria > Rhodobacterales > Rhodobacteraceae > JBCBKU01. The sequence goes on along the minus strand of JBCBKU010000014.1, from coordinate 11,154 downwards.
TGGACCGCGCCTCGATGCGATTGCATTCGGGGCATTCGACGGCCCGCTCGGCCCGGCGCTGGCGGGTGGGGGCGTCAGCCTCTGGCATCTTGCGGGCAAACTTGAAATCAACCACTGGGGCGGGCGCCAGCGCGTGGAGATGCGCCTGTCCGACGCGGCGCGCCACGACCCGTGATGGGGTGAAAAAGCCCTTGCTCTCGGGAACCCGTTTTTCTAAAAGCCTGCAGCGCTGGCCCGTTCGTCTATCGGTTAGGACGCCAGGTTTTCAACCTGGAAAGAGGGGTTCGATTCCCCTACGGGCTGCCACCGCAAACCCTCAAGCTATTGTTCTTAATGAGATACTTAGAGAGGGCGTTCAGATTATCCCCCACAAAATCCCCCACTCCCAGCGAGACTAGACCGGGTTTTCCTGGAGAACACCCCTGCGTCCAGTCGTTGAAGCTAACGCGTCACCAGCGCTTCCCGTCTCTTGCGCGCCGCCTTTTTTTTCTGCAGCTTTCTCCGCAAAACTGAGCGTCAGCGCGCTTGTCGAAGTTAAGTTTCTCACCGCACCAACTGCAGGCCCAACTTCCCCACGCAACGCGTCTTCCAATCGTTATCGCTCGGTTTAGCCGATTGCGGTTTTTCGGCCGAGGGCTTCCCGGTGGCCATGTACAATAAGGAACGAACGTCGAAAGCAATCGGCCCTCATATTCTTCAATCCATACTGTACCCGGTTCTGGTCCTGGCATTCTCGTTCCTTTCTAAAATGCGGTACAAAGACGGGTTAAGTTATTGTTTCCGGGCTTTTCTTCTAGACGACCGCGAGAGCTATCGGGGCGAATACCTCTTTTGCCCCTCCTCGAAGATAGCTCAGCCTGCTGCTATGTTCTACCTTTGCTCTACAAAGACTAGGAGCCGAGGTTGACACCGTGCCGGATAGGCGTGGATGACAAATGGAACGTGTTGGTTTCAGACATCACCTCCGCTGTCTTTGTTGAGGAAATAATAGTGACTGCTGGCATGATTGTCGTGCACCTAGCTGAGCGGGTTCAATGCCGGACAAACACACACTGATAAAACCTTGCGTCCAATAACGGACGTTTGAGGCTGGAATCTGAGGATCGCGAAAGGGTTGATTTGCGCTGCAGCATTGTTGAAGCAAGACGTAGCACGAAGAACGTCCGATCAGCGGACAAAGCGGACTTGTGCACCGGCGGTAATTGCTGATGCAGCATTGCTTCGCGTTGCAGCAACAAGGGTGCAGGCGCACGGCGCACTTCGCCAGACTAGTCATTCGCAGGAGCCGGGCCTGTCCGAACGATTAAATCGGTTTGAAAAACCGGAGTAAATCGCCCTGACGCATACAATGTGCGTGAGACCTGACGTTGCGAAATGCGCCCATCGCCGCCATGGTCGTCGCAGTGACAATGGTACAAAGATGGTGGCACGCAAGGTCTTTACACCGGACGATCCGGCCCTACCCATGAACTACCCGGGGTTCGTCTTTCGAACGCTCCGCGAAGAGGGCTATCCGGCGGACACATTGCTCGCGGGAACTGGGCTCGAAGAAAAGCGTTTGAGCGACCCGCATTTTCGATGCGGGTTTCAGCCTCTGCGCAGGCTTCTTCTGAATGTCCTCGAACAAAGCGGGGATCCGGGTCTGGGTTTCAAGCTGGCTCTGAAGTTCCAACCCACCTATATCGGTATGCCCGCCTACACAGCCATGAATGCGGCACGGTTCAAGGACGGGCTCGAGGTTCTGGCGAAGTACTTTTTCCTGAACTTTCCCGCGGTCGACTTCAGCTTGATTGAAGAGGATACGGGTCTGGAAGCCGAGGAAGCAGCCATTCGCCTGCGATCCAAGTTTCCGTTCGGAGACATCGAGTATTTTGCATTCAGCAGCGCCATCGTCGCCATCAATGGTTTACTCAAGGCAATGCTGCGATCCGACCGGGTGGCAACCCGCGCCGAGATGGCGGTCGACATGCCTGAAACCTGGATTGGCATGGAAGACAAGATCGGTTTTGCGATCCGCTTTGGCGCGTCCGAAAACCAGATCATCTTTTTGAAAGCCCTGTTGGACCGTCCGCTTCCGGGTGCCGACCCGATCAATCATGCGCGGCTTCTGGGCCTTTGCGAACAGTTCGCCGCGGAGATGGCGTTCGAGACGACACCGGTCACGCAGGTCATGACGATCCTGGAAAGCGCGCCGACCTTAACGGCGTCGCTCTCGGATGTCGCGGCAGAGTTGGGGTATTCCGAGCGCGGTCTGCGTCGGCAGCTGGATCGGTCGGGCACGTCGTATCGTAAATTGGTGGATCAGGTCCGCGAGCAGCGCGCGCGCGCCCTTCTGTCCGGAACCACCCAACCCATCAAGGCCATAGCGGGTGTGTTGGGCTTTGAGTCGTCTTCCAACTTCGCCCGCAGTTTCAAACGCTGGACGGGCCTCACGCCCAAGGCGTTCCGCGAACAGGTGCAGGCCGGGGACGACGCTGGCCGAAAATGAATGCCCACTGGCCGCAGGTGATCCTAACCTGAGGCCAAGGGACGCCCCCTTCGCTGTATGTTGAGCGCATGCAAAATGCACGGAGGGGCGCATGCTAAGCACGTCTAAAGTTGATGTCCGGACTGGAATTGGCGCGGCCGGAATGGTCCTTCGTGGCCTGTTCGCTGTGCTCTCATGCGTGATCGCCGGTGCCTCGCCGGGTTTGGCGGACGGCACCAGCTTTGAACTGGCTGATACGACCGCTGATGCGGCCCTTCCGCGCGAAGGCGACGGCCAATCCGCCGAGCTTCTGTCCGCGTTCTTCGGGCTTGACAATGGCCTGCCGAGGCTGGCCAGCCGTGCGATCTGCCGCGGTGCGTTCGGAAAGGACGGCATGCCCGTGATCTTCTCGACCGAGATCGATCACGCGACCATGCAAGCGGGTGACTTTCGGGTCACCACGGCGTCCGGCGCGACGGGTGAAATGCACTGCGTCACGCTTCTGCCGGCAACCGATGGCGGCGAGCTGCGCACCGTCTTGTTGGTAGGCGAATTCGGCACTGCCGAAGCCGATCCGCCGGTGTCGGTCGAAGTGGTCGGTCACATTCACTCGATAGACGGGACCTTGGATTTCCGTGGGGCGCAGATTGACGTCACGCCCCTCGCGCCGGGCCCAAGCCTCGTGATGGCCGAAATCGCGGACCCGGCCGCGCAAGATCTCGATCTTGGTCAACGCCGCACCGACGGCACCGACTGTCCGAGCGAGGGTACCGTGCAAGCCGTCCGCGCGGTTTGGGCCGGCGGGGTCACGCTGGAAAACGGCAATGAGCCCGGCGAGGCTGAGCGCGATCTCTACCGCGTGACCGTGCGCGCCGCGGACGGGATGGAACGAGAGGTTACCCCCGCCGCTCTTGCTGACCTCGGCGATGGCGACAACAACCACCTGCTCTGCCTCGATACGGCCGACACCCCCATCTCCGTCGCGTTCCCCGCAGGGGTTTTCACCGACCCAAATGATGACCTGAACCCCGCGACCTCCGTCGCTGTGCTTCCGGCACAGTAGCGCGCCGTCACACGCCCATTTCTTCGCATCTAGCAAAAGGTCTGACACATGATTGGATTTACCCGCACCGTGTTGGGTGCGCTGACACTCACCGCGATGACGGTCCTGCCTGCAGGCGCTCAGGACACGCGCCCGAACATCCTCGTCGTGCTATTCGACGATGTCGGCTTCACGGGCTTCGGCGCCTATGGCGGGGACGCGCGCACGCCCAATATCGATGCGCTGGCTGAGACAGGGACGCTCTTCTCGCGGTACTACTCTTCGCCCTTCTGCGGGCCGAGCCGCGCCATGTTAATGACCGGACTCGACAACCACCAGACGGGGATGGGCACGCTGGTCGAAACCGTGACGCCTGAGCAGAGCGCGCTGCCCGGCTATTCGATGATCTGGGACGATGATCAGGCGACCATTGCGAGCCTTTTGTCCGAGGCGGGTTATCAGACCTATGTCAGCGGTAAATGGGGCATCGGGGCCAAGGGCAAGAACTTGCCCAACCGTTTTGGCTTCGACCGCTCCTACGTGATGGATTCCACGGGCGGCAGCAATTACGACCACACCCACTACCTGCCGGGCTACCCGGAAGTGTCGTGGTACGAGGACGGCGAACCGATCCGCCTGCCTGAGGATTTCTATTCCTCCCGCAATCTCGTGGATGAGATGATCCGCTACATCGACGAAGGGGATGCCGATCAGCCCTTCTTCGGCTTCCTATCGCTTCAGGCGATCCACATCCCCGTGCAGGCCCCGACCGAATTCATCAACAATTATGAAGGCGTCTTCGATGCCGGATGGGACGTCATGCGAGAGGAACGCTGGCGGCGCGCTATGGAGCTTGGACTTGTCCCTGAGACCACGACGCTGGCGCCCGTGCACGAAGACCATCGTGCCTGGGACGATCTGACGTCCGAGGAACAGGCCATCGCTGCACGCGAGATGCAGGTGAACGCTGGCATGATCGAAGCTGCCGATTTCCACATCGGACGCTTGCTGGATCATCTGGAGACCACCGGTCAGCTTGAAAACACGATTGTCGTCGTGACCTCCGACAACGGCCCGGATTCCGCCGTCACGTCGCTTGGAAACCCGATCGCAAATCTTCTTCTCGACGGAATCCATCTCCTCGAAGGGATCGACACGTTACCCGAGAACATGGGCCTGCCGGGCAGCCTGACCGCCATCGGCCCGGAATGGGCGTCTGTCTCCGCGTCCCCGTTCAACCTTTACAAGTTTTATTCAAGCGAAGGCGGGCTGCGGGTGCCGCTGGTGGTTGCGGGTCCCGGGGTCGCGGCGCGCGGCCCTCTCGACGCGCCGGTCCATGTCTCCGACTTGATGCCGACTTTGCTGGATGCAGCCGGTGTGTCCTATGACGCGGGCGCGCTTTACGGGCGCAGCATCCTGCCAGTGCTTGTTGGCGAGACGGACGAGACCCGCGGCGCCGATGAGGTCTTTGGCGGAGAAGTCAGCGGCAACGCGTCGCTCTATCGCGGCAACTGGAAGCTCGTGCGCACCGCATTGCCACGCGGCGATTTCACCTGGCGGCTTTTCGACCTGTCGGTCGATCCGGGCGAAACCAACGATCTTTCGGGTGAAAACCCCGAACTGGTTGCAGAAATGCGAGCCGAGTATGAGGCTTATGCCGCCGAGACCGGCGTTCTCGACCTCGGACGCGACGAGTTTGCCACGGCGCAACTGGCTTCGAACCTGACCGAGCGGGTCATCGGAAAGTACTGGCCCTACTTGGCTGGCCTCATCGTCGCGTTGCTGGCCGCCCTATACGTGCTTTTCCGGTTTGCGCGGATGGTGATCCGCCGCCCGGCCCACTGATCCCCAAACTAACAAGTGCCCCGAGTCAGGGGCACTTCTCCCAATCCCTGACTTCGGAGACCTGTCATGAACTGGATCGTCATTACCCTTCTTGTCCTGGCCCTTCTGGCCATCCTTACGTACCTCTACCTGCCGGCCTTCCTGCGGCTGCTGGGCATCCACCGTCACTACACCGTCCCCGATTTCGACATGAAAGGGCGGCGGGCGCTGATGATCTGCACCAATCACGATCGGCTCGACCCCCTGAAGCGGGATACCGGCGCTTTCGGGTCGGAATTCACCGTGCCCTACTACGTCTTCGTCAACGCCGGAATGGAGGTCGACATGGCCTCCCCGAAGGGCGGCAAGATCCCGATCCAGCCCTGGTCCTGGTCCTGGCCGCTCGCCTGTCACGAAGACAAACGCTTCATGGCGGACAAAAAGGCCATGCATGATCTCAAGAACTCGAAGGCGATCCCCGACCTCGATCCCAACGACTACGACGTGATCTTCATGGCCGGTGGCTGGGGCGCGGCCTATGACCTGATGCAGAGCGAGGCGATGAACGATTTCGTCACCCGCGCCAATGCGGCGGGCAAGATCCTCGGCTCGGTCTGCCACGGTGCGCTCGGCCTCTGCGGCGCCAAAGGGATCGACGGGGAACCGCTGGTCAAGGGCCGCCGCGTCACCGGCGTGACCAACAACCAGATCAACACCTTCGGCATCGCGGTCACGCCGAAGCACCCTGAGGAAGAACTGCGCAAACTGGGCGCGATCTACGAATGCCAGCATGCGTTCCGCGACCCGTTTGCGACGCATACCACGATCGACGGCAACCTGATCACTGGCCAGAACCAGAACAGCGGCTACGAGACGGCGCATCGCATCCTCGAGAAAATGGCGACCCAGCGCAATGTCTGACGCTGATCGGCACCACCAGGGGTCCATGGCGATGCCGCGCCATGGGCTCCATCCCCACCTTGCCTGGGGACCCGTGCACCGGGCCTCCTTCGGGCTGATTTACGGCTCGATCCTCGTCCTGAGCCTCTTGATGGCGATGGACGAAGCCCGCGACGGACCTTTTGAGGCCGCCCTCGTTCTCTTCGGTTCGGTGCTGGCGGTGACGCTGGCCAAGATCTTCGCCGAGATTTTGTCCCATGGGATGGAGACGGGCGAGCGCATCCTGACGGCCAAAGCTTTCGGGGCCGCCTGGCAGCACAGCCATTCGACCCTGCTGGTCGCCAATGTGCCGACGGCGATCTTTGTTTTGGCCGGGCTGGGAGTGTTCAGTGTGGGGACGGCCACTGTTGTTGCGCAAGTGTTTTGCGTCTTTGTCCTAGTTGTGCTGGGCGCGCGGGTCGGATGGGTGATCAACCATAGCTGGTGGTTGCCCATCGGAGGGGCACTTTTCGCCGGAAGTATCGGCTTCGCGCTCGCTCTCCTGAAATACGCAATTCACTGACGCCATCCAACGACCTCAGGAGACTGCAATGCTAGGACTACTACCCGTTATCGTGCAGCTTTTTCTACAGGCGTTCGATATTGTTGTGCATGTCGCGACTGATCAGCTAGAGCCGCTGCGCGTGGCCTCCAATTTGATCCTCGGCGTTGCTGCCTTCATCGCCGCACGCCCGGGCCGCTTCGCTGGCCCGATCATCTTTGTCGCATCGGTGGCGTATCTTGTCTTAAACATCCTGTTTCTCTTCCAATTCGGCTTGACCAACCCGAGCACGGGCGGGCTGCGATACCCTCTCTTTGCCTTCGTGGCGGGCAGCCTGGCGCTTGCTTACTGGCAGTGGCGCCGCATCGGCAGCTCATCGACTGGATAGCTCGAAGATGGTCCATCGTTCTCAAACCCTGCTTCTTGGCGCCGGCCTTCTTGCCGCGATGGTTGCTTTGGTCGGTGGTCTCGTATGGCCTGTAACGCCGGCAAAAACCGCGCATGCATGCGCACTCGATCCGGGCGACCTTGGAGATTTTGTCGACATTCCCGGCGGGGGGTTCGTTATGGGCGTCGATCCCGTCTTCCACGAGGAAGGCCCGCCGCGGAAGGTGCTTGTCTCGCCGTTTCGCCTTCAGACCCATGAGGTCACCAACAGCCAGTTTGCGGCCTTCGTGGCAGATACGGGCCATGTCACTGAGGCCGAGACGAACGGCGGCTCGGCCCAGTTCAACGAAAGCGACACGCCGGAGGTCTTTCAGTCGTGGTGGTCGTTGGATCAAGGCGCGACCTGGCGCACGCCCGACGGCGCAGGATCCGATCTGACGGACCTCGACCTGCACCCTGTCGTGCATGTGACGCTGAACGATGCTCGCGCCTACGCGGCCTGGGCGGGCGGACGCATCCCGACCGAGGTGGAGTGGGAATATGCCGCCAGCCGGGGACTCTTTGATCCGATGGACCCGGAATCGGGTGTCCGCGCGCCGGATGGAACCGCCCGCGCCAATATTTGGACCGGCTTCTTCCCGGTGCTCAACTCGCGGCGCGACGGCTTTGCCGGGACCGCCCCTGTCGGATGTTACGAGCCCGGGCTGACAGGCGCCTACGACATGATCGGGAATGTCTGGGAATGGACCGACAGCCCGTTTACGCCTTCAGTGCCTCGCTTCACCATCAAGGGCGGATCGTACCTGTGCAGCGAAGATTACTGCCAGAGATACCGTGTCGCCGCCCGCGAAAGCCTAGAGCGCGATTTCAGTACCGCGCATATCGGCTTTCGCATCGCGCAGGATCTTCGATGAAACGTAAGGAGAGATGTGACCATGCCTAGCCGAATTGCTGTTACCTTGCTTGCCGTTGGCGCCCTAGCTGGATGTGCGCAGACAACCCAAAGCGAGCGCGCAGACCTCCTGGATCGCCCGATTGATTGCCAGACGGCCGATATCGACATCGCCGCCCTTGAAGCCGCTATTCCCGGTGCTGGCGAACGGGCCGCTGCCGGCGTGCGCCTGGTCGTGCCCGTGGCGCGGATTGCGGGCCGTGTGAGCGGGCAACTCGAAGACCGGCGCGAGATCGCGTCGGGCCGCACCGAAGAGGACCTGCGCGCCCGGATCGCCCAAATAGAAGCGGCTTGTCCTGACGCAAGCTCGGCCAACACGGGCGCAGCGGGCTGAGTATGGATGTCGCGCGGATGCAACGCGGATTGCTGTTTGCCCTAGCGATCGGTCTGACCCCCATCGCGCTGTCCTATGGGGTGGCCCCGCAGGCGAGCTTGCTCTGGCTCTACGGGATCGACGCCGTTGGCGTTCCCACCCGCCATATCTTTCGCGCGATCATGGGCCTCTACCTTGCTCTCATCTGCTTTTGGATCGCCGGCGCAATGCATTCGGGCCTGAGGATGCCCGCGCTCTGGAGCCTCTTCGTGTTCACCCTGGGCCTGGCCTTGGGGCGTCTCCTGAGCCTCTTCCTAGACGGCTGGCCCGGCCCGCTGCTCTTTGTCTACTTTCCGGCGGAACTGGCGCTTGCGGTATCCGCCGGCTGGCTTATCGCAAGCAACAGGGGGCAACATGCCGCGTCCTGAGTCCGGATCCTACGGAACGCCCATGGCTTACCCACTCACCATGTTCTTCATCGGAGGCACTTTTGCCATGAGCCTACGGTCCATCTTCGGTCTTGGCCTAACGCTTGTTGTTCTTGCGGGATGCGCGGGCAAACCAGAGCAATTCGTCGCACCCGACGGCCAGATCGGTGAGGCCGCTGTGCAGCGCATCTACCTTGCCACGGACCGCATCCTCGCGCCCGATCTCTCAGGCACCACGGAGCGCGGCGGCGCGTTGTCGTTTGCGCAGTACGACATCACCATTCCTCCGGGCCATCGTCCGGGCGAAGTGGAATTCTCGGCATCAAACCCTGATCCCTCCGCCAGCTTCACCGTCGCGGAGGCGCGCGGGCTCCAGTCACTCTCCGACCTGGGCAGCACCGTTCGGCGCCAAGCTGGCCCGCTCGGCCGCCCCATCGACAGCGCGGTGGTCTATGTGCACGGCTTCAACACCGCGATGGAATACGCCGTCTATCGTCATGCTCAGATCGCCCATGACTACGGCCTGCAGGGGCCGCAAGTCACCTTTGCCTGGCCGTCCATTGAACGAACACTTGGGTATGTGCGCGACAAGGACAGTATCCTAATCGCCCGCGACCATCTCGAAGAGCTGCTGGTCGAACTCACGCGCGAGAACCAGAATGTCTTCATCTTTGGCCATTCCATGGGCACGCAGCTTGTGGTGGAAACCCTGCGGCAATTGTCGATCACGGGGCAACAGAACGTCCTTGGCCGGATCGGCGGGGTCATTCTGGTCTCTCCCGATATCGACCTTGATCTCTTCGAATCCCAGCATGAACGCATCGACCCGCTTCCCAACCCTTTCGTGGTCATGACCTCCGAAAGCGACTATGCGCTGCGTTTTTCTTCGCTCCTGACGGCGCAACCGGAACGGCTTGGCTCGGCTCGGGACCGCGATCGTCTCGCAGAACTCGATCTGCTGGTCCTCGACCTTTCCGGATTGCCGAACGCACGCAACCACTTCCTCGCCGCGACATCGCCTATCGTCATCGATATCGTAACCAGCGCCCGCAGTGACATTCTGGCGGACAGGTTTCCACGAAGCGGGATCATCGACGTCGGCGCGTTACAGGCGGCCCGCACCAACTAGTGCTTTGAGATCGGTCACGGTTATTGGATGCCGAGTTCATTAAAAAAAATGGGCCCGATCGCGGACAAATGCCGACTGCGAACAGGCACGCGCCATGAGTCGGCGAACGGCGGGGCCGCTCGCCGACGCATCTCAGATATCGATCGGCTCAGCGATGCTAAGTGCATCCTCTAGCTCGACGCCAAGGTAGCGAACTGTGCTGTCGACCTTTGTGTGGCCCAACAACAGCTGCACAGCGCGGAGGTTTCCGGTCTTGCGGTAAATCTCCGCGGCCTTTGTGCGGCGAAGTGAGTGCGTGCCGTATCCGCTCGGTTCTAGCCCGATCGCAGTCACCCAGCCCCGAACAATTCGACCGTACTGGCGCGTCGATATGTGCGGATGGTCGTGAAATCGGCTCGGAAACATGAAACGACATGCGAGCATTTCGGGCGACTTGACCCAATGGAGGACGGTTTCACGAGTGTTTTCCGTCAATTCGAACTGAACAGTCTGTTTGGTCTTACTTTGGATCACGGAAACACGTTCCCTTACCTGGTCATCCTTCGCCAGGTCGCTCACCTCAAGTTTGACCAAATCGCAGCCGCGCAACTTGCTGTCGATGGCGACGTTGAACAAGGCAAGGTCTCGCAAATTGTCAGCCAGTTCTAGCCTTGTCCGGATCGCCCAGACCTGCTTTGGCAGTAAAGGTCGTTTCTGACCGATGATCCGCCCCTTATTCCAAGCTTTGTGTTTTGGGGTGAGTGCGGGAAGTTGAACTCTTGGCATGGTATGCCCTCCGATCCTCCCTCCGTGCCCTGTCATCAGCACCGCGCTGACGGCAAGAGCGTAGCATATCTTGAACAGCTGCTTTCTTAGAAGCTGAACACTGCTCTACATGTTGCACATGCAGGGATTTCCGCGCTGCGAGCGCGCGCAGCGAGAAAAGTGAATTCACAGGTTGGGCTCTTAGCCGCCTTGCGGCGATGCAGCACAGATTTATCCTTAGGCTGCGCTAATCTCTTGAGCAGCGTCCAAAAACGGTCGTTTTTGTCCGAAAATGCTGCACAATCCTGGGCAGAGGGGACCTGTTTAACCGCCACTCAGCGCGACCAGTGCATTTGCCAGTCGGGAGTGTCGCTCCTTAGAAGCATAGGGTATCGAATCCAAAAATGCATTGATGGAGAACGCGGGT